>NZ_JABUXV010000009.1 GCF_014897705.1 Brachybacterium sp. FME24 | reverse complement strand
CGTTCTCGTCCGTGGTGACGGTGACCGGATCGCCGACGGGGTTGCCCTCGGGATCGGTCAGCTGCACGGACACGTCAGTGTCCGGGGTCCAGCCCTCACCGGTCAGAGTCGACTCGCCACCGGCCGGAGCCGGCGAGGAGGCATCGACCAGCGGAGCATCCGCTGCGACGACCGAGATCGTGTCGGTCGCCTCGTTGCCCTCGGGATCGGTCGCGGTGACGGTGAAACCGTCACCCGGGGTCGCATCCTCCGGGACCGGCAGCACCGTGCCCTCGGGGAAGGCACCGTTCTCATCGGTGGAGACGGTGACCGGATCGCCGACGGGGTTGCCCTCGGCATCGGTCAGCTGCACGGCCACGTCGGTGTTCGGGGCCCAGCCCTCGGACGTCAGCGTGGACTCATCGCCCACAACCACCGGCGAGGACGCGTCGATCGTGACCTCGGCCGCATCGGCCTCGGTGACCTCGAGCGTGTCGGTGGCCTCGTTGCCCTCAGGATCCGTCGCGGTGACGGTGAAGCCATCGCCCGGGGTCGCATCCTCGGGAACCGGCAGCACCGTGCCCTCGGGGAAGGCACCGTTCTCGTCCGTGGTGACAGTGACCGGATCGCCGACGGGGGCGCCGTCGGGATCGGTCAGCTGCACGGACACGTCGGTATCCGGAGTCCAGCCCTCACCGGTCAGAGTCGACTCGCCACCGGCCGGAGCCGGGGTCGAGGCGTCGATCACGGGCTCTTCAGCAGCAAGGTCACAGGCATCGATCCGCACGCCGGCATTACCTATGCCCAGGCGTGCTGTGCCATCCAGGACCCCGATGCTCAATGCCGAGACCTCCAGCCCTGAGGTTGCCTCAGTGCCATCGGGCATCTCGCAGGTCTGCACCTCCTGGTGGTTGATCTGCACCGAGAAGAGGTTCGAGGCGATCAGCTCGAGGAACGGATCGAGAGCAGCCCGCACCGGGACGGTCATGAGATCCGTCTTGATGGTGGTGAATGCCTGGTAGATCACACCTTCCGGGTCGGAGAGTGCGTCGTTGATCGGCGACATGACCGGACCCATGGCGCTCATCGCGCCCTCGAGGGTCGCGCAGGTCACCGCTCCGGTGAGACCGCCCGGGGTGCACTCGAAGTTGGTGACCTCCCCGTTCAGCGTCATGTCCCACGATGCCGTGGTGCCGTCAGGAGCCGTGACCGAGGAGGAGACGCTCACGCTCTCCAACGAGTCCATCGCGGTACCGACGGAGAGGTCCACGACCTCTTCGATGACGTCGTGCACACTGCTCGCGACGAACGGGTAGGTCTCGTCGTCGATGAGCTCGGTGTTCGGGTCCTGGTTGTTGATGCCGACGGGGCGATCGATGACACCGTCATCGTTGCCACCGATCCGGGCCAGGTCCACCATGACGGTGCCCTCGCCGAGATTGATCTCTGCCAGGCCATCATCCGTGGCGATGGGGCCGAGGAGGGTCGCGTCGAGCACGTCCTCCTGGAGGGTGCTGGATACCTCGGTCTCCACGGTCAGCCCCGGCACCGGCAGTGCGCTGCCGAGATCCAGGGTGTCGTTGATGGTGTCGGTGACCTCCTGCTCCATCTGACCGGCGGCATCGCTCAGGCCGTCGCCGGCTGCGTCGATGGCGGGTGAGTGGAGCTCGAGGTTCAGATCGCCGACGCGGTACTGGCCGAACTCGCCTACGGCGTCGGGGTCCTGGAACTCGCCGTCGATCGCCTCGACCCACGCACCGCCCAGTCCGAAGTTCAGCTCGGCTCGATCGACCATCTCATCGGTGATGGTGTCGGCTCCGCTGGCCTCGAGGATCGAGAGCAGGTTGATCCGAGCAGTGCCGAACTCACCGTCGGTCCCGTCGAGGGTGAGCCCGCCGTCTGCTCCGGCGATTCCGGTGATGGCCTCACCGTTCTGGCCGTCAGATGCAGTCGACTGGCTCTGCACGACGCCAGCCTCGCCGAACTCGAGGAAGTCGGCGAGCGGGATCTGGTAGCCGGATCCGAAATCGACGACTTCCCCGCCGCCGATTGCTCCGTTGAAGGCCTCGGTGTTCGGCCCGGGGTCGGACTCCGAGCCGGCCTGCGACTGCGCCAGGCCGAAGAGGTCTTCGCCGCCGAGGGACATCCCTGCAACGCTCGCCTCGGCCTCCGTCGGCTCCTCGGGATAGGTGTCCAGACCAAGCGCCGAGGCGGACCCGGAGGCGAAGAGCACTCCCGCTGCACCGGCCGCTACCCCCTTGGCGATCCGGTCGCGCCAGAGGCGCCATCTTCGAGGTGGAGGGATGCTCTCTGTAGGCGGTGCGTGTACGGGACTGACCATGATGAATCTCCCTAGCTCTGCGTCCGACATAGCGCTGCCGCGGCGAAGAACAAAGCCTCGCCGCGGTGCTGTGCAGTCCACGTCGCAGTGCCGTCCGGCACGCTTCGCGGTGATGTGCAGTTCGCGCCGAGGTGTCGTGCATTCCACGTTGCGCTATCTGTCACAACTCTCAGCCAACCCCAAGCTGAGGGGGCCCGTCAAGGGACATGAACGAACCTTCTGAAAACACTCTCAATGCACCCTGTACATCACGTGAGCGTGTTCAGCAAGGGCTTCGACGGACGACAAGAGCGGCTCCACTGCAGGTCGTATCGCACATGGGTCGTCTCGACAAGGGGTGCAGCTGTCTGTAATAAATTCGCGCTTAGTCGCCCATACAGCAATCGCGCCAATTCAGCAAGGAGGACGGGCGGCCATCTATTACGGGCGCCCGAACGCGCGCGAATACAGCATCTGAGAAGACGTCGCAAGAGGCGGCAACAACTTTCCCCAGAAGAACAGAGACGGGTCCTACATCTTCTGAGCGAACTCAGCAAGGAGTTCCCGTTGATTGCCTCGAAGCCCAGGCGTCGGCCGTATGTGAGGAGCCCAGACCCCGGATGAGCGCACCTCTGGCACGTCAACGACGAAAGCATCGAACCACAGTGCGCTGGGGCCATGAGGCCCGGGCTCGTCCGACCCTCAGCGGCTACGCGCGAGCAGTGAGCTCACGCTCGATCCTGGGCCGCCGCCTCCACGCGGGGAGCCGTGGATTCCCGCTGGACGAGATGCGTCTCGAGCTTGAAGGGGTGGGCGAACAACCCCGGATCCGACGAGAGCGCGAGCAGCCGCTCGACGGCGACCTGACCCATCGAGAACAAGGGCTGACGCACCGCCGTGAGCTGCGGATGCGTCCAGCTGGCGATCATCGTGTCGTCGAAGCTGATCACGCTGAGCTCCTCGGGAACACTCACGCCGTGCTGACGGGCCGCCCGCAGCGCGCCCACGCCGAGGGTGTCCGCCACGGCGAAGATCGCCGTCGGCGGCTCGGGCAGACGCAGGAGTCGCTCCGCACTGCGCTGGCCGTCCTCATACCCGAAGGAGCCGTGCTCGATGAGTTGGGGGTCGACGGGGATCCCCGCCTGCGCGAGGGCGCTGTGGTAGCCCTGGACGCGCTGACGGGCCGGCACGGAGCCCTCCGGGCCCCCGATGATCCCGACCCGGGTGTGCCCGAGGTCGAGCAGGTGCTGGACCGCCAGCGAGCCCCCCTCCCAGTTGGTCGCCGAGATGGTGACGACCCCCTTGGTATCGGGACCGATCGTCACGGGGTCCACCGCGATCAGCGGCAGCTTGAGGTCTTTGCTCCACCGGGCGTGCTGGGTGCCGATCGGGGAGGTCACGGCGATGAGCCCTTCGATGCCGCGGGCCGCGATATCGGCCATCTGCGCACGAGTGGGCCCGGCATATCCCTCGCCGCGCTCGTCCACGCTGATCACCAGGAGGTCGACGTCCGCGCGGCGCGCGGCGCGCTCGGCGCCCTCGAGCACCTGGAGTGCGTACGGGCTGGTGAGGGTGTCGAAGTGGATCATCACCGAACGCCGTCGGTCCGACTCGCGCCGCTTGGGCTGATAGCCGAGTTCGCGGGCCGCCTCGGCGACCTCCTCGCGGGTCGAATCGCGCACGTCGGCACGAGCATTCATCACCTTCGATGCCGTGGCCAAGGAGACGCCCGCCTTCTCGGCGACGTCCTTCAGGGTGACCCGGCCGTGCCGGGCAGCGTCCTCTGACATGTCCACACCTTCATCTCTCGACACAGCACCCCCGTCGGCGCCGACATCCAGGAGGATAGTCGGGTCCGGTCACGTGACCGTGGCGGATGGTGCCCCCAGCCTAAACACAGTCCGGAGTTTCGACGTGTTTTTCGGTCACTTTCTGTGAGCTGATCGGAGAACTCTCTCGACGTCCGCGGGCGGTCGCTCCGAGAAGCAGCCGCCCGCGGACGTCCGAGCTCGCGTGTCAGCCCTTGACCGAGCCGAGCATGATGCCGGAGACGAAGTATCGCTGCACGAACGGATACACGCACAGGATCGGGATGAGGATCAGGATCATCGTCACCGACTGGATGTTGGCGTTGATGTCGCCGACGCTCGACCCGGACATGGCTGCGCCTTCGGACGCCGCCGTGGAGGCGCCGGCTATCAGATTCCGCAGGAACAGCGTCACAGGGAACAGGTCCGTGCGATCGAGGTACAGGAACGCCCCGAACCAGTCATTCCAGTACTGCACCGAGTAGAACAGCACCATCGTGGCGATGACCGCCTTGGACAGCGGCAGCACGATCCGGAAGAAGATCCCGAACCAGCTGAGGCCGTCGATGTGGGCGGCCTCCTCGAGCTCTGACGGCAGGTTCTCGAAGAACGCCTTCATGACCAGCAGGTTGAACACGGACAGAGCAGGCGGCAGGATCACCGCCCACATCGTGTTCTTCATCCCGAGGGAGGAGATCAGCACGTAGTTCGGCACGATGCCGCCGTTGAAGAACATGGTGAACACCGCGATGCCGATGAGCAGGCTGCGGCCCTTCAGATGCTTCTTCGACAGGACGAAGGCGTAGGTCGTGGTCAGCACCATGGCGATGGTCGTGCCGATCACCGTATAGAGCACGGTATTGCCGTAGCTGCGCCAGAAGTCGCCGTTGTTGGCCACCGCCCGGTACGTGTCGAGGTTGAAATCCACCGGGACGAGGCTGACCTTCCCCGCGCTGATCGCGCCCGCCGAGCTGAAGGACTGCGCCAGGAGCATGATGAACGGGTAGAGCATCAGGGCGCACATGACCAGCAGAGCCGTCATGTTCAGCACGGTGAAGACCCGATAGGAGGTGGAGTCCTTGATCCGGGTGCTACGGGGCTCCACGGCGACCTTGCGCGGCGCGTCGGATTGGAATGCTTCGATCACCACAGGCTCGTCCCCACCAATCGTCTCGAGATGAAGTTGGCCGACATCACCATGGCGAACCCGATGATCGCCTGGAACAGTCCGATGGCGGCCGCATAGCTGAGGTTGTTCGAGACCAGTCCGACCCGGTAGAGGTACGTGGAGATCACGTCGCCTGTCGCATAGGTCATCGGGTTGTACAGCAGCAGCACCTTCTCGAACCCGACATTGAGGAAGTTGCCGATGTTCAGGATCAGCAGCGTGACCATCGTCGGCCGGATGCCCGGGAGCGTCACATGCCAGGTCTGCTGCCAGCGGTTCGCGCCGTCGATCCGGGAGGCCTCGTAGAGGGCGTCGTCCACCGCGGTCAACGCCGCGAGATACAGGATCGTGCCCCAGCCGACGGTCTGCCACGCCTCGGAGGCGACATAGATCAGCCGGAACCACTCGGCCTTCTGCAGGAACGAGACCGCATCACCGCCGAAGGCCGTCGAGATCTGGTTCACCGTGCCCTCCAGGGAGAGCAGCTGATAGACCATCCCGACCACGATCACGACCGAGAGGAAGTGCGGAAGGTAGCTGATCGACTGGACGATCTTCTTGAAGTGGCGCCGCCGGACCTCATTGAGCATCAGCGCCAGGATGATCGGCAGCGGGAAGCAGACCACGAGGGTCATCCCGCCGATGATCACGGTGTTGGCGAAGACGTTCCAGAACGCGGGGTCGTTGATGAACATCTCGACGTAGAGCGTGCCCACCCACTCGTCGCCGAAGATGTTCCCGCCCGGCCGGAAGCGTCGGAACGCGATCGCGTTGCCGAGCATCGGGAGATAGCGGAAGATCGCGAGGAAGATGAGCGGCAGCACCGCCAGCGAGTACAACGGCCAGTCGCGCTTCAACGCGCGCTTCCAGCCACCCGGCCGACGCTTCAGAGCGGGGCGTCGCGGGGCAGCCTCCTGCGCCGCGATACCCGAGGACTGGGTCATGGTCATGGCATTCCTTCCGCCGCCGACCGTCCCGCCCCGATCACCCGTTGGCCTCGACGAACCGCTCACGAGCGCCGTTGAGCAGCTCGAGGTACCGGGGAAGACCCGCCGCCTCCAGCTCACCGACGAAGGCATCCCATTCACTGATGTCGCGCTCACCCATGATGAACTGCAGGGTCGCGGTGTCCACGGCGTCCTTGATGGGGGTGGCCAGCAGCGAAGCCTGCTCGAGCTCGGTCTCGTCCAGGGGCGCGGGCGGGATCGGCTCACGAGGGGTGCGCACGGTGAGCACGTCATCGATGTACTGGACGAACTCGGGCGTGCTGTAGGACTCCTTGAGCGCCCGGGATTCGGTGGATTCCGCCGGGAACGTCGAATAGCCCAGGTCCGTCTTGATGTCCGTCTCAGCGCCGGCGTTGAGGCTGTAGTCGTCCAGCGAGAATTCGTCCATCAGCTCGATGGTGCCGTCCTGCGCCTTCGTGTAGTTCGTGTCCTTCTCCCCCCAGCGCAGCATCTCGCGCGCCTCCGGGTTGAAGTAGAGCCAGTCGGCGAACTGCAGGGTGGCCAGGAAGTTCTCGGACTTCGTGATCTCCGAGCCGAGCATGAAGCCGTGCCAGAAGTTGCGAGGCTCGACGTTGTTGCCGGCAGGACCGGCCGGCGGCGGGATGAGGGTGACCGAGTAGTTCCCTTCGCCGACGGTCTCGTTCAGGGCCTGCGCGAATTCGATCGCGGTGCCGGAGGATCCGGACGCCGCGAAGCAGGTCTCGTTCGCGAACTTCTCGCTGACGTCCGCCGCGCCGCTGCCATCGTTCGAGGCGGTGAGCGACTCCCGGTCGATCAGACCGTCCTCGACCAGTCCTCGGAAGAACTCGACCAGGGACTTGTACTGATCGGTGGTCGCGGCATAGACCAGCTCATCGCCCTCGGCGTCGATGGCCCCGTCCCCGAATCCCCACCCGGCCTTGGTGCCGAACGCATGGGCGGCGTAGTTGAGCATGGACTGGGCCTCGAAGCCATCGGCCAGCGGCACCGAATCGGGGTACTTCTCCTTGATCAGGACCAAGCCCTCCCGCAGCTCGTCCCAGGTGTCCGGCACCGCCCCCAGGACCTCTTCGAAGACATCCTTGCGGATCACGAGGCTGAACACCGGAACCGAGACCTCCTGCAGGCCCGGCACCATGTAGTACTTGCCATCGGCCTGCCTGAGGTTGTTGATCATCTCGCCGAGATCCCATTCCTCCACGTACTTCTGGAAGTTCGGCATGCGATCGACGTAGTCGCTCAGCGGCACGACCGCACCGGAGGAGACGAAGGCGGCATCCTCCCCGGTGTAGACCAGCGGGATCAGCGTGGGGGCGTCACCGGCGCTGATCAGCAGGCTGCGCTTCTCGGTGGCGTCGCTGAAGGGGATGTGCGTGAGCGTGATCTCGACGTTCGTGAGCTCCTTGATGCGCTCGAAGATCCGCCAGGAATCCTCGACCGGAACCTCGGGCCAATCGGTCCACAGCATGCTGACCGTCATCGGCTCACTCGCCATGAACTGGGTATCGGCGGCGTAGTCCTCCATCGCGCCGACGCTCTGGGAGTCGACGTCGACCCCCTCGTCGGCACCGGAGCCGGACCCGCAGGAAGCCAGGGCGAGAGTGCCGAAGGCTGCCGCGGAGAGGCCGACGAAGCTGCGTCGGGTCGGGGAGAGATGGAAGGGGTGGGGCGTCGTCATTGCCGTCTCCTCGTCGAGAGGGGTCACGCCGAGATGTCGGGGCGACCGAAGTGGTGAAGCCTGATCACTGGGGCACTGCTGGGCCGCCCGAATGGGCCTGCTCCCTGTGGGGTCCGCGGGCCCTGCGGGTGCCGGACGGACGAGGACGGTCGTTCTTGACCGTCCGTCGATCCGAGTCACTGCGCGATGCCGCGTCATCACGGCATCATCCGACCACCAATACTTTCGCTGAAGTTTCGGTGTGGAGGTTAACTTAATGCCCGCATCGTGCCGGGTCAAGAGCCTGCGGCGAGTCGACAAAACCGCCTACACCTGCCCCGGCCCACTTCACTCCGGGGTGATGGCCTGGAGAAATGCTCCGGTCGCTGACCGAGCACCCTGATTTCACCACCTCGGGCGAGGTCACATTCTCGCAACGACACGCCCTGCAGAGGTCGAAAGTTTCGTTCAAGCACGCCATACTGGCCGCACTCCACCCCGTGCATACGTCCCGACAGGAGGAGCAATGACGCCCCCTCGCCCGCCCCGCAGCGTCTTCACCGCCCTCACCGAGGGCGTCTACTGGCTCGTGGTGATCGACGTGCTGCTGGTGCTCGCGTGCGCGCCGACAGTGCTCGCCTGGGGACTCCTCACCCCGGATGCCTCCCACGTCATGGTGCTGGTCCTGGCCACGCTCCCGGTCGCCCCCGCGGTGACCGCTGCACTGCACGCCTGGCGCGCCCGCAGCACGGACAGCGACCTGGTGCCGGCATCGCGGTTCCTCCGCGGCTACCGGGCCACCGTGGTGGACTCCCTCAAGCTCGCGCTGCCCGCGACGGTCATCCTCGCGGTTCTCAGCGCGAACATCTCCTACGGAAAGGTGCTCGGGACGGCGAGTCTCAGCAGCGCCTTCCTCGTCCTGGGGGTGCTGGTGCTGCTGGTGCTGGTCCGGGCGCTGACCATCTCCTCGCAGTTCACCTTCCGATTCGTCGACGTACTGCGACTGGCAGTCTTCACCCTGTTCGCGCGGCCCCTGTCCACGCTCGCACTGCTGTCCCTCGGCGTACTCACGGTGGGACTGACGTTCGTCGTCGGGGGATTCGCCCTGCTGCTGACGGGCTCACTGCTGACCTTCGCGCTGTGGAACTCGGAGCGGCCGGTGTCCCGGCTGCTCACCGAGCAGTTCGTCAGGCCCGCGCCGGAGCCGCAGCCAGCCGGATGACGCCACCGCCGCGCGGCACCGCCACCTCCTGGACCTGTCCGGCCACTTCGATGCGATAGTCGCCGGCGAACCCCCGCACGCGCACGACGCCCGCGGCGTCGCTGCGATGCTCCTGGCGACGCACCCACCAGTCCTCGGTGATGAGCTGCTTCAACGCGTGGTAGCTCGGTTTCGCCGTGCCGTCGGCCCGCACCATCCCGGCGGGCGCTCCCAGCCACGCCGTCGCATCGTCCAGGCCCCAGTAGGTCAGCGACTCGGTCGCGGGATGGGAGAGCACGGTCCGGTAGTGCTCCACCAGCTCCTCCGCCTGCCGCTGCTCCCCCTCCGGCGTCGAGGGCCACGAGTCGACCAGGTAGTCGTTGAGGTCCACGATGTGCGACGGCATGAGATCCCCGGAGACGAGCGTCGTCTCCGTCATCTGCAGGGGCAGGCCGAATCTCGAGAACCGTTCGAGCACCTCGGCGATCTGCTCCTGGCCCCGGTAGCCTTTGTGCATGTGCGTCTGCAGACCGATCGCGTCGATCTGCACACCTGCCTCCAGGCACTCCTCGATCACGTCTTCGTAGGCGGGGGTGAGGTCGAAGTCGTTGAGCACCAGGCGGGTGGCGGGGTCCGCCGCCCGTGCCGTCTCGAAGGCCAGGCGGATCACGTGCATCCGCCCGCGGGCCTGCGCCAGGCGCGTCACTGCGTTCTCCTCGGCCTCGAACACCGGCAGGATGACCGTCTCGTTGATCGCATCCCACTGATCGATGAGCCCGGCGAACTCGCCGGTCTCGCGCGTGATGCGGGCCCGGATGGCCTCCTCGACGCCCTGGTCATCGCGCTCTGCGAGCCAGGTCGGTGCGAGCGTGTGCCAGAGCAGCGGATGGCCCTTGAGCCGTACGCCGCGTGCACGCAGGTGCTCGGCCAGGGCGCGCAGCCGCGCGGCGTCCGTGCTTCCTCCGGGCACGGGCTCGAACCAGCGCCAATAGAACGGCAGGGTCGCCATGTTGAACAGGTCCAGCCACAGCGCAGCCAGCGCAGCACCGTCCCCCGAGTCCCGATCCGCGTCCAGTTCGGCCTCGGTCACCGGCATCTGGAAGGCTGTGCAGCCGAATCCGAAGGCGTGGCGGGTCTGCTCGACGACCACCGCGGCATCGGCGAGCGGGCCACCGTCCTGATCGACGACGTGGACCTCGAGGGTCTCGATCCGCCCCTGCGGAGCGGAGCCGGTGATCATCGCTGGCCGGCGCTCGGCGTGGTCACATCAGCGCCAGCGCCGGCCGTGACGATCGGAGCGGGCCGGTCGCCGCCGACCACGACCTCCGCCGGGGTCTCCAGCACCCGCTCACCGTCCCCCACCACGCGCACCTCGCCGGCGACGCGGAAGGACCCCTCCAGGGTCATGTCCTCGCTCGAAGCGGCGATGCGTACGCGGAACTCGCCGGGCTCGACGATGCGCCGGTGGTCCTCGCCCAGGAACGAGGTGCGATCCGCGTGCAGGCGGAACGTGACCCGGGCGCTGTCGCCCGCGGCCAGGGCGATCTTGGTGAATCCGACCAGGCGCTTGAGCGGGCGAACCACGCTCGCGACGGGATCGCCGAGGTAGAGCTGAGCGACCTCCTTGCCCTCTGTGTCCCCGGTGTTGGTGAGCGTCCCGGAGATCTCGACAGTGCCGTCGGGCGCGATCTCGTCGGCCGAGAGCTGCAGGTCGGAGTACTCGAAGCGCGAGTATCCGAGACCGAAGCCGAAGGGGTACAGCGGCTTGGGGTCGATGTTGGAGATGCCGTCGCTGACCCAGGCGAGCACGGGGGCGAGGTAGGTGCCGGGCTGACCGCCCATGCCCCGGGGGATCCCGATCGGCAGGCGGCCGGACGGGTTCACGCGGCCCGAGAGCACTCCGGCGAGGGCGCTGCCGCCCTCCTCGCCCGGCATGAAGGCCTGCACGATCCCGGCGCATCGGTCCACGTACGCGCCCAGGGCATAGGGGCGACCGGTGACCAGCACCAGGACCACCGGGGTCCCGGTGCCCAGGACTGCCTCGACGAGCTCGTGCTGGGCACCGGGCAGCTGGAGGTCGGCCACGTCGCAGCCTTCCCCGGAGGTGCCGGCGCCGAACAGGCCCGCGATGTCGCCGACGGCGAGGACTGCGACGTCGGCCGCTTCGGCGGCGGTGACTGCCTCGGCGATGCCGGAGGTGTCGGTCCCGGTGAAGTCCGTTCCGGCGACGGTGGTGAGGGTCGCGGCCGGAAACTCGATGGCCAGGGCGTCGGCGAGCGAGGGCACCTCGACCGAGGTGCCGTTGTCCTCCAGGCGGGACAGCACATGATTGGTGAAGCTGTAGCAGCCCAGGAAGCTGCGAGGCTGCACGGCACTAGGGCCGACGAGCGCGATGCGACCGGTCGCGGCGAGCGGCAGAGCCGCCGCCTCGTTGCGCAGGAGCACGATCGACTCCTCGGCGACCCGCCGCGCGAGATCGCGGTTCTCGGCGGGGTCGAGGTCGATCGCCTCACCGGTGGTGGCCGGGTCGAAATCGGGATCGAGCAGACCCAGTTCGACCTTCTGGCGCAGCACCCGGCGCACCGCAGTATCGAGCACCTCGACCTCGAGCTCGCCCTCGCGGATTGCGTCCAGGAGCTCCGGGAACGTGTTGGTCTCGGGCAGTTCGACATCCATGCCGGCACGCAGTGTGGTCACGGCGGCCTCTCTCGTGGTCTCCACGACGCGATGCATGGACTGCAGGAAGTTCACGGCCCAGTAGTCCGAGACCACGGTGCCGTCGAATCCCCAGGTGTCGCGCAGCAGCTCGGTCATCAACCAGCGGCTGGCGGCGGGGGCGACGCCGTCGATGTCGGCGTAGGAGTTCATCACCGCACCGACCTTGCCCAGCCGCACGGCCATCTCGAAGGGGACGAGGTCGATCTCGTGCAGTTCGCGCATCCCGATGGAGACGGGCGCGTGGTTGCGACCGGCGCGGGAGGCGGCGTGGCCGGCGAAGTGCTTGAGCGTGGCGATGACGCCGGAGGACTGCAGGCCCTTGACGTACTCGGTGGCCAGGACGCCGGTGAGATAGGGGTCCTCCCCCATGGTCTCCTCGATGCGGCCCCAGCGGTAGTCGCGCACGATGTCGAGCACCGGCGAGAGGCCGACGTGAGCGCCCAGCGCCCGCATGTCCTGGCCGATCCGGCCGGCCATCTCGCCGATCAGCTCGGGATCGAAGGAGGCTCCCCAGGCGATGGCGGCGGGATAGGTGGTGGCCTCGTGGGCCATGATCCCGGTCAGGCATTCCTCGTGCGCGATCGCGGGAATGCCGTGGGGCGAGCCGTTGGTGACCGCGACCTGCAGGCGGCGCAGGTTCGCCACCCCCTCCTCGGAGGTCAGGGGGGCACTGCCGTAAGGGCGGGTGATATGCCCGAGCCCGTGCTGGACCGCGTCCTCGAAGGGGTCACGGCCCTCGTCGAAGGTGGACTGCATCGGGGCGAACCCTTCGGCGTCCCCGATCTCCGGGCGCTTCCAGTAGCTTCCGAGCTGGGCGATCTTCTCTTCGGGGCTGAGGTCTGCCAGCAGCGACTGAACGCGCTGTTCGACGCCCACCGAGGGGTCTCTCCACGGGGCAACGGTCATGGGGTGCTCCTTCGCACGGCTCTCGAGCGTGCGGTGGGGTCCGCTCGGCTCGACTGGTCCTGGCTCTGGTGTGTCCGGCTCTGACGTGACAGGCGCTGACGTGTCCGGCACCGGGATATCCGGCACGTCGGCCACTATCACTGAGTGAAATCTTTCAGTGCACTTTCGATGACGCTCAGGCTAGGCCAGGCAGGGCGTGGCGGTCAATGCCCCGCCACCAGGACGTTATAGCCAGCACAGCAAAGCACCCCATCCGAAAGTTTCAGATGGGGTGCAGTGCGGCTCGCGAGTCGGAGCGGGATCAGTCGGTTCGGGCCCACCCCTCGGTGCGCTCCTTGAGCTCGCGGTAGGCCCCGAGCACCTCAGGCGTCGGCTCCGCTTCGACGATGCGGCTGCCGGTGACCTCCCAGGCCGGGGGCTCCGGCGTCTCGGCGAGCGCCCAGGCGGCCTGCCGGGCGGCGCCGAGCGCCACGTACTCCGCGGCCGGCGCGATCGTGACCTCGCGGCCGAACACGGCGGGGGCGAGCCGCTGCACGGCCTGGTTGCGCGCAGCGCCACCGATCAGGGTGATGCGAGCGGCGGCGGTACCGGTACGGCCTTTGAGCGCGGCGATGCCGTCGGCCAGGGAGCAGAGCAGACCCTCGACGTAGGCGCGCGCCACGTCCTGCCGGGTGGTGGCGGTGCTCAGGCCGGTCAGGGTGGCCCGGGCATCGGGTCGGTTCGGAGTGCGCTCCCCATCGAAGTAGGGCAGCAGCGTCACGCCGTGCGCGCCCGGCACGCTGGCCAGCGCCAGCTCTGCCATCTCCTCGTGGCTCACGCCGAGCAGGGCGCGACCAGCCTCGAGGATGCGTGCGGCATTGATCGTCGTGGCCATGGGCAGGAACCGCCCGGTGGCGTCGGCGAATCCGGTGACCGCGCCGGAGGCGTCGTTCGGGCGGGTCGGGCTGACCATCGCGCACACCCCGGAGGTGCCGATCGAGACCGAGACGTCGCCCTCGCTCTGAGAGAGACCGAGGGCCGCACCCATGTTGTCCCCGGTGCCGGCGGCGATCGCCGCCCCGGAGGGGGTGCGGGCCATGACCTCCTGCGGGGTCCCGGGCAGCCGGGGCAGTTCGAGGGAGCGACCCAGGGCCAGCTCGACCAGCTCGGGCTTCCACTTCTCGGTGCGCGTGGAGTAATAGGCGGTGCCGGAGGCGTCACCACGATCGGTGAAGGCCTCTCCCCCACCGGCCAGGTGCCGGGAGACGTAATCGTGCGGCAGCAGCACGCTCGCCGCACGCTGCGCATTGTCGGGCTCCTCGTCGCGCACCCAGCGCAGCTTGGAGGCCGTGAAGGAGGCGACCATCAGGCTGCCGATCTCCTCGACCGACGCTTCGGCGCCGCCCATCTCCTCGATCAGCGCCTCGGCCTGCGGAGCGGAACGCGTGTCGTTCCACAGCAGCGCGTCGCGCACGACGTCGCCGCGGGCATCCAGCAGCACCATGCCGTGCTGCTGGCCGCCGACGGACACCGCGTCGGCCCGCTCGAGCAGGGGCCCGGCGGCCTCGTCGACCGCGGTCAGCCACGCCCGAGGATCGACCTCGGTGCCGTCGGGGTGCGCTGCGCGGCGTTCCTCGAGGACGTCCCCGGTCTCGGCGTCGACGAGCAGTGCCTTGGTCGCCTGGGTGGAGGAGTCGATTCCGAGAACCGTGGGTGCCATCGAGAGGTCCTTTGCGAGAAGCAGGGTGCGGGGATGTCGCCGTTTCCAGAGTACGGGGCGGCGCGGCGGGGATCGAGGCGCAGAACCGCGGCGCCACGGCGACCACCCGGCGCCGGCACGGGCGGCGCAGACCGCCCCGGGCCGTCACGGGGCGGCACGCGCCGAACGCCCCGGGGCGGCTCAGGGCGGCACGCGCCGACACGGGCCGCGCCGGGCCGCACTGGGCCGCCTGGCCCGCGCCGAGCGCCGAGCGCCGAGCGCCGAGCGCCGAGCGCCGAAGAGTAATGCACCCCGGGGACCGATGCGATCGTCCACATCGGTCCCCAGCGGACATTTCTCGATTGCGCGGGCGGAGCCGCGGGGGCGGGGCGAATGCCGCACCGCGCGGCGAGCACCGCACGGCATCCGCCTCGATCAGTGGCTCAGGCGCGGAAGCCGAGCAGGTGCTGCATGGCGAGCTGCTGCAGGCGCACGAAGCCGAAGTTGCGCTCCCCGGCCTTGTCCGCGTCGAACTCCTCGAAGGTGGAGCGGTCCGCGAGCAGGTCCGTGAGGGACTCGCCCTCGGCGAGGGTCGGCTGGGCGAGCTCGTCGATGCCGGAGTACGTCAGCGCCTCCTGGACCTCGGAGTCCTGGCGGAACGCGAGGGCGCGCTCCTTGAGCATCAGGTACATCTCCATGTTCGCCGCGGCGGAGTCGTACTGGCCCGTCTCGTGCTCGGTGCGCGAGGGCTTGAAGTCGAAGTGACGGGCTCCGACGTAGGCGCCGGGCTTGGACGGGAAGCCGTTCTCGAGCAGGTCGACGGTGAAGAAGGCGCTGATCAGGTCGCCGTGGCCGAACACGAGGTCCTGGTCGTACATCGGGCCGTGCTGGCCGTTGAGGTCGATGTGGAACAGCTTCTCGGACCACAGAGCCTGGGCGAGGCCGTGGGTGTAGTTCAAGGTCGCCATCTGCTCGTGGCCGGTCTCGGGGTTGATGCCCACGATGTCGCCGTGCTCGAGCTGCTCGATGAAGGCCAGGGCGTGGCCCACGGTGGGCAGGAAGATGTTGCCGCGGGGCTCGTTGGGCTTCGGCTCGAGGCCGATGCGCATGTCGTAGCCCTTGTCCTTGATGTAGCCGGCGACGGTGTCCAGGCCCTCGCGGTAGCGCTCCAGCGCGGCGAAGAGGTCCTTGGAGCCGTCGTACTCCGAGCCCTCGCGGCCGCCCCACATGACGAAGGTGGTCGCGCCCAGCTCGGCGGCCAGGTCGACGTTGGCCAGCACCTTGCGCAGGCCGAAGCGGCGCACGTCGCGGTCGTTGCTGGTGAACGCGCCGTCCTTGAAGACGGGGTGGGCGAAGGTATCGGTGGTGACCATCTCGATCACCAGGCCGGTCTCGTCGGTGACGGACTTCAGCTGATCGATGATCTTCGCGCGCTCTGCAGGGGTCGCGTCGAAGGGCACCACGTCGTTGTCGTGGAAGGTGAAGCCCCAGGCGCCGAGGTCGGCGAGCTTACGGATGTGCGCGGACAGCTCCAGCGGCGGGCGGGTGGCCGCGCCGAACTGGTCCTGCGCCTGCCAGCCGGTGGTCCACAGACCGAAGGAGAACTTGTCGTCGCGGGTGGGGGTGGGTGCAGTCATGGTGGTGCTCCTCTGTGCGGGCGGCATCTTCTGATCCCTCGCGGCTCGGGATGTCGTCATACGATGCCCGGTACGGGACCAGCAGTTCCGTGGAACGGGCAGCGACGAGCCGCTTAGTATGTTTCGGTTACTAACATACGATGATCGGGCGCCCGATCACAAGACGGCACAGCTGGATCACACGACGGGAAGGCCCACCATGCAGTCGACGCACCTGCGCGAGCACAACCTCTCGCTCGTCATGCGCGCGGTGGTCGCGGCGACGGATCCGGTCTCTCGAGCAACGCTCGCCCGCTCCACGAAGCTGACCAAACCCACCGTCTCCAAGCTCGTCGAGGAGCTGGTCGCGGCCGGGCTCGTGGAGGAGCACTCCCCCGTCTCCCAGGGCAGCGGACGCCCGATGGTGCCCCTGCAGCCCGCGAAGCACACCGTGCTCGGCATCGGCCTGGAGATCGCCGCCGAGCACATCTCGTGCCTCGGCATCGATCTGGCCGGCGAACCGCTCAGCACCCGCACCGAGTACCTCGAGGTCACGGCCTCGAATGTCGCCGAGACCGTCGCGACCTGCGCGCGACTGGTCGAGAAGGTCCGCGCCGACGCCGGCGACGCAGCCCCCGTCGGCGTCTGCGTCGCCGTGCCCGGGCGCATGTCCCCGGACGGCGAGAGCGTGCTGGCCGCCCCGAACCTCGACTGGGTCGATGTGCCGCTGGCGCGCGAGCTCCGACAGGTCCTGAACCTGGACCACCTCCCGGTGCTGGCGCGCAACGACATCCGCCTGTCGGTGCTCACCGAGCTCGCCAAGCGCCCCGACGAATCGTTCATGTATGTGCGCGGCAGCACCGGCGTGGGCGGCGCCATCGTGCTCGAGGGGAAGGTGCTCGAGGGCGTCCACGGCTGGGCCGGCGAGTTCGGCCATACCGTCGTGGAACCAGGCGGAGCGCTCTGCCGCTGCGGCCGGCACGGCTGCCTCGAGGCCTACGTCTCCTATCATGCGCTGCGCGAACGGGCCGGCCTGCGCCGAGATGTGCTGATCGAGGAGCTGGTCGAAGAGCTCTCGCGGAGCACGGACCGGGCCGAGGTCATCGGAACCATCGGCCGCTCGCTCGGCCTCGCCGTCGCCAACGCGCTGAACATCCTGGATCTGTCCACGGTGGTGCTCTCGGGCTATCTCGGCCCCATCGCGGAGGAGATCGCCCCGTTCATCCGCGAGACCGTGGACCGCCATGCACTGGCGGCGGAGGTCGGGGAGATCGTCATCGAGCGCTCCGACGACCTCGCGGCGCCCGCGCTCTGGGGCGCCGCCCGCGCGGCCATCTGGCCGATCCTCGACTCCCCCGGGCATTGGATCGCCCGCTCGACGGCCCTGACGGACTGACATCGCCGCGCCGGGCTGCCGGCGACCCGCCGTCGAACCGAGGCGAGACCCCCGACGCTCCACCTTCGACGTCCCGTCCCCGGGATCACGAGTCCCGGGCCGCGGCCCCGCCTCCCCAGCCCCGGACGCGGCGGCGTGCGGACACCCCCAGCTCCTCGACGAGCCTCCCTCGCCCCGAGCAGTCGACGCAGGAATCGTTGTCGCGCCGAAACTTCAGAGCACTTGACCGTACGTCTTTCGCCTTTGGTAAGTTAGCGACACTTACCAGGGTGAGTTCCTTCACACCCACCTGGCCGCTGCACCCCGTCACCGTCGACATCAGGAGTAGGTCATGAAGAACATCCAGCTCACACGCAGATCCATGGTAGGTGCCACCCTCGGCGCCTCGGCTCTCACCCTCGCCGCCTGCGGCACCTCCGGACCGGGAGGCTCCGGCGGCAGCGGAGGCGGAGGCGACAGCGCCAGCTACTGGGCCCTGAGCGGTCAGCCGAACGAGACCATCACCGAAGACACCGTCACGGCGTTCAACGAGCTCGGCACAGGCACCATCGACCTGACGTTCTTCCAGAACGACGCCTACAAGCAGAAGATCCGAACCGCGATCGGGGCCGGCGAGGCTCCGACCGTCATCACCGGATGGGGCGGCGGCGGTCTGCGCACCTACGCCGAGGAGGAGCAGGTCGAGGATCTCACCGGCTGGCTCGACGAGAACTCCGAGGTGAAGGAACGATTCATCGAGTCGGTCTGGGAAGCGGCGACGGTCGACGACAAGATCTACGCCATGCCGACCGGCGCGGCCCAGCCGATCGTCATGTTCCACAACAAGACCGTGCTCGAGGACATCGGCGTCGAGGCGCCGGAGAGCTGGGAGGATCTGCTGGATGCCATCGAGAAGGCGAACTCCGCCGGAGTCGCACCGATCGCCCTGGCCGGCCAGTCCCGGTGGACATCCATGATGTGGCTCGAATACCTGCTGGATCGCGTCGGAGGCGCGGAGGTCTTCGCGAGGATCGCTGCCGGGGAACCCGATTCCTGGCTCGATCCTGCTGTGGTCGAGATGGGCACGAAGGTCGAGGAGCTGCTGGCGGCGAAGGCCTTCGCCGACGGCTTCGAGTCCATGGCCGCCGATTCCAACACCGATCAGGCTCTGATGTGGTCCGACAAGGCCGCGCTCATGCTCCACGGCGGCTGGACGTTCGGCGGCATGAAGTCCGGCGGCGGCACCTTCGTCCAGGACGGTCGCCTCGGGTTCGGGCCCTTCCCCACGATCGAGGGCGGCAAGGGGGAGCTGACGAACCTGGTCGGCAACCCGGCAGGGTACGTCTCCCTGTCCGCCGCCGCATCCGACGCGGAGAAGGAGGTCGCGAAGACCTTCTTCGCCGACGGACTGATGACCGATGCCGTCTCGAATGCGCTCGTGGAATCGGGCTCCGTCCCTGTGGTCCAGGGACAGGACGACGCTCTCGCGGCGAGTGACGATGCCGAATACCTGCAGTGGATCTACTCCTCCCTCCAGGAAACCCCCGCTTTCACCCAGTCCTGGGATCAGGCGCTGCAGCCGACGGCCGCCGAGGAGCTGCTCGTGAACACCGAGCAGCTGTTCCTCGGGAAGCTGACCCCCGAGCAGTTCGCCGAGAACATGAACGCCACGCTGGAGGGCTGATCGTGACTTCCGCTGGCCCCGCGGCGATTCCCGCCGTGCCTGAGCGCCATCGAGCACCCGGGCACGGCGGTGGCCCCGCTTCCGCGACCTCGGTGCGCGTGCACAAGCAACGGCTCCACCTCTCGCACGTGCTCTTCGCGCTGCCCGCGCTGCTCTTCTTCCTGGTCTTCGCGATCCTGCCGCTCATCGGCGTCCTGGCCCTCTCCTTCACCTCGTGGAACGGGATCGGGGCGATCGAGTTCACGGGATTGACGAGCTGGACGGATGCGCTCACACGGGAGACCACCTGGAGAGGCCTCCTGCTCGTCCTGTTCATGATCGTCGCGACGTGGCTGCTGCAGACTCCGCTGAGCATCCTGCTGGGAACCTTCCTGGCCGGGCAGCAGAGGTACCGCAACGTCCTGGCGGTGATGTACTTCCTTCCGATGCTGCTGTCCTCGGCGGCCATCGCGATCACCTTCAAGTCGCTCCTGGATCCCAACTTCGGAGTCCCCGCAGGCCTGGAGCTGGAGTTCCTCCAGCAGAACTGGCTCGGTGATTCCACCCTCGTGTGGGTCGCGCTGCTCGTGATCATCGCCTGGCAGTTCATTCCGTTCCACACCCTGATCTACCAGGGCGCGGTACGGCAGATCCCGCAGACGATGTACGAGGCCGCGCAGATCGACGGCGCCGGCCGGGTGCGTCAGTTCTTCTCCATCACCCTGCCGCAGCTGAAGTACACGTTGATCACCAGTTCGACGTTGATGGTGGTGGGCGCACTGACCTACTTCGACATCATCTTCGTGCTCACCCAAGGGGGACCGGGAAAGTCCACTCGCATCCTGCCCCTGGACATGTACCTCACCGGATTCCGGGGCAACGAGATGGGCGTCGCGAGCAGCCTGGCCGTGATCCTCGTGGTCATCGGCCTCGGGTTGGCCCTCGGCGTACAGCGCCTCGGGGGCAAGAGTTCCTCGGCCAGCCAGTTGGAAGGAGCCTGATATGAAGCGCAACTGGATCGGAGGCGCCTTCGGATGGATCTGGCTGGTGATCGCCCTGCTGCCGATCTACTTCGTGGCGATCACCAGCCTGAAGTCGATCAACACCTACTTCGGCTCGAACCCGGCGCTGCCCTCTCCGGTCGTCGCGGTCGAGAACTTCGTCGCGGTGCTCGAAGCGGACTTCACGATGTACCTGCTCAACAGCGTCCTGGTAGCGCTGGGCACGGTGATCCCGCTCGTGGCCATGGCGTTCATGGCCTCCTTCTCCATCGTGCGCAGCGGGCACCGGTTCTTCGGCCCCGTGCGCAGCCTGTTCCTGCTGGGTCTGGCGATCCCGGTGCAGGCGACGATCGTGCCGATCTACCTGCTCATCATCCGGATGCACATGTACGACTCGCTGGTCGCCCTGATGCTGCCGGGCATCGCCTTCGGGCTCCCGCTGAGCGTCCTGATCATTGCGAACGCGCTGCGGGACGTCCCCAAGGAGCTGTTCGAGGCGATGGACATCGACGGCTGCACCGAATGGCAGAAGATGTGGCGCCTCGCGCTGCCCATCTGCCAGCCGGCGATCGTCACCGTGGCCGTCTACCAGGCGCTCATGTCCTGGAACGGCTTCCTGTTCCCCCTGATCCTGACCCAGAGCCCGGACAAGCGCACCCTGCCCCTGGCGCTGTGGAGCTTCCAGGGCGAATACGCCACCAACGTGCCGGTCGTCATGGCGGCTGTCATCCTCTCGTCCATACCGATCATCGTGCTGTACGCCTTCGGACGCCGGTACCTGGTCAGCGGCATGACCGCCGGCTCCAGCAAGTGATCTGACCCTGCGTCGCGGAGGGCTCGGGCGGCCCGAGGTCGACCTCGCGCCGCGCGGGCGTCCGAGGCCGGACCGGCTACGGCGTTCGCGGACCAGTCGAGGCTGTCCTGTCCGGATCGGCAGGCGGCGATGACGGGGAGGCCGGCTCGGGCGGCTCGGCGCGTCGGCCGCTGAGGAATCCGAGGAGGACGTCGAGGGCGAGGAACCCGAGGAGCGTCCATCCGACCAGAGGGAGGAAGACGCCGATCCCGGCAGCGGCTGCGCCGAGGGCAGCGACGCCCCACCACGGCGCGCGATGGATCGCGCCTCGCCGGGGAGGACGCCCGAGTGCGAGCCGTCCGGCCCGGGGTGGACGACGCTTCCACCACATCACATAGCCGAGGACGACCATCGACCCGATCCCGAGAGCGACGAGGGCAAGGACGATCTGGTTCGCCAGCCCGAACATCGTGCCCATGTGGAGATCGATCCCCCATCGGGCGAGCTTCGCCATGAGGCCGAAGTCCTCGAAGTCGATCCGATCGACGACCTCCAGGGTGCTTCCGTCGATCGAGACTGCATCCACCTGGGTCGGATAGCTGCGATGGATCTCCTGGACCACCCACGCGCCGTCGGGCCCCGCAGGAGGGAGGATCTCGACGGCATCCGAGTCGATGTTGACGCCTCGCGCGACCTCCATGATGTGGTCGAAGTGCTCGGGAAGCGCGTCTCCGGACGGATCCGTCATGTCCCCGTGATGCGCAGCATGCTCGTCCGGCATCGGCTGCGAGTCGTCGAGCGAGGTGCTGATGACAGGCGTGCCCCAGCCGAGAGCGGCGCGCAGGCTGGTGATGTTGGCTCCGGCGTGCTGCGACCAGGTCATCCCGGTGGCGGAGAGGAAGAGCGCGGCGAGGACCACCCCCAGGCCGATCGTCGTGTGCCATCGCAGAAGACGCCGCCGACCGGTGCCCTTCGTCGCCGCTCGAGGCTGATCATGCGCCTCTCGAACTCGCGAGGCGCGGGACGACCTCGCGCGGAGGATCCAGAGCAGGAGTCCGGCCGACGCGACGATCCAGAGCCACGACGCAGCCAGCTCGCTGTAGAGCCGTCCCGCGTCTCCCAGGTGGAGTCCCCGGTGCAGCTGGTCGATCCAGGTGCGCAGCGGGAGGGAGCCGCTCGTGCCGTAGACGGTGAGGTCCCCCCGGACTTCCCCGGACCCGGGATCGACGAAGATCGATCGGGACTCGCTCTCGCCGAGCCCTTCCTGGGCGAACATGACGCGCGTCGTCTCGCCCGGTTCGGGGGCTGGGCGGACCGCGGTCAGGGGATCGGTGTCACCGACGTGCTCCTCGGCGACCGCGACCTGCTCGCCGAGGGTCAGCGTCGCCTCGGCGGAGGCGGCGTGCAGCTCGTCCGCGTAGATGACCTGCTCGATCTGCGGGGACATCACGTAGAGCGCGCCGCTCGTCGCCGCGACGAGGATGAAGGGGCCGACGAGGACCCCCGCATAGAAGTGCAGCCGGAGGAGGAGAGCGCCGAGCCAGCCCCTCTGTCCGCGTCGCCGTCGCGGGCGGATCTCGCGAGGACGGATCTCAGCTGTGCGGGTCATGCGGGGCCATCCCTGTGGTCGTCGCGGGAAACGGGGGTAGCCCCCTCGGGTTGCTGCCTCGGGGTGCGGCGAGATCAGGAGCATGCCGGCGCCGACCGCCCGAGCGAGTACGCGCGTGAGAAGGGGTGGGGTCGCGACGCGCAACCCCACCCCTCGCCGAGCGTTCAGGCCATCATGACGATGGCCCTGCCGGCTGCGTCAGCAGGGTTCGATGACGCCGCTGATCGCCTCGGAGTCGGAACCGGAGGTGCTCACGGTGAGCTCGAACGTCCCCTCCTTGAGCGCCGCGACCTGACCATCGGTCAGCTCGAGGGAGCCCACGGCGCCGCCGCTCGTGCCACCGGTGGTCTCCAGCTGCTCGATGCCGTCGCCGGTGTCCACGGACACCTCGGTCACCTCGGCGGGCATATCGGCGTACACGCAGGTGAGCGCCAGCACGTTGCCGTTGAGCGAGCTCTGGCACTGCCCCACGCCCGCCGCCGAGTCTGCAGCCCCGGACATCACGGAGGAGAACTTCTCCGCATCGACGGTGCCGCCGTCGGCTCCGCCGCCGAGGAGGCCCGAGAGCGGGTCCCCGCCGCCGAGCAGGCCCGAGACCGGGTCCCCGCCGCCGAGCAGGCCGGAGTCGGCGTCGTCACCGAGCAGGCCGGTGATGGAGTCCCCGCTGAGAAGGCCGGAGGTGGCGTCCTCACCGAGGAGTCCGCCGACGCCCTCGTCACCGAGCAGCTCAGTGGGGTCGCCGCCGCCGAGCAGATCAGGGGCACCGCTGCCGCCGAGCAGATCGGAGACTCCGCCCTCGCCGAGGAGATCGGACGAGGTGTCCCCGCCGAGCGGCCCGGTGAGCGACTCGAGGGTGTTGATGTTGTTCGTGATCTCCAGGACGTCCAGGATCCCCGAGGGGTTGCCGGTGGAGACGTCGTTCAGAGCCGTCTCCCACAGCAGGCGCCAGGTGTCGACGTGATCCCCGGCGAAGCCGACGTACTGGTCCACGTCGAGCAGAGTCTCCGGGGTGACCCGATCCAGGATGTCGGACGCGTCGGTCGTCTTCCAGAGGTAGGTCGGGTCCGTCAGCATGTCCGGGGACGGCAGGCCCGGCATGATCAGGTCCGACAGGTTCGCGAGCTCTTCGACGGAACCGACGTCCAGGGACGTCAGGTCGTTGCTGTCGAGGGGGATGCCCACTCCGCCGCAGGAGGTGAGCAGCGTGACGTAGTCCGTCCCATGGCCCTTGACGTGCGAGGGGTTGAAGACCGGGATCCATCCCAGGGGCCCGCCGTAGACATCGATGACCGGCATGTTGGAGTTGCCGATGGCACCGCTCGCCAGTGAGAGGACCAGGTTGTCGTATGCCGGGTCGGTGTGGTGCTCGTTGAAGTGGGCGGGCGACCCCACCAAGGGGATTCCGTCCTCGTTGGCCCACATGTGGTCCAGGAAGAACGTGCAGGCGTCACCGCCGCCCTCATGCCCGCCGTGTCCGCCGCCTTCCTCGCCGTCGGCATAGGCAAGGGGTGCGCTGCTGAGAGCGAGGGCCGAGGCGGCCACCGCGATCGCCGCCTTCGGCCACCATTTCCGACCTAGCTTGATCGACATCAGACATACCTTTCAATGGGGATCAGGTTGCGCCATGGAGAATTCAGGCATGCCAGAAGTGTTTTACGACAGCTGTGAGGAACCTGCATGAATCCTGGCGGTCCAATGAACGCTACGTGACCCGCGGCACAGGGGTCAAGGGGGGTCCGAGATGTCCAGGAAGGTGCTTTCCGCCGTATTTCTGCGCACCCGGCCGACGCCGGTCCCGCCACGCCGGAACGTCGACCCCCGGAGGGATACTGCCTGGTGGTAGCACGAATCAAGCGTCTCGTCGGTCCGCGCGGGAGGTTGCGGCCCCCGAGTAAGGGGGTGCGATCGGCTCGTGGAGCGACCAGGCAGCCCCGGAGCGCTCGGTCCGAACCGTCTGGCCCCGGAAGTCATCGCGCGATAAACAGTCGGAGAACGCGCGAAGAACGCGCGCGAAACCCGCGCGCGGGCCCTCGCGTAATACATTCGTGATCGACTCTCGTCAACCCTTGCGGGGCATCCCTCCGCCCGCGGCACGCTCACAGGGCGTCGCACTGATCGCCAGGGCCGACAGGATCGCGCCACGGCACCCCGAGTGCGCCCTTGACCCGCAGACTTTCGCTTTATAAGTTAGAGACCCTTACCAGGGTCGGATCCTGTCGCTCCGAGGCATCGCCCCGTCACCGTCGATATCGAGCGCAGAACCGCACGGGGCCCTGCCCCGTCAGCCGCCCTGGGAGTCCGGCACCTCCCGCTCCTGGGAGGCCCCGGCCCCGATCCCCACCCGCTCTTCGAGGAGTCGTGACACCAGCAGTGACCACCCCGCACACCCCCTCCCGACCGCTGCGCATCGGCATGGTCGGCTACGGCTTCATGGGCGCCGCCCATTCCCATGCCTGGCGCACCGCCCACCGCTTCTTCGACCTGCCGCAGACCCCCGTGCTGCGCACCCTCGCCGGGCGCACCGAGAGCTCGCTGGTCGCGGCCGCCGAGCGCTATGGGTTCGAGCGGACCACCACGCGCTGGCAGGACCTCGTCGAGGATCCCGAGATCGACGTCATCGACATCTGCACCCCCGGTGACACCCACTTCGAGATCGCGATGGCGGCTCTCGCCGCGGGCAAGCACGTGCTCTGCGAGAAGCCGCTGGCGAACTCGGTCGAGGAGTCGGTGGAGATGGCCGCCGCTGCCACCGAGGCGAGCAGCCGCGGCGTGCGCAGCATCTGCGGCTTCTCCTACCGTCGCACTCCGGCTCTGGCCTATGCGCGCCAGCTCGTCGCCGAGGGCGCCGTCGGCGAGATCCGCCAGGTGCGGGCCCAGTACCTGCAGGACTGGCTCTCGGATGCCGATGCCCCGATGACCTGGCGGCTGGACAAGGACAAGGCCGGGTCGGGGGCGCTCGGCGACATCGGCGCCCACATCATCGACCTCGCCCAGTGGATCTCCGGGCAGGAGATCACGACGGTCTCCGGCACCCTGGAGACCGTGGTCCCCACCCGCCCTGCCGCAGGCACGGCCCAGGGCCTCGGCGGCACGGGTGACACCTCCGGCGAGCGCCACCAGGTCACGGTCGACGACGTCGCCCTGTTCACCGCGCGCTTCGCGAGCGGGGCCCTCGGTTCCTTCGAGGCCACCAGGATGGCGCAGGGCCGCAAGAACGCGATGCGCGTGGAGATCAACGGCTCGGCGGGCTCGATCGCTTTCGACTTCGAGCGGATGAACGAGCTGGAGATCTACGATGCGACGGCACCCGCAGGCCGCCAGGGCTTCACCCGTGTGCTGACCACCGAGCCCGAGCACCCCTACGCCGCGGCCTGGTGGCCCACCGGGCACGGCCTGGGCTACGAGCACACCTTCACCCACGAGATCGCCGATCTCGTGCGGGCGATCGGGGAGGGCACCGACCCCTCCCCCTCGTTCGAGGAGGCGCTGCAGGTCCAGCACGTCCTCGCCGCCGTCGAAGCCAGTTCGGCAGACGGATCCAGCTGGCAGAAGATCGATCCGCCATCCCCCACTTCCCAGGAGAGCACCCGATGACCACCCCCCGCACAGCCCTCGTCGTCCGCGGAGGCTGGGACGGACACCAGCCGATCGAGGCGACCGACCTCTTCATCCCCTTCCTCGAGGAGAGCGGCTTCACGGTGCGGATCGAGGACTCCCCCGCGATCTACGCCGACGCCGAGTACATGGCCACGGTGGACCTGATCCTCCAGTGCAACACCATGAACACCATCGAGAAGGAGGAGTTCGAGGGCCTGCGCGCGGCCGTCGAGGCAGGCACCGGCCTGGCCGGCTGGCACGGCGGCATCGCCGACTCCTACCGCAACAACTCCGATTACCTCACCCTCATCGGCGGCCAGTTCGGCTGCCACCCCGGCAAGCACCCCGACGAGCGCACGGGCGAGCAGTCCGACAACTACGTGCCGTACACCGTGAACATGCTGCCGGCGGCCGCAGATCACCCGATCACCCAGGGCATCGGCGACTTCGACCTGGTCACCGAGCAGTACTGGGTGCTCTCGGACGACTACATCGACGTGCTCGCGACCACCACCCAGAAGGTGCGCGAATGGGATCCGTGGAACCGGCCCATCACGTCGCCGGCGCTCTGGACCCGCCAGTGGGGCGAGGGCAGGCTCTTCGTCTCCACCCCTGGCCACCGCGTCGAGGTGCTCGAGGACCCGAACGTCCGCACCGTGATCGAGCGGGGCCTGCTGTGGGCGGCACGCGGCAGCGAGCAGCCCTACGGCGAGCACGGCGGGCGCAGCGCGAAGGAGGCCATCCGATGAGCACCGAAGGCTCCCCGATGAAGATCGGCATGATCGGCGCCGGCGTCATCTCCCGGCAGTACCTGGCGAGCTTCGACGAGCTGCCCGACGTGCAGCTCGTCGCGATCGCCGACCTCGACCCCGCCCGGGCGCAGGCCGCCGCCGAGGGGCGTGACGGCGTGCGGGTGCTCACGGTCGACGAGCTCCTCGCCGACCCCGAGGTGGACACGGTCCTGAACCTCACGATCCCGGCAGCGCACGCCGAGGTCGACCTGCGCGCGATCGCGGCCGGCAAGAACGTGTACTCGGAGAAGCCGTTCGCGGTCACCACCGAGGAGGGCCAGCAGGTGCTCGCCGCGGCGCGGGAGGCCGGGGTGCTCGTGGGCAGCGCCCCGGACACCGTGCTGGGTACCGGCACGCAGACCGCCCGGGTTGCTATCGACGCCGGTGAGATCGGCACCCCGATCGCTGCGGTGGCCACCATGGTCACCCCGGGTCATGAGCGGTGGCACCCGCAGCCGGACTTCTACTACCTGCCCGGCGGCGGCCCCCTGCTGGACATGGGTCCGTACTACATCCACTCGCTGGTCACCCTGCTGGGGCCGGTCGCCGAGGTGATCGGCGCCGGCAGCCGCCTGCGCACCGAGCGCACCATCGGCTCCGGCCCCCGCGAGGGCGAGATCATCCCGGTCACCACGGAAACGCACGTCACGGGGGTGCTCGTCCATGAGAGCGGGGCGCTCACCACGCTGGTCATGAGCTTCGACGGCGTCGCCACCGCGGCCCATCCGATCGAGGTCCATGGCACCGCCGGCACCCTCGCCGTGCCGGACCCCAACCGGTTCGACGGCGACGTCGAGGTCAGGCGTCTGGGCGGCGAGGGCTGGGAGACTCTTCCCGTCGCCGGCGGCTACGTCGAGGCCTCGCGCGGCATCGGCCTGCAGGACATGGCCCTGCGCGGTGCGGAGCTGCGTGCCAGCGGTGACCTCGGCCAGCACGTGCTCGAGGTGATGAACGCAGTGCTCGAATCCGCCCGCGGCGGAGCCCGTGTCGAGGTCTCCAGCACGGTGCCCCGCCCCGAAGCCGTCGCGTCGCAGGACGTTCGCGTCCCCGCCTGAGCAGCGGGCAGGCGCGTCGGTCACGGTCCGTGCCGGCGCGCCCGCTCACAGGTTCCAGATCACCGGGATCAGCGCGATCTTCACGACGATGGAGAAGGCGAAGAGGGTCGCGTAGGCGCCCTCGATGCGCTCGTCGGCGCGCTTGGAGTTCGCGGCGTCGAGCACGGCGGGCTGCCCCAGGAAGCCCGCTACAGCGCCCGCGGCCCGCGGAGCCGACAGGTCCAGCACCCACCGCCCCGCCAGCAGCATCGCGGCGCAGCTGAGCACGGCGACGACCACGGACAGCACGGCCGCGCGCCAGGCCGTCGGCGAGGCGAGCACCGCGGCGACGTCCGGCCCTGCGGTCAGGCCCAGTCCGGCGAGGAAGAGCAGCAGGCCCAGCTGGCGCAGCGTGATGTTCGCACTGCCCGGCAGGGCCCACACCACGGGTCCCGTACGACGCAGGGCGCCCAGCACCATGCCCACCAGCAGCGGCCCTGCGGCCGGGCCCAGGGAGAAGCTGCCTCCGCCCGGCATCGGCACCGTCACCAGGCCCAGCGCGAAGCCGAGCACGAGACCGAGGCCCAGCGACAGCACGTCGAGCTCGCTGGCCTTGCGATCGGAATCCCCGAGCAGAGCGTGGACGGCGTCCAGGCGGGAGCGGTCCACGACCACGGCGAGACGGTCGCCCGGCTCCAGCACGAGATCGTCCCGGGCGAGCAGTTCCAGGTCGCCGCGCCGCACCCGGGTGACGACCGCCCCGAAGCGCACCGGGAGGTTCAGCTCGGCGATGGATCGCGACGCCAGATCGGGATTGGAGACCGTGAGGCGCGTGAACTCCACCAGCGAGCGGTCGTGCGCGATATGCCGGTCGCTGCGCTGCCCGAGCACCTCCGTCACGGCCGCCACTGCGTCCGGCATGCCGACGGCGACGACCTCGTCCCCGGCCAGCAGGTCCTCCCCGGGCACGATGACCCGCACGCGCTCCTCGCGACGCAGGTAGGAGAAGCGCACCAGCTGGTCGCGCCACTGCGGGACGTCGCGCAGGTTCACGGGATGCAGCACCCGCACCGTGGTCGACGACAGGCTCGTGCCGGCCAGGGCAGGCGTGTCCTTCCGGCCCGGCCAGTTGCGGGTGACGATGGTCGAGACGAGCACGATCCCGACGATCACTCCGATCGGATAGCCGAAGGCGTAGCCCACCGAGGGTGCCGAGGTTCCCGTCAGCCGGCCGGCCGCGTCGAGAGCTGGTGCAGCGGTCAGGGCTCCGCTGAACAGGCCCAGGGAGAGATCCTGGGAGATGCCCAGCAGGTGCCCCAGCAGGATCGTCGCGGCCGCTGCGAGGACGGTGCTGACCGTGGCTGCGGCCAACAGGGGCAGCTGTCGATTCAGCGACCCGAAGAATGCGGCCCCGGCCGCGATGCCGACCGTGTACACGAACAGGGCCAGACCCAGTGATTGCACGATGTCCATGCCGGCGCCCAGATGCGGCGCGGCCGCGGAGAGGGCCAGCCCCGTGAACAATGCGCCCGCGGCACCGAAGCGGACGCGACCGAAGGGGATGGCCCCCAGGACCGCACCGGAGGTGACGACCAGGAACAGCGTGAGCAGAGGGCTCCCCGCGAGGACGTCGATCACGATGGACCTTTCCGGAGCCCGCCGGGCGCACCGGGCCGGTGCGCGTCGATCGCGAGCACCGCAGTGTGGAGTGGGCTCCCACGATAGTCACCCCGGGCACCCCCGGGAAAGGGAGATGTCCGAGGTCACGACGCGAATGGACGAAAGAATGGACGAGCCGACTGGCTCAGCCGAAAGACAGCGGCAGCATCTGGCCGCGCACCCCGAGGGCATCGAGCTGGGCCCGCTCGTCGGGGGTGGCGCGCCGTCGTCCGGTCGCGACGCGGAGCGCATCGGCATCCGTCCAGCTCGCGGGCAGCTCGACCCGCAGGCGGCGCTCGACCATCACACGAGCCACCGCCAGGCTCTCCGGGTGCGGCGCACCGCCGGGTGGATCGTCCTTGCCCACCGGAGTTCTCCCGACGGCCGCAGGGCCGGATTCCATCGCGGGGAGGTGCGCGATCAGGTCCAGGTGGTGCAGCGCCCCCTCCAGGACGTACGCGCCGAGGTAGTCCCGCACGGTGAGGGTCATCCCCTGGGTCACCACCGGCAGCTCGGGATGGGCGAGCAGCGCGGCCCGGCCGGCGGCGCCGCCGAGATCCTCGAGGTGCGCACGCAACAGAGCCGGGCCCTTGTAGGCCGCTGCCAGGCGCACGGTGAGCGCATCGCCGGGGTCCGTGCCGTCCGGCGGGATCTGCGAGGGCGTCCAGTAGCTGAGGACGTCGTGGGTGGGGGCGGTGTCCGCCGGAGTGGAGAGCGTGATCAGCAAATCCTGCGCATCGATGATCAGGTGGGAGACGAGATCCTGCACCCGCCATCCGCGACAGCCGGAGGGCTCGCCGAAGGCCTCGTCCGGGAGGGCGGCGACCGTGCCGCACAGAGCCGACCAGGTCAGGGCGAACATGTCCATGTCACAACGGTAGCAAGCAGCCCCCTCCCACCGACCTATGCGACTTAGGGCCGAACAGCGCCCGGACTCGTGGACGCAGCCGTCGAGTCACCACGAGTGGTGGGGTTGCTTACCGCTACGGCGTTCCGAGCCGCGCACCACCAGCGGAGAACATCCACGTCGGACCACGACCCATCAGCGGCTATGGACCGGCTGACCAGGTGCCGCCGCCGATGGATCGTCACGCTCAAACCCTGGGTACCGATGTTTCGAGGAACAGTCAACCACCACCGGACCACAGTGCCCCGTCTGCTCTTGTGCAGTGAAGACCTACTGCGAAGCGTCCCCATTGCAGTAAGGACGATCTGAGAACCGTGAGAAGCAACCCACACAACAAGCACGGCGACGCCTCCCACCCCCAACTCCAAGCTCCATTTGACGGTCACGACCAGCCCCATGCAGAGAACTAGAAATATCGCAGTTACGGCACTAGAGACGAAAACAGAGCCGCGGCCCGCACCCACCAATCCGCGCTTCTCGACGCCACGCGACTTCCCCATGAGGAGCAAAGCGGAAAGAATTACAGCGACGATCCCCAAAACGACCAACAACCCAAAGCCAATCAGAACTCTCTTCGTCGGCACATCCAGAAATGCGAGAATCAACCAGGGTAGTGCGATAACGAGTTCTGCAACCAATACCTTCCCGACGTATTTCGCCATACTCCGTGTACTCCGCACCAGTCCGGGTGCTGCAACACCGACCAGGGCTATAAACCTGATCCCGTACAGTCGAAATGGGCCGATCGCAGCTGCGCCGAGGATCCGGAGCACGGCCAATGCTAGAAGAGCGAGCCATAGGAGCCCCACCACACCCCACGACACCCATTGCGCGAAGCTCTGCGGCCAGGCACCCAAGAGCGCCTCGAGAAGTACGGCGGTGAAGCTGAGCGCCAGACTGGCACTCAACCCCACCGAATACCCCACCGTCAAGAATCGCATGAAGCCCACTTCGATGGTCGCGGACGACGCAATCCCCGAGATCAAGGCAGTCAGCACGACAAACACCGTTACGACGAAACCGATGCGCCAAACCAGATTTCCGCCACCCGCGAAACATGAAGACACTATGATGGCGCCGAGAATAGCCGCCACCAACAAGCGATACCGCCGGATACGTAACGGCCTACTCTCTGCCTTGCGCAAAGCAAAACCGAGACGGTTCTGCACTTTGCGGTCATGACCCTTCGGTCGAATCTGATGCGGCGACCTCCAAGGAGCCAACAGTCGCGCACACTCGACGAGGAGAAATCCGCTCATCAACCCCGAAAGAACCGACACTGCAAGAGGCCCGGATTGCTCCTCCGGCATTGGCTCGAGCGCTACAATCACCGAGCCGACCAGCAGAAGATGTGCACATAACAGCGCCGCAAAAGTCACAAGGAAGACGCCGACCGAACCGCTCATCGCATGTTGCGCGTCGTAGACTTGACGTCTACTTGGAGGCTCTTTCACCTGGATCCGCTCGCGCGCCTTCTCGAAACGCGAATGTGCCGCGTTCAAAGCAACAGTCGCCGCGATGCCTATCGTGGCAAGAACGGCAAGCGGATCGAACGGGGTGTATCCGGGGCCGGTCGGTGCCCCGATAGACCGTAGTGCGTCGACGAGGCGACTACCCCCGCTGATGTACTGCTCGGTACCGCCCCCGGCGTCCCTCGGCCCCAGCAACAGCGGGATGGGTAGCATTGCGAACACCACCCCAACTTCGATGGACACGAGCCCGGACCACCACGACCTCCTCGCGGCTCGCAACTCCTCATTGAACGCCTCATCGCTCGTCGCTGGCTCATTGTCCGTGGCGGGCGTTCTCAGGATGCTCATCTCACTCCCCTTTGCATTCTGATGTCGAGCTCCCTGCCGCGCCTCACCTCGACTGACCCAAGCCCCTGGCAACTCACGGCACTCCCCCGTCACCATAAGCGTGGTGCAGGACACTTAAGGGCAGTACCCGATCTGATCGTGTGCGCCACTCCGCGACGACGCGGTCCTCCGTCGCAGTGCCGCACCCGGTCCGCCAGGGCAATCTGCAGTCCGCCCTCGACCCGCCGGAAAGGCATCCCCTATGCTCCACGTCGCCGTCATCGGCACCGGTTCCATCTCCGATGTCCACCTGCGTGCCTATCTGGACGCTGCGGACGAGGTCCGCGTGGTGGCGCTGGCCGACGTCACCGTCGAGAAGGCGAACGCCAAGCGCGAGGAGTTCGGTCTCCGCGAGGCCCGCACCTACGCCGACGTCGGCGAACTGCTCGCGGCGGAGGACCTCGACCTGGTCTCCGTCACGACGCCGCCTTCGGCCCATCGCCCCGTCGCGGTGCAGGCTCTCGAGGCCGGCGTGCACGTCATCGTCGAGAAGCCGATGGCGCCCTCGCTCGAGGACTGCGACGCGATGCTCGAGGCGCAGCGCCGCAGCAGGAAGCTCCTGTCCGTGATCGCCCAGAACCGCTTCCGCGACGAGATGATGCAGCTGAAGGCCGTGCTGGACTCGGGGAAGCTCGGATCGATCTCCCACACCCGCATCGCCTCCGAGTGGTGGCGCGGCCGGTCCTACTACGACCTGTGGTGGCGCGGCACCTGGGCCTCCGAGGGCGGTGGCTGCACGCTGAACCACGCCATCCACCACATCGACCTGGCGCTGTGGCTGCTCGGTGCGCCGAGTGCGGTCGCGGCGATGATGACCAACGCCCAGCACGACAATGCCGAGGTCGAGGACCTGTCGGTCGCGATCCTGCAGTACGAGCGGGGCCTGGCCGAGCTGACCAGCTCCGTCGTCCACCACGGGCAGCGCCAGGAGATCGTGATCCAGGGCGAGAGAGCGCGCGTGTCCCAGCCGTGGGACGTGACTGCCGAGACTGCGCTGCCCAACGGCTTCCCCGCTCAGGGCGGTGATCCCGACGTGGTCGCGGACCTCGAGGAGGTCGCCGCGGGCCTCGCACCGCTGACTCACACCGGGCACGCCGCGCAGCTGCGCGATGTGATCGCCGCGATCGGCGAGGGCCGGCCGCCCCTGATCGACGGGAACGACGGCCGACGGGCGATCGAGCTGGTCACCGCGATCTATCAGGCCACCATCGAACGGCGCACGATCGACCTTCCCCTCCCGCCCGATGATCCGTACTACCGTGCGGGAACCCTCGTTCAGCGCGCGCCCCACTTCTTCGAGAAGACTGCCTCGGTGGGCGCCCTGGACGGCGACATCTCGGTGGGCGGCACGGACGCACCCGCCGGCGTGGGGCCCGCAGGCGCCTGAACGCATCTGCCCCGAGTCCACCTGCCCCGCACCCGCTTGACCGCACCACGACCACGCCTGATCACCCCGTTGAAAGGACCCCCATGGCCGCCTCCGAAGGAGCCAACTACGCCCCCGCCCCGATGCCACAGCCGGTCGTCGAGCCCGGAGAGTTCGTCTTCGCCGTCATGCATCTGGATCACGGCCACATCGGCGGCATGACGCAGGGCCTCGTCGACGCCGGCGGCACCCCGAAGTGGGTCTACGACACCCAGCCCGAGCGCGCGGCCGCCTTCGTCGAGAAGTTCCCCGAGGTGAAGATCGCCGCCAGCGAGGAGGAGATCTTCGCCGACGACGAGGTGCTGCTGGTCGCCGCCGCGGCGGTTCCCGCCGACCGCGCCCCGCTGGGCATCCGCGTGATGGAGGCCGGCAAGGACTATTTCACCGACAAGACCCCGTTGACCAGCCTCGAGCAGCTGGCCGAGGCCCGCGCGGCCGTCGAGCGCACCGGGAAGAAGTACGCCGTGTACTACTCGGAGCGGATCCACGTCGAGGCCGCGGTGCTCGCCGGGCAGTACATCGAGCGCGGCGCGATCGGTGAGGTCATCCAGGTCATGGGCATGGGCCCGCACCGGCTGGGCGACCCCGCCTCCCGCCCCGACTGGTTCTACGACAAGGCACGGTACGGCGGCATCCTCACCGATATCGGCAGCCACAACTTCGAGCAGATGCTCACCTTCACGGGCTCCGACGACGCCGAGATCCTCTCCAGCGCCATCGGCAACTTCGGTCACCCCGACCACCCTGGGCTCGACGACTTCGGCGATGCCCACATCGCGCTGTCCAGCGGGGCCTCCGGTTACGTGCGGGTCGACTGGTTCACCCCGTCCGGGCTGCGCACCTGGGGCGACGGACGCACCTTCATCGTCGGCACCGAGGGCTACATGGAGCTGCGCAAGTACGTCGACGTCACCACCGACAACGGCGGCGGCCAGGTGATCCTCGTCGACAGCGAGGGGGAGCACCGCATCGACGCCACCGGCAAGGTCGGCTACCCCTTCTTCGGGGAGCTCATCCTCGACGTCCTGCACCGCACCGACAACGCGATGGCCCAGGACCACGCCTTCAAGGCCGTCGAACTGGCGCTGAAGGCCCAGCAGCAGGCCCGCGTCCTGGGGGCCCCTGCGGCCTGACCCTCCTGCGGCCCTCGGGCCGACGATCTCCAGCCGGCGACCGCTGTCCACGTGGACAGCGGTCGCCGGTTCTCGTTTCCCCGGATGGTTCGCACCGGGAGCCCAGCAGAGTGACCTCGCACACAGTCGATTTATCGGTGTATTTTCAGTCAGTTTCGGGCGGACATTCACGTCTGGCCACCGCTTGACCGAACCCCGTTCCGGGGCTTACGGTGACGTGATCGACAGAAGTTTCCGAAATCTTTTCGGCGTTGGCGCCGAACTTGCGAACTGGAGCAGCAATGAAGCCTGTCACTCGCCGCGCGACCCTCGCCGGCCTCGGGATCTCCGTCCCCGCCCTCGTCACCCTCAGCGCCTGCGGCGGCGGCACGCAGCCCACCGGCAGCGGCGGCTCCCCGTCGAGCCTGTCCGTCTGGGCGCTGACCGGAGCCAAGCAGGACACCTACCAGGCCTCCTTCGATGCCTGGGACGAGGCGAACCCCGACAACCCCTTCGCCGTGGAGTTCTTCGCGAACGACTCCTACAAGGAGAAGATCCGCACCGCGGTCGGCTCCGGCAACTCCCCGACGCTGGTCTTCAACTGGGCCGGCGGCACCCTCGCCGACTACGTGGCCAACGAATCCGTGGTGGACCTGTCCGGGAAGGTCGATGAGGGACTCTCCCGCACGATCGACTCCATCGCCCAGGTCGGCCAGGTCGACGGCCAGCAGTACGCCGTCCCGAACAACGACACCCAGCCGGTGGTCCTCTACTACAGCGTCGAGCTCTTCGAGCAGCACGACCTGACTCCGCCCACCACCTGGGCCGAGCTGATGACCGCGGTGGAGACCTTCGCCGCCGCAGACATCACCCCGATCGCCCTGGCCGGCCAGAGCGTCTGGCCCGAGCTGATGTACATCCAGTACCTGACCGATCGCATCGGCGGCGAGGGCGTCTTCGAGAACATCCTGACCGGCGAGGCCGACGCCTGGTCCGACCCGGCGATCACCTCCGCCCTGGAGTCCATCGTGCAGCTCAAGGAGGCCGGCGCCTTCGGCTCGGGCTTCGGATCCGTCTCCGCGGACGCCGGCGCCGACGCCGCTCTGGTCCACACCGGCCAGGCGGCGATGCTCCTGCAGGGCAGCTGGGTGTACGGGACGTTCAAGCAGGATGCCCCCGATTTCGTCGCCGAGGGGAAGCTCGGCTTCCTCAACTTCCCGGCAGCCGACGGCGGCACCGGGGACCCGGCCAACGTCGTCGGCAACCCGGCCAACTTCTGGGCGGTCTCCGCCGACGCCTCGGACGAGGTCCAGGAGCTCGCGATCCAGTTCCTCAACGAGTTCAACCTCGACGAGGCGATGGTGGACAACTTCCTGGCCATGGGCGCGATCCCTGCCGTCGAGGGCCTGGAGGACAAGCTGCCCGATCTCGACGACGGCGACTTCCTGTCCTTCGCCTACGACATGGTGATCAACGCTCCCCACTTCCAGCTGTCCTGGGACCAGGCGCTGGAGGCCGCACCGGCCCAGGAGCTGCTCACCAACCTCTCGCAGGTCTTCCTCGGAGAGAAGGAGCCCGCGGACTTCGTGGCCGCGATGAACGCGACGCTCGGCTCATGACGGCGCCGCAGGCCCCCGCAGCATCCGCGCCCCAGGAGAACCAGGAGCCCCCCCGGGCCGCCCGCCCCACCCGTCGGCGCGGGGGCCTGCGCACCGCTCCGAGCAACTGGCTGCTCGCGCCCGCGCTGAGCTTCTTCGGAGTCTTCGCCGTGCTGCCCCTGCTGGGCGTCGTCGTGCTGTCCTTCTTCGCCTGGGACGGTCTGGGCACCCCGACGTTCGCCGGGCTGGACGCCTGGTTCACCGTCTTCCAGGACCCGGTGACCCTGAACGCGATGAAGCTGACGCTGCTCATGACGCTGCTGTGCTACGCCGTGCAGTTCCCGCTCAGCCTGCTCCTGGGCGCCTTCATGGCAGGCCATCAGCGGTACCGCGAGGTCTTCTCGGTGCTGTACTTCCTGCCGCTGCTGTTCTCGGCCGCCGCGGTCGGCATCGCCTTCAAGGCCCTGCTGGATCCGAACTTCGGGATCTCCCGCGCCTTCGGGCTCGACATCCTGAAGCAGGACTGGCTGGGCTCGTCGAACCTGGCCTTCTACACGCTGATCATGGTGATCTCGTGGTCGTTCGTGCCGTTCCACTCGCTGCTCTACCAGGCCGGCATCCGGCAGATCCCGGCCTCGATGTACGAGGCGGCCACGCTGGACGGAGCAGGCCGCGTGCGCCAGTTCTTCAGCGTCACGCTGCCGCAGCTGAAGTACACCATCGTCACGAGCTCCACCCTGATGCTGGTGGGATCGCTGACCTACTTCGATCTGATCTTCATCCTCACCGGCGGCGGGCCCGGCAATGCCACCCGGGTCCTGCCGCTGGACATGTACCTCACCGGATTCCGGTCCTACCAGATGGGTCCGGCCAGCGTGCTCGCCGTGATCCTGATCCTCGTGGGGGTGCTGATGTCGCTCGGGCTGAACAAGGTCTCGGGCTCCGACGCGATGGAAAGCCAGATGGAGGGCGCCTGAGATGAGAACCCGCAATCCGAACATTCTCGGCGGCGCACTGGGCTTCGCGTGGCTGCTGGTCATCCTGGTGCCGATCTACTACATCGTGATCACCAGCGTGCGCCCGCGCGAGGACTACTTCAGCTCCAACCCCCTGTCACTGCCCTCCGAGTTCACCCTCGAGCCGTTCTGGTTCGTGCTGCAGAACGACTTCCTGCGGTACTTCACCAACAGCGTCATCGTGACCGTGGTGACTGTCCTGGCGGTCGTGATCTCCTCACTGCTGGCCAGCTATGTCATCGTGCGCAGCCGCACGCGCCTGGCGCGCTTCAGCCAGAAGCTGTTCCTGATGGGCATCGCCATCCCGCTGCAGGCGACGATCATCCCGATCTACTACCTGATCGTGCAGCTGGGGCTGTACGACACCCTGTGGGCACTGATCCTGCCGAGCGTCGCGTTCGCCATCCCCGTCACGGTGCTGATCCTGACGAACTTCCTGCGTGATGTCCCCAAGGAGCTCTACGAGTCGATGACCGTGGACGGCGCCTCGGACTGGCGGATGTTCCGCTCGCTCGTGCTGCCCTTGGCGAAGCCGGCAGTCGTCACCGTCGGCATCTACGACGCCCTGCAGGTATGGAACGGCTTCCTGTTCCCCCTCGTCCTGACGCAGAGCTCCGAGGTCCGGGTACTGCCCCTGTCGCTGTGGGCCTACCAGGGCGAGTTCACCGTGAACATCCCGGCCGTCCTGGCCGCGGTGATGCTCTCGGCACTGCCCATCCTGGTCCTCTACATCGCGGGCCGACGCCAGCTGATCAGCGGCCTCACCGCCGGCTTCAGCAAGTAAGCCCACCCGGCACCCGGCACCCGGCACCCGGCACCCGGCACCCGGCACCCGGCACCCGGCACCCGGCACCCGGCACCCGGCACCCGGACGATTATTGCCAGGTTTCCTGCCCGAAATCGCCGATTCTGGCAGGAAACCTGGCAAAAGTCTGTCCGGCCCCGCGCCTGGGCACCGATCGGGCGGGGCGGGTGCGGGCGTGGCTCTGGCTGCATCCGGCCCGGGAGCCCGATCCTCCGCCGCGGGAGCCCGCTGGAGCACCCCCTCAGCGGGCCAGGGCGGCGTACTCCGCGCTCAGCGACATGTACTCGCTGTTCCAGACGTCCATTCCTGGGATCACTCCCCCGGTCACGGCGCCCGTGAGGCGGTCGAGATACCACTCCCAGCCTGGGCCGACGTGCTCGAGCATGTCCGCCGGCAGGTCATGGTGGCGCAGGCTGACGACGGCGCCGCCATCCCCCGAATCAGCATCAGCATCAGCGAGCGTGAGCGACAGGCGCCAGGTGTCCTCCCCCATCCCCGAGCTCACGGTGAGCAGCAGTCCCTTCTCGCAGGCGTGGATCACGTACTCGGTCGGGGCGGCTTCGCCGGGTTCGGCCAGCATCGTGACCATGACCCGTCCCGACGTCGGGTCGCCGGAGAAGGTCCCGAACCACGTCTCGAGACGATCGGAGGAGCTCAGGTGCTCCCAGATCCGATCGCGGGGCGCCAGGACCGTGCGAGTGAGGACGAGATCGCCCCGGTCGGCATCGAATTTTCCGGTGATCGGCATCTGGACTCCTGCATGGTCAGGCGCGGACGGTTCCGCGGATGCCGCCTACGGTAGACGGGAACGCCACATCTGACCCTTGGAGAATTCGAGGCACTTTTAGCACTCCGGGCACCCAGGGCTCGCAGCACACCCAGCACACCCAGGGCGCCCAGGGCTCGCAGCACACCCAGGGCACCCAGCGCACCCAGACACCCAAGACACCCAAGACACCAAGACACCGGATGCATCAGAACCACCGCAGGCATCTCGCACCGACTTGCTAAGCTGTTGCGAGTCATGAAACATCCGTTCCACATCATGGAACGACCATCTCGGGATCGCATCGTCCCCGACCGGCAACCGGCGCCGACGTGGCGGCGCTATCGGGTCATCACCAGGAGGTTCACGTGCCGTCTTCCGGCAACATCCCCGCCCTCGGCCGCGCGACCGTCGAGGGCCTCCCTCTCCTCGGCGCCTCCGCACCCCGGGACCCCGCCCGGGCCGGCATCATCCATCTGGGCCTGGGCGCCTTCCACCGCGCCCACGCCGCCGTGCACACCGCTCGCGCCCTGGCGGCCGAGGAGGGTGACTGGGGGATCCTCGGCTTCGCGAACCGCTCCCGCTCCGTGGTGGATCCGATGCGCAGGCAGGACGGCCTGTACAGCGTGCTCGAACTGTCGGACGCCGGCACCCGTGCCGACGTGGTCGACGTGCACCGCGGATTCGGCCTCATGGCCGAGGACCCGCACTCCGTGGTGCGCGAGATCGCGACCCCTCAGCGCCGCATCCTCACCCTGACCGTCTCCGAGGGCGGCTATTCGGTCTCGGCCCGCACCGGCGGCCTCGACGTCGACTCCCCCGCTCTGCGGCAGGATCTCCAGGACCCCGCGAATCCGCGCACCGTGATCGGCCTGCTCGCCCGCGGCCTCACCGAGCGGGCGAGCAGCGGCGAACCCTTCACCGTGCTGCCCTGCGACAACGTCTCCTCAGCCGGGCAGACCGCCCGCCGCATGGTCACCGAGTTCCTCGAGCACTCCGGTGCCCGTGACGACATCCTGGCCTATGTGCGCGATCAGGTCGCCTTCCCCGACGCGATGGTGGACCGCATCGTCCCGGCCACCACTGCGGGGACCACCGATCAGGTCGCCGAGCTGCTGGGCGTGCGTGATGACGCCCCGGTGCGCGCCGAGAAGTTCTCCATGTGGGTGATCGAGGACGACTTCCCGGCCGGCCGGCCCGCCTGGGACCTGGGCGGCGCGATCATGTCCGACGAGGTGGGAAAGTACGAGCAGGTCAAGCTGAGGATCCTCAACGGACCGCACTCGCTGATCGCCTACCTCGGGGCGCTCGACGGGCGCCGCACGATTCCCGAGTCCTTCGAGCAGGACTGGATCGCGGAGGCGACCCTCGGCCTCATCCGTAGCGAGAATCTGCCCACGATCGACCTCCCCTCGGGCTTCGACGTCGACGGGTACATCGCGGACCTCACGCATCGCTGGCACAACCACGACCTCGGTCACCGCACTCGGCAGGTGGGGTCCGACGGCTCGATGCGGCTCCCGCAGAGGATCCCCACCCCGGCTCTGTTCCACCTCGGCCAGGGGCGGATGCCCGCGCTGCTCGCGCTCACCGTCGCCGCCTGGTTCGCCTGCGTGGTCCCGCCGCGCGGATTCGAGCCCGGTGAGCAGGCCCGCGCGATGAGCGATCCGGCCCAGGACGACCTGGTCGCGATCGCGGAGCGCGCCACCACCCCTGCCGAGCACGCGCGCGTGCTGCTCGAGAGCGGCTGCCTGTCGGGCGAACTCGCCGAGTCGGAGGAGTTCATCTCCGCCGTCGGCGAGCTGCTGACCACGATCGTCGCGTCGGGACCGCGCGCCGCGACCGCCGCCGCCCTGTCCGCATCCTTGAAGGAGACCCGCTGATGAAAGCACTGACCATCCATGCCGCCGAGGACATCCGCTGGGAGGACGCCCCCGGCGTCGAGCCCGGGGAGGGCGAGGTGCGCCTGCGCATCTCCTACGTCGGCATCTGCGGCTCCGACCTGCACTACTACTTCCACGGCGCGAACGGCGCGTTCGTCATCACCGAGCCGCTGATCCCGGGGCATGAGCTGTCTGCCGTGGTGGACCTCGACCCCAGCGGCGAGTTCGCGCCCGGCACTCCGGTGACCGCGCATCCGGCCCGCTACGGCACCACCGCCCTCGGCATCGAGGATCGCCCGCACCTGTGGCCTGGAGGCGATTACCTGGGCAGCGCGAGCGTGACCCCGCATCGCCAGGGCGCCGCTGCGCAGTTCATGGTCATCGACCGCGCGAATCTGCGCCGACTGCCCGATTCCCTGCCGCTGCGCCGAGGGGCACTGGCCGAGCCGCTGGCCGTCGCACTGCACGCCGTGAGCATCGCCGGCGACGTGACCGGGAAGAAGTGCCTGGTCCTGGGCTCCGGGCCGATCGGGCTGCTGGCCGTCGCCGCCCTGCTGCATCGCGGAGCCGCCAGCGTCGACGTGACCGACGTGCGCCCCGAGCCGCTCGAGCGCGCGACGGCGCTGGGCGCCTCGAAGGCCATCCTGGTCACCGAGGCGAGTCCGGAGGACAACGCCTACGACGTCGTGCTCGAATGCTCCGCAGCCCCCGTCTCACTCTCCTCCGGCGTGCGCGCGGTGCGCCCCGCGGGGATCATCGTGCAGGTGGCGATCCTGCCCAACGCCGACATCCCCGTGAATCTCGCCGCGCTCGTGGCCAAAGAGGTCCAGCTGCGCGGGACCCAGCGCTTCGACACGGAGATCGACGAGGCCATCGAGCTGCTCGCGGCCGACGACCGCTTCGACGCCGTCATCACCCAGACCATCCCGGCCGCCGATGCCGTCGACGCGTTCGCGACCGCGAAGGATGCCTCTCGCTCCGCCAAGGTGCTGCTCGAGCTGTGAGCAGCGGGCGCGCCCGCCGCCCCTGACCGCCACCCGGAAGTCTCCCCCACCCCGCCACCGCCATCCCCCAGGAGGCCCGCCTTGACCACCACCGACCGTCCCTCCCTTCCCCAGCGCACCGCCGCCGCCCGCCTGATCGTCGTGATCCGCGGCGAGCGCGCCGATCAGTACGCGCCTGTGCTGGACACGCTCGCCGACGCCGGCATCCGCTCTGTCGAGCTGACTCTGTCCACTCCCGGCACCCTCGACGAGCTGCCGGCTCTGCTGGAGCGCTTCGGCGACCGGATCGACATCGGCGTCGGCACCGTCACCGACCCCGACGATCTGCGCATCGCGGCTGAGCGCGGTGCCCACTACATCGTCACCCCGATCACCCGGGCAGACCTGCTCGAGGCAGCCACCGAGGCCGGCATCGCGATCGTCCCCGGCGGCCTCACCCCGAGCGAGCTGCACGCCGGCTGGGCGGCGGGCGCCGCGGCGGTCAAGGTGTTCCCGGCGAGCGCCGTCGGCCCCGGCTACCTCAAGGACCTGCGCGGCCCGTTCCCCGGCATCCGCGTGATCCCCTCCGGCGGCGTGGACCTCGAGGTGGCCGCGGCCTGGCTGCGCGCAGGGGCCGACGCCGTCTCCGTGGGCGGCCCGCTGCTGGGCGATGCGCTGAAGGGCGGCGACCTCGAGGCCCTGGCCGACCGCGCCGCGCAGTTCGTCGGCGTCGCCACTCGCGAGGCAGGCGCATGAGCATCCCCGGCGACATCGGGGTGACGGCACCCTCCGGCTCCGCTGCGACCCTCCGGACGAGCGCCGGTCCGCGGGTGGTGACCGTCGGCGAGACCATGGCGATGATGCGCAGCGGGACCATCGGTTCCCTCGCCCACCTGCCAGGGGTCGACATCTCCCTCGGCGGCGCGGAGTCGAACCTCGCGATCGGGCTGCGCCGGCTCGACGTCCCTGTCGCCTGGATCAGCCGCATCGGTGAGGACCCGCTCGGCACCCGGGTGGCGCGGGAGATCCGTGCCGAGGGCGTCGAGGTGCACTGCGCCGTGGATCCCACGCGGCCGACGGGCCTGATGATCAAGTCCCGCCCCACCGGCACCACCACCCGGGTGGACTACTACCGGGCCGGGTCCGCCGCTTCCGCGCTCACGCCCGAGGACCTTCCCCCGGGTCTCATCGAACAGGCCGAGATCCTGCACGTCAGCGGCATCACCCCGCTGCTGTCCGAGACCGCACATGCCACCAACGTCGCCGCCATCCAGCGTGCCGTCGCGGCCGGCGTGCAGGTCAGCCTCGACGTGAACTACCGTTCCCGCCTGGGCTCCCGCGAGCGTCTGGCCGAGCTGCTGGGCGAGATCATCGACCAGGTCGACATCGTATTCGGAGGGCCGGAGGAGCTGTCGATCCTCGCCCCGCACGTCGACGAGAGTGACCACCGCGGTCTCCTGCAGGCGCTCGCTGCGGGCTCCGGCCGCCAGGTGGTCGTCAAGCTCGGGGCCGACGGCGGCGCCGCCCTCGCCGCAGGCGGGATATTCGAGGCACCGGGCCACCGGATCGACGTGGTCGACACCGTCGGCGCCGGCGATGCGTTCGTCGCCGGGTACCTCAGTGCGCAGCTCGACGGGCTCGACGTCCCCGCACGCCTGGCCCGCGCGAATGCCTGCGGGGCCCTGGCCTGCACGACGCCCGGGGACTGGGAGGGCGCGCCCCGCCTGCAGGACCTCGACGCCGTGCTGGCAGGCGGAGCGGACCCCGTCAGCCGCTGACGCGGCGGCTCAGGTGCCGACCAGCACCTCCGCCATCGCGGGGTAGTCGGTGTAGCCCACGCGCAGGTCCTCGCCGCTGTCGGGGTAGAACGTCGCGGGGTTCTGCGGGTTCAGGGCCTGGCCGGTCGCGATGCGCTCGGCGAGGTCCGGGGTGGCGATGTAGTCGCGACCGAAGGAGACGGCGTCGGCCGTGCCGGCCTCGATGAGGCGCTCCCCGGCGACCGCCGTCATCTGGTCGTTCGCGATGACCGGGCCGCCGAACAGCGACCGGATCTCGCCGATGAGGCTGTCTTCCTCTTCGACCTCGCGAATGAAGAGGAAGGCCACCTTGCGGTTCCCGAGCTCCGCGGCGACATGGCCGAAGATCGAGCGCGGGTCGCTGTCGCCCATGTCGTGCTCCTCGCCGCGCGGCCGCAGGTGCACGCCCACGCGACCCGGGCCCCAGACGCCCGTCACCGCGTCGGTGATCTCGAGCAGGAATCGCGCCCGATTCTCGACGGACCCGCCGTACTGGTCCTGGCGGTGGTTGGTGCTGTCCTGGAGGAACTGGTCGATCAGGTAGCCGTTCGCGCCGTGGATCTCCACGCCGTCGAAGCCGGCGCGCTTCGCGTTCTCCGCGCCGCGCCGGAAGTCCTCGACGATCCCGGGGATCTCGCCGGCGTCGAGTGCGCGGGGCTGCACGTAGGGGCGCTTGGGACGCAGCCTCGCCACCCGGCCGGCGGGCGTGATGGCGCTCGGCGCGACGGGGGCTTCGCCGTTCAGGAGCTCGGGGTCGGAGATGCGTCCCACGTGCCAGAGCTGCAGGACGATGCGGCCGCCGGCGGCGTGGACGGCGTCGGTGACCTGGCGCCAGCCGGCGACCTGCTCGTCGTTCCAGATGCCCGGGGTGCCGTGGTAGCCGACTCCCTGCGGGCTGACGCTGGTGGCCTCGCTGATGATCAGACCGGCGCCGGCACGCTGGGTGTAGTACTCGGCGGTCAGCTCGGTGGGGACGCGCTCGTCGCCTGTGCGGGCACGGGTCAGGGGCGCCATGACGATCCGGTTGGGGATCGTGAGCTCACCGAGGTCGAGCGGGGTCGTCAGAACGGACATGGGGGATCCTCCTCCGCGGCGCGTGGCCGCTGGTCGTGATCGGCGCCCTCGTCTCCCGGAACGGGAGCGACCGGCGCACACCCTGCGGCCAACGGGGCGCGAGGCGGCGCTATTCCCCGTCGTCGTCATAGTTCACGCAGCGTCTGCCAAGTTCACAGAACGCCTGTTGTGGCCACGGAGCATCCACCGCTCTGCGCCGCCCGGCCTGCGGCCGTGCCCGCCGTCTTGCCGGCCGAGCTGCCTAGTTGCCGAGCGGCCAAGCGGCCAAGCGGCTGCTGAGTCACAGCCCCACCCTTACCACCCTTGCATTGGTTCGCATTGCTAACTACTCTGGTGCATCGTGACCGACACTGCTCCCACCTCTTCCGCCTCCGGCGATCTCCCCCAGCACCTCGCTCTGGTCTGCAGTCAGTTCTCGCGACTGGCTGCGCGACGCTCCGAGGTCGGCGTCGGAGCGGTCTCCTGGCGCGTCGTCGCCACCATCGAACGGCACGGCCCTCTGCGCCTGAGCGAGATCGCTGACCGCGAGCGGGTCTCCCGCCCCACGGCGACCGCCGTCATCAAGCGCCTCGAGGAGGAAGGTCTGGTCCAGCGCGGGCCGGACCCCACCGACTCCCGGTCCTCCCTGGTCACCACCACCGAGCCGGGCTCGGCGCAGCTCGCCGCCTGGCGCAGGCAGCTGGCGGTGGGCGTCGGCGGACTTCTCGAGCCGCTCCCCGCCGAGGACCTCGCCACCCTCGACCGCGCCTCCGAGATCCTCGCCGGTCTCGTCGACATCCATGACGGGTGACCTCGTGGAGCGACTCGCCAGGGCCTCCCTCATCTCGCTTTCTCCCCATCCCTGCATGTCAGCGCCCGGTCCTGTCCCTCGTCACGGACAGCTGACCTGCCTCAGCCCGCCCCGGGACGCGTCCGTCCCCACCGAAAGGTCCCCCGCATGACCGCACACGCCACCGAGGCACCGGCCGCCTCGCCGTCGGCCGCGACCCAGAACACCGCACCCACCTTGCGTGATGCCTTTCGGCAGCCCACGTCCGTCTGGGCGATCGCCTTCGCCGCGACCGTCTCCTTCATGGGCATCGGCCTGGTGGACCCGATCCTCCCGGCGATCAGCTCGCAGTTGGACGCCTCTCCCTCGCAAGCGATGCTGCTGTTCACCAGCTACCTGTTCGTCACGGCGATCGCCATGTTCTTCACCAGCTGGTTCGCCTCAAAGGTCGGCGGGAAGCGCACGCTGCTGGTCGGCTTGGTCCTGGTGGTGGTCTTCGCGGCACTCGCGGCGAGCGCGGGGGGCGTCTGGGAGATCATCGGCCTGCGGGCCGGCTGGGGCCTCGGCAACGCCCTGTTCATCTCGACCGCACTCGCGGCGATCGTCGGCGCCACCGCCGGCCCCAGCGGTGGCGCGATCATCCTGTACGAGACCGCGCTCGGCATCGGCATGGCGCTGGGTCCGCTGCTCGGTGGCCTGCTCGGCACCGTCTCCTGGCGCGCCCCCTTCGCCGGCACCGCCGTGCTCATGGCCGTCGGCTTCCTCGCGATCGTGGTGCTGCTGAAGAAGGAGGAGAGGCCCCCGCGCGTCTCCCCGATGGCAGCCATCAGAGCTCTGTCGAACCCGGCGCTGCGCACCCTCGCGCTGACCGCGATCTTCTACAACTTCGCCTTCTTCACCCTGCTGGCCTACTCGCCCTTCCCCCTCGAGGCAGCCGCTGCCGCGCACGGCATGGAGTTCGGCGCCCTGGGCATCGGCGGGGTGTTCTTCGGCTGGGGCCTGGCCCTGGCGATCACCTCGGTGTTCGTCGCCCCACCCCTCACCCGGAAACTCGGACTGGTCCCGACGCTGCTGACCGTCCTCGGCCTGCTCGCCGTGCTGATGATCGGCATGAGCCTGGCCCAGGCGTCGATGACCGGCCTGATCGTGCTCATCGTGATCGGCGGCCTGCTGCTGGGCGTCATGAACACCGCCCTCACCGAGACCGTCATGGAGGCGACGGGCCTGCCCCGAGGCGTGGCCAGCTCCGCCTATTCGGGCGTGCGGTTCCTCGGCGGCGCCGTCGCCCCGGCCGTGGCGGGTCCGCTCGCCGCCGCGACCGCCTCGGGCGCCCCGTACCTGCTGGCCGCCGGGACACTCCTGGTCGCCCTGCTCATGCTGGTGATCGGCCGACGGCACCTGGCGGCCGTCGGCCAGCACCATCAGCTCAGCGAGGTCGAGGAGGCGGAGGCGATCACGGCCGGCGACGAGGCGTGAATCCTGGGCTCGCGGGCCTTCACGCTCCACCGTTGTGACCATGGGCATGTCTTCCCCGCCGGAAGGCATGCCCATGGTCACAACGGATGCCCATCGCAGCGATCCATGCCCCACCGCACCTATCACCCAACGCCCCCATCAGATGAGGACGGGTGGTGCGGCGAGCGGAGAACGTGTCCTCAGGAGGAGCCTGCGGGCGGCGGGAGGGATGCGGCGGGACGCTGCGCTGCGGGGGCCAGCGGGCGACCCCAGGACTACCGGGCTCACAACCCCAGCACGGCGGTCGCGATCGTGAAGTAGATGATCAGGCCGGTGGCGTCGCAGAAGGTGGAGATGAAGGGGTTGGAGAACACGGCCGGGTCCGCGCCGACCTTCTTGGCGACCAGCGGCATCAGCCCGCCGACGATCGCGGCCATGGTGCAGATCGACAGCAGCGTCAGCCCCATGACCGTCCCGATCGCCCAGCCGTAGACCAGGCCCGAGACCAGGAACCCGAGTGCCCCCAGGACGGCGCCGAGGGTCACTCCCACGCGCAGCTCGCGCCACACCACCCGCGGCAGGTCCCGCACCCTCACCTCGCCCACGGCGAGCGCCCTGGTCACGGTGGTCGCCGCCTGGTTGCCGGTGTTGCCGCCGGTACCGGTCAGCAGCGGGATGAACAGGGCGAGGATCACCACCTGGTCCAGCCGGTCCTCGAAGATCTCCAGCACCTGCACGGTGAGGATCGCGGAGATCGCCAGCACCAGCAGCCACACGATGCGGCTTCGGACCACCCGCAGGATGGGGGTGGAGAGGTAGGCACGAGGCAGGGGCTCCGAACCGCTGGTGCGAGCGGAGTCCTCCGCGTTCTCCCGTTCGATGATGTCGACGGCGTCGTCGACGGTGAGGATCCCGACCAGGCGGTTCTCCCCGTCCACGATCGGCATGGCCAGCAGCTTGGCGTCGAAGAAGCGTCGGGCCGCGTCCTCGCGGTCATCGGTGGCCAGGGCCTGGACGGCAGGGTGGGCGAGGTCGCCGACGCGGGCGTCCTCGTCGGCCAGCAGCAGCCGGCGCAGACCCACCACGCCGAGCAGGCGCCGAGTGTCGTCGACCACCGGGAGCAGATAGATGGTCTCGGGCTCCGCGGCGTGGGCGCGCACATGGGCCAGCGCGTCCCTCACGGTCGCCGTCGGCCGCAGGGGCAGCACCTCCGGTGACATGTAGCGGCCGATGGCATGACGGGGGTACCCGAGGACCGCGGTGGTCATGGCGCGCTCGTCGGCGTCCAGCCCGTGCATGAGCCGTTCGGCGACCGACGCCGGCAGCTCGTCCAGCAGCGAGGCGCGGTCGTCGGGGTCCAGGTCCCCGATGATGTCGGCGACCTGCGGGGTGCGCAGGCCGGAGATCAGCTCGGCCTGGTGATCGGCGGGCAGAGCCTCGAACACCGCGAGCGCCGTCGGCTTGGCGAGCACCCGGAACAGCAGGGCGCCCTCGGTCGCGGGGCGGGTCTCGACGAGGTAGACGAGTTCGGCGACCGGCAGCAGATGCGCCTCGCGGGCGAGCTGCTCCACGTGGGCCTCGTCCTCCTGGGCGCGCAGGAGGGCCAGGACGGTGTCGACGGTCGCGGAGGAAGGGGTCACCGCCCCATTGTGGCCGAGCCGGAGGGCACGCCCTTCCACCGGAGGGCACGCCGATCAGGGCTCGCGGAACCAGAACCCGTCGAAGGTGTCCTTGTAGACCCGGTAGCCGTGGCTCGCGGAGTCGTACCGGTAGGTGGCGATGAGGTCCCCGTCGGCCGTGCGCTCGGAGAACTCGTTGGAGCGCCCGGAGTTCACCACCATGGGCTGATCGACCCTGCCGCTGCCCAGCCGGTACACGTTGGAGACCACCGAGGAGTAGGGCACCTCGATCGCCTCGTCCTGCCGGTAGCTGCCGGCGTTCTCGTCGACCAGGTAGCGCAGCACGTGGGAGATCCCGTCCTGCTCGTCGGTGGCGGCGTCGCGAGGTGCGTGGTCCTGCCAGTCCGCCTCGTCGCGGGTGTCCAGTGACCAGTAGTTGTTGTTGAACATCTCGAGATAGAACTGGCCCTCGGGAAGCTCGTCGTCGTCGATCCGGTGCACGGTGTGCTGACCGGCGTTGCCGATCACCTCGCCCTCCGCGGCGAGGAAGAGCTCCTCGTGCCCGGTCCCCTCCCACAGCGCCTCGACGCCGATCATCCACCGCACGCTCGGCGTGGATCCCGCCTCGAGCGCGTCGTCCAGGGCGATGACCGTGGAGGTCTCGCGGGCGGAGAGGATCATGACGCCGTCGGTGATGTCGATCGAGTTGACGTGGATCCAGTCCTTGCCCTGGACGACGGAGCCGCCGGCCTCGCCCTCCTGGGCGTGGGCGAGCTTCTCGTACTCGGGGAAGATCTTCTGCAGGTCCACGACCTGCTCGACGTCACCGGAGGCCAGGTCCACCCGGATGACGCGGTCCTCGACGCGTTCGGAGCTCGAGTCGGAGGTGAGGACGTAGGCGACGTCGTCGACCACCGCGAGATCATGGTGGACGCTGTGGCCTCCCAGGCCGATGAGCGTGGCGGCGTGGCCGAGCGGGTCGAGGACGCCGAGCTGGCGGGACCCGGTGGTGGTCACGAGCCTGCCGTCCTCGACCACGAAGTGGTGGGCTGCCGTGTCGCCACCGCGCATCTCGGCGCGCATCACGCCGGAGTTGTCGAACAGGTAGGTGTTGTTGCCGAGGCCCGTCACCCCGTTGAGGGCGAACAGGCCGGGCGTGAGGGCGTCGGCGTCGGCGATATCGGCGGCCAGGGTGGTGCCGTAGCCGGATTGGGTGGTCGGCGCCTTGATGCGCAGCGTGCCGGCGCTCTCACCGCCGCCGTCGGCCCGCCAGGTGAGGTCGAGGGTGGTGTGCGCCCCCGGGATGAGGCCGATCACGAGGCCCTCGAACCCGGCGCCCTCGGCGTGGTTCGCGGCGGTGCGGGCGAAGTCCTCGGTCGCGGACGCCGTGGCGACGACGTCCAGCTGTCCCGCCTCGGGGTCCTCGAAGTGCACGTACAGCCCGCTTCCGGTGGTCCCGTACGGGTCCAGCACCAGCAGCGGGTCCGTTGCGGTCCACGCCTTCTCGTCCTTCTTGGCCTGCAGTGCCTCGTGACGCGCCGCCTGGGTGGTCGCGTCGAACAGCGCGGGTGCCTCCTGGCCCTCGGCGAGGTCGTAGGCCACCGTCCACACCGTCCAGTCGCCGCGAGCGGCGGGGTTCTCGGTGTAGGTGACCGTCAGCGCGGCCGCGGCGTCGGGATCAGGCTCCTCGGGGCCGCCGTCGTCGGTGCAGGCGGCCAGGGCCAGCAGGGCCAGTCCCGCGCCGGCGGTGCCCGCCATGAGGGTCCGACGGCGCAGGGATGACGGGAGCGTGGCCGGCCCGGCGGCCGGGTCCGTGGCGGGACCTGTGGCCGACTCGGGGTCGCGGGGGGCTGGGTGATCCGGAGGCATCGTTCGAGTCTAGGTCGACGCCGTCACCGGGGCGGGGATCTGCGGGGTTCACCAGTCGTGCACGGAGCCGTCCCGCAGGCGGTTCACCGGCAGGTACGCGGGCACGTATTCGTGTGATGCCGCGGCGTCCTCGTCGAGCTCGACGCCCAGGCCCGGGGTCTCGCCCGGGTGCAGCATCCCGTCGGCGAAGCGGTAGCTGGTGCGGAACACCTCCAGGGTGGTCTCGGAGTGCGGCATGTACTCCTGGATCCCGAAGTTGTGGATCGCCAGGCCCAGGTGGAGGTTCGCGGCCATGCCCACCGGGGAGACGTCCGTGGGTCCGTGGAACCCGGAGCGGATGCCGTAGACCGCCGCGAAGCTCATGATCTGCCGGAGCCCGGTGATGCCTCCCGCGTGGGTGGCCGAGGAGCGCACGTAGTCGATCAGGCGCTCGGTGATCAGCGTCTGGTAGTCGTGCACCGAGTTGAAGACCTCACCGATGGCCAGGGGTGTCACCGAGTGCTGGCGCACCAGGCGCAGCACAGCCTGGTCCTCGCCGGGCGTGCAGTCCTCGAGCCAGAACGGGTCGTAGGGCTCGAGGGACTTCGCGAGCCTCGCGGCCTCGATCGGGCTCATGCGGTGGTGACCGTCGTGCAGGAGTCGCAGCTCGGGGCCGAACTCCTCGCGCACGCCCGCGAACACGGTGGGCAGGTGGCGCAGGTAGGCACGGGTATCCCAGGTCTCCTCCGTCGGCCGCAGCGGGGCGCCGGCCTTCGCGCGCCCCGCGGGCTCGTACTCGTACTTCCCGCCCGGCTCGGAGTCGTGCACGCCGTAGATCTGGTCCAGCCCCGGAACCCCTGCCTGGATCCGTACCGCCTGGAACCCTTGCTCGACGTACCCGTGGATGGCCTCGTTGAGCTTCTCGATCGTGGTGCCGGAGGCGTGGGCGTAGGTGAGCAGGCCCGTGCGGGAGGCACCGCCGAGCAGCTTGTACAGCGGCTCCCCCGCCTTCTTCGCGGCGATGTCCCACAGGGCCATGTCGATCGCGGAGACGGCCGCCATGGTGACCGGCCCGCGGCGCCAGTACGGGCTGCGGTAGAGGTACTGCCAGGTCTGTTCGATCGCGGATTCGTCGCGGCCGATGAGGGTGGGGGCGACGTGGTCACGCAGGTAGGAGACGACCGCCAGCTCGCGGCCGTTCAGCGTGCCGTCGCCGAGGCCCACGACTCCATCGCTGGTGGTGACCTTGACGGTCACGAAGTTGCGGCCGGGGCTGGTGACGTTGACGTCGATGCGTTCGATGCTCATGACGGGGGCCTCCGGCGTGGTGGATGGTGCGGATCGCCGGGATCTCCAGTGGTGCTAGCAGCGCCACCACCCCGTGTCGTTCCACAGTACGGAACCGCAGTTCCGCATTGTGCAGGCAGTTTAGGGTGCCGCCTCGAGCTCCGGCAACACTTCGGCCCCTGGCCGCTGCGCACGCGGCGATGAGCCAGGCCGGGCAGCGACCGGCCGGGCTCACCGCTCGCGCCCGACCCCGGTCCCCGACTGGCCACCGCGAGGAGCGCCGGCGACGGTGAGGGAGCGATCCACGGCGACGCGTGGATCGCTCCCTCCTGTCTCACTCGACCTCACTCGACCTCACTCGACGACGCGGGGGTGGTCGAGCGCTTCGGGATTCAGAAGATTCTGCGGAGTCCGCCCGGCGAGGACGTCCGCGACGCCTTCCAGAGTGCGTCGCTTCAGCTCGACGTAGGACTGCTCGGTGTACCAGGCTGCATGCGGCGTCAGCACCACGTTGTCGAGTGCGACGATGGGGTGCGTCGCCGGCAGGGGTTCCTGTTCATGGCAGTCGATGCCCGCGCCGCCGATGCTGCCCGCGCGCAGGGCCTCGACGAGTGCGTCGGTGTCGATGATCCCGCCCCGCGCGGTATTGATGAGCACGGCGTCGGATCGCATGGCGGCGAGCTGGTCCGTGCCGATCATGCCGCGGGTCCGGTCGGTCAGCGGGACGTGGACCGAGAGGACCTGGGACTGCTCGATCAGCTCCTCGAAGCTGACCACCTCGACCCCGTGGTGCCGAGTGCCGGGCTCGACGCCGAAGTCGTGGCCGATCACGCGGTAGCCCAGCCCGGCGGCCTTCCGCGCGGTGGCGGCGCCGATCCGCCCGAGGCCGAGGACGCCGAAGACACGACCGGACATCTGGAACAGGGGCTTGGCGAGCGAGACATCGTACTGACCGGCGCGGATGCTGCGGTCCAGCAGGGGGATCCCCCGAGCGAGGGACACCGCGAGGCCGATCGCATGATCGGAGACCGCCTCCGTGCCGTAGTCGGGGACGTTGGTGACCGCGATGCCCCGGGCCGTCGCCGCGTCGATGTCGACGGTGTCGACCCCCACACCGTACCGGCCGATGGCCCGCAGCCGTGGCGCCTGGTCCATGACCTCGGCCGTGATCTGCGCGTACTGCACCAGGATGCCGTCGGCATCCTGGATGTTGGCGACGAGGTCCTTCGGCGTCGACTGCTCGATGCGCAGCGTCAGATCGTTCTTGGCCGCCTCGGCCGTCTCGGGATCGAAGCCGTCATGGTCGCACTCAGTGATGACCACCGTGTGATCGGTCATGGTCAGAAGCCTTTCGTAGAGCTGTCAGGGGGGTTCTGGTGGCCGTCCGGGCGGTCCCGCACGGCCGAGCGGGTCGTGCTGCCGGCACGGGGCCGGCTGCACGACGGAGCTGACGAGGATTCACCGCATGTCGGCGACGGGGAACGTGTCCATGTCATCGAACGCCTGGTTCTCACCGGCCATGGCCCACACGAAGGAGTAGGAGGACGTGCCCACTCCCGAGTGCACCGACCAGCTGGGCGAGATGACGGCCTCCTGATCGGCGACGGTCATGTGGCGCGTCTCGTCCGGGCGCCCGAGGAGATGGATGACCCGTGCGTCCGCCGGCAGGTCGAAGTACAGGTAGCACTCCGTGCGGCGGTCGTGGGTGTGTGCGGGCATCGTGTTCCACATGGATCCGGGGTGGAGCGTCGTGACGCCCATGACCACCTGGCACGACTGGATCCCGTTCTCATGGATGTACTGGTTGAGCGTGCGGCGGTTCGAGGTGAGCGGGTCGCCGAGCTCCCGCACCGTGCCTTCGCCCGGTGCGACGGAGGTCGTCGGGTACGAGGTGTGCGCCGGCGCCGAGAAGACATAGAAGCGTGCCTCCGCCCCCTCCTGCGAGGAGAAGGTCACGGACCTCGCTCCCCTGCCGATGTACAGGCATGCGCCATGAGCAAGGGTGTGGGTCTCGCCGTCGACCTCGACGCTCCCGTCGCCGCCGACGTTGACGACCCCTGCTTCACGATGCTCGAAGAACTCCTCGGATCGGATCTCGGGGAAGCCCTCGAGCGGCAGCGGTCGGTCGACAGGGGCGACCCCGACCAGCACCACGCGGTCGTGGTGGGTGTACACGGCCCGCGCCTGGCCGGGGACGAAGAGGTCGTCGACCAGGTAGCGGTCGCGCATCTCCGTCGTTCCCATGCGCGGGATGTCACCGGGGTGGGTGGCATAGCGCTGTTCGACATTGTCCATGGTGGTGCTCCTATCAGAGTCCGAGAAGGCCGGGCAGCCAGGTGGTGAGTGAGGGGGTGTAGGCCACGATCGCGAGCAGGACCACGAGCGCGATGAAGAAGGGGATCAGGTGGCGGATCACGTCTTCGATCCGACGGTTCGCGACACGGACCCCCACGAACAGGACCGGTCCCACGGGTGGCGTGATCGTTCCGATCGACAGCGCCATGACCATGAAGACCCCGAAGTGCAGAGGATCCATGCCGAACGACGTCACGATCGGCAGGAGGATCGGCGCAATGATCAGCACGGCCGGAGTCGCGTCCATGAATGCCCCCACCACCAGCAGGCCGGCGATGATGAGCGCGAGGATCACGTACGGGTTCTCGCTGATCGCGAAGAGCCCATCGGCCACGAGTGCCGGGAGTCGGGCATACGACATGACCCAGCTCATGACGCTGGAGACGGCGATGAGGTAGAGCACGATGGACGTGGTGCGCGCGGCGTCGAGGAAGATCGGCTTGAGGTCCGAGACCGTGACCGAGCGATAGATGAACGAGAGGACCAAGGCGTACAGCACAGCGATGCACGACGCCTCCGTCGGGGTGAAGACCCCTACGAGGATCCCGCCGACGACGATGACGATCAGCAGCAGTGAGGGCACCGCATCGAGGATGATCTTTCCACGCTGAGACCAGGTCAGCTTCTCGCTCACGGTCAGTCCAGGGCGCTTGCGCGCGTACAGGTACACGATGAGCATGCACGTCAGCGCCCAGAGGATGCCGGGGATGTACCCGCCGACGAAGAGCCCGGCGATCGATGTCGCCGAGACGAGCGAGTACACGATCATCAGATTGCTCGGTGGGATGATCATGCCCGAGGGCGCCGAGGCGATGCTCGTGGCGGCGGAGAAGTTCCGGTCGTAGCCCTCCTTGGCCTGCAGGGGCGCCATCGTCGACCCGACGGCCGCGACGGATGCGACGGCAGATCCGGAGACGGAGCCGAACAGCGCGTTGGCCGCCACATTGGTCTGCAGCAGCGAGCCGGGTGCCCAGCCGACGAGCACCTTGGCCGCGTTGATGAGGCGCAGCGCGATGCCTCCGTTGTTCATGATCACTCCGGCCAGCACGAAGAATGGGATCGCGAGGAGCGCGAACGAGTCGATCCCCCGGAACATCTGCTGGGAGGAGGTGAGCATCGCATTGTCGAACCCGATGGCGACGACCGCGGCGGTACCCGAGGCGATGCCGACGGCGACCGCGATCGGCACACCGATCGCGAGCAGGAGGAAGATCCCGACGAGGAGGATGAGCCCGATGAGGCTGGTGATGTCCACGGTGACTCCTAGAGAACTTCTGCCTGGGCGGCCTCGACGGGTGCCATGCGGTCGGCGCCGATGGCGATGAGATGGTGGACGCAGTAGAAGAGCGTCAGGATCCCGGACACGGGGATGGCCAGGTACATGTGCCCGGCGGTGACCGGCAGGGCGGGGATCGTCTGCTCCCAGGCGAGCTGGGAGATGGAGATGCCTCCGTACACGAGCACCAGGGCGGTGAAGGCGAGGACAAGGGCATGCGTGAGCATGCCGAAGGCCTTCTGGGGCGCCCGCGGCAGTTTCCTCACGAGGAAGTCGACGGCGATGTGCCCGCGTTCGCCGAACACCAGCGCGGCTCCGAACAGACCGAGCCAGACGAAGATGTACTTGGCGAGCTCTTCCGACCATCCGCTGGGGCTGTTGAGGACCTGGCGCGCGAAGACCTGCCAGGCGACGGTGGCCACGAGAGCGACGAAGAGGCCGACACAGACCCATTCGAGAGCTCTGTCCAGTCCTGCTTTGAGTGTGATCATTCGTGGAGTCCCTTCCGGCTCACTCGGCGGCTGCGCGCACGTCGTCGTACAGCTTCCGGGTGAAGTCGTTGCCGAGGCTGTCTTCGATGAGCGGCTGGACCGCCGTGCGGAAGGCGTCGATGTCGACCTCGTTGAACTGGGCACCGGCCTCCTCGGCCATCTCGTGGGAGCGCTCGACCTCCTCGGTCCAGAGCTCGCCCTCCTCGGCGGTGGTGGTGGCCATGTCCGTCTCGAGGAAGTCACGGCACTCCGGAGCCATCCGATCGAGCGTGGTGGGGTTCGAGATGAGGTAATCCGGGAACATCAGGTGCTGTGTGTAGGAGTAGTAGGGGGCGACCTCGTCGTGCGAGAGGTTCGCGTAGATCGATTCGTTGTTCTCGCCGCCCTCCAGGACCCCCGACTGGATCGCGGTGTACACCTCGCCCTGCCCCATCGGGGCGCCTGATCCGCCCATCTGCCCCAACATGGCGATGTTCGTGTCGGACTCGATCACGCGGACCTTCATGCCGGCGAGATCCTCGGGGGTCTCGACGGGCTTCACGGAGTTGTAGACGTTGCGGATACCGCCGTGGAAGCCGGTGACCACCGAGATGTTCTTGTCCTCCAGCGAGCTGAAGAGCTCGCCCGTGAACTCCGGGTCGTCGAGGACTTCGCGCTGGTGCTCCTTGGAATCGAACACATAGGGCAGGTTGAAGACGACGAAGTCCGGGTTGAAGTTCTCCATCAGCGAGCCCGCGACCATGGAGAAGTCGACGCTCCCGGCCTGGACGAGCTCGATCGTGTCGGCCTGGGGGCCGAGCGACTCGTTCGGGAACACCTCGAGAGCGCACGCGCCGTCGGTCTCGTCGCGCATCCGCTCGCCCAGGTTGGTGAGAGCCACGTACTGCGGGTGGGTCTCGGGCTGATTGAACGCCACGCGGTAGACCGTCTCGGCTTCGACGCCGGAGCCTCCGCCTCTGAGCGCGCTCTCATCGATGGGGGTGAACTGGGCGCAGGCGGTGAGCGATGTCATCGCCACAGCCAGGACGCCGCTCAGCACGGGCTTCCACTTCATCGTGTCTCCTCGTCGGACCGTCCACTGCGTCGGTCCGTAGTGATGCTCTTCCCCGCGGAGGGGGCCGGCCCGGGGTGACACATCCTCGACGGATCTCCGTCGAACCGATCCCCTTGTGTTCCGTATGGCAAAATAGTAGTTTCGTGATGCGGGACAAGCATAGGCGGTTCGGAAGTGCCCTGCAACGTCCTCGGCTGCTCGGGGCCCTCCACCCGCCTCGCACCCCACCCACCCCGGAGAGAATGGATCCATGACCATCACGCCACCCTCCGACGTCTCCCCCGTCGGCAGCGTCGACAAAGCCCTGGTTCTCCTCGAGATTCTCGCGTCGGCCGGACCCGAGGGGATGACCCTGCGGGACCTCGCCGCGGCGGGCGACTTCAACAAGGCCTCGGTGCATCGCCTGCTGCGGGCGCTCATGCACCGCGGCTTCGCGGACCAGTCCCCGACCGATCAGCAGTATCGGCTCGGCGCCGCTGCGCTCGAGCTGGGGCACTCCTTCGGGGACAGCGAGAACCTGCCGGCGCTGTTCGCCCCGGCCCTGGCGAGCGTCTCCCAGCACACCCAGGAGCTGGTGCACCTGGGGCAGATGGACGGCATCCACGTCCTCTACCTGGACAAGGTCGAGCCCGAGCGCACGCTGCGGGTGTGGTCCAGCATCGGCAAGCGCGCCCCCGCCGCGCGCACCGCCATGGGGCGCGCTCTGCTCGCAGCCGACGGGGTCCGTGGTCCGGCGCTGGAGGCATATGCCCACGCCACCGGTGCCGACACGGCGGAGACCGGTCAGGTGATCTCCATCGAGCACCTCGCAGACGTCGTCGATCGGACCGGCGAGCGCGGCTGGTCCACGGAGATCGAGGAGAACGAGGCGGGCATCGCCTGCGTCGGCGTGGCCCTGGTCCGGCCCGGCGGCCGCTCCGTATCGGTCAGCGTCACCGGTCCGATCGAGCGGATGGACCAGCAGCGCCGCGCCGAGATCGGCGCCCTGCTGCGCGAGCAGCTCTCACGCCTCGCTCCGTCGGGATTCGCGGTCGCGCCGCTGCGCTGAAATGTGCCCCAGGGCTCCTCCGAGCACGGTGCCGATCACCAGGGACACCACGACGACGATCAGCTGAGTGCCCAGCGGGACGCTCGGAAGGCGGATGTGGGCGAACTCGTGCATCAGGTGCGCGAGCACGCCACCGGCCAGCATCACGGCGGCGACGGCGCCGGCTGCCGCGACGCCGATCTGCAGGGCGCGCACCCGGCCGCACGCCGCGACCAGGGCCCCGACGACCACGACCACCACCACGGCCTGGATCACCACCCCGGCCAGCACCACCAGGACCGCCTGCGAGATCCCCAGCATGGCCGGGAGCGTCTGACTGGGTTCGCCGAGGCCGATCAGCCCGCAGACGACGATGCCGACCGCAGCCGTGAGCGCCGAACCCTCGGGGCGCACGACGACGAACACCGCGGCGACGATCGCCCCCAGCAGGCCCAGCAGGAGCCCGATCGAGGAGACGAGCAGGACGCTCCGGTCCAGCCCGACGAAGCTCGCGGCCACGGTGATCATGACCCCGAGGAGCAGGCCGAGACCGAGGCCGAGGCCAGCGCTGTTCCACACCCGGCGCGGCGCGGCGAGCACCCCGGCGGTCAGCGGGAAGGCGATCGGCAGAGCCAGCATCACGGCCGTCAGCGCAGCGGCCAGCAGCTCGAGCGGATCCAGATCGAAGGACATGCCTCCATGGTCTCCTGGGCGGGGTGGCCGCGACAGCAGGTTCACCGAATCGGGACCAGGTGTTCTCCGCACTCGGGGATGGTCGGGCTACGCCGTCGGGCGTAGTCGCCTCTACGACGCCGACGGGGTGACGCCGCCGCCCGACCGCGCCAGACTGAGGGTCCACCACGGACGAGGGGAGCTGCTGTGCCGCGACCCGATCTGCCGCCACGCCCGCTCCGCCTCCGAGGCGGATGGTGGCGCGACGTGGCGCCCGCACTCCTGTTCGCGGCGTTCGCACTGGCGACGCTGCCGGTCATCGGTCGGGCGTCCGGGAACTGGGGACCGAGGTCAGGTGGGCCCTCCCCGACGCAGCCCCTCCCGGACGGGACGGCCACCCCGGACGCCGTCGCAGCTGCGCTCGTCCTCCTCACGGCCGCGGCGCTCGTGCTGCGCCGTCGTCGGCCGGTGACGACCCTGATCGCGGTCACCGTCGCCACCACGCTCTACCTGGTGATCGGCTATCCGTACGGCCCGGTGCTCCTCGGGGTGGCGGTCGCGGTGTTCTGCGTCGCCCGCCACCGGCCACCGCGAGTGGCCGCCGGCTGGGCTGCCGGCGCCTTCGTCGCACTGCTGATCCATCTCCTCGTCCCAGGTGACGGCACGCCCGGGTTCACGGGGTTCGTCCCGGCGGCCGCCTGGGTGGCGCTGCCCTTCTCCCTCGGCCTGGCACGCCACCTCGTGGCCGACGCCCGGTCCCGCGCCCGGGCCGACGCCGACGAGTCCCTGGTCCAGGCCGAGCGCCTCCGGCTCGCGCAGGAGGTGCACGACGTCGTCGGCCACGGCCTGGCCGCGATCCAGATGCAGGCGGATATCGCCCTGCACGTGCACGAGACCCGCCCCGGTCAGTCCGAGGACGCCCTGCGGGCGATCAGCGCGGCGAGCGCCGAGGCGCTGGAGGAACTGCGCTCGACCCTGTCGTCGATCCGCCCCGAGGGGGCCGTCGCCCCCGGCGACACCGTGGCCCCGACCCCCGGCCTCGCTCGGCTCGGGCCGTTGTGCGAGCGGGTGCGGGCGGCCGGGTTCGCCGTCGAGCTCGAGGTCACCGGGGCGCGCGACCCCTTGCCGACCGCACTCGACCTCGCCGTGTACCGCATCGTGCAGGAATCCCTGACCAATGTCGTCAAGCACTCCGCGCATCCGCGGGCCGAGGTGCAGGTGCATCGGGGCGCCGAGGAGGTCGAGGTCACCGTGACGAATCAGGATCTGCACCCCGACGAGCACACGGCCGGGTTCGGCATCTCCGGGATGCAGCGCCGCGCCGCCCAGCTCGGAGGCACCGTGACCTTCGGAGCCGGGCCCCAGCCCCACACCTTCCGCCTCCACGCCGTCCTTCCCAGCGTCGCCCCGCCACGTCAGGAGATGCCATGACCTCCGTCCTGATCGTCGATGACCAGGAGCTCGTCCGCCTCGGCCTGCGGGTCCTGCTCGAGGAGACCGTCGGCCTCACCCGCGCCGGGGAGGCCGCGGACGGGCTCGCTGCGGTGCAGGAGGCGATCAGGGCCCGTCCGGACGTCGTCCTCATGGACATCCGGATGCCCGGGATCGACGGGCTCGAAGCGACCCGCCGGATCGTCGCGCACCCTGATCTGGCGCACACCCGGGTGATCGTGCTGACGACGTTCGAGCTCGACGAGTACGTGTTCGAGGCGCTGCGTCACGGGGCGAGCGGCTTCCTGCTGAAGAACACTCCCCCGGCCGACCTCGTCGAAGCGATCAGGACGGTGGCCGACGGCGGGGCTCTGCTCGCGCCGACGGTCACCCGGACCCTGATCCGCGAATTCGCCCGGCAGGCACCGCGTCGAGCGGCCCCGCACCCCCGCCTCGAGCTGCTCACCGAGCGTGAGCGCGAGGTGGTGGCCCTGGCCGCTGAAGGATTGAACAATCAGGAGATCGCCGAGCGGCTCGTGGTCAGCCCGGCCACGGCCCGCACCCACGTCAGCCGCGCGATGATCAAGCTCGGGGCCCGCGACCGAGCTCAGCTGGTCGTGTTCGCCTACCAGTCCGGGTTGGCCTGAGCCTCGGTGCCCGGAGTCCGCTGCACAGTGCTCGGCGCCGAGGAGACCGAGGAGGAGGACCAGCCGGCCCTCCCCCTCGATGCGAGGGTCACTTCTCGCGCAGCACGGCCCGGCGGGCGCGGAACTCGTCCTCCTCGATCGATCCCTCGGCGTAGCGCTCGGCAAGTCGCCGTTCTCCGGCCCGACGCCCGGCAGCCGCCTCCCGTCGGCGGCGGCCCAGGATCGCGAGGGTCACGAGGCCGATCGCGACCAGCAGCCAGAACAGCGGGAAGAGGAAGAACGGGAACGAGGGTCCCCCGCCGTCCATCCACGGTCCGTTGCCGCCGCCGGCGACGATGAGTCCGGTCAGCCCTGTGGTCAGTGTGTTCATGGTGTCCTCCTCGGTTGATGCTCGGGTGATGCGTCCGTTCCGAGACTGCCCGGATTCGGTGCGCCTGCCATCGGCCCGGGGACGACACTCCCGCTACGCCCGCCGACGTACGTCCCCACCTCCCCCGCACTCCTGGCGCGGCCCCCTGCCGCTCCAGTCCGAAGCGGTTAAGTCTTGGCAAAATCGCTCGCCCAGGGGGATGCGCTTCCCGTGAATCTCTGTAGGCTGGTTCACACCGTTCGCGGCTGTAAGTCCTGCGGGCACGCCGCTCCTTCGACTCTGATCGTGAGAATTCGTGTCCGCACCGTTGCGCATCGCTGCCCTGTCCGCCTGGCATGTCCATGCCGAGGAATACGCCCGGGAAGCCCAGAACCATCCTGAGACCGAACTGGTCGCCGTCTGGGACGACGACGTCGAACGTGGCACGGCCCTTGCCACGACCGTCGGCGTCGAGTTCGTCGCCGATCTCGACGCCCTCCTCGCCCGCGTGGATCTCGACGGCGTCACCATCACCACTGCCACCACCGTGCACCGCGAGGTGATCGGCAAGGTCATCGCCGCCGGCAAGCACATCTTCACCGAGAAGCTGCTGGCCCCCACCCTCGCGGAGTGCGACGAGCTGCTCGAGGCGGCCCGCGCCGCCGGCGTGCAGGTCACCGTGTCCCTGCCGCGCCTCGCCCACGGCTACACCGTGGCCCTGCGCGAGGTTCTCGACAGCGGCTCGCTGGGTCGCCTCAGCTACTCCCGCGTGCGCCTGGCCCACAACGGCTCGACCGCCGACTGGCTGCCACCGCGCTTCTACGATCCTGCCGAGGCCATCGGCGGGGCGTTCAGCGACCTCGCGGCTCACCCGTCGTACCTGACCCAGCTGATCCTGGGCACCGACGTCACCGTCGCCTCGGCCACCTACACCGATATGACCGGCCGTGGCGTCGAGGACAACGCGGTGGTCACCGTGACCAGTCCTGATGGCGCCATCGGCGTGGTCGAGACCGGCTTCGTGACGCCGTTCAGCCCCTTCTCGATCGAGGTGCAGGGCACCACCGGCACCCTCACCTACGGGCTGGGGGCCGACGGCGGCATGGTCCTGGACACCGGCGACGGGCCCACCGCCGTCGAGGTCCCCGAGGATGTCCCGAATCCCTTCGCACAGTGGGTCCAGGCGATCCGCAGCGGCGAGGAGACGACGGAGAACCTCGAGCGCGCCCGGGCCCTGACCGAGCTGGTCGTCGCAGCCAACGCCGCCGCGTCGGCCTGAGCCTCCGCCCCGGCGCTCGGCGGAGCTTCGAGCCATCGCGCACCCGTCGGCTCCCTCGCGCGGCCCGGAATGACGGCCGGGCGCACCGCCCGGCACTTCCCACGTGCCAGGCACGGCGTCCGCCCTCACCGCACCACCCCGCTGCACCGCAGCACCTGCAGCACCTGCAGCACCTGCACAATCCGCACCACCTGCACCCCAGCAATCCTCCTGAGGAGAAACCCATGACCCAGACCGTCCAGTCCCCCGTCCGCATCGGCCTGATCGGCGGCGGCGGCATCGCCAACGCCCACCTGAAGGGCTACGCCCAGATCCCCGACCGCGTCACCATCACCGCCATCGCCGATGCCAGCGAGGAGACTCTCGCCAAGCGGGTCGAGGAGACCGGGGCGACCGGCTACAGCGACTTCACCGAGATGGTGAAGGACCCCAACATCGACGCCGTCGACATCTGCCTCCCGCACCACCTCCACACCCCCGCGATCATCGCGGCCGCCGAGGCCGGCAAGCACATCCTGTGCGAGAAGCCGCTGTGCCTGACCCCCGAAGAGGCCACGACCGTCAGCCAGGTCATCGAGAAGACCGGCGTGACCCTGATGTGCGCTCACAACCAGCTGTTCATGCCGGCCGTGGCCAAGGCCAAGGAGGTCATCGACTCCGGTGCCCTCGGCCAGGTCTACGAGGTGCGCACCACCGACTCCTTCTTCAACGACTTCAACCCGGAGTCGATGGGCTGGCGCGGGAACGCGGCCACCTCGGGCGGCGGCGAACTCATCGATACCGGCTACCACCCCACCTACCTGATGCTGCACCTGGCCGGTGCCACCCCCGTCAGCGCCTTCGCGATGCTCTCCACCCACCGCCTGAAGTTCATGGAGGGTGAGGACTCCGCGCAGGTCCTGGTGCGTTTCGATAATGGTGCCGTGGGTCAGATGGTCACCTCGTGGGCCTACTCGGCCGCACCCGGCACCGACCGCTTCTCCGCCGTGGGCGAGAAGGGCTCGCTGAGCTCCGACGGCTCCACCCTGCGCGTGAAGCTGCGCGGCGAGGACGAGGAGCAGGTCTTCGAGCACGAGGAGGTCGACACCTTCGCCGCCGAGATCGCGCACTTCGTGGACGTGCTCACCACCGGCGAGCGGCCGATCAACAACCAGGTCGAGGGCGTCAGCGTGCTCGGCGTCATCCTCGCCGCCTACGAGTCCTCGAAGACCGGCCAGGTCGCCGACGTCATCAGCCTCTGACACCCGGGCCGGGCGGGCCGGGCCGGGCGGGCCGGGCCGGGCCGTCACCGGCCTGGCTGGCCCGGACCGGCCTGGCTGGCCCCGGCTCGGGTAGGGCTGGCCCCGCCTGTCCCGGGCATGCCCGGACCGGACCGGACCGGACCCCAGTAATGTCCCCTCAGGACCGATGGTGAAGTAGACATCGGTCCTGCGGGGACAATTCCGGCTGAGGGCCCGGCTGAGGGCCCGGCTGAGGGCCCGGCTGAGGGTCCTGTTGCGGGCGTCGGCCGGGGGTCGGCTCACCGACCCCATAGAGTCTGCTGAGAGAACAGAGCTCGCTGAGAGAGAGGCGCTCGCCTCGTGACTACTGCCGATGGCCCCGGCGACACATCCCCGGACCGACTGATGGATGGACCGCGGGACGGACCGAGCGCGGCCTCGTCGTCGTCCTCGAACCCGCCGTCCGGGGTCCCGTATCGCACGTTGATCTGGCTCGCCGTCGCCACCTTCACCACCGGCATCGACGGGTACGTGCTGGCCGGGCTGCTGCCGGACATCGCCGAGGACCTCGACGTCACCGCCGCGCTCGCCGGTCAGCTGGTCTCCGTCTTCGCGCTCACCTCGGCGGTGGCCGGCCCCATCCTCGGGGCCACCACCAGCGGCTGGGAGCAGCGCCGCGTGATCATGGGCGCACTGACGACCTTCATCGCCGGGAACCTGGTCAACGCCGTCGCCCCCACCTATTCGATCGCTCTCGGTGGCCGCGTCCTCGCGGCGCTCGGCGCCTGCCTGCTGGGGGCGGCCGTGACCGGGTACGTCGTCCACCTGGTGTCGGAACGGCACCGGGGACGGGCCCTGTCGTTCGTGCTCGGCGGCTGGATGACCGCCACCGCGCTCGGCGTGCCCGTGGGCCTGATCCTGGGACAGACCAGTTGGCGGCTCCCGCTGGTCCTGGTCTCCCTGGTCGGGTTCATCGCGCTGGTGGGCATCGGGCTGCGCCTGCCGCCGCTGCGCTACCCCTCCTCGACCCTGGCCGCTCGCCTGCGGCCTCTGGCCCAGCCTCGACTGGTGGCCGGGCTGCTGGTGTCCACCGGGGTGCTGTGCGCGAGCTACACCTGCTTCACCTATGCAGTGCTGATCCTGGAGCCGACGCATCCGGCCAGCTGGATGATGATCGTGATCATGTGCGCCTACGGCGTGGCCAGCATGGTCGGCAACGCCATCACCGGTCGCCTCGTGGACCGTTTCTCGCCCGTCCGGGTCCTCACCGTCATCCTGTGCGGCCTGCTGGTGGATGCTCTGTTCGGGGCGTTGGCCTTCTCGTTCGCGGCGCCGGCGGCGTTCGCGGTGCTCAGCCTGGTGTGGTTCGTGCTCGCCGGCATCGGCAACGGTGGTCATGCTGTCCCGCAGCAGGCTCGATTGGCCACCATGGCGCCGGCCTCCGTCGCCGTCCTGATGGCGCTGAACGCGAGCGCCATCTCCCTCGGCGGGGCGCTCGGCGGTGGTGTGGGCGGTCTCGCTCTGACCACCGGACTGGCCCCGGGGCATCTCCCGTTCATCGCCGCTGCTGTCCTGGCCCTCACCATCCCGTTGCATCTGCTCGTGGCCCGGTGGCCCGACAGGAAGCGGACTGCCCCGGCGGCGACGTCACTGCCGACCTGACTCCTTCGGCCCTCAGCCTCGGTGTGCCCAGAGGTCGCGCAGCAGGGCGATCTCGGCGAGATGGTGGATCAGTTCGCGGTTGATATGGGCGACGAGCGTGGCGCGCGAGTTCTCGGCCCAGGGCCCCTCCGCCTCGCCCACTGCTACCTGCAGATCGTCTTCATCCCAGGAGCGGACACCGGAGATCCATCGCTCGAACTCTTCGTCGAACTGGGCCAGCGCCTCCTGCGCCGTGGCCGCGTAGGACCAGGACATGTAGTCCGCAGGCGGGCCGCCGAGGTGGGAGTGGCTGCGTACTGCGAGCACTCCGACGATGAGGTGTCCGAGTCGCCAGGCGATGGTGGTCAGCGGGGTCGGATCGGGTTCGGGGAACTCGAAGTCGATGACCATGTCCCCGGCGCCTCCCTGGATCGAGGTGGGCGGGGTCTGTCCCTCGTGCACGCGAGGGTGAACGGTCCAGCTGGCGCCCTCCGTCGTGGGGTCGAAGAAGTACTCCTCGTCGGTGAGCCCTTCGAGGCGCGGGCGCAGGAACTCGCGCACGTGGAGTTCGATCTGGTCGATGAGGACCGTGCTCAGGTCGCCGTCCTTGCCCTGCGGCGCGTCGGCGGCGCCGGGGGTGAGATCGTCGCTGGTCATGGGGTTCTCCTGTCGTGCGGTCGAAAGATCTGCGGTCAGTGTCGGAGCGTGCTCACCAGCCGGGCGGCGGCCACGGCTCCCCGTCGGCGAGCGCGTTGAGCTCGTACGCGATCTTGGCGTCGACGCTCTCCCGGATGATGTCCGCGTGTCCGGCGTGGCGGGCGACCTCCTCGATGCTGTGCAGTGCGATCCAGCGCACGGTCCATCGTTCCTCGCCGCTGAACCACGGTGCCGCCGGGGTCGGGACCGGAGTGTCGAGGTCCGCGTTCTCGAGGGCGGTCGCGAGCCGCGCACCAGCGGCTTCGAGGTCGTCGATCAGTGTCTGGGCGGTATCCGAGGCCCGCATGCCGGCCTCGTCGTCGCCCCGGAGGGCTGCGGCATTGTCTTCGGCGGCGTTCGACGCCGAGCCCGCCGCGCCAGAGGTGGCAGCGGCCGCCATCACGGCCTCGATCTGCTGGGCGATCCCGTCGACGACGTCGAGCACATGGCGGGCGAGGGCACCCAGGCTGAAGCTCGAGGCGCTCGGGGTCGCGGTGAGCCGTTCACGGTCCAACCCCTGCAAGGTGGTGGCGACCTGGCGGATCTGCTGCTGCGCGAAGACGGCGAGGCCCTCGCGCTCGGTGGTGACGTCGGCGGTCAAGAACGGCATCGTGCTCTCCCTGCGTTGGTGATCGCGCCTGTTGGTGATCGCGCGGCGGTGGATCGTCGGGTTCGTGCTCGGGACCGGAACCTTCTCACCAGCCCGCGGGCGGCCACTGCTCCCCGGCGGCGAGGGCATTGACCTCATAGGCGCCCTTGGCGTCGATGCTCTCGCGGAGGATGTCGGCGTGTCCGGCGTGGCGGGCGTTCTCCTCGATCTGGTGCAGGGCGTACCAGCGCACGGTCCAGATCTTGCGGCCCTCGAACCAGGGCTGGTCCGGGTAGGGGCCCTCGGTCTCCGGATCCGCGGCTCGGATCGCCGCGGCCAGCTGCTCACCTGTTCGGTGGAGCTCGGCGATGAGGGACTCGGGGGTGTCCTCCTCCCGCACCGCGCCCGCGGCGATGGTGCCCTCCGCCTGGAACTGGGCCGGGGTGCGTTCGGGTTCGGGTCCCATCTCCGGGGCGGCGGCGATACGCATCGCCGAGCCTTCGGAAATGAGGATCACGTGCCGGGCGAGGGCGCCGAGGCTCATGCCCGACGCGCTGGGAGTCTGGATGATCTGTTCGCGGGTGAGCCCGTGAAGGGTGGTCGCGACCTGGTCGATCTGCTGTGCGGCGAAGGTGGCGAGGCTGTCGCGCTCGCCGGTGACGTCTGCGGTCAGGAACGGCATCGTGCTCTCGATTCTCTCGATGCGGGGAACCCCGCCTGGCTGGACAGGTTCCATGTTCGATCCTGAAGCGGACAGCTCCTGTCCGCGAAGTCGGTCAGACTGTCCCCATGAGCGACGTGACGAGGAGAGCCCTGCGGCTGCTCGCCCTGCTGCAGTCGCGCACGGTGTGGACCGGGCCAGAGCTGGCCGATGAGCTCACGGTGACGGTGCGGACGGTGCGACGCGACGTGGACCGTCTGCGCGAGATGGGCTACCCGGTCCTGACCTCGGCCGGCCACGGCGGGGGCTATCAGCTGGGTGCGGGCCGGGAGCTGCCCCCGCTGCTGCTCGGCCCGCACGAGGCGGTCGCGGTCGCCGTGGGTCTGCGCCTGACGGCGACCTCGGGCATCGAGGGTCTGGACGTCGAGGCCCTGCGCGCGCTCGCGGCACTGGACCGGATCCTGCCTCCGGACGTGCGCTCGGAGGTCTCCGCCGTCACCGGCGCGATGGGCGTGGTGGCCCGGCCCGTCCCGGCCGCCCGCTCCGAGGTGCTGCTGGCTCTGGCCACGGCCGTGCGGGACGGCATGCGGGTGCGCGTCGACTACCAGCGGGGCGATGGCGAACGCTTCGAGCGACGCCTCGAGCCGTACCGGGTGCTGTCCATCGAGGGGCACTGGTATCTGTTCGCCTGGGATCTGGACCGGGAGGACTGGCGCACGTTCCGTCTGGACCGCATGCACGCGGTCAGCCCGAGCACCTTCGCGATCACGCCGCGACCCACTCCGGACATCGAACGCACGGTGCGCGATTCGATCACCCACGGGGCCTACCCCCGGGAGGTGACCGTGCGCCTGCTGGCGCCGTACGACGCGATCGCCGCCAAGGTCTCCGCCCGCGCCGCATCGCTCACGCCCGACGGGGAGGATGCCTGCATCCTGCGGGCGGGCGTCGATGATCTGCAGTGGCTCGCGATGCATCTGATCTGGCTGCGGGTGCCGCTCGAGGTGATCGACCCCCCGGAACTGCTGGAGATCTTCGAGGACATCGCGACCCGGGCGGCGATGATGGAGCCGGCGCCCGATGGCACGAGCACCCCTCCCGATCGCGGGTTCGACCCGTCCTGACGGGCCTCTGCTGACCGGGCCGTCCGGAGGCCCCCGGGTCAGATCACCAGCAGCCCGATCGCCGAGGCGACGGTGAGCACGAGCACGACGCGCTCGAAGACGCCCTGCGGGATCCGCCGTGCGATCTTCGCCCCGCAGTACGCACCGATCAGCACGAGGGGCACCAGCATCGCGTCCATGACCAGGGTGTCGCGGGTGATCAGGCCGAGGCCCGCGGAGAACGGCAGCTTGATCACGTTGACGATGGCGAAGAACCAGGCGGAGGTGCCCAGGAAGGTCAGCACCGGCATGCGCATCGCGTAGAAGTACATCGACATCACGGGCCCGCCGGCATTGGCGACCATGGTCGTGAACCCGCCCAGCACCCCGTACCCGGCGCGGCCCACGGCGACGCCCGGTCCCGACGGAGTCTCCTCCGGCTCCGGCTCGCCGGCCCGCGCGGCCGTCGCGACCCGGGCCGTGCGCCGGCGCCAGACGGTCACCGCGATGAGGATCAGCAGGATCACGCCGATGGTGGTGCGCACGGTGTCGCCGCCGACGGTCGCGAAGAAGATCGTGCCGAGCACGACGCCGATCAGCACGCTGGGGATGAGGCGCACCAGCGTGCGCACGTCGGGCTCGCGCCGGTATACCCACAGCGCAGTCGCATCGCCCACCATGAGCAGGAGCAGCAGGGCGGCCGTGGACTCCTTGGCGGGCAGCGCCAGGGCGAACAGGCCCACGGCGATGGTGCCCCCACCGGGCATCGCGGTCTTGGACAGGCCGACGACGAAAGCACCCACCACCACGAGCAGCCAGGTGGCGGTGCCGAGGGAGGGGAACAGAGCGGCGAGATCAGCCATGAACAGCGAAACTACCAGCGTCGTTCAGCTCAGGTCGCGACGGTCCACCGCGCACTCCGGCCGACGGCTCGCCGCGCGCCCTGCCCTCGCACGCTCCGCCCCCGGGGCGCCCTGTTCTTCGGGCACCTCGGGGCCGGGCGGGGCCCTGTCAGGCGACCCAGGAGAGGTCGACGGCGCCCGAGCCGTCGGCGCCGGCGCGGGCCGAGCCGATCACGAGGGCCATGGCGGCGGCGCCGGGGTCGATGACGCCCCGGGAGGCGTCGCCGACGTAGCTCGCGCGGCCACGGCGCGCAGTGGTCTGCGCCGTGGCGGTGGCCGCGGCGACTGCGGCGTCCTCCGCCTCGAAGAGTGCCTCGACGGCGCTGGTCTCCGCATCCGCCTCGAGGGCCGCACGCAGGGCGGCGATGGCTGGGTCGAGGGAGTCGATCATCGTCTTGTCGCCGATCTTCGCCTCGCCGTAGCGCTGCACGGTGGCCTGGCCGGCGGCGAGCGCATCGCCGAACTGCGCCGCGGTGGGCACACTGCGACCTGCCTCGTCCCCGGCCTTCGCGAGGTCGCGGAAGAACATGCCGAAGAGGGGGCCGCTGGTGCCGCCCACGCCGAGCCATGCCATGTACAGCGCGGTCAGCCATTCGCGATAGCTGGTGGGCGGATCGGCCTCGAGGTTCGCATCGAGGTGCTTCATCGCGGTGCGCACGTTGGTGCCGAAGTCGCCGTCACCGGCGCGGCGGTCGAGGTCGCCGAGATCGTCCGCGGCGCCGACGAAGGCCTCGCGCAGGGTGAGGACGAAGGCGCGGCCGAAGCCGGCGGGGAGGGCGGGGCTGGAGGTCTGTTCGGTCATGGCGTGCTCCTTACCAGGTCAGGGCCGGGGTGCGGACGGGGGCGTCCCAGAGTCGGCGCAGCTCGTCGTCCAACGGCATCAGGGTGATCGAGACGCCGTGCATGTCCAGGCTGGTCACGTAGGGGCCGACGAGGGACCGGCCGATCTCGATGCCCGCGTCGCCGAGGCGGTGATGCAGGGCGCGGGCGACGAGCTGCAGCTCGAGCGGGTACGTGGAGCCCAGGCCGTTGACGATCGCGAGCACCTCGTCGCCGCGGCTCAGGTCGAGCTCGGACAGCAGCGGCTCGAGCAGCAGGTCGGTGAGTCCGTTCGCGTCGGTGAAGGATGCGCGCTTCGCGGCTCGTTCCCCATGGATGCCCACGCCGAGCTCGATCTCGTCGTCGCCGAGGTCGAACTGGGGGCGGTCGTCGCCCGGGTGGGTGCCGGCGGCGAGGGCCAGGGACATGGTGCGGGCCGACGTCGCGACCCGGCGTCCGATCGCGGCGACGTCGGCGAGGCCGGCGCCCTCCTCGGCGGCCGCGCCGCACACCTTCTCCACGATCACGGTGGCGGCGGTGCCGCGGCGGCCGGGGCCGTCCTCCCCGCTGTCGGTGGCGATGTCGTCGTCGACCAGCACGATCTCGGTGTCGATGGCGTCGTCGCCGCTGATCTCGCCGGCGATGCGGAAGTTCAGCACGTCGCCGGTGTAGTTCTTGACGATCTGGACCACGCCGCGGCCTGCGTCGGCCGCCTTGGTGGCCGCCAGGACCTGCAGGGCGGTGGGGCTGGCGAACACGGCGCCGGCGACTGCGACGTCGAGCATCCCGGTGCCCACGAAGCCGGCGTGCAGCGGCTCGTGGCCCGAACCGCCGCCGGAGACCAGGCCGACCTTGTCGCGGGCCGGCTCCTTGCGGGTGATGAAGCGGTGCTCCGCCTCCAGCTCGAGCAGCCGCGGGTGGCTGAGCACGAGGCCCTCGAGGGCTTCAGGGACCAGGTCCTCCGGGTCGTTGACGATGCTGCGACGCATGACGCGCTCCTTCCGAGCAGTGCAGGTGGGCCCGACACTATCCTGCGGTGATGCACACCTCCGCCGCTCGAGAACGGCGAAAGCCTGCTGGTGCGGGCGGACGGGGAGTACTCGTCCACCAGGTGCGCGCTGCTCATCGACGGCGGCCTGGGCGATCGGGTGCGACTCACGCAGGAACTGGGCGAGCCCGCGGACCTCACCGATCAGTCCGTGCCCCGGCTGGACCCGTCGGCGCCCTTCTCGAGCCGGCCCGTCACCGTGGGCCTCGCGATCCTGGCGGGCGCCGGCGCCCTGGCGGTGGGCGCGGGAGTGGTCGCCGTGGTCGCAATGCTCGTTCTCCGCCGCCGCCCCTGACCCTTGGATCGACCCTGACCTGCACCGGGAGGTCCCGCGGTGCTCACCCGGGGTGCAGGAGCGGACCGTACAGTGCTGGCATGCGTCTTCTCCTCATCCGTCACGGCCAGACTCCCAGCAACGTCGAGGGCATCCTCGACGCCGCCTACCCCGGGCCCGGGCTGACTCCGCTCGGCCACACCCAGGCCCAGGCGATCCCCGAGGCGCTGCAGCACGAGACCCTCTCCGGGCTGCACGTCTCCCGTCTGCTGCGCACCCACGAGACCGCGGCACCGCTGGCCGCCGCCCTGGACATCAGCCCGCGGCTCACGGAGGGGCTCGAGGAGATCCGCGCCGGTGATTACCAGATGCGCCGTGACCAGGCGGCCGTCGAGGCGTACCAGGAGAACCACGCCCGCTGGAGCGCCGGCGAGTTCGCCGAGGGGCTGCCGGGCGGGGAGAACGGGACGCAGTTCTGGCAGCGGTGGACCGGCGCGCTGAAGCACATCGCCGGGCTCTACCCCGAGGAAGCGACCGTCGCGGTGGTCAGCCACGGCGCGGCGATCCGCGTGTTCGCCGCCGTGGTCGGCGGGCTCGGCGCCGCCTCCCTCGAGGAGCGGCCGCTGTACAACACAGGCATGGTCACCCTCACCGGCCATCCCGACCAGGGCTGGACGATCGAGGACTGGGTGAGCACACCGATCGGCGGCGAGCACCTGCTGGGCGCGACCGCGCACGACGTCACCTCCGACGACACGGCCGACGCCGCGGTCTGAGACCCGCACCCGCCAGGTGCCGCAGTCAGCGGGCGGCAGGTTCTGCGGCGCCGAAGAGTGCCCCCTCTGGGCGACCTGTGACGTTCCGGCTCCGCCTCAGCTCTGCCGGTCGATCACTCGTCGGGGTTGTAGGTGGTCTGTGTGGGAAGCGTGTCCCAGAACGAGGCGTCGGCCGTCTCGATGGACCCGTCGGCGATGGCCCGCGCGGTCGCTTCGAGCGTGACCACGGTCTGCCGGATCAGGTAGCCGCTGCTGCGGGCTCCCAGCACGGCGGACTCCCGGGAGTGGTCGGACATGCCGCGCATCTCGAACAGCAGCGTCGCGATGTCGTACTCCACCGCCAGCCCGTTGCGGCTGATGGTCTCGGCCGATCCACCGTCGTACTTGCCGAGCAGGCCCCAGCCCTTGGCCTCGACGGAGTGATAGACGACGGCGCCGAGCTGCTTGGAGCGGTCGACGAGATCGGGCGCGGCGCTGGGGGTGGTCGGGTAGAGGATCGAGCCGGAGACCCAGTCCTCCCCGATCGCGCTGTAGGCGCCCTGGTGGTGCAGGTCGATCATGTAGTCGATGTCGAAGGCGCCCAGCACGTTGTCGTGCAGGGCCTGCGTCTCGGGCTGGAGCCGGTCGATGTGGTCGCGGTTGAGGTCGACCTCGGCCGCGTTGTAGCGGGTCAGGTGACGGTCGCCGTGGGCGATGTAGTCCTCGAGCGAGAAGTCGACGTCCCCCATCGCGCCGTCCGGATTGAGCATCGGGACCACGAGGATGTTGACGCCGTCGAGCACGTCGCGGGTGCGCCCCGTGCCGAGGTGCCTGATGAACTCGAGCGCTCCCTCGGTGGTGAGCTGCTCGTTGCCGTGCTGCTGCGTGAGGTAGAGGACCGTCGGGTTGTTGGGATCGCTGATCCATGACGCGAGGTAGAGGTCCCGCCCCTTGAGGGACTGACCGATGACCGTCAGCTCCATCGCCGTGTGCTTCGCGGCCTGGTCCTGCAGGAACGAGGCGACATCGTCGTAGGTGGACAGATGGGCGGTGGTGATGTTGCCGTTGCCGCCCCACTCCGGTCCGTTGCCCACTGCGCCAGCTGCGGCGGGAGCGAGCACGATCGGAAGGGCGGTCATGGCACCGAGGACACGTCGTCGTGTGATGTGGGTCATGGGACGACTCAATCATCATCCGTTCCGCGACTCACGGAAGGATCCGGACAGGTCTCGGTGCGATCTCGCCGCCGGGCCCGAGAGCGCGGCAGGCCTCCATCGGTTCTACGATGCCGGGCGACCATCCCGTCGAATGCAGGAGCGCGCATCCCATGACCTGGACCCCCACCCCCGAGGACGACCGCCGGTTCCTCGACCTCGCCATCGAGCAGGCCCGCCTCAGCTGGGACGAGGGCGGGGTGCCGATCGGTGCGGTGCTCGTCCATGACGGCGAGGTGCTCGCCGCCGGGCACAACCAGCGCGTGCAGAAGGGCTCCGCGATCCTCCATGGCGAGACCGACGCGATCGAGAAGGCGGGCCGGCAGCCCGCGAGCGTCTACCGCGAGTGCGTGCTCTACACGACTCTCTCCCCGTGCATCATGTGCTCCGGGACTGCCCTGCTGTACGAGATCCCCAGAATCGTGATCGGCGAGAACCGCACCTTCGAGATGGCCGAGTCGCTGCTTCTGGACCGCGGCGTCAAGCTCGACGTCCTCGACGATCCCGAGTGCATCGCCCTGATGGAGCGGATGATCGCCGAGCGCCCCGAGATCTGGAGCGAGGACATCGGCGTCGAGACCGAGGAGCTGACTCGATGACCACGCCCGTCTCCGACGTCGACGAGGCCGACCCACCCGTCGACCCCGACTACCCGCTCACGCCGGTCCCCCGCTCCGCGCGGCGCGGCGTGCTCTCCATCAGCGTCGTCCTGATCGGCTTCACCATCTTCGCCCCCACCCTCATGGCGGGCGCGAGCATCGGCGCGGCATTCCCCTTCGCCGAGTTCCTCGCCGTGCTCCTGGTGGGCTCCGTCGTGCTGGGCGCTTACGTCGCTGCGATCGGCTTCCTGGGTGCACGGACGGGCCTGACCACCGTGGTCATGTCCCGATACACCTTCGGCACCGCCGGCTCCAAGGTCGTCTCCCTCCTGCTGGGCGGGACGCAGGTGGGCTGGTACGGCGTGGCCGTCGGCACGATCGGCCAGATGACGGCGCTGGCCTTCGGCTGGGAGAGCGCCTGGGCGCCCGCGCTCGTGATGATCGCCGTCTCGGTGCTGATGATGCTCACCGCCCTGTACGGCTACGAGGGCATGTACTGGGTCTCCCTCATCTCGACGCCTCTGATCCTGGTCCTCGCGTTCTGGATCACCGGGATGGCCCTCACGGAGGTCGGCGGGATCGGCGGTCTGTTCGACATCGCCCCGGCCACCACCATGACCTGGGCCGCGGCGGTGACCACCGTCGTGGGGACCTTCGCCTCCGCCGGCACCCAGGCCGCGAACTGGACCCGCTTCGCCAGGCGCGGCCGCGACGCCGTGATCGCCTGCGCGGTCGGGTTCGCGATCGGCAACGGGCTCATGGTGTTCTTCGGCGCGGTCGCCGCCCTCGCCTTCGGCGAAGGGGACTTCACGACGTTGCTGCTGGGCATGGGGATGATCGGCTGGGGCTTGTTCTTCCTGTTCGGGAATCTGTGGAAGTCCAATGCCGACGCCGCCTACGCCTTCGGGGTGGCCGGCGCGGAGATGGCGAGCTCGACCCGCAAGGGCCCCTTCATCATCGGCGGCGTCGCGATCGGCACCCTGCTCGCCCTGACCGGCGTCGAGAGCCACATCATCGGTTATCTGAGCCTGCTGGGCGTCCTCATCCCGCCGCTGGGCGGAGTGCTGATCGGCGACTGGATCGCCCGCTGGCGCAGTGGGCAGCCGGCGCTGTCCACGCTCACGGAGAAGGTGCGGTGGCAGGCGCTCGTGCCATATGCGCTGGGGTGCCTGGTCGCCTGGGGCTCGAACGAGCTGGGCGTGGGCATCGCCCCGCTGAACGGGATCATGGTGGCGCTGGTGCTGGCGTGGGCGTTCGGGAGGCGAAGCACGAAGAGCTGAGGCTGTCGGGTCAGGAGGAAGTCCGTCACCCGCTTGCGCAAGGTCGGGGTGGCGGCGTCCACCTACCCGGCGCGGCTCCTGCGTGTGGTCGTCTTCGCGGAGCCCGCCCTCGTCTCGATCCCCCACCCGCGGTGACACCCGGTCGGCCGTGACCGGGCAGAACCGCTGGACGTGACGCCGATCTACCGGAGCGGCGCGAAACGCAAGGCGGGGCCCGTCGGGGCGGCTCCGTGCGCAAGATTCCTGTCGCGGCGGCGGCCGATCTGCCAGTCTCTCCCCATGACCGGACACCCCCAGCACGCCGTCGAGCACCAGCACGGTGACACCGCCGAGTATCGCGCCGCGGAACCTTCCCTCTCCCCCGTCGAGCACTGGGAGCAGCGCTACTCGGGCCTGGAGCGCATCTGGTCCGGGAAAGTCAACGCCACGCTCGCCGACGTGGTCGGCGAGTTCGAGCCCGGCACCTCGATCGACCTGGGCTGCGGGGAGGGCGGGGACGTGCTGTGGCTCGCCGAGCACGGCTGGCAGGCCCGCGGACTGGACATCTCCGAGACAGCCGTCGGCCGTGGCCGAGCCGAAGCCGCCGAGCGCGGCCTCGAGCAAGCGACCTTCGCCGCGACCGATCTCGATGCCTGGCAGCCGGAGCCGGACAGCGTCGACCTCGTGACCGCGTCGTTCTTCCAGTCCGAGGTGGCACTGGAGCGGAGGGAGATCCTGCGCCGTGCCGCCTCCGCGATCCGCCCCGGCGGGCACCTGGTGACCATCTCCCATGCGGCGCCACCGTCGTGGGCCGACCATCCCCCCGCGCACCTGATCGAGCGCATGATCGACGTGCGCACGGAGGCGGAGCAGCTCGCCCGGCCCGTCGAGGACTGGGCGGTGGAGGTCGCCGAGGAGCGTCGGCGCCCCGCCGTCAGCCCCGACGGCGCACCCGGGGAGCACGTCGACGCGGTGCTCGTGCTGAGGCGGCGCTGAGCGGCCCCCTCACTCCTCAGGGCAGGATCGCGTCCGTGTACCCGCCGTCCACGCGCAGCGCCCCGCCCGTGGTGGCCGAGGCCAGCGGCGAGGACAGGTAGACGACCATGTTCGCGATCTCCTCGGGGCGGATCAGGCGCTGCACCAGGGACTGCGGGCGGTGCAGCCGCATGAACTCGGCCTCCGCCTGCTCCCAGGTCAGCTTCGGATCCACCAGCTGGTAGACGAAGTCCTGCACGCCCTCGGTGTAGGTGGGGCCCGCGATCACGGAGTTCACCGTCACCCCGGTACCGGCGGCGTCCTTGGCGAAGCCGCGGGAGACGGCCAGCAGCGCCGTCTTGGAGACCCCGTAATGGATCATCTCCGCCGGGGTGACGATCGCGGAGTCGCTGGCGATGTTCAGGATCCGGCCCCAGCCGGCCTCCTTCATGCGCGGCAGCACCGCGCGGATCAGCCGCACCGCGGAGAGCACGTTGACCTCCCAGTAGCGCTGCCATTCCGCCTCGCTGATCTCCAGTGCCGGCGCGGCACCGAAGACGCCGAGGTTGTTGACCAGCACGTCCACGTCCCCGGTCGCGCCGAGAGCGGCCTCCAGGCCCTCATCCGTGGTGACGTCCCCGGGAGCGGCGATGAGCTGCTCCGCCGCGACCCCTGCCCCTGTCAGCGCGGCGACCGCCTCCTGGACCCGCTCGGCGGTGCGGCCGTTCACGGCGACGCGGGCACCCGCCTCCGCGAGCCGCCGGGCGATGGCGAGGCCGATGCCCTGCGTGGAGCCTCTGACGAATACTGTCCTGCCGGCCAGATCCAGATCGATCATGGGAAGTCCCCTCCTGGGTGGATTGCTACGTCCAGGCAGGAACGCGGGAGAGGACCGGATGCTTCCCCGCGTCCCACGGCTCACCAGCGCGGGTGGATGGACTCCCGCAGCAGCGCGTCGTACGTCTCGCGGATCGCCGTGTCGAAGCGGTCCAGCACCTGACGCTGCTCCGCAGTCGGCTCGCTGCCGGCGGCGGCATTGCGCTGCGCCTGCGTAGCGCTGCTCGCGCCGGGGATCGCGCTGGTCACGCCGTCCTGGTCGAGGATCCAGCGCAGCGTCGCCTCGGGCAGCGCCATCGCGCCGTCCAGTGCCTGTTCGAGACGGGCGACGGCCTGCAGGCCGGTCTCGTAGTCGACGCCTGCGAAGGTCTCACCCTGGTCGAACGCCTCGCCGTGACGGTTGAAGCTGCGGTGGTCGTTGGCCGCGAACGTGGTCGACGCCGAGAACTTTCCGGTGAGCAGGCCGGAGGCCAGGGGGACGCGCGCGATGATCGCGACGCCCTTCTCGCGGGCCAGGGGCACGACCTTGTCGAAGGGCTTGAGACGGAACGGGTTCAGCACGATCTGGATCGAGGCGAGGTGCTCGCGCTCGAGGCTGATCAGTGCCTCCTCGCAGGTCTCGACGCTGACGCCCCAGGCGGCGATCTTCTTCTCGTCGGCCAGCGCGTCGAGCACGTCGAACACCCGGTTCTCGCGATAGATCGCGGGCGGCGGGCAGTGCAGCTGCACGAGGTCCAGGGTGTCGGTGGCGAGGTTCTGCCGCGAGCGCTCCACCCAGGACCGCAGATTCTCCTCGGTGAAGGACTCCGGGGCGAAGGGATCCGCCCGACGGGACGCCTTGGTGGCGACGAACAGCGGCGCGGCCGCCCCCGTCACGGCAGCGGCGCGCTCGCTCATCACCCCGACCAGGCGCTCGCTGCGACCATCGCCGTACACGTCCGCGGTGTCGAAGAAGGTCACGCCCGCCTCGAGCGCGGCATCCAGCACGGCGTTCGCGGACTCGTCGGAGACATCGCCCCAATCGGCGCCGATCTGCCAGCAGCCCTGGCCGATCGCGGACAGCGGGCGACCCAGGCGGGAGGGGGTGCGGTACTGCATGGACATCATCGACCTCAGTTCGTCAGGGTGTCGCTGAGCAGCGACGCCAGGTGCGCGTCCCAGTCTTCCAGACATCACCCGACTGCTTCAGACGAGGAAGCCGGTCCACCGGGAGCGCATCGCACTACGCCGACTGCTCGCATGTTCCGAGGCATCTCTCCTCGGCCCTCCAGGCCCGTTACATCGACGACGACAGCTGCACGTACGCCTCACAGGTAGTTGCGTCCTCGCTGATGATCAAGCCCAGGTCCGACAGCAGGAGCTCGCCCCCGGCCGGAACCGTGTTCGGGAACTCCGATCCCCCGCCAACGATCTCTCCCGCGTCATTGAGACAGACGATCTGGATGCGAGGATCCGACCAATCATCTCCGGTCGCGTTCTCGATCTTGAACTCCGGGCTGCTCGCAGGAGCTTCGATCGGGTCGACCACCGGCATGGCCTCGATGCGGCTTCCGTGGTCACTCACGCTCACGGTGGCTTCAACGCGTGACGCGGTTTCGCCGGACGGGACCTCGACCTGCGTGCCCATCGGGAAGGTTGTGCCTTCCGTGCTGAGTTCCTCGACATGCTCGGCAGAGGCGATGAGATTGTCCCCCTCGTCGTAGACGTTGAAGAGGACGGTCGCGAACTCGCCAGTCAAACTTTCGTACTCGACCATCGCGGTCACCCAGGCGTAGCCATCACTCGCAGCCATCCCGGATTCGGTCACCTCTACGTGGCCAGCGACTTCGGCCGGGGCCGCGGAGGTCTCGGCGCCAGCAGGAACCGTCTCCGACGTCTGTTCGAGCGTCACCGTACCGCTCTCACCGAGCGCCGACGCCTCGTAACTGATCTCCCCGTCCTCGTAGAGGAAGTCCTTGGTGTCGTCGCCGGATGCCAGGAGCTCGAGGTCCGTCTGGCCATGATCGTTCGTGGACGTCCACGTGTACGCCCCCTCCGCGGTCGGCGCATCGAACGACCCAGCCCAATAGAGCCGCGAGTCCTCGCTCCCGTCCTGCGGCACCCAGTTGACGGTGAACGCCGACCCAGCAATGACCGCCTGCTGCGCAAAGGCACTGTCCTCGGTCGATTCCCACACGCCGGTGAGGTCGGGCACATCGACCTCTGCCACCGTTTCATCGGCGGCATCTGCAGCGCCCGTAGCGCCCGCCGTGTCCTTAGCATCCGTAGATCCGCATGCAGCCAAGGCGCCCATCACCACAGCGGCCAAGGCGAGGCCACCGGCACGGCTGCGAAGGTGGCGTCGCGCTGACGGGGCCCGACCAACCAAAGCAGTCAGAGTCATTCAATTCTCCAAGAGTCAGGCCCCGAACGCGGGCGAGCTATGCCGACCTCGCGCCGACTGTCACTGGAATTGAACCATCAACTTGTTGGCTCGATGCAGGAGTGATGCCAGTTGCAACAGGATCGACACCTCGGAGCCCGCGCCCATCTCGATCTGCTGCTGCTCAGGGCTCACTCGGCAGAGCCACGCTACGCGTAGCCCACAACTGAGTTGAGTCCCGCATAGTGGTGTGGCGCGGTGGCCCTGGGGGCGTCTCTCACGAGGAAGCAGTCACCGTGTGCTCCTTCGAGTGAACCTCTGAGTGAACTTCTCCCGGCACTCTCGGCCATCATGCGGGTCCGTGACGCTGAGCCGAAGGGCGAGAGGGCGCCGTCTCGCGACGTGGCGTCTCAGGGGCGGTGCAGGGTTCTGCTGACCCGCCACGAAACCGGGAAGAGAAACGACGCCGTGGGCGTTGCCACCGAAGGTGCGGCGCCGTCCGGCGCCGCCTCCCGTTGAAAGGTGCTTCATGCCTGTCCCGCTCTCGATCCTCGACCTCGCCACCGCCGCCCGCGACCAGACCGTGGCGCAGGCACTGGAGGGCACGGTCGCTCTGGCCCAGAAAGCGGAGGAGACCGGGTACGAGCGGGTCTGGTACGCCGAGCACCACAACATGCGGTCGATCGCGTCCTCAGCCACCTCGGTGCTGATCGCCCACGTCGCTAACCACACCAAGACCATTCGACTCGGAGCGGGCGGCATCATGCTGCCCAACCACGCCCCGCTGGTGATCGCCGAGCAGTTCGGCACCCTCGAGACGCTCCACCCCGGGCGGATCGACCTGGGACTGGGCCGGGCGCCGGGCACCGACCAGAACACGATGCGGGCACTGCGCCGCAGCGGCGCCAAGGCCGACACCTTCCCCGAGGACGTCATGGAGCTGCAGGCCTACCTGCGCGGCCAGTCCCGGATCCCGGGCGTGAACGCCTATCCGGGAAAGGGCACCGACGTCCCGCTGTACATCCTCGGCTCCTCGCTGTTCGGCGCCGGCCTAGCCGCCAACCTCGGCCTCCCGTACGCCTTCGCCTCGCACTTCTCCCCCGGCGCCCTGCACGAGGCCATCGCGCTGTACCGCCGCGACTTCCAGCCGTCCGAGCAGCTCGAGAAGCCCCACGTCATCGCCGGCTACAACGTCATCGCCGCCGACGACCAGGCCGACGCCGAGCGCCAGCAGCACGAGATGATGCGCAGCCGGGTGGCGCTGCTGCTCCAGCCGGGCACCGAGTACACCGACGAGCAGGCCGATGAGCTGCTCGCCGCACCCCAGGCTCGGCACCTGCACCAGATGGCGACCTACAGCGCCGTCGGCACCCCCGACGTGGTCCGGGACAAGGTCACCGAGTTCGCCGAGCAGACCGGCGCCGACGAACTCATCATCGCCCACCAGGGCCCGCAGGTGGAGCAGCGGCTGCGGTCCACCGAGCTGCTCGCCGAGGCGTATCTGGGCTGAGAGTCGCTGCCTGCCGGGGCGCCGCTGCCCGCGACGGTCACTCTTCCGTCAACGGCACCGTGCGGGTCGCGCGGTGCTACGCGAGCAGGTCGCGGAGCCCGGCGGCGTAGGCGTCGTCGTCCGCACTGGGCTCGGTCGGCGGGAGCGCGGCGAGGAGCTGGTCGGCGATCATCTCGCGCTCCACCAGGCGGGGGTCGACGTCCCGGCGAACTCGCGGGAGGGCTCGTCGGCATCGTTCAGCGAGGCCGAGGACCAGCATCTCCGCCGGATCGGCGGAGCGGACGTTGGTGACGAAGTAGTGGTGGAAGCCTTGGACCTGCTCGAGCGCCTCGACCTGGTTCGGCTCGAGCCAGAGGAAGTCAACGCAGCCGGTGCCGCCGAAGGCCTTGATCTCGATCAACCGCTTCTCGCCCGTAACGTCGTCGACGCTCTCGACATCGACGAGACTGCCTGGGATGTGGTGGGTGTCGACTGCGGCGCGGCCAGCCGCGCGTTCGTAGGCGATGACGTAGGCGATCGCGCGGTTCTCGGTCTCATAGTTGGACATGGCGACGAGCTTCGGCGGCTTCATGAACAGATGGTGGCACGGTGGGCCGACAGACGGAATAGCTGCGGGGAGAACGCAGCGGCCATATTCAGAACCTCGCGCAGGATGAACGGTAATTGCGACATTGGGACGGCGACGAGTTTCCCCAGCCAGGCACGTTGTACGGATTTCAGCGCCACGTGTCTCCTGTCGCTCTTACGATGGGCTGACCAGCCGGGACCAGTAAGAGGGAGCCGCATGTCATCGCAACCACCAATCCACGTCGTGGGAGCGGTCATCGTCCGTGATGGTCTCGTCTTCGCTGCACGCCGCAGCCCTGAGCGCAGCGCCGGCGGCCTGTGGGAGTTCCCCGGGGGCAAGGTCGAGCCCGGTGAGCAGCCGACGGGGGCGCTGCACCGTGAGCTCGCCGAAGAGTTGGGCATCGAGGTGCACGTCGGTGATCTGGCCGGGCGACATACGACCCCGGTGGGCTCAGCACTCATCGATCTAGCGTGCTACTGGGCAGAGCTGCTATTCGATGCGCCGACGGCCAGCACGGATCACGACCAGATGGGGTGGTTCGCGCCTGAAGAGTTGGCCACGCTGGACTGGTCGCCAGCAGATGTGCCAATCATCCAGGATGCCTTCGTCCTCGGCGCGCCGCAGCAATTGGGGAATCGATGAGTGGAACTCACGCTCTGGATCCCGGACTCTATGAGCTTCTGGTGACGACAGGGCTCTCCGCGGCCCTCGGTGGTCAGACCCAAGAGTCGCATGATCGGACCTTCGCTGACGTCGATGCCGCGGATGCTCCACACGTCCTCACGCAACACTTGAGCGCGGTCATTTCCAGAACGCTCTCCTCGCTACCGGTGGAGGAGCAGATCGAGACTGCGAACCGTCTACTACATGCGATCCCTGACGCAGTGCACTCCGAAACGGTGGCGTCTGGTCCGCAGCTCCTCACCTCCGTCACAGCACCTATGTCGCCGCCTCCACGTCGGCCTTCGACACCTCTGACTGATGTCGCACTGTTCACGAACTCTCGCAGTGATCCGCAGCTCGGCTCCGAGCTTCGCCTCGAGATGGCGAGTGCCGACCACATCGATCTGCTGTGTGCCTTCGTGCAATGGAGCGGCATCCGGGTTCTCGAGGATGCATTGCGCGTTGCCGCTGAGCGTGGCGTCTCCATACGAGTGCTGACCACGACGTACATCGGTGCCACTGACCGCCGCGCACTCGACTACTTCGTTCGGGAACTTGGCGCTGAAGTTCGGGTCAACTATGACTCGCAGTCCACACACCTCCATGCGAAGGCGTGGATGTTCCACCGCAAGAGCGGTTTCCCCACCGCCTACGTCGGCAGCTCGAACATGAGCCGCGCAGCGCTGGTCGATGGCCTGGAGTGGAACGTTCGACTGTCCAAGCATGCGACCCCAACGTTGCTCGACAAGTTTTCCACAACCTTCGCGACCTATTGGGACGACTCGGCGTTTGCACCGTATGACCCGGACACTGATGCCGAGTACCTCGACCAGATGCTTGCGAAGAATGGGGCACGGCGCGGCGACGGAGAAGTCAACGTCAGCCTCCTCGATGTCCGCCCGTACCCGCATCAGCAGATCATGCTTGATGATCTGCAGTCCGAGCGGGAAACCCACGACCAGCATCGGAACCTGCTCGTCGCCGCCACGGGCACAGGTAAAACGGTCATCGCGGCGTTGGACTACAAGCGGCTCGCCCAGGATGGACCGCGACCGAGCCTGCTGTTCATCGCCCACCGCCAAGAGATTCTGGAGCAAGCCCTACGCACCTATCGCGAGGTCCTCAAGGACGGAGCGTTCGGTGAGTTACTCGTTGGCGGAGCACGCCCGTCTCGGGGGCGCCACGTATTCGCCTCCGTCCAGTCGATCTCGCGGGAGGCCGAGATGGAGCGCTGGGATCCGTCGCACTTCGACGTAGTCGTTGTCGACGAGTTCCACCATGCCGAAGCCACGACATACCGACGGTTACTCGACCACTTCACACCGCGTGAACTCCTTGGCCTGACTGCAACACCCGAGCGATCGGACGGAGTGAACGTCGCCGACTTCTACTTCGACGGACGCATAGCCAGCGAGCTTCGACTGTGGGACGCGCTGAAGGCCGATCTGCTCGTGCCCTTCCACTACTTCGGGGTCGCCGATGGCAGTGACCTGCAGGGCATCCGCTTCACACGAGGGCGCTACGACCTCAGCCAGCTCTCTGCCCTCTACACGGGCAATGACGCGCGTGCTCGCATCGTACTGAAGACCGTCGCCGACAAGGTCACCGATCCCTCCCGAATGAAGGCCCTCGGATTCTGCGTAAGCGTGGACCATGCGCACTACATGGCAGAGGTCTTCAACGCCGCCGGGATCCCCTCACTCGCCCTCTCTGGTGAGTCGCGAAGTGGGGAAAGGCGCGAAGGGTTACAGCGGCTTCGCGACGGCAAACTCGCGTGCATCTTTGCGGTAGACATATTCAACGAGGGCCTCGACATCCCCATGATCGATACGGTCCTCATGCTGCGTCCGACTCAGTCAGCAACGATTTTCCTGCAGCAACTCGGGCGCGGCCTACGCCGTACCGAAGGCAAAGCAGTCCTCACGGTGCTCGACTTCGTCGGCCTCCAGAATGAGAACTTCCGCTTCGACCTCAAGTATCGAGCACTCACTGGCCTCTCCCGCAATCGGCTAGAGAAGAGCATCCGGGACAAGTTCCCGTTCCTTCCGCCCGGGTCGCAGATCGTCTTCGACGAGGTCTCCGGAGACATCGTTCTGCACAACGTGAAGCAGCAGCTGCGCCTGGCCACAAAGGACCTGATTGCCGACGTCCGGCAGCACCTGCCCACAGGGACGGATCCAAGTCGCTACGCGCTGGGTTCTTACCTCACCGATGCGGAGCGAGGCATGGCAGACGTATACGGCGCCAGCGATCGCACCTACCGCGGTGAGAAGCGGCCGGCGTCATGGAAAGCACTGGTGGATTGGGCCTTCCCCGCGGACGCCGCACGTCTCGCGGACCCTGAGGCCACCGCTCTGTTCAAGAGGGTTAGCAACTTGGCGCATGTCGATGACCAGGACCGCGTCGACCGGTACAGGGAGCTCCTCACAGCCCCCGAACTTCCGGCGAACCTCGACTCGGATCTCACCGCTGCGATGCTCTACTTCACGTTCTGGCCGTCCGGACATGGCGGCGGAATCCGAGCCGGCCTCGAGCGGCTTCGGAGCCTGCCAGAACTCGTGAAGGAGGTGACCCAGATCCTCGACTACCGCGAGGCCACCGTCCGCACGCTCCCCCAGCCTCTCCCCGGCGCTCTGGGAGTCTCCCCGCTGAGATCCCATGCGCAGTACTCCCGAGAGGAGCTACTCGCTGGGCTGGGCCTAGGCACTCTCGATGCTGGTGCTCCCGGAGCGATTCGTGAGGGCGTCAAGTGGATGCCTTCGTTGAAGACGGACGCGCTTCTCGTGACGCTCAAGAAGTCTGAGGCTGATTACTCGCCGACGACGCTTTACCACGACTACGCGATCAACCAAGAGCTCTTCCACTGGGAGTCGCAGAGCACCACCAGCGCCTCGAGTCCCACGGGGCTGCGGTATCAGCGCCACGGCAAGCAAGGGTCTCATGTGGTGCTGTTCGTACGGCGTGCAAAGACCGGTGATATCGGCTCCGAGCCGTACACGTGCTTGGGCACCGCACAGTTCCAGAGCTGCGAGGGCTCGAAACCGATCCAGATCCTGTGGAAGTTGGACCGTCAGGCGCCGGTAGAGCTGTATCTCGACGCACGCGCAGCTGCCTAAGCTCAGAGAACGTCAACCGGGGCGAACAGCGGCCCGATCACCGAGCGGCTCGCGCCGCACCCTCCCCTTGACAGAAGGTCCCACTACTTATCCCAAACCGCGCTCTCTCTTCAGCTTCCACTCTCGACAGTGCGGTGCGGGAACAAGCCAAGGCAGCCGGTCAGGGATGACCCCGAGGGGCGCCCTCGAGCACGCCGTGGAGCACATCGCCGCCTTCGGGGGTCCATGACGACAAACGTCAAGTACCCGAGGAGCACCCCGGCAATCGCGGCAGCGCGCAGGAACCCGAGCACGCCTTTTTCAGTCTCCGGACTGGCGGCGTCCACCTCCTCAGCGCTGGTCAGAGGCGTTCGTATCCTTGAGGGTGACCCTTGATCGGCTCCCGGAGCAGCGCAGACCCGGCTGAACCCGCAGGCTGTGACAGCGATCTACCGACGCGGCGTCCCCGGCAAGATTGGCCGGCTCACGCATGCGCGGTCTGCAAGAGCGTCGTCACTGCACCGTGGCATCTGCCAGGCTCGCCGCATGACAGCACCCCACCAGCACGGCACTGCCCACGACCACGCACCCGTGGACCCCAACGCCCACCTCTCCCCCACCGAGTACTGGGAGAAGCGCTACGGCGACACCGAGCGCGTGTGGTCCGGCCGGGTCAACGCCACCATGGCCGCGGTGGTCGGTGAGCTCACGCCCGGCGCCGTGATCGATCTGGGCTGCGGGGAGGGCGGGGACGTGCTGTGGCTGGCCGAGCAGGGCTGGCAGGCGCATGGCCTGGACATCTCCTCCACCGCGGTGGGCCGCGCCCGCGAGGAAGCCGCGGCACGTGGACTCGAAGGCGCCACCTTCACGGCGACGGACCTCACCGCTTGGCAGCCCGAGCCGGAGTCGGTGGACCTGGTGACGGCGTCGTTCTTCCAGTCGAACGTCGCGCTCGACCGCGCGGGGATCCTCCGCGCGGCGGCGTCGGCCGTGCGCCCCGGAGGGCGCCTGGTCGTCATCGCCCACGCTCAGGGCCCTGCCGAGTCATCGCACCGGGGGCCGAACATGCTCACCGCACGCGAGAATGCCGCCGAGCTCGCCCTGCCCTCGGACCGGTGGACGGTCGAGACGGCGGAGGAGCGCCCCCGCCCCACCACCGGCCACGACGGACAGTCCACCGAGCTGGTCGACGCGGTGCTGGTGATGCTCAGGCGTTGACGCCGCAGGGCCGGGCTACTCGCAGCCCACGCCGTCGCCGTCGCGGTCCAGCTTCTTGCCGTACCCGGGGTTCCCGGCGTGGATCGGGGCGGCGTCGGCGGCCCGGACCGCAGTTCTCGTAGTAGGTGGAACCTCGCCCGGAGCTCGACCCCGAGTCCTTGCTGGAGGACTAACTCAACGGCGCAACGCTTCCTCGCCCCTTGCACACCCGCGCGGTGCAGACGCGTCCCTCAGTGGGTCACGGTGGTCTGCTGGTAGAGAGTGAGCGCGGGCCTGCCGCCCGCCAGCGTGTAGTGGCTCGACATCAGGGCGACGAAGGGCTCGTCCTGTCCGTCCCGGGAGGCGGTGGCCCGGTAGACCAGCGCGGCGCTCGCCTCCCCCGTCGGGACCAGGCGCGCATCCTCCAGGGAGAAGCTGCTCCAGGCCGGAGACTGGTTCAGGGTCGCCGCGATCGTCTCCCGGTCCAGCACCATGCCGTTGACGAGGATCATCAGCGCATCGGCGGTCATCAACTCGCCGTAGAAGCTGCCGCCCGCATGCCGGGTGAGGGCCTCCCACCCGCGGTGCTCCAGCGCGAGCAGGGCATCGATCGTCAAGAGGTGGTCCGTCATGGTGTCTCCTCGCTCGTCGTGTCGTGGCAGTCCATACATGGTGCCCTCTCGCCTCCCTCCGGAGGAGGCGCGGTGGGCTGGGCGATCGGTAGGCTCTTCAGCGTCGCTGCGGTGCTGATCGGTCGCACCGCAGCGAGCCGCCCCACTCGAGCTCGGCACGACCGGAAGGTGGCCGCTCCCGTGCAACAGATCGACGAGTCCAGCGCCCCGCGGCCTCGGGTGCTGGTCTCGGCCGCGTGGCGGATCTCGCTCGTGATGCTCCCGCTCGGCGCAGGACTGGCCGCCCTGCCAGCACTGCTGCCTGACACTCGCGACCTTTCGGACCCGACGACGCTCACGCTCCGGATCGCCGCCGGATTCGCGCTGAGCGCCCTGACGGTCGCTGTGATCCTGTGCCTGGTCCGCGGCGCGGATGGTCGGCGGATGCGTGACGCCGGCCTGACGAGTCCGCGCACCGGATGGCGGCTCGCCGTGTGGGGTGCGCTGCTGTGGGCCATCCCGGCTGCGGCGACGTTCGGCGTGCTCGGGCTGCTCGGTGCCCCGCTGAGCGTCACCGTGCCGGGGCCCGATCTGGCTCGGACCGTGCTCCTGCTCCTCCTCGCGGTGCTGGTCGCCGAGGCTGTCCCCGAGGAAGCGGTGTTCCGCGGCTACGTCACGCACGCCCTCGGAACGGTCGCCCGAGAATGGTGGGTCATCATCGCCCAGGCGCTGCTGTTCATGCTGTTCGGGGCGATCCTGCGGCAGAGCTGGAACCCGGTCGACCTCTCCTTGTTCCTCGTGATGGGAATCGGGTTCGGCTGGCTCCGCCTGCTCACCGGCTCGATCTGGATGTCCGTCGGCTTCCACACCGCGTTCCAGACCGGAGCCCAGCTGGTCCTCACCCACGAGGTGCTCACTTTCGGCGGCGGGACCGGCACGGCCATGCTCGCGCTGGGCATGATCCCCTTCACCGTCGCGGCGGCCGTCACCTCCGCACTGGGGATCCCGCGCGCGGTGCACGCGGGGTCGCACGCACCGCACGAGCAGACCGGTTTACGGGCCTGACTGAACCGGCCGAGGGGGCCCGTGGGGTCCCGTCGGCCGCGCCGTGCCGGGTGCTCAGGGCAGGATCGCGTCCGTGTACCCGCCGTCCACGCGCAGCGCGCCGCCGGTGGCGGCCGAGTCCAGCGGCGGGCCGAGGTAGACAACCATGTTCGCGATCTCCTCGGGGCGGATCAGACGCTGCACCAGGAGTTGCGAGCGGTGCGGCCGCATGAGCTCGGCCTCCGCGCAGCTCAGGGTGGATCCCGGGGCCCGTCAGCGTGGGCGCAGGCCGTCGATCGTCACCGAAAGCAGGTGCGCTCGTTGCCGTGGGTCCGGCCCGATGTGCTCCTGTGCGTGCGATGCGCCGGCCAGGATCGCGATGACATCCGCCGCCGTCAGGTCCTGACGGATGCTGCCGGCACGCTGGGCATGAGTGAGCAGTGCCGCCACGGCGTCGTGCACTCTCCGGCCGACCTCCGGGTTCGCGCTGCGAATCGTGGCGACGTCGGCCCCCGAGTGAGCCAGCGCGACAGCGAACCGATGTTTGGACGCAGAAAGGTCGATCCAGCGGCGAGCGAAGGCCACAAATGCAGATTCAGCGTCCGTCGCATCGCGCAGCTGCTCGGCCTCGAGCGCCAACGTCGTCAGGCGACCCACCACGACCGCCTCGATCAGCGCGTCCTTGGTGGGGAAGTGTCGAAACACCGTGCCGATCGAGACTCCGGATCTCCTGGCCACCTCCTCGGTCGAGGCGGCCGGACCGAGTTCGGCGAAGACAGCGTCGGCAGCGGCGAGCACACGTTCTCGGTTGCGACGCGCATCGGCTCGCAGCGAGCGCGGAGGGGCAGCGCTGCCCGCAGGCCCCGCCACCGACTTCTGAGCGCCATCCCTCATCGCTCGCACCTCCTGTCCCGGTCGCTCAGGCTACCGCGCGGCGGGCCCGACCACTTGCTAAGTCGAGTCGACACTCACTATATTACCGGAGTCAGCACTCATGTTATTCGCCAGGGAGATGCCTTCTGATGAGAACGATCGTGATGACCGGCGGGACCTCCGGTTTCGGAGAGCTGGCCGCGCGCCGGCTCCTTGCCGCTGAGGGCACGCGACTGCTGCTCGGCGCACGCGGCTCTGCCCCGACCGGAGCAGAAGCACTCGGGCTGGATCTCGCCAGCCTGGCGAGTGTGCGAGCCTTCGCCGACGCCGTGATCGAGAGACTCGGCGCCAGCGAGATCGATGCCCTGGTGCTCAATGCGGGCGTCAATCCGGCCAATGCCGACGGGCGCACGCACGACGGGTTCGAGACGGCCTTCGCCGTCAACCACCTCGCCCACTACCTCCTCGTCAGGCTGCTGCTGCCCCGGCTCGCCCGTGATGCCGTGGTCGTGCTGACCACCAGTGGCACTCACGACCCAGCGGAGGGAGCAATGGTCGCGCCACCGCGTCACGCCGACGCCGAGCTGCTCGCTCATCCTGATCGCGACCCCGAGGCAGATGCCGGAACGCGCGAGGCGGCCGGGCGCGCCTATTCGTCCTCGAAGCTGTGCAACATCCTCACGGTCCGTGCGCTCAGGAGCCTCCCGGAAGCGGACGCGAAGAACCTCGACGTCCTGGCCTACGATCCGGGCCCCACACCCGGAACGGGTCTGCTGCGCAACGCGCCGGCGATCGGTCGCATCGCATGGCGAACATTCGGCGCCCTCCTGCATCGTCTCGTGCCGCGCTTCAACAGCAAGGAGGCGGCCGGTGGCGCTCTCAGCGCGATCGCGCTGCGCACAGCGCAGCCACCCACCGGGCGGTACTACGCGGCACTCCGACGCGATGAGCTCACCTGGCGCGACCCCTCCGAACGTGCCCGCAGCGACGAGGCACGAGATGCCCTCTGGAGGGACAGCGCGGCGATGGTCGGCCTGCAGCCATGACGGAGGCCCGCACAGCGCCGGTCAGGACAGTGCTCTACTCGCAGCCCACGCCGTCGCCGTCGCGGTCCAGCTTCGTGCCGCAGCCGGGGCCACCGGCGTGAATCGATCGGGGCGATGCCGACGGCCCGGATCGCATCGCATCGCATCGCATCAATTGTCGCAGGTGGACCCGCCGCCCGAGCTGGAGCCGGAGTTCTTGCTGGAGCACGAACCTCCGCTAGAGCTGGCATTCCGTCAAGGGTGCGTGGCGTTCCTGGCCATGGCATCGGGGCAGGGGGCTTCGTCCGCCTCGCGCGTCGTGTCCACCCGGGGAAGGAGGGCGATGGCGGTCTCGGCGACGCCCTCCACCAGGTCGGCGCCGATCCCGGCTTTTCCGAGAGCCTCGATACCCCGGAGGACCGCTACGACGAGAAGGGCGAGTCGGTCTGCGTCGGCCGCCGGGTCAAGGTCGCGATGACGCTGTGCTGCGCGAATGTCGTCGGCCAGGGTCACTGCTATGCCGTCCAAGGTGCGGCGGGACCGGACAGTGATCTCGGGGTCGTGCTCGGAGAGCTCGGCCACGCTCTTCGCAAGGAGGCATCCGCGATGCCTGCTATCGGCGGCGACCGCGGCTGCTGTGGCGCGGATGTGGGCACACAGCCGAACGTAGGCCTGCTCGTCCGGTCCGGTCAGCCCGCTCGTCACGGCATCCGTGAGGCGCGCACAGTAACCGTCGAAGATCCTCAGGAACAGTTGCTGCTTGCCGCCGAATGCGCCGTACAGGCTGCCTTTGCCCAGGCCGGTCGCGGCGGCGATCGCGTCCATGCTCGTTGCGGCGTAGCCCTTGAGCCAGAACTGCTCACGGGCGGCGTCCAGGACCGCCGCCTCATCGAACTCCCTCGGTCTTGCCATTCCTCGAGGGTACCAGTACTTGACGATCCGTTCCATAACTCCTACCGTTGTGGACGACGCGGTCCACAATGGCTGTTCCGTCAGACGCTGGGTCGACGACGACATGAGGAGAGCAGAATGACGAGCAACGAAGAGGTCGTCCGCAATGCCTACCGGCTGGCGGAAGGAAACGCCTTGGACGGCGAAGGGTTCCGCGCCCTGTTCACCGAGGACGGGACGTTCAACGACATACCGAACGGGCTCACCGTCCGCGGGGACCAAATTCCTCAGGCGTTGGCCGGCCTCGCCAGCGCCTTTCCCGACATCCACCGTGAGCTGCTTGCGGTGCACTCGATCGGCGATGTCGTCGCCGTAGAGCTGCGGATTCAGGGAACCCATCTCGGCGGCTTCCCGACTCCTCTCGGCGAGATCGGCCCGACCGGTCACCGTATCGACGTTCCGGCGGCGGACCTCTGGTATCTGCGTGAGGGAAGGATCGAAACCTTCACCTGCTACAACGCGGCGAACGTGTGGCTCACTCAGCTCGGCGCCAGCCCCGACTTCGAGTCGGCAATCGAGGCCGCCAAAACCGCCGCCACCGGGGCATAGCCACCATCTCGCGGCCCCGAGCAGGGCGAGCACGGCGCTGCTCCCTGGCGAATCGCCGACCATGTATCCGATCAGGATCTACACCCTGCGCACGGCAGGCCACTGACTCGCGGAGCTTCGACCTCGACGAGAGGATCGACGCCGAGGAGCTGCGCGGGACCAAGATCCGTGTGATGGGAGCCTATCCAGGAGCGACGGACACCGGATTCTTCGACCACACAACCGCCACAATGGACCCGAAGGCAGTTTCGCCTCACCACGCCGCCACCAGAATCCTCGACGACTACTCCCGCGGTCGAACAGCATCCTTCCCCGGCGGTACCTCCGGCCGCATACTCTCGCTTATCCCCCGGCTCCTCCCCCGTTCCCAGACCGCACGGCTGACTGGCGACTTCAACCGCCGTGCAGGACACGACCGAAGCCGAACCCTCTGAGCAGGCAGGGCCGCACCAGTGTCTCAACGCTGGTGAAACGCCGACCAGAGTGCGCTGGCGACGCTGGCGAGAACCACGTCCGCGACGGGGACCGCAGACTGCCGTCGATCAGGGTGCCCTCGTGATGATGGGGCACTCAGGCGCCGGCCTCAGCCAATGCATCTGACCTGCCCTACGGTTAGGTTTCCACTCTTGGTCGCTAGCTTCCGATGGTGGTGAGTGCCCGCGGGGTGCGGGCGAGGTCGTAATCGTGGGGTGTCGCGTACTCGAGGGAGGAGTGCCGGCGACGACGGTTGTAGAACACCTCGATGTACTCGAAGATCGCGTTCGCGAGCTCGATGCGCGTCTTCCACTTCTTCCGGTTCAGCAGCTCGATCTGCATCGTCGACCAGAACGACTCCATCATCGCATTGTCGAGGCCATCGCCGACGGTCCCGAACGACGGCAGCAGTCCCGCTGAACGGATCTTCTGAGTGAAGACCCAGGAGGTGAACTGGACTCCGTGATCCGCATGAACGATCCCTCCGGTCCCTGGCTGACGTGCACGGATTGCCATGCCCAGAGCGTTCACGACCAGGGTGGAGTCCTGTTTGGAGTCGATAGCCCAGCCGATGATCTTGCGGCTGCAAGCATCCAGCACGGCGGCGCAGTAGATCTTGCCCTCCCGGGTGGGATGCTCGGTGATGTCCGTGACCCACAGCTCGTTCAGCGCGAGACGGTGGAACTTGCGGTTGACCAGGTCGTCCGCTGTGGCGACCCCCTTGAGTCGCTTGATTCTGGCTGGGCCTGGAAGGCCACCGATTCCGGCGCGAGTCATGAGGACGGAGATGAGCCGGCTGGAACACGGAATGTTCATTCCGATGGTGAGCTCGGCGTGGATGCGGCGGTAGCCGTAGGTGCCGCGGGAGGCGACGTGGATCTCCCGGATCAGGCCGGTCAGCCAGCGGCGGCGCAGCTCAGTGGCACTGGTCGGGCGCTTTCGGTACCGGTAGTAGCCCTGACGGGAGACGCCCAGTAGGCGGCAGCAGGTGCTTGTGGGTGCCCCGGCGTCGACGAGTCGGTCGATCACCGGGTGCGCCCTTTTGGGGCAACTCCTCCCTCCTCGTCGAGCCACGTCGCGGCCCGGCGGAGGATCGCGATCTCCTGCTCGAGCTGGCGGACACGGCCGCGCGCCGCGCGGAGCTCGGCAGATTCCTGACTGCTTAGTCCCGGCCGGCGGCCGTGGTCGATATCGTCCTGTCGCAGCCAGTTGTGGAGGGTGACCTCGTGGATGCCCAGGTCCAGTGCGGTCTGCTTGACCTGGCGGCCCTCGCGGACCAGAGCGATGGCACGGGCACGGAACTCGGGAGGGTACGGGCGTGGCATGCGAAGAGCCTTCCATGAAGACCATCGACTAGCGACGTCAACTGGAAACCGAGCCATAGGTCAGGTCAATCCGGCACCTGAACGCGCACCGGTCCCATGCCTGTCGAGTTATTCCTCGAGGCCAAGAAGGCGGCCTATGGCGTGCTGCTAAACCCATTGGAGGGTCGCGGCGAGGCAGAGTGCGGCGTGGTAGTTGCGGGCGGTCTTGTCTGAGCGCATCGCGATGCCACGCCAGTTCTTGAGCTTGTTGAAGCAGCGTTCGACGACGTTGCGGGCCTTGTAGCGTTCTTTCTGCTCCCACCCGAAGTCGATCGGCCGGCCCGGGTGCTTGCGGCGGTGGGCAATCTGGTCGTCGCGCTCAGGGATCGTGGTCGCGATCCCTCGTTCGCGTAGCCAGGCCCGGTTCGCCTTCGACGGGTATCCCTTGTCCGCCAGCAGCCGGTCCAGCCGTGACCTCGGCCTGCCGGTTCGGCCGGGGACGCGGATCTCGGAGAGCGTGTCGATCAGCATGCTTGTGTCCGCCGCCTGCCCAGGCGTCAGCAGGAACGCCAATGCCCGGGCTCTGCCGTCGCACACCAGGTGGCTCTTGGTCGTCAGACCGCCTCGGGAGCGGCCGATCGCGTGGTCAGGCGGCTCGGTGCCGAACTTCTTGTAGTTCGACCGAGCCCCCTGTGTCCCGGGCAAGGGTCGCGCCGTGCTGATGCACGCGCACGATCGTCGAGTCGATCGACGCCACCCAGTCCAGTTCGCCACGCTGATGCGTGAGGGACTGCACCTTCTCCAGAACTCGCGACCACACGCCCTGCTCAGACCAGCAGTTGAAGTTCTTGTAGATCGTGTTCCAGTTCCCGAACCGTTCCGGCACATCCCGCCACGGAGCGCCGGTCCGGTAACACCACGCCGTCGCCTCGACCACCGCGCGACGATCTACCGGCGGACGACCCGTCGCCTTCGCAACCGGAAGCAGCGGGCCGATCACAGCCCAGGCCTCATCAGAGATCTCAGTACGCGACACCACTCAAGCGTCGCCCGCGTGCCGCCCGTCAGCCTCTGCAACACGCCGTGACAAACTCGGGGCGATCCACGCTTCTACGCGATGACCCGCTGGGAGAGTTCCACGAGGCGGTTGGAGAAGCCCCATTCGTTGTCGTACCAGGCGAAGACCTTGACCTGATCGCCGACGACCTGGGTGAGGGGTGCGTCGAAGATCGCCGAGCGGGGGTTGCCGACGATATCGGCAGACACGAGCGGCGCTTCCGAGTAGGCAAGATAGGGCGACAGCGCAGGCGTAGCGGCTGCGCTGAGGAAGGCCGCATTGACTTCCTCCACGGTCACCGGCTGCGTGAGCCTGGCGGTGAGGTCGGTGATCGACCCGACCGGCACGGGCACGCGCAGCGAGACGGCGGTGAGCTTCCCGTCGAGTTCGGGGACGATCCGTCCGATTGTGCGACCGGCGCCGGAAGAGGTCGGGATAGTGGACAGAGCCGCGGCGCGGGCGCGGCGGAGGTCGCTGTGGGGGGCGTCATGGAGACGCTGGTCGCTCGTGTAGGCGTGGATCGTGGTCATGAGCCCGGACTCGATGCCGAACGCCTCGTGCAGCACCTTGACCATCGGGGCGAGGCAGTTGGTCGTGCACGATCCGTTCGAGAACACGTCTCCGGTCAGGTCAATGGCTTTGTCGTTGACGCCGAGCACCAGCGCGGGCACGTCGCCGTCGGCGGGTGCGGAGATGATGACTTTGCGGGCTCCCGCGGCCAGGTGCTGTCGGGCGCTGGCTGCGTCGGCGAACCGGCCGGTGGACTCGATGACGACATCCACGTGCTCCTCACCCCAGGGGATGCGCGCCGGCTCGCGCTCGGAGGTGACGCGTATGCGTGCATCGCCGACGACGATCGCGTCACCGTCGACCCGCACGCCGTCCAGATGCCCGGCGATGGAGTCCCATTCCAGGAGCGTGGCGAGCGTGGTGACGTCGGCGATGTCGTTGATCGCGACGACCTCGACATCCGCGTCACTGCGCAGCGCCGCACGCAGATAACTACGGCCGATGCGGCCGAAGCCGTTGATTCCGATGCGAACGGTCATGAGTGTGTCTCCTTCTCGGGATGGCCAATAGTGGTGCCTACCGTGGCGCGAGCGGTGTCGAGTAGGCCGATGGCTCCTCGGATCGCAGCGTCCATCGGACCTTGCTCGCCCTTGGCACGGGCGAGTATGTAGCCGCCTTGGATCACCGCGGCGAGAGTTCGTGCGAGGTCTGCCGGGACGATGCTCTCTGGTAGCTCTCCGGCGGCGATCGCAGCGTCGATCGCCTGCTCCCAGCGGTCCAGCATCACGTCGAAGGCATCCGCGACGATCGTCATCAGTTCCGCGTCCCTGACGACTTGTGGGTCCTGGGTCATCCGGCCCACCCTGCATCCCTGCGTCCCCGGCCGCGGCACCGAGAGGTAACGCTTCATGCACTCCAGAGGCGAGTCGTCTCCGTCCAGCACCGAGGATGCACTGGTCAGGTCCCCGGTCACCGTTGCCAGTGCCTCGACGGCCAGTTCGCGCTTCCCGCTGAAGTGGTGGTACATGCTGCCTTGGCCGACTCCAGCGCGCGCCATCACGTCACGGGGACTCGTCGCGGCGTAGCCGCGCTCCCACAGCAGCTCGGCCATCGCTTCCGTCAACTGATCACGTGAATCCATAGATCTAGTGTAACAACTAGTCTGTACAGAGAACGTGACATCGAGAACGCGCCCTCGCGTGGCAACATCGCCATCCTGTTACCGAGAAACGATCGTCCGGACGTGCCCCTTGCTCACCTCAAGCAATGGGACGACCGCCGAACGCTCACCCACAGTGACGACTCGTGAGTCGTGGCCCTCTCGATATCCGAGCAGGACCTCACCTGCTTGGTTGGGACCGGTGCACGGTCGGGTGGCAGCCGGGGGGGGCGCGCCGCCTGTCAGCCTTTAGCAACACGCCCTAGCTGCTGGCCTTCAAAGGCTAGGGTTCCGCCTGCCCGGATCCGGCCGGGCAGGCGGAATCTGCGATGCCAACTCTCGGGTGGCCACGCTTGCCTGACTGTCAGCCGGCCTGGTCGTAGGCCTCGAGCAGGCGCAGCCAGATCTCGCTGATCGTGGGATACGCGGGAACGGCGTGCCGGAGCCGGCTGATCGGCACTTCGCCGACGACCGCGATCGTCGCCGCCTGCAGCAGCTCGGCGACGTCCGGGCCGAGGAAGGTCGCTCCGAGGAGCACCTGCCTCGTCTCGTCGACGACGAGCTTGGCGCGGCCCGTATATCCCTCGGCGTGGAGTGCCGCTCCGGCGACCGCGCCCAGGTCGTGCTCGACGGTCCGGACGGGCAGTCCGGCCTCCCGTGCCGCCGCCTCGGTGAGGCCCACGCGGGCAACCTCGGGGTCGGTGAACACCACGTGCGGGACGGCCCGGGAGTCGGCCGTGGCGGCATGGCGCCCCCACTCCCCTGTGTCGAGCTGCTGCCCGAGGTGCCGGGCGGCGATCGCCTCGCCGGCGACGCGGGCCTGGTACTTGCCCTGGTGGGTGAGCAGCGCGCGGCCGTTCACGTCACCGACGGCGTAGAGCCAGTCCGTGCCGTCGACCAGCATCGACTCGTCCACCCGCAGCCGGGCATCCGGATCGATGCCCACGGCGTCGAGCCCGACCCCGTCGGTGCGGGGGCGGCGCCCGGTGGCGACCAGCAGCTCGTCCGCCGCGATCGTCGTGCCGTCCGCCAGGTCGAGGTGCACGACTCCGTCGTGGTCGCGGTCGACGCGTGTCGGGACAGTGCCCACGCGCACATCGATGCCTTCCTGCACGAGAGCCGTCTCGAGACCTTCGCGCACGAAGGGCTCCTCTCCCGCCAGCAGCTGCGAGCGGGACAGCAGGGTCACGTGAGCTCCGAGGGAGGAGTAGGCGACCGCGAGCTCGGTGCCGGCCACGCCGCCGCCGATGATCGCGAGGCGCGAGGGGATGTGCTCTGCCGTGGTCGCCTCCCGGGTGCCCCAGGGGTCGGTCTCTGCGAGCCCCGGGATGTCGGGGAGCACGGGCAGCGAGCCGGTGGCCAGGGCGATCGCCCCTGCCGTGTAGACACGCTCGCCCACCTGGACCCGCCCCGGCCCGACCAGTCGGCCGTGGCCGCGGATCAGGTCGATGCCCGCGCCCTCGAGCCAGGCGGCCTGGCCGGCGTCGGAGCCGTGGGAGGTGAAGGAGGAGCGCCGATCCAGGACCGCGTGGACGTCGAGCTCGCCCTGGATCGCTTCACGCGCTCCGGGCACCCGCCGCGCCGCGCGCAGGGCATGCCCGCTGCGCAGGAGCGCCTTCGAGGGCATGCAGGCCCAGTAGGAGCATTCCCCGCCGACCAGCTCGGCCTCGATGACGGCCGTGCGCAGGCCCTGCCGGCCGGCGTAGTCGGCCACGTTCTCGCCGACGGCTCCGCCGCCGAGCACGATCAGGTCGTAGTCACGAGGGGCTCCGCTGTGGCTGCGCTCGGCGCCTGTCGCGGCGCTCATGCTGCGGACTTCCGCACCAGCAGGGCGAGGCGGATGGCGGAGAGCAGGAAGAAGACTCCGCCCAGGATGGCGTAGCCGCCCACACCGCCGATCGCCTCGGAGCCGGCGAGCCCCTGGGAGAAGAAGGCCGAGCCGGCGAGCACGGAGATGCCGCCGCTGAGCATCTGCGGCACTTGGCCGCCCGAGCGTCGGTTCCGGATCGCGGCGATGAGCTGCGGCAGGCCGGAGCCGATTGCCCAGAGTCCCCAGACCGCGAGGGCCGCGGCGGCGGAGAAGGTCACGGCGACGCCGAGCGCGATGGCGACGATCACGCTGACCGCCACATTGATCTGCTCCGCGGTCCGGGAGCCGGGCTCGCGGCGCGGGGACCGCAGCTGCCATCCGACGGCCGCAGCGTCGACGAGGGGATAGATGACCAGCAGGGCGGTCAGCAGGAAGCCGCCCGAGGGGGCGGCCAGGAACAGCAGGCCCGCCCAGAGGACGGCGAAGACGAATCGTCCGAGGTACAGGCGGAGCAGGCGCCCGCCGAACCCTGCGGTGGTGGTGGCTTCGGTGGATGGCGCAGCGGTGGTGGTCATGACGATCTTCTTTCGGGATGAGGGGTGCCCAGGGCGGCGGGGGCGAGGCCGATGCCCCGCGTGCTCGTCGTGCTGAACCGTTCAGTAGTAGAGTAACTAGTACGTCTACATAGGCGACAGTAGACTCGACACGACGTCAGCGCAAGCGCCCTGACCGAACCGGAGGAGCAGATGGACGCCGAGACCGCCGTATCCGCACCGCGCAGGCGCACCGGATCCGATACCCGACACAGCATCCTGACCGCGGCGAACGAGCTGTTCTACGCGCAGGGGATCCGCGCGACGAGCGCGGATCGGATCATCGAGCAGGTCGGTATCACCAAGGTCACGTTCTACCGCCACTTCCGCTCCAAGAGCGATCTGGTGGTGGCCTATCTCGAGCAGCAGGCCGCGAACGAGCAGGAGTGGATGCGCAGCGTGCGCCGAGAGGGCGATCCGGAAGGGTCCCTGCAGACCCTCGCCACCCAGATCGGCGAAGCAAGCTGCTCCCCCGGCTTCCGCGGCTGCGCCTTCCTCAACGCCGCCGCCGAGTTCGCCGACCCGGCGGACCCTGTGCGCGTCACGGTCGCCACCCACCGCGCCTGGATGCTCGAGGAATTCACCGGCCTCGCCCAGGAAGCAGGCGCGGCCGACGCCCCCGCCGTCGGCCGCCAGCTGATGCTTTTGCGCGATGGCGGAATGGTCAACGGGTACCTCGGGGAGCCGACGAAGGTGGGCGCATCCCTCGGCGCCACGTTCGCCGCCGTTCTCCGCGGGGCGCGGACGCTCGACGGCTGATCAGGCCGTCGCGGCGCGGGCGCGCTCGAACCACGCGAACGCGGCCTCAGGATCATCGACGGTGGTGCCGTCGAGGCCGAGCGCGAGGGCGCGCTGCATGTGCTCCGGGCTCCGGGTCGGCCAGCCGTGCACCTGTCGCCCCGCCGCGTGCTGGGCCTCGACGAGCTCGGGGGTCAGACCCTCCCATCCGCAGTAGAGCGCGCCGGCGCCGGTCCGCTGGAGAGCGGACTCGAGCCCCTCGGGATGCACTTCTTCCGCCGGCAGGCGACCGAGGATGAGCCCGCGGGGGATCTGCGGCAGCTGGTCGCGGGCCTGCACGAGAGCGTCCGCATCGAAGCTGGTCAGACGCACCCGCTCGGCGAAGGTGGGCAAGCGCCGCGCGGCGTCGACCAGCAGCGGCACCACAGCCGGGTCCTTGATCTCCACCTGCAGGAACACCGTGGTGGCCTCGAAGACCTCCTCGAAGGTGTGCACGCGGTGACCATCGCGCAGTTCCACCCGGCAGATCACCCTCCACTCCAGCTCGTCCACCGGGCCCATTCCGCGACCCTCGTCGCCCGCCACCACCCGATCCAGGGTGCGGTCATGCGAGATCACGATGCGCCCGTCGGCACTGGGGCGCACGTCCAGTTCGAGCTCCCGGCAACCGGCGTTCTCGGCCGCACGGAAGGACGCGATCGTGTTCTCGAGAACCTGCGCCATCGCGCCGCGATGGCCGACGATCGTGAAGCCCGCGTCGCTGTTGGCAGGATCGTTGCTGGTCATGGTGCTGCTCTCCGTCAACTCTGTCGGATCTGTGTGCCGTGCTGCCCCGAAGGGGTCACCTATGTTCCCCCATCGGCCGCCGCGCCGCCAGCTCCGTGATCAGCCCCGAAGCAGCAATGGCGGGCCGGGGACTACTCGCAGCGCACCCCGTCGTCGGACTCGTCCCGGTCCTGTGAGCTCATCGCCGGGCGGAAACACGGCTAGACCCGCCGGCCGGCATCGAGCTGGACGCCGAGGCCCCCCAGGGGTCATGCCTCGCCGTGATCGACGGGCTCAGCCCGGAAGAGGCGAATCCTCACCCCGTCGAAATGGCCCCGCATGCGCGACCGGTAGAGATCGACGTCGGCATGCTCGAGTGCTTCGAGCAGACCCTCGTGCCACGCACACGCGTCAGCCGGCGTGTAGTGCGGACCCGGCAAGCGCGGATCGATCTCGTGAAAGGTCGTCCAGAACACCCAGAGCAGATCCATGACCAGCTCGTTGTCCAACGGGCGATAGAGAGCCTCATGGAATGCAAGGTCCTCGTCGGGGAAATACTCTCCTGCGGCCGCCTTCGCCCGCATCGCGTCGACGATCACCCTCAACTGATCTGTGCTGTTCGAGATGTAGTGCCGGACCACCTCGGAAGCCAGTCCGACCTCGAGAGCTTCCCGAACCTGCAGCAGCCCCCGCACCTCGCGCATACTGCCGCGCATCGACTGCTGCAGACGGAAGGCGAGTCCGTCCTGCATCACTCGAGTCGGCACCGCACCGACGTAAGTTCCCGAGCCGTGGCGGACCTCGACGAATCCGAGAGCCTGCAGCGCCTTGATCGCCTCGCGCAGCGCATTGCGGGAGATGCCCAACTGTTCCATGAGCTCAGATTCGGTCGGCATGGGATCACCTGCGACGAGCCCGCGCTCCAGGATGAAGCTCTTGATCGCATCCATCACCTGGCGCTGCCTCGACGGGAGCGTGTCCCGAGCAACACCTGGTACTGCCATGTGGTCTCTCACGCGCCTGCCTCGGGTCCGTACTCGACGAGTATCTGCTTGATGCGTTGACGATCCCCATCATCGAGCCTCACCGAGGGTGGAGCGCAGGGGTCGTGATCAATCGCTCCGAGCATTTTCATCGCGGCTTTGAAGGCCCCCAGGGCACGAGAGCTGTCCCCCATGGGCACTCCGGTCTCGATCGAGACAATACCGAACAAGCGCCGGAGCCGTTCCTGCTCACGCCGCACGTTCTCCACATCCCCCTCCTGCACGAGCTCGACCAGGCGAACATAACCGTGTGGGTCGACATTGCCCAGTCCGGGAACCAGCCCATCGGCACCTGCCTGCATCGCCCGGTCCGCATCAACTTCCGACCCGGAGAGAATGCTCAATGCACTGAGGCCATGTCGTTCCCGCCCGCGCAGTAGAGCCTCAAGGTACTGCTGGTCCCCCGAGGAATCCTTGACCCCTTGAACGGCACCCTCGGCCGCCAGCTCGATGGCAAGATCTGCTGGGATCGAATGACCATTGACCCGTCCGGGGTTCTCGTAGGCGAACAACGGCACCTCACCGACAGCCCGCCTGATTCCGCGGAAGTGTTCGGCGATCTCCATCGGCCCGCTGGCAGCGAAGAAGGGGGCCGTCGCAACCACGGCATCCGCGCCCAGAGGAATCAACATGTCGGCTTGCGCTACAGCACGGGCCGTCGCCGTGTCGGAAATGCCGATCAGCACTGGCAGCCTGCCGCCGACCTCGTCGACCGCAATCTCGACCACCTGCCTGCGCTGCCCATCGGTGAGGAACCCGAACTCACCGGAGGTGCCGAGCACGAAAGCCCCGCTGACGCCTGCATCGGCCAGACGAGTCAGGTGCCGCCTGAGCGATTCCTCGTCGACGGATTGCCCATCATCGATCAGCGGTGTGCACACCGGAATCACGACACCAGCCAGGGGTGAACTCATCGAAAATCCTCCTTCTTCGTGCTTCACGTCGTCCTCGCCGGAGATCCCATGACGCCAGTGCTCCGGCTCGGCACAACCAGCTCCGGCCACTGCCGGGTACCTCCAGTCAGGCCCAGGTGCTCTCGCACCATGCGACCGTCCGGGTTCTCTCCGCCATGGGCACGTCCCAAGTCATGGGACGTACTATGACATACTGCTATTCGCGCGACAAGGGTCCATCCGGGCGGGACTCGACCTGGGCTTTTGCTATGCGTTCTGAACTCTTGCACCTCCGGACATCCCATGTCATGCTAGGCGCCGACGATGACGTCGCCCCGGCACACACCCTTCGGGTTGGGGCTCAAGCGCGGAGGTCTCCAGATGTTTCAGGTAACGCGACGGTCACTCCTGTACGGCACCGTGGCCGCAACAACCGGAGGAGCACTGTCCGGTTGCACCTTCTTCAGCACTGATCCGGACTCGGGCGGATCCGGACCCGCCGCGGATGACGGAGCACTGGAAGCTCCGTCGCTGCAGCAGCAGGTCGAGGCCGGCGAGCTGCCTGAGCTCTCCGAACGCCTTCCGAAGGATCCCCTGGTCGTCGAACCGGTCAATGAGCTGGGTACCTACGGGGGAACCTGGCGGACATATGCCATGGGGCCGGACGACAACAACGCCTACAACGCGATCGGTTACGAGGGTCTGGTGCGCTGGATCCCGGAGTACACCGGCGCCACCGGAACCGATGAGATCCTGCCCAACCTCGCCGAGTACGAGGCGAATGAGGACGGCACCCTCTACACATTCACTCTTCGCCCCGGCATCCGCTGGTCCGACGGCGAGCCATTCGATGCCGACGACATCATGTTCTGGTACGAATCAGTGTTCTCCCACGAGACGCTCACCCCTGGAGTGCCCACCTGGCTCGGCAGCGGCGGCGAGCGAGCGGTGGTCGAGAAGGTCGATGATCACACGGTCACCTTCGAGTTCCCGACCACATCGGCGTTCTTCCTGCATTCCATGGCCCAGCTCGGACAAGGCGTGGAGATCGTGAACTATCCCGCGCACTACATGTCCCAGTTCCACCCCGACCACAACGAGGACCTGGACTCGCTGGTCGCCGAGAGTGGGCAGGCCGACTGGGTGGCCCTGTTCGAGGACCGTGCGCAGTGGCGGTACAACCCTGACCTGCCTCGCCTCACACCGTGGGTGATATCCACTCCCGGCAACTCCGGGACGAAAGCGGTCGCCACGCGCAATCCCTACTACTGGAAGGTCGATCCCGAGGGCCGACAGCTGCCGTATCTGGACGACGTGCAGTACAACCTGGTCGAGGACCCGGAAGTCGCACTCCTGCGCGCCCTCAACGGTGAAGTCGACCTGGAGCATCGCCATATCGCCACGGGCGAGAACTACCCCGTGCTCGCGGAGGGCGCGGAGGAGGGCGACTACTGGTTGATGAACTACTCCTACGACTCCATGAACATCGCCCTCATCCAGCTGAACCTCACGCATCCGGACGAGACCAAGCGGGAGATCTACAACAACAAAGACTTCCGGATCGGGCTCTCCCACGCCATCAACCGGCAAGAGGTGATCGACCTCGTCTACAACGGGCAAGGGCAGCCGTGGCAAGCCGGGCCACTCGAGGAGTCCGCGCTGTATCACGAACAGCTCGCCACGCAGTTCCTCGAGTACGACGTCGACCTCGCGAACCAGCACCTGGACGATGCCGGATACACGGAACGGGACGCGAACGACATTCGCCTCGGCCCGGACGGCAACCCGATCGTCATCACGCTGGACACCCGTTCCGACGTGTTCAACTGGACCGATCTCGCCGAACTCCTCACGGACTACTGGGCTGCAGTGGGTATCGACGTGGAAGTCAACACCGCTTCCCACGAACTCATCATCGAACGCCGGGAGAGCAACCAGCACGATGCCATCCTGGAGAGCGGTCTCGGAGGGCGCGCAGCTGTCCTGGTTCCCCGGAACTACGTCCCCATCGAGTCCACGGCCGGGTTCGGCGTGCAATGGGCCCGCTGGTACCAGGGCCTCCCAGACGGAGAGGTTCCGCCGGAGAACGTCCGGCCGATGTTCGACCTGTGGGACCAGGTGAAGACCACCTTCGACGGCGAAGAGCAGGAACAGCTCTTCACACAGATCCTCGACATCGCGGCCGAAGAGTTCCTCCAGTTCGGAGTCGCCACGCCTGCCGGTGAGTTCGCCGTGGTCAAGAACAGCATGCGCAACCTGCCCGAGGATGGCATGCCGTCAGGGACCCCGTACCCCAATCCCGCGCCCTACAACCCGGAGCAGTTCTTCCAGGCCGAATGACATCATGGTTCACTACATCGCCCGAAGACTCCTGTACATGGTCCCCACCCTGCTGGCGATCTCGATTCTGACCTTCCTGGTCATCCAGGCTCCTCCCGGTGATTACCTGAACACCGTCGTTGCCAAGCTCGAAGCAGAAGGTCAATACGTCGATCGCGCACAGCTCGAAGCTCTCCGCAATCGGTACGGCTTGGACGAGCCGATCTGGGTGCAGTACTGGCGCTGGATCACCGGAATCATCATCCACGGGGACTTCGGCCACTCCTTCGTCTACAGCGCCCCCGTCGCCGACGTCCTGAAGGAACGTTTCGGTTTCACCGTGCTGCTGTCCGTGACCTCGATGGCCTTCGTGTGGGCCGTCGCGATCCCGGTCGGCATGTACTCGGCCGTCAAGCGCTATTCCCCGGCCGACTACACCTTCACCTTCATCGGATTCCTGGGGCTGGCGGTTCCGAACTTCCTCATCGCCCTCGTGCTGATGTATATCTCCTACAGCTACTTCGGCCAGTCGGTCGGGGCGCTCTTCTCCCCCGAATTCGCGGAGTCCAGCTGGAACCTGGGGAAAATCCTGGACCTGCTCAGCAATCTGTGGATACCCATCGTCATCATCGGGACAGCAGGAACAGCAGGAATGATGCGCATCGTTCGAGCGAATCTCCTCGACGAGCTCCACCGCCCCTACGTCACGACCGCTCGAGCCAAAGGTCTGACCGAGGGATCACTGCTGATGAAGTACCCGGCCCGTCTCGCGGCCAGTCCCATCGTGTCCACGATCGGCTGGTTGCTGCCCTCCCTGATCTCCGGCGAGATCATCGTGTCGGTCGTTCTGAACCTTCCGACCACCGGCCCCGTGATGCTCCGTGCGTTGGAGAGCCAGGACATGTACCTCGCCGGGAGCTTCCTCCTCCTGCTCAGCGTCCTCACCGTCGTCGGGACGCTCATCTCCGACGTCCTCCTGGCCCGGCTCGATCCTCGAATTCGCTACGGAAAGCGGTGATCGCATGACGTCCATGCAATCCGGTGAGGTGCTGCAGGGGGCCGACGAAGCTCTCGAGCACGCATCGAACGAGCCGGTCTCGGCAACACGCGGGTATTGGCACCTGGTCTGGCGCCGATTCCGTCGGCACCGCGTGGCGACGATCAGTGCGATCATCCTCATCCTCATCTACGCTGTCGCGCTCCTGGCCGAGTTCGTGGCACCTCATGGAACGGCAAGCAGGTTCGAGGGGTATCAGAACGCTCCGCCGCAGGTCATCTCCCTGGTGGATACGAGCGACGGCTTTCGAGTCGGATTATTCGCGAACGGCTACGCCGTGGAGGAGGACGAGGAGTCCCGTCGACGCACCATGTCCGTCGACGAATCGTCAGTGCGTGAACTGGGCCTGTTCGTGAAGGGCGAGGAATACAAGCTGGCGGGGTTGATCCCGTGGGACCGGCACCTCATCGGACCCGTCGATCCGGAGGAGCCGGTGTTCCTGCTGGGCACCGATTCCCTCGGCCGGGACTTGTTCAGTCGCATCGTCCACGGCACACGAGTGTCCATGTCGATCGGACTCGTCGGCGTGGCCGCGTCGATGATCCTCGGCATTCTCTTCGGGGGCCTGTCCGGCTACTACGGCGGTGCGACGGACACACTCATCCAACGCTTCATCGAGTTCATCATGAGCATCCCCAGCCTCCCGCTGTGGATGGTGCTCGCAGCTTCGATTCCCACGACGTGGGGACCGATCACCAGCTACTTCGCGATCACACTCATCCTCTCGATCATCGGGTGGACGGACCTCGCACGCGTAGTCCGTGGGAGATTCCTGGCCTTGCGCGAGGAGGACTTCGTCGAATCCGCACGGCTGGACAACGCCAGGACGCTGCGCATCATGCGGCGGCACATGCTGCCGTCGTTCAGCAGCCACATCATTGCGGCGCTCACCCTCGCCGTTCCCGGGATGATCCTGGCCGAGACCTCGTTGAGCTTCCTCGGCGTCGGGCTGCAGGCTCCCGTCGTCAGCTGGGGCGTACTGCTCCAGGAGGCCCAGAGCGTCCGCAGCCTGGTCACCACGCCCTGGCTGATGTTCCCCGGCGTGGCCGTCATCGTGGCCGTGCTCGCTCTCAACTTCGTCGGAGATGGCATGCGTGATGCCGCCGACCCGTACAACTGACCGTCAACAGGCGAGGACCTACTCATGAGCCATCAGATCCGATCCACCACCGACTTGTGGGAACGAGGGACAGGTGAGTTCCACACCTATCGCATTCCCGCTCTGGCAGTCACCACCTCCGGCGTCGTGCTCGCCTTCTGCGAAGGACGGCGTGACGGCGGTGGTGATGCCGGGCAGATCGACCTGCTGCTCCGTCGGAGTCTCGATGGTGGGCGCACGTGGGAGCCGGATCAGGTCGTGAACGCCGAACCCGGTTTCACCAACGGCAATCCGGCACCCGTCGTCGACCGTCGCACAGGGGCCGTCGTGCTGCTGTTCTCGCGGAACCCTGCTGACCGGAACGAGACCGACATCTGTGCGGGCCGTGCAGAGCGCACCGTCTGGGTCACTCGGAGCACCGATGAGGGGCTCACCTGGAGCGAACCCGAAGACGTCACGGCCGCCACCAAGGCCCGGGATTGGACGTGGTACGCCACCGGACCCGGTCACGGTGTGCAGCTGGATTCCGGACGGCTGATCATCCCGTGCGACCATGCCGTCGGGGTGCACTTGGACCGCTGGCGCGACCCCTTCCGCTCCCACGTGATCTACAGCGACGATGGCGGCGCGACATGGGCGCTGGGAGGTGTGCTCCCGGACGGAACCAATGAATCAACTCTCGCACAGCTCCGGGACGGGCAGGTGTACTTCAACGTCCGGAACCATGCCGACACAGGATGCCGCGGGTACGCCTACTCGGACGATGAGGGCGAATCCTTCGGCGCTCTCCGGTGGCATCCGACCCTGGTGGAGCCGGCATGCCAGGGCAGCGTGCTGTCCACTGCCTCGGGGGTGCTGCTGTTCTCCAATCCAGCCAGCGACCGACGCGAGAGCCTGACGGTCCGTTGCAGTCAGGACGGTGGTGAGTCCTGGTCTTCGGGGGTGCGCCTCACCGCCGATCCTGCCGCCTACAGCGACCTCGCGATCACCGAGGAGGGCACTGTGCTCTGCCTGTACGAGACCGGCACGGAGAAGCTCTACGACTCCCTTCGGCTGGCGGCACTCTCCCTCGATGATCTGGTCGGAGAGCACTCACGTGGAGAGGCGCGCAATGCCAGAGTCGAGTGACCCGCTGCTGAAGGTAGAGGACCTTCGTACTCAGTTCGAGACCGACCATGGCACGGTCCGCGCGGTCGATGGAGTCAGCTTCGAGCTCCCGCGGCGCAAGACTGTATGCATTGTTGGAGAGAGCGGATGCGGCAAGAGCGTCACAGGTCGTTCCATCCTCCAGGTTGTCGACAAGCCTGGAAAGGTCACGGGCGGGCGGATGCTCTGGCACGGGGAGACCGGCAGCGCTCCCGTGGACCTCGCGTCCCTGGACCCGAAAGGATCAGAGATCCGCCGGATCCGCGGCAACGAGATCTCCATGGTCTTCCAGGAGCCGATGACGTCGCTCTCGCCCGTGCACACGATCGGCAACCAGATCATGGAGGCAGTGCGCATCCATACCGATCTGGATATGGCTGCGGCCAAGGAACGCGTCATCGAAGCTCTCGACCAGGTGGGCATGCCGAAGCCGGCGGAGAGGTTCGATGCCTACACCTTCCAGCTCTCCGGCGGCATGCGTCAACGCGCAATGATCGCGATGGCTCTGGTATGCCGGCCGAAACTGCTCATCGCCGACGAACCCACCACCGCCCTGGACGTCACGACACAGGCGCAGATCCTGCGACTGCTCGCCAGCCTGCAGGCTGAGCTCGATATGTCGGTCCTCTTCGTCACCCACGACATGGGTGTGGTCGCGCAGATCGCCGACGAAGTCGTGGTGATGTATCTGGGAACCGTGGTGGAGAGCGGACCGGTCGAGCAGATCTTTCACGACCCGCAGCACCCGTACACCCAGGCGCTGCTGGCTGCCGTGCCCAGAATCGGGCAGGACCGCAGCGATCGCCTGGTGACCATCCGAGGCACGGTGCCGGGCCCCCAAGCACGCCCCCCCGGATGCCCGTTCCACCCACGATGCGACCACGTCCGCCCCGGCGAATGCGACGTGCGCGAGCCTCGTACGGTGACGATCGCTCCCCGCCGGGACGTTCGCTGCGTGCTGGCGGAGGATCAGGAGGAGTCACATGAGTGAACTCGAGGACCAGAAGAATCTGCTGGAAGTCCGCGACCTGAGGATGCATTTCACGCGCCGCTCCGGCATGTTCCGCCGCCACAGCACCACGGTCCGCGCCGTCGACGGCGTCAGCTTCGACATGAGCGAGGGCGAGACCCTTGGCCTGGTCGGCGAGAGCGGCTGCGGCAAGACATCCGTCGGACGCAGCCTGATCCGCACCTACGCCCCGACCGGCGGCCAGGTGAACTATCGCCGGTCCGACGGGGACCAGGTCGACCTGGCGACGTTGCCGGGCAAGGCGCTTCGTCCCTACCGGCGCGAGCTTCGGATGATCTTCCAGGACCCGTTCTCCTCCCTGAATCCACGGATGACGGTGCGGGACATCATTGCTGAACCGCTTCGCAACAATCGCACTGCGCACCGCAGGAAGGTCGACGAGAAGGTGGTGGACCTGTTGCAGATCGTCGGCCTGCGAGCTGACTATCTGGACCGCTACCCCCACGCATTCTCCGGAGGCGAGCGTCAGCGCATCGTGATCGCCCGCGCCCTGAGCCTGGACCCGCGGCTGGTGATCGCGGACGAAGCCGTGTCCGCACTGGATGTCTCGGTGCGAGCGCAGATCCTGGAACTGCTCGTGGACCTGCAGGCGGACCACGGACTGACCTACCTGTTCATCTCTCACGACCTGGCCGTCGTGAGGTACATGTGTGATCGCGTCGCGGTGATGTACGTCGGAAAGATCGTGGAGATCGGACAGACGGGCACCGTGTATTCCCGCCCTCGCCACCCCTATACCCGAGCCCTGCTGGACTCCGTCCCCGAGCCGGATCCGACGCGGCGCAATCTGCTGACCCAGGAGCCGCTTCGGGGCGAAGTGGCGGACCCGTCCGATCCACCAGCGGGATGCAGCTTCAATCCGCGCTGCCCGTTCGCCGAGGAGATCTGTCGTCGCGAAGAGCCCGAACTTCGGACGCTGGATGACGGCACCCAAGCGGCGTGCCACTTCGCCGAGGAGCTGAATCTCGCATCCCCAGGAGGTCGTGCAGGTGCAGAACGCCCGATGCGGTGACATGCTCGGGTCCGCTCGACCCGTCGTCATCGTGCGCACGCCCCAGCGAGGCTGACCATCGACCCGACGTCCACCTGCGCCGGCTACGCGGGTTCGGGACGCCGCGACCGGCTGCGATAGGTCAGGTGTCGCAGGAGCGCTTCAGCCGGGCCACGCCGCCCCGCGCGCTGCAGGGCGTCGGCGATGACGACGGTGGCCACCCATGTGCCGATGGCGACCCCGACGGCCGTGAGGACGCTCAGGCGGCCGCCCAGATCGAGCAGCGACGGTTCGGTGGCCACCAGCCACACCGGCGATTGGGCGATGTAGAAGGTCATCGACCGTCGACCGCAGGCCACCAGCGCGGATGTCACCCGGCCACGACGGTCGCCGATCCGGGTTGCGACGAGGGCGATGGCCGCCGCGAAGGCGATCCCGCCCGCGATGCCGGTCACGCTGAACACCACCAAGGCGATGACCCCGACACCGGACGTTCCCGGCGTCCACACTCCCGCGGCCTGCAGAGCAACCGGCTGCGCCCCCAGTACCGACACCGGGAACCCGATCAGCACGGCACGGCGCAGCAGCGGACCGTAGCGGTCGGGCTGTTCCAGCAGTCGCATTCGGCCGGCCCAGATCCCGATCAGGGCCGCGGGCGCCACGGTCAGCGCGGCGATCGGCAGCACCGGGAGCGCCGTGGCCCGCAGCAGCGCGCTCTCGAGGAGGTTCGATCCGACCGCCGCCGATGCGTCGCCGGCCCCTGCCATCATCTGGAGCACGCTGTAGGCGGCTGCGCTGATCGCCAGGGCAGCCACGCCCACTACCCAGAGACGACGACCGGACCAGGACACGGCACCGGCGAGAACCACGGCGAACAGGCCGTAGGAACCGATGATGTCGCCGCTGTAGAGCAGGACGACGTGCACGGCACCGAACACGACCAACCAGGCCCCGCGCCGGCGGATCAACCGCCGTGCCCGCGCCGAGTCCCCGTCGGGGCCCGAGTGGCGCCGAGTCAACTGCACGAGGCCGTACCCGAAGAGAAGGCCGAACAGCGGCGCCGACCGAGCGTCGACCGTCGACGTCAGCACCCACTGGATGGCGACGTCGATCGGTCCACCACCGGCGGGAGCGGTGAGGTCGCTGCCCCCCGCGTGCAGCATCCGAGAGTGGGCGAGCGCGATGAGCAGCAGCATCACTCCTCGCGCCAGATCCGGAGCCAACAGGCGTTCCGCATCCGGCGTCGGCGAGGCGGACTTGCGGACGAGCTGAGGATCTCCGGGCATGGGGTCGACGCTAGGAAGGCCGCCCCATGCCGCACATCGATCGAATGGACCGGGCCGTCTGACCAAAGTCGGAGCACCGGACGTCATCGCAGGGAGCACGGCATCTCGCTCCGACCGGACCTGACGCACGTCGTGCAGCCGTGCCGGCGTCCCGCGCGTCGCAGGCTGCAGCAGGCTTCGGGAACGGGAGTCCGGGCGCTCGGCCCGGATCCCGCTCCCACTGGCCACGGACCCGACGATCGTTGCCCGCCCCTCACGGACGATCGCCTGCCCTCCCCCGATGCCGGAGGACCGACACGGGACCGGTGATGCCACGTTCCGCGCCGACCAGACGGCCCCCACCGCCCTGGTCGACCGACGCAGCAGGTCGATCCCGTGCCCTGTCCTCGCGTCCCCTTGTGAGGCCCGCACCCAGTACCTGAAATCTAGGAGCATCCCGGCGGGAGCGCGATGGGGTGAACTCCCCGGTCAGACTCCCCGGGGAGAAGTCCCCGGGGAGTTGTCCCCATGCCGGTCGGCGTCCTCTACCCGGAGTCGGCGGCCGTCACTCCACGGCCCCACTCACTCCACGACGGCGGCCGCGGCGGCGGTGCCCTCGTCGTTCTCGAGGGAGACGGCCAGGTGCACGGAGGCATCCGGCCCGACCTCGCCGGTCACGGGCACCTCCAGCGATTCGTGCCCGCTGCCGACCTCCCGGGCATCCAGCGACCCGAGAAGGGTGCTGCCGTCCCACAGGTAGACGCGCAGGGTGCCCGCTTCGGCGATGCGCACTCGCGCTGACACTCCGGCGTCGGTGCGCGAGACCCTGTCCAGTCTCAGCGCCCGCGCACCGAGGAGCGGGGCGCCGCCGAGGCCGGTGTCGTCGCCGGCCGCCTGGAGGATCGAGGCCGGCGATTCCACGGAGCGGGCGGCAGAGTCCGGGATCTGCGGCGTGACCGGGGCCGAGTCGCCGCCGGGCACGTCGGGCAGTTCGAGGACTCCCCACCGGTACGGGTCCGCCTGGACCCCGGGGAACGTGGACCAGCCGATACGGGACTGCCCGGTGCGGTCCTGGGTGTCCGAGTCGTAGACGACGACGTTGAAGCCGATGCTCGCCGGGTCGAGGCCGTCGGGCAGTTCGGCGAAGGGGATCTTCGCCTCCACGACGTATCCCGCGTACGGGTCGGAGATGCTCGCGTCGATCTGCACGCTGGGAGCCGTCTGCGCGATCGGGCCCTGCCGGTTGTCGTGGTCGCGCCCGGCCACCGGACCGCCGATGCCGCCGTCGACCGCCGTGCCGGGCAGGACGCCGAGGATGAAGGTGCTCGCGGTGTGGTCCGAGGTGCCGCGGGGGTCGATCATGATCTCGATCGAGTCGGTGCGGAAGCGCTGCTTGTTGTCCTCCGGAGGCAGCAGGGCGCCGAGCACATCGTCGATGACCTGCACGAACACGTACAGGTTGTCGTCGTCGTAGGTGACCCAGGTGGAGCCGGAGGCATCCTCGGGGCTCACGTCGTCACCTTCCCAGAGGGTGCCGATGTCGAGAGCATCGCCGGGGTACTCGCCCGCCCCGCGCTCGGCGTCGACCTCGACTCCCTCGGTGCGTGCGGCGACCAGTCGCGGCACCAGGTGCAGGCCCTGGGTGATCGTCGCGGCGGTGCCGTCGGCCGTGGTGGTGGCCGTGAGCGGGTAGATCCCGCCGTCCGGCGCGCGATTGGCGGTGGGCAGGGTGGGATCGGTGTTCTCGATCCTCACCTCGGCGGAGGCGGTGCCGCCGGCGGGCACGGCCTCGAACAGCAGTTCCGGCGGATCGGCCGTGATCCCCTCGGCCAGCTCCAGCACCACCTCGGCGTCCTGCTCCTGCTCCGCGTGATTGCGAGCGGTGACCTCGAAGATCTCGGCGCGGCCGGAGCCCAGGGAGCGCCGGGTCGGGACCAGGGCGTCGAGCCGCTGCATGCCGAGCTCCGCGGTCCAGTCCAGGAAGGCTGCGATCTCCGGCCGCTCGGCGAGGCCCGACTCGACGGGGCCGGCGGTGCGCAGCGGCAGCACGTTCTCACCGCTGCCCTGGCGCGAGGTGACCTTCGCGCGCAGCAGCACGTGTTCGCCGGTGGCGGCGTCGGCCGGGACCGTCACGGTGAAGGTCGCGGTGCGCTCCTGCTTCGCCGGGATGGTGCCGATTCCCTGCAGGCGGCCGACGCTCCAGCCCTGCGGTGCCTCGAGCTCGACCTGCACGCCGGGCAAGGCCTGGCCGGGTGCGCCCACGCGCACCGTCACCTCGACGTCTCCGCCGGGGAGAAGGGCGAAGCGGTCGGAGTCGAGCGCGAGTCGCGTGCCCAACGGCAGGCCGCCCTCGAGAGGCAGGGTCGCCCCGGCCAGAGCGGCGGTGTCGGAGCTGGTGGGGTCCGCCAGCGGGGTGCGCGAGTCGATGAGCGTGAACCAGGTGGCGGGGATCTGCGCCGGGTCGGTGGGCGAGGGCGGGATCACGTGCCAGCCCTGGGTGCGATAGGTGTGGACCGCGTCGTCGCGCACCGCGCTCCACCTCTTCTCGTGCAGCTCGGACTCGGTGCCGTTCCAGGCCCCGAAGACGACATCGCTGGCCACAGCGGGTTCATAACCCTCGGCGACGGCGTCGGGCCCGGTGCCCGAGGTGCCGTTGGACCCCGAGCGCAGGATCCGGCTCGGGGCGAACGGGCGCAGGCCCTCGTCGAAGTGCTCGGGAAAGACGTCGTCTCGGCCTGCCAGCAGGTACGCCTCGACCGCGAACATCGCCGCCTGCTGATGGTTTCCGTGGTTCCCCTCGACGGCCGAGGGGTTCATGGTGACGATGACCTCGGGACGGGTTGCCCGCACCACGCGGATCACGCGGCTGAGGGCTTCGGCCCCGCCCCAGACGTCGTAGGTCAGCGGCGCGGAGAGGGTGTAGTAGAAGTCGACGGCGTCGAGGTTGAAGACGTGCTCGATCCCCGCATAGCCGACGGCGGCGCGCTCCTCGGTCTCCCGGATGAGTCCGAGGGCGGGCCCCTCCTGCAGGCCGACGGCGTTGCCGCCGCCCTCTCCGCGGGTCAGGGTGATGACTCCGGCGAGCTGGTCCTCGAATTCGTTCCACTGGCCGAAGGCGGCGAGGGTCCAGGCCTCGTCGTCGGGGTGGGCGCCGATGTACAGGATGTCGAGGTCGACGGTGCCGTCGGCGAGGGCCTGTTCCATCGGGGGCAGGGCGGGGATGTCCAGGACGGTCGCACCCGCGGCCAGGCCCAGCACCGCCGATCCCTGCAGCAGGCGCCGCCGGGTCAGGTGGTCGGGGCGCTCACGGGTGGGGGCGGGGTTCGTGGTGGTGTCGGAGTGCGATGTGGTGTCGGAGTGCGACATGGACATGGGGGACTCGTCTCTCGCAGGGCGCCGCGGCAGTGCGGCGCGAGCTCTGGGGGTCGTCGAGGAGGGGGTCAGGGCTGCTGCCGCAGCCGCGCACCATCGCACGGCCCCGGCGGCGGTGGTGGCCGGGTCAGTGCTTTCCGGCGTCCGAGCGCAGGGCGAAGGTGCCCTGGGCGCGGCGGCGACCTTGGACCGGGTGATCAGGGACGACCTCCTCGAGGAAGCAGTACCCGTCGCGGGTGTAGGCGGCGCGCAGGTCCCCGCCGTCGGCCGCGTCGCTGAGGTGGCGCCACCAGTCGGTGATGTCGCCCCAGCCGGGGGCTGCCAAGGAACCGCCGAACTGCTGGACGGCGAGCGCCGAGCACAGCGAGCCGAACTTGAGCCGTTCGGCCAGGGGCCAGTCCGCCAGCGTCCCCAGCACCATGGCTGCGGCGAACACGTCACCGGCGCCGGTGGTGTCCGTGGGGGTGACGGGGACGGCCGGGCAGTAGGCCTCCTCCCCGGTGGAGGCATCGATCGCGTAGGACCCGGAGGCGCCGTCGGTGACCACCGCGAGCGGCACCCTCTCGGCGAGCGCTCGCACGGCGCGGTCCGGGCTGTCGGTGCGCGTGTACTTCATCGCCTCCACCGCGTTGGGGGTGAAGGCGTGGCAGTGGGCCAGCGGGGCCAGATCCGCGGGGTCCCAGCGGTCGGTCCCGTCGTACCCGATGTCGGCGAAGATCAAGGAGCCGCGGCGGGCGAGGTCCGCCCACCAGGTGGTCTCCCCCGCCAGGTCGACGACGGCGGCGCGCGCCGCCGGAGCCGTCGCGATCAGGGCCGACAGCGGCTCGGGCAGCTCGTGGCCGTGCGTGACCATCGCCCGGTCCCCCTGGGTGGCGACCGAGGCGGTCAGCGAGGAGTGGAAGTCGCGGAATCGGCGCGAGGCGGAGAGGTCGATGCCCTCCTCGTGCGCCATGGTGTGCCACATCCAGTCGGCGTAGGCGTCGTCCCCGAACCCGGCGACGAGCCCGGTGCGCAGGCCCAGCCGTGAGGCGGCGACGGCGAGGTTCGCGATACCGCCGGGGCTGGAGCCCATGCCCTTGCTCCACAGCTCCTCGCCGGGGTTCGGCAGTCGGTCCAGGCCCGTGAACACGATGTCGAAGAACACCGTTCCGGACAGCAGCACGTCCAGGGGCGGATCGTCGTCCCGCCGTGACCCGACCAGCGGGTCCCAGCCCGCCGCACCGTCCAGAGCGGCCCGGGCTTCGGGGGTGAGGTGCGGATCGTGGGTCGGCGCCGTCCGCTCGCTCGGTGGCGGGACGTCCTGCGATGCCGAGCCAGCGGCAGTGCCTGCGGCAGGGTCAGGAGACAGGTGGTTCGGGGTCGGGTGGTCGGGGGTGGGGCGGTCTGGGGTCATCATTTGACGGCTCCTTCGAGCATTCCGCGGATGAAGTGTCGTTGCAGGAACAGGAACATGATCACCATCGGGAGGGCGACGATGACGGCGCCGGCGGAGAGCAGCGCGATCTCGGCGGTGTACTGGCCCTGGAAGTTCGCCAGGCCCAACGGGGCGGTGCGCAGGCCGCCGCCGGGGGTCATCACCAGGGCGATGAGGAACTCGTTCCAGGTCCACATGAACACCAGGACCACCAGCGTGGTCAGGGCCGGGACGGAAGCGGGAACGACCACGCTGCGCAGCGTGCGCACCGGGCCCGCCCCGTCGAGCGCGGCCGCCTCCAGCAGGCTCACCGGCATGGTCCGGAACTGGGCACGCAGCCAGAAGGTCCCGAAGGCGACGGACTGCGCGATCTGGGGCAGGGCGATCGCCGCGTAGGTATCGGTCAGCCCCAGGGAGCGCAGGTCGAAGAACAGGGGGATGACCGTGGCCTCGGTCGGGATCATCAGCCCGAGCAGGAACACGTAGAACAGCACCGTCGCTCCGCGGAACCGCATGGTGCCGAAGGCGTATCCCGACAGGACGGACAGGGTCACCGCGGAGGTCACGACGATCGCCGCGACGACGAGGGAGTTGCCCAGGGAACTGCCGAAACCGCCCACGTCCCAGGCCTCGAGGAAGTTGCCCAGGTGGAGCCCGGGCGCCTGGCCGATCTGCGAAGACACGGCCGTGGCGAGGATGGTGAGGATCGGGGCGAGGGCGAAGAGGGCGAACAGCCCCAGCACGACGTAGTTCATCGTCCGCTCGGCGGTGGAGACTCTCATCGCGACCGCTCCCCGATCCGGGTGACCAGTACGTTGATCGCGAAGACGAGCACGGTCAGCACGATGGCGACGGCGCTCGCGGACCCCACCTCACGCAGCTGGAACGCGCGGTGGTACACCTCGTAGCTGGGCACCGTGGTGGCGTTGCCGGGCCCGCCGGAGGTGGTCATGTAGACGAGGTCGAAGGTCTTCAGGGCCGCGATGATCGTGAGCACCAGCGCCACCACGATCTCGCCGCGCACCGACGGCAGCGTGATCGCGAAGAACTCGCGCACCGGGCCGGCGCCGTCCAGTCGGGCCGCCTCGAAGAGATCGTCCGGGATGCGGCTCATCCCCGCCAGCAGGAGCAGCATCACCAGCCCCATCTCGAGCCAGGTCCCGATGAACCCGACCGCCGGCAGCGCCGCCCCGGGGTCGCCCAGCCAGCCACGGGCCAGCTCGTCCAGCCCCACCGCGCGCAGCGCCTGGTTCAGCGGGCCGTTCGGGGCATAGATGTTCCTCCACGCCACGGCGACCACGACCAGCGCGATGACCTGCGGCAGGAAGATCACCGAGCGGAAGAAGCCCATCCCCCGCACCTGCCCGCGGCGGAAGATGGCCGCGAGGACCAGTCCGATCACGACCGGCAACGCCGCGTAGAACAGGATCAGCACCAGAGCATTGCCGATCGCCGCCCGGAAGTTCTCGTCCCCGATGAGGTCGGTGTAGTTCTGCAGGCCCACGAAGGTCGAGGGCCCGAAGCCGGGCCATTCGTAGAGGGAGAACTGCGCCGCGCGCAGCAGCGGGTACAGCGAGAACGCGGCGTAGACCAGGAACGCCGGCAGGATGAACAGGTACGGGGTCACGCGCGAGCGCACGACCGCCGAGGGTGGGGACTTCGACATCGGCGGCTCAGCCCTGCGCAGTGAACTCGCCGTAGTCCGCCTGCAGCGTCTCGGCGGCGGCCGACGGCTCGGCCTGGCCTCCGATGACCTCCTGCAGAGCGGCCCCGGCGGTGTCGGCGAACGAGGGGGTCGCGTAATCGAGGTAGGGCAGCAGCACGCCGTCGGTCGAGACCGCGTCGAATGCCTCGTAGATGTCCTTGTTCACGCCGGATTCCGGGGCCAGTTCGGCGGTGCGCAGCACCGGCATGCCGCCCTTCTCGGCGATCAGCTCCATCGCCGCGTCACTGGTGATGTAGTCGATGTAGGCCGCGGCGGCGTCGACGTTGGCGGCCTCGGCGGGGATCGCGAAGGGCAATCCGGTGCCTCCGGTGGTGGCGACCGTGCCGTCGGCGCCCGCGGGAGGGGCCATGAACCGCAGGTCGTCCCCCATCACGGCCTCCATGTCGGGGCCGAGCCAGGAGCCGCCGATCAGCAGCACCCCGGTGCCTTCCGTGTACTCCGCCCAGGCGGTGTCGTAGGCGAGGCCGTTGGGCGAGTCGCCGAAGGCGCCGCTGCCGGCCCAGTCGGCCAGCTGGGTGAGGGCCTGCACGTTGGCGTCGCCGGTCCAGTCCGCACCGGCGTTGCCCATGCCGAGGGTGATGATCTCCTCGGTGGAGACGAAGTTCGCCTGGAGCGGGCCGAAGACGTGCAGCGCCGGCCACTGCTCGAGGTTGCCGAGCACCAGCGGCTGCTCGCCGGCCTCCTGGGCGGCCTCGACGAGGGCGAAGAGCTCATCCCACGTGGTGGGCGGCTGCGCTCCGAGGGCTTCGAGCTTCGCGGCGCTGTAGTAGATGCCGCACACCTCGCCCGTCTGCGGGAGGCCCCACAGGGGTCCGTCACCGAAGGTGACGCCGTCCGCCGAGTAGCGGGACTTCGCGAGCACCGAGGTGGAGTAGCGGTCCTCCCAGCCGTAGGCCTCGGAGTACGCGGACAGATCCGTGAGCTGGCCGGCCTTGACGAACTCGCCCATGTCGCCGCGGGCGTTGTTGACCTGCAGGACATCGGGAACATCGTTGCCGGAGAGGGCCAGACCGGTCTGCTGCTGCAGGTCGTCGAAGGACTGCGAGACCCGCTCGACCGTGATGTTCGGATACTCCTGCTCGAAAGCCTCGATGAGTGCGGTGATCGCATCGTTCTGCGCGCCGCGGACCTCCTGGTCCCAGACCTTCAGGGAGACCTCGCCCATCGCCGCCGGGTCGGTCTCGACGTCGCTCGCCTCCGGTGCAGCGGCGTCCCCGCCGCCACCGTCGGTGTCGGAACCGGGCGCGCAGGCCGCGAGGAGCCCGAGGCCCCCGACAGCGGCGCTCGAGCCGAGAAAGGTACGTCGACGCATGAGGTTCTCCTGGAGGTGCGGGCGGCGACAGCCGCGATGCTGTGGCGCAGACCACCAGCATGACACATCATGCCCGTGAATGCATTCTTCTGCTCGCTCGTGCTCGAAGTTGCGTGAACGGTGCTACGGTGACGCCATGCTGAGCGAGGAGCGCCATGAGAGCATCGTCGCCCTCGTGCGCCGATACGGCTCGGCGACCGTCGGCCGTCTGAGTGCGGATTTCGCCGTCTCCGAGGCCACCATCCGTCGTGACCTCGACCTGCTGTCGACCTCCGGAGCGGTGCGCCGGGTGCGCGGCGGTGCCTGCGACGTCCGGGGAAGCATCCGCCCCGAGGCCGACGTGCGCGCCTTCGCCGATGTCGCGGCCTCCGCCTCCTCCGCCAAGCGGCAGATCGCCGAACGGGCCGTCGGCTGCATCGCCGACGGGGACGTGATCGCCCTGGACATCGGCACCACCGTCGCCGCGATGTGCCCCCTGCTCGCCGACCGCTCCCTGACCGTGGTCACGGCGTCGCTCGCCGTGGTGAAGTCCCTCGCCGATGCCCCGAACATCGACATCGTGGTGCTCGGCGGGCTGCTGCGACCGAACTACCAGTCCCTGGTGGGCACCTTGACCGAATCGGCTCTGCGGCAGGTGCGCGTCGACGCGGCGTTCCTCGGCACCTCCGGGATCCGGCCCGACGGCACCGTGCTGGATTCGACCCCCAGCGAGGTGCCCGTCAAACGCGGACTGCTCGAGGTCTCGACCACGTGCTTCCTGCTCGCCGACCACGAGAAGTTCCCCGGTTCGGGGTTCCTCGAGGTCGCCTCCCTGGGGCGCTTCACCGCCCTGATCACCGATCGCCCGTCCCATCCCGATGCACTCACCCTCCCCGAGGGCGAGGACCTGGAGGTCCTGCTGCCATGAAGCTGACGATCCTGGGCGGGGGCGGTTTCCGCGTCCCGCTGGTGTACGAGGCCGTCGCCACCGGTGCCACCGGTCTGCGCGTCGACGAGATCGCCCTGCAGGACGTGGACGCAGGCCGACTGCGCACGATCACCGAGGTCATCGACGGGGTGCGGCGCCGGCTCGAGGCCGACGGCCGCATCACGCACGCCCCGCGGGTCACCGCGAGCACCGATCTGCGCGAGGCCGTCGCCGACGCCGATTTCGTGTTCAGCGCCGTGCGCGTGGGCGGCGCCGAGGCGCGCACCGTCGACGAGCGGGTCGCCCTGAACCTGGGCCTGCTCGGGCAGGAGACCATCGGCCCGGGCGGCCTCGCCTACGCGCTGCGCACCATCCCGGTCGCGCTCGACATCGCCCGCGCCGTCGCCGACCTCGCCCCCGCGGCGTGGGTCATCAACTTCACCAACCCCGCCGGGATCGTCACCGAGGCGATGCGCTCCGTGCTCGGGAACCGCGCGGTGGGAATCTGCGACACCCCGATCGGGCTGGTGCGCCGGGTGGGTCGCCTGCTGGGCGTCGACCTGGTCGCCGGTGAGCGCGGCGCCGAGGTCGACTACGTGGGCCTGAACCATCTGGGCTGGCTGCGCTCGGTGACGGTCGACGGGACCGACCGCCTGCCCGAGCTCCTGGCCGACGACGCCGCCCTCGAGGAGATCGAGGAGGCGCGGCTGATCGGGAAGGATTGGGTGCGCTCCGACGGCGCCCTGCCCAACGAGTACCTGTACTACTACCTGCATACCGCCTCGGCGATCGAACGGATCACCGCCTCTGCGACCACCCGCGGCGAGTTCCTCGCCAAGCAGCAGGGTGACTTCTACCTGGCCGCGACCGACTCGATGGCAGGCGACGCCACCTCCCCGCACACCGACTCCTCCTGCTGCTCCTCCCCCGCGGACCTCTGGCGGCAGACCCTCCACGAGCGCGAGGCCACCTACATGGCAGAGTCCCGCGACGAGGAGCGTCGCGAGGAGGACGTCGCCGGCGGCGGCTACCAGGAGGTCGCGCTTCGACTGATGACCGCGCTGGCCACGGGACGCAGCGAGCGGATGATCCTCGACGTCGGCAACATCAGTGCTGAGCGACAGGATGCTCCGGCCTCACAGCGCATCGTGCCGGAGCTCCCGGCGGACGCGGTGCTCGAGGTGCTGTGCACCGTGGACGGCGAAGGGGTGCATCCGCACCCGGTCGCCCCGGTGGAGCTGGGCAGGCTCGGCATGATGGCGTCGCTGCGCGCGGCCGAGCGGAAGATCCTGGAGGCCGCAATGACCGGTTCTCGCGAGGCCGCCTGGCAGGGATTCTCGATCCACCCCCTGGTCAGCTCACCGACCCTGGGGGCAGAGCTCCTGGACGGCTATATCGCCGGGCACCCGGAGATCGCCGCGCTGCTCGTCGATCAGTGAACCCCGACAGCCCCCTGGCCACGGACCTCAGGACTCGGAAGACCCGAACACGGTTGGACGGCATCCTGTGAACGGCCGGCCGCAGAAGTCCGACCGATGGATCGCGAATGTTCGGGCTAGTAGGTCGCAAACGTTCGACCTGGTCGTCGCGAACGGTCGACCTGGCCTACCATTGATCTATGACACCACTGATCACCCGACACCTTCTGCCTCAGGCAGAGGATCTTCTCGGGTCGTTCCCTGCCGTCGTGATTCAGGGGGCGCGTCAGGTTGGGAAGAGCACCCTCGCCTCGATGATCGCGGAGCCTCAGCGGCACATGTCGGTGAGCTTCGACGACGTCGAGGTACGGGAATCCGCGCGCCTGGACCCGCGAGCATTCGTCCGTCAGGCGCACGATGGTCTGCTGATCATCGACGAGGTGCAGCGCGACCCTTCCGTGCTCCTCGCGATCAAGGCCGCAATCGACGCGAACCGCCGCCCCGGGCAGTTCCTCCTCACCGGCTCGTCCGATCTGCTGAGGCTCTCCCGTTCACCGGATTCGCTCGCCGGCCGAGCCGTGACGCTCGATCTCCATGGTCTGAGCCAGGGTGAGATCGCGGGGCGGAAGGAGGACTTCGCGGCGTGGGTGCGGCAGGCGAAGGGTTCTTTGGACGGAGCCGAGCAGGGCTGGTCACGCCAGGCGCACATCGACGCAATCGTTCGAGGAGGATTCCCGGAGATCCAAAAGCTTCCGGAGCGACACCACGGCGTCTGGTTCGACAACTACCTGGACCGTCTGCTCACTCGGGACGTCGGCGACGTCTCCCGGGGATTGTCGAGCGATCGCCTCGCCGCGGTTCTTCGACTCGTGGCTGCGAACCAGGGTGGCGAGCTGATTCAGGCGAGGCTCGCGGACGAGCTGTCGATCGCCCGGTCATCGATCTCGGCCTACCTCGCAGCTCTGTCGACCTTGTATCTCACGCACGATCTCCCACCGTGGCGGGCGAACCTCACCAAGCGGGAGGTCGGTCGGCACAAGGTCGCTGTGGCGGATGCCGGCCTCGCGGCACGCCTCTCGCGGTTGAAGCCCGCACAGCTGGCTCAGCTGACGTCAGCCCCCGCGCTCGGGGCCCAGCTGGAAGCCTTCGTGGTGGCTCAACTGTTCGCACAGAGAGGCTGGTCCGCCGAGGAGTACGAGATCTTCCACTTCCGCGACCGGGATGGCCTTGAGGTGGATGTCGTCCTCGAGTTCCCTGACGGTCGAGTCTTTCTCCTCGAGGTGAAGTCCTCTTCGACTATTCGCGCCGACCATTCCCGGGGGATTCGAGCCCTGGCGGAACGTCTGGGTGACCGATTCCTCGGGGGCGCCGTGCTCGGGCTCTCCACGGAGAGCCGCCAGCTGGCCGATCGCATCTGGGGTCTGCCGATCTCCGCACTCTGGCGTCACCCGTAAGTCGTTCCCGAGGCATACGCGTCAGCGCAGCGGCAGGGTCAGGACAGCGACGGCCTGCTCCCCCAGGCCTGGCGCCAGCCTGACGCGGCCGTCGACGAGGGCGACGCCGGGCTGCCCGGACCCCTCGGCGATCGATGGACGCGTCGCGGCCGAACCCTCGTCACCCTCGGGCCCATCACCATCACCGGGAACCTGTGCGATCTCTCGGAACACTGCCGAGACCTGCTCGTCGAGGCTCACGGGGCCGGCGGCCGGGTCGAGCAGGAGCACGTTCAGCGCCACGGCACCCTCAGCCCGATTTGTCTCACCTGCCCCGTCGGCCGCCTGCCCGAGCGTGAAGCGCACGCCCTCGGGCAGCACCCTTACCGCCCGGTGGAACCACGGTCGCGTCCGATAGATCGCGTCGCCGTGGCGACCCAGCCACTCCCCCAGCTCCGCAAGGGCTCGGGCCTGCAGCTCGGGGATGCTGCCGTCGGCGCGCGGGCCGACGTTGATCAGCAGGTTCCCGTTCTTGGAGACGACGTCGGCCAGCAGGCGGATCAGCGCCGGGCCGTCCAGGGCGTGCTGGGCGGATTCGTCGGCGTTGTAGCCGAAGGAGAGGCCGAGGCCGCGGGTGGATTCGAAGACCTCGTCCTGCACCTCCTCGATGTCCTGGTACTCACGGGTGAGCACGCCGTGGACCGGCACGCCCCAGCGGTCGTTGACCAGGCCGTCCGGCACGGCCGCGAGGTGGTCGCGGAAGAGGTTCTGGAGGGAGTCGGGGCCGTCGTACTTGCCGGCGTCGGGCCAGTCGATGTCGTTCCACAGCAGATCCGGGGCGAAGCGGTCGATGAGTTCGCGCAGCTGGGCGGCGGCGAAGGCCGCGAAGGCGTCGTCGTTGCGGCGCAGCGCGAACAGCTCCTGGTTCGAGGTCAGCGGCGGGAACTGACTCGCATGCCAATCGTGGGCTCCGGAGTAGTAGAGCCCCAGCCGCAACCCTGCCTGTCGCGCGGCGTCGGAGAACTGCGCGATCAGGTCCCGGCCCGGCCCCCGCCGCGCCGCGGTGAACGGAGTGGTCGCCGAGTCCCACAGGCAGAAGCCGTCGTGGTGCTTCGTGGTGGGGACGACGTAGCGGGCGCCGGCCCGCTCGGCCCATCCCACGATCTGCGCCACGGCGTCCGGGGCAGGGGTCCAGTCCTCGGCGAAGTCCTCGTAGGAGTGCCCGACGCCATGGAGCCGCTCATGCCGCTCCCGCGTGGGACTGCCGTCGATGCGCACCGTGTTCGCGTACCACTCGGCGTACTGATGACGAGCGTAGGCGTTCTGGGCGGTGACGTCGCTGCGGTCGAGCACGTCGGCCCAGGCGGGAACCGAGTACAGACCCCAATGCACGAACACGCCGAGCTTCGCGTCCCGGTACCAGTCGGGAACGGCGAGGTCCGGATAGTCGCTCGCCGGGGCGGCGTCGGCCGGTCCGTGGCGGTCATCGAAGCTGATCATGGGGTGCTCCTTCGCGCGCCTCGGCGCGTTCATGGCGGGACGGGCGTCGGGGTGGAAGGATGGACGAATCCAGTATCAACCGCTTAAGCCTCTGGAGCATCCCATGTCTGCGACGACGCAGCCCGCACACCCCACGTCGAGCTCGGCGCCCGCACCGCAGTCCGCGCCATCCGATCAGTCCGCCGCCGCTCCCCGCATCGGCATCGCCGGGATCGCGATCGAATCCTCGACCTTCACCCCCTACCGCTCCGGAGCCGACGACTTCGAGGTGCGCCGCGGCACTGCGGCGATCCTGGACCGCTACCCCTTTTTCAGCGGCGCCGGCGATCCCGGCTCCGCCCCCGGGCCCGCCGCACCGGGCTCTGCGGGCACCGGTGCCTCCAGCACCGGGCAGGTGCTGCGGGAGGCGGCGGAGTACGTCGGCGTCCTGCACGCCCGTGCCCTGCCCGGTGGCCAGCTGGTGCGCGAGGTGTACGAGAGCTGGAAGCAGGAGATCGTCGAAGGCCTCGCCGCCGCCCACGCGCAGGCCCCGCTGGACGGCTTCTTCTTCGACATCCACGGGGCGATGAGCGTGGTGGGCCTCGAGGACGCCGAAGGCGACCTGATCACCGCGATCCGGGCCGCGATCGGGCCGGACGTCGTGGTCGGCACCGCGATGGACCTCCACGGGAACGTCTCGCACACCCTCTTCGAGGCCTGTGACCTGATGACCTGCTACCGCCACGCCCCGCACATCGACGCCTGGGAGACCCGCGAGCGCGGACTGCGCGACCTCGTCGAGGCGGCCTCTCGCGTGCGCGACGGCGGGGCCCTGCCGCACAAGGCGCTCCTGCACGTGCCGATCCTGCTGCCCGGCGAGAAGACCTCCACCCGCATCGAACCGGCGAAGTCGATCTATGCCGGCATCCCGGGAATCACGCAGCGCCCCGGGATCACCGACATCTCCTACTGGATCGGCTTCGCCTGGGCGGACCAACCGCGCTGCCAGGCCGCGGTCGTCGCCTTCGGGGACGACGCCCAGGCCGTCGAGGATGCCGCCCTCGAGCTCGCCCGCACCGTCTGGCAGGCGCGCCACGACTTCGAGTTCGTCGCGCCCACCGGCACCTTCGATCAGTGCCTGGACCGGGCGATCTCCTCGACCGCTCGCCCGTTCTGGATCTCCGACTCCGGGGACAACCCGGGCGCGGGCGGCGCCGACGACACCACCCACGCCCTGGCGCGCCTCGCCGCCCGCCAGGAGATCCGCGCCGGCCAGGTCAGCGCGCTGATGGTCTCGCTGGTCGACCCGAGCTCGACAGATGCCGCCTGGGAACTGGGGGTCGGGGGCCGCGGGGACCTCGAGATCGGTGCACGGATCGACACCCGCGAGCCCGGCCCGGTCCCGCTGCGGGTCGAGGTGGCCGCACTGGATGAGTCGGTCCCGACGGGCCGCGCGGCCGCCCTGCGGGTGCTCGACGGCGACCGGCCGACGGGGCTGAGCGTCGTGATCACGGCTCGGCGCTCGCAGTGGGCGACCCACGGCATGTTCGAACGCCTGGGACTGTCGATGACGGGCTTCGACGTGGTCACCGTGAAGATGGGATACCTCGAGCCGGACCAGTACGAGGCGGCCGCGGACTGGCTGCTGGCCCTCACCCCGGGTGGCGTGGACCAGGACCTGATCCGCCTCGGGCACTCCCGGATCAACCGCCCGATGATCCCCTTCGACGAGGAGATCCCCGCGCCGGGCGCGCAGGACGTCGTCCGCGGAGGGGGAGCCGATGCGACAGAGCGGTAGAAGACGACAGAACTGTGGAACGGCAGAACGGTGGAGCGGCTGAGCGCTAGCGCGACTGGGTGGCGCGGCTCAGCGGATCCCGGTGATGATGTCGTCGACCACGCGCTGGGCGACCTCGCGCACCACCGCGGGCGGGGCGCCGCGTAGAGGGCCGTGCACCATCAGTTCTGCGCAGCCGTGCACGGCGGACCAGCAGGAGAACTCCGCTCCGGCGCGGCGCTCCGCGGGCAGGGCACCGGCCGCCACGCAGTCGTCCAGCGCTGCGAGGAGCTCCGCGAAAGGAGGGACCTGCTCGGGGCTCGATCCTGCCTCCTCCTCGACGGCGGCGCCCTCGGCGCTCCCGAAGAAGGCGAGCTCGAACCAGCCCGGCTCCTCGATGGCGAAGTCGATGTACCCCAGGCCCACGCCGCGCAGTCGCAGCAGGGCCTCCCGCGCGGGGTCGGCCGGTTCGAGGTCCGCGGTGCGCGCCCGCATCCGCGACACCATGCGGTGCTGGATCTCCGTCGCCAGGGCGCCCATCAGGGCGGAGCGGTCCCGGAAGTGGCGGTACGCAGCAGCCGGGGAGACCCCCGCGCGGCGGGTCACCTCGCGCAGCGAGAGCGCCGCCGGTTCCGTCCGGGCGATCTCGAGCGCCTCCGTCACCAGCGCGGCCCGCAGGTCGCCGTGATGGTAGGAACGCGATCTCTCCGACACTCTTGACGCCCATCCCCTCGAAGTTTACGGTGTTCACACCAATGTGGATGGTGTTCACATGCACCATATCCCGACGTCGCGAGGGAGCATCATGACTGCGAACCCGACCACCTACCCACCCGTCGTCGAGACCGAGACCTGGCGGCGCGAGCTCGACGCGCTGCGCGTGCGCGAGAAGGCCGCGACCCGCGAGCTCGACGCGATCGCCGCCCAGCGCCGTCGGCTGCCCATGGTCGCGCTGCCCGACTACACCCTGGAGTCGAAGGACGGACCCGTGCGACTCGTCGACCTGTTCGACGGCGAGTCCCAACTGATCACGTACCACCACATGTGGTCCCCCGACTCCGAGTGGCAGTGCGGCGGCTGCACGAGCTACACCCACCAGTTCACCCGCCTGGACTTCCTGCGCCGCTACGATGCCCGCTTCGTCGTGGTCACCCAGGGGCCGATCGACGAGGCCCTCGCCTACCGCGAGAAGGTGGGCAATGAGATGACGTGGTACTCGACAGCGAACAGCCCCTTCGGCGCCGACGTCGGCGCCCCGGCCGGCGGCGGCTTCGCGATGAACGTCTTCCTGCGCGACGGCGACACCGTCTACCGCACCTGGCACACCGACGGTCGCGGCACCGAGCAGCTCTCCCACACCTTCGCCCTGATGGACGTGCTCCCCTGGGGCCGCCAGGAGCAGTGGCAGGACGTGCCGCAGGGATGGCCGCAGTCCGGGACCTACGAGAAGTGGCTCGACTCCCCCGAGGTCGCAGCACTCTATGGACGGAGCTCATCATGACGACTCACCAGGACCACCAGGACCACCAGGAACCCTCCACGTTCGCCGATCGCTTCATCGCCGAACGGATCGTCCACGCGCTCCCCGACGTCGTGTTCGACCTGCTCACGGACCCTTCCAAGCACCATCTGACGGAGCCCACGGACTGGGTGAGGGGCTCCTTGGAGTCAGAACCGGCCCGGATCACCGCGACCGGGCAGGTCTTCGGGATCGAGATGTTCCAGGTCAACGCCGGCGGCCGCTACGAGATGCACAATCTCGTGATCGCCTTCGAACCGGGCCGCACGGTCGCCTGGGAGCCCGCGCAGTACTCCGCGAACGGCACCCTGGAGGGCGGCGGCTGGACCTGGCGGTACGACCTGGAGCCCGTGCCCGAGGGCACCCGGGTGCGCCTCACGTACGACTGGAGCGCGACCCCACCGGAGGTCGCTGAGGAGATCGGTGGCCTGCCATCCGTCGGGCCGGAGTTCCTCGACCGCTCTCTGGCAGCGCTCGCGGGCTCCGTGGAGCCCGCCGCGAGGTGACCGGCTGAGCCGACGCTGGGAGGTATCCAGGCGATCGCGATAACCTTCGGTCACGCCCATGACGAGGCGATCGCACGGCGCACGGACCCGACCCGAGGTCGGGTCGCCCGGCCCGATGAGAACCTCGTCGCCGCCTTCCGAGGGAACAGCGGGTACGTGTGACAGACGGGAACGATCCGTCGGCCCAGAGGCCGACCAGCGGGGACGCCACGTCCCCCGACCCCGGCGCGCCCAACCCCGTCGCGCCCGGCGACGTCGATCTGCCCTGGAAGGCGACCGCTGAGCGACGCAGCCTCTGGGGGCCGGTCCAGAAGCCGCTCGAGGGCACGGTGCACGGCCCCACCTCGTCCGACGTCGGCCGCCGACGCTCCGGGCGATCCGCCCTGTTCTCCGTCGGGGTCCCCCTGCTCACCGGCGGCCTGGTGGCCGTGGCCTGCCTGGTGCTGGGTCTCGGCACCGCGATCGTCGGCCCTCTCGCGGCCTTCGGGATCGCGGCCGGCGCCGGCGTGCTCGCCGCAGGGGGCAGCGGAGCCGCAGTGCGCGCCCTCACGTCTCCACAGACCCCCCAGGTCACCGCCTCGACCGGGGAGTCGGAGACCACCGCGGCGATGCTCGCGGACATCCAGGGGGCGACGGCTCGGAGCCGCGCCCGCACCACAGAGCTGCGCCGAACCGCCTCGGAGCCGACGGTGGGCCTCACCCTCGAGCACCTCGACTCCCTGGCGCGACGGATCGACGCCCTCGCCGAGTCCGAGACGCTGCGCGCGCAGCGCCCCTTCGAGAGCGAGGTGACCCTCCTGGAGGGCATCGCCACGAGGTACATCCCCGAGCTGCTGGACTCCGTCGAGGACATCACCGGGTTCCTGGCCACCTTCGCCGGCTCCGCCCGACGCGAAGCGCTGGCGAACCTCGAGGACATCGATCAGCAGCTCGCCGTGCTCGCAGAAGGGGTCGAACGGATCGAGAGCGACCTCGTCGCCGGGGTCTCCCACTCCCTCGAGGTGCACGCCGAGTTCCTCCGCACCCGCTTCGCCGACCAGCACCTGAACCCGATCATCGACGTCTGACCCTCTGCTCGACGACCTGACAATCAGCCCTACCGCCCGAGGAGGCCCCCCATGGACAAGCTCCAGCCGCCCACGCCCGAACCGGAGATCACCCCTGCCGAGCCCGTCGCCGAGGTCCCCGCGGACAAGGCCGTCTCGATGCTCCCCGATCTCCCCGCAGAGCAGCGGCAGGACCTCGCCGCCCGCGCCGATCAGTGGGTCGAGCAGATCTCCACCCTGAACCCGCACTCCCAGGAGTTCACCGCGCAGGTCGACGCCCTCAGCGCCGTCGCCCGCCGTACCTTCGAGCGCACCACCGGCACCTCGTCGCGATTCATGGAGCAGTCGCTGCGAGATGCCAAGGAGAGCGGCGGCTCCCAGGAGTCGGTCTCGAAGTCGCTCTCCCAGCTGCGCACCACGATGGAGGATCTCGCCCCCAAGGAGGACACTTTCGCCTCCAAGGCGCTGTCGTTCCTGCCCGGCAAGAACACTGCCAAGCGCTACTTCCGCAGCTACGAGTCCAATCAGAAGCAGCTCGACGAAGTGCTCGCGGCACTGGGGCGCGGCCAGGAGATGCTGCAGCGCGACAACGCCGAACTGTCCGTGGAGCGCCGCTCCCTCTGGGAGGACCTCGGCGCGCTGCAGAAGGCCTCGTCCTTGCTGACGCTGCTGGACGAGCGCACCGTGCGCCGCGCCGACGGACTGCGCGCGGAGGGCAAGGCCAATTCGGCCGACGCCCTCGAGCGCGACGTGCTGTTCGCCGTGCGTCAGCGCCGCCAGGACGTGGCCACCCAGATCGCCGTCACCGTCCAGGCCTACCTCGCGATGGGCCTCATCGAGGACAACAACACCCAGCTCGCCCAGGGCGTGGATCGGGCTCGCACCACCACCGTCACGGCGCTGCGCACCGCGGTGATCACTGCTCAGGCGCTCGAGAACCAGAAACTGGTGCTGGACCAGATCGACGCGGTCAACCGCACCACCGACTCCCTCATCGACCGCACCTCGCAGATGCTCGCGGACAACACCCAGAAGATCCAGGAGCAGGCCGCCACCTCGGGCGTCTCTCCCGAGACCCTGCAGAAGGCCTTCGACAACCTGTTCACGACGATGGACGGGATCGACGCCTTCCGCACCCAGGCCAATGAGAACTTCCTGACCACGGTGACCGCACTGGAGCACCAGGTGGGCCGGGCGCAGCCCTACCTCGACCGGATGCAGCGGGACACCGGCGAGAGCTCCGAGCTCGACAACCTCGAGAGCGCCGCCGATCTCCTGGAGATCGACGACTGACCCCAGCCCGCCCACGCCGCCGGCCCGGGCCCGCCCAGCCGGCCGGGCCGGGCCGGGCCGGCCTACCCGCCCGGCCAGCCGGCGACCCGAGCCCGCCCGCACAGTTTTGTGGCCTCAGGACCGATGCGGACGGCGACACCGGTCCTGAGGCCACAAAACTCGCTGGCCGGAGGCTGCGCCGCCGGGCAGGGGGCGCGCCGCCGGGCGGGGAGACGGCGACAGCGACCCGAGGCGGTGACATGCGCCGGAAGATGGCGGTGGCAGAGGCCGGGGGATGGCGGCGCCACATGCGCAGGCGACGTCTGCCGCCCCGTCGTCGAGGGCACCCTCCTTGAAATTGGTCAACCGGTTGTGCAGACTGGGTCAGTCACGAGCCGTCGTCGTCCGGGCATCTGCCCCGACGCCATGCCCGTGCCACGAAGCAGAGCAGCTCCGCCCTTGATGAACGGATGACCCCATGACCCGTCTCGCCTCCCGCACGGCCCTGGTCACCGGAGCCGCCTCCGGCATCGGCTTCGCCGTGGCCTCCCGCTTCGCCCGCGAGGGCGCCCGCGTCGTGATCGCCGACCGCGACGGCGCCGCCGCCCAGCAGGCGGTCGAGTCCATCACCGCGGAGACCGGCGAGGGCACCGCCCGCGCACTCACCGTCGACATCTCCGACGAGGTCGCGGTCGAGGCCGGCTTCGCCGAGCTGAGCACGGCAGGCTGGTCTCCGGATGTCGTGGTCGCGAACGCCGGCGTGCAGCTGTTCGGGCAGGACGCGAAGATCGCCGAGCTGGATCTCGCGGTGTGGCAGCGCACCGTGGACGTGAACCTGACCGGCACCTTCCTCACCGTGAAGCACGCCGTGCGCTCGCTGCTGGCCACCGGGGGCGGCTCGATCATCCTCACCGGCAGCCCCACCGGTCTGCGGGGCGAGGGGAATGACTTCACCGCCTACTCGACCACCAAAGCGGGCATCCACGGACTCACCCGCACCGTCGCCGCCGCCTATGCCGCCGACGGCATCCGCGTGAACACCGTCGTTCCCGCCTACACCGAGACGCCGCTGGTCACCACCATCTCCGATGATCCCACCGAGCGCTCCGCGATCGTGGGCCGCATCCCGCTGGGCCGGGCCGGACAGGCAGAGGACGTCGAGGGGATCATGGTCTTCCTCGCGAGCGAAGACAGTGCTTTCGCGACCGGATCCCTGTTCGCCGTCGACGGCGGCATGACCTCGCTATGATCCCGTCCCCGGCGTGGAGGCCCGTCCCCTCCGGCGAGCGCTGGCGGTCCGGTCGCTGGTCGCTGGACCGACGAGCCGACGAGCTCGCCGACATCCGCTGCGACGGCAAGATCGTGCTGCGCGGGGTGCGCGCGGTGGCACGCGACCGCGACTGGCAGACCGCATCTCCCCACGAGGTGACCGCCGACGCCACCGACTCCTCCCTCACGGTCGGCATCCGGATCGCGCAGCGAGGCATCTCCCTGACCGGCACGGTGAGAGTGGAGGTGGAGGGAGATCGGCTCACGGTGACGTTCACGGCTGACATCGATCGCGACAGCCTCACGAACCGCACCGGTCTGGTGGTGCTGCATCCGCCGCGCCTGGCCGGATCGGAACTCGCCGTCGGCCGCACGGATGGCACCGAACTGCCGATGCGGTTCCCGATGGCCATCAGCCCCCATCAGCCGGCTCGGAACATCGTCTCTCTGAGCTGGGCCGATCACGGCACCGCGTTCCACCTGGGCCTCGAGGGCGATGTGTTCGAGATGGAGGATCAGCGCAACTGGTCCGACGCCTCGTACAAGACGTACAACCGGTCGCTGGACGAACCGTTCCCGTACGTCCTCGCCACCGGGGAGCGGATCCTCCAGCGGGTCGTCCTCACCGCAGGAGCCCCGGCGCCGCAGGACGACCTGCTGCCCGACGCGACCCCGGCGGTGACGGCGCTGGAGCTCACGCCCGGGGGTCCGTTCCCGCTGATCGCGGTCGGAGCGTCCACCGCCCCGTCACCCGGCCCCTCCGCCCCCGACCCGATCACCTCCCACCGCCACGTCGAGATCGACCTCACGGATCCCGCGTGGCCGGCGGCTCTCCGGCGCGCGCAGCTCGGGGCCGAGGACCTCTCCGTCATGCTCGTCAGCCCGGACCGGGTGGACCCGACGCTCCTCTCCGAGGCTGCGGGCGCCCTCACCGCCGGCGTGCCCCTGCGCTGGGTCGGCATCACGTCGGCCGTCTCGCACGTCTCGGAGCCCGCCCTGGTCACGGCATTGCGTACCGCGCTGCCTGCGACGGCGCCCATCGTCGGCGGGGCACGGTCGCACTTCACCGAGCTGAACCGGGAGTGGGACCGCGTGGGGCACAGCGAGATGGACGGCCTCGTCGTCGCCAGCACGCCGCTGTTCCACACCGACGAGACGGACCAGCTGATCGAGGCGGTCGCCATGCAGCGGCTGATCGCCCAGGACCTCTCGGGACGAGCCTCCGGCCTGCCGGTGCACATCGGCCCGGTGACCCTGCGACCCCGCTTCAACAATGTCGCGACCTCGCCTCCCCCGCGACCACATCGCGCCGACCTGGCGGAGGGATACGGCGCCCAGCGCACCGGCAGCGAGGACCCGCGCCAGGCGAGCCCCGAGCTCGCCGCCTGGACGATCGCGAGCGCCGCCGCCCTCGCGATCCCCGGCGTCGCGTCCCTGACGTACTTCGAGGAGTGGGGGCCGCGCGGACTGCGCACGCCCGACGGCGCCGACCTCCCGGTGCGCGATGCGCTCGCCGCCCTCACAGCGCTGCAGGGCGGTGAGCTGCTCTCCGCCGCGAGCGCCGACGGGCTGATCCGTGCCATCGGGGCGCGCAGGGATGGCCACTGCGAGGTGCTCCTCGCGAACCTCTCCGCGAATCCGCGCGCGGTGGGCGTGCGGGCGGGCGCCTCCGCAGGGGCGTCAGCAGAGCTCGGACCGTTCGGCTGGTCCCGGCTCGAGATCTCGACCTCCGAACGGGGCTGAGCGACCCTCCCTCAGCACCTCGCGACCGTACGTGGGCGCGTCGCTCAGCGGGTCCGATCCCGTGGGGCCGCCACCGATTCCCGAATCCTCAGCTCAGGTTCGATGACGCGTCGCGCAGTGCTCTCGCCGGTGCGGATCATCTCGTACACCGTCTGCAAGGTTGTTCGCCCGACCCCTTGGAAGTCGAGGCGCATCGTGGTCAACGGCGGCGAGAAGTACGCGGCGGCGGGCATGTCGTCGACGCCGACGATCGAGAAGTCCGTCGGCGCCTTCCGCCCGCGGCGCTCCATGGCGCTCAGGAATCCGAGGGCGATCTCATCGTTGGAGGCGAAGACGCCCGTGAACCGGTCGACATCGACCTGCTGAGCCGCCGCGAAGCCCGTTGCCGAGGACCAGTCGCGCGCCTCACCCACGACCAGCGCCTCGAGACCGAATTCGCGCATCGCCTCCCGATATCCGCGCTCGCGCTCGATCGCCTCATGGCGCGTCGCGGGGCCCGCGAGATGGATGACCGCCGTGTGCCCCTGACCGATCAGATACCCGGTGCCCTCGTATCCGGCCGTGAAGGAGTGAGTGCCGACCGATCCGTCGAGCACCCGAGGGCGCTCCGAAAGGTTCACGACGGGCACATGCGCCCGCGCCGCGTCGAGGGCCTCGTCGACCCCGGAGATCGACGTCGAGACCACGATCCCGTCCACCGGTGCCGAGAGGAAGTGGTCCACCGCCCGGCGCACCTCACCCTGCCATCCCTCTGCCTCGTACCCGAGCTCGACCTGCGCGATCATCAGGGTCTGCTCGAGCCGGCGGGCGGCCTGGCTGAGACCGGTCAGGATCTGCGCGCTGCCGTGGACGAGCTCCCCGACCGTCAGGACCCCGATGATCCCGGTGTGCCGTGCGCGCAAGCTGCCGGCAGCACGGTTCGGGCGGTAGCCGAGCTCGGCGACCGCGGCGGCGATCCTCTCGCGGGTCGACCCTCCGACGTAGCCGACTCCGGAGAAGTAGCGGGAGACCGTCTGCGCGGACACCCCGGCCGCCCGTCCGACATCGGCCATGCTCGGCCTGCTGCCGGTGCGGGAAATCGTCACGGGGCTCCCTTCGGGGGCGAATCCTTCGGAGTCGATCGCCGACCCCTAGGCAAGTTACCGATCACATGTTACTGTCTGTGATCGTTAACCCATTTTGGTCAACCGGTTGACGACTCCGGCGTCGTCACCCCGCACATGACGAGGACGTCCATGACGCGCATCCCCACCGACGAGCACCGCTCGTCCGTCTCCCGCAGCTGGTCGCTCGGCGAGAGCCCCTGGCAGGACCTGCCCTCTCCCGGTGCCGCGGCAGCCCGCGTGATCATCGACAACGACTTCGCCGGCGATCCGGACGACCTCTACCAACTGATCCACCACCTGCTCTCCCCCGGCGTCGAGATCCGGGCAGTCATCGGCTCGCACCTGCGCGAGGGCGACGGGTTCTATCCCGGCGCCGACTCCGCGACCCAGGCCGTCGCGATCGTCCACGACGTGTTCGCCCGGATCGGCCTCACCTCCACCGAGGTCATCGTCGAGGGCTCGAACCTCCCGCTCGGCGATCGCGCCACCCCGCAGCCGTCCCCCGCGGTCGACGCGATCATCACCGAAGCGCTGCGGACCGATACGGACACCCCGCTGTACTACGTCGCCGGCGGCGGGCTCACCGATCTCGCCTCCGCCGTGCTCACGGAGCCGAGGATCTCCGAGCGGCTGACCGTGGTCTGGATCGGCGGGAACGAGCACGACGACCTCGCCCTCCCCCCGCCCGACGCGATGCCGATCGAGTACAACCTGCTCATCGACGTGCGTGCCGCGCAGGTCGTCTTCACCGACTCCGAGCTCGTGCTCTGGCAGGTCCCCCGTGACGTGTACCGGCAGTGCCTCGTCTCCGACGCCGAGCTGCGCCGACGGGTCGCGGCGACCGGCCCCGTCGGCCGCTACCTCTACGACGAGACGGCCGTCATCACCCACGCAGACCGCCCCGGTCCCGGCGCACCGGAGACCTACGCCCTCGGCGACTCCCCGCTGGTGCTCCTCACGGCGCTGCGCTCCCACTTCGAGGCCGACACCTCGTCCAGCCGCCACCTCGTGCGACCGACCCCGGCGCTCGAGGACGACGGCTCGTACACCGCACGACCGGACGCGCGCCCCATGCGCGTCTACACCCAGGTGGACACCCGCCTGATGTTCGAGGACATGTTCCTCAAACTGCAGGAGCTCGACGCCTGGCTGTCGACCCCCTGACCGACAGAGCCGGCCGCGCAACCGTGCGGCCGGCCGGCGCCCCACCCCGATCCGCGTTCGACGACGAGCCGGATCTCCCCGCACCGCGGGGAGCCGGATCCTCGCCGTCACGCCACCCGACGACGGAGGAACGATCCATGACGAGCACCGCCCCCAGGACCCGCCGGATCCTGATCAACACCGATGCCAAGAACGAGGCCGACGACCAGTTCGCCATCGTCCACGCTCTCCTCTCCGAGACGCTCGACGTGCGCGGACTCATCGCCGCGCACTTCGGCACCGTCCGATCCGACACGAGCATGCTCGACAGCCGCGACGAGATCGACCTGCTCCTGACCCATCTGGGGATGACGCAGACGCGCGTCGAGAACGGTTCAGCGGTCCCGCTGACCGACGAGACCGCTCCGGCAGACTCCCCCGGCGCGCAGCTGATCATCGAGGAGGCCCACCGCACCGGCGAAGGGCCCCTCCAGATCGCCTTCCTCGGACCCCTCACCGACATGGCGACCGCCCTGCTCCTGGACCCGAGCATCGCCGCGACCGACACCACCGTGATCTGGATCGGCGGGCCCGGCTACGGGGGCCATGAGCCCGGCGAACGGCCGGAGTTCAACCTCCACAACGACGTGCCCTCGGCCAACGTCGTGTTCCGGTCCGGAATCAGGATCTGGCAGGTCCCGCGCACCGCCTACGTCATGACCTCGGTCGGGTACGCCGAGCTCGAGGAGAAGGTCGCGCCCTGCGGCGATCTCGGCGACTACCTCGTCCGCCAGCTCACGGAGTGGAACGCGACGTGGCATCGCGACCCGATCGAGCACCGCGCGCTCGGCGACTCCCCGGCGATCGGCCTCATGCTGAACCCGGGCGGCGGTCTGTTCCGCACGGTCCCCGCACCCACCTTCAGCCCCGAGGGCGGCCTCCTGCCGGGCACGGGCGCGCCCGTGCGGGTGTGCGAGCTGTACGACGGGCGCTACCTGCTCGAGGACTTCTTCGCGAAGCTCCGCCGGTTCGCCGGGACCCGGAGCTGATCGCCATGTCCCCCACCACCCGATGGGGCGTCGGCGACGACCCGTCGCCCACCCGTCGCGGCGTCCTGACCGCTGCCGTCGCCGCCCCGGCCCTCGCCGCGCTCTCCTCGTGCGCCACCGGGATCGCCACCAGCTCCGGCGCCGACGGACTGACCCTGCTCAACTACGAGGACATCGACGCGGCCACCCTCCTGCGTGAGCAGCTGGCCCAGCTCGAGACGGACTCCGGCATCTCCACCACCGTGGACACCGTCCCCGGCTCCGGTGCAGCGCAGTTCCCCGACAAGCTGCGTACCCGGATCCTCGGCGGCAACGCCCCCGACGTCTGGCAGATCTGGGGCGGCCAGATCGGGCAGCCCTTCGTCGACGCGGATCTGACGCAGGACCTCGAGGAGTACTACGGGACCTACGGGTGGGACTCCGCCCTGAGCACCTCCGGCATCGACGGCATGACCTTCCACGGCGCCCGCCACGGGGTCCCCCTCAACGTCGCCTCACTCGGTGCCTGGTGCAACGCACGCGTCTTCGAGGAGGCCGGCGCCACGATCCCGAGCACCTACGACGAGCTCGAGACGGCCAACGAGCTGATCCTCGCCTCCGGGGTCACCCCCGGTGGGTTCGGCGGGAAGTACGGCTGGCACATCATGCGGCTGTACGAGTACCTGCTCGAGGTGTGCGCCGGGCCCGATCTGCACGATGCGCTGCTGCGCGGCGAGGAGTCCTGGGACCAGCAGGCGGTGGTCGAGTCCTTCGACCTCTTCCGGGCCTGGAGCGACCGAGGATGGATCACCGACGGCGCCCTCGGCGTGGCACCGGCCGATGCGGAGCAGAGCTTCGTGCAGGGCACCACGGCGTTCACGATCAGCGGCCCCTGGATCGAATCGCAGTACATCGTGCCCTCGGGGAAGCCGCGGGAGGAGTTCGGCACCTTTCTGCTGCCGACGGGCCACGAATCCGTCCGCCACTCGGGATTCATCGAGGGCCTGATGATCTCCTCGACCTGCGGGGCCCCCGACGATGCCGCGGCGCTGATCGACTTCCTCGTGCAGCCGGACGTTCAGCGATCCCTGCAGAACACCCAGTCCGCCGCCCTCGAGGCCCCTCCTGATCCGGAGATGTTCCCGCTCAGCGCCCAGTGGGCGCAGATCCGCGAGCAGAGCGAGATCTACACGATCCAGGATCAGGCCTTCCCCAAAGCCGTCGCCGACAGCTACTTCGCCGTGCAGAGCGATGTGCTGCAGGGGGCCCTGGACGGGCCCCAGGCGGCTCGCGACATGCAGCAGATCGTTTCGGACTGGACGGAGACGCGATGAGCGCCCACACCCTCGACCGCACCGCAGCCCGCTCCACCCGCCGACGCACGGATCAACCGGGACGCGCACGCCCGGGGCTCCTCCCCCTGGCCTTCGCCGCTCCAGCGCTCGTGCTCTACCTCGGCTTCCTGGTCTGGCCGGCGCTGCAGGCGCTCTGGATCAGCCTCACCGACTGGGACGGCCTGTCCGATCAGCAGAACTTCGTCGGCCTCGACAACTACCTCGCCCTGTTCGACGACAAGGTCGTCGGCATCGCCGCGGTGAACAACGTCCTGTGGTCGATCGTGACGATCGTGCTGCCCATGACCCTGGGCCTGCTGTTCGCCGTGGTGCTGAACCGCAAGAGCCGCACCTCGCCGATCTTCCGCACGATCTTCTATGCGCCCGCGGTGCTCCCCCTGGTGTCGATCGCGTCGATCTGGGCATGGCTGTACGACCCCAGCGACGGAGCGATCAACACGGTCCTGCGGACGATCGGACTGTCCGGGCTCGAGCAGAGTTGGCTCGGCCAGGACTCCACCGCCCTGTGGTCGGTGATGATCCCGGCCGTCTGGGTGCGCACCGGCTTCCCCATGCTCCTGTACCTGGCGGCGCTCCAGTCGATCCCCGACGAGCTGTACGAGGCGGCGTCCATGGACGGGGCGAACCGCCGGAAGCAGTTCACGAGGATCACCTTCCCCAGCCTGCGGGACACCCACTACATCGTGCTGGCGCTGTCCCTCATCGAGTCGTTCAAGGTGTTCGACCTCGTCTACGCCATGACCTACGGCGGGCCCGGCTACTCGACGCAGGTCATGGGCACGTGGATGTACGCGAACGTGTTCCAGTACTTCAACGCCGGCTACGGCACGGCGATCGCCGTCGTGATCACTGTCGTCGCGGTCGCCGCCGGAATCCCCTACGTCCGATCGCAGGTGAAGAGCTCATGACCGCCCGGACCACCCATCATCCCCCGGCCCCCGATTCCGTCGCGGGCACCCGCACCCGCCCCTCAGGACGCAGGAAGAGGGCCGAGGGGTTCGCCCTGACCGCCGGGAGCGCCGTGGGCGCCCTGCTGTGGATCTCGCCCTTGATCCTCCTGGTCATCTCGGCGCTGCGACCGCTGTCCGACTTCCTCAGCAACGGCCCGGTCTCCTGGCCGCAGGAGATCACGCTGGCCAACTTCCCGGAGGCCTGGGAGGCAGGGCAGTTCGGCACGGCCTACCTCAACAGCACCATCCTGCTGCTGGTGAAGGTGCCCCTCGGAGTGTTCGTGGCCTCGCTGCTCGCCTACGCACTCTCCAAACTGGTGATGCCCTTCCGGAACGTCATCCTGTTCACTGTGGTGCTCGGCATGACGGTTCCGATCTACATCGCGATCGTCCCGCTGTTCACCATGCTGCGGGGCGTGGGGATGACCGACAGCATCCTCGGGATCATCCCGCCGTACATCGCCTTCGGTCTCCCGCTGCAGGTGCTGATCCTGCAATCCTTCTTCCGACGGGTCCCGGGCGAGCTGCTCGAGGCGGCGCGGATCGACGGTGCGGGCGACGTGCGGATCTTCTTCCGGATCGTGGTGCCGCTGTCGGTCCCGGCGCTGGTGACGGTCGCGATCCTGGACGGTGTGGCCACCTGGAACGAGCTCTTCCTGGCCCTGTCGCTGCTGAGCTCCGAGAGCCGGCGGACGATCCCGCTGGGCCTGCTGAACTTCCAAGGTCAGTTCGCCACCAACTACACCGGGCTCGCGGCCGGGATCCTCATCGCCGTGATCCCGATCCTGGTGCTGTACATGGTGCTCCAGAAGTACATCGTCGGCGGACTCACCGCGGGTGCCACCAAGGGCTGAGCCGTCAGGCTCCGCCTCCTCTCTCTACGGCGCGCAGGACCGGTGCGGACGCGGACATCGGTCCCGCGGGCTGTGGAAGCTGGCCCCATGAGGTGAGGCGGACGGCGCGGCCGAGGTCCGACGGCGCACCCGCTCAGGAGTCGACGAGGGTGACCTCGAAGGAGTACCGGGACGCGCGATAGACGTGGTACCCGAACTCGACCACGCTGCCGTCGTTCGCGAAGGACTTGCGCTCCATGGTCAGCAGGGCCGCACCTTGCTCCTCATCGAGAAGCTCGGCATGCTCCTCGTCGGCCACTGTGGCGCCGATGCGTTCGTGGGCGAGCACGGAGACCACGCCCTCCTCGCGCAGGGACGCGTACAGCCCGTTGCTGGCGAGGCTCTCGCGGGAGGGGGCGATGCGCTCGGGCAGGGTGTTGCGCATGACCGCGAGCGGTTCGTCGTCGGCGTAGCGCACGCGCAGCAGCTCGAGCACCTGCTCACCGGATCCCAGCTGCAGGCGATCCACCGCCTCGGAGGAGGGGCGCCCGATGCGGTACTCGATGATCTCCGTGCGCGGAGCCTTCCCGGCGCTGCGCAGGTCGTCGTACAGCGAGGTCAGCGCCACCTGACGGTTCACAGGCGCCTGCACCACCTGGGTGCCCACTCCGCGCTTGCGCACCAGCATGCCCTTGTCCACGAGCTCCTGGATGCCCTGGCGCACCGTCGGCCGTGAGAGCCTCAGCCGGCCCGCGAGATCGAGCTCGTTCTCCAGGCGGCTGCCCGGAGGCAGCTCACCGGCCTGGATGGCCTTCTCGATCTGGCTGGCCAGCTGCAGGTACAGCGGCATGGAGAGGTCGCGGTCCACGACCAGATCCACCTTCAACGCCCGATTCCCCTCGGCTACGTCCACTGCACCCTCCTCGGTTCAGGCCGACGTGACCGCGCCAGGATACGGCGCGACCGCCGGCCGCTCGATCAGTCCGATCGTCCAGAGCTCAGCTCGGCGCCGAGTCCGGTCCTGCTGTGCTCAGCTCGGCCGCGCCTCCAGAGTGACCGGCACATCCCCGTCGGCGGTGAGCGAGCGCTCCGTCGCCTCGCAGATCGCGGCGCCCACGTACCCGTCCCAAGCGGTCGCGGAGCGCGCAGCCACGTTGCTGCCGTCGGCCACGGCGTTGATCCAGGCCTGGACCTCGGCGTCGTACGCGGCGATGAAGCGAGGCCGGAAATCCAGCGGCACGTCGCCGCCCCAGCGCCCACCTTCGAGCTGGGTGGTGACCCGGCCGATGCCCTGGCCGATGGTCGAGGCGCCCTTCGAACCGACCAGCTCGGTGCGCACCTCGTAACCGGCGTTCGTGCTCACCCACAGCTCATCGGTGACGACCACGCCGGATTCGGTGCGGAACACGAACAGCAGCGGGTCGTGCAGGCCCTCGGGGGCGAGCTCGGTGCTGCGGGGAACGACGGTCTGCACCGAGACCACCGGCTCCTGCAGGAAGTACGAGATCGCGTCGATCTCGTGGACGGCCGAGTCGTAGACCATCATCGTGTCGTCGAAGCCGGGCAGCACCGTGGCGTTGCGATGCTTGCAGTTCAGCAGCAGGGGCGTGCCCAGCTCGCCGGCGTCCAGGGCGTCCTTGAGCTCGGCGTACTCGGCGTCGAAGCGGCGCATGAAGCCCAGCGAGACGTAGTTGCTGCCCGAGGCGGCCTCCGCGCGCACCACCTCGTAGGCGTCCTGCGGGTTCATGGCCAGCGGCTTCTCGCACAGCACCGGCTTGCCGGCGGCGATCGCGGCGAGGGTCTGGTCGCGGTGGAACTGACCGGGGCTGGCGATGAGGATCGCGTCGACGTCCTGCGCGGCGATGACCTCCTCGGGGGTGTCCACGACGCGGGAGCCCGGCGCGGTGGCGGCGACCTTCTCGGCGGTCTCGCGCAGGTAGTCGCTGATCACGCTGATGCGAGCGCCCTTGATGCGGCGGCTGATCCGTTCGACGTGGTCGGCGCCCATACGGCCGACGCCGATGATGCCGACGCGGATGTCACGGGGCAGGGTGGTCTCGTTCATCGGTGCTCTCCTTCGAGACGGGGGTCGATCCCGGCATCGGCCCAGGTGCCGCGCACCCAGGTCTGCTCGGGGTGGTCGGTGATGTTCCAGGCGCGGTCCGCCTCGGGACCGGCCATGACGTTGAGGTAGTACATGTCGTGCCCGGGGGCGGCCGCGCAGGGGCCGTGCCAGCCGTGGGGAACCAGCACGGCGTCGCCCGTGCGCACCTCGCTGAGCACGTCGATGGGCTTCGCCTCGCCGCTCGAGGTGGTCTGGTGGAAACCGAAGCCGGGGCCGCTCGGACCGTCCTGGATCTCGTAGTAGTAGATCTCCTCGAGCTCGGATTCGGTCTCGGTGGTCTCGTCGTGCTTGTGCGCGGGGTAACTGGACCAGTTCCCGCCCGGCGTGATGACCTCGCAGGCGATCAGGCTGTCGCAGTGGTCGAAGGCGCCGACGGCCCCGAAGTTGCGCACCTTCCGGGTCATGTTCCCGCCGCCGCGGATCTCCACCGGTACGTCCTCGGCGCGGATCAGCGCGACCGGGTGGGGGCCGGTCGCGACCGCCGTGGCGACGGCGAAGCGGCCGCCACCTGCGGAGGTGATGGTGGGCAGGGAGCCGACGGGCACGTAGAGCACGTCGGTCGCGGAGGCGAACACGTCGGTGCGGCCGCGCAGCGTGTAGTTCTCGCCGCCGACGGAGACCTCGCAGGCCCCGTTCAGCGGCACGATCATCGCCTCGACGCTGTTCGCCGTGAAGATCTCGCTCTCCCCGGGGCCGAGCGCGAGCACGCGCAGCCCGGTGTGGGCCCAGCCGTCGCGGGCGCCGGGATCGATGATCGTCTCGTAGTTGCCGCGGCCGGTGGATCCCGCGGGCAGGTGCAGGTCGGAGGAGTTCGGAGCGTCGGAGGTGGAGGACATCGGTGGTCTCCCTTCGAAGAAGCCGGTCAGCGGAGCATGTCGACGGAGGCGGTCACCGCGGCGGTGACGTCGTCGTCGGCGGGGTACAGCAAGGTGCGGCCCACGACGAGGCCGCGCACGTTGGGACGGTCCAGGGCCCGCTTCCAGGTGGCGCGCAGGGTGTCCGGGTCATCGTTCGCCGGGTCGCCGCCGAGGATCAGCGTGGGCAGCGTGGTCGCGTCCATGACGCGCTCCATGTCGTTCACCGCAGGCAACTTCAGCCAGGTGTAGGCGCTGGTCGCGCCCAGGCCCTGGGCGATATGGATGGAGCGGATGACGCCCTCGGGAGTGAGGTCGTTGACGACCTTCCCGCCGCCCGGGCGGCTCGACATGAACGGCTCGACCATGGCGATCAGCTCGTGCCGCGCCAGGTCGGTCACGGCGTGCGCGCTGGCTTCGAGGATGAAGGAGGTGCGGTCATCGTCGAGGTCGATGCGGGTGAGCATCTTGCCGCCGTCGAAGCCGGACTGCTTGATGGCGGCGGCGTCGTACGCGGTGAAGCGGTCCTCGATCTCCCACGAGCTGCCCTGCAGCCCTCCGCGGTTCATCGAGGCGAACACGATCTTGTCCTCGAGCGCGCCGAGCAGCAGCAGGTCCTCGAGGATGTCTGCCGTGCCGAGCACACCGTCCACGCCGGGCACGGCGAGCGCCGCGCGCATCCGGTCCAGCAGCTCGCGCCGGCTGGCCATCGCCTGCGGGCGGCTCCCCACGCCGAGGGCGCCGCGGGCGGGATGGTCCGCGGCGATCACCATCATGGTGCCGTCGGTATCCGCCACGGTGCGGCGGCTGCGGGAGGCCGCCAGCCGCGCGATCCGGCCCGGATCCTCCAGGCGAACCCGCGTGACCTCGTCGTACGTGCTCACGAACTGAGAGGCGGACTGGGCGGTGGTCTGCGTGGTGGTGCTCATGCGGTCTTCTCCGTGGCGGGGGCGTCGATACCGCGATTGCGGAGCGCGCCGAGCATCTGCTCGACCGTCTGCCCGTGGTTGGGGTCGCCGCCGCCGATCAGCAGGTCGATCTCCTCGCCGGTGGGCATCGCGGTGGAGCACTCCAGACGGCTGGTGACGATCGCGCCCGCGGCGTTGCAGCGGGTCAGGATGGTCTCGAGGTCCTGTCCGGCGAGCAGGCCATGGGCCAGGGAGCCGCCGAAGCTGTCGCCGGCGCCGAGCCCGTTGATGACCTCGATGAGGTTCGGGGCGACCTCCACGCGGTCGTCGCGGGTCTTGCCGAGCACGCCCTTGGGGCCCTGCTTGACGATCGCGATCTCCACACCGGCCTCGAGCAGGGCATCGGCCGCGCGCTCGGGTTCGGTCTCGCCGACGGCGACCTCGCACTCCTCCTTGTTGCCGACGGCGACCGTCGTGTGCTTGAGGGCCTCGCGGTAGAGCTCGCGGGCCTCGTCCGGGGAGGACCAGAACATGGGCCGGTAGTCGAGGTCGAAGACGGTGTGGGCGGTGCGTCCGCGGGCCTCGAGGGCCGCGAAGTGGGCCGAGCGGCTCGGCTCCTCGGAGAGCCCGGTGCCGGAGAACCAGAACAGCGGGACGCTGCGGATCGCGTCGAGGTCCAGATGCTCGGGCGCGACCTGCAGGTCCGGGGCGCTGGGCCGGCGGTAGAAGTACAGCGGGAAGTCGTCCGGCGGGAAGATCTCGCACAACGTGATCGGGGTGTTCAGCTCGTCGTTGCGCACGACGAAGCGGCCGGAGACGCCCAGGCGCTCCATCTCCTTGACCACGTAGCGGCCGAAGGGATCGTTGCCCACGCCGGTGATCACGGCCGGGGTGTGCCCGAGCCGGGCCGCCGCGACGGCGACGTTGGTGGGGCTGCCGCCGAGGAACTTGCCGAAGCTGTTGATGTCCTCCAGTCCTTTGGCGATCTCCAAGGGATAGATGTCGACACCGCTGCGACCGAAGGTGATGATGTCGAGGTCGGGTGCTGCCATGATCTCAGGGCCTCTCTGCGTTGAAATCTGGGCGGTGACCAGGGGTGATTCGCCGGGTCGTACCGCTCGCTTGTCCTATCGTGCCATTGCATTGTTCATTTGTCCAGACATGAACCCGGACATGTTCGGGAGGCTGCCACGGGAGCCCGCCAGCGGCTGTGCCGCACGAGCGGCGCCGACCTCGGCGGGTCCGGCCCAGCCCGGCTCAGCGGGCCCGGTGTGGCCCGGCCGAGCCGGTGTGTCCCGGTCCGGTCGAGCCGGTGTGGCCCGGCCCGGTCGAGCCGGTGTGGCCCGGCCCGGCCGGCCCGTCCTGGTCGGGCCCGCCGGCCCCGAACGGGGTTTTGTGGCGCCACGACCGATGCGGCCGACGGGATCGGTCCTCCGGGTGCAGAACTCGCTCGGGAGCCGGGGCCGGACCGGCGCTCGCGCACTCCGTCGGCCCCGTCGGCCCTTTCCTCAGAGCTCCCCGGTGAGGAACTGCGCCCGTCCATGACCGAAGGACCAGTCCTCGCGATCGTTGTGCACCACCGAGACGATGAGGTCCTCCGGGCGCACGAGATCCGCGGCCGCGAGGCGCTCGGCGAGCGCGGCGTACACCGCCTGCTTCTGCTCGGTGCTGCGCCCCCGCTGGGTGACGTGGATGATCACCACGCCTTCGCTGCGCTCGATCCCCAGCCCGGTGTCCTCGGCGAGGATCGAGCCGACGGGGAGGGTCTCCACGATCTGGTAGCGGTCCCTGGGCGGGGCCGAGAACAGCTCGAGCATGACGCTCTGGACGATGTCCGCCAGTTGCTGGGACTGCTCGGGGGTGCGGACGTCCTGCTGGGTGATGCGTACGAGAGGCATGCTCTGTTCCTTGTCCGGGCCGGAGCCCATAGCTAATACGTCGAGGTCACGCACCATCCGGCGCCAAACGCACGGGCCGGCCCGGCGGGCGGGGGTCGCGTCAGGCGCCGGAGTTCGCGGCGGCGGCCAGGAGGGTCTCGGCGCCGCGGGCGATGCCCTCGACTCGATCGAAGGCGGCGTCCTCATGCTCGATGTTCACGGCGAGATCGGGATCCACAGCGGCAAGCGCCGCGAGGAATCGAGCCCAGTAGTCGACGTCGTGGCCCTCCCCGATCGCGACGAAACGCCAGGCCGGATCCTCCGGCCAGGTCGCGCAGTAGTGGCCCATCCCCGTCGGGGTGCGCTGCGCGGGATCCTCGGGAACCGGACCGAAGTCGGTATCCAGCACACCGCGGGTGGCCGCACCGGGCAGCACCGCGGTGTCCTTCGCGTGCACGTGGGTGATGTGCGAGCCCAGGCGCTCGATGCAGTCGATCGGCTCCATCTGCTGCCAGAACAGGTGCGAGGGATCGAGGTTCACGCCGATGTTCGTGGGCTCCACCAGCTCGACGAAGCGCTCGAAGCTGGGCGGGGAGAACACGAGGTTTCGCGGGTGCATCTCGAGGGCGACCTGCACGTCCCGCTCCCTGGCGAGGGCGTCGATCTCCTTCCAGAACGGCACCGCGACGGACCACTGGTACTCGAGGATCTCCAGGTCGATGCCGTTCCAGGGGTTCACGATCCACGCCGGGTAGCGGGCACCCGGATCGGTGCCCGGGGTGCCCGACATCGCCACCACGTCGCGCACGCCCAGCAGACCGGCGAGCTCGATGGTGCGGCGCAGGTCATGGGCGTGGCCGAGGCCCTCGGTGGGCAACGGCGAGAGCGGGTTGCCCGAGGCCGTCAGGCCCGTGAGCTGCATATCGGCGTCGGCGAAGACCTGCAAGTAGTCGCGTCGGGCGCGCTCGCTGGCCAGGAGTGCGTCGACCGGGGCGTGCGGGGAAGGGATGAAGCCGCCGGTATTGACCTCGGCTCCGGTCAGCCCCATCCCGCGCAGTACCTCAAGGGCCTCGGGAAGGGTGCGGTCCTGCAGGCAGGCGGTGTAGGCACCGTAGGTGAACGTCATGGGGGTCTCCTCTCGGGAAACGAGTCGAGGTGGGATCAGGCCGACGGGCCGACGGGCCGACGGGCCGACGGGCCGACGGATCAGGAGATCTCGATCGCGGCGCCGCCGCCGTCGGCCGAGCGGGCCACGGCGTCCAGCACGCGCATCTGGCGGTAGCCGTCGGCGAAGCTCGCGCACGGCGGCAGGGCGCCCCCGGTCACTCCGGCGACCTGCTGCAGGAAGGCGTGTGCCTGGTAGGTGAACTGCTCGATCTGGTTCAGGCCGACGCCGCCGAAGGCCATCGAGGAGCCGTTCCCGAAGTAGGGGAACTCCGGGTTCACGAGGACCTGGCGCATTCCGCCCAGCCCCGCGGGCGAGGAGGCGTCGGCGATCTGGATCTCCCCGGTGCGGTCCAGGGACCAGCTCGCGGTTCCCCCGGTGCCGAGCACGGTGAGTGCTTTGTAGTTGGGCAGGCCGTGGGCCACGCGGGAGACGGAGAAGGTGCCGGCGGCCCCGGAGGCGAAGCGGGCGGTGAAGGTGGCGACGTCGTCGTTCTCCACGGGCTCCTTCGGGGAATCCGCCGAGGCGGAGACCCCGCGGCCACCGGCGACCGCTCCGCTGGCGACAGGGCGCTCGGGGATGGTCCGCACGAGCTGCGCGCCGGAGACCTCGACCACCGGGCCGAGGATCAGCTCGGCGGAATCGACCAGGTGGGAGCCGACGTCGCCGAGCGCGCCGGAGCCCATCGGCCCCTTGTACCGCCAGGCCATGGGCGCATTCTCGTCGGCCCCGTAGTCGCACCAGTAGCGACCGTCGAGGTGCGCGATCTGGCCGAGCGCCCCCTCGGCGGCGAGCTTCGCGAGCATGGCGACGCCGGCGTTGCGGCGGAAGGTGTATCCGGTCGCGAGCACCAGATCGGGGTGCTTCTGCTCGAGGGCTGCCATCGCCTCGGCGTCCTCGAGCGTGCCGGCCAGTGGCTTCTCGCACAGCACGTGCTTGCCGGCGGCGGCCATGGCCTCGGCGATCTCGCGGTGCAGCGCGTTGCCGACCACGATCGAGACGATGTCGATCGAGTCGTCCTCGGCGACGTCGCGCCAATCCCCGACGGCCTTCTCGTAGCCGTAGCGGGCGGCGGCGTCCTCGGCGAAGGGCAGGTGGGCGTCGGCGATGGCGGCGAGCCGCACCGGCGGCAGGCCCAGGTCGTAGACGGTCCCGGCCTGGCGCCAGGCGTTGGCGTGGGTCTTGCCGGCCATGCCGGCGCCGATCACGGCCACGGACAGAGGTGCAGAGGTCATGTCAGGTCCTTTCGAGGTCGATCTGAGGTGCTTGGAAGAGTTATGCCAGGTTCTCTGCCACTTTCGGGCCGAGAACGGCAGAGAACCTGGCAAAAATCGAAGATGTGGCGTCCGGGCTGCGGGGCAGGGCGGGCCGGGCGGGCGGGCAGGGCCGGCGGGGCGGGGCGGGGCGGGCGGGGCGGGCGGGGCGGGCACCGTGCAGGCGGCCGCCCCTCCGGGCTCAGCGCAGGCGGATCACGCCGCCGGCTTCGCGGAACTCCCACTCGATGCGCTCGAGGGAGAACTTCTTGGTCTCGGGGATGCGCACGAAGTACCAGATCACCGCGAAGATGTTGATGGCCGCGAAGATCCCGTAGGTCGCCACCGGGCCGATGCCGTCCATCATCACGGGGAAGGTCACGGTGACCGCGAGGTTCGCGATCCACAGGATCATGACGGCGAAGCCGTTGGCCGCGCCGCGGATCGCGTTGGGGAAGATCTCCGAGAGCATCACCCACATGACCGGGCCGGGGCCGGATTGCATGCCGAGCATGAACAGCACGATCACCACGACCACGAGATAGGGCACGAAGGGCGGGATGTCTGGGGAGACCTCCCCGTCGGCGCCGAGGTACGGGTTGATGCCGAGCAGGAAGATCGCGGTCATCGCGATCAGGGACAGGGTCAGGATGGTCTGGCCCACCAGCAGCACCTGACGCCTGCCGAAGCGCCGCAGCGCGAGCAGGCCCGCGGCCGAGCCGATCACCGAGGCAAGGCCCGTGAAGACGTTGAGGATGATGGAGGCCTGGGCGTCGAAACCGGCGGCCATGAGGACCTTCGGGGCGTAGTACATCATCGTGTTCACGCCGGTGAGCTGCTGGAGGATCGCGAAGATGCCGCCGAAGATGATGATCGATCTCAGCCAGGGCACCTTGATCGCCGCCTTCAGGCTGAGCTTCTCGCGCTTCTCCTCGGCGCGGCGGTTCGCCTCCATCTCGGCGACCTCGACGGCCACGTCGTCCCTGCCCTCGACGCGTACCCGCTTGAGGTTCGCGATCGCCTGGACCAGCTCCCCGCGACCCACGTGCCAACGGGCCGATTCGGGCATCATGCGGATGCCCAGCCACAGGGCGATCGCGGGGATCGAGCAGAGCACCAGCATCCAGCGCCAGGCGTGCCCGTTGCCCTCGGAGACGGTGAGCCCGCCGATCCCGGCGAGCAGACTCCAGGACACGGTCTCGCCGGCTTCATAGGTGCCGGAGGGGTCCCCGGCCACGACGGCCTCGGGCCCACCCTGGAGCGAGGCGATCAGGGCGTTCATCCCGAAGGCGATGAACTGTCCGGTGACGATCATCAGCTGGTCGACGGCGACCAGCATGCCGCGCTGCTCCTTGGGTGCCGACTCCGAGAGGTAGACGGGCACGGTGGTCGAGGCACCGCCGACGGCGAGGCCGAGCACGAAGCGCGCGGGGTAGAGGACCCACAGGCTCGGAGCGAGCGCGCAGGCCAGGGCCCCGAGGAAGAACACGACGGCGAGGATCAGGATGTTGTGCCGGCGCCCGTAGCGGTCCGACAGCCGGCCGCCGATGATCGCGCCGAACGCGCAGCCGGCGAGCAGGAAGCCGCCGACGAGCCCCTCCTCGAGGGAGGTCAGGGCGAGGCCACCGGCTTCCTTGGGCATGTACATGTAGGGCAGGGCACCGGAGATGACGCCGGTGTCGTAGCCGAAGAGGAAACCGCCCAGGCACGCGACGACGGCGAGCAGGCCGATGGATCGCTTCGGCCCGGCGGGGGCGGTCGTGCGGACGAGCTCGCCGATGCGAGTGCGCTCCGTATGGTGCGACTGACTCATGTTCCCTCCTTGGAACCTGAGGCCGGCGCGAAGATCTCTGCAACACGCCGGGGGCCGGTCCGGGACCGGTGGGAGTCGGATTCCGGACACGAGCACCCCTCTCGAGGGAGCCTATGTCATACACGAGCCACCATAAAGGCACTTCATGTCCGGTCGAAGTAAGTATTCGTCACTGACTTGGAGGCAAGCTAGCACAGCGTCCGACGGCAGCGGAACCCCTCTGAGCCCGTGGACCTCCCATGCAGCCCGGCCGCCGCGCGCAACACGCCCCACATCTTGTCCTGACAAACTCTTGACAAGAGTGGCGGCACCTCGGCATGCTTGACCTATCTGAACTCACCGTCGAGTCCCAGCGACAGATGGTGTCACCCAGGGCCCGCCCATGCGGCGGAACCCGCTTCACGGAGGCAGCATGAGCGTCCCCTCGTCGACCCCCGCCGGCACCGTCCGGCTCACCGTTGCCCAAGCACTCGTGCGGTTCCTCGCCGCCCAGTTCACCGAGCGAGACGGCGTGCGCGACCGCCTGATCCCCGGCACCTTCGGGATCTTCGGTCACGGCAACGTGGCCGGCATCGGCCAGGCCCTGCTGCAGAACGCCACCGATCCTTCCGACGGCGAGAACCCGATGCCGTACTACCAAGCGCGCAATGAGCAGAACATGGTGCACTCGGCCGTCGCCTACGCGCGCACGACGAACCGACTGCAGGCCTTCGCCTGTGCGGCGTCGATCGGCCCGGGATCCACGAACATGATCACCGGCGCGGCTCTGGCCACCGTGGACCGGATCCCGGTGCTGCTGCTGCCCAGCGACATCTTCGCCACCCGCACCGTCGACCCGGTCCTCCAGCAGCTCGAGGACGAGACCGCCGGGGACGTCTCGGTCAACGACGCCTTCCGGCCCGTCTCGCGCTACTTCGACCGCATCTCCCGGCCCGAGCAGCTGATCCCCGCGGCCCTGCAGGCCATGCGCGTGCTCACCGATCCCGCGGAGACCGGCGCCGTCACCCTGTCCCTCCCCCAGGATGTCCAGGCCGAGGCCTTCGACTGGCCACTGGAGTTCTTCCGCGAGCGCACCTGGCATGTGGCACGCCCCGTGCCCGAGCCCGCCGCCCTCGCCCGCGCGGTCGACGTGATCCGCTCCGCGAGGAAGCCGGTGGTCATCGCCGGCGGCGGCGCCATCTACTCCGAGGCGAGCGGGGCGCTCGCGACCTTCGCCGATGCCACCGGGATCCCGGTGCTCGACACCCAGGCCGGAAAGGGAGCGCTCAGCGCCGACCATCCGCTGGCGATCGGCGGCGTCGGCTCCACCGGCAACAATGCCGCCAACGATCTCGCCGCCGAGGCCGACGTGATCATCGGCGTCGGCACCCGCTACACGGACTTCACCACCGCCTCCCACACCGCCTTCCGCAACCCCGAGGCGCGGTTCGTGAACCTCAACGTGAAGGCCTTCGACGCCGCAAAGCATTCCGCGACCATGGTCGTGACCGATGCGCGCGCGGGACTGGACGCCCTGCGCGAGGCACTCGGCACGTACCGAGCCCCGGCCCCGCACGGTGAGCGCGCCCAGCAGCTGCGGGCGCAGTGGGAGCAGCTCATCGAGCCCTGCTTCCAGCCCCATGACCAGGAGCTCCCCGCGCAGACGGAGATCTTCGGGGCGCTGAACGAGATGATGGGCGATGAGGACATCGTCATCAACGCCGCCGGGTCCATGCCCGGTGACCTGCAGGCGCTGTGGAAGGCCCGCTCCCCGATCCAGTACCACCTGGAGTACGGCTACTCCTGCATGGGCTACGAGCTGCCGGCCTCGCTCGGCGCGAAGATGGCGAGCCCCACCAGCGAAGTCGTCGCGATCATCGGCGATGGAACCTTCCAGATGGCTCCTCAGGAGATCGCCACGATCGTCGCGGAGCGCGTGAAGGTCATCCTGGTGATCCTGCAGAACCACGGCTGGTCCTCGATCGGCTCCCTCTCGGAGTCCCACGGCTCGCAGCGCTTCGGCACCAAGTACCGGATGCGCAACGGAGAGACCGGGATGCTGGACGGTGAGAAGCTGCCCTTCGACATCCCGGCGAACATCCGCTCCTACGGCCTGGAGGTGCAGGAGGTGTCCGACACCGCCGCCTTCCGTGAGGCCTACCGTCGCGCCGAGGCCTCCACCGAGGCCACCGCGATCGTGGTCAATACGAACCTGTACGGGCCCAACCCACCCGGAAACGGCTGGTGGGACGTTCCCGTCTCGCAGGTCTCCCGCCTCGACTCCACGCAGCAGGCCTCGACCGAGTACGAGGCGGACAAGGCCCCGCAGCGCCACTACCTCTGACCACCCTGCCCCGGTCGGCCCCGATCCGGCCGCCACAGACACCCCCGACCCGGCCGGCACGTATCCACTGGCGTCCAGCGTGCAACCAGCCCCGTACAGCCGCTCGCTGCACACAGGACGCCACTGGATTCGACGCCCCTCGACACCACGCCCGGCCCCGGACACCATTCACCGCACCACCAGCAAGGAGATTCACCATGGGACATGACGTCAAGCATTGGATCGATGGCCGCGAAGAAGCCGGCACCGGCTCCACCCAGCCGATCCTGAACCCCGCCACCGGTGAGCAGATCCGCACCCTCCACCTCGGCGATGCCGCCACCGTCGACCGCGCCGTGCAGATCGCCACCGTCGCCCAGCGCGAATGGGCCAAAGTGTCCCTGGCCAAGCGCACCCAGATCTTCTACCGCATGCGCGAACTGATGATCGCCGCGACCGACGAGATCGCCACCGTCATCTCCCAGGAGCACGGCAAGACCGTGGGCGATGCCAAGGGCGAGATCGCCCGCGGCATCGAGACCCTCGAGTTCGCCACCTCCATCACCCAGGACCTCAAGGGCGGCTTCTCCGAGAACGTCTCCACCGGCGTCGACGCCCACACCATGCGCCAGCCCCTCGGCGTCGTCGCCGGCATCACCCCCTTCAACTTCCCCGCCATGGTCCCGTTCTGGATGCACCCCATCGCCCTGGCCACCGGCAACGCCTTCCTCCTCAAGCCCTCCGAGCGCGACCCCTCGGCCTCGAACATCGTCGCCCGCCTCTACCAGGAGGCCGGCCTGCCCGACGGCGTCTTCCAGGTCATCCACGGCGGCAAGGAGACCGTCGACGCGCTATGCACCCACGACGACATCTCCGCCGTCTCCTTCGTGGGCTCCACCCCGATCGCCAAGCACGTCCACGCCACCGCCTCCGCGGCCGGCAAGCGCGTCCAGGCCCTCGGCGGCGCCAACAACCACGCCGTGGTGATGCCGGATGCGAACATCGAGTTCGCCGCCGGCCAGGTCGCCTCCGGTGCCTTCGGCTCCGCCGGCGAGCGCTGCATGGCCGTCCCGGTCGCCGTCACCGTCGGCGACATCCACGAGGAGTTCCTCGCCGCCATCCAGGCCGAGGCCGAGAAGCTGGTCGTGGGCCCCGGCGACGACGAGAACACCGACATGCCGCCCGTCATCACCCAGGACGCCCGCGACCGCGTGATCCGCATGACCGACGAGGCCGAACAGGCCGGCGGCCGCGTCGTCGTCGACGGCCGCGGCCTGACCGTGAAGGGGTTCGAGAACGGCAACTTCGTGGGCCCCACGGTCATCACCGACCTCGACCCCAGCCACGCCACGTACACCGACGAGGTGTTCGGCCCGCTGCTCGTGGTCATGGCTGTCGACAACTTCGACGAGGCCCTCGAGCTGGTGAACTCCTCCCCCTTCGGCAACGGCACCGCGATCTTCACCGACTCCGGCCACTACGCACGCCGCTACCAGGAAGAGGTAGAGGTGGGCATGATCGGCATCAACGTCCCGATCCCGACCCCCGTGGGCTACTACTCCTTCGGCGGCTGGAAGGACTCCCTGTTCGGCGAGCACCACGCCCACGGCCCCGAAGGCCTCAGCTTCTACACCAAGCAGAAGGCCGTCACCACCCGCTGGCCCGCCCAGAACGAGACCGTCGAAGCCTCGATGAGCTTCCCCACCCACGACTGACGTCCGTGCAGGGCGCGCGATACGGCGCGCTCCGGGGAGTACGGGACTTATTCGTGAGCTCGAGCCGATATACGGCATCGTTCCACGAATAAGTCCCGTTCTCGCCCCTCCCCCCCTCACCACCACCCCGCCACCCCGCCACCCCCACCATGCCCCTCGAAGGAGCTGCGTCTTGACCTCCACCGACGCCCCCCGCATCGACCGTTCTCGCAACCCCGAGCCGCCGTTCGACAAGCTCACCATCGGGGTGTGCCCCGACCAGTGGGGCGTGTGGTTCCCGCAGGACGAGAAGCAGATCCCGTGGCGCACCGCCCTCGCGGAGATGGCCGAGGCCGGCTTCTCCGTGATGGAGACAGGGCCCTGGGGCTATTTCCCTCAGGACGCCAAGCAGCTGCAGTCCGTGATGGATGAGTACGGCTTCCAGGTGGTGGCCGGCACCGGCTGGGGAATCCTGCACCAGGAGGAGGCCTGGGCGGAGACCGAGCGCACCTTCCGAGCGATCGCCGAGACTCACGCGGCCGTCGGCGCGGAGTACATGGTGCACCTGCCCCCGCTGTACCGAGATGACAAGACCTGGCAGTTCACCGACGACCGGGAACTGACCGGGGACGCCTGGCGCCTCTACGTCCAGAACGCGAACCGGCTCGGGAAGCTGCTCAAGGAGGACTACGGGCTGACGATGGTGCTGCATCCCCACGGGGACAGCCACATCGAGACCCCCGAGGAGATCGCCCGGGTCTTCGAGGCGACCGACCCCGAGCTGGTGAGCTTCTGCCTGGACACCGGGCATATCGTCTACGGCGGCGGAGACCCGATCGCGATGATCGACGAGTACCCCGACCGCATCGGCTACGTGCACATCAAGGCCTTCGACCCGGACCTCACCCGGGAGGCGCACGAGAAGGACTGGCCGTTCGGGGAGGCCGTCGCCAAGGGTGCCTCGGTGTGCCCGCCGAAGGGGTTGCCGGACATGAAGGACCTGGTCGCGAAGCTGGCCACGATGGACAAGGAGCTGTACGTGATCTGCGAGCAGGACCTGTACCCCTGCGAGCCCGGTCTGCCGCTGCCCAATGCCGTCGCCACTCGCGAGTTCCTCGCCGAGTGCGGCCTCGGCGTGAAATGAGGAGGGCCCGCTCATGGTGAAGATCCTGCTGGACCCGTCCATGTACCACCCGCAGCTCTCGGTCGCCGAGGAGCTGCACAAGGCCCGTGAGCTGGGCTTCAACTACCTCGAGCTGTCCCCGCGCGCAGACTTCCACGAGTGGCACCACTATCCCAAGGTCGACCGTCACCAGATCGCCGAGGTCACGCAGGCGATGCGGGACACCGGGGTGAAGATCTGGTCCTTCAACCCTGTCTTCGACTGGGCCGCGCCCGACGAGCAGGAGCGCCAGGCACAGGTACGCAACTGGACCCGGATGCTGGAGATCGCCGACGCCCTCGAGGTGCCGCTGATCGCCACCGAGTTCTCCGGGGATCCGAACCGATCGCTCGCCTCCGAGCACCAGTTCTACAAGTCCATGGAGGAGCTGATCCCCGTCTTCGAGAAGTACGGCCTGGAGTGCACGATCGAGGCGCACCCCTACGACTTCGTCGAGGAGAACGACCAGGCCGTGCAGGTGATCCGCGGGGTTGACCGCGACTGGCTGAACTACGAGTTCTGCTTCCCGCACGCGTACCACCTGGGCGAGGGGGCGCGAGATCCGCGCGAGATGATGGACTACGCCGGGGACCGCCTGAAGCATCTGCACATCGCGGACGTCTTCGACCACACGGCCAACGTGGGCAACCGCTACATCATGAACCCGCCCGGCATCGATGCCCGCATCCACCAGCACAACGAGATCGGCAACGGCGAGATCGACTGGGATGCCGCCTTCACCTACCTGCGCGAACGCGAGTACGACGGGCCGATGTCCGTGTGCGTGTTCGGCTGGGAGGAAGAGGGCGACGCGATCAACGTGCGGATGCGGGAGCGTCTGCTCGCGGAGTTCGGCGGGGACTGACAGCAGAGGCCCGACGACGGAGCCCGCCCGGTCAGCCCCGCTCGATCAGCCCCGTTCGACGTCACCGCAGCCCCCATCGGCCGCGCTGTCCCCATGCCGGCCCCACGCGTGCGGTCGGCACCTACAGACTGACCTCAGGAGAGAACCATGCAGGACATCGGGATCGGCGTCGTCAGCCTCGGCTGGATGGGACGCCTCCACTCCACCTCCTACCAGCGGATCCCCTCCCGCTTCCCCGAGCTCGGGCTGCGCCCGCGGCTCGTGGTCGCGGCCGATCCGATCCCCGCGAACCAGGAGGCCGCGCGTGATCAGTTCGGCTTCGAGCACGCAGTGGCGAGCATCGATGAGGTCCTCGCCGATCCCGAGGTCGAGGCCGTCTCGATCTGTTCGCCGAACTTTCTGCACCGCGACTTCGCGGTGAAGGCCGCGCAGGCCGGCAAGCCGTTCTGGATCGAGAAGCCGATGGGGGTCTCGGCGGCGCAGTCCCGGGAGATCCACGACGCCGCGGCCGCTGCCGGGGTGGCCACCGCCGTGGGCTTCAACTACCGCCATGCCCCGGCGGTCCAGCATCTGCGCGAGCTGGTCTCCTCGGGCCGCCTGGGCCGGATCACGAACGTGCGCTGCTGGCTGATCGCCGACTACGCCTCCTCCCCCGACGGCGCACTGACCTGGCGCTACGACCGCGAGAAGGCGGGCAGCGGCGTGATCGGCGATCTGCTCTCGCACGGCGCGGACCTCGTGGAGTACGTGAGCGGCCAGCGCATCGAGGAGGTCACCGCGACCTCCGACGTGTTCATCCCGGAGCGCCCGATCCCGGTGTCGGCAGGAGTGGGGCACGGCGGCATCGAGGTGGGCAGCGAGCGCGGCCCGGTGGAGAACGAGGACTGGGTCGCGGCGCTCTCGCGGCTCTCGGGCGGGGCCCATGCCACTCTCGAGTCCTCCCGCGTGGCCCGCGGCCATCGCAGCGACTATGCCCTGGAGATCTTCGGGACCGAGGGCTCGGCCCGCTGGTCCTTCACCCGGATGAACGAGTTCGAGGTGATGCTCGGCGAGGGCGGCAGCGAGCACGGCTACACGACGGTGCTGGCCGGGTCCGACCATGGCGACTACGCGCGCTTCCAGCCCGGCCCCGGGATTCCCATGAGCTTCGACGACCTCAAGACCATCGAGGCGGCGGAGTTCCTCTCCGATGTCGCCCTCGGCACGCAGCTGGCGCCGAATGCGGCCGACGGGCTCGCCGCGGCCGAGGTGTGCGAGGCCGTGGTGCGCTCATCGGCGTCGCGCGCGTGGGAGGCCGTCCCGCAACTCTGACTCCCCGCGCCGGTTCCCGTCCATGCGCGCCGGAACGCCGCGAGGCGCGAGAAGGGAGCAATGGGCTCCGGGTCGGGCCCTACGCCGCAGCCCCGCCGCCGTGCAGTCGTCGCTCGGGGTCGGGAACGCTCGCGAGCAGCGCGCGGGTGTACTCGTGCTGCGGGTTCCCGAGCACCTCGCGCGCGGTGCCCTGCTCGACCGCGCGACCGGCGCGCAGCACGGTCACGTGATCCGCGAGCGAACCCACCACGGCCAGGTCGTGGCTGATGAACACGCAGGCGAAGCGGGTCGCCTCGATCGCATCGCGCAGCACCTCGATCACGTGCGCCTGGATGGTGACGTCCAGAGCGCTGGTCGGTTCGTCGGCGATGAGCAGCGCGGGCTCCAGGATCAGGGCGCGCGCGATCGAGACGCGTTGACGCTGACCTCCGGAGAGCTCGTGCGGGAGCCGGCCGACGTACGAGGCCGGCAGGCGGACGATCTCGAGGGCCCTGCGGACCCGCTGGTCGATCTGCGTGCCGGAGGTGCCGCCCGCGAGCTGCAGCGGTTCCCCGATGCTCCAGCCGACGGTGCGCCGCGGGTTCAGCGACGAGGCCGGGTCCTGGAAGACGAGACCGACCTTCGCGTAGGCGGCGCGGCGCTGGGTGGCGCCGAGCGTGCGCGGATCGACCCCGTCGAGCTCGAGGGTACGAGCCTGCGCCGGGACCAGGCCGGCCAGGGCCTTCCCCCAGGTCGACTTCCCGGAGCCGGACTCCCCGACCAGCCCGTGGATCTCGCCGCGACGGATCTCCAGGCCCACGCGATCGAGCGCCAGGTGCGAGCCGCTGCGCCGGTGGTACTCCACGGAGAGCTCCTCGACGCGCACGACGGGAGGCTCCGAGGTCGCGGTGGCGGAGTCCTCGGCATCCGGTGCCTCGGCAACGGCGACGTCGGTCCGTTCGGCGTCGACCGACCGCGCGGCGCCGCCTCGCACATCGTGAGCCCGTTCGAGGCTCTCTGCGAGGCGGGGCACGGCAGCCAGCAGCGCCTGCGAGTACGGGGCCACGGGCGCGGCGAGCACCTGGCGGACCGGCCCGGTCTCGACCGCTTCGCCGTCCTTGAGGACCACCACCTCATCGGCGATCTCGCCCACCACTCCCATGTCATGGGTGATGAGCAGAACCCCGATCTGCCGATCGCGGACGATCCTCACGAGCAGGTCGAGGATCCCGCGCTGCACGGTGACGTCGAGCGCGGTGGTGGGCTCATCGGCGATGAGCAGGGACGGGTCCCCGCTGAGCGCGAGCGCGATGACCACGCGCTGCAGCTCGCCGCCGGAGAGCTCATGCGGATAGGAGGCGGCGGTGCGGTCCGGATCGGGCAGGCCGACGGAGACCAGGAGCTCACGGGCCCGCGCCAGCGCCCGCGGACGGGAGCGGATGCCCTCCCGCACCGCCAGGACATGCCGGAATCCCGTGGACACCTTCATCACCGGGGACAGCGACTGCCCCGGCTCCTGGAAGATCATGCCGATCCTGCCGGAGCGGATCCGCCGCATCTCCAGGGCCGAGCGGCCGACGAGCTCCTCCCCGTCCAGCTGGGCGCTGCCGCGCACGTGTGCGCCGCGCGGCTGGAGGCCGATCGTGGCCAGAGCAGTCATGCTCTTGCCTGATCCGGATTCGCCCACCAGCGCGGTGATCCGCCCGGCGTGCACGGAGAGATCCAGGCCGGAGACGATTCCCCGGCCCGCGATCGCCACCTGCAGGTCATGCAGGACGAGGAGCTCATCGGGCGTGCTCATGGTGCCAGCGTCACCGTGAGGTAGTTCGGGTAGGCGGGGAACTCCCCGATCACGAAGTTCTCCACGCCGGAACCGTGGATGAAGGAGTTCTTCGAGAAGATCAACGGCACCACCGGGGAGTCCTCGAGGATCTGCTGATCCACGGCGGCCCACTTCGCGTGCGCCTCCTCGGCGTCGGTCGTCGAGGAGGCCTCGAGGATCGCCGCGTCCACATCGGGGTTGTCGTAGCGCGCGAGGTTGTAGTTGCCGTTGCCGATCTGGCTCGAGTCGAACAGCGGGGTGAGGTTCGCGTTCGGGGAGGGGACGTCGGGCTGCCAGGAGCTGAGCACCAGGTCGTACCCGGTGCCGTCGCCGGCGGTGACCTCCGAGGAGTACGCGTTCTCGTCCAGCGGCTGGATCGTCACGGTGATGCCCGCACGGTCCAGACCCTGCTGGATCGCTTCGGCGGCACCGGTCTGGTCGTCCGTGATGACCAGTCGCAGCGTCAGGTCCTCGACGCCGGCCTCCTGGAGCAGCGCTGTCGCCTCGTCGGCGTCCCCGGCGGGATCGTCGGAGTACAGCGAGTACTCCTCGCGTCCTGCGATGCCCGGGGTGATCAGGGTCGTCGCGTAGTCGCCGGAGATCTCGCCGCCCTTGGCGGTGAGATAGGCCTGCTTGTCCACGGCGTACTGGATGGCCTGGCGGACCTTCACGTCCTTGAGCGCCTCCGAGGCGGTGTTCAGCGCCAGGTACTCCAGCGCACCCGGGCCGGAGGTCACCAGGCGGTCGCCGACGTTCGGATCGTTCTGCGCCTGGACCAGCTGGGCGGTGGGCACGAAGGTCGACAGGAAGGCGTTCTGCGAGTCGGAGCGGTCGGCGATGATCGACTGCGCCACGACGCTCGCATCCTGGGCGAGCACGAACTCGAGAGAGTCGGGGCCGCCGGCGCGGGCCTGGTCGGTGCCTGCGTCCCAGTTCTCATTGCGCACGAGGACGGCCTGGCTGCCCGGGGAGTAGGACTCCAGGCGGTAGGGGCCGCTCGCGACAGGCGCGGTCGCATAGGTCTCGGGCTCGCCGGATTCCTCCGGAACCGGGGCGAACGCGGGCGTCGAGGCGATCCAGCCGAAGTCGCCGTAGGGACGGTTGAGATGGAGGACGATCGTCGTCTCGTCGGGCGTCTCGATCGAGTCCAGGTGCTTGTCGGAGAACGGACCGGCGTAGTCCTCGCCGCCCTCGAGCAGCACCTTGTGATAGGTCAGGCCGCCGGTGAGCTCGGCGGCGAAGGAGCGCTCCAGGCCGTACTTGACGGTCGCCGCGGTGATCGGGGTGCCGTCCTCGAACTGCAACCCCTCCTGCAGCGTGAAGGTCCAGGTCCGGCCGTCCTCCGACGCGGTGCCGGTGTCCGTCGCGAGGTCGGGGATCAGCTCGGTCGGCGCACCGGCGGAGGTCTTCCAGGCAGTGAGTCGCCGCGCGGTCAGGCCCAGCGTGGTGATCGCGAGGTTCTGGCTGGTCGCGGGATCGAAGCTCATCTCCTCACCGGTCGAGAAGATGGTCAGGGCGCCGCCGCTCTCCCCGCCGCCGTCGGAGGAGGAGCCTCCTGAGCCGTCGGTCGAGCACGCGGCGAGCATTCCGGTGCCGAGCACGAGCGGGGTGGCGACGAGGATCCCGCGTCGCGTGAAGGATGCCGAGGTCATGAGGGATTCTCCTGAGGGGTCTGATCGAGCGGGGTGGTGGCGGATGAGCGGCGCGGGGAGCGGCCGCCGTGAGCGAGGCGCCGGTCCAGCAGCGGGCGGGCGAGGTCGGCGCCGAGGTTCGCGAGCACGATGAGCAGGGAGCCGACCAGCGTGGTGCCGACGATGACCGGGAGGTCCGCGGTGGCGGTGGCATCGAGCAGCAGGGCACCGAGGCCGGGCTGGCCGAAGATCCGCTCGGTGATCACGGTGCCGCCCAGCAGCGCCCCGATGTCCAGGGCGATGAGAGTGGTCAGCGGCAGGGCCAGGTTGCGCAGGGCGTAGCCGTCGATGCGTCGTTCGGACAGGCCCAGGGCGCGGGAGGTGCGCACGTAGTCCAGGCCGAGCTGCTCGATCATCGAGGACCGCACGAGGCGGCCGTAGATCGCGCCGTTGAGGAAGGCGAGCGTCGCCCAGGGCAGGACGAGATGGCGCGCCCACTCCAGCGGCCCCTCGGCGAAGGGTTCGTACCCGCCGCTGGGCAGGAGGTCCAGGCGCAGCGCGAACACCACCACCGCGAGCAGGCCCACCACGAAGGCGGGTGCGGAGGCGGCGACGACCGACACCCCGGTCACGATCCGGTCCAGCATCCCGCCCTGCCGGCGCGCGGCCAGCGCACCGGCCGCGATGCCGAACACCGCCTGCAGTGCCACCGCACCGATGGCGATCGAGAAGGAGACCGGGAAACGGTCCGCGAGCAGCTCGGTCACGCTCTGGTGCAGCTGGAAGGAGTAGCCCAGGCAGGGGGCGGCGCACTCGACGAGGACATCGGCCGAGCCGAAGGAGCGCCCGGTGACGATCGCAGCCAGGAAGGTGCCCAGCTGCACCCACCAGGGCTTGTCGAAGCCCATGAAGCCGCGGGCGGCCTCGAGGTCCTCGGGGGAGCAGGGCTTACCGCACATCTGCAGGGCGGGGTCGATCGGGGCGATGTAGAAGATCGCGAAGGTGAGGCCGACGACGACGAGGAGCACCCCGAGACTGCGGGCGAGGCGCTGCAGGGACGGGATCATCAGCGGGCTCCCCGGGGATCGAGCGCGTCGCGCAGAGTGTCGCCGAGGACGTTGAAGGAGAAGGTCACCAGGAACAGGGCCGCGGCGGGGAACAGCAGGAACGCCGGGTCCACGAGCAGCCAGCTGATCGCGTCACCGATGGAGCGACCCCAGGACGGCGTGGGCGGCAGCACACCGACGCCGAGGAACGACAGGGTCGCCTCGGCGCTGATCCGGCTCGGCAGCGAGATGCAGGAGAAGACGATCACCGTCGAGGCGACGTTCGGCAGCACCTGGTGACGGAAGACGTGGCCGAAGCGCGCGCCCATCACGCGGGAGGCGACGACGTACGGCTGACGCACGATCACCCGAGTCTCGGCGGCGACCACCCGGGCGATGCCGGGCCAGCCGAACATCCCGATGACCACGGTGAGCAGCAGGGCCCGGGGCGCCTCGAGCGGGAACAGGGCGCTGAGGGCGATGGCGAAGATGAGGAAGGGGAAGCCGAGAGTGACGTCGGTGGCGAAGTCCACCAGCTTCTCGACGATCCCGCCCACGGCGCCGGCGACGATGCCGAGCACGACCCCGATGATGGTGGCCAGGACGGTCGAGGCGATACCCACCAGCAGCGAGACCCTGGCCCCGTAGATGACCAGGGAGAACAGATCGCGGCCGGTGCCGGGCTCGACCCCGAACCAGTGATCCGTGCTGACTCCTCCGAAGAACCCCGTGGGCGAGGTGTCCGGCCCGAGGGCATCCGGGTGATAGGTGAACGGGTCGTTCCCGGACAGCGCGCTGAGCTGCGGCGCGAGAAGCGCGGAGAGGAGGCTGAGCACCACCACGATCCCGGCAGCGAGGGGCATCGGGCGCAGGAAGGCACGCCACAGCGGTGCGCGGGAGGGTCGCTCTTCCGTGGAGGCGGCAGCCTCCACCGGGAGAGCATCACGGGGAGTCATTACGGGTGCTTTCGGTTGTGCAAAGACAATCGTGAGAGAGTATTGCACCATCGCTCACCCGAGGGCTCTCCGCCCCGTCACGATTCGGCAACTACCACCGGCCCGGGCGCGTGGTCAGCATCAGCGGCATCGGCGGCCTCGTCGACCGTTCTGGCACGGCCATCGGGCACCCTCCCCTGCCGGTCACACCCGCGGCGTCACTCGGAGCTCTCCATCGGCTGGGTGAGGTTGACCAGCACGAGGAGCGCGGCCGGCAGACTGGCCAGAGCCGCCGTCAGTGCTCCCCGCGCAGCACCTCGACGACGATCGAGTCGTCGCGTCGGTCGTGGCCGAGCGCGCTGCCACGCTGGAACACCGTCTGCGCGGAGGTCGCCAGCGGCACCTCCTGGCCCACCTCGCGGGCGGCCTCACCCACCAGGTCCATGTCCTTCACGAAGATGCTGAGCGCGGAGCGCACCTCGTCGAAGTCGCCGTCGACCATGCGCCGGCCGCGGTCGGCGAACATGAAGGAGGCTGCCGCACCGGTGTTCAGGACCTCGTGCACCTGATCCAGATCCAGGCCCATGGAGCCGGCGAGTGCGAGCGCCTCCCCGGCGGCGGCGATATGCACGCCGCACAGCAGCTGGTTGACGATCTTGAAGCGCTGGCCGTCTCCTGGCCGCTCCCCCACCACCGGCGCGTTCGCGGCGAGTGCGTCCAGCAGCGGGCGCACCGCCGCGACGTCCTGCTCGGCGCCGCCCACCATGATCAGCAGGTCTCCGGTGCCGGCGCGAGCCACGCCCCCGGAGACGGGGGCATCGACCACGTGCGTGGTGACGTCGGCCAGTGCGGCGCAGGTCGCCTCGAGGGCGGCAGGGCCGACGGTCGACATGATCAGCACGGTGGTCTCCGCGGTCAGCACGGCGGCGATGCCGCCGCCCCCGTCACCGCCGCCGAACAGCACCGACTCGAGCTGGGCGGGGGTGGCGACCATGACCACGACGACATCGGCTCCGGCCGCGGCATCGACCGCGGAGGTGACGGGAGCGGCGGCATCGGCCACGGCCTCCCGGGCGGCAGGGCTCAGGTCGAAGGCCCGCACGGTGAAGTCGGCGGAGGCTGCGGCCCGGACCATCGGGGCGCCCATCGCACCCAGGCCGATCCAGCCGATGGTGGGGGTGGTGCGAGACATGGTGTCCTCCTCCGAGAGGGCCGGCCGAACGCCGGCGGGGGGTGGGATCAGCGCGCGGTGACGGCGGCGGTGAGGCGATCGACGACGTCCGCGAGGGCCTGCTCGCCGCCCACATTTCCGGGGAAGACGACGTAGGGCATGCCCATGACCTCCTCCGGCGCTTCCTGCGCGGAGAACAGGGAGACCTGGCCGGGCCAGAACTGGCCCTCGACGCGCGCCCGGCGGATGCCGAGGCCGTTCGCGGCGACCTCGTGGGAGGTGATGCCGCCCTTGGCGACCACCCAGGCGGGCTTGACGGCGCGCACCCGCCGAACCACCTCGACCACGGCGTCCGAGACGCTGCGGGCGATCGCGAGGGACTCGGCCGGGTCATCGGTGCGCACCAGGTCGCGACTGGTGTAGAGCACGCAGTCGGCGGCCTGCAGCGCTTCGCGCACCCGCTTCGCGGCCTCGTCGAGGTGCTGTTCGCGTCGGTCGTCCAACAGGGAGGGGACGTCGAGCTCGACCTCCACCAGGGTTCCGCGCTGCTGGACCGCGCGCAGCTGGGTGGTGGTCAGGCCGACGTGCGAGCCGACGACCACGAGCCCGTGGTCCAGGTGCCCATCGGGGATGGTGATCGAGGTGGGGTCGACGACGTGGGCGCCGCTCTGCCCGGCGAGCGGTCGCACGAAGGACGGGCCGCAGCGGGTGATGAAGGTGCGCCCGTCGGCTTCGAGCCGGCCCACGGCCTCGGCGACGACCTCCATGTCGGAGTACTCGGTGGCGTTGAGGACGACCCAGCGGCGGTCGCGGGCCCCGGAGAGGATCTCGTGGACGCGGGCAGCGCCCCCGGAGCGGATGTCGTCCAGGCCGATGCTGAGCACGTCCGCGGCGAGCACCCCTCCCGCGGAGCGCTCCTGGAGGAATTCGCTCAGGTCAGAGTGCGAGTAGCCGAAGGTGGCGTCGCGAGCGAAATCGGTGTCCTCAACCCGCCGGGGCTCGCCGCCGACGACCGCGTAATGCACATCGTCCTGCGTGTACCGGCCCGCCTCGAGCATCGCCGGGGCGAAGAGGATCGCGTCGACGTCGACGCCGTGGACTCCGAGCTCGTCGGCGATGGCGAGGGGTTCGGCGATCACGTGGCCGCGCAGCGTGGAGTCCGACCGGGAGACGACGTGCAGGCCCTGCTGCGCCGTCGGGTCGGCGAGCACTCCGGCGAGGAGGCGACGGTTCATGGCGACCGCCTCGGCCTCGTCCAGCGCCCGGGTGTTGGTCAGCACGAAGCAGGTGGACCCGGGCTCGGCGAGCACGCCGGCCGGAATCGCAGGGTCCAGGTCGAAGGCGACGTCGACCTGTGCCACGCACTGCGAGCCGGTGGGGTCGTCGTCCAGGACGAGCAGACGGCGGGAGTCGGCCATGGTGGAGGTCCTTTCCGGGGCGGGCGGGCGAGCGAGCGTGCCAGACGGGCAGGGAATGGGCTGACCAGAGCTTGTCAGACCCGCGAACGGCTGAGCGGAGGGCTCCGAGGCAGTGCACGAGGGGCTGGCGAGAGGAGTACGGGACTTATTCGTGGAACGAACCCGTATACGGCATCCGTTCCACGAATAAGTCCCCTACTCGCAAGGCATCCTCGCCCACACCCGGCGAGCGAGGAGCAGACCCTCACGCACCCGGCCCTCAGGCGAAGATGACGAACACCACCGCCGACAGCGCGAAACCGACCAGCGAGATGGAGGTGCCCACGAGCGACCAGGTCTTGAAGGTGGTCACGGCGTCGAAACCACAGAACTTGCCGATCAGCCAGAAGCCGGAGTCGTTCACGTGCGACCAGCCGATCGAGGCACAGCCGATCGCGATGACCATGGCGGAGACGCCGATCGCTCCGAAGTCGCCCGCGAGGATCGCCGGAGCCATGATCGAGGCGCCGGTGGTCGCCGCCACGGTCGCGGAACCCTGGGCGACACGCATGGCCATGGTGACCATGTACGCGGCGACGATGAGCGGCAGGCCGAGGGCGTCGAGCCCCTCGGCGACCTCGGTGCCGATGCCGGTCGCGGTGAGGATGGCGCCGAAGGCACCGCCCGCACCGGTGATCAGGATGATCGAGCAGACAGGCGCGAGGGCGTCGTCGACGAGCTCCTCGAGCAGCCCGCCGACCTTCTGGCCCTGTCGACGGCGCGGGATCACGTAGAGCAGCACCATCGCCAGCATGGCGGACAGGGCGAGCGCCACCGGGGTCGCGCCGATGAGGCGGGACAGCTGGTAGGCCACGTTGTCGGTGCCGACCGTCCCCTGCGATTCGAGCGTGGAGAACGCCGTGTTGAAGAAGATCAGCACCAGGGGAAGCAGCAGCACGAGGAGGATCGCACCGAAGGCGGGGCGCTCTTCTTCGGGGACGTTGCGCGGCTCGCCGAGCAGGGCCGGGACGGGAGTGTTCGGGTATCGCTTGGAGATGGCCCGCGCGACCAGGTAGCCACCGAAGTACCAGGTGGGAAGGCCGATGAGCAGGCCGACGAGGATGACGAGGCCGATGTCGGCGCCCATCACGGTCGCCGCGGCGGTGGGTCCGGGGTGCGGGGGGAGCAGCCCGTGCATCATCATGAACGACGCGAGCGAGGGCAGCACGTAGAGCATGAAGGAGCCGCCGAGGCGACGGGCGACCGTGTAGATGACCGGCAGCATCACGATGAAGCCGGCGTCCAGGAAGATCGGGAAACCGTAGAACAGGGAGGCGACGGCGAGGGCGAGCGGTGCGCGACTCTCCCCGAAGGTGTCGAGCATCTTGTCGGCCAGCACCTGGGCGCCGCCGGTGACCTCGATGATTCTGCCCAGGACGGCGCCGAAGCCGACCAGCAGGGCGACGGTGCCGACGGTGCTGCTGAAGCCGTCTATGACCACGTCGATGACGTCGCCGACGCCGATGCCCGCCGCGAGGCCGGTGGCCACGGCGATGATCAGGAGCGAGAAGAAGGCATGCAGGCGTGTCTTGATGATGAGGACGAGCAGGAGAGCGATCGCCACCACGGCGATCGTCAGGAGCAGCCAGACCGGCCGCTCCGCGAGAACGAGTTCTTCCACGGAGTACTCCAGAGGGTGGTGCCGGAGCGCGTCAGGTCGGGCGTCCCGCGCAGAAACGCTCGGGACCCGGGCGACTGCGCGGGCCCCGAGCGTTCAGCTCGGACCCCGGGCAGCAGTGCCCGGCCGACGGGACGAACCCGACAGGGTGGGGGTGGGTGGGACGTTCCGGTTCGGGTCAGTCGGTCGTCGGCGTGGCCTTGGGGGCCGGGCCGAGCTCGGCGAGCAGTTGAGACATCTTCGCGTAGGCCTTGTTGCGATAGGCGACCAGCTCGGCGGAGGTGGCCTCGTCGTAGTCGCCCAGCAGTCCCTTGCCGTTCTTGACGCCCTTGCGATCCGCCGCGACGGAGTCGGCGAGGATCTTCGGGGTGGCCAGGCGGTCGCCGAAGGCATTCTCGAAGGTCACGAAGCTGCTGGCGTAGACGTCCAGGCCGGCCTGATCGACGATCGCGAACGGGCCGAAGAAGCCCAGGCGGAAGCCGAAGGTGGTGCGCACGATGGTGTCGACGTCCTCCGCGGTGGCCACGCCCTCCTCGACGACGGAGGTCGCCTCCTTCAGCAGCGCGTACTGGAGGCGGTTGAGCACCATGCCAGGGGTGTCGGCGACCTGGGCGCCCTGGTTGCCGGACTTCTCCAGCAGTTCCTTCACGGCGGCGACGACCTCGTCGGTGGTGGCCTGGCCGGCCACGAGCTCGACGCCCGGGATGAAGGGAGCAGGGTTGGAGAAGTGCACGGTGAGGAACCGCTCGGGGTTCGTCACGGCGCTCTCGAGCTCCTTGACCGGGATGGTCGAGGTGTTCGTGCCGATGATGGCGTCGGGGCGGGCGTGCTGGGAGATCTTGGCGAGCACGTCGCGCTTGACGTCGATCCGCTCGAAGACGGCCTCCTCGATGAAGTCGACGTCGGAGACGGCGTCCTCGAGGGTCTTGCCTGCGGAGATGTTCTTCGCGACGAGGTCGGCGCTGCCGGGGGCGTAGAGGCCCTGCTCCTCGAAGTCGCGGGCTTCCTTCTGGAGGCGCTCCAGGGAGGCGTTCGCGTTGTCGACGCTCACGTCGGCGACGGTCACGTCGAAGCCGGCGATGGCGAGGACCTGGGCGATGCCGCCGCCCATGTAGCCGGCGCCGACGATGGTCACGGTGGAGATGGTCATGCGGGTACTCCTTCGTCCGAGAGATGCGCCGTCACGAAGGAGGGCGCCGATGCCGCCACGAGCCGGAGCCGGGTTCCTTCCCTGCTCGACGACGTGGCACTGCGGTGAGACTACAGATCCTATTGGATATTGACTAGTGCTGAGGGCCGCCCTGCCGACGCACCGAGGCACACTCGCAGGCCACTCGCGCGCTCCTGGGGTGCAGGACGTGCCATCGGCTCCCGCAGCCCATCATGGCATCGCTCCAGAGAGGAGACCAGAGGTTTCCCGGTCGTCGCCTGCCGATCGCCGATCCTGTAGGAACTGGTTGACCGGTGCGAGCGCGCGGGACCGTCGTCCGGTTCGCATGTGAGGCAGTTATCACCCGGCTGGAGCGGAGGAGCTCCCCACTGCCATCTGCCACGGTCGCCCGGAGGGCGCCCCGGCCCATGACGTGCGCTGCCCCCACTCCTCCTCGGCCTCCCCGACCGCGGACCCCTGCCTGACGCGCCCGCAGAACGGTCCCCACAACTCCCTGACAGTCAGGGTGCTGCGGGGACCGCTGGAATCCGCCCGTCACGCTGGTCGGGGCGGTACTGCGCCTGCGCGTCTCAGCTGCGCTGGACGAAGACCGATCGCTGATCGCCGAGGCCCTCGATACCGATCTCGACGACGTCGCCGTCAGCCAAGTACGGGAAGCGACCGGAGAGAGCCACGCCCTGCGGGGTGCCGGTATTGATGAGGTCGCCGGGCGAGAGCACCATGTACTGCGAGAGGTGGTGCACCAGCTGTGCGACGGAGAAGATCATGTCCGCGGTGGTGGAGTCCTGACGGGCCTCGCCGTTCACGCTGGACCACAGGCGCAACGACTGCTGCTCCACCTCGGCGGCGGGCACCAGTGCCGGGCCCACGGGGTTGAAGTTCTCGGCGCACTTGCCCTTGGACCACTGGCCCCCGGACTCGGCGATCTGGAAGTCACGCTCGGAGACGTCGTGACTGGTCACGTAGCCGGCGATGACGCCGAGCGCTTCCTGCTCGTCCTTCAGGTAGGAGGCGCGCTTCCCGATGACCACACCGAGCTCGACCTCCCAGTCCACCTTGGTGGCGCGCGGCGGGATCGGGACCTCGTCGTGCGGGCCCACCACGGTGTTGGGGTGCTTGAAGAACACGATCGGGGTGGTGGGCGGCTCGGCGCCGGATTCTGCGGCGTGCGCGGCGTAGTTCTGGCCGATGCAGATCACGGCTTCGGGGCGGGCGATGGGTGCACCCACGCGCTCGGATTCCGCCCCCTCCCACACCTGCAGCTCGCCGACCTCCAGCGCGGCGGCGGCCCGCGCGATGCCGTCGGCCGACAGGAAGGCACCGGTGATGTCGGCGGTGACGTCGTCGAGGCGGTAGGTCACACCGTCCTGCACCAGGGCGGGCACTTCGTGGCCCAGGGGGCCGAGTCGTCGCAGTTCCATAGGTTTCTCCTTCACGGGGATGGGTGCGGCGGCCGAGGCCACCGCGTCGAGGGGCGGATGGTGCTGAGCGGACGTCGGTGGCATCCGTGAGGTCCCGGGGGGCGTTGTCCGCCCCCACTGTGCCAGGCGGCGGGAGGCACCTGCTGTCCCGACCGCAGGCCGATACATCCGATGTCTTCCCGCTCGGTGGATCGACGCCGAGCGGCACCCCTCAGTGGGTGTACGGGCGCTGCCGCTGGATCTCGGGGTTGAACTCGACGCCGAAGCCGGGGGTGTCCGGCACCCGGATCTTCCCGTTCTCGGGCACCGGCTCCCCGATCAGCATCGGCGAGAACATCGGCACGATCTCCTCCGCGGTCGGGTGCATCATGAGGAATTCGCTGAACGGGCTGTTCGTGCGGGTGATGACGAAGTGGTAGGAGTACACCGACGAACCGTGCGGCACCACCATCGCGCCGTGGGCATCGGCGAGCGCGGAGATCTTCAGCAGCTCCGTGATGCCGCCGCACCAGCCCACGTCGGGCTGGATGATATCCGCCGCGCCCATCTCGAGCAGGTGGCGGAAGCCCCAGCGGGTCGCCTCGTGCTCCCCGGTGGTGATCAGCATGCCCTTCGGGACGTTCGTGCGCAGCTGCTGGTAGCCCCAGTAGTCGTCGGGGATCAAGGCCTCCTCGAGCCAGCGCAGGCCGTAGTCGTGGGCGCGGTGCGCGAGTCGCGTCGCGTAGTCGACGTCGAGCGACATCCAGCAGTCGTACATGAGCCAGAAGTCCTCGCCGACCCTCTCGCGCATGTCCGCGAGCAGGGCGATGTTCTTCTCCATGCCCTCCTCGCCGTCGGCCGGGCCGTGGTGCAGCGGCATCTTGCCGCCGATGAACCCGAGCTGCTGCGCGATGTCGGGTCGGGCGCCGGTGGCGTACATCGTGAGCTCCTCGCGCACCGGGCCGCCGAGCAGGGAGTACACCGGTTCCTGGCGCAGACGTCCCAGCAGGTCGTACAGGGCGAGGTCGATGGCGCTGATGGTGTTCAGCACGATGCCGCGACGCCCGTAGAACAGGGTGGAGCGGTACATCTGGTCCCAGATCCGCTCGATGTCCGTGACCTTCGCGCCCTCGAGGAAGCGGACCAGGTGCTTCTCGACGATCCAGGCTCCGAGCTCGCCGCCGGTGGAGACGGCGAAGCCCACGGTGCCGTCGTCGGCCTCGATCTCGACCATCAGCGTGCCCAGCACGTTCAGCGCGAAGGATTGGCGGGACTGCGCGTACTCGGGGTACCCGGACATGGGGGTGGCGATGTGGTCGTCGATCCAGTGGTCGGCGCCCTGGTCGTGGTAGTCGGCGCCGCCGCCGGTGACGGTGTAGGCGCGGACGTGGGCGATGGTGCGCTGATGGGCGCTCATGCGCTGACCTCCTCCTGGTCGAAGCGAACGAGGATCTTCCCGGCGGGCCCCTGGCCGGCGGCGAGCAGGGCGAAGGCCTCCTGCGCCTTCTCCGGCGGCACCTCCGAGCTGACCAGTGGGGCCGCCTCAGCGGCGTGGGCGCCGATCCAGGTGGTGGCATCGGCGAAGTCCTGGGCGGAGTAGGTGAAGGAGCCGACGACGGTGCGCTCCTCGGTGCTGATCGCGAAGGCCGGCAGCTCGAGGCGAGGGGATCCCATGCCGACCAGCACCACGCGGCCGCCGAGCGCGGTCGCGCTGAGCGCGTCGGCCATGGTGGGGCTGAGGCCGACGGCGTCGAGGGTGAGATCGGCGGGGCCGCCCAGCGTCTCGGTGACGAGGTCCGCGGTCGTTCCGGCCGACGGATCCAGCGCCTTCGCGCCCAGGGCGGTCACCAGCTCGCGTCGCTGCGGGTTCATCTCCGACAGCGCGATGTTCTCGACGCCGGCCATCTTCAGGGCGATGACGATGCTCTGGCCGATCGGTCCGCCGCCGATGATCAGCACCTTCGACTCGGGTGCGGGGCGTCCCAGACGAACTGCGTGGACGGCGACGGCGAGCGGTTCGACGAGGGCGCCGAGCTCCAGGGGCATCATGGGGTCCAGCAGCAGCACGTTGCGTGCGGGCACCACCACGTAGTCGGCGAAGGAGGCCTGGATGTGCTGGGCGACGCCGATGACGTGCTTCCCGGGTGCATGCTGCTCGCGACCGCGGTACTCCTCGAGCTGATCGAGGGGGACGACCACCGGGTTGAAGGTGGCGGGCGCCCCGATGGGGAGGGCCGCATCGTCCACTCCCTCGCCGAGGGCGGCGATGGTTCCGGAGGACTCGTGGCCCATCACCTGACCCGGTGCGCGGCGGCCGTTGTCCCCGGTGAAGCCGTGGAAGTCGGAGCCGCAGATGCCGGTGGCGCACAGCCGCAGCAGCACCTCCCCGGGGCCGGGCACGGGGCGCTGCGTCTCGACGACGTCGAGACGGTGGAAGTCGGTCAGGACGAGTGCTCGCACGGTGGGTCCTCCGTGGTGGGTCGGGGCAGGGGTGATCCCCGGACTCCACGGCCGCGGGCACGGCATCGTGCCTCACGGGGTGCGCCCCTGGGACACAGACATCGGATGTTATTGTCCATAAGGGGTCGGGAGCCGTGGTTCCGGATCACGTACTTCGGACGCTATCAGCGGGCCGGGCACAGGTCCCTCACTGCGCGATCCGCGTTCCGGGAACCCTCTATCCGATATTGGCAACCTCTCGGCGCCACTGCGCTCACCTGCACCGATGCACTCGACGCAGGGCCGAGCAGGCCCGTTGGTTCCTCTCCCGGTGCCGCCGGCTCCCGAGGCCTCGGGCAGTCCGTCTCCGCCGATCCCGATCCCCCTATCCTGCACGCACGACCACTCGACGAGGAGCACCCCATGACCGCTGTGACAGACCCAGAATTCGCCGGGCTGAAGGCCCTGGTGACCGGCGGCGGAGCCGGGATCGGCGCGGCCACGATCCGCGCCCTGCAGGCCCGCGGCGCCGCCACCGCGGCCCTGGACCTCGATCCGTCCGGTGCCCCTGAGGGGGCCCTGCAGTTCCAGGTCGATGTCACCGATACTGCGGCGGTCAAGGCCGCGGTCGATCAGGCCGCCGAGCAGCTCGGGGGCCTGGACATCGTGATCAACAACGCCGGGATCGGCGCCCAGGGACAGGCCGACGCCAACGACGACGCCGAGTGGGCGCGGGTCCTGGACGTCAACGTGACCTCCGTGGCCCGCGTGACCACGGCGGCCCTCCCCCACCTGCGCGCCTCGAACAGCGCCGCGGTGGTCAACACTGCCTCGATCGCCTCGATGCTGGGACTGCCCGAGCGCGTGCTGTACTCCGCATCCAAGGGCGCCGTGCAGGCGATGACCCTGGCCATGGCCGCGGACTGGGTCGCCGAGGGCATCCGCGTCAACGCGGTCGTCCCCGGCACCGCCAACACCCCGTGGATCGGCCGGCTGCTGGAGAAGGCCGATGATCCCGCGGCCGAGCGCGCCGCGCTCAACGCCCGCCAGCCCCACGGTCGCCTGGTGGAGCCCGAAGAGGTCGCCGAGGCGCACTGCTACCTCGCCTCCCCGCGCAATCGCTCGACCACCGGGGTGCTGCTGCCCATCGACGGCGGCATGACCAGCCTGCGCACCCGCTCCTGAGCTCTGCACTCGCACCCACCCCGCCCGCCATCGCCGACCCCTCGACCCGACGAGCCGACGAGGCGACGAGGCGACGAGGCGACGAACCGCTGAGCCGCTGAGCCGCTGAGCCGTTGAGCCGTTGAGCCGTTGACGCTGAGCGGACGACAAAGGGCCCCGACCCCGCTGTAGTAGGCGGAATCGGGGCCCCTATCCGCCTATTGCGGCGGGGTGCTCAAGCGGGGTACTCAAGCGGGGTGCTCTTGTGGGGTACTCAAGCGGGGTGCCCGGGCGGGGTGCTCAAGCGGGGTGCTCAGGTGGGGGTCGGGCGGGCGCGTCGGCGTCCGTGTCGTCGTCAGCTCCTGCCGGCCGAGTCCTGCGCGGCCTTCAGCGCCGTGGCCCGCTCGGCCCGCTTGCCGAGCCAACTCATCAGCGGAGCCGAGGCGATCGCCAGCACCACCATCACGATCAGCACGGCGCTGATCGGGCGGGTGAAGAACTCGGCGAGATTCCAGTTCGTCTTGATCACCGACTGCATGAAGGTGCGCTCGATGATCGGGCCCAGCACGATGCCCAGCACGACTGGGGCCAACGGGATGCCGCCCTTCTCGAAGAGATACCCGAGGATGCCGAACACGACCATCAGGCCGACCTCGAGGTACCCGTTGTTGATGGCGAACGCGCCGCAGATCGAGATCGACACGATCAGCCCCATCAGCACGGACCGTGGGATCCGCAGCACGAATCCGGAGACCCGGATCAGCAGGAAGCCCAGCGGCAGCAGCAGCAGGTTCGCGACGATGAAGATGATGTACACCGCGTACAGGGTGTCCGTCTGGTAGAGGAACAGGTCCGGCCCCGGGGTGATGCCCTTGACCAGCAGCACGCCGACGAGGATCGCGGTGATCGTGTCACCGGGGATGCCGAAGGCGAGCGTGGGGACGTACGCCGAGGCGACGCCCGCGTTGTTCGCGCTGGAGGCCCCGGAGATCGCCTCCACCCGTCGGTCGTCCGCAGAATCCTTCCCGGGACGGATGCGACTGGTGGCACGGGTGAACGCGTAGGCGATCCAGGCCGCGATGTCCGCGCCCGCACCGGGCAGGGCGCCGACGATGCCGCCGATGAGGGATCCGGATCCGACCCGGCCCTTGTTGCGCCAGACCGCACTGAAGGTGGGGCGCAGCGCGCCGGCCCCGTCGACCTTCGGGATCGGCAGCGACTGCCCCTTCTTCGAGGTGACGGCCCGCAGCACCTCCGAGAGGCCGAACAGGCCGATCATCGCCGCGATGAAATCCACGCCCCGGTACAGCTGCTCCTCGCCGAACGTGAAGCGGGGATGTCCCAGGGTGACGTCGAGGCCGACGGTCGAGACCAGCAGCCCCGCCATCAGGGCGATGCCACCCTTGAGCTGCGCCCCCTTGGACACGATGACCGCTGCGGTGAGCCCGAGGACGGCCACCCAGAAGTACTCGTAGCTGGTGAAGCGCAGCGCGAACTCCCCGAGGATCGGGGAGACGAAGATCAGCATCACGGAGCCGAAGAGGCCACCGATCACCGAGGAGACCAGGGAGACCCCGAGCCCGAGGGCCCCCTTACCGTTCCTCGTCAGGGCGAAGGCATCCTCGGTGTACGCCGCGCTGGACGGGGTACCGGGGATGCGCAGCAGCGCGCTGGGGATGTCCCCGGCGAAGATGGCCATCGCCGACATGGTGATGATGGCGGCGATCGCCGGCACCGGGTCCAGGAAAAAGGTGAACGGCACCAGGAGCGCCACCGCGAGGGTGGCGGTCATCCCCGGCAGAGAGCCGATGACCAGGCCGAACACCCCGGCCAGGACGACCACGAGGATCGTCGTGGGGTCGGCGATCAGCACCAGGGCACTGCCGAAGTTCTCGATCATGTCAGAACCCCTTCAGGATGCCGTCGGGCAGCTGGACCATCAGGGCCAGCTCGAACATGGCCCACAGACCGAGCGAGGCGCACACACCCGTTGCAAGCGCGACCCACCATTTCGCGCGCAGGGACCACACGATCGCGAAGACCAGCAGGGCCATCGTGAGCGGGAAGCCCAGGATCTCGGCGAACAGCACGTAGAAGATGATCCCGCCCATGAGGACGGCGCCGTTGATCCATCGGCGTATTCCGTCGGAGCCGATGTCGGAGGCCAGCGCCGCAGCCGTCTGCGGCTCCGAGGCCGGAAGGTCGTCGGCCACCGTCGGACCATCGATGCCGGGCTCAGGGCCCGTCGTGCCGTCCGCGTGGACCGCGGCGAGCTCGGCGAGGTGGCGGCGTTCGCGGCGGGCGCCATGCAGGCTGGTCAGGGCCAGCAGAATGCCGAAGAGGATCAGCAGGCCGCCGATCATCATCGGGAACAGGCCGGGGCCCGGGATCCCCTCACGGATGTACGGCATCGATGCGCCGTAGGGGATCACGACCACCCCGACCACGACGGAGGCGGCCGCGATGACGAGGTTGCCGCGCACCGCTCCCGTCGCGCTCGCAGTACCGGAAGAGGTCACTTCGCGAGTCCCGCTTCCTCCATGACCTCGCCCTTGCGTGCGTCGTCCTCACGCATCAGGGTCTGGAAGTCCTCGGCGCCCGCGTACTTCACGCCGAGGCCCGAGTCCGTCATGAAGGTGTTGAACTCCTCGGATTCGGCGATCAGGCCGAGGTGGCATTCGAGCTCCTCCACGACGCTGGCGTCCATGTCCTTCGGGCCGGCGATCCCGCGCCATACGGACATGGAGTAGTCCGAGCCGAGCTGCTCCTGGAGGGTCTCGACGTCGGGGAAGGCCGGGTCGCGCTCGGTGCCCATGACGCCGAGTGCCTTGGCGCGGTCGGAATCGAGCATGGTCTTGGACTCGCCGAGCGCGTTGGTGGTCATGTCGATGCCGCCCGCGACGAGCTCCTGGAGGGCCGGGGCCGCACCTTCGGAGGGCACGAAGTTCACGGCGTCGACGGGCAGGTCGTTGTCCAGGAGCATGCCCAGCAGGGCCAGGTGCCAGATGCCGCCCTGGCCGGTGCCGGAGGCGGTCACCTCGCCGGGGTTCTCCTCGATGTAGGTCAGCAGCTCCTCGGCGGTGCTCCATTCTGCGTCGGCGGCGACGGTGATCCCGGCGCCGTCCTCGTTCATCTGCGAGATGGCGGTGAGGTCCTCGCCGCTGATGTCCGTCAGTCCCTGGTGGTGCATCATGCCGATCTCCACGGTGACCAGGCCGATGGTCTGACCGTCGGGCTGCGCGTCCACCATGGCCTGGTGGCCGACGACGCCGGAGCCGCCGGTGCGGTTGACGACGTTGACGTTGCCGCCGAGCTGGCCGGAGAGCTGCTCACCGATGAGGCGGGCCACGCCGTCGGTGCCGCCGCCGGCGGCCCAGGGGACGACCAGCTCGATGGGGCCGCTCGGGTAGTCGGCGTTGATGTCGTTGCAGCCCTGGACGGCGGTATCGTCCGCGCCGCCTTCACTGGCTCCACCGGAGCATCCGGCGGCGACGAGGGCGAGGGCTGCAGCGCCGGCGATTCCGGACAGCAGGCTGCGGGTTCGGGTTGTGCGCGTCATGGCGGACTCCACTTCATCGTGCGGGTCTGGGACGGTGGGGTACCTCGACGCGGGGCCACCTGCACAGCTGTGTGCTCGGGGCGAGATCAGGAAGCTCTCGGCGTCGAAGTGCCTCGAAAACTACCAACGCCAGGACCAGCGCACGTCTCGGGAGCGATCCGCGATCCGGAAATCCTATATGCGATATTGATAAGGTAGGTCACACTCATGGGGTGACCTGCACGGATGCCGGTCCCCCGGATCCCGTCGACATCCGATCGTGACCAGCCAGGATCCCTGGACAACCCGAGGAGGCCGCGATGCCCCGCGTCGAGCAGACGGACTGGCTGGAGACCTTCGTGGCGGTGATCGACCACGGAAGCTTCTCCGGCGCGGCGCGCGCCCTGCACCGCGCACAGTCCCGCGTCAGCACGCACGTCGCAGCACTCGAGCGCGCGCTCGGCGGCCTCCTCGTCGACCGCAGTCACCGCCCGATCAGGCCGACGGAGCTCGGTACCGCCTTCCTCCCCCACGCACGCGCTGTGCTCGCGGCGCTCGAGCGGGGAGTCGAGGCCGTCGACAAGCACTCCGGCACCCCGCGTGGTCGCGTGGTGATCGGCTGTCACCCCAGTGTGAGCGCGGGTTTCCTGCCAGGAGTGATGGCCGCCGTCCATGACGTCCACCCCTTCCTGCGCATCGAGCTGACCGAGCACACCACCCCGGATCTGGTCTCCGGGATCGTGTCGGGCCGCTTCCACATCGCGATCCATTCGCTCGCTGCGGACCCGCCCTCGGACGATCTGCAGAGCGTGCACCTGTGGACCGAGCGCTTCGTGGCGATCGTGCCGCCCGGGCATCCGATCCTCGACTCCTGCGACGGCGCCCACGGCGCGATCACCCCACCGGCCCTCGCCGAGCACCCGCTGATCGCCGTCGCCCAGCCCGGGGCCGCCGCTGATCCGGACACCGGCAGCGCCTTGCAGGCCTGGGGACTCGAGATCCCGTTGTCATGGCAGTCCGAGCAGCCCCAGACGGTGGTCAACCTGGCGCGGGCCGGGCTTGGCGTCGGGGTCCTGAACGCGCTGGCCGCAGCCGTCTCCGACACCACCGACATGGTGGTGGTGCCGGTGGGCACGCTCGCGGAGGGTCGGCAGGTCGCGGTCACCCGAGACCGTCGCATGGCGTCGTCGCCGAGCGTCGAGGTCGTCTATCAGGCCATCCTCGATGCCACACCTCCACCTGGGGTGCGTCCCGCTCGTGCAGCGAGCACCGGGCGAGCTCTCGAGGGGCAAGACGTCGGCCGTCGCGCCTTGACGCCGAGGAATGGACCATAGATCCTATAGGCGTCCGTCGGGCCGTCTTCCCGGCCCGCCACCTGAAACTCCCTCGGAGCCGGCACCTCTGGGCCCGGCTCCCGCCCGACCCCCGGAACGGGCTCGCCCCGGCGAGGCGACCGCCCCTCCCCCTTCTCGTAATGAGGCAAGAAGGAGTACCCCCGTGACAACCACCCCCTCCCCCGACCTCTCCACGTTGCGCTCCCCGCTCTACGGAGCCATGGACAAGATCCCCGGCGGGACCATGGTGATCCCGCTGATCCTGGGCGCCGTCGTCGGCACCACCGCCCCCGCCTTCCTCGAGCTCGGCAGCTTCACCACCGCCCTGTTCGCCACCCCGATGCCGCTGATGGCCCTGGTCATCTTCGCGACCGGCATGCAGATCACCCCGCGCAGCATCGGCCCCGTGGCCGGCACCACCGGCGCACTCCTGCTGGGCAAGACCATCGTCCCCGGCCTGGCCGTGGTCGGCCTCGGCTTCCTCGTGGGTCTGGACGGCATCCTGGGGATATCGATCGTGGCCCTGCTGGCCACCTTCGACAACTCCAACGGAGGAATCTGGCTGGCCTTCACCGGCAAGTACGGCACCAAGACCGACCGCGGCGCCTACGTCGCCTCCGCCGTGAACGACGGCCCCTTCTTCACCATGCTGTTCATCGGCGCCGCCGGACTCGGCTCGATCCCCCTGGACGCGTTCGCGGCCGCGATCATCCCCCTGGTCCTGGGCATCGTGATCGGCAACATCGACCACCGCTGGACCGAGATCCTGCGCCCGGTCCCGAGCATCGTGATCCCGTTCTTCGCCTTCGGACTGGGCACCGGCATCGACATCAGCGCGGTCCTGACCGGCGGCCTGACCGGCATCGTCCTAGGGCTGCTGGTCACCCCGTTCACCGGCGGCACCGCCTACCTCGCGTATCGGTTCCTGCTGCGCCGGGGCAGACGCTCGGGCATCGGGTTCGTCGCCGGCACCACGGCCGGCAACTCCATCGTCACCCCCGCCATCATCGCCTCGGCCGATCCACGGTTCGAGAAGTACGTGGACGTGGCTACCGTGCAGGTCGCCACGGCTGTGCTGGTCTCCGCGATCACCGCACCGCTGATCGCCGCCTGGTTCCTGAAGCGCAACGGCACCCTCAGCGACCCCGACCAGGACGGCCTCGACGACCGCAGGAGGCCACTGCCCACCGGGTCCGCCGTCGACGCCCCCTCGCCGGCGCCCCCGGAGACCGGCGCCCTCGATCGCGGCGTCGACCGCGGGGACGACATCGAACCCTTCCCGGCGTCCCGGTGACCCCGAACCCATGACCGCTCCCCCCTCACGCGTGACCCGCGCCCATCTGATCTGGGCGGTCGGGGTCTTCGCATACCTCTGCGCCGTCTCCGGGCGCGCCTCCTTCGGGGTCGCCAGCGTCGAGGCGTCGGCGCGGTTCGGAGTCGACGGGGCGGTGCTGAGCCTGTTCGGCGTCGTGCAGCTGGGCACCTACGCGGCGGCCCAGATCCCGGCCGGTCTGCTGCTGGACCGCATCGGCCCGCGCCGGATGATGGTGCTCGGCGCGGTGACCATGGCGGCGGGCCAGGTGCTCCTGGCCTTCGCGACCGACGTCCCCACAGCCCTGACCGCGCGATTGCTCACCGGGGTCGGCGACGCGGCCACCCTGATCAGCGTGGTGCGCCTGATCGCCACCTGGTTCCCCACCGGCCAGGTGCCGGTGTTCACGCAGCTCGCGACCATGATCGGACAGTTCGGCCAGGCCGTCGCAGCGGTGCCGTTCCTGGCGCTGCTGGTGGGCGTCGGCTGGACCGCGGCGTGGTCATCGCTGGCCGTGGTGCTGATCGCCAGCGTGGTCCTGGTGATCGCCTTCGTGCGCGACGAGCCGCCGGACGACCCCGATGCCGCTCCCCCGGTGCCGACGCACCCGCTGCAGGTGCTGCGAGACGTGTTCACCTCCCGCGCGGCGTGGTCCGGGTTCTTCCTGCACTCGCTGACGCTGCTGAGCGTGAACTCGTTCCTGTTCATGTGGGGCGTGCCGTACATGACGCACGGCCACGGACTGGGCCCCACCGAGATCGGCGCCCTGCTCACCGTGAACGTGGTGATCATGGTGGCCATCGGCCCCCTGATCGGCGTGTTCACCGGCCGCTTCCCGCGGCACCGGGCCCGGCTGGGCTGGATCGCGGGCACGATCCTCTCCCTCGCCTGGATCGGCACGCTGCTGGTCCCGGGGCCACTGACCGCCTGGCAACTGCTGCCGCTGATCACCGCCCTCGCCGTCGGCTCTGCGACCTGCTCGGTCGGCTTCGACCTCGCCCGCACCGGCGTGCCCAAGCGGGCGATCGGCACCGCCACCGGCATGGTGAACATCGGCGGGTACTCGACGTCGCTCCTGGCCGTGCTGCTGATCGGCATCATGCTCGACCTGCTGGCGCCGGGCCGTCCTGCGGGCCTGGACGACTACCGCCTCGCACTGGCCTCCATGGGCGTGCTGATGCTCCTCGCCGCCACGGGGCTCTTCTGGACCACCCGACGGCAGGCCGCCGGTCGGAGGTCCTGACACGCGGGGAACGCCTAGACATCGGACCTTCGTCGCCGGTCGCCCCTTGTGTTCATCCCTCCTCTTCTATACTTTGTGAGGACTTCATATAGAAAGGACCGTGACGATGACGTCACCCCGTTTCGGCGTGGACTCCCTGCACGACCTCGCCACCTCCCTGCTCGCACGCGGGGGAGTGGGAACCGATGCGGCCCAGCTGGTTGCTCGTTCACTCCTCGCGGCCGACCGTGCCGGGATCTTCTCCCATGGACTTCTCCGCCTCCCGCTCTATCTCGAGGTCGTCGCCGCTGGCGGTATTGATCCGACCTCTGAGCCGGTTGTCGTGCGCAAGTTCGGCGGGGTCACCGTCCTCGATGGTCGCTGCGCCTTCGGCCAGGTCACGATGCAGCGCGCCGTCGAGCTCGCCACCGAATCAGCCCGCACCCATGGCATCGCGACCGTCGCCGTCCAGGGATCGAGCCATTTCGGCGCGGGTCAGTTCTGGACCAGCCAACTGGCGCAGCAGGGCATCGCGGGGATCCTCTCCTCGACCACCGGGCCCGTCGCCGCTCCCTTCGGCGGCTCCCAGCCGGTGCTCGGCACGAACCCGCTGACCCTCAGCCTCCCGTCGGCCGGGGAAGGCCCGCTGGTCGCGGACCTCGCGACCACCGCCGGTGCCTACGGCAAGATCGTCGCCGCCCGCAACGACGGCACCGAGATTCCCGACGGGTGGGGGGTGGATGCCGCCGGCACCCCCACCACCGACCCGGGCGCCGTGCTCGACGGCGGTGCCCTGCTCCCCTTCGGCGGCCATAAGGGCTCCGGCATCGCTGTCCTGCTCGAAGGCCTCTCAGCCGCCCTGACCAGCGCCTCCTTCGCGGTCAACACCGTGGACATCTGGCAGGACCAGTCCTCGCGCATGAACACCGGCCACCTGCTGATCGCCCTGGACCTCGCCGCCTTCGGCGACGTCGACGAGATCCGCGCCAAGGTCGCCCAGCTCCAGGAGGAGGTGCGCAGTTCGGCTCCGGACGGCTCCGTCCACTCCCCCGGGGATCTCGAGCACGCGCACCTCACCGCCAACGCCGACGCCGTCGACCTCTCGGAGTCGACCGTGGAGTCGCTGCGCGCCCTCGCCGCCCTGCACGACATCCCCTTCCCGACACCTCTGACCGAAGGGAGCTCGCGATGACCCACCCGTCCTCCGGACGCACGGCACCGTTCGCCTCTCACCGACCTCGCCGGGCAGGCTCGCTCCTGCTCGCCACCCTGTCCGTCCTGGCACTGGCAGGCTGCGGACTCTGGGCGCCGGTCGACACCAGCCAGATCGAGAAGGCATCCGTCGACCCCGATGCCCGAGTGATCCGCTTCGCCCACCAGTACGACCCGGCCCACCCGGTCGAAGCCTGCGGCGCCGCCACGCTGCGCACGGAACTGGCCGACGACGGCTTCACCGTGGAGACCTACCCCTCGGGCCAGATCGGCGGCGAGGGCGAGACCACCGAGCAGATCGCCACCGGCGGCCTCGAACTCGGCGTCGTCGGCCCGTCGTTCCTCGGCATCTGGTACCCGGATGCCGCCGTGCTGGACGCCCCGTTCCTGTTCACCGATGTCGACCAGTTCGACGAGGCCACCAACGGTCCGATCATGGCGGAGGTGTACGACGAGATGGCCGCGGAGACCGGCCTGCGGGTGAACTCCACCTGGTACTACGGCACTCGGCACATCACCTCCAACAATCCCATCAACGCTCCTGAGGACCTCTCCGGGGTGAAGATCCGTACGCCGGATGCCCCGCTCTACATCACGAGCTTCGCCATCATGAACGGCAGCGCCACCCCCATGGCGCTGTCCGAGGCCTATCTCGGGCTCCAGCAGGGAGCGATCGATGCCCAGGAGAACCCGATCCCGACGATCGACGTGCAGAAGTTCTACGAGGTGCAGGACTACCTCAACCTCACCGGGCACATGGTCCAGGCCGTCAACATCGTCTCCTCGCAGCGTTTCGTGGACTCCCTGAGCGCCGACGAGGAGGCCGGGTTCGAGGACGCCATGGAGAAGGCCCGGGTCGCCACCCGCGACTGCATCGTCGCCGCCGAGCAGGAGACCCTCCAGCAGTGGGAGGACGACGGCGTCATCACGATCAACGACGAGGTCGACGTCGCGGCCTTCCAGACGCTCATCGCCGAGGAGTTCCCCAGCAAGGTCGAGTGGGGAGACCTCTACCTCGAGATCCAGGAGTCGGTCCAGTGAGCATGCAATCCCCCAAGCCCGTCGAGGGCTCCCGGGACGGTCAGGTCCCGGACCTGGACACCTACATAGAGCGGGACTACTACGAGCGCAAGTGGCGGCCCTATTCCTGGCTGGTGGACGCGGAACGGTTCGTCGCCGGCGGCCTGCTGCTGGCCGTGTTCGGGATGATCATCTTCCAGGTGTTCACCCGCTACGTGCTGAACATGCCCCTGTCCTGGAGCGAAGAGGTGGCCCGCCTGCTGGTGGTGTGGCTGACCTTCGTCGGCGCCGGCTTCGTGGCCTCCCGCAACGCGCACATCGCGGTGGACATCCTCGCCGTGTACCTGCCCCGCAAGCTCGCGACCGCCTCGCAGATCTTCGCGATGCTCGTGGTCGCCGCCGCTTCGACGTACATGGTGATCGCCGCGATCTCCCTGATGGTGCTGACCGGCTCGCTGCAGATGACGGCCACCTCCCTGCCCCTGCCCCTGCTGTACGGCGCGGTGTTCGTCGGCTATCTGATGATCCTGGGCCACACGGTCCTGAACATCGTCATGTACCTGCGCCACCCCGCCGAGGTCCCGGACGCGGTCGACAAGGCCGCCTCCATGGAAGGTCTGTGACCCCATGGTTCTGCTGATCATGTTCGCAGCCCTGCTGGTGCTGCTCGCCCTGCGCGTCCCCGTGTGGATCGCCCTGCTGATCCCCTCGATCGTCTACATCATCGTCGATGACACCGCCACGGCGGCGCTGGCCGCCCAGCAGACCGCCTCGGGGGTCTTCGACTTCGCGCTGCTCGCGGTGCCGATGTTCATCCTGCTGGGCAACCTGGCCAACGTCTCCGGGGCCACGGACCGACTGTTCAACGCCGCGACCAGTGCGATCGGCCATGTGCGCGGCTCCCTGGGCTACGTCAACATCGCCACCAGCTTCGGCTTCTCCTGGATGAGCGGTGCGGCGATCTCCGACGCCGCCGCCATGGGCCGCATCCAGGTGCCGGCGATGAAGCAGCGCGGTTATCCGGAGGGCTTCGCCCTCGGCATCACCGGTGCTTCGTCGTTGATCGCCCCGATGATCCCGCCGAGCATCCCCGCGATCATCTACGCGGTGACGGCCGGCCTGTCGGTGAGCTCGCTGTTCATGGCCGGCATCGTCCCGGCCCTGGTGCTCGTCGTGGTCCTGTGCGTGATGGTGTGGGTCCTGATGCGCAAGCGCGACGACCTGCGCCTGGAGAAACCGCCCATGGCCACGCGCGTCAAGGACGTCACCAAGGCGCTTCCGGTCGCGGGTGCGGCGGTGATCATCCTGGGTGGCATCCTGTCGGGGATCGTCACCCCGACCGAGGCCTCCGCCCTCGGCGTCGCCTACGTCGCGATCCTGGCGATCTGCTATCGCACCTTGAACGGAAAGACCCTGGGCCGGATCGCCGCCTCCACGGTGGAGACCACCGGCAGCGTGCTGATCATCGTCACCAGTGCCTCTCTGTTCGGCTGGGTCCTGGCCCGCGAGCAGGCACCGCAGGTGATGACCGAGCTGATCCTCCAGATCACCGACCGCCCGCTGGTGTTCCTGCTGCTGGTCAACGTCCTCCTGCTGGTCGTGGGTGCCGTGCTGGAGCCGACGGCGGCGATCCTCATCCTGGTCCCGGTGCTGGCCCCGATCGCCGATGTGTACGGCATCGACCCCACGCACTTCGCCGTGATGATGATCTTCAACCTGATGCTCGGCCTGCTCACCCCACCGGTGGGGCTGGTGCTGTTCGTCCTGTCGTCGGTGACGAAGGTGCCCGTCACCCGCGTCATCAAGGGCGTGCTGCCCTTCTTCGGACCCATGCTCGTGGTGCTACTGCTGATCACCTTCATCCCCCTGATCAGCACTTGGCTGCCAGGCCTCGTAGGAGGCTGACCCCTCCGATCCGGCTGGGTCACGGTGCACGGCGCACCGGGGCCCGTCAGCACTTCCAGGAAGGATCGACCGTGGTCGAGAAGGAACCTGTCCCACCATCGTCGCCTCAGGGTTCGGAGAGCGTGTACGAGGCGCTGCGCACCCGCATCATCCAGCATGATCTCGAGCCCGGCGCGAGGATCTCGATCGCGGGCGAGGCCGCTCGGCTCGACGTGTCCCAGACCCCTGTGCGCGAGGCCCTGCACCGGCTCGAGGGAGACGACCTGGTGGTGCGCTCCGCGTCCCGCGGATACGACGTCACCTCGCTGATCGACCACGACGGCCTGGTGGCGCTGTTCGAGGTGCGTCTGCTGCTGGAGCCGTGGGCGGCGCGCGAGTCCGCGACGGCGCGACTGACGAATCCCGCGCCGCGAATGCGGGAGGAACTCGAGATCCTGGACTCCCTGCGGGGCAGCGGGCGGGCGGCGCAGGCGCAGCGCGCGGTCGGGGACCGCCGGTTCCATGCGCTGATCATCGAGGCCTCGGGCAACTCGCTGCTGTCGACCACCTTCGAGCGACTGCACGCCCACGTGCACGTCTTCCGGCTCTTCCAGGTTGATGGCGAGGGCCGTCAGACCGACATCGAGCACGAGGCGATCGTCCGGGCCATCGAGGCCCGCGACCCGGACGCCGCGGAAACGGCTATGCGCGCTCATCTCCTGGGTGCCTTCACTCGCCTGTCCGAGAGCTTCTCGGCCACGAGCAGCGTTCCCGTCGAGCGCCCCCGCGACGCCCGCTCCCGCCTGCGCTGACGCGCCCCTCGGCGACGGAGCGCCGCCTGGGCCGGAACGGCGCGGGGAGTGCGCGGGCGGGGCCTGCCGCCAGCTCGCTCAGCCGACCCGCAGGCCGCCGTTGAGGTTGTAGGTGGAGCCGGTGGTGAACCCTCCGTGGGGGCCGACGAGGAAGGCGACCAGCTCGCCGAGCTCCTCGACGGTGCCGAGGCGGCCCACCGGGGTGCGGGCGACGAACTGCTCGCGCCGCTCCCCTTCGAGGCGGCCGCCCATGATGTCGGTGTCGATGTTGGCCGGGGCGATCGCGGCGGTGGTGACGCCGGTGCCGGCGGTCTCCTTCGCGAGACCGCGGATCAGTCCTTCCACGCCGGCCTTGGAGGCGGCGTAGGCGGAGGTCGAGAAGTTCCCGCCGCCGTCCTGCGCGGCGGTCGAGCTCATCGCGACGATCCGGCCCAGGCCCTGCTCGAGCATCCCCGGCAGCACCCGCTGCGCGAGGTGGAAGGTGCCCAGGGTGTTGATCGAGAGCGTGCGCAGGAAGTTCTGGCTGGTCATCTCCAGGAACGGCGTCGGGTCGGCGATGCCGGCGCAGCTGACCAGGGCCCCGATCGGCGGGGCTGCGGGGTCCCGTTCGATGGCCGTGATCGCGGCGTCGACGCTCGCCTGGTCGGACACGTCCACCTGCGCGGTGAGCACGTGGCTCGCGCCGGCGGCGCGCGCTTCCGCGGCAGCGGACTCGAGCCCGACGGGGTCGAGGTCCAGCAGTGCCACCGGTCGGCCCTGCCTCGCCAGGCGCAGCGCCACCCCGCGGCCGATGCCGCGCTCGGAGGCCGCCCCGGTGACGACGGCGGTCAGCTCGCCGATGCGGGCCTCGTCGGCCGCGGAGCGCTCGGTCATCCTCGCGCCTGCCCGGTGGTGGACGCGTCGGAGTCCTGAGCGACTCCGGGACCGGGTGCGTCGGCCGTTGCCGCAGCGTGATCCGTCGTCGGAGGAAACGTCTCCGCGACCGGGCGCGGCGCATTGACGACGTTGCGCGGGGTGCTGCCGCTCGCGACCGCGGCGACCTCGCCGAGCACCTCGGCGCCGGTGGCGGCGGCGAAGTCCGCGGTCCAGCACAGTGAGTGCGGGGCCAGGACCACGTTCTCCAGCGCGATCAGCGGGCTGTCGGCCGGCAGCGGCTCCACCTCGAACACGTCCAGGCCGGCGCCGGCGATGGTGCCGTCCTGCAGGGCGGTGATCAGCGCAGGCTCGTCGACCACGGCGCCCCGGGCGATATTGATGAAGAACGCGGTGTCCTTCATCAGTTCCAGCTCCCGCTGCCCGATCAGGTGGCGGGTCTCGGAGTTCGCCGCCACGGTGACGATCAGGTAGTCGCTGCGGGCGATCACCTCGTCGAGCTCGAGCTGCTCCACCCCCACCTCGGCGCAGAACTCGGGCCGCGGGGAGCGGTTCCAGGCGATGACCTCGAGGTCCAGGGCGCGCAGCTGGCGCACGGTCTCCTGGCCGATGCCGCCCAGACCGATCATGCCGATCGTCGCGGTGGCCAGGCCCGGGCCGCGGTACTCGGCCTTGCGGCCCCAGTCGGCCTCGCGGACCAGACGGTCCTTGGGCAGCAGGGAGTGGGCGAGGGCGAACAGGAAGGTCAGCGCGGTGTGGGCCATCGGCACCCGCAGCCCGGTGGGGGCATTGGTGACGGTGATGCCTGCGGCGTCGCAGGCGGCGAGGTCCACGGAGTCGAAGCCGGCCCCGAAGCGGGCGACGTGCTGGAGAGTCGTGACCCCCTCGAGCTGCTCGGCGCCGAAGGGCGTGCCGCTCAGCAGCAGGAGGGCGTCGTAGCCCTCGAGCTCCTCGGCACGCAGGTCCCGGCCCGCTTCGCCGACCAGGGACCACTCGATGCCGTGTTCGGCGAGCGTGTCCAGACCGATGTCGCCGTAGATCGTGGAGCCGTCGTCGTGTCCGTAGTCGGCGGTGACGGCGAGCTTCCAGGGGGTGCTCATCGCAGGGGCTCCTCGGTGGGTTCGGTGGGTTCGGGTTCGCGGTGCAGGCCCACGCCGTGCCAGGCCTCCGGGTAGTCGACGAAGCTGCGGTCGAGTGCGTCGATGCTGGTCGCGCCCAGCTGCCCCATGGCCAGCTCGAGCTCCTCGTCGAGGATGTCGAGCACGCGCAGCACGCCCTTCTCGCCCCCGGCGGCGTTGCCGTAGCCCCAGGCCCGGCCGATGGAGACCAGGTCGGCGCCGACGGCGAGGGCCTTGGCGATGTCGTCGCCGGTGCGCACACCGGAGTCGAACACGACGGTCATGTCCTCTCCCACCGCATCCACGATGGAGGGCAGCACGCTGATCGTGCTGGGCGAGGAGTCCAGCTGGCGGCCACCGTGGTTGGAGACGTAGATGCCGTCGGCCCCGGCCCTGCGGGCGCGCATGGCGTCCTCCGGCGTGAGGATGCCCTTGATGTACACGGGCCCGTCCCACTGGCGCCGTACGTCCTCGATGTCCGCCCAGGTGAGGGTGAGATTCGTGAGGTAGCGCTTCACGAACTCCTGATGGGAGACGGCGTTGTTGCCCTGGACCTCGCCGGCGAGGTTGCGGAAGCCGATGGCCGGGGGCTTCATGATGGCGCGGGTCCAGTTGAGGTGCCGTACCGCCTGCACCGCGTTGCGCGGGGTGATCTTCGGGGGGATCGACATCCCGTTGCGGTGGTCGCGGTACCGCTTGCCGTTCAGCGGCACGTCGACGGTCACTACGAGCGCCTCGGCGCCGATGGCCTTCGCGCGGGCGATGAGGTTGGAGACGATCTTCGGGCTCTTGTACATGTACAGCTGGTACCAGAGCGGCCCGGTGGCCTGGTCCGCGAGCTCCTCCATCGCCCAGTTCGAGGCGGTGGAGATGGTGAAGGGGATGTTCGCCTTCCCCGCTGCGCGCACCGCGCCCAGCTCGCCTTCGCCGCCGATCATCCGCTGCAGGCCCAGGGGCCCGAGCACGTAGGGGCGCTGCAGGTCCTTCCCGTCGACCGAGGTCGTGACGTCGATCGTGGAGATGTCGGTCATCCAACGGGGGCGGAAGCGCACCTCGCGCAGGTCACGGGTATTCGCATCGAGGGTGACCTCGTGGTTGGAGGCCCCGTCGACGATGTCGAAGGCCATCGTGGGCAGGCGCTTCTTCGCGAGCAGCCGGATGTCCTCGATGGACGGGGCGGATTCCATCGGGTCCAGGCGGAATCCGCCGGCGGCGAGCATCTTCGCGAATTCGAGGGCTCCGGACAGTGTCGAGTCGGCCATAGGGGGCTCTCCTGTGAGTGCGGTGTGGCGGTTCCTGCGGTGGGGCGGATCCTGCGGCGTTCCTGGTCCTGCGGTGCGGTGGGACGGGCGATGCAGCGGGACCGGAGGTGCAGCGGGATGCGTGGTGCTGCGCGGTGCAGCGGGACATGCGACGACACGACGCACGGACGACGGGGCCCCGGGACGCTCGCCCCGGGGCCGGCGCGTCTCAGTGCATGTGCTTGCCGCCATCGACGCTGATCGAGGTGCCGTTGACGTAGCTCGAGTCCTCGCTGACCAGGAAGTTGATCAGGCCGGCGACCTCCTCGGGCTGGCCCACGCGGTGCAGCGGGATGTTGGCCGACATGCCGACCTTGCGGTCGTCGGTGAGGGTGCCGCCCATGATGTCGGTGTCGATCGGGCCGGGCAGGATCACGTTCGCGGTGATGCCGTACTCGCCCAGCTCGCGCGCGGCGCCACGGGTCAGCCCCTGCACGGCGGCCTTCGCCGCGGCGTAGCCGGTCTTGGAGAAGGTGCCGCCGCCGTCGAGCGCGGTGATCGAGGCGGTGTTCACGATGCGACCGCCGAAGCCGCCGTCGATCATGCGCTTGGCCGCGGCCTGGATCATCAGCAGGGTGCCCTTGCCGTTGACGTTCATGACCTTGTCCCAGATCTCGGAGGTGATCTTGAGGATCGAGTGAGGGCTGGGGATGCCGGCGAGGTTCACCAGAGCGGCGATCGGCGGCATCTCCGCGTCGATGCGCTCGAACGCCGCATCCACGGCGGCCTGGTCGGAGATGTCGACGCCGACGCCGAGGACCTTCAGGCCGCTCTCGGCGGGGATCTCGGCCGTCAGCTCGGCGGCGAAGGCTTCGGTGGCGGCGCCGTCGATGTCGGCCGCGACAACGCTCCAGCCCTCGGAGACGAGCTTGCGGACGACCTTGCGGCCGATGCCGCGCTCGGCGCCGGCGCCGGTGACGATCGCGGTGCGCTCGTCGGGGAAGGGCTGGATCCTCTGGATCTCGAGGGTCATCGTGATCTCCGTTCGTGGTGGGATTCGTGGGGTGATTCGTGAAGTGATGCGGGGCGGCGCCCGACGAGGTGTCCGCCGTCGGGCGCCGGCGAGTCGACCCGTCAGCCGCTCGCGCCGAGCACGAGGCTCAGCACGAACAGCATCGGGATCGACGCCGCCCACATCACGGTGGTCAGTCCGGAGTGCGCCTTCAGTGCCGCCGTTCCCTCAAGACCGAGGAAGCGAGTGACGACCCAGAAGTAGGAATCGTTGAAGTAGCTGCACACCATGGCTCCGGCCACGCAGGCCATGACCGCGACCAGCGGGTCGAGCCCGATCGTCGCCATCACGGGAGCCGTGACGGAAGCCGCGGTGATCATCGAGACCGTGCCGGAGCCCTGGGCGATGCGCACGATCGAGGCGATGAGGAACGGCAGCAGGAACGACGGCAGCGGGAGACCGCTGATCGCTCCGGCGAGAGCATCGCCGATCCCGGTGTCGCGCAGCACCTGGCCGAGGCCGCCGCCGGCACCGGTGATCAGCAGGATCAGACCGGCGTCGGCCGCAGCGTCGGCGAGCCACTTGTGGCTCTTCGTGCGCGGGGTCCAGCGCGGCAGCAGGAGGTAGACGGCCAGGACCAGGCCGATCAGCAGCGCGATCACCGGGTCGCCGATGAACACGAAGGGTCCGGCCCAGGAGGACGGCTCGTAGTCCGCCGCCAGAGCTGTGCCCTGGGCATTCATGTCGATCGCGGAGACGACGGTGTTCATGACGATCAGCACGATCGGCACCACCAGCGGGAGCAGACCGATGAAGGCACCGACCCGGTGGGGCGCGGCGCCGGCCGGGCGCTCGCCCAGCCCGTCGTCCTCGGGGTCGGGGTCCTCGAGATCCTCGAGGTCGACGGGGGCCTCACCTGAGCCGCTGCCGCCACCGGTGGCCACGGCCACCGAGGATCGGTCCGCGCGCACGTCCCCGTAGACCGCCTCCTGGATCTCGGCGTCGATCAGCGGCTCGACCTTGGGGCCGATCCACTTCGCGTACAGGGTGACCACCGGGATCATGAGCACGGTGAAGACGAGGCCGGTGATGATCACCGAACCGACGCTGACGCCGAGGATGCCGGCCACTCCCAGCGGCCCGGGGGTCGGCGGGACGAAGTGGTGCGTGATCACCATGCCGCCGGCGAGGGCGATGCCCAGCGTGGCGTAGCCGTACCGCTTGACCCTCGCGATCGCCCTGGCCAGCGGGTTCATGATCACGTAGCCGGAGTCGCAGAAGACGGGCACCGAGATCAGGGCGCCGATGCTGGTCATGGCCCAGGGTTCGCGGCCCTTGCCGAACAGGCGCAGGAACGCCATGGCGATGGCCTGGGCGGCACCGGAGACCTCGAGGATCTTCCCGATGGCCACGCCCAGGCCGATCACGATGCCGATCGACGCCAGCGTGCTGCCGAAGCCGGTCTTGATGGATCCGACGATGTCGGGCAGCGACTGCCCGGCGATCAGTCCGACCACGACGGAGGCGATCAGCAGTCCGGAGAACGCGTCCAGACGCGTCTTCAGGACGATGACCACGATGAGCGCGATGCCGACGAGCAGCGCGATGAGCAGGATGGGATCCATCAGAACTCCTTTGTCCTCAGGGAATCAGGGGGTCTCGACCCTAGGCCTCATGCGAGGGCCGAGGCGAGCACCTGCCTGATGTACTGCACGTTCTCGGCGATGACGCCGAGGGAGTCGGAGCCGTAGTGCTCGCAGCAGAAGGGCCCGGTGTACCCGACCTCGACGGCGCGCTGGATGACCTTGCGGTAGTTGATGTAGCCGTACTTCAGCGGCATCGGGGCCGAGGAGTACGCGCCGGTCGCGGCGTCGAAGTCGCGGGTGTAGTTCTTGATGTGCCAGAAGTTCGAGTGCGGCAGGACCTTCTCGAACATGTCCTCCCAGGGCTCGACCTCGCGGTGCAGGCGCACCAGGTTGCCGATGTCCGGGTTCAGGCCGACGGCCTCGTGATCGACCTCGGTCACGAAGGCGACGGCCTCGTCGGCGGTGCCGACGTAGGTGTCCTCGTACATCTCGAGGCTGACCTGGATGCCCTGATCCTTCGCGGCGTCGCCGAGGGTGCGGATCCGCTCGATGGCGAGGTCGCGCAGCGCCGGATCGTCGACGTGGCCGTCCTCGAGCCAGAACCAGATGGCCTTGGCCTGGGCCTCGGTGATGGCCTGCATGAAGCCGGTGTTGACGATGCTCACGCCGAAGCTGGGGGCGAGCTCGATGAAGCGCAGTGCGTCGGCGAGGTTCGCCTCGCCGTTGTCGACGTCCACCACCGAGTTGCGGGTCATGGAGATCGAGGAGAGGGACATGCCCTCCCCGTCGAGGACGCTGCGGAACTCCTCGACGCGCTCGTCGCTGAGCTTGGCGAGCGGGAGCCAGGCATCGGTGGGGTCGATCTGGTCGACGCCGAGCGCCTTGACCTCGCGCAGCTGCGACGCCCAGACGGAGGCGGGGGCCTCCAGGGTGGGGGTGCCGTCCGGAGTGGTGTTGCCGAAGGACAGCATGTTGGCGCCGATGGGCCAATTCTCCGCTGTGAACATCGTCGTCCTCTTTCCCGTGGAAGTCATCTCACCATGGATCCTATAGGATCAATGGGCTGCTGTGAAGTACTCGACGGATTCGGTCCGGCCACGCGCGCCGTGGCGCTTCGGCAAGGCAGATCTGCGCAAAGGTCCCGGCCGAGATCCAAGGATTCCCGGGACCTTCCGGAGAGCCGATGGCGGCGTTGGAGGTATCTCTCCGTGGGGAACGGAGGGTGAACGCACCGGCTCGGGGTGAGTGCGACCGGGGGCCTCGTTATTCGGCGGAACCTACGAGGTCGGCTCGGGTTCGACGTCAGCGCGGGGCAGGTCGAGATGCACGGTGAGGCCACCGGCCGCATTGGGGTGCAGCGCGAGTGCCCCGTCGTGCGCGGTGGCGACGGCCGCGACGATGGGCAGGCCGAGTCCGTGGCCCGACCCGCGAATGAGCGTGCGCCCTGCGCCACGCGCGAAGGGTTCGGTGAGCGCGTCGAGCGACTCACGCGGGACCAGCGGACCGGTGTTGGAGACGGTGACGCGCGCATGGCCGGCGTCCGGGGAGACGCCCACGGTGGCCTGCCCCGCCAGCACGTTGTGCCGGATCGCGTTGCGCACCAGGTTGGTCACGGCCTGGCGCAGAAGGACCGGGTCCCCCCAGGGCCACGCAGGGCGGGCCGGCGGCGGTCAGGTCGACGTCGGCGGCGACCGCCTCGTCGGCGAGGCCCGCCACCACGTCGTGGGCCAGGGCGCTGAGGTCGACCGGGACGCGAACCGCCGTGCCGGAGTCCGCGTCGGCGAGGTCGAGGAGCGCGTCGACGGTCTCGACGCTGGTGCGGTTGACCTCCCCGACCCGTTCGGCCAGCCGGCGCAGCTCCGCCCGGTCCGCGTCGGGGTCGGCGAGGGCGACATCGATCATCGTCTTGGTGGTGGCCAGCGGGGTACGCAGCTCGTGGGAGGCGTTGGCAGCGAACCTGCGATGGGCGGCGAACGAACGCTCGAGCGACGCGAGCATGCGGTCGAAGGTGTGCGCGAGGTCGTGGATCTCGTCGGAGGGGCCGTCGAGAGCGATGCGATGGTCGAGCGTGCCGGAGGAAGCGCGGTTCGCCGCGGCGTTGATGACGGCGAGCGGCCTGATGATGCGCCCGGCCATCAGCCAGCCGACGGCGCCGCTCAGCACCGCGAGCAGAGCCAGCGCGATGATCGAGGCGACCAGCAGGTTGTCGAGGAAATCCTCGGCGCTGCTGATCGAGATGCCGCGCGTCGTCGGCTGGATCGGGGCCGGAACAGGGGCCCCGTTCGCGCCGGATTCCGTGGCCCCTCTCGTACCGGATCTGAGGGGCGCGATCTGATAGCTGGGCACGAAGCGCATGTACAGGTACACGATCGCGATCAGCACCGCGCCGCTCCCGGTGACGAGACCCGCGTAGGTGAGCGTGAGCCGGGCACGGATCGTCAGCGTGCGCCGCCGCTCGGCCCGGCGTGGCCCACCGGTCACCTCAGGCACCGAATCTATAGCCGGCGCCGGGCACCGTCTGGACGACCCAGGGATCGCCGAGACGTCGGCGCAGAGTGGAGATGGTGACCCGGATGGTGTGGGTGAACGGGTCCGCGTTCGAATCCCAGGCGCGCTCCAACAGGGTCTCGGCGCTGAGCACCCCGCCGTCGGCGTTCATCAGCAGCTGGAGCACCGCGAACTCCTTGGGGCTGAGACGGACCAGCCGCCCGTCGCGGTACACCTCATGGCGGAAGACGTCGAGCCGGACGCCGTGTGCCTCGACCACCGGGGGTCGCGCCGGCTGGCTGCGGCGTTCGAGCGCACGCAGCCGGGCGACCAGCTCGGGGAACTCGAACGGCTTGAGCAGGTAATCATCGGCGCCCAGCTCGAACCCGGAGACGCGATCGCCCAGGGAGCGCGCGGCGGTGAGCATCAGCACCCGCACCTCGGGGTGGTCCCGGGCGAGCCGCGCGCAGACCTCGTCGCCGTGGATCCCGGGCAGGTCACGGTCGAGGACCACCACGTCGTAGCCGTCCACGGCGACCGACTCGAGAGCAGCCCCTCCGTCGTGGACGACGTCGGCGGCGATGGTCTCGCGACGCAGACCCACCCGGACGGCGTCGGCGAGATAGGGCTCGTCCTCCACGATCAGCACGCGCACTACCGGCCCCCGGATCTAGGTCAAGGCATGAGTTCGGAACAGGACCAGGGAAACACATCCGGGGTTCGGAGAACGTCAAGGAATCCCTGAACCCCCTGGCAACACCCCCGGTGCTCGACTGGACAGGTCCACGGACAGCCCGTGACCCCTGATCAAGGAGCACCTCATGCACACGTACCGGATCGTGAAGCTCACCGCCGCAGCCCTGGCGGCCCCGCTGCTGCTCGTCGCGCTCACGGCGTGCGGCACCACCGGTGACTCGCCGGATGCGGACAGCAGTGCCGGCGGCCCGGCCGCGACGGACCAGTCCTTCGAGCAGTGGGAGCTCGAGTACGCCTCCTGCCTGCGTGAGCAGGGTGTCGACCTACCCGATCCGGGCCCGGACGGGGGGATCCAACCGCCGTCGGACGACGGGTTCATGGAGGCGTCCGAGGCGTGCGTGGAGGAACTGGGCGATCCGCCGGCACGGCCCGGGGGTGAGCCGGAGGAGTCGGACGAGGAGAGGCAGGCGGCGATGCTGATGCTGGCCGCGTGCTTCCGCGACCACGGCGTCGACGTCCCGGACCCGAAGCCCGGCGAGTTGGTGACCATTCCCGACGACGCCCCGGAAGAGGTCCTGGAGGAGTGCGCTTCGAACGGCTCCGGCGGCGTCAGCCACGGCGGACTCTCGGGAGACAACTGATGGCGGGCACCGACGAGAACGGCGCGGCCGACCCCCACCCCCGGCACCCCCGACGGCGTCTGGTCCTCTCGCTGGCAGTCATGGCCGCGATAGCGGGCGGCGCAGGATTCGGGATCCACGCGGTCGCGAGCCAGGCCGACGAGCAGGGCGAGACCTCCCCGGTGTTCCGGGGCAAGACCGACGAGGTGGTCCGCGGCGACCTGGAGGGCAGCACCACCGCCCAGGGCACGCTGCGATTCTCCGACCCGCGCCCCACCCGGTCCGCGCGGCCGGGAGTCCTGACCGGCCTGCCGAAGGCAGGAGCCGTGGTGAGCCCGGGCGAACGCCTCTACGCCGTCGACAACGTCCCGGTGTTCCTGCTGCGCGGCACACTGCCGGCATGGCGTGACTTCGCCGTCGACATGAGCGACGGGCCGGACGTGCGGCAGCTGGAGCAGAACCTGCTCGACCTCGGCCACCTCGACGCCGAGCCCGACGAGACGTTCACCTGGGCCACCGCCGAAGCGGTCATGGACTGGCAGGATGCCGTGGGCCAGGAACGCACCGGCAAGCTGGCCCTCGGATCGGTCCTGTTCGCCGACGGCGACCTGCGGATCGGCCCGCTGACCGCGAGCGTCGGAAGCCAGGCCGGCTCCGAGACGGAGCTGTTCACCGTGAGCGACACCAGCCAGGTCGTGAACGTGGATCTGCCCTTGGACGTTCAGCAGCTCGCCGTCGTCGACAACCCGGTCACCGTGCGCCTCCCGGGCGGGTCGCAGACCACCGGGACGATCACCTCGGTCGGCGGCCCGACCGAGACCGAAGACTCCAGCACCGTCATCCCGGTGGTCATCTCCCTGGACGCCCCGGAGGATGCCGCGGCCTTCCAACAGGCCACGGTGACCGTCGACATCCCCAGCGAACGGCGCGAGGACGTGCTCTCGGTACCCGTAGGGGCCCTCATCGCGATCTCACCCGAGCAGTTCGGCATCGAGCTGGTGGCGGCCGACGGCACCACCCGCCAGATCCCCGTGACCACGGGCCTGTTCGCCGGCGGTCGAGTGGAGATCTCGGGCGACGGCGTCGAGGCCGGCCAGAACGTGGTGGTGCCCCAACGATGAGGTCCACTACGACGCCCACCCTGCCCGCGCACTCGGCACTGAACCCGCTCATCATGCTCGACGACGTCCACCGGGCCTACGGCCAGCCGCCGGTCCTGGCCGTCGCGGGGGTGACCCTGCGGATCATGCCCGGCGAGCTGGTCGCGATCGTCGGGCCCAGCGGGTCCGGCAAGTCCACCCTGCTCAACCTCATCGGCACCCTGGACCGTCCCACGGCGGGGATCGCCCGCATCGACGGCCTGGACGTCGACGACCTGCCCGACCGGACTCTCTCGGCCCTGCGGGCGTATCGCATCGGGTTCGTGTTCCAGCAGTTCCACCTGGCCGACGGCGTCACCGCCCTGGACAACGTCGCCGACGGGCTCCTGTACGCGGGGGTCCCGCGCGCCGAGCGCCGTCGTCAGGCCGCCGTCGCGCTGGACCGTGTCGGCCTGGGCGGGCGGCTCGGCCATCGATCCAACCAGCTCTCCGGCGGGGAACGACAGCGGGTCGCGATAGCCCGCGCCGTGGTGGGTGACCCACCCCTGCTGCTGGCCGACGAGCCCACCGGCAACCTCGACACCGCCTCGGGCACCTCGATCGTGGAGCTGCTCCATGAGCTCAACACGCAGGGCACCACTGTCGTGGTGATCACCCACGACACCGAGCTCGCTGGACGACTGCCTCGGCAGATCGCCCTCCGGGATGGTCGTGTGACCAGAGATTCGACCGGATCTGGGACTGCCGGTGCCCTTGCGGGGAGCTCGAGGGCGGAGACGTGAGCACCGTGACCGCCGTTCCCCCGCCGGAAGCAACGAGCCCACCCTCACCCGCGCGACCTCCGGAGCGGTCTCGCCTGCTCGTCCGGGACGTGCTGCGTCTGGGCACTTCCGGGCTGAGGTCACGACCGACCCGCGCCGTGCTCTCCGCGCTGGGGATCGCCATCGGCATCGCCGCGATGATCGCCGTGGTGGGCATCTCGTCGTCCAGCCAGGCCCGGCTGAACGCCCAGCTGGAGCAGCTCGGCACGAACCTGTTGACCGTGCAAGCCGGCGAGAGCCTCATGGGTCAAGAGCCCGAGCTGCCACCCGACGCCCTGGGCAAGGTGCGGCGGGTCGAGGGGATCGCGACTGCCACCAGCACGGCGACCCTCCAGGAGTCCGTCTACCGCAGTTCGCTGTCTGACCCCGACGCGACGGGCGGGATCACCACCCTGGTCGCTGACCAGAACCTGCTCGGCGTGGTCTCCGGCCAGGTCGGCTCGGGGGTCTGGCTCAACTCGGCCACGGAGACCTTCCCCGCGGTGGTGCTCGGCAGCGTCGCCGCCGAGCGGCTGGGGGTGGTCGCCCCCGGCACCCAGATCTGGCTGGGCGGCACCGGTTTCACCGTGGTCGGCATTCTGGACCCGGTGCCGCTGGCCCCCGAGCTGGACGCCGCGGCGCTCATCGGGACCGAGATCGCCATCGACCTGTTCGACTTCACCGGCAGCCCCACCACGATCTACGAGCGCTCGGCCGACGAGGCGGTCGAGACCGTCCGGGACCTACTGCCCCCGACGATCGCGCCGGAAGCGCCTCACGAGGTCACGGTGTCCCGGCCCTCGGACGCCCTCGCTGCGCGGACCGCCGCCAACGATGCGTTCACCGGCCTGCTGCTCGGGCTCGGCTCGATCGCGCTGCTCGTCGGCGGGATCGGCGTGGCCAACACCATGATCATCTCCGTGCTCGAACGCCGGCGAGAGATCGGGCTGCGGCGCTCCCTGGGTGCTACCCGGCGGCACATCCTGGTCCAGTTCCTCACGGAGGCGCTGCTGCTGTCCGCACTGGGCGGTGTCTTCGGGAGCGCCCTCGGGACGGCCGCGACCGGCATCATGGCCGGGATCAACGGCTGGCCGTTCGCCCTCCCGCCCGTCGCGGTCGTCGTCGCAGTCACCGCCACGCTCCTCATCGGTGCGATCGCCGGTCTCTACCCCGCGGTCCGCGCCGCCCGGACGCCACCGACAGCGGCCCTGAGCTCCTGATGAGTGAGCGGGCGAAGGGCTGCAGGTCCATGGGCCTAGTACGGAACTGACCACCAAGAGAGGACGAATGGCCGGACCTTGTCGGTCCGGCCATTCGTGTGATGCTCCGCAGCCTCGGCGGTCGCTGCGACACGGCACGGCCGAACTCCGGCTCCCGCGCCGCCACAGGCGTCGAGCTGCTCCGTCCCGGCACGCTTCAGACACCCGGATTCCTGCAGCCTCCGCGGGTCACTGCAGACTTTCGGCTCTCTGGGCGTCTTCACGTCGCCAGCGAGCGTCGACTCGGCGCCGAGAACCAGAAGGTTTCGGGGAGAGCCGGGATCAGTCGCTCGGGCGCGCCTCGCGCAGGATGCGCTCGGAGGCGGTGGCCATGTGCTGCTCCATCGCCTCACCGGCCCCGGCGGCGTCGCCGGCGGTGATGGCACGCGCGATCGCGTCATGCTCGGCGATCGCGCGGTCGATGTCCTGGCGGTTGTCGACGGCGCGGTCGAACCAGACCCGCAGGAGCGTGCGAGTCGTGGCCAGCAGCTCGTTGATCAGGCCGTTCCCGCCGATCTGGGCGAGCACGCGGTGGAACGCGACGTCGGCGGCGACATACCCCTCGGGGTCGTTCGCCGCCGCGCGCTGCTCCTGGACCAGACGCATCAGCTCGGCCTTCTGCTCCGCGGTCGCGGTCGCGGCGGCCAGCTGAGCTGCCGAACGCTCCAGCGCCCCGCGCACGACGCTCAGCTCGGCGGTGCGCTCCTGATCCATGAGCAGGGACCACGACAAGGTGCTGGGCAGCAGCTCCGAGGTGCTCGAACGCAAGTAGGTGCCGGAGCCGGCCCGGGTCGCGACCACCCCGAGCACCTCGAGTGCGGAGATCGCCTCGCGCACCGCGCTGCGACCGACGCCGAGCTCCTCGGCGAGCGCGCGCTCCCCCGGCAGCCGGTCGCCGGGACGCATCGATTCGCCCAGCAGCAGATCCAGCAGGCGGTAGGTGACGGCGCTGCTCGGGGAACGGCTCAACCCCTCCGGCACGGCCCGGCCCGGCCCGAAGCGGGGCGGCGTCGACGCGTCGTCGGCAACGGGCCCGGAGGAGGGCTGCGATGAGGTGCTCACAGCGCCTCACAGTACCGGCACCCCTGTGTCCCGCTCCCGACATCACGGCGGGTTCCCCCGGGCACAACCTCTCAACTGGCCAACCGGTTGACCAATCTGTCGATCTGGGCTTAGTGTGCGGTGCAACGTCCGGAACGACGGCCGACCGGAAGCATCTCTCCGGTCCCGTCGCACGAATCCCTCCGACCGGACCCTCGGCAGACCGCGACTCGCACGATGGAGTGAACCGCGCATGAAGATCGGCATCGGCACCTACGCCCTGTTCTGGGAGTTCCAGAACACCCACCGCGACCCCCTGAGCATCCCCGGGATGATCGACCGCGCCGCCCGCCTGGGCTGCGACGTGTTCCAGATCTGCGACGACCCCCGCATCGAGGCCGAGGACCCCGCCGGCCTGCGCGCCCTGCGCGAGCGTGCCGAGATCCTGGGCATCGAGCTCGAGCTGGGCACCCGAACCATCGGCCGTGAGCACCTTGCCCGCTACGTGGACATCGCCGAGGCCCTCGGCGCCCGCACGCTGCGCTCGATGATCCAGGCCCCGGAGATCGCCGGCGGTGCGGCGACCGCGGCCGACGAGCTGCGCGCCACCCTCCCGCGCCTGGAGGCCAGCGGGATCGCCCTCGCCCTGGAGACCTACGAACAGGTGCCCACCGCCACCCTGCTCGCGGTGATCGAGCAGGTCGACAGTCCACTGGTGGGGATCTGCCTGGATCCTGCCAACTGCGTCTCCGCCCTCGAGCACCCGAAGCAGGTGGTCGAATCCTGCGCAGCGCACACCGTGAACCTGCACGTGAAGGACTTCGCCTTCGCCCGCCAGGAGGGCTGGGTGGGCTTCACCTACTCCGGCGCACCCCTCGGCGACGGCCTGCTCGACCTCGACCACGAGCTGTCCGCCGTGTACAGCGGGGCCGCCCCCCTCTCCGGGAAGCGCTCCGCACGCACCGACGACGGACCCGCCCACGCCGCACGCCGTTCCCCCAGCGCGATCGTCGAGCACTGGCTGCCCTGGCAGGGCGATCTCGAGACCACGCTCGCCACCGAGCGCGAATGGACCGACCGCACGCTCGCCGCCCTGCGCGAGTGGCGCGACACCCACGTCACCTGAGCACGCGACCGTCGGCCGACGCCGGTCGCACCCGCCCCACCCGGCCCTCGCGGCCGAGTCGTCCCCCGGCCCGCACGGGCCGACCCCAGCGCTCCACCCCGGGACGCTGCACACCGAAGGAGTCAGAGATGACCAGCAAGGAACTGAACCCCCTGTTCGGCAAGAGCGTCGAGCTGGATCCGTCGATCAGCGTCGCCGTCGTCGGCGCCGCCGGCAAGATGGGCACCCGCGTCTCGAACAACCTCAACCTCACCGACGCACCCGTCTACTACGTCGAGGCGTCCGAGGCCGGCCAGGAGCGCCTGGCCGAGCTGGGCCGCGAGGTCACGGCGCTCGAGGAGGCCGCGCAGCTGGCCGACGTGGTCATCCTCGCGATCCCCGACGTGATCCTCGGGAAGGTCTCCGAGCAGGTGGTTCCGCTGATGAAGGACGGTTCAGTGCTCCTGACCCTCGATCCCGCGGCCGCCTACGCGGGCCTGCTCGCGCAGCGTGAGGGCGTGCATCAGGCCTGCGCGCACCCGGCCCACCCGTCGGTCTTCCTCGAGCGCACCACCAAGGAGGAGTGGGCCGACACCTTCGGTGGCATCGCCGCACCTCAGGAGGTCGTGGCCGCCTACGAGGGCGAGGACGACGCCGTCCGAGAGCGCACCGCCGCGGTGATCCGCGCGATCTACGCCCCCGTCATCGACGTGCACTGGGTGACCATCAAGCAGCTGGCCCAGCTCGAGCCCACCCTGGTCGAGACCACCGGCTGCATGATCGGGCAGTTCCTCAAGGATTCGATGGACCACGCCATCAACGAGGTCGGCATCCCGGAGAAGGCCGTGAAGGCCCTGTTCTATGGCCACATCTTCATCTCGCTCACCAATGCGCTGCGCGGATCGAACCCCTTCTCCGACGCCTGCCTGCGCGCCATGGACTACGGCCGCGAATCCATCATCAAGGAGGACTGGACGAAGATCTGGGACGACGCGGAGCTGGACAAGGTCCTGGCCACGATGCTCGACCTCGACTCGATCGAGCGCTGAGACCGCAGTTCGTCGCCGGGGCGGCCTGAGGGTCGCCCCGGCCCCTCCCGAAAGGCCCAATGATGGACCCTCTTCTTCTGATCACGATCGCGGTCGTCGCGATCGCGATCCTCCTGTTCACGGTCATCAAGCTCAAGTGGCCGGCCTTCATCTCGCTGCTGTTCGTGGCCGTCCTGACCGCGCTGGCCGGCGGCATCGCCATCCAGGACGTCGTGCCCCTGATGATCGAGGGCATGGGCGGCACCCTCGGCTCGGTCGCTCTGCTGGTCGGTCTCGGCGCGATGCTCGGCGGCATCATCGAGAAGACCGGCGGCGCCGAGATCATCGCCCGACGCGCCGCCGAGGTCCTCGGCGAGAAGCGGCTCGAGGCCGCCCTGCTGACGTCTGCCGGCCTGATCGCGATCCCGATCTTCTTCGACGTCGCCTTCATCATCCTGGTGCCGATCATCTTCGCCTTCGCCAAGGCCGCCGGGCATCGCAGCCCCGTCGCCCTCGGCATGCCGGTCGCGGTGTTCATGGTGTTCATCCACAACACGGTCCCGCCGCATCCGGGCGTCGTCGGCTCCACCACCCTGCTGGGTGAGGACCTGATGGGCCTGGTGACGATCATGGGCATCGCGCTGGCGATCCCGATGGGCGTTCTCGTGTACGTCCTGGGCAAGCGCATCACCTCCCGGGTGTTCGAGCTCTCGCCGGCGATGCAGGAGAAGTACGCGGCAGCCGGCGCCGCGAGCCTGGACTACTCGACGGGCCGGGGCGCCGCGGACAGCGAGGGCAGCCCCACCGGTGCCGGCTCGACCGGCGGGGCGGATGGTCCCGCGCACGCGCAGCGCCGCCCGCCGGCCGGGCTCGTCGTCGCGGTGATCCTGCTGCCGATCCTGATGATCGCCAGCGGCACCGTCGGGACCCTCCTGGCCGCGGAGGGCTCGACCGCGGCGAACGTGCTGGCCTTCGTCGGCGCTCCCGGGTTCGCCCTGCTGGTCGCGACGCTGGGGGCGATGTACCTGCTGGGCATCATGTACGGATGGGGCAGGCAGCAGGTCAGCGAGGTGATGGACGCCGCTCTCGGCCCGGCCGCGATCGTCATCCTGGTCACCGGCGCCGGCGGCGTCTTCGCCAAGGTCCTCACCGAGACCGGGGTCGGCGATGCCGTCTCGGGGCTCCTGCTGGATGCGGGCGTGCCGATCCTGCTGCTGGCCTTCCTGGTGGCCCTCGCGTTCAAGGTGGCCCAAGGCTCCGGCACGGTCGCGACGCTCTCCGCGGCGGGCATCGTCCAGGGCACCGTTCTGGCCGGCGACTACTCACCGGTGCAGGTCGCCCTGATCATCCTGGCGATCGGTCTGGGTTCGGTGTCCCTGTCGCACATCAATGACTCCGGCTTCTGGATCGCCACGAAGTTCCTCGGGCTCTCCGTGGCCGACGGCCTGCGCACCTGGTCGGTGATGACCACGATCCTCGGATTCACCTCGATGGCGATCCTCGGGGTCGTCTGGCTGATCGTCTGACCGGTTCGCCGAGCGGCGGAGGGGCCGAGCGCCGGCACCACCGCTGCACCGATGACCGGCGAGTTCGGTCACCGCGTCACACTCCCACTGTTCGCCCGCCCACAATTCCTATAGGATTATCTGGACTACGGGGCCCTCGCCCCGACAAGTTCGGCAACGACCGCGCGCCGTCGGCTCCCCGTACGGACGCCCGTGGAGGATTTTCACCGATGACGTATCTCTTCAATGACCCGGCCGAGTTCGCGAACGATGCGGTCGCCGGCCTCGCCCTGTCCCATCCCGACCATGTCGCAGTGGTGCACGGCGGCGTCGTGCGCGCCACCGAGACCCCGCAGGGCCAGCCCGCCCTGGTGATCGGCGGCGGCTCCGGCCACTACCCGGCGTTCGCCGGCTGGGTGGGCCCGGGCATGGGCCACGGCGCCCCCTGCGGCAACGTGTTCGCCTCGCCGTCGGCCTCCCAGGTGTACTCGGTCGCCCGCAATGCCGAGAACGGCGGCGGCGTGATCCTCGGCTTCGGCAACTACGCCGGGGACGTCCTCCACTTCGGCGCGGCCGCCGAGAAGCTGCGCGCCGAGGGCATCGACGTGCGCATCATCAAGGTCAGCGACGACATCGTCTCCAACACGCCGCAGAACCACCGTGACCGCCGCGGCATCGCCGGTGACCTGCCGGTCTTCAAGATCGCGGGCGCCGCGATCGAGGGCGGGGCGGATGTCGATACGGCCGAGCGGATCGCCTGGAAGGCCAACGACGCCACCCGATCCTTCGGTGTCGCCTTCGACGGCTGCACCCTCCCCGGCGCCCCCGAGGCGCTGTTCCATGTGCCCGACGGCCAGATGGGTGTGGGCCTGGGCATCCACGGCGAGCCGGGCGTGCGCGACGAGCCCATCGGCACCGCCGCGGAGATCGCGACGCTCCTGGTCGAGGGCGTCCTCGCCGAGCAGCCGGAGCGGGCGGAGGGCGGCTACCAGGGCCGCGCCGCGGTGATCGTCAACGGTCTGGGCACCGTGAAGTACGAGGAGCTGTTCGTCGTCTACAAGAAGGTCGCCGAGCTGCTCGAGGCCGCGGACATCACGCCTGTGCGCCCCGAGGTCGGCGAGTTCATCACCAGCCTCGACATGGCCGGGCTCTCGCTGTCCCTGGTCTTCCTCGACGAGGAGCTCGAGGCGCACTGGCTGGCCCCGGTCGACACCCCCGCCTTCCACCGCGGGGCGATGCCCGCCGTTCAGCGTCCTCGTCGCGACTCCTTCTGGGAGGCCGGGGCCGATGAGACGCCCGCGTCCACCGAGGAGTCCCGCGAGGTCGCCACGAAGGCCGCCGCCGTGCTGGACCTGTTCGCCGCCGTCTGCGTGCGCGAGGAGGCCGAGCTGGGCCGGATCGATGCGATCGCCGGCGACGGCGACCACGGGCAGGGCATGGCCTATGGCTCCAAGGGTGCCGCGGCCGCCGCGAAGACTGCTCTCCAGGACGGGGCCGGTGCCCGCACCCTGCTGGTCCGCGCTGGCGAGGCCTGGGCCGAATCCGCCGGTGGCACGTCCGGAGCCCTGTGGGGCGGCGCCCTGACCGCTGCCGCGAGCGTCTTCGCCGATGACGCGGGCAGCTCTCAGCGCGCTGTCGTCGACGCGATCGACGCCGGCATCGACGCGGTGCTGCGCCTGGGCGGTGCGAAGGTGGGCGACAAGACCATGGTCGACGCCCTCGTTCCCTTCCGCGCGGCCCTGGCCGATGCCTTCACCGGGGAGAATGCGTCCGAGGCGATCCTCGCGGCAGCCGGCGTCGCGCGCACCGCCGCCGACGCGACCGCGGACATCACCGCGAATCTGGGCCGTGCCCGCGTGCTGGGCGACAAGTCGCTCGGCACTCCCGACCCCGGCGCGATCTCCTTCTCGATCCTCATGACCGAGCTCGGGCAGCATCTCGCCTGAGCTCTCGTCCCCCGGCACCACCACTCACCAAGGAGCACACCTCATGGCACTGAAGATCATCGTCGGCGGCGACAACGCCGGCTTCGGCTACAAGGAAGAGTTCAAGACGCTGCTCGAGGCGGACGACCGCGTCGAGTCGGTGTTCGACGTCGGCGTCGGTTCGGCCGACGACGGCACCTTCTACCCCAACGTCGCCGTCGCGGCAGCGGAGAAGGTCGCCGCGGGCGAGGCCGATCGCGCCCTGCTGATCTGCGGCACCGGCCTGGGCGTGGCGATCGCGGCCAACAAGGTCTCCGGCGTCCGTGCCGTGACCGCGCACGACCTGTACTCCGTGCAGCGCTCGGTCCTGTCGAACAACGCGCAGGTGCTGTGCATGGGTCAGCGCGTCATCGGCCTCGAAGCTGCGAAGGAGCTGATCAAGGTATGGCTGGACCTCGAGTTCGACCCCACCTCGTCCTCCGCCGAGAAGGTCGACGCGATCTGCGCCTACGACGGCTCCCTCGACCAGGCCTGAACAACCGCCGGGCCCGCTGACCCGGCCACCCCGCCCAACCCGCCTATCCCGGCCACACCGGCCACCGCGGATCCCTGGCCACCCTGGCCACCGCGGATCCCCGGCCACCCGCGGATCCCCGGCAACCCGCGGGTTACCGAGTTTGTCGACGAAAACTTCCATGGATGGGAAGTTTTCGTCGATCAACTGGGGCGGCTCGGTGCTCGACACCCTGTGTGGTCGGCGCGAGGCGATTCGCGACGGCCCCGAGGGATGACGACAGTGCCCCGGGGGGGGCGGAGGCAGTGGCTGGGGCTGGCGACTGGCGACTGGCGGCTGGCGGCTGGCGGCTGGCGGCTGGCGGCTGGCGGCTGGCGGCAGTGATCGACGAGAACACCTGACCTGAACCACCACGACGGGCGGCACGCTCGCCCGGACGGAAGGACTACGCGCCATGAGCACCCTGTGGATCGGCACCAGTTGGAAGATGACCAAGACGCTCGACGAGGGTCGGGCCTGGGCCGAGAGCCTTCGCGACGATCTCGGCGGGGTCGCCCCGACGGGCGTGCAGCCTTTCGTCATCCCCTCGTTCACCGCCACCACCGCGGTGGGTGAGGTGCTCGGCGCCGACTCGCCGGTGCTGCTCGGCGTGCAGAACGCCCATTGGGAGGACGCCGGCGCTTGGACCGGTGAGGTCTCCGTCCCTCAGGCGAAGGACGCCGGGGCCCAGATCGTCGAGATCGGCCACTCCGAGCGGCGCGAGCACTTCGGCGAGACCGTCGAGACCACCCGGCGGAAGGTCTCCGCGACCCTGCGCCACGGGCTCACTCCCCTGCTGTGCATCGGCGAGAGCCTCGAGGTGAAGGACGCCGGCGGCTCCGCCGAGTTCATCCTCGAGCAGGCAGCGGGCGCTCTCGAGGGTCTGAGCGCCGACCAGCTCTCCCGGGTGGTCATCGCCTACGAGCCGATCTGGGCGATCGGCGAGAAGGGCCGCCCCGCCACCGTCGAAGAACTGATCGAGCCCTTCGCCGCGCTCGGAGAGGCCTACACCGGAAAGGTCACCGGGATCCTCTACGGCGGCTCCGTGAACCTGGACAACGCCGCCGAGCTGCTGCGCATCGAGCACGTCACCGGGCTGTTCGTCGGCCGCACCGCCTGGGAGCTCGGGGGCTATCTCGAGCTGCTGCGGATCGCCGAGGCGCACGCCGCGCGCTGATCCCGAGCCGCTCGACGCACGTCGAGGCCCTGCACCCTCTCCAGTGGCTGCAGGCCCGGCGATGTCCCACCGGCGCCCTGCGTCCGCCCGAGCCGGCCGTCGCCTCACCCGCGACCCAGACCGGCCCGGCGCGCACGATCGACGCTGTCCCACACCGCCAGCACGATCACGGCGATGGCGAGGAGATCGACGGGCACGGACCACTCGCCATCGTCGCCGGTGATTCCGGAGATCTGCTGAGGCACGTCGTCCATCAGCAGGACGCCCTGCGCCAGCGGAATCAGGGTCACGGCGACGCCGAGACCATTGATGACGATGTTCGCCACCGCCAGAGCAGGGGTCCAGCGGCCGATGCTCCACGCCGTGACGAGGAGCGCGACCTCGAGCGCGAGCACCGCGAAGATCAGCACGCGCCAGGCGGGCGCCAGCTGGGGATTCAGGACCTGGATCTGCGCTCCGTCGTCCGCCACTCCCCCGAACTGCCACGCCACGACGGCGATGACCGCAAACAGGAACAGGACCGAGGCGAGGTGGCCCGACGAACGAGCCGGTTCGGTGTCCCGTCGGCGTACCTTCAGGCTCTCGCTCCGGCCCTTTCCCCTCAGGCGATCTCGGGATCCCACAGACCGCGCCCGCCGGATCAACGCAGCGCCCCGAGCACCGTCGAGAGTGCCGCGGCGATCACGAGCGATCCCAGCACCAGCAGGACTGCCGCGGCGATGGTGATCGCCAGTGACCCCGTCGTCCATCTCATCGGCGGCAGCGATCTGGTCACGAGCAGCCCGATCGGCAGCAGCACCAGGGCACCGCTGACCACCCCGGGCATCAGGCTCCAGGACGCTGCACTCATCACGAGGTGGCTGCCGGCGTTGACGATCACCGCGTAGGCGATGCTCACCAGCGCCGCTTCACTCCACCTGGCGCGGCTCACCACTGCGGTGATGGCCGTGGCGAGCACCGCCACGGTCACCAGGGCGAGCGCGAGCCCGAACTGTGCCTGATCACCGTGCAGCGAGCCACCCGGCATCCAGGGATGATCGTCGATCCACCTGGTCAGGCCGAACATCCATTCCTCGGCATTGTGGAGTGCCAGGCCGACGACGACGAGCGCCCACAGCAGTGCCAGCCGCCGCCCAGGCACCCGTTCGGTCTCGGCATCAGCTGAGTCCAGGACCTGTGCCATTCACCCACCTCCCGTACGAACGTAAGACTCGTCTTACGAGTGTATGATGCCGCTCGTGGAGAACTCAAGGGATGGCAAGCTCCGAATCGCCGAAGCTGTGTGGCGGACAGTGGCCCGCGAGGGCGTCGCAGGGGTGAGCGTCCGTGCGGTCGCCACGGAGGCCGGCGTGACGGGAGGGACGGTTCAGTACCACTTCCCCGCTCGCGCTCAGATGGTGCACTTCGCGATGGAGCTCCTCGCCGAACGGTTCACGCAGCGCTTGACGGCCATGCCGCGCACCGGACCCGTCCTGGCATGGACCCGTGCGATCCTGCTCGAACTGCTCCCCCTCAACGACGAGCGCCACCGCGAGTTCCGGGTGTGGCTCTCCTTCACCACCCACGCCCATACCGACTCCGAGCTGACCGCACTCTCACGGCGCTTCGAGGGGCAGCTGCGCGAGCTCTACCAGCGACTCCTCCGAGCCCGGCGTGACGCCATCCTCGGCGACCGCGACGCTCCGCGCGCTGAGCCCGAGCCCCTCGACGACCGGGATGCAGCTGTGCTCGAAGCCGTCGTCGACGGACTCGCGCTGCAACTGGCGGGCATGGAGCCGGGCGCCGCCGCCACGCTCGGCCCTGAGCTGCTCGACCGCTATCTGGAAGTCTCCGCACGCTGATCAGCAGGTGCTCCCGCCGATGCGACTGGGACGAGGGGTCTGCTTCACTCAGGTCATGACTCCCCCACGCTTCAGCTCACCTGCCAAGGCCGGGCCCGGTGACCGCATCGCCGTCCTCTCCCCGGCCTTCGCCGCGCCCGCCATCTCAGAGTCGGTCCACGAGCAGGCGATGCGCAGGCTGACCGAGACGACGGGGCTCGTCCCTGTCGAGTACCCGACCACTCGACAGCTGGGCGCCAGTGCCGCTGCGCGCGCCGACGACGTCATGAGCGCCTTCACCGACCCGTCGATCCGGGCGATCATCGCGACGGTCGGCGGCGATGACCAGATCACCGTGATCCCGCACCTGGAAGGAGATGTCCTCGCCGCACATCCGAAGCCATTCCTCGGCTACAGCGACAACACGAACCTTCACAATCTGCTCTGGAGCCTCGGGGTCCCCAGCTTCTACGGCGGTTCGACGCAGGTTCATCTCGGCCCCGGCCCGCGCGTGGACGAAATCCACCGGCGCTCGTTACGCGCCGCTCTGCTGGACGGTGGCGTCATCGAGCTGACTGAGCCGGGAGAGTCGGAGGACGTCGGCCACTCCTGGACCGATCCCCGCGCACTGACCGAGTTCGGCTCGCGGGAACCGACCGGGCCGTGGGCATGGTCCGGTCCGGAGGTGACGGTAGAAGGTCGCACCTGGGGCGGCTGCCTCGAAGTGATCGACCAGATCGCGATGGCCGGTCGGATGCCTGCCGTGAAGAGCCTTGCCGGCGGAATCCTCCTACTCGAGACCAGCGAGGAGCTCCCCTCTGCGAACGAGGTAGCACGCTGGGTGCGCGCCCTGGGCGAGCGGGGAGTCCTCGAGGCGGTCTCCGGCGTGCTCGTCGCCCGTCCACCGGTCAGCGCGCTGGGCTCCCCCGCGCCCCTCTCGGAGCGGCGCGAGAGTCTGCGGGCGGCGCAGCGCGACGTGATCCTCGAGCAGCTCGGACGCTACAACGCAGGTGCCGTGGTCTGCATCGGGGTGCCCTTCGGTCACACTCGACCGCAGTGGATCCTGCCCTACGGAGGCACCATCCGCCTCGAAGGCGCCGGCCGCACCGTCTCGGTCGACTACGGCTGATTCCGACGTACCCACTGCCCAGCCACGGCCGCTAGCGTCGCCCCATGGACAACGACGTACAGAACCTGCGGTCGGCACTCGCTGCGGTCACCGCGCATTGGCAACCGCACCGGCTGACCAGCATCAACGACTATGACCTGAAGATCGTCAAGCTTCAGGGGGAGTTCGTCTGGCACTCCCATCCCGACACCGACGAATTGTTCCTGGTCCTGGAGGGCGAACTCACGATCCAACTCCGTGACCGCGATGTCCTCCTCGGCCCGGATGATGTCTACGTGGTCCCGCGGGGCGTCGAGCATCGCCCGAAAGCCACCCAGGAGGTCCACGCGCTGCTCATCGAACCCCGCGGAACGGTCAACACCGGCGATGCCGGAGGGGAGATGACCTCGCCGTTGCGCGAGCTGTAGCAGGAGGGTCGGGCATCGAGCTGCAGCGCTCGCCCTCCCCAGGCGCGCCGCACACGGTGGGTACTGGCGCGGTGGTCCGCCCGGGTGCCTGCCCCCAGGCCGGGTTCGAGAACGCGCGATATCCTGGTGCCGGTCGATGACGAGGTGTGCAGGCGGGCTCTGCCCGTGAATCGGAACGGACCTGCCGTCTCGTCGCTGACCTCTATCCCACGGGAGATCAGGGGGTATCTGTGAGCAACACGAGCCGATCACCGAATGTTCGGCCGGATCGTAGGGGCCGCGCCCCCGTCCGTCCACCCACGTCGCGAGGACGAGCCCCGGCGTGGAGCCCCGTCCCGCACCCGCTCGAGGGCACCGTCCATGCCCCGGTCCCGAAGACTCTCGCGATGCCACGGCGGCGGGGTCGCTGGCTCACCGTCGTCGTCCCGTCTGTCCTGGGCGGCACCATCGGGATCAGCAGCTTCCTCGTGCTCGGGGTGAGCAGCCTCATCGGGGGTGCCGGACTCCTGGCCCCCGTACTGGCCGGCCTGGGGGTCGGCGTCGTCGTCGGCGGAGGTGCAGCGTTTCTGCTGCGCAACCGGCGACAGGGGCCAGTGCGGCTGAACACGGCCCGCGCGGAGATGCCTGTGGGCACTCGCCCGGTGCTCGAGAAGATCGTGAGATCCACGAAGCAGGAGAGCCGACGCCTCAGTCGGATGCGACGACGTCGGCCCGGTCCCGCCGTCAAGCCGGTGCTGAACCGCGCCGAGTCGCTCTTGCAGCGGATCGACTCCCTGGTGGACTCCGCGCCGATGCAGGCGCGTCGCGCGTCGGACCAGGACATGCTGATGCTGGAAGGGACGGCCGCCCGCTACGTCCCCGACCTGGTGAGCGCCCTGGAGGACACCATCGGCTTCCTCTCATCCGTCACGGGTGAAGCTCAAGAGCGCGCGCTGACGAATCTGCACAGCATCGACCAGCAGCTGACGGCCCTCGGCGAAGAGCTGGACCGCATCGAACGCGACGCCGTCGAAGGGGTCACCAGATCGCTCGACGTCCACTCCGAATTCCTCCGACTGCGACTCCCCGACCAGAGCGCGAGCCCGTTCGAGGACCGCTGAAACCCGCACTCTGCTAGCCCGTCACGTGCCCCTCGCCCCGGTTGGTGCATAGCGTCGACCCTTCATGTGCCCGACGATGGAGGCATGCAGAGCTGCGACGTGTTCCTCCGTCCGTGCGAGCCAACCGATCTGGAGGCGCTGGAAGCGTGGGCGCCCACCGGCAACAGCCGCACCCATTCGGTGAGGTTCGCGCGCCAGGAGGCCGGGACCAGCACGTACTACCTGGCATCGTGCCTGCAGTCCCCGGAGGCATTCGTCGGATCCTGCGAGATCCGGTGGAACGGCTGCGTCGATCCGACCGTTCCCCGGTGCCCCGAGGTCAACGGTCTCCAGGTATGGCCCGAGCATCTCCGATCCCACGGGATCGGAACCCAGATGCTCGGCCTGCTCGAGCACGAGGTGACGGGGCGCGGGCATCGCGTCCTCGGACTCGGCGTGGACGATCCTCGGGCCAAGGCGCTGTACCTGCGGCTCGGCTACGAGGACACCCGTCAGGACTACATCGACCGGTACACCTGGATCGACGATCAGCACACCGAACATCATGCGGCAGAGCCGTGTCGGTGGATGAGGAAGGACCTGACCGGTTCCGGGAGCCAGGTCGACTCCGACCTCCGTCAGGTCGGGCCCTGAGGAGTCTCCCTGCGTCGTCGGGGTCCAGCTCAGGCCGGGGCGCCATCCGCGGCCGTCGCCGACTCGTCCTGAACGGTGGTGAGCGAGCGCTCCAGCACGGCGTCGAGGTGATCGGTCAGCGCCTTCAGCGCCGCGTCATGGTGGTGACGGCGCACCTTCTCCAGGATCGCGCCGTGCTCCTCGTACGCCTCACGGGCGTCGAGCTGCAGGGGCCCGCCCTCCCAGGTCTGGCGCATGCGGTGGGTGTGGGTGCGCAGGCTCTCGAACATCTGCGCCAGGTAGCGGTTGTCCGCGTACTTGTAGAGAGTCTGGTGGAAGCCCCAGTCGGCCTGGAAGTGCTCGCTGACCAGTTCGTAGGACACGTCGCCCGCCGCTTCGATGCGGGTGATGATCTCGGCGTGCACCGCCTGGGCCGCTTCGAGGTCCTCGACCAGCTCGTCCCAGTGCTCGAAGGCGCGGTCCAGCACGGCCAGCTCGATGGTCTTGCGAGCCTCGAGGAGCTCGGTGATCTGATCGCGATTCAGCATCGGGGCGACCACGTAGCCGCGCAGAGCGACATACTCCACCAGGCCGGAGCGCTCGAGGGACACCATCGCCTCCCGCACCGGCGTCGGCGAGACCTCGAGGTCCCGGGCCAGCCCATCGATGCTCAGACGCGAGCCCGGGGCCCAGCGGGACTCGAGCAGCCGCTCCAGCATGAGCCCCTCGACCTCGTCGCGCAGAACCTGTCGCTTGATGGCCATGGTGAGTCCCTTCGACGGCGTCAGGGCGGGTCAGTACTCCATGCCCTCACGCACTGGTTATCCGTTTTCCCATAGGATACCTAGCTGGCCTGGCCAGGGGACCAGAATCAGGACTTTGCTCGGAGCGGACCCCTGCCCAGGGAGCGGCGCCGACGCCGCTCCGCTCAGATGCTCGCCAGCTCCACCGGCTGCCCGCTGCGCACGGACTCCTGCGCTGCGGCGACCACCCGCACCGTGCGCAGACCGACGTCACCCGAAGGCTCCGCGGTCGCACCGGAGCGGACGGCACCCAGGAAGGCCTCGAGCAGCGCCGAGTCGGAGTCGACCCCATAGGCCAGCCACTGGCCGTGCCCGCCGACGTGCTCGGCGAAGGCGTCGACCTGGAGCTGCCCGCCGGTGCCGACCGCCTGGATGCGCAGGCCGCCCCAGGTCGGGGCGTCGGCCGGCTGGGACCAGGAGCAGTCGATGGTGGCGACCAGCCCGGAGGAGTAGGTGAGTGTGACGAGCCCTCCGGTCTCCGCGCCCTCGCCGGCCCGGTCCGCCCACAGGATGCGGTTGACGGTGGCGTGAACCGTGGCGGGCTCCCCGAAGATCGAATCGAGGATCTCGGCGATGTGCACGGTGTGGTCCACGAGCGAACCGCCGCCGGCGAGCTCGACGTCGGTGAACCATGCTCGCGTGTCGGGCAGTTTGCCGTTGTTGGTGCCGGTGATGCCGATGACCTCGCCGAGGGCGCCGTCGGCGACCGCGGCGCGCAGGGCCTCAGCGGCCGGGGCGAAGTGCACCGGGAACGCGGTCATGAGCACCACACCGGCCTCGCGGCAGGCGGCCACCATCGCCTCGGCGTCGGCGATGTTCGTGGCCAGGGGCTTCTCGCACAGCACATGGACGCCGCGACGGGCCGCTTCCAGCACGAGATCCTTGTGATGGGCGTTCGCGCTGGTCACGACGATGGCATCGGGTCCATCGGGCCAGGCGTTCCAGGCCTCCTGGTAGGAGCCGACGAGGCGCGTGCCCTGCACGTCGCCGTATCCATCGGGGTCGGCGACGACGAGATCGATGTCGGCCTTCGCCTCCAAGCGGCTGGCGTAGGCGCCGGCGTGGGTGTGCGCGCAGCTCATCAGCGCGATCTTCAGCGTGCCCGTGGTGGGCGATGCGGTCAGCATGTGATGCTCCGTCCGGTGCGCAGGGATTCGAGGGCGGCGCGGGAGACCTCGACGGCGTAGGCGCCGTCGGCCGCACTGACCCGGGAGGGGCCGCCGGAGGTGAGAGCGGCGGCGAACTCGAGGATCTCCTCGGCGTACGGGCTGCGCATACCGCTCACGTCGGGCAGGAAGCCGTCACCCGTGGACTGCCGCTGCGTGGCGACCTCGTCGAAGACGACGCCCGGGTCGCCTGCGGAGTCGTACTGCAGGCGGCCGGCGTCCCCGGCCAGGTCGAAGGTGTAGCGGAACTGGGTTCCCGGGGCACCCCACAGCCCGCGGCAGTGGCTGATGGCACCGCCGACGTGGGTGAGCACCGCGTGGGCGGTGCGCACGGTGTCGGTCTCGCTCGAGATCGACTGCTGCGCGTAGACCCGCTCGACGGGCCCGGCCAGCCAGATGGCCTGGTCGATGTCATGGATCATCTGATCCATGACGATGCCGCCGGACTGCGACTCGTCCCCGAACCAGGGCTGGGTGGGGAAGGAGCCGGTGCGCTCGAAGCGCAGCACCGCGATCTGGCCGATGGCCCCGGTCTCCACGGCGCGCTGCGCCGCCGCGTACTGCGGGAAGAACCGCACGACGTGCGCGGGGAAGAGCGTCCGGCCGACGCGCTGGGCGTGCTCGACGACGGAGCGGGCATCCTCGGTGGTCAGGGCGAGCGGCTTCTCGCAGACGACGTCCTTGCCGGCGTCGAGCGCCTGATGGACGATCTCGGCGTGCACCGGGGTGGGCGTGCAGACGTCGACGACGTCGACCGCTGCGAGCAGCTCCTCGAGGGTCGCGTGGACCGTGGCGCCGAAGGTCTCCGCGAAGGCGTCGGCGCCCTCGAGGCTGTGGCAGTGCAGCTCGGCTCCGGTCTCGATCCATCCGGGCGTATGCGCGCGGGAGATCCCTCCGGTGCCGATGATGCCGACGCGCAGGGGCGCGGCGGGGTCCTCGTGGGGCATGGTGTCCCTCTCCGTCACTGGAGCGTGTAGTGGCCGAGTCGATCGTAGCCAGATCCGCACCGGGAAGCACCTCGTTCCGTCGGGCACCGGGCCCTCCCGTGCGAGCACCCCGCCTGACAAGGCGTTCTGCGGTACCGATAGCGCCCTTCCAGGCAGGTTCGTCGAGCCCGGGATCGGCCCGCAGGGTGGAGGCTCGTCACGGCGATGCCTCGAGCTCGGCTCCCGGGGCATCGCAGCCGCAGGTGGCTCGGTGCACGATGCGCGAGGGCAGCACGACGGGCTCCGCGGCGGCCTCATCGCCGTCGATCAGGGCGGCGAGGCGGCGGGCGGCCAGGGCGCCGAGCTCGTCGACGGGCTGGGCCACAGTGGTCAATCCCGGTCGCACGTAGCGGGCGGCGATCACGTCGTCCCAGCCCACCACGGCGATGTCGCCGGGCACGTCCACGCCGAGGTCCTGCAGCTCGTGCATGAGAGCGAGCGCCAGTTCGTCGTTGCCGCAGACCACCGCGTCGAGCTCCAGACGCTCCTGGACGACGCGACGAGCGACGGCCAGCCCCTCCGATTCGACGGAATCGACCTCCATCAGGAGCGCGGGCTCCAGGCCCGCCTCGGCCAGGGCGGCCTCGAAGCCGCGATGACGGGCTCCCACGTCGGAGTGCTCCTCGGGCCGCCCGACGAAAGCGAGGCGGCGCCGACCGGTCTCCAGCAGGTGGCGGGTCAGCCGCGCGGCGGTCGCGTGGTTCTCGGCGAACAGGGCATCCCGGCCGGGGATGCGGGCACGAGCGGCAGTGACCACGGGCTTGCGCTTGGCGACCTCGGCGATGAGGGAATCCTCGGCGGAGCTGCGGGCCATGAAGGCGAGACCGTCGACGTTGCCGGCGAGCCTGCGCACGGCGCGTTCGGGCTGGCTCCCCTGGCCCGCCAGCGCGATCGCCACGGACAGACCGAGCTCGCTGGCCGCCATCTCGAAGGCGACCAGCAGGGCGGCGTAGTAGGGGCCGTCGATATCGGGCAGGACCAGGCCGAGCGCGTGGGTGCGCCGGCCGGCGAGGGCACGGGCGGCGCCGTCGGGCAGGTAATTGAGCTCGCGCACCGCCTCGAGCACGGCCTCGCGGGTGCGTGGCGCGACCTGGGCGCTGCCGGCGAGCGTGCGGGAGACCGTGGCGGTGGAGACACCCGCCTCCCGGGCGACGGCGTAGATGGTCGCGGCGCGGTCGCTGTCCTGGCTCATGGTCTGCCCTCCGCAAGAGGCATCGAGGTCGACGGTTTCAGGTCGAGGTGGGGCGGCGGATGCCGCACTGGGGCAGGGCGCGCGAGAGAACCTGTCGCCGGAGAACTCCCGCGGTGAAACCGCTTACACATCCGTCGTCGAACGTACGGCACGCCGGCAGGGCGCGCAAGGCCAGGAACGACCGGTGCGGGTCGAACGTCGTGCCGTCATGATCAACTGGCCGCCCACACACCACCCGCGACACCAGGAGCGCCCCGCGCCATGACCACCGCCTGGCACCTCACGATCGACTGCTCCGCGCCCGCCGCGCTGGCCCGGTTCTGGGCCGCGGCCCTCGGCTATGAGCCGGCCCCCGTGCCAGCCGGATTCGACAGCTGGGAGGCGTGGCTGATCGCGCACGAGGTCCCCGAGGCGGAGTGGGACGACGGCGCCTATCTCCATGATCCGCAGGGCAGTGCACCGAAGATCTCGTTCCTGCGCGTCCCCGAACCCAAGATCGCCAAGAACCGCCTCCACCTCGACCTGCAGGTGGGAGGGGGCCGACAGGTCCCCGCGCAGCAGCGCTGGCCACGGATACGGAGGGAGGTCGAGCGCCTCACCGACCTCGGGGCGCGCGTGGTCCAGGAGGTCCCCGGCCCCGACGGGCCCGACCACGTGATCATGGCCGATCCCGAAGGAAACGAGTTCTGCGTGGTGTGAGGGCGGCTCGTCAGCCGTGCGCTGCGGTGCTTCCGCGCTCGACCAGCTGATACGGGGCCTCGACCACGCGCGGCGGGCCGTCGTAGCCCTCGATCCGCTCGAGCAGCAGGTCCAGCACGGTCGCGGCGAGAGTCCGCTTGTCCGGGTCGACAGTGGTCAGCGGCGGCGACGTGAACGGGGCCTCGAGGATGTTGTCATGGCCGATCACCGAGACCTTGCCGGGCACCTCGATCCCCAGGGCGTGAAGGCTCAGCAGGGCGCCGCGCGCCAGGTCGTCGTTGCCGCACACGATCCCGTCGATCTCCGGATGCTGCCGCATCAGGGTGCGCACGGCGGAGATGCCGCCCTCCTGGCTCCAGGCGGGCACCGCCTGGACCACCGGCTCCATGACACCGGCCGCCGCGAGGGCCCGGTGGAAGCCGCCCAGGCGCAGCCGGCTGGTGGAGTGCTCCTGCTGGGCCTCCGTGGACTCGAGCGCACCGAGATAGGCGAGGTGGCGTCGGCCATGGCTGAGCAGGTGCGCGGCCGCGTCGTGGGCGGCGCTCTGGTTGTCCGTGCGCACGTAATCGCTGCCGGCGGGCAGGTCCGCCTCCTCGACGTGCTCGCCGATGAACACGGTGGGCAGGATGGTGCGTCCCAGGTGCGCGAGCACGTCCTCTCCGATCAGCAACGGGTTGAACACGACGCCGTCGCCGAGCACGCGCGTGAACCCTGCCAGCACGCTGCGCTCCTCCTCGCGCCCGGCGGCGGTGCTGTGGAGCATGATGCTGCGCCCGCGCCGCTGAGCCTCGTCCGCGAAGGCCTGGGCGAGTTCGGAGAAGTAGGTGCCGGCCAGGGAGGGGATCGCGAGGGTGATGAGCCCGCTGGTGCCGGTGCGCATCTGCTGCGCGCTGACCTGGGGTCGGTAGTTGAGCTCACGGATCGCGTCCTGCACCCGCTCCCGAGTGCCGGGGCCCACATTGGGACGGTCGTTGACCACGTTGGAGACCGTCTTGATCGACACCCCGAGCCGGGCGGCGATGTCCCGCATCGTGGCATTGCGCGGCCGCTCCCCCGGCCCGGACATCATCGACCCGCCCCGGAGGGCAGGGCATCATCGAGCCGGGACTGCCAGGTGCGGACGAGGACGATAGTGGTCACGGCCACCAGGATCCCACCTCCACAGGCCAGGGCCACGGGTTGGACGATCACCGAGATCAGCAGCGTCGCCGCCAGCGTGATCGCCCAGGACGCGGTGGCGATCGGGAGCAGGACCACCCCGGCGAGCGCGCCGCGCCAGAGCGTCGACGCCGGGGCCGAGGGGCGCAGCACGTGCAGCGCGATCGCGTGGAAGCCCGCGAGCGTCGCGATCACGAGCAGCACGACGGAGGCCGCGAAACCCGCGGGGAAGAACCAGCCGGGCAGGGCGCCCGCCGCCGCGAGGGCCACGTTCAGCCCGGCGGCCAGGGCGATCACCACGAAGGGCCCGGCGGCGCGATTCGCCGCGACCAGCTCACGGCGGAACCGACGCAGGACCGCGACGGCGAGCGCGCTGGGCCCGGTGGCCCGACCGAGATCCTCGTCCCCATGCAGCAGTGCGACCAGAGTCGCCGTGGCCGGCGCGACTCCGCCCACCACGGCCCCCATCAGCACGAGCACCACCCAGGTCAGGTGGACGGCGACCAGCCGGGGCACCCAGGCGAGGACCACCATGATGCCGCCGGCGGCGCTCGGGCGAGCGCCCGTCAGGGTCACGCCCTCACGCCTTGTTGCCGGTCAGCGCGATGGACTCGATGATCTGGCGTTGGAACACCAGGAACACCACGAGCACCGGCAGCAGCGCCACGATCGAGGCCGCCATGATCAGCGGGTAGTCGGTCTGGACCGCGTACGTGGCGTTGAAGTTCGCGATCACCAGCTGCAGAGTGTGCACGTTCTCCGAGTTCAGGTAGATGATCGGGCCCAGGTAATCGTTCCAGGTGCCCATGAACCACAGGATCACCTGCGCAGCGATCGCTGGGCGGATCAGCGGCAGCACGATGCGGGAGAAGATCTGCGGGTGGGTGGCCCCGTCGATCACGGCCGCCTCGATCAGGGAGTCCGGCACGCTCATCAGATACTGGCGCAGGAAGAACACCATCATCAGGTTGCCGAACAGACCCGGCACGATGAGCGGCAGCAGCGTGTCCACCCAGCCGATCTTCGAGAACAGCATGAAGGTGGGGATCATGAGTGCCGGGAACGGGATCATGATTCCTCCCAGCAGCGCCAGGAAGATCCCGTTCTTGCCGGGGATTCGCATCTTCGCGAACCCGTAGGCCGCGAAGCACGAGGTGATCGTGCCGATCGTGATCACCGTCAGCGACACGATCGAGGAGTTGATGATGCCGGTCAGCAGTGGACCGGCCTCCCAGATCCGCAGATAGTTGCCCCATTGCGCGGGATCGGGGATCCACTGCGGCGGCAGGGTGAACACGTTCTCCTGGGTCTTCAGGGAGGTCGAGAGCATCCACGCCAGGGGCAGCAGCATGGTGAACGCGCCGAGGCACAGGACGATGAAGACGACGACATCGGCCGGGGTCTGGAAGCGACGGTCGCTCTTCTTGGGACGGGGACGGGCATCGTCGGGCGTGACCCCGGAGGTCTGCAGGGGTCCGGTCGGGATAGCACTGGTGGTAGCCATGGGGGCCTCCTCATTCCACCGTGAAGACATTGCGTGAGTTCAGGTAGAACTGGATCGCCGTGACCAGGAAGATCATCAGCCCCAGGACGAGGCTCATGGCGGTCGCGTAACCCAGCTGGAGGTTCTGGAAGCCCTGCTGCCAGATGTACCAGACGATGGTGGCGGAGCCGAATTCGGGGCCGCCCGTCGGGGTCATGATGTTGATCTCGGCGAACATCTGCGCGCTGCCGATTATCCCGGTGACGACCAGGAAGAACGTGACGGGGCTGAGCATCGGGAGGGTGACGTGGCGAAAGCGCAGCCAGGCTCCGGCACCGTCGAGCATCGCCGCCTCCAGCAGGGTGCGCGGCACGGATTGCAGCGCCGCGAGATAGAGCAGGGTGGAGAATCCGATGCCCTTCCACACGCCCATGATGATCAGCGCGGGCTTGACCCACATCTTCTCCGCCAGCCAGTTCGGGCCCTCGATGCCGACCGTCGCCAGGAGTTGGTTGACCAGGCCGAAGTCGCCGTTCAGGGCCCACTGCCACAGGATCGAGATGGCGGCGACTGAAGAGACCCCGGGCAGGTAGTAGATGACGCGGAATGCGGCGCGGCCGGGGATGCGCCGGTTCAGCGCGAGCGCGAGGGCCAGCGAGATGGCCAGTCCGAGGGGGACGCCCAGCATGAGGAAGAGGGTGTTGCCCAGAGACTGCCAGAACTGCGGGTCCCCGGCCATGGTGCGAAAGTTCGCGAGCCCGGAGAACAGGGGGGCGGAGAGTCCGTTCCAGTGGGTGAATGCCGCGTAGAAGGAGAAGATCAGCGGCGCGAGCGCGAACAGAGCGAACCCGATCACCGGTGGGGCGATGAAGATCCGGCCCCAGACCCGTTCGGGGCGATGGATGTGTCCGGGCCGGCGGGTCTCTGCCGGGAGGGGGCTGCTCATGGGCGGGCTCGTGCTCGACGTGGCTGTCGTAGCGCTCATTGCGAGTTCGCCTCCTGGTCGATGCGGAACTGCTCGCGCCCGGTGTCCAGGAAGCCCTGCATCACGGGCTGGGTGGCGGCGAGGTACTCGCCGACGTCCTGCCGGCCTTCGAGGACGGGTTGGAGATTGGTGAAGAAGGCATCCAGCCATTCGGGGGTGTAGGTGAGGGTGTTGGGGACGAACCGGCCGTACTCCTCGACGATGTCGAGGTACTCCTGCTTGTTCTGCGGTTCGATCGACGTGTCCTGGACCCACGTCGCAGCGTGAGAGCGGGTGTTGGGGATGGTCTGCCCCTCGCCGACGATGATCGCCTGGGCCTCGGGATCGCAGGCGAGGAACATCGCGAGTTCGGCGGCCCGGTCGGGGCGCCGACTGCTCGCCGAGACGCCGATTCCCAGGGAGCCGATGTTCGTGGCGGAGATGCCGGTGCGGCCTGCCGGATAGGGGCACAGGTCGAACTCGAAATCCAGGGTGCGGTAGAGGGTCAGATCCCACGGTGCGACCGGGAAGAACCCGATCTGGCCACGCAGCCAGCGCTGGTACCCGTCCAGGCCCTCGGTCTCGTTGATCGACGGTGTCACCCCGTGCACCTCGCGCAGGTCCACGACGTACTGCAGCGCTTCGGCGAACTCGGGAGTGTCGATGGTAACGGTGCGGGCGTCTTCGCTGAGCCAGGAGCCCCCGTTGGACCACACGTAGCTGTGGAGCTCGGCCCCGATGTTCACCGAGGTGCCCCAGGAGTCGGTGACCCCGTCGCCGTCGCGGTCCCCGGTCAGCGCCAGACAGCGGGCCAGGAACTCATCCCAGTCCAGCGGCACGCTCGGGTCGGGAGGCTCGACGCCCATCTCCTCGAAAAGGGTCTTGTTATAGCCGAAGGAGAACGGACCGACATCCTTGGGCATCGCGTACAGCGGCCCCGTGCCGACGCGATCACCGTCGAAGCGGTACAGGTCCAGGCCGGCGGGCCAGATGTCGTCGACGGGGAGGTCGGTCGCCTCGACGAAGGGGGTGAGGTCCGCCAGCACCCCGTTGGTCACGTACGCCATGGTTCGCGGCGGTTCGAGGTAGAAGACGTCGGGGGTGGAATTGCCGAGGATCGCCGTCTGCAGCTTCGTCGCGTACTGGTCGGCAGAGGTGGAGATCAGGTCGACCTGGTGCCCGGTGCGCTCCTCGAACACGGCCACGGCGCGGGAGAACACCTCGCGCTCTTCGGTGGAGCCGCGGAACATGAAGGTCAGCACGTCGGGGTCGCCGGAATGGAGGTTGCCGCATCCGGTGGTGGCGCCCGCCGTGGCGGCTGCGGCGGCGCCGACTGCACCGGTCAGGAATCGTCGTCGTCTCATCGTGATCCGATCTGTCTCGTCGTCGAGACCACCCGGCGGCGCACGCCGTCCCGGGGTTCTGCGTCGGGGCCCCCATCGGCCGGCCGACCGCTCTTCGCAAAGATTCGCTGTGAGGTGTGGCACAAGGTACATCGTTGAACTAGAGTCAGCAAGCACCCGGCCGCGGACCTCTCCCACTGTCGATCCCCGCGGGCGAAGGAGTCACCGATGACCCTCCACGGCACGATCGATCTGCATCCCGCCCACCGCGTCGGCCCGGTGCGCCGGCGCACTTTCGGCAGCTTCGTCGAGCACATGGCGCGCTGCGTGTACACCGGCATCTTCGAACCTGGACACCCCTCGGCCGACGCCGCCGGACGGCGCACGGACGTCCTGGAGCTCACCCGTGAGCTGGGCGTCAGCTCCGTCCGCTACCCCGGCGGGAACTTCGTCTCCGGCTACCGCTGGGAGGACGGCGTGGGCCCGGCCGAGGACCGACCACGGCGACACGACCTGGCCTGGCACTCGATGGAGCCCAACAGTTTCGGTCTCGACGAGTTCATGGCCTGGGCGGCCGAGGCGGGCGTCGAGCCGATGTATGCCGTCAACCTCGGCACCCGCGGGCTGCAGGAAGCCCTGGACGTGCTGGAGTACGCCAACGCCCCCGTGGGCACCGCGCTCTCGGACCGGCGCGCGGCCAACGGACATCCCGCGCCGTACGGCATCGGGATGTGGTGCCTGGGCAACGAGATGGACGGGCCGTGGCAGATCGGGCATCGTCCCGCCGAGGTGTACGGCCGCCTCGCCGCGGAGACCGCCCGCGCCATGCGCCTGGAGGATCCCGACCTCGAGCTCGTGGCCTGCGGGTCCTCGCACTCCTCGATGCCGACGTTCGGGGCCTGGGAGCAAGCGGTGCTCGAAGCCGGGTACGACGCGATCGACATGCTCTCAGCGCACGTGTACTACCGCGAGGAGGACGGCGACCAGGCCTCCTATCTCGCCTCTGCCGACGACATGGACGCCTACATCGACGCTGTCGTCGCCGCCTGCGATCACGTGCGGGCGCTGGGGCGGCACGACAAGCGCATCATGATCAGCTTCGACGAATGGAACGTGACCAACAATGCCCACGGCGACCCCGGCACGGAGCCCACGGGGGACGACTGGCCGATCGCGCCGCGCTTCGCCGAGTCCACGTACACCGCGCAGGACGCCGTCGTGGTGGGGTCGCTGCTGATCAGCCTGCTGCGGCACACGGACCGGGTGGCCTCTGCCTCGCAGGCGCAGCTGGTCAACGTGCTCGGCCCGATCCGCACCGAGCCGGGCGGGCGGGCCTGGCGTCAGACCATCTTCCATCCTTTCGCGCTCACCTCGAAGCACGCCTCCGGTCAGGTGTTGCGAGCGGCGATCGACTCCCCTGCCACCGAGAATGCGAAGTTCGGGCAGAGTCTCGCCCTGGACTCCGTGGCCACCTGGGACGAGGGGGCCGGCGCCCTCACCGTGTTCGCCGTCAACCGCGCCCCCGGCGAGGCGGTCGACATCTCGCTCCCGCTCGGTGCCTTCGGACAACGGAGCGCTGGCGGACAGGACGGGACGTTCGAGATCAGCGAATCCGTCCTTCTGCACGAGGAGGACCCCTACGCCGTGAACACGGCCGATGACCCCGACCGTGTCGTGCCGCGCCCCCTGCCCGGCGTGCAGCTCGACGACGCCCTGCTCACCGCCACCCTCCCCCCGATCAGCTGGGCCATGATCCGCCTCCACGCGCGCCCCTGACTCCCCCGCCCCCTGCAGAAAGTGATGGCACGACCATGCGACGACGCACCTTGACCTCCGCCCTGACCGCGGCCCTGACCACGACGGCCGCTGCCGGAATGGCCGCCCCCTCCTTCGCCGACGGGACCGGCCCTACTGACCGCTCAGGCACGTCCGGAGGGCGCCACCGGCCCGAGGATCGCCCCCCGCAGCTGCTCCTCGACGGCACCGGCCTCTACCCACGGGTGGTGCGCCTGGCCCACAACGGCCCGGCGAACGACCGCCTGCTCGCCTCCGCGGTCTCCTTCGAGGGCCCCTCGGGATTCGGCAGGATCTGGGAATCCGTCGACGGCGGCGCCACGTTCGCGCAGGTGAGCACAGTGTTCGATGAAGCCACCGATGCCGGCGGCGGGCTGTGCTGCGCCACGCTGTACGAGCTGCCCCGCGCGGTCGGCGACCTGCCGGAGGGCACCTTGCTGTGGAGCGCCTCGGTCGGCGCCGACATCGCGGATCGCCACATGTCGATCCGTCTCTGGGCGAGCACGGACGTCGGCCGCAGCTGGGAGCGGATCGCGATCACCGCGGTCGCCGAGAACGCCGGAGGCCTGTGGGAGCCGGAGTTCGCCGTGACCGACGACGGCACCCTGGTGCTCTGGTACTGCGACGAGACCGACGGGGAGAAGCACTCGCAGAAGATCGTGCAGCAGACCTCCCTCGACGGCCTGACCTGGACCGAGCCGCAGCCGATCATCGAGCTCGAGGATCCGACCGCTCGCCCGGGCATGCCCACCGTGCGCCGCCTGCGCACCGGCCGGTGGGCCATGAGCTACGAGATCTGCGGGCCGCAGGACCACTGCCGCACGTACCTGCGCACGTCCGAGGACCCGCGCGAGTGGGGCCCGACGACCTCCCGGGACCCGCTGATCCGGGCGGCGGACGGCACCGAGCCGCGCCACACTCCCACTCTCACGATCGATGACGACGGCTCCGTGATCCTCGGCGCCCAGATGCACTACACCTCCGACGGAGAGCTCTCCGAGCACAACGGTCAGGTGGTGCTGCGCACGCGAGATCGCGCCCTGCAGGGACGGATCCGCTGGGTCGTCGAACCCGCCCCGGTGCCGGTCGAGGATCCGTACAACAACTACTGCCCGAACTACTCGCCGACCTTCACCCGCACCCACACCGGGCACCTGCTGGAGATCACCTCGGCCCCGAGCGAGGAGGGAGTCTGCCGGCCCTGGTACGGGTCGCTGGGCTGAGCGCTGGCAGCGGGAGCGCACCGAACCGATCACGATCGGGAACGACATGCGGCCCGGACCGGCCGCTCGGGGCGCTGCGCGTCTACGCCGGCACGTCGGCGGCCTTCACCGTCTCCTTCTCCCGGAACAGGGCGGCGAAGAAGACCGTGACCAGCACGGCGAGGGCGGCCGGGATCAGCCAGATCGTGAGCCAGTCATGCGTCCCGTCGCTCGCGAGGAAGGCATCGACGATCGGGCCGGAGATGAGCGAGCCGATCAGCAGGCCCACGCCGTAGGTGGCCAGGGAGATGAGGCCCTGGGCGGCGGAGCGCACCTTCGCCGGGGCGAAGCGGTCGGTGTAGATCTGCCCGGCGACGAAGAAGAAGTCGTAGCAGACACCGTGCAGGACCAGGCCGAGGATCACCAGCCAGATCAGCGAGCCGGCGTCGCCGAAGGCGAACAGCGCGTAACGGGCAGCCCAGGCGAGCATGCCGATCAGCAGGGTCCGCTTGATGCCGAGCTTCTTCAGCATGAGCGGCATGACCAGCAGGAACAGCACCTCGGAGACCTGCCCGAGGGACTGCACGGCGGCGGCCCTGGGCACCCCGATCTCGTTGAGGTACAGGTTGGTGAAGTTGTAGTAGAAGGCCAGCGGGATGCAGATCAGGATGGAGGCGATGAAGAAGACCAGGTAGGAGCGGGACGTCAACAGCGCCAGCGCATCCAACCCCAGCACGTCGCGCACCGTGGGCGGGCCGTCGCTCTGCTCGGGCGGGGTGTGCGGGAGGGTGAAGGCGTAGATGCCCAGCAGTGCGGAGCCGATCGCGGCCATCACGAAGGTGTGCTGGAGCGCGCCGCCGCTTTCCCAGCCGAGCCATCCGATGAGCAGCCCGGCGATGATCCAGCCGATGGTGCCGAACACGCGCACGCTGGGGAACTGCTTCTCGGGGCTCTCCATGCGGCGGAACGAGATCGAGTTCGCCAGCGCGAGGGTGGGCATGAAGGAGATCATCGCGAGCAGCGCGAACACGAAGAAGCCGCCGAAGTCGTCCTGGCGGCCGGCGAGGAACAGCATCACCGCGCTGAACAGGTGCAGCACCCCGAGGATGCGCTGGGCAGCGAAGAAGCGGTCTGCGATCAGGCCCACGATGAACGGGGCGAGGATCGCACCGAGGCTCTGGGTGAGGAAGGCGAGGGCGATCTGGCTGCCGCTGGCCTCGAGGTTCGCGGCGAGGTAGGTGCCGAGGGTGACGAACCAGGCTCCCCACACGAAGAACTCGAGGAACATCATGGCCGAGAGACGGGTGCGGGTCAGGGAATCCAGCATGCCGTGGATCCTAGCGTGTGACGTGCATCACCGCTCGGTTCTCGCGCCGGTCAGAGTGCTTCGCGGGAGGCTCCGGCGACATCCGCAGCGAGCGTCGCGGCGTCCTCCTCGGACAGGTCGTGCACCGTCAGCCGCAGGTGGCGCGAGGGTTCCGCGTCCGGTGCAAGGCGGAAGTCGTCCCCGGTTCGCGCGAGCCACCCGCGGCGCATGAGCCGTTCGGCGACGTCCCGCGCCGGCGCCGGAACGGGGGTCCACAGGCTCATCCCGTCGCCCGCTTCGACCGGCAGTCCCTGCGCCGTCAGGCGAGCGGCGAAGGCGGCGTTCCGTTCGGCGTAGTGGGCCCCTGCGCGGTCGATCAGGGCGAGGGCGTCGGGGTCCCGCAGCACGGCGTGGGTGAGACGCTGCAGCAGGTGGCTGACCCAGGTCGTGCCGGGGCTGAGCCGCAGCGCGAGCCGGCCCGCGGTGTCGGGGTCCGTGGCGGTCACGGCCAGGCACATATCGGGCCCTACGAACTTCGAGACGGACCGCAGCAGCGCCCAGCGTCGATGCTCGGGACCGACGATCGAGTGGAAGGGCCGCTGGGAGAGGAACGAGTAGTAGTCGTCCTGGATGACCAGGACGTACGGGTGTTCGGCGAGCGACTCCCGCAGCTGGGCCGCCCGGCGTTCGCTGAGCGAGGCCCCGGTGGGGTTCTGCGCGCGCGGAGTGCACACGACCGCGCGCACGCCGTCCTCCAGGGCGGCTCGGAGACCGGCGACGGTCATCCCCTCGGCATCGACCGGGACGGGCACGGCGCGGTACCCGCCGAGTCGGGCGATGTGGATGCTGGCCAGGAAGCACGGGTCCTCGAGGGCCACGGCGTCGTCCCGTATGAGGGCCTGGGCGAGCAGCCGCTCCACCGCGTCGACGGCGCCGCTGGTCAGGGTGAGGCGCACGTCGGCCGGATCCCCCGGAGCGTCGACGGTCATCCAGTCCCGTGCCCACTGCTCGAGGTCCCGGTCGATGAGGGGCTCCCCATAGAGCACCGGGCGGCCCGTGGCGGCGGACAGCGCCGGTCCGAGATCCGGGATCAGGTGCGGATCGGGATTGCCGGTGCCGACGTCGCGGAGCGATCCGGCGGCGGCGAAACCCTCCTGCGCGACGGCGGACCGCTGCGCGACCCGGGTGCCGGCGCGCCCCTGGGAGACGACGACTCCGGAGCGGGCGAGGTTCCGATAGGCGGCCACGGCGGTGTTGCGGTTGACGCCGAGCTGCTCGGCGAGCGCGCGCACGGAGGGCAGGCTCTGCCCGGGAGTCAGCTCGCCGCGGTCGACGAGCGCCCGCACGCTGTCGGCGATCTCCACGGCGGTCCCGCCGCTGATCACCAGGTCACTGTCCGTTCGCACGCTCCTGAGTCTAGGCGGAGCGCAGCACGTGGCCGCACCGGCTCCGCGGCGAGCGCCGGCCTCGCCGAAGGCTCCGGCGCGGCGCCGCTCACGCCCTCCCGGATCGCTCCATGAACAGCCCCTCGCCCGACGGCACAGGCCATGCTACGTTTTGACCTAGGCCAATGTGGTGCAGGGAGGGCCGGCGCGTCGGATGCCGTCGGCCCGCGCCGCGACAGCGACGGGATGGATCCGATGAGCACTTCCACCACAGGCACGGCGACGGTCAAGCGCGGGCTGGCCGAGATGCTGAAGGGCGGCGTCATCATGGACGTCGTCACCGCCGAACAGGCGAAGATCGCCGAGGACGCCGGCGCCGTGGCCGTGATGGCCCTCGAGCGCGTCCCGGCCGATATCCGCGCCCAGGGCGGCGTCTCCCGCATGAGCGACCCCGACATGATCGACAGCATCATCGAGACCGTCTCGATCCCGGTCATGGCCAAGGCCCGCATCGGCCACTTCGTCGAGGCTCAGGTGCTGCAGCAGCTCGGCGTGGACTACATCGACGAGTCCGAGGTGCTCTCCCCCGCGGACTACGCCCACCACATCGACAAGCACCGCTTCACGGTGCCCTTCGTGTGCGGCGCGACGAATCTCGGCGAGGCCCTGCGCCGCATCACCGAGGGCGCCGCCATGATCCGCTCCAAGGGCGAGGCCGGCACCGGCGACGTCTCCGAGGCCACCAAGCACATCCGCACCATCACCGCGGAGATCAACGCGCTGGCCGCCAAGAGCAAGGACGAGCTCTACCTCGCGGCCAAGGAGCTGCAGGCCCCGTACGACCTGGTCGTCGAGGTCGCCGAGACCGGAACCCTCCCGATCGTGCTGTTCACCGCGGGCGGCGTGGCCACCCCGGCAGACGCCGCGATGATGATGCAGCTGGGGGCCGACGGGGTCTTCGTCGGCTCCGGCATCTTCACGGCCGACAACCCGGAGCAGCGTGCCGCCGCGATCGTCAAGGCGACCACGTTCCATGACGACCCGGCCGTGATCGCCGAGGTCTCGCGCGGGCTCGGCGAGGCGATGGTCGGCATCAACGTGGCCGACCTGCCCGCACCCCACCGTCTGGCCGAGCGCGGCTGGTGAGCGCCCGCGGGACGGGGCCGCGCATCGGCATCCTCTCGCTGCAGGGCGATGTGCGCGAGCACGCCCGGGTGCTGTCGGAGCTCGGTGCTCAGGTCGCCCTGGTCCGCCGACCCGGTGAGCTGGCGGGGGTCGACGGCCTGGTGCTGCCGGGCGGGGAATCGACCGTCATCGACAAGCTGTCGCGCGCCTTCGACCTGCGGGGGCCGTTGCGCGCGGCCATCGCCGACGGCCTGCCGGTGCTGGGCACCTGCGCGGGGCTGATCCTGCTCGCGGACCGTCTGGCCGACGGGATCGACGGCCAGGTGACCTTCGGCGGGCTCGATGTCACGGTGCGGCGCAACGCCTTCGGCGGGCAGGTCGACTCCTTCGAGGCGGACCTCGACGTGCGCGTGCTGGGACCGCCGGCGGTGCGGGCCGCATTCATCCGCGCCCCGGTGGTCGAGCAGCTCGGGCCGGGTGCGACGGCGCTCGCCTCCCTGCCCGACGGGCGCGTGGTCGCGGCGGAGCAGGGATCACTGCTGGGCACGGCGTTCCACCCGGAGTCCACGGGCGAGACCCGATTCCACCGCCGCTTCCTGGAGCGGGCCCTCAGGCGGTGAGCAGCGGCGCGATCTCGCGCGCCCACGCGGCGACGGCGGGCAGGTCGCGGAAGTCTCCGATGGGCGTGCGCAGGGACCTCAGCAGGACCCGCTCGTGCAGCGGGATCTTCTCCATGATCACCCAGCCGGGGAAGTTCTTCACCGCGACCGGAGTGGCGTCGAGCCTGTCGAGGAACACGTCCGTGGCCTTCTGCCTGCCACCTTTGGCAGGGTCGGAAGCGGACCCGGAGCAGGAGAAGAAGGCGAACGGTCGCTCGGCGACGGCCGAGGCGTGCCGGTCCATCCAGGCCACGGCGCTCTTCTCGATGGACTCGACGCGCACCGCGGAACCCAGCACGAGCGCGTCGTGGGCGGACGGGTCGGGCGCCTCTTCGACATCGAGGAGCGCGACCTCGAAGCCTTCGTCCCCAAGAGTCCGGGCGATGGTCTCCGCCAGGGTGCGGGTGGCTCCGGAGTGGGTCGCGTAGGCGACGAGCACGCTCATGGAGGTCATCCTGCCAGAGGTACGGAGAGCGGCCCCGCGATCGGGGCCCTCTCCCCTCCGCCACCACTCACCCTGCCCGAGGAACGATCCGGGAACGCAGGTCAGAGCACATGTCACGGTTCAGTCGTCAATACCGTCGAGCACCTGGTCCACCTTCCCCTCGAGGCGGACAATCGGGACACGGGCGATGCCGCCTGGCACCGGCCGGGCCTCGGAGGAGGTAACCGTGAAACGATTGCTCGCTGTCCTCGCCAGTCTTGCGCTCTTCATCGGTCTGGGCATGATCACGCCTCTCGCAGCGAATGCCGCACCGTACTGCGGCATCACCTGGGGGTCCCTTCCTGCATCGCGGGCCGGCATGTCCTCGGCCCACGTCACGAATCTGCGTGCCGGTCAGCACACCTGCTACGACCGGCTCGTCATCGACCTCGACCACGACGTCACCGGATATTCGGTGACGTACGTGAGCGCGGTCCATCAGTTCGGCTCCGGTACCCGGGTCCACCTGGCCGGTGGCGCCGATCTCGAGATCATCGTCCATGCACCGGCCTACGACGACGCCGGCCGGGCAACCTATTCCCCGCCCCGTCCCCGCACGGCTGTGAACGTCAGCGGGTACCGCACCTTCGACCAGGTCGCCTTCGCCGGCAGCTTCGAGGGGCAGACGCTGGTGGGCCTGGGCGTGCGCGCCCGACTGCCCATGCGGACGTTCGTCCTGGACGGACCGGGGAACGGCTCCCGGCTCGTCGTCGACATCGCCCATCGCTGGTGACCTCGGAGTTCTTCCGGCACCGGCATCCAACCCACCGGTGGCACTGCAGCAGGTGCCGCCGGTGCTTGCTGTCCGCGACCTGTCAGCGATGCACTGTGTCCACGAGCCCGTCGGTGGACACGGAGCGTTTCGGGGCGAGGCCGCCGGCGAGGAACGCAGCCACCAGGATCACGCCGCAGACGATCGCCGCAACCGCCCCGCCCACCAGCAGCGGGAAGTTCGCGAGCGAGATCGCGAGGACCACGAGCAGGCCGAGCCCGCCGATGCCGGTCAGGACCAGCACGGGCTTCGAGGCCGGGGCCGCGTGGTGGGTGGCGCCGAAACGAACCACGGCGATGCTGGTCAGGGCCATCATGACGATGACCCCGACAGCGCCGAGTCCGGAGTACCAGGTGTAGATCTCCACCACCGGGTCGAGCTGGGCGAGCGCTGAGACGACGACGATCGTCGCCGTCATGCCGCTGACCCACAGCGAGGCTCGTGACGGGGCGCGGCGGGTGGGGTGCGCCTGGCCGAGGCTCATGGGCAGCACGCCGCGACGGCCGAGGGTGAACAGGTAGCGGGTCACGATGGTGTGGAATCCCAGCATGCAGGCGAACATGCTGGTCACGACGAGGAGCTGGGCGATGTCGGCCATGATCGGGGCGACCACCTCACCGGCGAGGGCGACGATCACGCCGTCCGGGTTCTCCGTGGCCGCGGCGAGGGCGGTGTCGGCGCCGAGCCCGGAGATCACGAGCCACGCGGAGACGGTGTAGAGCACGCCGATCAGGATCACCGCGATGTACGTGGCGCGCGGGATGGTGCGCAGCGGGTCCTTCGCTTCGTGACGGAACACGGCGGTGGCTTCGAAGCCGAAGAAGCCGAGGAAGGCGAAGAGCAGGCCGAGCCCGGGAGCCCCGGACAGGGCCTCGACAGGGCTGAACGGGGCGACGCTCAGCGCGCGGCCGGAGAAGAGCACGCCGAGGTCGATCGCGACGACCGCCACGATCTCGAGCACCAGCACCACGCCGAGGACCTTGGCGGACAGGTCGATCTTGCGGTATCCGAGCAGCCCGACGATCACGATCATGAGCGCCGAGATCAGCCACCAGGGCAGAGCGACCCCGGTCCACAGTGCGAGCAGGTTCCCGGCCTGGACCCCGAGATAGCAGGTCATCGAGACCGTGAGCAGGACATAGGAGAGCAGTGCGATCGCGGCGGTGCCGAGCCCGGCGCGGCGGCCGAGCCCGCGGTCCACGTAGGCGTAGAACGCCCCGGCGTCCGGGACGTGGGGAGTCATCCAGGTGTAGCCCACGGAGAACAGCAGCAGGATCACGGTGGCCGCGAGGATCATCAGCGGGGCGCCGACGGATCCGGATTCCAGGATGATCAGCGGGAAGTTCGCGACCACCACGGTGATGGGGGCGGCTGCGGCGACGACCATTAGCACGATGCCCGCCACCCCGAGATTACGTGTCAGTTCCGTGGTCACGGCTGTCCTCTCCTGGCCGCGACGCGTCTCGCGGCGCCTGTCCGTCTCTCCGCCCGGCGGCGGGGTGCACCGGGAGAAGGCTACGGCGAACCCTCCTGCCCGACCGGCCGCGTCCAGCAGTGAACGCGCAGGTCAGTACGGCACCAGTTGCTCACGAGGCGCAGATCACGCGATCAGGCCGTCGTGGCGGCAGTGGCTCTACCGCCCTGTCGTCGCGGCCTCGAGGGCGGCTCGGGCGATCGACTCGACGGCTCCGGGGCCCCATTGGTCGAGCGCCGCGTCCTTCTCGGTCGGGTCCTTCCCGCGCACGGTGAGGAGCATCCGAGCGCCGTGGCCGGTGCCGTCGACGAGGTCCAGGCGCACGTGATCGCCGGGCTCTCCCGGCGCGGTGTCGAAGGCGAGGAGCGTCGGGGGGTCCACCTCGGTGAGGTACCCGAGCACGACCTCGGGCGCCTGCGGAGCATGGAACTCCTCGCCGGAGACGAGCACCGGAGGGCCGTCGAGCCCCTCCACGCCTCCCCCGACGAAAAGTTCCCAGGCCGTCCGGGCCGGGCAGACGAGCTGACGCTCGAAGCGGGCGGACCACCCGTCGGCCGTCTCGAGCACCGACGCCCGGCCGAGCTCGAAGCGATGGGCCAGCTCCTCGTGCCGGTCGCGCCGCGGTCCCGGATCGGACACCTCGGAGCCGTCGATCACCGAGCGCAGCCCCTCGAGGCATGCCTCCCAGCCGGTTGCGAAGCTCGCCGCCCCGCCGTGGTCGTCGAAGACGTGGGTGAGCACGAAGCGGGTGCCGTCGACCTCCTCGGCGAGCTCGAAGAGCAGTTCGTCGGTGTCCCAGCTGAAGCGGAGCCGGCACGGGGCCTCGCACTCGAGGACCGTCCCGAGCTCCGCCGGGGTGCCGGCGAAATCCGGGAAGCGCACGGCGCCGCCGGCGCGCAGCTCGAACTCGGGGGCACCCGGGAACCACAGCGCAAGGTGCTCGGGATCGGTGACCGCACGCCAGACGCGGTCCATGGGGTGGGGGTATCGACGCTCGACGACGACGGCGGACCTGCCATCGGCCTTCGTGAGCACCGGGTCGGGACTGGTCATGACTGCTCCTCCTCCTGCATCTGGTCGTGCTCCTGCATCTGATCGAGCCGGTCGCCGAGTCGGTCGAGCCGGTCCTCCCACAGCCAGCGATACGGCTCCAACCACTGTGCGACCTCGGTGAAGGCCTCGGGGAGCAGCGCATACCAACGACGCTGAGCATCGGCTCTGGCCTGGACGAATCCCGCCTCGCGCAGGATTCCCAGCTGTTTGGAGGCGACGGCCTGGGGCACGCCGAGCGCCTCCGCGAGATCCCCGACGGTGGCGGGGCCCGCCCGGAGCTGGTCGAGGATCTCGCGCCGCAGCGGCAGGGAGAGCGCGGCGTAGGCGGTGGACATGACGCCTGTCTACCGCAATCGGTATATTCCCGTCAAGGAATATACCGATTGCGGTGCTCAGACGGTCACGCGCGCTGGTCCGCGGGAAGGGACAGGAATCCGGAAGGTCGGGTTCGCGACGCCGAAAGCCGCCCCCTTGCACACGAACTCCTTGTTCCGCGCCGCGAGCCGTCCCGTGAGGACGAGTTCGCGCGGGGTGTCGTCCGGGCGCACGATCTGGAGCAGTCCGTCGCGGCGACCGAGGCTGATGCACTGCGCGACATAGGCACGCGGGACGCTCGGGGCACGGCCGCCGCTGACGTCCGCGACCACCCCTTCCGCCGCCTGCCAGGCCAGGGCGTTGCCGGAGGCGCAGCACATCCGCAGCGGCTTCTCTCCGTGCCCCAGCGCCCAGGCCGCATCCCCCACCGCCCGGACAGCCGGATGGGACACCGAGCGCATGGTGCGGTCCACGACGATCCGACCGTCCTCGCTGGTCGCCAAGCTGCTGGCCGCGGCCAGCGGGTTCGTCACGAAGCCGGTCGTCCACACCACGAGATCCGCGGGCAGCGAGCGACCGTCCTCGGTCATCAGCGCGTCGGGAGTGATCCGGCCCGCCCGGGTGCGCTCGTGGACGGTGACCCCGAGACGCGAGAGCACGGCGCGCACGTGCCGGGCCCCTTTCGCCGACAGGTTCGCGCCGATCGCGTCGCCGGTGAGCAGGGAGACGTCGAGATCAGGTCGGGATTCGGCGATCTCGGTGACGGCCTCGAGCCCGGTCAGACCGGCTCCGACCACGACGACGGATCTCCCCGGGTCCAGCGCGGAGAGGCTGTCGCGCAGTCGCAGGGCCTCGCTGTGGCTCGCGACGCTGCGGACGGTGTCCCCCTCGACCTCGAGGGCTGGTGGAGCCTGGGTGCTCCCGAGGCTGATGATCAGCGAGTCGTAGCCGAGCGCTCCCCCGGCCTCGAGGGTCACCTGGTGGGCATCGACCTCGAGGGAGGTCACCCGATCGATGACCACGTTCACGTCGGTCTTCGCGAACATGTCGCGCAGCGGCCGCTGCGCAAGGGTCTGGCCGACGGCGAGCTGATGCAGACGAATGCGCTCGACGAAGTGCGGGACGGCATTGACGAGCGTGATCTCGACGCCCGAGGGATGCAGCCGGCGGGCGAGCGCTCCGGCGGCGAGTGCCCCGGCGTATCCGGCGCCGAGGATGAGGATGCGGTGGGTCATGGTGGACCTCCTGTGTCCGAGAGATGTACCCCTTGGACCGGGCAGCACGCCGATTCCTGACGTGCTTCCCGGAAGTGGCGTCTCACCAGGCGCTGGAGAGGGGCTCTCCGGGGCTGCCCGCACGCCAGCGCTCCGTCGCGCGTTCGAGCTTGTCGGGGTTGCCCTGGACGCGGATGTCCCGGATCCGGCCGTCGACGAGTTCGAGGACGATCACCCCGACCAGACGGCCGTCGGTCACGGCGAGCAGGGCGGGGGCACCGTTGACCACATCGGCGTAGACGTCCAGAGGCCCACCGAGGAAGTTCCGTTTCGCCTCCGTCGGTCGCAGGGCGCCCCGCAGCACCTTCGCGACCGTCTCGGCACCGCTGAGGGGACGACGGGCCGCAGGGACCTTCCCGCCACCGTCGGCGATGCTCACGACGTTCTCGCTGAGCATCCCGATGAGCTGGTCGAGGTCGCCGCCCTCGGCTGCCTCGAGGAATGCGCCGACGACGGCCCTGGAGGTCTCCTGGTCGACCACGGTGCGGCGCTCGCCCCTCTCCAACCGCCGCTTGGCGCGAGCGAACGCCTGCTGACAGCCGGCCACGGTGGTGCCGAGGATCTCGGCGATCTCCGCATGCGGATAGGCGAACGCCTCCTTGAGCACGAAGACCGCGCGCTCCTGGGGTGCGAGGGTCTCGAGCAGTCCCAGCACGGCGAAGGAGACGGTGTCGCGCTGCTCGACGGTCTCGGCGGGGCCCAGCAGGGGGTCGCCCTCGAGGAGCGGTTCCGGGAGCCACTGACCGACATAGTCCTCGCGGCGCGCGCGAGCCGAGGTGAGCTGGTTCAGGCAGTAGTTCGTCAGCACCCGGGTGAGCCAGGCCTGTGGCACCTCGATGACGGACCGGTCGGTGGCCGACCAGCGCAGATAGGTCTCCTGCACGGCGTCTTCCGCATCGGCGGCGGAGCCGAGGAGGCGGTAGGCGACAGCACCCAGGTGATACCTGGCTGCTTCGAAATGGTCGAGATCCTCCACGGGAACCGTCACCCCAGGAGCGTAACCGCGCCGGTGCTCATCCGTCAGCGATCAGGTCACCCGGGCTGCTCCTGGAGCGCGCGGACCTCGATCCGCGACTGCACTGCGGCGGAGGCCTTCTCCGCCCACCCCAGCGCGGTCTCGTCGTCGGCCGCCTCGATGAGCCAGAATCCGCCGACGTACTCGGCGGCCTCGACGAACGGGCCGGGGGTCCGGGTCGGAGGGTTCCCGGTGGCGTCGACGGTGATCGCGGTCGAGGGGGGCTGGAGCCCGCCTGCGGCGATCAGCGCACCTGACTCCTGCAGGGCGGTGTTGAGGTCTCCGACCGCCGCGAAGAGGGCCTCGAGCGCGGCGGGGTCCATCTCCTGCATCGATTCCATCGTCGGTTCCTCGGTCGAGTCGTGCGGTAGGGCCAGGAAGTACTGCGTCATGGGATGGCGCTCCTCGTGCGTGGTGGGGCGGCGGACGGGACCGGTTCAGGAGTGGTCGAAGTACTCCTGGATCATGACCGGGGACGCGTGGATGCAGACGATCTGCAGCACCCCGGTGCCGGTGTTCGTGAAGCGATGCCAGGCGTTCGCCGGGGCGATCGCGGTCTCTCCGGGACCGGCGGTGACCGTGCGGTCCCCGATCACGATGGTGGCCTGTCCCTGGAGGACGTGGAAGGTCTCGTCGTAGGGGTGGCGATGCAGGCGGGGTCCCTGGCCGGGATCACCGGTGACGAGGAAGAACGACACGTTCGCTCCGTGGGCCTCGCCCTCGAAGCGGAGAGTGCGGCTGCCGGCGATGCGGATCTCGTCGGCGGGGATGACATCGGCGGTGCTCATGGTGACTGCCCCTCGGGTGGGAGTGCTCGGTGAGCTCCTACCCTTCCCGTGCGGAGCGGGTCTGGCTACCCTTTCGATGTGGATCGAAAGTTCGTGGAGTTCCACCTCGGTTCGAGCGACATCTCGGCGGTACGCTTCGGGATCTCACCGGGGCACGAGCTGGTGCATGCGATCCGAGCCCTGCTCCGTCCGCAATCCGCCCCGCTGCACTGGGGGTGGCTGCGCACCCTGTCGGGACGGCCGACGGGGCCGGCTTTCCACGTGATGACCCTGGTCTGCGGGTCCTCCGGATACCTGCCCGACTTCCTCACCGCGACCCCGTCCGGCGACATGTCCCCCGAGGAGGAGCTGGAACGCCTTCGCGAGACCCCGGCCGACCGTCTCTGCTTCGACCTCGACAAGAGAGCGGTGCGCTCCTCAGGGGCCCGGCAGCAGGAGATCCGAGAGCTGATCGCGGCACCGGACCGGACTCGCGCCGCGATCGCCGACGCCTGGCACGAGGTCTGGGAGTCGCTCCTGGCCCCGGTCTGGCCGCAGATGCTCCATCTGATGCGCGCGGACATCAGTGTGCGGGCCCGACGCAGCAGCAACGCGGGGCTCGCCGCGATGGCGAACACCCTGCATTCCTCGGTGACCTGGTCCGACGAGGTCGTGCAGGTGAGGATGACCGCCCATGAGGAGGTGGTCGACTGCGGCGGCACCGGCCTGGTGCTGGTCCCCTCGGTGATGATGGAGCCGCGCGGGTGCGCCGTGCTCACCGAGAAGCCGGCGCAGCCGACGATCTTCTACCCCGCCCACGGGGTGTCCGAGACGTGGTACCGGGACGGGTCCGACGCGCTCGTAACGCTCACCGCCCTACTCGGGCAGGGGCGGGCGCACCTGCTGCTGGAGCTCCAGCAGCCCCTGTCCACGTCGGAATGTGCCGAGCTGACGAACCTCTCGGTCTCCACGGCCTCCCATCACCTCTCGGTGCTGCGGGAATCGGGCCTGGTGGACAGCGAACGCAGCGGCGTGCGCGTCCTGCACACCCTGACCCCCTTGGGCGAAGCGCTCGCGAACGGTCGCTGAGGCGCTCCACGCCGCACGCGGCAGCGGCCGGCCCCCGATTCCTCGGGGACCGGCCGCTGCGTCGCTCTCTCGACCTGCCGACCCATCAACCTGCGAACCGATCAGGGCCGACGAGGCAGGATCAGACCTGCGGGATGACCAGACCGGAACCGGTCGCGCGCGCCGTCTCGAACCGTGCCTGGACATCAGCCCAGTTCACGATGTCCCAGATCGCCTTCACGTAATCAGCCTTCACGTTCTGGT
>NZ_JABUXV010000055.1 GCF_014897705.1 Brachybacterium sp. FME24 | reverse complement strand
TGGGCATGTTCCGATTCTCCTTGCTGAGACTCGGAACGAAACCCAGGGCGCTTCACTTGTTGGGCTCGTTCGGCTGCGGGCCAACGGCCACGAGAGGGTTCTACGGGGGCCGGCCGGCGGGAGGCTGTGTTCGCCGGAAGCGGAGCAGGACGTGAAGGACGCCTGGCGGTAGGCCTGGCAGGGGGAAGGGGCGGGCTTGAACTACGGATCGACAATGAGCCGGCCATCGAGCCTCTGCCGTGAACAGGGCATCGTGCTGCGCCGCTGGCGGTCCGGTGTCGTCCAGTTTTTTTAGCTGTGCACTCACTCATATTGAGAGACTACGAGGGTGGTGCGACGAGTGGGATGGCTTCGTCGTTCCGACCGACGAGCCCTCCGCAGCTGGTCTGCGATCAAATGAACTGTCCAGTAGCGATCCCCGGCAGCTTCATGACCTGAGAAGTGCTGCGTGAAAGTCAACTCGAAACTGCTCGGCTGGTCTCGATACCTCGAAGCTCATGGTGGGGGCACCCCAACCTGTTACCAGTTCGCGCGGCAGTCCCGTCTGCCAAGGCGGTTCCATGCCGAGGTCGGGGAGTGGCCCATAATCCGAGCTGGACGACTTCAGCACAGCGGGCAACAGCGACATCCGGCCGGACGCGATCCGATTGAGCAGAAACTGCACCAGCGTGAGTTTGCCTCCGAGTTGAGTCCCGCATAGTGGTGTAGCGCGGTGGCCCCGTGATCGTCTCTGACGAG
>NZ_JABUXV010000066.1 GCF_014897705.1 Brachybacterium sp. FME24 | reverse complement strand
GCACTGGCCTGGTTGCGCGGCCGAGCGGCACGCGCGCAGACCTCGATGATCCCGATCGTGGGACCCCGCACCCCGGCCCACCTCCAGGGGTATCTCGACGCCCTCGACGTCGAGCTCAGCGACGCGCAGCACCGTCATTTGGACGAGGCCGGTGCGATCCGGCCGGGTGCCCCGTTCGAGGACGTAGCCAGCGCACTGGCCCACGGCATCGACGGTGACCGCAGCCTGCTCGATGACCCGTACCTCCCCGTCGCCTGATTGCCTGTCCGAGGCCGCCGTTCGGTGCGCCGACGACGTCCCAGCCCAACACCCTCGAACCCCACCCTCGACCTCATGGAGTCCTCATGCCCATCGCCCACATCGCCGCGATCAATCT
>NZ_JABUXV010000008.1 GCF_014897705.1 Brachybacterium sp. FME24 | reverse complement strand
TGGGCATGTTCCGATTCTCCTTGCTGAGACTCGGAACGAAACCCAGGGCGCTTCATCGATCTTGCCTTGGGTCTGGGGATGGTTCGGGGCGCCGTTGAGCTGGCGGACCCCGAGGTCCTGGAGGGCGCGTTCGAACGAGTTCAGAGTCTTCAGCGTTCGGCGGCCCTGGGCGAAGCGGGTGGTGAAGACCATCCCGTTGTCGGTCAGCATCGCGGCGGGGGCGCCGTAGGTGCGGGTCAGGTCCATGAACGTGGCGGTGACGAGAGGGCCGGTGACCGGAGTGAAGGGGCGGGCTGTCAGCAGGAATCGGGAGTGGTCGTCGAGGAAGTCGAGGATCTCGACGTCGGTGTCGTCAGCTAGGGGCCAATGGGTGAAATCGGCCTGCCACATCTCGTTGGGTTGATCGGCTTCGAAGCGGTGCCACGAGGAGCGGGGTCGTTTGCGGGGCTGCGGGGTGACCAGGTCGTGAGCGCGCAGGATTCGGTGGATCGTGGCGCGGGAGGGGCTGGGGAGGCCTTCACGTTCCAGGCGCATGGAGATAGTGACGGCGCCGACGTCCTGACCGGTGGTGCTCAGTTCGTGGCGCAGTTGCACGATCCGTTCGACCACGTCCGGGGGCGTGGCGTGGGGCCTGTGGTGTGGCGCGCGGGAGCCGGGGTCGAGGGCGTCGAGGCCTCCCGTGCGGTAGCGGACCAGCAGGATCTCGACCCAGCGACGCGAGACGCCGTAGCGTCGTGCGGCTTCCGCCGGCCGCAGCCCGCTCTCGATGATGGACAGCACGATCACCCGGTTCTTCGCCATCGCTCATTGTGCGAACGATGTCCCGAGACATCACCCGGCCACGGATGCGAACGATGTCGCGAGACAGATGCGAACTATGTCCTGAGACCAGACACCGTCGATCACCCCAATGTGAAGTCTCAGGACATCGTTCGCAGATGTCTCGGGACATGGTTCATGAAGCAGGGCCCCGGTTTTCACCGGGGCCCTGCTTCTTTGTCTGGTAGCCGCGGGTGAGGTCGATGGTGAACTCGGCCAAGAGGGTGGCGGTGTCGAGATCGGCGATGATGACGTCGTCGTGGGCGATGAGCAGGCGGCCAGGCCTGCCTTCTTGCGCCGCCGCAGCGGGCGTGGATGTCAGTCGCCCGCTGCCCCTGTTTCGGCGAGTCGTCCAGATCGGGGGCTCGCCACTGCGGAACAGGTGACGCATGTGCATGTCTGCATGATGAGCCTCATCGCCCGGCCGGCGGTGGGCTCATCGTGACGGTGAGTCCACCGCCGGCCGGGAGCAGCGGATCGATCCGATCAGGCGACGTGGATCCTCCGAGTTGCCGCGAGCTCGCGCCCGTAGGCCTGCGCGGACTTCTCGGCATCCTCCTTGAGTTCGTTCGCGACATCAGTGAAGGCGTCGAGCGCGGGGTTGACGCCCACGAGCGTGAACGGACGCTGGACGACGCGGAGGTCGAGACCCCAGACGTCCTCGAGGACGCGACGCAGCCACCCGGTGGAGTGATCCCATCCCTCCTTCGGCGACCCCACAGCGTAGTTTCCGCCCAGCACCGTGATGAGAGTCGCGGGCTTGCCTTGCAGCGCGGTGCCGGTGGGATCGATGCGCGGATCGGCATATGCGACGTCGAACCAGGCCTTGAAGTGCTGAGAGACGCCGTAGTTGTACAACGGCACCGCGAACAGCAGCGCATCGGCGTCGATCAGTTCATCGGCGAGCGTCGTGGCCAAAGCGTGAGCTGCGGCCTGCTCCCCGGTCCGCTCCCCGACTGCGAGGTGACCCGAGGTGACTACGTCGGACCAGGCGTTCGCAGGCACCGGATCCTGCGCAAGGTCACGACGAGTGACGACGGAGTCCGGATGGGCGGCAGACCACTCTGCCTCGACGAGGTCGGCGAGCGAACGACTGGCGGACGTCGCGGGCATGATGCTGGCGTCCAGGCGGAAGAGCGACATGACAGTACCTTTCGATTCTCGGAGTCACTATGCTTTAGCTAGCGACTCGGCGGAGCGTAGCACGTATGATGGAGCCATGTCCGAGATCGACCGTGAGCTCCAGGTGTGCGATGAAGCCGTCACCCTTGCCTTCAGCGTGCTCGGCAAACGCTGGAACGGCATGATCGTCGCGACCCTCGGCTCCGGATCTACTTCGTTCGTCGCCCTGCGCCGTGCCGTCTCAGGCATCAGCGACTCCGTCCTCTCGGACCGTCTGGCAGAACTCGCTCTGGCGGGACTCGTCACGCGCACCGTGGACGCCGGCCCTCCCGTCACCGTCTCCTACGCACTCACCCCGAGCGGCGAGAGTCTGCTGCCGATCCTCGAACAGCTGGGCAGCTGGGCGGTCGTCAACCTCTCCGCTCCCACGGACTGACGCCGTCCGGGACGCCGCTCGGATTCATCGACGCCTATCCCATTCGTCGCCGCTGACGATGGCGCACGCCCCACGCGCTGACAGTCACTCCGGTACCAAGGTGCAACCAGCGATCTTGTCCGACGAGGAATGCTGCTAGCGGGGACCCCGAGGAGCGCCCTGGCGGCAGGTCGCCCCTCATGCCCAGTCATGCCCCGGCTGGATTTGCGACCATTGCCATCTGTAAATTCATGGCTCACGGTGGACACATGATCATCGACGATCTACCCACCCCAGAGCACCTGGGACGGGACTCGATCGGCGACGACGACGACGACGACGCAGCATCCCACGTCTCGATTCCGCGTCGGGGAGCCCTGCATCCGATCCCAGGAAGGCTCCCGCCATGCCCTACGGCTACCTGGTCACCATCCTCATCTGGGGCCTGGCCACCGCAGCCATGCTCCGACCGCCCCGCCGGCCGATCTGGATTGCCCGGGGCGTGTACTTTCTCAGCGTCGTCCTGAACGAGCTGCCGCTCCTGGGACTGATCCTGTTCGCCCTGGCCACCGCGCAGGCACTCCTTCTCGACAATCTCCTGTCCACGCCCTTCGGCCCCCTGGCCCTGGCCGCAGCGGCGCTCGTGGCCACAGGGATGATCGCCCTGCAGGTGTCGGTCGCCCGCGCACGTCGCGTCATCGTCAGGACCGTCGGCGTCCCCGTCGGGTCACGCCCGTTCCGCGGGGCATCGGTGCTGCCCTTTCTGCGCCCGACACGGCTCGTCGAACGCATCTCGAACATCCCCTATGCCCCCGGGGGCCAGCACCACCTGCTGGATCTGTCTCGACGGCGCGACCTGACCGGGCCGGCTCCGGTGCTGATCTATCTCCACGGCGGCGGATACGTCGGCGGCGACAAGCACTTCGAGTCCGGACCGCTGCGGCAGCGGATGGCACAGCGCGGCTGGATCGTGCTCAGCGCGAATTATTCCCTGCGCCCGCAGTCCGCATGGCCCGAGCACCTGGTGGACGTCAAACGGGTGCTCGCCTGGGTGCATGCGCACGCCGAGGAGTTCGACATGGACGGCACCACGCTCGTGGTTGCCGGCAGCTCCGCGGGCTCGCACCTGGCCGTCCACGCCGCGCTGACGGCGAACCAGCCAGATCTCCAGCCGGGCTTCGAGGACGTCGACACCCGCATCTCAGCGGTGGTCGGACTGTACGGCTACTACGGCCGGTACTACGGGCGCGGCGCGGAGGAGCATCCGACCTCGGCTCCCCTGGATCTTCCGGCCGACGAGGCACCCCCGGTCGTCCTGTTCCATGGCGACCAGGACACCTACGTGCCGGTTCAGCAGGCCCGTGACCTCGTAGCCCATCTACGAGGTGGGTCGCACCACGCCGTCGCGTACGCGGAGCTGCCGGGTGCGCAGCACGGCTTCGACGTCTTCGCCTCGCCGCGCAACCGCGCGGTCCTCGAGGGGGTCGAGCACTTCCTCGACCAGCACACCGTGCACTCCGCGGACCGGCGGTAGGCAGCGCCCATCCCGAGGATCTGGAAAGCTCGGCGGAACCGGGGCCGGGGCCTGGACCGCGATCGTGGTACCCCTGGTCAAACGCCGCAGACCGGTCTACCGTGAGGATGCCCAGGGCCAGTTCGGGAGGACGCCATGGCACAGTTGCCGGATCGCGCAGACATCGTCGTCATCGGAGCCGGTGTGGTGGGCAATGCCGCCGTCGCCCACCTCGCGGACCATGGATGGCGCAGTATCGTCCAGATCGACAAGGGTCCGCTGCCGGATCCAGGTGGGTCGACCGGGCACGCCTCGAACTTCGTGTTCCCCGTCGACCATTCGAAGGAGATCACCGACCTCACCGTGGACTCCCTGCGGCAGTACGGGGAGCTCGGGGTGCTCACCCGCTGCGGCGGCATCGAGGTGGCGCGCAGCGCGCGACGGATGCAGGAGCTGACCCGACGGATGACGTCGGCCCGATCGTGGCGCGTCGAGGCGCACCTGCTCTCCCCCGCGGAGATCCAGGAGCTCGTGCCGTACTGCGACGCGAGCCTGCTGATCGGTGGTTTCCATACCCCGACCGGTGCGATCGTCGACCCGATCCGGGCGGGTCAGCTGATGCGTGAGCGTGCTGAAGGCCTCGGCGCGCTCACCACCGTCCCCGACACCGAGGTGACCGGCCTCGAGGTCACAGCAGGACGCGTGCGTCGCGTGGTCACCGACCGCGGTGAGATCGAGACGGAGATCGTGGTCATCGCCTGCGGCGTGTGGAGCCCGCGGGTCGCAGCGCTCGCGGGGGCGGCCATCCCGCTCACCCCGGCGGTGCACCAGATGATCGACGTCGGCCCGATCCCGCAGCTCGCGGCGACCGATGACTGGGTCAGCTTCCCGCTCCTGCGGGACATGGACCGCCTCATGTACGAGCGTCAGCGCGGGCCCGACCTCGAGATCGGGTCCTACGCGCATCGCCCGCTGCTGCACCGCACGGAGGAGATCCCTCCGGTCGGTGCCCATCCCGGGCAGGCCAGCCCCACCAGCTTCCCCTTCACCGAGGACGACTTCACCGAGCAGATGCAGCATGCGCGGGAGATGTTCCCGGAGCTGCTCACCGACCCCGAACCACCCCGGAAGACAGCGATCAACGGGCTCCTCTCCCTCACCCCGGACGGTGGCGCCCTGGTGGGCGAGACGCCCGAGGTGGGTGGCCTGTGGTCGGCGGCAGCGGTCTGGATCAAGGAGGCCGCGGGGGTGGGCCGCCTGCTCGCCGAGCTGATCACCGACGGCACCAGCGAGATCGATCCGCACGGCTCGGACATCGCTCGCTTCCACCCCGCCGCCCGCACCGAGGCCCACGTGAAGGCGCGCGCCGCCGAGGGGTTCCCGAGGGTCTACGGGATCAGCCATCCCCGTGAGCAGTGGCTTTCGGGCCGCCCGATGCGCACCAGCCCGTTCCATCCCCGCACCGAGGCGCTCGGGGCGGAGTACTTCGAGGCCGCCGGCTGGGAACGCCCGCAGTGGTACCGGACCAACGCCCCGCTCCTCGCCGAGTTCGGAGCCCGCCTCTCCGAGCGCAACCACGAGTGGGATGCCCGCTGGTGGTCACCGCTCATCGAGGCCGAACACCTCGCGATGCGCGAGCGGGTGGCGATGATCGACCTGGGCGCCTTCGCGATCTTCGACGTGACGGGGCCCGGCGCCCTGGCCTACCTGGAGCATCTCGCCATGGCGCGGATCGATGTGCGCGTCGGCCGCGTCGTCTACACCCCGCTGCTGACCGAGGTGGGCACGTTCCGCTCGGACCTGACGATCGTGCGACGCGGGGTGGCGGATTTCCGGGTGATCACCGGCGGCGCCGAGGGCGGCCGGGACCTCGCGTGGTTGCGGGGCCATCTGCCTCCTGACGGATCGGTGCAGCTGACGGACATGACCTCGGCGGTCTCCACCATCGGGGTATGGGGCCCGCGGGCCCGTGATCTGGTCTCGGCCCTCACCGATATCGACCTCGGCGGCGAGGCATTCGGGTACGGCACCGCCCAGGACATGGCGCTCGGCAGCATCCCGGTCTCGATGCTGCGGATCTCCTACGTCGGCGAATCCGGCTGGGAGATCCACGTCGCCACCGAGCACGGTCTGCGCCTGTGGGACCTGCTGTGGGAAGCCGGCCAGGAGCATGGCGCGATTGCCGCGGGCATCGGGGTGTACGGCACCACGGGGCGCCTGGAGAAGGCCTACCGGCTGATGGGCGCCGAGCTCACCGGGGAGTACGACCCGGTCGAGGCCGATCTCGCGCTGCCGAAGGTGAAGCGGGCCGATTTCGTCGGCAAGCAGTCCTACCTCGCCTCCCGAGATCGGGGACCGGCCGCCACACTGTGCACCCTCGCCCTCGCGGAACCTCCTTCGAACCCGGACGCCGCACGTTTCCCGACCGGTCATGAACCGGTGCTCACGCCCGACGGTGAGCCGATCCTCGACTCCCGAGGACGTCGCTCCTTCGTCGCCTCCGCCGGTCCCGCGCCGTCGATCGGACGCTACCTGCTCCTGGCATATCTCCCCCCGCAACTATCAGTGGTGGGCACGGCATTGCACGTCCAGTACCTGGGGTCGCTGCTCCCGGTGGAGGTGCTGAGCGTCGGGCGCCGACCGCCCTTCGACCCGGAGAACGCTCGGATGACGGGCTGAGACCGATCCTGGACGGGGCGCCTGCCAGGCCAGGGCGGGTCAGCCCGTGAGGTCGGGGCGATGCCCCAACGCTCGTGAGACGTCCGTGGCGGCCCGCACCAGCTGCTCAGCCATCTGCGGGAGGTCCGCGGAGCCGAGCCGGTAGGCGGGCCCGGCCGCGGACAGCGCCGCGACCACGTTCCCCTCCGGCCCACGGATCGCCGCGGCGACGGCGTTCAGTCCCTCCTCGAACTCTTCCTCCGCCACCGCCCAGCCGCGGGTCCCGGCCTCCCGCAGCTGCTCCCGCAGCGCGACCGGGTCGACGACCGTGCGAGTCGTGAATCGTTCCAGGGGTGCTGCCAGCAGAGCCTCGCTCTCCGCCAGCGGAAGGTGCGCGAGCAGCACCTTCCCGCTCGAGGTCGCGTGCAGGACTGTCCGGTCCCCCACCCAGTTGTGCATCGCGACCGTCCTGGTGCCCTGGGCCTGGTGAAGATTCACCGCCGCTCCCGAGCGGTATACGGCGAGGTTCACCGTCTCGCCCAGCTGCTCGGCGAGCGCGTCGCACACCGGGCCGGCGACGGCGGTGAGGTCGGGCCGGGAGTGCGTCGCCGCCGCCAGCCGCAGCACGCCGACGCCGAGCCGCACGGGCCCGCCCTCCCCGGCTCGTTCCACCAGGTCGCGACCTTCCAGCGCGGCGATCAGACGCGAGGCCGTGGACTGGTGGACCCCCAGCTCGGCCGCGACCCGACCCACGCTCGACCCGCCGTCGCGGGCGAGGATCTCCAGCACCTGCACCGCTCTGTCGACGGACTGCACTGCTCCCGTTCCCGTCATCATCTGGCTCCTCCTGACCGGTGACCGCATCGCGCTCATCGCACTCGATGCGTCCTCGTCTCCCTGGCTTTCTCGTACCTGTCATGCGTACTACGCACATCATTGCGCATTGCGCACGGGAATGTCACAGTTGGGCACGGACACGATTCCTGGAGGCCACAATGACTGTGAACCCGAATCCTCAAGTGCTGCTCTACCCCCGCATCCGCAAGTCCCCGTTCTTCTACGCCTCCCGGCGCCACGGGGTCGCGATGTACAGCGTCTACAACCACACATATCACCCCCGGCACTACGGTGACCCCGTCGCCGAGTACTGGGCGCTGCTGGAGGGCGTCACCCTCTGGGACGTCGGCGTCGAGCGCCAGATCGAGATCTCCGGCCCCGACGCCTTCGACTTCACGAACCTGTTGATCACCCGCGACCTGTCGAAGTGCAAGGTCGGACAGTGCAAGTACGTCTTCCTCACCGATCAGCACGGCGGGATCCTGAACGACCCGATCCTGCTGCGACTGGAGGAGAACCGCTTCTGGCTCTCGCTCGCCGACAGCGACATCCTGCTGTGGGCCCGCGGCGTCGCCACGCACGCCGGGATGGACGTGCGGATCGAAGAGATCGACGTCGGCCCCGTGCAGGTGCAGGGACCGAAGTCCTTCGCACTCATGCGCGACCTGCTCGGCGACTCGGTGGCCGACATCCGCTACTACTACCTGCACGACTACACGATCGACGGGATCGACGTGACGGTCTCGCGCACCGGATACACCGGCGAGATCGGGTACGAGATCTATGTCCATCACGCGTCGCGCGATGCCGAGAGGCTGTGGGAGCTGGTCTGGGAAGCAGGCAGGGCCCATGATCTGCGGGTCATCGGGCCGTGCCATATGCGGCGCATCGAGGGCGGCATGCTCGCTCACGGCGCGGACATCACGATCAACACCAACCCCTTCGAGGTCGGTATGGGCTACGACTGGATGGTGGACCTCGACCAGGAGGCCGACTTCATCGGCAAGGAGGCCTTGCGCCGGATCAAGGCGGAGGGTCCGCATCGGAAGCTGGTCGGGCTCGAGATCGGCGGGCCGGAGCTGGGTACCTACAACGACGGCTCGATGATCGACGTCCTGCCCGTCCACCGTGACGGGACCCGCATCGGCGAGGTCACCTCCGCCTGTCGATCCCCGCGGCTGGCGAAGAACATCGGACTGGCGATGGTGTCGATCGAGGCCGCAGAGGTGGGCACGCAGCTGCAGGTCGACATCGGCGCCCGCGACGCCTCCGGTACCGATCTGGTCGATGCCGTCGTCGTCGCCAAACCGTTCATTGACCCGGCCAAGGATCAGCCCAAGGGGGACGTCACCGCACTCGGAACACCTGATGCGGCGGCAGGAGAGCTTGCCTTGGGAGTCTGAGATGACCAGCGAGGTTCCGCGCGACCCGTCGGCGCAGGAGTGCAGGCCACAGTTCGAGGTGATCCCGTTGCGGGACATCGCCGAGCAGGTGGCCGAGCATCTGCCGCCGGGGTCACGGGTGACCGTGACCGCCTCACCGGCGCACGGGACGGCGGCGACGATCTCGACAGCGCTGGCCCTGGCGGAACGGGGGTTCACGGCGATACCTCACCTGGCCGCCCGCCAGATCGCCGACGTGCGGGAACTGCGTGGGATCCTGGCGGAACTCGCCTCCGCCGGCGTGCACGAAGTATTCGTGATCGCCGGCGATGCCCCGCGGCCTGCCGGCGCCTTCACCGGAGCGCTGGACCTGGTGGAGGTCATCGACGCGGAGAGGCGCGGGTTCACCATCGGCGTGGGCGCGCATCCCGAGGGGCACCCGTTCGTCGGGGAGCAGGAGGCTCTGCGGTTGCTGAAGGCGAAGGCGGAGCATGCTTCCTATCTGGTGACCCAGATGTGCTTCGAGGCTGCGCCGCTGCTGTCGTGGCTGCAGAACATCCGGGACGCAGGCGTCACCCTCCCGGTGCGTCCGGGCATCGCCGCCCCCGTCGGCACAGCGCGATTGCTGCGCATCGGGGCGCGGATCGGGGTGGGCCGTTCGCTGCGCCTGCTGACAGCTCCGACCTCCGGGGTTCGCCGCCTCGTGGGCCCGGGCTCGTGGCGACCGGATGCTCTGCTCGACGAGCTCGCCCCGGCCTACCGGGATCCGACGTCGATGCTGCAGGGTCCTCACGTGTACACGTTCAATGATCTCGCTGCCACCGGGTCGTGGGGGATCGGCTCGCGGGTGGCCGAATAGCGGGTTGCCTGGTCATGGGCGGTCAGCCTCCGAACGTGCCACCCTCGCCTCGTGAACACCGCTTCTCCTTCGTGGCGAACAGATCTACGGTTGTCGACGCGGTTGCACCGCCTCCCCAGCCGGATCTGGCATGGTCGGGGAGTTCGGATTCCCCCTCGAAGGGCTGTCACTCCATGGACGACGCGGAAACGATCGACGGCGAGACCTCGCAGCGGGTAAGTGCCCTGGTGCAGGCACAGCAGGCCCAGCTGGTACGGCCGGATGCCGACCAGGAGCTCCTCGCCGCGCAGCTGAAGCAGGTCCACCAGGAATTCACCCGGCTGCGGATGCACTACCAGTTCGGGATCGACGAGGTGGAGACGAAAGTGAACATCCTGCGCCAGGAGTTCGAGCAGATTCACGACTACAGTCCGATCGAGCACGTGCGCTCTCGCCTGAAGTCCACCGAGAGCCTCATCGAGAAAGCCGTGCGCACCGGCGGCGACATGACGATCCCGGCGATCCGGACGCGGGTCCATGACATCGCCGGGGTGCGCATCACCTGCAGCTTCGTCTCGGACGTGTATTGGATCGCGGACATGCTGCGCCGTCAGCCGGATCTCGAGGTGCTCACCGTCAAGGACTACATCGCTTCTCCGAAGCGCAACGGGTATCGCTCGCTGCACCTGATCGTGCAGGTTCCCGTCTTCCTCTCGGAGCACACCGAGTACGTGCCCGTCGAGCTGCAGCTGCGTACCATCGCCATGGACTTCTGGGCCAGCACCGAGCACAAGCTGAGCTACAAGTACCGCAAGAACCTCCCTCCCCGCCTGCGCGAGGAGCTGGACGACGCCGCGCGCGTCGCCGCGGACCTGGACTCACGCATGGAGCGGATGCGCACCGAGATCCGGCCGATGCCGGACCGGGACGGCGACCACCAGGCAGGGGCCCGCACGTCCTGACGTCCCTGGAGCCGCCCCCGTCGGGATCGCAGCGACCATAATGGCCGCATGAGCAACTCGAACAGGCGTGTGCTGATCACCGGCGCGACGGGCGGCGTCGGCTCCGACCTGACTGCGGCCCTGGATGAGGACTACGAGCTCGTCCTGCATGGCCGCAGCGCCGATGATGCCCCGCCGGGCTCCGACTTCCGGGTCGCCGAGCTCGGCGACTACGACCAGGTCCTCGCACTCATGGACGGTATCGACACGGTGGTGCACCTGGCCGGCGCCGCTTCCCCGGAATCCAGCTGGGAGCTCGTGCTGGAAGCGAATCTCATCGGACAGCGCAATGTTCTCGAGGCGGCCCGAGCAGCCGGCGTCAGGCGCGTCGTCCTCGCCTCCTCGAACCATGCGATGGGTATGTACGACCGGCTCGAGCAGTGGCCGGTGTACCCGGACCAGATCCCCCGCGGAGACTCCCTCTACGGCGTCTCCAAGATCTTCGGCGAAGCCCTCGGTCGTTATTACTACGACGAGTACGGGTTGGACGTGATCGCGCTGCGCATCGGCTGGGTGACCGACGATCCGCTCACGGTCGAGGAGGACATCCTGCGCGCCCTGTGGCTGAGCCCGCGCGATTGTGCGCAGGTGGTGCGTCGGGCGATCGAGGCCGAGGTGCGATTCGGAGTGTTCTATGCGATCTCCGACAACCCCAATCGGCGCTGGTCGATGACCAACACCACCCTCGAGCTGGGCTACCGCCCCCAGGACTCCTGGACGGATCTGACCGGTGGCCGGGAGACCGTGATCGAAGGCGGCGCCGACGTGCGAGATTCCTGGCCCCACGGGTCGTGATCAGCCCGGCCACGGCGGCGCGGTCGGCGATCGCACTGCTGGTTCTCGCTGCGCTGGTCAGCGATGCCCTGGGCGCCGTGCACGAGGGTCTGCTCGCACAGCACGTCTCCTACTTCACCAACCAATCGAACCTGATGTTCGTGGTCCTCGTGGGCGTGGGCACTGCCATGGCGACCGGTCGGCCCGCCTGGTTCGACGATGCGCGCGGAGCCGTCGCGTTCTATCTCGCGATGACGGGGATCATCTACGCGCTGCTGGTGGCCCCGCTGGACGAACTGCTGCGATGGGATATCGGCTGGACCGGGATCGTGCTGCACCGTCTGGCGCCGGTGGCGGCGATCGCCGATTGGGCCCTGACACCCCGTGAGCACCCTGCTTCCTCACGTCGCATCCTGTGGTGGCAGGCCTTCCCTCTCGCGTACCTGGCTGCCACCTGGATGCGGGGCGGGGTCACCGCCTGGTACCCCTACGCGTTCCTGGATCCGACCGCGTCGTCCTGGTCGCAGGTGCTGATCACCACCGTCGTGGTGCTGGGGGCGTTCCTCGCGATCGCGACGCTCATGCATCTGGCCGACGGTCGACTGCGGCAGGTGCCTGCAGCGCAGATCGCACCGGTGCAGACTGCGCGGTGAGGCGCGGGCGCTCCCCAGCTCCCACGGACCTCAGTCGTGCCCTTCGGCGATCAGCGCCCTCATCTGCTGCACGGCCTCCGGATCGCCGACGATCTCGACCTTCTCGGACCCGCCGGTGAGGTGCTCGAGAGCCAGGCCCCTCCCCCATGCCCACAGGTCCAGGGCGAACGGAGAACCGGATACGGTGGCGCGCGGGAGAGAGTCGCCCTCCCCAGCGTTCTCGAGCAGGCGGCCGACAGGGACATCGAAGCGCGCGCCGTCGCGGGGGCGCGTCCCCGACCAGCGGCTGATGAGCAGCTGCTCGGTGCCGCTCCCGCCCGCCTCGATCTCGATCACGGCGGTCGGCGTGATCCGGGCCCACTGCGGGATCCACTCGATTCCTGCCGGCCACATCACGCGCAGCACGTGGTCCAGCCCGGCGTGAGCGACCTCGGTCGAGATCGGGGTGACGGGGCGGCCCGCGGCGAGCTCCGCGTCGACCCGATGGATGATCGCCTCATGGGTCTGCATACGGCGGATCACGCCGACATTCTGCTGCGTCGAGAGCCAGAACCAGGCGGCCTCGTCGTCGCGGCGGGTCTCGAGCTGGGCGAGGAGTGCGTCCGTCGCAGCGGCGCGACGATCCGTCAGCGCCTCGAGGTCATCGGGCCGCGCACCCCTCGCCCCCGAGATCTCCTCCACCTGCTCCTCGGTCAGCGCCCTCTGGGCGAGGATGGCGGCCCAGAACTCGTGGACCTCGGCGGCGTGCCACAGCAGGTCTGCAGCATTCCACTCCGGGCAGGTCGGGACCTGCTGATCAGGATCGGTGGCGAGAAGGACGGCGGCGAGCCGGTCCGCTTCCTCGCGGATGATGGCAGTGGCATCGATGCTCATGAGCCCATCGAAGCACTCCCGCGCGACATTCGACACCCTTTCTGCCGTGCACCTGTTCGGCCGTCCCCCCGTTCACCCGACCGTGAACACGGTTCGCCTGTATACCCCCATAGGGTATACAGTGGGCGCAGCAGATACCCCTCCTGGGTACCACACTGGCGAAGGAGAGCCCCTTGAGCGCGATCACGAGTACTTACCACGTGTCCGGCATGACCTGCGGTCACTGCGAGATGTCCGTCCGCGAGGAGGTCAGCGAGGTCCCGGGGATCGAGCAGGTCGAGGTCAGCCACGAGACCGGCGCACTCGTGGTCACCTCCGAGCAGCCCGTCGACGATTCTGCCGTGCTGGCCGCGGTGACCGAGGCCGGCTACTCGGCGGCGCGAACCTGAGACGGACGGCCCGACCACCGAACCGCCGACGGCGCCACCTCACGCAGGCCGCCGGTACCAGCCCTCAGTCCACGAGAGAGAAGCCCACCCCATGACCACTTCGCCGGCCCAGCTGCCGCTGGGCGCCGATATCGACCTCGCGATCGGCGGAATGACCTGCGCCTCGTGCGCGAATCGGATCGAGCGGAAGCTGAACAAGCTCGAAGGGGTCTCGGCATCGGTCAATTACGCCACCGAGAAGGCGAAGGTCTCCGCGCCCGCCGGGTACGACCCTCAGGATCTGGTCAGCACGGTCGAGCAGGCCGGCTACTCCGCGACCTTGCCGGTACTCCCGGACCCGGAGCAGGGGCAGAGTCGGGGTGGCCCTGCGGAGGCTCCCGAGGATCCGGAGCTGACCTCGTTGCGCCAGCGACTGATCGGCGCCGTCGTGCTCTCGGTGCCGGTGATCCTGCTCTCGATGATCCCTGCTCTGCAGTTCACCTTCTGGCAGTGGGCGAGCCTCGCCCTGGCCTCCCCGGTGATCGTCTGGGCCGCCTGGCCGTTCCACAAGGCGGCCTGGACCAACCTGCGCCACGGTGCGGCGACGATGGACACCCTGATCTCCGTGGGAACCTCGGCCGCCTACCTGTGGTCGTTGTACGCCCTGTTCTTCGGGACGGCCGGGATGCCCGGCATGACCCACGAGTTCTCGCTGACCATCGGCCGGTCCGACGGCTCGGCGAACATCTACCTCGAGGTCGCTGCCGGCGTCACCATGTTCATCCTGCTGGGCCGCTATCTCGAGAAGCGGTCCAAGCGACAGGCCGGTGCCGCCCTGCGGGCGCTGATGGACATGGGTGCCAAGGACGTCGCCGTACTGCGCGACGGCGTCGAGACCCGCATCCCGGTGACCGAGCTGGCCGTGGGCGCGGAATTCGTCGTCCGCCCCGGGGAGAAGATCGCCACCGACGGCACGATCGTCTCCGGCACCTCCGCCGTGGATGCGTCGATGCTCACCGGAGAGTCCGTGCCGGTCGAGGTGGGCGAGGGCGATGGGGTCACCGGCGCGACGGTCAACGCCGGGGGCCGGCTGCTGGTGCGTGCCACCCGCGTCGGCAGCGATACCCAGCTCGCGCAGATGGCTCGCATGGTCGAGGATGCCCAGTCCGGCAAGGCCGACGCGCAGCGCCTCGCAGATCGCGTCTCGGGAATATTCGTCCCGGTCGTCCTCGTGCTCGCCGCCCTGGTGCTCCTCGGCTGGCTGCTCACCGGCCACCCGGTCGAGGCGGCCTTCACCGCCGCGGTCGCCGTCCTGATCATCGCCTGCCCCTGCGCGCTGGGACTCGCGACCCCGACCGCACTCCTGGTGGGCACCGGCCGTGGCGCCCAGATGGGCATCCTCCTCAAGGGACCCGAGGTCCTGGAGTCCACGCGCCGCGTCGACACCGTGGTGCTCGACAAGACCGGCACCGTCACCACCGGGAAGATGGCCCTCACCGAGGTGATTCCCGCGCCGGGTGTGGACCGCGCCGAGCTGCTGCGCCTCGCGGGCGCCGTCGAGAATTCCTCCGAGCACCCGATTGCCCAAGCCGTCGCTCGCGGAGCCACCCACGAGATCGGCACCCTTCCCAGCGCGGACGAGTTCGAGAACCTGGCGGGGCTCGGGGTGCGCGGCACGACCGAGAACCGCGACATCCTCGTCGGTCGCGCGTCCCTCTTCGACGACCCCCCGCTGCCCGCAGAGCTCGCCTCGGCCGTGGCCGCTGCCGAGTCCCGGGGCCAGACCGCCGTGGTGGCCGGGTGGGAGGGTCGGGCGCGCGGCGTGCTCGTGGTCGCCGACTCCGTCAGGCCCAGCAGCGCGGAGGCCATCGGGCAGCTGAAGGAGCTGGGCCTGACCCCGATCCTGCTCACCGGCGACAATCGCGCCGCAGCCGAGCAGATCGCCGCCGAGGTCGGCATCGCCGAGGTCATCGCCGAGGTGCTGCCCCAGGACAAGATCGACGTGGTCCTCCGCCTCCAGGGCGAGGGAAAGGTCGTGGCCATGGTCGGCGACGGCGTCAACGATGCCGCCGCCCTTGCCCAGGCGGATCTGGGGTTGGCGATGGGTACCGGCACGGACGTCGCGATCGAGGCCTCGGACATCACCCTGGTGCGTGGCGACCTGCGCGGCGCAGCCGACGCGATCCGGCTCTCCCGGCGAACCCTCGGCACCATCAAGGGCAATCTGTTCTGGGCCTTCGCCTACAACACCGCGGCGATACCGCTGGCGGCGCTGGGCCTGCTGAACCCGATGCTCGCGGGTGCGGCGATGGCGTTCTCCAGCGTCTTCGTGGTGGGCAACAGCCTGCGCCTGCGGTCGTTCCGGAGTCGGGCAGTCCCTCAGTCGCCCTGAAGCGCATCGCGGCAGCTGCCGAGCAGCACCAGCAGCCGCTCCGGCTCATCCCCGACGAGATCCCCCGCCATGGTGGAGACGACACCGCGAACGCGACCATCGGCGGCTTCGGTGAGCTCTGCCGCCTCTTCGGTGAGCTCCGCTGCACGTTCCCGGCGCGGGCCCGGCTCCTGTGACCGCTCCACCAGTCCCCTCTTCTCGAGTCCCTGCAGCAGCACGCTCATGGATTGCCGGGAGACGAAGACTCGCCTGGCCAGCTCCGATCCGGTAACCCCCGGGGCACTGCGCAGGGTGTGGAGGCACGCGTACTGCGCGACGCTCAGGCCCAGTGGTCGCAGCACCTCGTCCATGCGCTGATTCAGGAGTGACTGCGTCTCCTTGATCAGCAGTCCCAGCTGCTCGACCTCTGCGGGCTCCTTCTCGATCATCATGTCAGTATCTTGACATACGTGGGCATGGGTGTCAGGGTATTGACACTGAACGACACCCATCACCCCGAGGAGCTCGGCATGACCACATCCACCATCGGACCGGATTTCGTCTCGATCCAGGTGCGCGACCGGGAGACATCGGCCGCGTTCTACGAGCACGTCGTCGGCCTGTCCCGCGTCCCGGCGCCGAATCCCGTCGCGGCCGTGTTCTCCGCGGACGGCTTCACCTTCGCGGTGCGCGATCAGTTCCCCGGTACGGATCTCGACGCCACCGGGCAGCTCGGCGCGGGCATCGGGTTGTGGTTCCGCCACGCGGAACCCCGTGCGCTGCACGCGCTGCTGCTCGAGCAGGGCACTGCGATCGTGCAGGAACCGATCGAGGGACCGTTCGGCACCCAGTTCGCCTTCCAGGATCCGGATGGGTACGTCATCACGATCCACTCCCAGGGGTGAGTGCCGGCGCGCGGGGCTGTCAGCCCCCGGCATAGAGGACCACCACGGCGTCGGGCGGCCCACCGAGCCCTGTCGTTCGCGGCTACGCTGACGCACGAGCGAGGACGGTGCATCGGTGAACCACAGGATCAGGGACGACGGGCGCTCGATCCTGCGCCGTCCGCAGGCGGCCGTCCGGGCCTGGGTCCACCTCGTCCTCGCCGCGGGCACGGGACTGCTCGCGCTGTGCGCGGTGCTCCTCGGGCTCGCCGTCGCGGTCCTCAGTCTGATCGGGCTCGGCCTGCTGCTCGTGCGTCCCTGGTTGGCGCTGGTGCGATCGATCGCAGACCTCGAACGCGGCCGCCTGCGACGGCTCGGTCATCCGATGACCCCTCCGTACGATCCGCTGCCGAAGGGGTGGCGGCGCGCCGTCGAGGCGGTGCGCGAGGACCGGGCGACGCGGCGCGATCTGGGCTGGCTGGCGCTGCACGGCACCGGCGGGCTCGTGCTCGCGGTGATCGGCGTCCAGTCCGGGACCGCGATGGTCACCGATCTGACGTCTCCGCTGTGGGCCCGCCTGCTGCCCCGCGGGGAGGCGACGGTCCTGCTCGGCCTGGTGCAGGTGGACGTGGGGCAGGGCTGGATCATCGCCCTCGCGGCCGGCCTCCTTGCCGGCATCGTGTTCTTCGTGCTGACCCCGCTGCTCGACCGGGCGACCCAGGAGACCGGCCTCCGGCTCCTCTCCCCGCACCCCGACGTCGACCTCTCGGCGCGCATCACCCAGTTGACCGCGACCCGCGCGGCGGCGCTGGACGCCCACGGCGTCGAACTGCGGCGCATCGAGCGCGCCCTGCACGACGGCGCGCAGAATCGCCTGGTCGGGGTCGCGATGCTCACCGGCGCCGCCCGGGAGTCGGTGCGCCAGGACCCCGAGATGGCAGAGGCGATGATGGAGCGCGCGCACGGCGCCGCCGAGGACGCCCTCGCCGAGCTGCGCGGCGTGGTGCGCAGCATCCTGCCCCCCGTGCTCGCGGACCGCGGTCTCCAGGGGGCTCTGAGCGCGCTGGCCGCCGCGTGCGCCGTGCCGTGCACCTGTGAGGTGGAGGTGGCCGTGCGCTGCCCCGTGAGCGTGGAGTCGACCGCCTACTTCGTGGCAGCGGAGGCGCTGACCAACGTCTCCCGTCACAGCGACGCGAGCCGTGCCGAGCTCGAGGTCCGGCGCACCGGAGACCGGCTGCGGGTCTCCGTCCGGGACGACGGCCGCGGCGGTGCCCGACCGGGCAGCAGCTCCGGGACCGGGCTCACCGGGATCGCGCGCCGGGTCGCGGCGCTGGACGGCACGGTGCAGATCGACAGTCCCCTCGGTGGGCCGACGCTGCTGGAGGTGGAGCTGCCGTGCGGATCGTGATCGCCGAGGACGACGCCTTGCTGCGCGAGGGACTGACCATGGTGCTGCGCGCCCAGGATCTCGACGTGGTCGCCGCCGTGGGTGACGGGGAGCAGTTCCTGTCGGCGGTGGACGAGCACCGTCCCGATGCGGCGGTGCTCGACGTGCGGATGCCCCCGACGCACACCGACGAGGGCATCCGGGCTGCGGTCGCCGCGCGCGAGAGGATCCCGGGCCTGCCGGTGCTGGTGCTGTCCGCGTACGTCGAGCAGTCCTTCGCCGCGGACCTCCTGCACTCCGGCGCCCAGGGCGTCGGCTATCTGCTCAAGGAAAGGGTCGGCAGGGTCTCGGAGTTCGTCGCCGCGCTGCACCGTGTGGCCGACGGCGGCACCGCCATCGACCCCGAGGTGGTCGCCCAGCTGTTCGCCCGGCGTCGGGGCGCCGACCGCTTGGACGCGCTGAGCCCGCGCGAGCGCGAGGTGCTGGCGGCGATGGCCGAGGGGCTCGGCAACACTGCCGTCGCCGCCCGTCTCGCGCTGAGCGACAACGCGCTGCACAAGCACATCCGGTCCATCTTCGCCAAGCTCGGCCTCTCCCCCGACGACAGCTCGGATCGTCGGGTCGCGGCCGTGCTGCGGTACCTCGAGGGCACCCGGTAGAGGCTGGGCCCGGACTCCACCGAGCCCCGCGCGCCCGCTCGACGCCGGTACCCCCTGCTGTACCGCGCAGTGACCTGCTGGCCGGGTGGAGCAGCTGGTCAGCGCGCCGTACGTTCGAAGCATCAGATCACGCTCCGACCGAACGGACTCACCATGGCCCTCCCCACCGACCACCCTCACGGCCCCGCAGGCACGGGTGCGCACCGTACGACCGCTGCCCCCGCTCCGACCGATGCTCGTCCCATCTCCGAGGACCCCGGCGCCGTGCGCGGCACCACGGACCTCGTCCTGTGGGTCCTGCTCGCTGCAGCCCTCGCCCTGAACACCGTCCTCAGCATCGCCGGGCTGCTCGTCCCCTCGCTCCTCGCCGGCCTGATCGTCATCGGTCTGGGCATCGCTCTGGTGAGGCGGCGTCTCGCTCGGAGGTCCCGATGACCGCGCCGGCCCCCGTCCTCCCCCGCCCCGCGTCGGCTCAGGCAGCGGCCCGTCTGCGTCAGGTGACCCGCGTCTACGGTGGTGGCGCCACCGAGGTGCGTGCCTTGGACGGGGTGTCGCTGGACATCCCCGCGCACCGCTTCACCGCGGTCGTCGGCCCCTCCGGATCGGGGAAGTCCACATTGCTGCACACCGCGGCCGCCCTCGACGCCCCCACCAGCGGCACGATCCATCTCGGTGACACCGAGATCTCCGGCCTCACCGAGACCCGTCGCACCCTCCTGCGCCGTGACCGCATCGGCTTCGTGTTCCAGGCGTACAACCTGGTCGAGTCGCTCACCGTCCACCAGAACCTCACCCTGCCGGCCCGGTTGGCGGGGCGCGAGGTGGACAGTGACCATCTCGCCCAGCTCGCCGAGCGTGTGGGCCTCGGCGACCGGTTGCACCATCTGCCCTCGCAGCTCTCGGGCGGCCAGCAGCAGCGCGCCGCCATCGTCCGCGCGCTGGTCGGCTCGCCGGACGTCGTCTTCGCGGACGAGCCCACCGGCGCGCTGGACCTGGCCTCCGCTCGCGAAGTGCTCGATCTGCTGCGCGAGCTCGTCGACGACCTCGGCCAGACCGTCGTCCTGGTCACCCACGACCCGGCCGCGGCGGCCCGTGCGCATCACGCGGTGGTCATGGCCGGCGGCGCCATCACGACGGTGATCGATCATCCGACGCCGCAGTCCGTCGCGACCGAGCTGCTGCGAGGTGGCCTCCGATGACGGGCAAGCTCGCGATGCTTCCCGACGCGGTGGCCATGGCGCGGCGGCGGCTGCCCGCCCTGCTCGCGATCGTGCTCGCTGTCGCCGGTGGCGCGTTCCTCATCGCCGGCAGCGGTATCCTCGCCAACTCCGGACTCGCCTCCAGGACCCCGGTCGGCTCCCTCACCGCGGCCCAACTGGTCGTCTCCGGGAAGCAGGAGGTCCCGCAGGCTGAGGACTTCGCCGCTCCGCTGACCCAGCGGTCCGGCGTCGAGCGCGAGGTCGCAGATCAGCTCGCCGACCGTCCGGAGGTCGCCGGGGCGGTCGGGCGCATCGGGGTCCCTGTCGTCCCGCTTTCTGCACAGGGCGACCCGATGCCGAGCTCTCTCCCGGGAGGCGCCGGCGCCAACTGGGAATTCGCCCTGCTGGGCTCCCCGGCCGTCGACGGCGCGGCACCGACTTCTGCCCACCAGATCGCCGTCAGTCGCGAGCTCGCGACCACCCTGGACCTCGCCGTCGGCGACGAGCAGTCCCTCCTCGTCGCCGGCGAGCAGTCCCTCCTCGTGGTCACCGCGGTCGTCGATACCCCAGGGGCCTCGGTGTTCTTCGCCGACGCCGTGGCCGAAGAGCTCGCCGGGCATCCGGACAAGGTCGACCTGATCGGCCTCACCGTCGCGGACGGCGCGGACCCGGAGTCGGTGGCCACGATGCTCTCGGGGTCGCTGGAGGATTCCGACCTCGAGGTCAGCACCGGCGCGGACCGTGGGGACGCCGCCCAGGTCGGCGCCGCCTCGCAGCGCGGTCAGCTCCTCGCCATCGCCGGGAGCCTCGGCGGCACCTTGCTCCTCACCGTCGGTTTCGTCGTCAGCGCGGCCGTGGGAATCTCGGTGACGCAGCAGCGCCGCGAGCTCGCCCTGCTGCGCGCCACCGGTGCCACGCCCCGTCAGGTGAGGTGGCTGGTCGCCGTCCAGGCGCTGATGGCTGCGCTCGTCGCCCTGCCCGTCGGCGTCGCGGGAAGCTATCTGCTGGCCGCCGCGCTGGGGCAGTGGCTGGACTCCTCGGGGATCCTGCCCGCGAGCGTGCAGGTCGTGCTCGGCCCGATCCCGGCTCTCGCCACGACGGCGCTGCTGCTGGGCACGGTGACGGTGGCGGCGCTGGCCGGGGCGAGCAGGATCTCGCGGATCGCCCCGACCGAGGCGATTGCGCTCTCCCAGATCGAGCCTCGCCCCGCCTCCGCGGTACGCACGACCATCGGCGCGGCCCTGCTCGCCTTCGCGCTGGTCTCCTCCCTGGTCCCGCTCTTCCTGCGCAGCGAGGCCGCGCTGGTCTCGGCATCCTCGAGCGTCCTGATCGGGGTCATCGGGCTCGCGCTCGCCGGTCCCGCACTCGTGCGACGGATCACCGGCTGGACCATGGTCGGTTCCGGCAGTGCGTCCGTGGTGCGCTGGCTGGCAGCTCACAATTCCCAGGCGTATGCCGGGCGCACCGCGGGCGCGGTGACCGTCCTGGCGCTCGCGATCGCCCTGGCCATCACCCAGCTGTTCCTCTTGTCCACCCAGGCGGTCACCCAGCGCGCCGAGCTCGAGGCCGGGAGCCTCCAGAACGCCACCGTCTCCTCCTCCGCCGGGGCCGGACTGACAGAGGCGAACCGCGCCGATCTCGCGCGTACCGAGGGTGTGACCGGAGCCGTCGGCATGGTTTCCACGACCCTGCTGCGCACTCGCGCGACGGCAGCGGGGACCGCCCTGGATCCGCTCACCACCAGTGCCTTCAGCCCGGGCGCGACCGAGGTCGTCGATCCGGGTGTGGTCGAGGGCTCCCTCGCGGAGCTTGAGGGGGACGCTGTGGCCATGGAGGTCGGTGCGGCCCGGCTGGCCGGACTCGACGTGGGCGATCCGATCGAGCTGATCAGCGATGACGGCCGTCCGATCACCGCCCACCTGATCGCGACCTACGACCGCGGCTTCGCCTACGGCAGTCTCGTGACCAGTACGGATCTGCTGCAGGGCGCGACCGGCGAGCGCCCCTACGACGCGGTACTCGTCACCGGAGATCCGGCAGTGATCCAGGACTGGGCGCACGACCGACCAGGTGCCCAGCTGCAGCTGGAGGAGGCCGGTGCGCGCTCCGGCGGGCTGCTACCGGATCAGTGGCTCAGTCTCGTCCTCAACCTGGTCCTGCTGGGATATGTCGTGATGGGCGGCGCGAACTCCCTGGTGGCGGCGACCACCCGGCGCGCCGGGGAGCTGGGGCTGCTGCGGAGGCTCGGGGCGACGCCCCGCCAAGTGCTGGCCATGATGCGGAGGGAGACGCTGCTGACGGCGGCGCTGGCAGCGGCCGCCGGGCTCGCGCTCTCGGTACCGGCCGCGTCTCTGCTGGGCCTGGGACTGCTCGGGCGGCCCTGGCCTCAGGGGCCGCTCTGGGCGATCCCTCTCATCGTCGCGGTCGTCGTCGCTGTCGCGTATCCAGCGATGATGCTGCCGGCGCGGCGGGCCCTGCGGCGCCCACCGGTCGCGACCCTCGCGGGAGATCGCTGAACGCTGGGGCGGGGCGCGGCGCGGCGCAGTGACGGCACAGGCGACGCCGCTACAGTGCACCGCGTCCCCCACCTGCGAGGAAAGACCCCCGATGCCTGCTTCGACCACGCTCACCGCCACCGCTCTGCACGCCGGATACCCCGGTGAATCCGTGTTGGAGGGTGTGGACCTCTCGATCGGAGCAGGGGCTCCCCCCTTGGGGCTGCTCGGCTCCTCCGGCGCCGGCAAGACCACCCTGATCCACGTGCTGCGCGGCGAATTGAAGCCCGCCTCCGGCCAGGTCACCTACGCGGGGCGCAGCGTGCACCGGCTGCGAGGGGCACACCGTCGCACCTTCCGCGCCGCCGTCCGATTCGTCTCGCAGTACGCGATGACCATCGCCGATCCCCAGGAAACGGTCTCCTCACGCCTCGCACTGGCAGCGAAGGAGGCCCGCAAGGGAGGTCGCACGCACTCGGTCTCCCCTGCCGAGATGCTCGCGACCGTGGGCCTGGGCGAGCACGTCCTGCCCCGGCGCATGCGCACCCTCTCCGGCGGAGAAACGCAGCGGGTGGCGCTCGCGACGGCGCTGGCCACCCGCCCGGAGATCCTGGTGCTCGACGAGCCGCTCACCGCCGTGGACCCGGGTATGCGCGGAGATATCTCCGCCGCCCTCGCCCAGATCATCGCGCGTCTCGGCATCGGCGTGCTGATCGCCTCGCACGACATCGAGCTGCTGCAGCGGATGTGCCCACAGGTGGCTTTCCTCGGCGAGGGCCGCATCCTGGCCCGCGGCCCGCTGCAGGACGTGCTCGCGCAGACCGAGCACGAGGAGATCCGTGAGCTCGCCCTGAGTGCCCCGGCGGCCGTGCAGCGATTCCGCTGACGCACAGCAGGGCCGTCGGCCGACGGAGGGTCGACCCGAGAGGGAACGTCCTGACGTGTCCGGTTTCACCTCTAGGGTGGTTCCATGAGCACATCCCCGAGCATGTGCGGTCGTGCACGCCGCCACCTGCATCGCAATTCTCTGATCATCGGCCCCCTTCTCCTCCTCGTCACAGCAGGGCTCCTCATCCTTCCGTGGCTGTTCGCCGGGAGCGCCGGGGGCGCGCTCGGCGGCATGATCACCGTCCTGGTCCTCACCACCCTTCTCTGGGTCCCCGGCATCGTGCTGACCATCGTCGGTGTTCTCGGGGAATCCAAGGCTCGCCGGATCAACCGTGAGGACTGGGCGATGGCCGAGGCCGTCGCCGCCCACGCCGAGCAGTTGCTGACTGCGCTGCCCTCCCGGGCGTACACCTCGGACGCCGTGATCCGCCTGGACCCCCGCCGCGTCCTCGAAGTCGAGCGCCACTTCGACGAGAAGACCGCGGGAGAGGCCCGCGGCACCCTCATGCACCAGTTCAGCATGTTCGGACACTCGTTCGGCGTCGGGTATGCGGCCGGCCAGCGGACCTCGATCGCCGGAGGGGTCCACTCCGCGGCGATCCAGGGGATGTCGGACGTGCACCTGTCCCTTGCCTCCACGACGCGTCACGACCTCATGGGCGATGCGCTCTTCGCTCTCTTCGAGACCCGCGACGCCACGGACTCGGCGGACACCCTGCGGGTGACGGCACTGTCCAACGGCGCCGTGATGGAGTGGATCCACGGGCTGATCGTCCAGACCGCGCACCAGTTCGGGCTCGACACCCACTCGGGAGCTACTGTTCAGGCCTACGCCCAGCGCATCGCCTCGCACTTCGCCCCGGCCGATGTCTCGTACCTCTCCGATCGACTGCACCTCGCTCTGGCCCAGGACAAGCGCGGCGAGGCTCCGCCGCAGATATTCGTCGAGGGAGTGCCGTCGGGGCGAGGGGCCCTCGTCGCGACGAGCGCCCGCATCGGGAGCACGGACCCACTGCGCATCTTCCCCACGGAGTTCCCCGCGATGTGGGGCATCACGGTCGGCAACGCCCTCTCCGCTGGAGCACCGCGCCAGAAGATCGCCGGCTGAGCTCGATCACGTCGTGCCTCCCGCGGGCACCTGTCAGGTCGGCAGTGTCAGGTAGCCGCGGGAGAACGCGGTGGCCACGGCTGCGGCACGGTCGTTGACACCGAGCTTCGCATACACGTGCAGGAGGTGCGTCTTGACAGTTGCTTCGCTGATGAAGAGCTGCTTCGCCGCCTCACGATTCGTCGAGCCGCGGGCGATCAGTTCCAGCACCTCCAACTCACGCTGCGACAGTGGAGCGGAGACCGGTTGACGCATCTGCCCCATGAGCCGCGTCGCGACGGAGGGTGAGAGCGCTGCCTCACCCCGCGCGGCAGCCTCCACCGCATGGAACAGTTCCTGCCTCGGGGCGTCCTTGAGGAGGTACCCGGTGGCGCCGGCCTCGATGGCGGGCAGAACGTCGCTATCGGTGTCGTAGGTGGTGAGCACAAGGACGCGGGCCGACACTCCACGTTCAGCGAGTTCCTTGATGGCCGCTACGCCGTCGGTTATCGGCATCCGCAGATCCATGAGGATCACCTCGGGGCGGAGCCTTTCCGCGGCAACGATGGCCTCGGCGCCGTCGCCGGCCTCTCCGAGCACCTCGAAGCGCGGGTCGGCTGCGAACATGCCTCGCAATCCGTCCCGCACCACGGGATGATCGTCGACGATCAGAAGTGAGATCACTGCTCAGCTCCCGCCGATATCGCCGGAACGGTAGCCGAGATCGCGGTGCCGCCGCCAGGTTCTGACTCGATGTCGAGCCGGCCAGCGAGCCGTTGCACCCGCTGCCGCATCCCGAGCAGCCCGAATCCGCCGTCAGCCGTACCATCGGCGCGACGGGCGTCGGGCTCGAACCCGATTCCGTCGTCGCGCACATCGAGGGTCACCAGGTCTTCCATGTACGAAAGCGTCAGGCCGACGCGATGGGCCTTCGCATGCTTGGCCACGTTGTTGAGCGCCTCCTGCGCAGCACGCAGCAGCGTCACCTCGACGTCGGCATGCATCGGTCGCGGGTCGCCGGTGGTGGTCAGGACCGCATCGATGTGGTTCAACTCTGACCAGCTCCTGGTCACGTCGCTGATCGCATCCGGGAGTCGGGCGTCGGCGAGGAGCTCCGGCTCCACTGCGAGAATCGTTCGGCGGGCATCGGTGAGACTCTCCCGGGCCAGGCTCGTCGCACTCGACATATGGCGGCGCAGCGTGAACGGCTCCTCCATCGACTGTTCGGCTGCCTGGAGTTGGGTGAGGATCCCGGCGAGGCTCTGGGCCAGGGTGTCGTGGATCTCCCGCGCCATCCGCTGCCGCTCATCCAGCACTCCGGCCTCGCGGGCCTGGACCAGCAGTTGGGCCTGCAGTTCCGCGTTCTCCGCCAGCGCTTCTTCGAGTTTGACGTTTGCCTCGTGCACCTCATCGAGTGCTCGCTTCTGCTGACGCCATTGCTGATCAGTGTTCTCGATGAAAGAGACGAACGTCGCGGCCAGACCGGCGCTGACCAGGCTGATCGCCAGCCACAGCCACCACTCGTCGGCGCCGATCCGGGCGATCCCGCCCATGTACGTCACCGCCATGATCATCGATGTCGTGACGAGGCCGACGTACCGCCAGCGACCCGTGAGGACCACGAACGCGTGGACGTAGCCGACGAAGGCAAAGATGCCGTACCACGGTGCGAGCACCACCAGACCGGCCGCCAAGGCCATCAGGCCCGCGTAGTACAGACCCATCAGGGGGCCGCTCCGGTGCCATCGCGGGTGGAGCGTGATGAACCAGAACACCCAGATCGCGGTCGCGACGGTGAGTCCCAGAACCGCCGGGACGTGCACCGGCGCCTCCCGCACCGCCTGCAGCAGGGTGATGAGGGTGCTGACTGCCAGGAGAAGGAACGGGAGCGCCATGATGACGGCATGCTCGCGGCGCTCCCAGCGATCGAGCTCCTCGCCCAGCTCCGCCTCGATGCTCATCGATCTACTCCCATCGGAAGTACCGTGCGGCCAGCCCACCGGCCACGATCGTCCACCCCACCAGGACTGCCACATGCACCAGGTGCGGCAAGTCACCGCCGGTGGTGACCTGCAGGGATTCTACGCCGGCGCCCAGAGGGGTGACGTCGCTGATCGTCCGCAGGACGCTGCTCATCGAGTCTCGCGGTATCCACAGCCCGGCGAAGAACAGGCTCGGGAACAGCAGCACCATCCCGATCGCGCTGGCGCCCGTACCACTTGGTGCCAGCGAGGCCACGAGCAGCCCGATCGCGAACATCGCCAGCGCTGACAGGAGGTAGACCACCACGTAGACCGCCACCTGGCGCGGCAGGGTCACGGCGAACAGCAGTCGGGCGGTGGCCAGCACGACCAGCATCGTGAAGGTGGACAGGAGCGTGCACATGAGCAGCTGCGCACCGAGCATCACAGCAGGTCTGACCGGGGTGGTCCGCATCCGCCGCAGCACACCCTTCTCACGGTAGCTGGCGAACTGCTGGGGCAGGCTGGTCAGTGCGAACATCGCGATGGCCAGAGCGACCACGATGTGCGTGTACCGATCGATGACCCGCAGACCACCGAGGTCGTCGTCAGGCTCCCGGAACGCCGGGATCACACCGAGGATGACGAGGAGGAGCGGAGGGAGCACGAGCGCGAAAAGGACGTTGATCGGCTCCCGGAGAAACAGCTTCGTCTCAGTGGCGGTGAGTCGGAACAGGGCTGACATACAGACTCCTCAGTCGTCGATGGTGCGGCCGGTGAGCGCGACGAACGCATCGTCCAGCGTCGCCTGCTCGACCCGCAGGCCGGCCGCGATGACCTGGTGGTGGGCGAGCAGGCTGGTCACGGCGAACAGGAGGTTCCCGGTGCCGGTGACCACGAGCTGGCTTCCAGCCCACTCGACTGCCGTGACCTCGGGCAACGCCATCAGCAGGGCGCGATCCAGTGGTGCGGAAGGCCGGAACCGGATCCGCTGCCGGCCCTCGAGGGACGAGGCCAATCCGGCCGGAGTGTCCAGCGCGACCAGCCGGCCGGCGTCGATCACGGCCAACCGGTCGCAGAGACGTTCTGCCTCCTCCATGAAGTGCGTGACCAGCAGAATGGTCACGCCCCGGTCCCGGATGCCCTCGATGAGGTCCCAGACGTCACGGCGGGCCTGCGGGTCGAGACCGGTGGTCAGTTCATCGAGCACCACGACCTCCGGGCTGCCGACCATCGCGAGCGCGATCGACAACCGTTGCTTCTGCCCGCCGGAGAGCCGCCGGAACTGCGAGTCGATCTTGTCGGTGAGTCGAAGGGCGCCGATCAGCTCCCGCCAATCGATCGGGTCGCGGTAGAAGGAGCCGTACAGCTCCATCGCCTCGCCCACCTTGAGCTTGCCGGGCAGTTCGCTCTCCTGGAGCTGCACCCCGAGCAGCTGTCTGAGTTCGCTGGTGTCACCTCGCGGGTCGATGCCGCAGACAGCGACATCCCCGCCGTCCCGGGCGCGCAGTCCCTCGATGCACTCGACGATGGTGGTCTTGCCGGCTCCGTTCGGACCCAGGATGCCGAAGATCTCGCCCCGCTCGACGGCGAAGCTCACCCCGTTCACCGTCGTGTGGTCGCCGTACCGCTTGACGAGATCGTCTACCTCAATGGTTGCCATGATGTCAGCGTGCTGCCCGGCAGCATTGCGTCGCATCGACCGCGGGGGCAGGGATGGTGTGGAATCCGGTGGATGCCGGCATCCACCGATCAGTGGATGCCCGGGTCAGCAGGGAACGCTGGCACCAGTCTTCGACTGGTCAGGGTGCGACGTCGGAGGTCGAGGCCTGAGTCCAGGCAGACGTCACAGCGTGGACGGCGAGACGGAGTGCTGCCGCCTCGGACTCGACCTGCACCCCCTCGGCGGGCAGAGCGCGTTCTGTCATGAGGCCGCTGACCACAGTCGTGAGGAACCGCGCCCTCTGCTCGATCTCGCCCGCGGGAATCGCGCCTTCCTCGATGAGCGTGGCCAACCATCGCTCTATGCGATGGCGGCCCATGCGCTCGAGTGCGAGGTAGGTGGCCGCCTCGTCGTCGGACGGCGTGGATGCCACGTATGCCTCGTACAGAGCACCCCAGTGCTGTCGAGCGCGATCTCCGGCGCCCACGTGCGCCAGCATCAGTCGCAGGCCAGCGATGAGGCGCTCGGTCGGCGTGCGTGCGTGATCGTCGATCGGATCATCAGGGAGGTCGACGTCGTAGATCCCCGCGACGACGGTGTCGAGGAGGGATCGCTGGGTGGGAAAGAAGTGCCGCAACGAGCCCGTGCTCACCTGCGCCCGCGCCGCGACCGCTCGAACACTCAGGCGCGCGGTCGGGTCCTCGCCCAACATCGTCGCCGCGGCGATCAGGATCTTGTCGCGCGTACCGGGTTCCGCGGGTGGGGAAACCATGGCTGTCCTCCTCGCCACACACCTCTATTACAGCGTGCTAAGTTGATGACTACTACTACAGCGTACTAGTCGAGGGCGCGAGCGTGCACTTCGGGTGCAGTCGACCTCGCTCGACGACCTCGCCCGCTGAAACCCCGAAGGGACACCATGCCGAACACCACCTCGAACTGGCTTCTCGAAGGCGACGAACCGACACCCATGCCCCGCGTGCGTGCCGCCGTCGAGTACCACCGCCTCTACGCAGGCGAGAAACGCAGGATCCTCCGCGGAATCCTTGCGATAGTGCTGCTCGTCGTCGGCCTCATCGGATTCGCCCAGCTGTTCCTCCTCGGCGCCACCGCCCTCGACACGCAGATCCTCGGCCGCACCGGGTTCACACCGCTCCAGCAGGCTGCCGGTGCGCTCTCGCTCGCCCTGCTCATCCCGTACTGCATGCTGTTGCAGCGCGTGCTCTACGGGGTGCCCGCCCGCACGTTGCACTCCGTCGCCGGGCGCTTCAGGTACGGCGTCTTCGCTCGGTCGCTGCTCGCCTTCGGCCCGTTTCTGCTCGTCGTGGTCTCCTTCGGCTTCCTTCTGCAACCCAGCGAGTCGGTCCCGTGGACGACCGTCGATCTCGTCGCGCTCTTCGTGGTCGGGATGGTGCTGACACCGCTGGCGGCGGCCGGCGAGGAGTACGGGTTCCGCGGCTTCATGTTCCGCGTCGTCGGCGGATGGACCCGCGGCGCTCGCTTCGGCACGGTGATCGGCATCGTGATCCCGACCGTCCTCTTCTCGCTCTTCCACGGCTCTCTCGACCCCTACATCCTCACCTCATACTTCGTGCTGTTCGGGTCACTGGCGATCATCACGTGGCGCACCGGTGGACTCGAGGCCGCCGTCGTCATCCACGCCGTCTACAACGTCTCGGCACTCGTGCTCGGCACGACGCTGCACGTCGATCTCGGCGGCGCGCTCAGCAGTCGGGGAGAGATCGCAGGCTCGATCGCGACCCTCATCCCCAGCGCCGCGCTGGTTCTCATCACGGCAGTCGTCTGGTGGATCACGCGCAGGACCGGCCCCGCACGTGCGTCCCGACCACGGTGATGAACCGGCCCGGGTTCTCTGCATCAACTGCGCGGGGTCGGGCTCTGCGCTGACGGCCTGATAGTGGAGCCTCTCGAGTCCTATCGGGGCGAGCATCCCGCGCGAGCCGTGGAGGCGTCGACCGTTGCACCGGTCGACCCAGCCGGCGGACGAGTACTCGACGTCCGCAGCGAGACTCCTCGCGACTCCTTGTGGCCACTTGCTGCTCGAGCTCAACGCAGTCCATTCCATAGCCGACTCCGAGGGCAAGCTCAACTGATGAGCACCGGCGCATGCACTGCTGGCCCTTCGGCCTCACGGCTCTGCGCGGGAGGTGATGACCTCACGACCGACCAGTCCTAGGGGATCGGTCCGTCGTACGCCTCCCAGAAGCGGATTTCCTCAGAGCGCGGATGTGGCACCACGGTGCTGCCATCGCTGAAGTTCATCACCTGGTCAGTCGCTGCGGCGACGGTCGGCCACTCGGGCAGTCCCGGGGCGTTGGGGTTGCCGGTGGTTGCGAAGGAAACCCAGTATGCGCTCATGTGATCGCGCAGCCGGTAGTCGGAGTCCCCATAGTCGGCATCGCTGTCAGCGCCGAGATTGTCGTACGCATAGGCGACCTCGGCCCCGTGATAGGCGCCGTACTCCTCCAATCCTTTCTCGGGGGGAATATGCGAGAAGTAGTACAGATAAGCGTTCGAGGACCCGGTGCGGGACTGCAGGTGAGCCCAGCGGTGCATGGCGCGAGTCATGATCTTGTCCGTCTCCGCCTGCAGCAGTGAGGTGAGCACCTGATCCTCGGTGGCCACGGGATAGAGGTCGAGGAACCTCGCCGCGTTCGAGCTGCCGTACGTCCGGCGAACCATCGCCCGGTACTCGTCGACGTCGGCGTCCGGCGGGCCAGCCCTGGCGAGTGAGGCCTCATCGGCATTGCTACCCACCAGAATCGGCACATCGAGCTGTTCTCCGGAGGCATAGATCTGCGCTGGTGACTTCTCCAGGACATGGCCGTCGATGGTGGGCCGCCAGTGAGGACCCAGAGACTCCGCTGCATCCAGGACGCGATCAACAGGCATTGCGCGCATCTCCTCGATGCTCGCCCCTCCCAGCTCTGAACTGAGACGGCGACCGGCGTCCTCCGCCACCTGTCGAGTATCGGCCTGGTCACCGTTCTCCGTGTTCCCTGTGGTGCCCATGCACGCCCCGCTGCCAGCGATGATGCCGTCGACGAGGCCCTGGGCTCCGGGCGTCGCACCGAGGATGCACACGCTCTCTCCGCCAGCGGATTCCCCGGCGACCGTCACCCGTTCAGGGTCACCACCGAAGGCCGCGATGTTGTCTCGGACCCACTCCAGGGAGGCGATCTGGTCTTGGATTCCGTAGTTGCCCGAGGCATGAAAACTGGATTCCGCGGCCAACTCGGGGTGCGAGAGGAATCCCAGCACTCCCAGGCGATAGTTGATGGTCACCGTGATCACGTCACCACGAGAGGCGAGCGCCTCGCCGTCGTAGAGCGGCAGCGCACCAGATCCCGTCGCGAAGCCGCCGCCCGGGATATAGACGAGCACCGGGAGGGCGGTCGAGGGGCGGACCGTGCTTCGCCAGATGTTCAGGGAGAGGCTGTCTTCGCTCACAGGGAAGGGGTTGAGCAGAGTGCCCTCGAGGGGGACGTCCACGAGCTGGGACAGTGCCCGGGACGAGAACGTTGAAGTGCTTTGAACGGGCACCTCGGAGAAGCGGTCCGCGAGGAGGATCTCCCCTCGTGGTGCGGGCGGTTCGGGAGGCCGCCAGCGCAGGTCCCCCACCGGTGGCTGGGCGTAGGGGATACCAGCGAAGATTTCGACGGTGCCCGGATCGTTCATGACGCCCCGCACAGGCCCCTCCTGCGTGGAAACCAGGGCAGAGGGCCGCGGATCACTTCCGCCGGCGGCCCGAGGCTGTGCAGGCGGGTGGATGAGCACCGCCGTGGAGAGCACGAACGCCGCTGCGAGAACCCAGGCCCCTATCTGGAGAGCGATGTGGCCCCGGACCCACCAGCGTGTTGCCCCTGCGACAACGGTGAGCAGACCGGCCACGAGCAGCGAACCCCACCACGGGCTCTGATCGAGCCAGATCACGACGCCCGTTGCCGCCGCGAGAAGCAGCAGCGGAATCCAGCGTTGCAGGCGTTGCCAGAGGCGTTGACGCTGCCGATCGTGATCGTCCTCCACTGCTCTCTCCTGGCGCGGTCGGCGGTCCGGACCCTCGCTCCGACGACGCCCCGGAAGGAGGGAGTTCTGCACAGGGGACATTCGACACCTGGTTCCGGGAACATGGTCAAGCAGTGGCGCCGCCGGGCCGTCCAGGACGCACGACTCCGACGGTGGAATGCTCATTCAGGGGAGAGCACCGCAGGTGCCGCCGACAATCCGGCCCTGCGACAGGCGCGGTGAGCCCTGGGCGCTGAGCGGACGGACGGCTTGACCGTGTACCTGCAACATGGTGTTCGGTCATGTCATGCACACCGATTCCACTATGACGTCGTTGCGCGTCCGCCCTCGCGTCTGGCTCGGACTTGTCACCTTCGCCGCGTACCTCGCCGTGTTCTACACGATCTGGATCGTCAACGGCATCGACTATGCCCGCGTCGGAGAGAGCGGCGAGACCTTGCTCGCCTGGTACGTGGCACCGTTGACCGGCGGCCTCCTCGTCGTCCTGATCGCAGTCTCATCACTCGGCTGGTGGCGACCGGCGCTCGTGGAAAAGCGTCGACTTCCCAAAGTCGGCATGGTGGTGCCGGCCCTCATGGCCTTCGCAGCGATCCTCAATCTCGTTCTCGGCGAATTCTCCAGAGTGACCGCGACGATGTGGGTGCTGCTCGTACTGGGAAGCGTGCTCGTGGGATTCAACGAAGAGGTGATTGCGCGTGGCCAGCTCCTCACGGCGCTGCGGAGCAGATTCGGCGAGACCGGCGTCTGGTTCTTCTCCACCCTTTTCTTCTCGCTGCTGCACCTACCCAATGCCTTCTTCGGCATCGGTTCGCTCGCCATCCTCCAGGTTGTCGTCCAGTTCGGTCTGGGCTCCGTCTATTACCTTGCCTTCCGCTCCACCGGCTCCCTGATCCCGGCAATCATCCTTCACGGACTGTGGGACTTCTCCATCTTCTCGTCGAGCCAGCCATATGCCGGGCTCGTAGCACCCATTCTTGGCATCGCCGGCGTCATCGTGTCGATAGCCCTCCTCCGCCGTGAGCGGAACTCACGCATGACCCCCGAGAGCGTCTACCCTTCGGGCGTGCCGGTAGAAGGTTCAGGCAGAAACTCCGATTGATCTGAAACGACTGCCACAGTGGGGCACCTCCATCGGTGGAGAGATCACCACCTCGAGGCTCATGCCGCGCGACTCGCCCGCACTTTCTCGCGGGCGATGGCGCCGGCGCGTGTCAGCACGTCGATCTGCGCCGGGTCATAGAGCTCCCCCACCGCCTCGATGAGCGTCTGCTGGGTCAGGTGCCGACTCTTCGAGAGGTGTCCATCCGGGTCTGAGAGCCATGGATAGTCGATCAGGTTCTGGACGAGGGTGGGGGCGAGCTGTTCAGCGAGGCGCTGCCGGGTCGTCTCGTCCGCATCCGCCGGAAGCGCGGCGATCTCGTCACCGACCGTGCGGGCTGCATCGTCCATGTCCACCATGCGTCGCAGATCCGCCATCGCGTCCTCGTTGTAGAGCTGCGCGTAGATATGGAGTATCGAGCTGTCGGCTTCGGAGAGCTGCGAGGCGACGGAGACGAATCCCGCCGGCGCGTCCGCCGGCGCGTCCTCGCGGAGGATCACGTCGATGTCGGTCCGAGCCTGTTTCAGGAGCTCGATGCGCTCCTCGAGCTCTGCGTCCAGGGTCTGCAGCACATCCACCATGCTCCTGGTGTCCGCGCCGACGGGCGGTACCTGCGAGAGCGGCACACCCAGGGCGGCCACCCGTCGGATCCGCAGCAGCCGCACCAGATGCGGCACCCGGTACTGCTTGTAGCCGTTGATTCTGCGTTCGGGCTCATCGAGCAGGCCAAGCCGGTGGTAGTAGCGGATGGTGTTCGTGGTCGTGCCCGCCAGGTCAGCGAGCTCACGCGTGCTCCAGGTCATGGGACCTCTCTCCGTTGAAGCCACCGAGCGGGCTCCTCTGAAGACGGTGCGCCGTCCTCGCGAGGTTCGGATGACACCGTTGAGCTGGGGCCCGACGAGGAAGCGGTCGCTGTCGCCGATGGTTGACGTCAGCGACCATCGCGAACGTGCTCTCCGAATGTGCTGAGCAGGGTGCCGCCGAGCACCGCTGCCAGGCGTGTTCCCCTCGCATCTCGGATGCGAACGTCTCCGCTCGCAGCTCGATGTCGTGTCAGTGCCTGCATCTCTCGCGTGGCGTACGAGGTGGTGACGGCGCTGGGCTGCGTGACGGGTGACGGTGCGCTCACGGTGCGCAGCTCATGGGCCTGCTCTTCCCAACTGTGCCCGTGCCGGGGGCAGCTGTGAACCGGGGCGACGGGACGAGGCGCCCTCTGGTCCTCGTCATGTGCCTCGACAGGGGTGCGGCCCTCGGTCTCGACGATGACCTGATCCATGATCTCGTTCCCCTCTCGGCGCATACAGTCAGAATCGTCCGGCCGGCGGCGTCTCCGCGTCGGTGGTGCCCCTCCAGGTCCGCCTACCTCGCGAGGCAGCTGGGTCTGGTCGGCATCGCTCGCGTCAGCGACAATTGCCTATAAAGGCGCTGAGGTTCTCTGGAGGGGAAATTTGACAGTTCTTCTGGGCCGGCGCGCCGAGCGCGACGCGGTGGACAAGCTCCTCTCCTCGGCACGGGCCGGGCGAAGCGGGGCACTCGTGGTGCGCGGCGAGGCCGGGATCGGAAAGACCGCCCTGCTCGAGCACACCCGCGACGAGGCGGTCTCCGCGGGGTTCCGCGTGGAGTCCTCGATCGGGGTGGAGCCGGAGTCGCAGTTCGCGTTCGCGGGCCTGCACCAGTTGTGCGCGCCGCTGCTGGACCGCGCTGGTGCATTGCCCGCTCCTCAGCAGAGCGCTCTGCGGGTGGCCTTCGGCCAGCACGATGGTGCCGCGCCGGACTGGTTCCTGGTCGGCTTGGCGACTCTCCACCTTCTGGCCGAGGTCGCCGAGGAGGGTCCGCTGCTCTGCCTCGTCGACGATACGCAATGGCTCGACGAAGCATCCGCGCAGGTCCTGGCGTTCGTGGCGCGGCGTGTGTCCGCCGAACAGATAGCACTGGTGTTCGCGCTGCGTGACCCCGCTGAGAGCACCCTGCACTCGTTCGACGGTATCCCCCAGGTGTGTTTGGGCGGACTCGACGAGTTCGACGCACGGGCGTTGCTCGCCGGGACGGCCCGTACCCCGCTGGACGACGGGCTGCAGGACCGTATCCTCGCCGAGGCGGGCGGGAACCCTCTCGCACTGCTGGAGCTTCCGCACAGCACGTCGGCGGCTTGGCTGGCCGGTGGGTTCGAGCTTCGCGAGCGAAGCACCCCACACCGCGTCGAGGACAGCTTCCGGCGCCGCTCCATCAGCCTTCCGGCGCAGACTCGACTGCTGCTGTTGATCGCCGCGGTCGATCTGACCGGCGATGTGGTGCTGCTGTGGCGCGCAGCTGCGCACCTGGGGATCTCCCGTGACGACGTCGCGCCTGCAGAAGCTGCCGGCCTGCTGGAGATCGATGGCCGAGTGCGGTTCCGTCACCCCTTGGTGCGTTCGGCGGTCTACCGTGCAGCCACCCCGACGGAGCGTCGCCGTGCGCATGGCGCGCTGGCTGCCGCCACCGATCCGGACCTCGACCCCGACAGGCGCGGATGGCACCGCTCGCAGGCGGTGCTGGGCACCGACGAAGACGTTGCGGCGGAGCTGGACCGCTCGGCAGGACGAGCGCGTGCCCGCGGCGGTCTGGCCGCCTCTGCGGCGTTCATGGAGCAGGCGGTCCCCTTGACCCCTGATCCCACCATCCGTGCGAGCCGGGCGCTGGAGGCGGCGCATGCCAAGCACGAAGCCGGCGCGTCTGACGCTGCGTCGGAGCTGCTGGCGGTTGCCGCGGCGGGGCCGCTCGCACCGCTGCAGCAGGCTCGCCTCGAGCTGCTGCGCGCCCAGATAGGGTTCCACCTCGCGAGAGATGACGAGGGACCGGGGTTGTTCCTGAGTGCCGCCAAGAGCCTCGCGCCGTTGGATCCGGGGCTATCCCGCGCAACCTATCTGCAGGCGCTCGATGCTGCGCTCGTCACTGGCGGTCCTGGGCGTGCAGTGCTCGACGTGGCCGAAGCCGCGCGTGGCGCGCCGACCCCACCGACGTCGCCACGGCCTGCGGACCTCCTCCTCGATGGCTTGGTCTCGACGTTCACCCAGGGGTACGCAGCCGGCCTACCCGGACTGCGGCGTGCGTTGGAGGCCTTCGCCGGCCATGAACCAGGCGCTGACGAGGCGAACGACACTGACCTCCGACGATGGGGGTGGCTCACCGGCCGAACTGCTATGGCAGTCTTCGATGACGAGCTGGCCCACGCGCTGGCCGCCCGTCACGTCAGGCTGGCTCGTGAGGCCGGCGCTCTCTCTGCGCTCCCGGCCGCCCTCCTCGTGCAATCGGTCATGCTGGTCCTCGCCGGCGAGTTCGCCCGGGCCGCTGAACAGACTGCGATCGCAGCTGCGACCGAGGCTGTCCCCTTGCTCCACGCCCAACTCATCCTGGCCGCCTGGCGCGGTCGCGTGGACGAGACCACCGACATCTATGCAAGTCTCACCCAGCGATCTGCCGGTCACGGCAACACCACAGAGGTCGCCCTGGCGCAGTACGCCATGGCGGTGCTGCACAACGGCCACCGCGACTACCCAGCGGCCCACGCGGCCGCGGCGAGAGCCTTCGAATGCGATGAGCTGACACAGAGCAACCTGGCCCACTCCGAACTCATCGAGGCAGCGAGCCGATCAGGACGGTCGGAGAGCGCTGCAGAGGCAGTGGAGCAGCTCACCGCCCGAGCCAACGCCAGCCGAACACCCTGGGGGCTCGGACTCGCCGCACGCTCACGCGCGCTGACCAGCTCCGGCACCGTCGCCGAGGAGCAGTACCGCGAGGCGATTGATCAGCTCCAACGCTGCCGAATGTCTACTCACCTCGCCCGTACCCACCTCGTCTACGGCGAGTGGCTTCGCCGTGAGGGCCGACGACAGGACGCCCGCGCGCAACTGCGCACAGCTCATGACCTCCTCACGACGATGGGAGCCGAGGCATTCGCATTGCGCGCCGCCCGAGAACTCCGCGCAACCGGCGAGCATCCTCGCAAACGAGCTGCCCATCTCAGTGACACGTTGACCGACCACGAGCTGCATATCGCGCGGTTGGTGGCGAGCGGGTTGACGTCGCGCGAGATCGGGACACAGCTCTTCTTGAGCCCACGGACGATCGACGCGCACCTGCGCAACATCTTCCGCAAACTCGGAGTCACCTCGCGACGACAGCTCAAGGGGCTTTCTCTTCCCTGACTCGAGGACACTGCGCAGCCTTGTGAGCAGTCAGGGCGAAATCAGCGGACTGAGCAGGAGCTCAGCACCGGCCCGACGAAAGCTCCTGCGCGATCGACTCTTGACCGGGTTCCGGGAACACAGTATTGCCTGGGGTCGAGACATCTGACGCTCACTGAATCACCGAGGGAGTGTTCCACGACCTGGTCGCCGACGAACCAGTGATCGAGATGGATGCCGACGTCGCACCGAGGAGGACAGATGAAGGAATCCCGTGACCAACCTGCCGAGAGGTCCTCGCCAGGGTCCGGGCGGCACAGCGAGACGCCTCTGCTCGTCGAAGATGTGCTGCTCCTGCTCTTTCAGCCACGCTCCGGGGCCATTGCCGGGGAGTCCACCCTCTTCTACGTCCTGGGGGGTGCAGTCCTCGCGGAGCTCGCCATGCGTGACATGGCACAGCTGGCGGGTGACTCCTCCGGGCGGGTCACGTCCCGCGGGACGACGCCACCTCGAGAGGATCTCCTCCGCTCTGCATGGGACTACATATCGACAAAACCCCGGTCTCCTCAGACGGTGATCGCCGCGGTGGGGCCGGACCTGCGCAATCAGGTCGTCGAAACCCTCGTCTCGAAGGGGCATCTGCGCCGGACCCGGAAGAAGTTGCTGGGAATCGTGCCCACGGAGTCGATCGCGCTGGGAAGCGCTCGGCGCGAGGAGCTCCTCTCCCGGGTACGGGCGGTTCTGGTGGACGAGGAAGCTCCCGACGAGATGACGGCTGCGGTGACGGCGCTGCTGTCGGCGAGCACGCAGCTCCACCAGCTCGACCCGGACATCCCGTGGACCTCGCGTGTCATCCAGCGCGCCCGCGAGTTCGAAGTCGGGGACCAGGGCGCAGCGGCAGCCGGCTGGAGCGTGAATCACTCGACGCTCGCGGTCATCACCGCGCTGGCCGCAACCGCCCCTGCACGATACGGCGGCTGATTCTGCGGCGCCCGGAGACCTGCTGATCGGCACGGCCACCTCGGGAACACGCCTGATGCTTGACCATGTTCCGCGAACAGGGTGTCGAGTACGAGCAAGGACTCCGCACCAGTCAGATTGCACAGAGAGGCATCATCATGGGTCGCATCACCGTCAGCGAGGAGAACAGCACTCCCGTTGAGCTGTACTACGAGGACCAGGGCACCGGACAGCCCGTCGTGCTCATCCATGGCTATCCTCTGAACGGGCACAGCTGGGAGAAGCAGACGCGCGAACTGCTCGCGGCTGGTCATCGTGTCATCACGTACGATCGCCGCGGATTCGGCCAGTCCTCGAAGGTCGGCACCGGCTACGACTACGACACGTTCGCGAATGATCTCCACGTCCTGCTCGAAGCGTTGGATCTGCGGGACGTCGTCCTGGTCGGCTTCTCCATGGGGACCGGGGAGCTCGCCCGATACGTGGCGAATCATGGCCACGACCGCGTTGCGAAGCTCGCATTCCTCGCCTCACTGGAGCCGTTCCTCGTCGCTCGCGACGACAACCCGGAGGGTCTCCCGCAGGACGGGTTCGACGGAATCGAGGTGGCGGCGAAGGCAGACCGCTACGCGTGGTTCACGCAGTTCTTCTCCGACTTCTACAACCTGGATGAGAATCTCGGCGAACGCATCAGCGAGGATGCGGTCTCCGGCAGCTGGAATGTTGCGATCAGCAGCGCCCCAGTCGCCGCGTACGCGGTGGTATCGAGCTGGCTCGAAGACTTCCGTACGGATGTCGACGCTGTTCGCGCAAGTGGGAAGCCGGTCCTCATCCTGCACGGCACCGCCGACAGGATCCTCCCGATCGACGCCACCGGTCGTCGCTTCCACGTCGCGCTCCCCGAGGCTGAATACGTGGAGGTCGAGGGAGCTCCGCATGGTCTGCTGTGGACTCATGCCGTCGAGGTCAACGATGCACTGAGGAAGTTCCTCGGCTGACCTTGCCGTCCCAACAGGACACGTGCCGACGGCGCCACCCATGCAGCACGGGATGGGCGGGGTCGTGGCGTCGTCGGCGCGTCTCGTGGATCCGGCTGGTCACGGACCAATCGGCTCAGACGGTGAGGGGTCGATGCGCGCCACGAGGGCACTCCTGCACTCCAGAATGCGGGTCAGTAGACCCGGGCTCAGGTTGCGCGAAGAGGCTGCCGGCTTCTCCATGGCGCGGACCATCACGTTGGCGCCCCCATGTACCGCGCGCCGGCGTCGCCTACCGGGCCGTCAGGCCGGCGGCCAGTTCAGGAGTGCGGCGTCAGCCACCCGCTCCAGGGCTTCGCGAGACGCTCCCCCTGTCGCCTGCACGGACACCCCGTCGGCGACCGTCGTGAGGTATCGGGCGATCATGTCGGCATCGGCATGGGAGGGGAGATCCTCCTCGACGACGGCCCGCTGGAAACGCTCATGCAAGTCCTCCTGGCTCTTGGCACGCCATGAGGCGAGAGCGTCCTGCACGTCCTTCCCCGTAGCTCCGACGGCGAGAGCCGCGCGCACGCCCAAGCACCCGGCCGGCCGGTTGGGCTGCGTGCCGGCGTGCACCGCGCCGTAGAGGTAATCTCGGGCGACCTCGCGCGCAGTGTGCGCGCGCACCGATTCCTGCACGTACGCGCCGGGTCCGCGCTCATAGAGATGCAGAACTTTGAAGAACAGCTCTTCCTTGTTGCCGAAAGCGGCGTACATGCTCTTGCGCGAAATGCCCATGGCCTCGGTGAGCATCGCGAGGCTCGCCCCTTCGTACCCATGCTCCCAGAAGACAGTGAGGGCCTTCTCAAGGGCGGCATCGGGGTCGAAGGAACGCGGCCTGCCAGGTTTTACGTTCTCCATGAGGCGACGCTAACACATCGGCACCGGTCGGTGCGAAAGTGCGCTACGGTTCAATTGCACCGATCGGTGCTGAACTGAGAGGGAGGTCAGACGTGAACAGACTGGACGGAATGACGGCAGTTGTCACAGGGGGCGGCACGAACGGGATCGGGCGGGCTGCCGCAGCGCGAATGGTGGATGAAGGGGCCTATGTCTTCCTCATGGGACGCCGTGAGAGCGAGCTGGAAGACGCTGTCGCGGCGATCGGACGCAATGTGAGGGCCGTGCAGGGGGACATCACGAAGCAGGCTGATCTGACTCGCCTCTACGAGGCGGTCGCCGCTCGCGGCAAGGGACTGGACGTGCTGTTCGCGAACGCAGGCATCGCCACCTTCGCGACGATCGACGACATGACCAAGGGCGATCTCGAGAACGTCCTCGGTGTCAACGTCGTCGGCACAGCCCTCACGGTGCAGACGGCGATCCCGCTCCTGAACGACGGCGCATCGGTGATCATCAATGCGTCCACCTCAGCGGACCGCGGTGCTCCGAGCATGGGCGCCTACGCCGCCTCGAAGGCGGCCCTGCGCAGCTTCACGCGCACCTGGGCGAGCGAGCTCAAGGACCGAGGGATCCGGGTCAACGCCATCTCACCGGGCCCCACCGACACCTCCGGGGTGGTCGAGCTCGTCGGAGCGGAGAACGTGGCCGCATACAACGAAGGCCTGGTCGCCAGCATCCCCATCGGCCGAACGGCACGACTCGAGGAGATGGCGGCCGCGGTGGCGTTCCTCGCGTCCTCCGACAGCAGCTTCATGTTGGGCGCGAACGTTCTGGTCGACGGTGGGGTCAATCAACTCTGAGCCGCGGCGTCCGACAGCACTGAGGGTGCCGCTTCCTGCGGTCTGCGCCGGGAAGCGCCACCCTCGGCATCTGCCGCAGCGTGGGCCCGATGCCCTCGACCTCGACGTGATATCGAGGTCTTCGCCGCCCGCAAACCACTCGTCGCCGGTGCCGGACGAGACCACAGCAGGTGCCGCCTCGTCGAGGGCGCGCTTCTGCGGAGTGCGGATGACCTGCCCCCTCGAGCCGAAGACCCTCGCCCTGTGGGACGAACTGAACGAGCGCGGTTTTCGGCCCGTGAAGGACCGCGCGGTGCACCGGCTCCACGAGCAGCTGGCCCGATCCGAGGGCTCGTGATCCACGTGGCGCGGGCCGCCGACCACCGCGCACGCGTCCCGTGCTGGAACCACCGAGGGGGTTTCTCGCCGAGCCGCGTCCGGCGGCGACTGTGATCCAGATCTCCAACGCCTTGAGGGTGACGCGACGTCGGGGTTTTGACTCTGGGGCATCCAGAACCGCCGAGTCGAAGGACCCGCTATGACCACCAGTACGGCCCTGATCCCCGTCGAAGACTTCTACAGCCCGCCCACCCGCAGCCGCGCCCTGCTGTCCCCGGACGGCACGACGGTCGCTTTTCTCGCTCCCTGGCGCGGTCGGCTCAATGTGTTCCTCCGGGACGTGGACTCGGACTGGTCCACGCCCGATCTCGTGCACGGCGCCGACGCTCCTGGGGCCCGACGCATCACCTCCGACACCCGACGCAGCATCGACCGGTTCTTCTGGAGCAACGACGGTCGCCATCTGCTCTTCCAGCAGGACTCGGACGGGGACGAGAACTGGCACCTGTATCGCTCCGACCCGGCCCGGCCAGATGCGCCGGCTGTCAATCTGACCCCGTACCCGGGCGTGCGTGTGATCGATCTGCAGCTGTCATCGGACCGCCCGGACATCGCGTTCGTTCAGCTCAACAAGCGCCGCCCCGATATGATGGATGCCTTCGAGCTCGACCTCTCGACCGGTCGTCTGACGACGATCGCCGAGAATCCCGGCGACGTCATCTCCTGGGTACGTGTCCGAGACCGGCTGCTGGCCTTCACGATCGAGGAGGGCGGCGTCACGGTGCTGTCCGAGTGGACCGGCGACGACCGACGCACGATCGCGCGGTTCTCCCCCACTGACTCCCTTTTCGGCGTGCCCCCCGTCGCCCCCACCCCGGACGGCGCAGGGCTGTGGATCGGCTCCGCGCGTGGCTCGGACCGCATTCGCCTGGTCCGCCTCGACCTGGACAGCGGAGAAGGCGTCGACGAGGACAGCCACCCGTCGTTCGACCTGGACACCCCCCGCGCGGAGGCGGATCCCCGCTTGCCGTCGTCCCTCATCCTGATTCCGGTCACCGGTGATCTGCTCGGTGCGCGCTACCTCGGAGCGCGCCAGGAGATCCACGCCCTGGACCCGCACTTCGCCGAGGTGCTGCCCCGGATCGCCGAACTCTCGGACGGCGACCTCTCCCATATCTCCAGCGACGCCACGGCGCAGCGCTGGGTCGTGGAGTTCACCCATGACCGCGACCCCGGCGTCACCTGGTTCTACGACCACACGACGGGGCAGGCGCGCCGCCTGTTCCGCCCCTACCCGCACCTCGACCCGGCCCAGCTCGCACCGGTCACCCCCATCACGCTCACAGCCCGCGACGGTCTGTCCCTGCCTGTCCACCTCACGCTCCCGCTCGGTCTCGAGCCGAAGGACCTCCCGACGGTTCTTCTGGTGCACGGCGGGCCCTGGTACCGCGACAGCTGGGGATACGACCCGGAGGTGCAGCTCCTCGCCAACCGAGGGTACGCGGTGCTGCAGGTCGACTTCCGCGGCTCCACCGGGTACGGGAAGGTCCATCTCGAGGCCGGGATCGGCGAGTTCGCCGGGCGCATGCACGACGACCTCCTCGACGCTCTCGACTGGTCGATCCAGCAGGGGTTCACGGACCCGGACCGGGTCGCGATCTACGGCCACTCCTACGGCGGGTACGCGGCGCTGGTCGGAGCCGCCTTCACGCCCGACCGGTTCGCCGCCGCTGCCAGCTACACCGGTATGTCCGACCTCGTCGATGTCGTCGAGGGAGTCGTCCCGTTCGCCCGCAGAGCCGTCGAGAACAGCTACCTGCGGTACCTCGGCGACCCTGAGATCCCCGATCAGAGGGCTGATATGCTCGCCCGTTCGCCCATCAGCCGCGTCGATGACATCGTCTCTCCGGTGCTGTTGATCCACGGCGCCAACGACGTCCGCGTGCCACGCCGCCATGCCGATCGGGTCGCCGAGGCCCTCCGCGCCCGCGGCGCCGAGGTCGAGTACCTGCTCAACGACACCGAAGGACACGGGTTCGTCAACACGGAGAGCAACATCGAGCAGTACCGCACCCTCGAGCGCTTCCTCGCCCGGCACCTGGGAGGGCGATCCTCGACCACCTCCTGAGGCATCCGTCGCCGCGCTTGCCGAGCACTTCGACGTCTCGGAGGCCGACCTCTACGACGGCCTCGGACTGTTCGGCGACACGAAGAAGCCCCACCGGGTGACCGGTGGGGCTTCTCGCTCGGGTGCGCCATCAGGGATTCGAACCCCGGACCCGCTGATTAAGAGTCAGCTGCTCTAACCAACTGAGCTAATGGCGCCGAACAGATAGGAACTTTACCCCCAAGGCACTGAGCCGCCAACTCGAGGAGCGCCTCTGTGAGCGAGCTGACAGCAGCGACGGCTTCTGGTCACCCGACATGGTGCTTCCGCTGATCACATAGACTTGATCCTCCCAGGAAGGTCGACGCGCGAGGGTCCATGGACCGTCGGCGAAGGAGGTCAGCGTGAGGATCGCGGTCACCGGTGCCACAGGTGTGCTCGGCCAGGAGGCGGTGGAGGCGCTCATCGCCGCCGGGCATGACGTCACAGGCATCACCCGACGCGATTCCGGTGTGCCGATCATCGAGGGTCGTGGCGGCAATGCGGTCGTCGCCGACGTCTTCGATGCCTCCGATCTCGCCCGCGCCTTCCGCGGATACGACGTGGTCATCAACGCTCTCGCTCACGTCCCCGTCGGCATGGCCGGCCTGCGGCCCCTGGCTTGGCGCGAGGACGACAAGCTCCACCTCGAGGCCTCCGTCGCGATCGCCAAGGCCGCAGCAGCCGCCGGCGTGCGCAAGCTGGTCCAGGAGTCCACGATCTACCTGTATCCGGACAACGGCTCCGACTGGATCGGTGAGGACCAGCCGTTGAGCGTCCGCAACCAGGCGTTCCGACCCCGCGTGGCAGAGATGCGGGCCGCCGTGGACTTCGCGGCCCCCGGCCGCAGCGCCGTCGTCCTGCGCCTGGGTCAGCTCTTCGGTCGTGACCCCAACACCACGCACGCGCTCAAGGCCACCCGGGGCGGCGATCCGATCCTGCTGGGCAAGCCCGAGAACTACGTGACTCTGCTGCATCACACGGACGCGGGGCGCGCGTTCGTGGCCGCTCTGCGCGCCGACAGCGGCTTCTACAACGTCGGCGGCGAGCCGATCACGAAGGCCCGCTGGGCGAAGGATCTGGCCATGGAGGCGGGCGTCGAGGCCCCGGCGAAGTTCTACCCGGAGATCACGCAGGCCATCGTGGGTACTCGATTGGACACTCAGCGCCGCTCGCTGCGGGTCTCCTCGGTGCGGTTCATGTCCGAGACCGGTTGGCGACCGACGGTGGGTCCATCCACCCCGGGGTGGTCCCGCCGCTGACCACCCGGTCGCATTCGTCTTCTCAGAGGGTGCGGAGGATCCTCGCGGGATTGCCGACGGCCACGCTGCGCGCGGGCACGTCCTTGGTGACGACGGCGCCGGCGCCGATCACGGAGTCCGCCCCGATGCTCACTCCCGGCAGGACGGTCACTCCCCCGCCGATCCAGACGTTGTCACCGATGGTGATCGGTTCGGCGGCTTCCCAGCCAGCCCTCCGCGGCTGCGGCTCGAGCGGGTGGATCGGGGTCAGCAGCTGGACATTGGGGCCCAGCTGACAGTTCTTCCCGATGCGGATGTCCGCCACGTCCAGCGCCGTGAGGCTGTAGTTCACGAAGGTGCCCTCGCCGATGTGCAGGTTCGTGCCGTAGTCCAGGAACAGGGGCGCTCGCACGTGGGCACCATCGCCGAGAGTGCCCAGCAGATCGTGGAGGATGCGCTGGGCGGCGTCGGGGGCGTCCGGGTACTCACGGGTGAACCGGCCCGTCTGCGCGAGCGCGTGGAGATAGGCCTCCTGGATGGCCGGGTCATCGGCGATGTACCAGTCCCCGGCTCGCATCCGCTCCAGCGGGGAGCGCGGGTCGTTCTCGTCGAGGTGGAAGCTCTGCATGGGACGAGCCTACGGAACGGTCCGCCGTCGTTCGCCGGTGTGCCACCTCGACGTGAGCTGCAGCGCAGCGCGCTCGCTCAGCGTGGCAGGCGCATCCCCACGCTCGGGTCGGACTCCACGAACCCCAGGGAGCGGTACAGCGACTGACCCGGCGGATCGGCGAGCAGAGTGATGTACGGATTCGGGGGCGCAGCGGCATCGATACGGGAGATGAGGTCCTCCATCACCACGCGGCCCAGGCCGCGGCGCTGATGATCCGGTGCGGTGGCGATGTCGGCGAGGTGGAAGTACCAGGTGCCGTCGCCGATCACGCGGCCCATGGCGGCGAGGGCATCACGCTCATCGCGCACCACGGTCCAGGCCCAGCTCGCTGCGAGGGCTCCGGCGGCCTGCGCGGGGGTGCGGGGGCTCAGCCCTGTCTCCTCCCGCAGGCGCACATACTCCGCGCTCGTGGGCGCCTCGTGGCGCACCCGGTAGCCCGATGGAAGCTCCGCCCACGCCGATTCGGAGGCGGAGCCGCGGTCGTGGAGGTTCATGCCGTGATCCTGTCATCCGGCGGGGCGAGGGCGATACCGCGATACTCGAGGGATGAGCACTTCTCCCCGCACCCTGGCCGACGACTCGCGCTGTCCGTGCGGCAGCGGTGACACCCTCGGGGCCTGCTGCGGCCCGATCCTGCGCCAGGAGCGTCGCGCCGGCACCGCGGAAGCGCTGATGCGGTCTCGTTACACAGCTTTCGCCACCGGCGACATCGAGCATCTGCTGCGCACCTGGCACCCGCACGAGCGGCCGACGCGCTCTGACCTGGAATCCACCCTCACGGACGATGCGCGCTGGCTGCGCCTCGACATCCGGGCGACCTCCGGCGGCGGCCCTTTCGACGATGAGAGGACCGTGGAGTTCGTCGCGATCGCCCGCACAGCACGGGGCCGTCAGGAGCAGCACGAGATCTCGCGCTTCGTGCGGGAGGGCGGCGCGTGGCTGTACGTCGACGGTGACGTCTGAGAACCACGAACGGCGCCGACCGCTCGAGGCGATCGGCGCCGTGACGCGCATCTGACGGGGACGGGCTTCCGCTGTGGATCAGCTGCCCGCGCGGTGGGCCTTCTCCTTGGCCTTCGCCGTGGCGGCCTTGGCCTTCTGCTTCTCAGCGTTCTTCTCGGCTTTCTCGTCGCCTCCGGAGAGGGCGATCGCGGCCGCGATACCTGCACCGATGAGGACCACGCCGATGACGCCGCCTGCGATCGCTACCGGGAGCGTCACAGGGGACTTCTCGTCACCGGCGTCGGAAAAACTCTTCACCGAACCGACCAGCTCGTTCTTCCACCGGGTCACGGCGTTCTTGGGATTCACGCGGTCGACAAGTTCGTCGACGTCCGACGCCAGGTTGTCCTGCCGGCGGAACGCCTCGTCGCGCATGTCGTCCAGGCTCTTCTTCTTGGCCACCACTGCCTCCGGGGTTCGTCAGTTTGATCCTGATGATCGTATCGCGAGCAGGCCGCCCGATCGGAATCGACCGCGCCGCGTGATGTCCGCGGTGGGTCTGCGCTCGTCAGCCCTGGGTGCGCGTCAGGAAGTCGTCGGCGCCGCCCACCAGTTCCACGTGGCCGGTCTCGACATCGGCGGAGACCATGGCCGCCACCTCCGCGGCGAACTCCTCGACGGAGTACAGCTTTCCGGCGGCCTCCCGGCGCTCCTCGAGTGCGCCGGGGCGGGCGCGGTTGAGCAGCGTCGCGGTGACCGTGCCCTCGATCATGTCACCGGAGACGACGACGAAGGAGACGCCCTTCTCGGACATCTCCGGGAGGCGCTCGGTCAGGGCGATCTCGCCGGCGTGCTTGGAGCGCGCGACCTGCTCGTATTCGGGCATGGTCTCGACCTCGTCGATGAAGTGCGCCTGATGGCTGGTCACGAACACGACGCGACCGCCGGTGGGGAGCAGCTCGAGTCCGGCGGAGAGCGCATCGGACTGGGCATCGCGGTTCAGACGCATCGCGTAGTCCTCCCCCAGGTCGCTCTCCATGCCGCCGGAGGCGTTGAGGACGAGCAGATCGAGGCCGCCGAAGGTGTCGACCGCGCTCTGCATGAGGCCGCGCACGCTCTCGGGGTCGGTGAGATCTGCACCGACGGCGATGGCTTTGCCCCCGGCGGCTTCGATCTCGGCCACGACCTTGTTGGCGCGCGGTGCCTTCTGGCGATAGTTGATGACGACGTTGGCGCCCTGCCCGGCGAGCAGTTTCGCGGTGGCGGCGCCGACTCCGCGAGAGGATCCGGTGACGACGGCGGTCTTGCCTGCGAGGGCGCTCATGGGAACTCCTGGGATGTCGAGAGGTGACGGGGTCGTAGCGATGGGCGTCGCGGTCGCACGGTCCGGGATGGAGGACGGGTGCATCGCGCCACCAGCGCACCGAGCCTACCTGGATCATTGCTTCTCGGCCGATAAGCTGGTGGCGCGCGCGAGTGGCGGAATTGGCAGACGCGCTGGATTTAGGTTCCAGTGCCCCAGGGCGTGAGGGTTCGAGTCCCTTCTCGCGCACGGATCACCCCTGTTACGAGGAGAGACACTTCATGACCCTGTTCGGCCTCGTCCGCCATGGGCAGACGGACTACAACCTGCAGAACCTCTTCCAGGGGTCCTCCGACATCCCCCTGAACGACACCGGGATCGCCCAGGCGCATGCCGCCTTCGACGAGCTCCCGGCCGTGGACTGGGACGTGATCGTCACCTCACCGCTGAAGCGGGCCGAGCACACCGGTCGGATCATCGGCGAGGACCACGCCATCCCCTTCGGCGGCACCGAGCCACGATTCGTCGAGATCGACTGGGGTGCTGCCGAGGGCAACCCGGTGCAGGAGATGGAGGAGCGCTATCCCGATCGCTCCTTCCCGGGCCGCGAGGACCATCAGGCGGTCGCCGACCGCGGCTACGACGGTCTCGAAGCACTCGAGGAGCGGTACCCGGGCAAGAAGGTTCTGGTCGTCGCGCACGGGACCCTGATCCGCTTCATCCTGTCCGGGATCATCGAGCAGCCGCTGCCGTCGATCCCCAATGCCACGCTGTCGCTGGTCGAGCTCGAGAAGACGACCTGGCGGGTGACGATGATCGCCGGCCAGTATGTCGACCATTCCGTGAAGGTCGCCGGCCGGGAGCAGAATCCGCGCTTCTTCGTCGAGAAGGGTCAGTTGGCACCCGCTCAGCTCGTGACGTCCGCCGCCGCGGAGCCCGATGCTGTAAAGGCCGCTGGCTCACCGGCGGAAGATGCCGCCGTTCCTACCGATACCTCCGAGGGAGGCCCCCGATGAGCCGTACCGCCGTGGACACCGAAGGGGCGTGGTTCGAGCCCGAGCACATCGAGCAGCTGCGCCGTCGCCTGCCCATCCCCTACGTCGACATCGTGCCGGTGCGCACCGACATCGACGGCTCTGTGGTGGAGGTGGGCCTGCTGCTGCGGGCCTCCGGCAGCGGGCAGATCGTGCGGGCGATCGTCTCCGGTCGCGTCATGATCCACGAGACGATCCGCGAGGCGATCTCCCGGCACGTCGAGAAGGACCTGGGACCCATGGCTCTGCCCCGCATCCCGGTCTCCCCGGTGCCCTTCACGGTCGCGGAGTACTTCCCCACCCCGGGGAACTCGCCCTTCCATGATCCGCGCCAGCACGCGATCTCGATGGCCTACATCGTCCCGATCGACGGGGAGAGCGCCCCGCAGGAGGACGCCCTGGAGATGACCTGGTTCGGACTCGACGAGCTGACATCGGACTCCTCGCCGCTGCAGGAGATGAACGGGGGCCGCGATCTCATCGTGCGCCGCGCCCTCGCCCACGTCGGCGCCGCCTGACACTGCCGACGACAGTCGTTCCACTACTCCGACGCACAGGACGCCCCTGATCCGCATGGATCTGGGGCGTCCTGCGTCTCGGCGCCAGCTCAGGTGCGCTCAGCTCATGTCAGCTCCCGAGCAGCGGGGCCACGTGCTTCGCGATCGCGCGGAAGGCGATGCCGCGGTGTGAGATGGCGTCTTTCTCGTCGGCGGTGAGCTCGGCAGAGGTCCGCGCCTGCCCGACGGGCAGGAACAGCGGGTCGTAGCCGAACCCGCCCTCGCCATGCCGCTCCCGCAGCAGTCGACCCACCATCTCGCCGCGCTCGACCACCTCGGTGCCGTCCGGGGCCACCAGCGCCGCCGCGCACACGAAGCGCGCGGTGCGATGGGCATCGGGCACATCCGACAGCTGTGCGAGCAGCAGGTCGTTGTTCGCCTCGTCGTCCCCGTGGCGTCCGCTCCACCGGGCCGAGAAGATCCCCGGAGCGCCGCCGAGCACGTCGACCGCGAGACCGGAGTCGTCGGCGACCGCGAGCAGCCCCGTCGCTGCCGCCGCGGAGTGCGCCTTCAGCAGGGCGTTGCCCTCGAAGGTGATCGCATCTTCGACCACATCGGGCAGGGCGATGCCTGCCGAGGAGATGATCGCGTCCTCGTCCAGACCCGGCACCGATGCCGCCAGGATCCGCTGCAGCTCGCGCAGCTTCTTGGCGTTGTGGGAGGCCAGGATGACCCGGGCCCCCGCTGGGACGGGCGTGGTCGCTTCGTTCATCGCTGCTGCGCGAGGACGTCCCGCTGGATCGCGGTCAGCTGCTCGCAGCCGGCCGTGGCCAGATCCAGCAGGGAGCCCAGCTCCGCCCGGTCGAAGGGGGCGCCCTCGGCGGTGCCCTGCACCTCGACGAAGGAACCGGAGCCGGTGACGACGACGTTCATGTCTGTCTGCGCGCTCACGTCCTCGCGGTACTCGAGGTCCAGCAGGGGGCGGCCTTCCACGATGCCCACGCTGATGGCGCTCACCGAATCGGTGAGGACCTCACGGGCCGCGGGGACCGACGTGTGCTTCTTGCCCCAGGAGATCGCGTCGGCCAGGGCGACGTAGGCGCCGGTGATCGCCGCAGTGCGCGTACCGCCGTCGGCCTGCAGCACGTCGCAGTCGAGCTGGATGGTGTTCTCCCCCAGTGCGTCGAGGTCGATGACCGCGCGCAGGGAACGGCCGATCAGACGGGAGATCTCGTGGGTGCGGCCCCCGATCTTTCCCTTGACGCTCTCGCGGGCACCACGCGTGTTGGTCGCGCGCGGCAGCATCGCGTACTCGGCGGTGACCCATCCCGAGCCGGAGCCCTTCTTCCACCGCGGCACGCCTTCGGTGAAGCTGGCCGCGCACAGCACGCGGGTGCGGCCGAACTCGATCAGCGCGCTGCCCTCCGCATGATCGAGCCAGTTGCGCGTGATCCGCACCTCGCGCAGCTGGTCAGGGGTGCGACCGTCGACACGATCGCCGGTCAGGGTCTGGTCCTGTGAGCTCATGGAGCTCCTTCCTCGAAGTCGTCAGGTGGTCACGTCGAGGATATCCATCGGGCGGACCACACGGATCGGTCCGTCGTGGACCTCCCGGGCCTCGGCGAGGGTGACCGCTGGATCGGTCCACGCGGGGATATGGGTCAGGGCGAGCTGGCCGACGCGGGCGCGCGAGGCGCACTCCCCCGCGCGACGGCCCGTCAGGTGCACGCCGCTGAAGCGGTCGTCGCGGCCCTCGATGTATCCCGCCTCGCACAGGAACAGGTCCGCCCCCTGGGCGAGCTCGTCGAGCGCCGGGCAGGCGTCGGAGTCCCCGGAGTAGGCGAGCACCGCGTCGCCGGCGGTGATCCGGAAGCCGTACGCCTCGACCGGGTGCAGCACGCTGCGCACCACGATCTCGAAGGGACCGATCGAGAAGCGCTGTTGATCGCTGAGGACCTCGTAGGCGAAGGGCTCGCGGTCCACACCGTCGGGCACGCGGCCCTTGCGACTGAGCACGGCCGAGAGCCGCTCGGGCAGGGGCTCCGGAGCGTGGATCGGCAGCCGCGGCAGGTCGGTGCGCTCGTGGTACGCCCAGAACACCTCGAGACCGGTGAGGTCGAGGTAATGGTCCGGGTGCAGGTGCGAGATGATCACAGCGTCCAGGTCCGCCGGGTCGATGACCGACTGCAGCGGCCCGAAAGCCCCCGAGCCGAGATCCATGAGGACGCGCCAGGTGCGTCCGTGCTCGTCCTCCTGCTCGAGGAGATAGCTGGAGGCGGCGCTCTCGGGGCCGGCGAAGCTGCCACTGCAACCGATGATGTGGACCCTCATGCCGTCACCACCGGCAAGGTCGCGGTCACATCGAGCATCGGTCCCAGGAATCTCTTCGACAGGCGCACGAAGGACTCGCTGCCGGCACCTTCGGCAGTCTGCGCGAACACGTGGCGCGGAGCCCGCTCGGACACGCGCAGCAAGGAGGTGCCCCGCAGCTGGCGGTAGACGTCCAGCGCGGTCTCCTCGGCGGAGGAGACCAGGGTGACCTCCGGGCCCATGACGTAGCTGATGGCGCCCGCCAGCATCGGGTAGTGGGTGCAGCCGAGCACCAGGGTGTCCACCCCGGCTTCGCGCATCGGGGCCAGATACTGCTCGGCGACCTCGATGACCTCTTCACCGGCAGTCACCCCGTTCTCGACGAACTCGACGAAGCGGGGACAGGCCTGGGTGATGATGTCCAGATCGGGGGCGGCCGCGAAGGCGTCCTCGTAAGCCCGGGAGGTGACGGTCCCCTGAGTGGCGATCACGCCGACGCGATGGTTGCGGGTCGAGGCGACCGCGCGGCGCACAGCCGGCTGGACGACTTCGACGACGGGCACGTCGTAGCGCTCGCGGGCATCGCGCAGCACGGCGGCGGAGGCCGTGTTGCAGGCGATCACCAGCATCTTCACGCCGTGCTCGACCAGGTTGTCCATGATGTCCAAGGTCAGGGAGCGCACCTCGGCGATCGGACGGGGCCCATAGGGACCGTGCGCGGAATCGCCGATATACACCAGCTCCTCCTGCGGCAGCTGGTCGAGGATGGCTCGGGCGACGGTAAGCCCGCCCACCCCGGAGTCGAAGATCCCGATCGGCGCGTTGTTCATCCCGGCAAGGCTAATGTCGAACGCCGCCCGGGGCAGTGACGGCACGCTCACTGGGTGCAGTTTCACAGTCCGAGCTCATGGTTCCCCGCTCAGGCTCTGCCCGAGCGACCGACCGCCGGACCGCCCGGCCGACTCAGTCCAGAGCCCGCAGCAGGCTTTCCTGGAGCCAGGACAGCAGCTCGTAGACGGCGATCACGATGTCGGAGCCGACCTGGTCATCCTCCTTCTCGCCCGCCTCTTCGACGCGCTCGCCGATCTGCTGCAGCATCCGCACGGTGTCGAAGTCCCCGTCACGCTGCAGGTCGAGGCGGTCGGCCAGCACGATCCGGACGTCGTTGAGGGCGCGCAGCATGGCCAGCGCCTCCTCGTCGTCCAGGACGACCTCACTGTGACCGGCTCCGGCCGCGTCCAGGATCTTCATCACACGCTGGAGGTCGGCGAGCTTGCCGTCGGCAAGATCCTGCTGCCCCAGCCGGCGGAACTCCGCAGCGGCGTTCGGATCGTCGGACGCCGCCGGGAACAGTCGCTTCACGGCCGAATCCGCAGGTTCCCGGGCGTCACGACCGGCGAACTCGGCCTCGAGCCGTCGCAGCGGGTCGTCGCTGTCGGCCGCGTGGCGCAGCACGTCGGGGTCAGCATCGATTCCCAGGTCGGCGCGGATCAGGTCTGCGGTCTCCTGGGCGACCTGAGTGATGATCGCCTTCTCCTCCCCGTCGAGCCGGCAGGCGAGGCTGCCGTCGGGGCGACGACGAAATGCGTGGGCCATCAGTCCTCCCCCGCTTTCTCCAGGGTCGCGCGCAGGCCGAAGGATTGCATGGCCTGCACGTCAGTCTCGACGCGCTCCCGGGAACCGTGCGAGACGACCGCACGCCCCTCGTCGTGCACCTGCATCATCAGCTGCTCGGCGATGAGGCGCGAATAGCCGAAGTGACGACGGAAGACGAACACGACATAGCTCATGAGGTTCACCGGATCGTTCCAGACGACGGTGCGCCAGGGCCCGTCCGTCTCGACCCTCACCTGCACGCTGCCGGAGGGGTCGGACAGCGACCCCGTCGCGGGCTCCGCCCGCCGCAGCTCCACCGGCATCCGTGCTCCTCCTGTGTCACGCCGCGCATCGATCAGTGAAGGGGGTCGTGCAGAAGCGGCGCGAACGAGTCTACGGGGCGCGCCCGTCACCCTGCCCACCTGGCACGTATTACGGTGGACACTGTGACTTCTGCCCTGCTCACCGACCTCTACGAGCTGACGATGCTGCAAGGTGCCCGCGAGGCGGGCACCGCTTCGCGTCGCAGCGTCTTCGAGGTGTTCACCCGGTCCCTCCCCGCAGGGCGGCGCTACGGCGTGCTCGCCGGCACCGGCCGCGTGCTCGAGGCGATCGCGGACTTCCGGTTCGACGACGCCGACCTGCGCTACCTGCGCCGTGCCGACGTCCTCGACGAGGCGACTCTCGAGCACCTGGCCGACTACCGCTTCACTGGAGACGTGCACGGCTACGCGGAAGGTGAGCTGTTCTTCCCGAACTCTCCCGTGCTGCGCATCGAGGGCACCTTCGAGGACGCCGTGATGCTGGAGACCGTGGTGCTGTCGATCCTCAACCATGACAGTGGGGTCGCCTCGGTGGGATCGCGCATGATCACCGCCGCTCGCGGACGGCCCTGCATCGAGATGGGTGGACGCCGGATCCATGAGGACGCCGCCATCGCTGCGGCCAGGGCGGCCTACATCGTCGGCTTCGCCTCCTCCTCGAACCTCGCCGCAGGCGCGCACTACCGCATCCCGGTCGCCGGTACCGCGGCGCACGCGTTCACGCTTCTGTTCGACACCGAGGAGGAGGCTTTCCGCGCCCAGCTCGCCTCCCAGGGTGCGGGAACGACCATCCTGGTGGATACCTACGACGTCGAGACGGCAGTGCGTACCGCGGTCGAGCTGGCCGGTCCCGAGCTGGGTGCCGTGCGGCTGGACTCCGGGGACCTCGCCGCGCAGGCCGGCGAGGTGCGCGCGCTGCTCGATTCGCTCGGTGCGACCAGCACCCGGGTCACCGCCACTGGTGACCTGGACGAGTACCGGGTCGAGGAGCTCGCCGATTCCCCCTTGGACGGCTACGGCATCGGGACCCGCCTGGTCACCGGCGGCGGGCACCCCGCCCCCGGGTTCGTGTACAAGCTGGTCGAGCGCGAGGGCTCCGACGGGCGGATGCACCCCGTGGGCAAGCAGTCCCAGGACAAGGCCACCCTCGGGGCCGGCAAGCGCGCCTTCCGCATGCTGGTGGGCGGCCGCGCCCACGCGGAGCTGGTGCTGCCCGGCGAAGCCGAGATCGCGCAGTTCGAGCGAGAGCTCACCGCGGAGCTGATCTCCGCGGAGGCCTCCCCGGACTGGAGCCGCACGCACCTGCGCCCCCTGCAGGAACCGATGATCCTCGGCGGCGAACCGGTGCAGTCCGTGAGCGGCCCGCGGCGAGTGGAGGCGGCCCGGCTGCGCCACGCGGCCTCGGTCGCGGAACTGGAGCTCTCGGCCGACGACGGCCCGGACGGTCCGGCTGCGATCCCCACCGTCGTCGACGGCATCGAAGCCGCCCGCGTCCTGCGCTGAGGCTTCCGCTGTCACCGGCCGCCGGTCGGTCCCTCAGCGGCGGCCGACGAACCAGCCGCGCACGATGTCGATTCGTGTCTGGATCTGTTCGGCGCCGGCCTGCGCCACCGCCGGCCCGCCGCTGCGACCGCGCAATGTCTTGTGCACCGAGCCGTGCGGGGTGCCTGACTTGCGCGCCCACGCGGAGACCAGGGTGCTGAGCTCCTTGCGCAGATCCATCAGCTGACGGTGATCGACCACGCCGGGCGTGGGTTCCGGCTCTGCGGAGCTGTTGCGTTTGCGCCGTTCCTGCTGCTGGGCCTGCTGCTGCTGGAGGACCGTGCGCATCTGATCGGTGTCGAGCAGCCCGGGGATGCCGAGGAATTCCTGTTCGTCCTCGCTGCCGACGATGCCACCGGCGCCGTACTCGCCGCCGTCGAACAGAACACGGTCGAAGGACGCTTCGGATTCGAGCGCCTCGAAGGACATCTCGAGCTGGTCACTGGTCTTCTCGGGCCGGTTCGCCTCCTCCAGGAGGCTCTCGTCGAGGCCGGTCTCCTCGTCGCCGCTCGCGGGTCGCAGATCCAGCACGTGGTCCCGCTCGGCCTCGAGCTCGGCGGCGTGGGCCATCAGGATCGGGACCGTCGGCAGGAAGACGCTCGCGGTCTCACCCCGGGTCCGCGACCGCACGAAGCGCCCCACGGCCTGCGCGAAGAACATGGGCGTCGCCGTCGAGGTCGCGTACACGCCGACCGAGAGCCGGGGCACGTCAACGCCTTCGGAGACCATGCGCACCGCGACCATCCAGCGGTCCTCGGAGGCGGAGAAGTCCTCGATGCGCTTGCCGGCGCCGGCATCGTCGGAGAGCACGACGGTGGGCGCCTGCCCGCAGATGTCGTGGAGGGTGGCCGCATAGGCGCGGGCCGCCTTCTGGTCGGTGGCGATCACCAGGCCGCCGGCATCGGGGACGTGGCGACGCACCTCGGTCAGGCGGCGATCTGCGGCAGAGAGCACCGACTGGATCCATTCACCGCTGGGGTCCAGGGCGGTGCGCCAGGCCTGCTGGGTGATGTCCTTGGTCTCCAGCGCACCGAGCTGAGCGGAGACCTCATCACCGGTCTTGGTGCGCCAGTGCATGCGCCCGGAGTAGGTCATGAACAGCACGGGACGCACGACGTGGTCGCGCAGCGCTTCGCCATAGCCGTAGATGTAGTCCGCCTTCGAGCGCGAGAAGCCCTCACCGTCCTCCTCGTAGATCACGAACGGGATCTGCGAGGAGTCCGAGCGGAACGGGGTGCCGGTCAAGGACAGGCGACGCACCGCGGGGTCGAAGGCATCGCGCACCCCGTCGCCCCAGGTGAGCGAGTCACCGGCGTGGTGGATCTCGTCGAGGATCACCAGAGTGCGGTCCGCCTCGGTGCGGGCACGGTGCAACGCCGGATGCATGCCCACCTGGGCGTACGTCACCGCGACGCCCTGGAAGTGGGAGCCGTGCGCACCCTGGGCGTTGCTGAAGTTGGGGTCCAGGGAGATGCCGACGCGCGCGGCGGCGTCGGCCCACTGGGTCTTCAGATGCTCGGTGGGCGCGACCACCGTGATGCGGCGGACGGTGCCGGCGGAGAGCAGTTGCGCCGCGACCTGCAGCGCGAAAGTGGTCTTGCCGGCGCCGGGCGTCGCCACGGCGAGGAAGTCCTTGGGGTCGCTGGCACGGTACTGCTCGAGGGCTTCGGTCTGCCAGGCGCGCAGCTTGGTGACCGTGCCCCAGGCGGCACGTTCCGGGTAGGCCGGGGACAGCGATCGTGCGGCCGCCTCGGAGGGCTGGCGGGGATCGCTCGCGGAGAAGAGAGGAGTGGAATTCACGGCGTGACCAACCGTACCGCTGCGGTGCGACGACCCGCCGACGAGTGCGATGTGAGGAAGTCCCTGGCGCGTCGCGCGCGCTGGTACTGCGTCGTCCGGGCGCACCGGACGACGACGCGGCCCGGGCATTCGCCCGGGCCGCGCAGGTGAAGCGTCGGCTGCGCCCTCCGTCGGGCTAGCGGCGACCGCCGAAGAAGCCGCGGAAGCCGCCTCCGCGACCGGAGCCGCCAGAGCTGCCCTCGCCGCCGCCTCCTCCGCCGTCCTGGGGCTCGCGCATCCCCTCGTAGATCTCCTTGCACTCGGGGCACACGGGGTACTTCTCGGGATCGCGCCCGGGCACCCAGACCTTGCCGCACAGGGCGATCACGGGCGAGCCGCCGAGCGCGGCCTGGGTGACCTTGTCCTTGCGCACGTAATGGGCGTACCGGTCGTGGTCACCGTCGTCGGTGGTCTGGTCCTTCTCCTGCTGCTGGCGGTCCAGCACCGCAGTACTGCCCGGGGACGCGCCCGGGTCATCGCTGTACGGGTCCATCCGGGACGGGTCGGATGTGGAGGACATGGCAACTCCCTCGGTCGATGTCGTGCTCCCGCGAGCTTAGCGGCCCTGCCTCCCCGGAGACAGCCACCTCCGCTGGAACAATGCCCGCCATGGACGCTGTCGCCGAGTACCTGAGCCGCCTGCCGCATGAGGTCCGTCGAGCAGGTGGTTCCCTGCCGGGGCGCGCCGGAGTCCTGGTCCTCGCGCTCGTGGTGAACATCGGCTTCTACCTGCCGCAGATCCCCTCCGGCGTTCCGGGGGCCGGTGCGCCCGGTCTCGACAAGATCGTCCACCTCCTGGTGTTCGCCCTGACGGTCTGGGCGGCCGGGCGGCTGCTGGCACCACGCCGTCGCTTCCCGATGGGCTGGGTGGTGCTCCTCGCCGTCGCTCACGCGCTGCTGATCGAGCTGGTCCAGCTGCTGCTGCTGCCGGAGCGCGGCGCCGAAGGTGCGGACATCCTGTTCGACGTGATCGGCATCGCCCTGGGGGTGGGGCTGTGGATCGGCGAGCGCCTGCGCCGTCGCCGCGCGACAGAGCACGAAGCAGATCCAGAGCACGAAGCAGAACTCGAGGCGGAGCTCGACGAGGTTCCCGACGACGCCCTGCCGCGACCCTGACCCGCTCTACGATCGGCGCATGAGCATCCAGTCCCGCATCCAGGCCGACAGAGCGTCCTTGCCTCCCTCGATGCTCCGGGTCGCCGACGCGATCCTGGAGGACCCCGAGCGGATACTCCAGGGAACCATCACCGATCTGGCCACCGCATGCGCCACCTCGGAGACCACCGTGGTGCGCTTCTGCCATCGCCTCGGACTGTCGGGATTCTCGAAGCTGCGGCTCACACTGGCCGGGGAGATCGCCTCCGAACGCGTGCGGCGACACGAGGTCGGCCCCACCCACGGCTCGGACCTCCCGGCAGCCAGCGCCCTGCACGAGATCGTCGGCGAGATCGCCCTGACCGAGACCCTCGGCATCGAGGAGACCGCCGCGGCGCTGGACATCCCCGCCCTGCAGAGAGCTGTCGAGGCGATCTCCGCCGCACCCCTGGTGCTGATGCACGGGATCGGCGCCTCCGCCTCGGGCGGCAGTGATTTCGAGCGCAAACTGCATCGCCTGGGCCGCATGTCCCGCTCCATCCCGGACACGCACGATGCGCTCGTCTCCGCCGCACTCCTGGGACCCGGTCAGGTCGCGCTGGGGTTCTCGCACAGCGGGACCACCACGGAGGTGGCCACCTTCCTCACCACCTCGCGCGGCGCAGGGGCCACCACCATCGCCATCACCGGCAGCGGGCACGGGCCGGTGGTCGAGGCGGCGGACATCGTTCTGCGCACGACGGTGCGCGAATCCACCTACCGATCCGGCGCGATGGCCTCCCGATCCGCCCAGCTGCTGATCGTGGACTGCCTGTTCGTGGCCGTCGCCCAGAGCGGCCGTGATGCCACCGTCGACGCTCTGCGCACCACCTTCAACGCCCTCGAGGAGTACAAAAGACGATGACCGCACCAGCGCCCCGCCGGAACACCGAGGACCAGCAGCAGCTCGAGCAGCTGGTGGGCGTCCTGACCTCCGCCGCACTCTCGGCACCACCGGAGGGCACGGCGATCGAGGGCGCGCCCGCCGCCGTCGCGGCCGTGGATCGCGTCGAAGGCATCACCCGCGCGGTCGCCGGCTCGACGGCAGTGTTCGGGGCCGACGGAACCCGCCTAGCGCACGGATCCGCCGAGGTCACGGCGGTGGGCGAGGACACCGTGTTCGACATGGCGTCGGTGACGAAGGTGGTCACGGCGCTCACGGCGGCGACTCTGATCGACGAGGGACTGCTCGATCCCGAGGCCCCGGTCGCCGAGTATCTTCTCGCCGGGCCCCTCACGTCCCCGCACCCCGACATCACCGTGCGCCACCTCCTGACCCACACCGCCGGCCTCCCCCCGGTGATGCCGCTGTGGCAGATCGACGCAGGTCGCGAGGACCGCATCGCCGCGATCTCGCGGGCCGAGCTGCACGCCGACCCGGGCACCGTCCATGCCTACTCGTGCATCGGATTCATCCTGCTGGGCGCCCTCCTGGAGGGGCTGACCGACACTCCCCTGCCCGAACTCGCACGCCGGCGCGTGCTCGACCCGGCCGGCGCGATGACCGCAGGCTGGGCGCCGGATCCGGACGTCGCAGCCGGTGCGGCCGCCACCGAGTACCAGGACGATCCCCCGCGCGGCCTGGTGCGCGGATCCACCCATGACGAGACGGCGTGGTCGCTGGGCGGTACCGGAAACGCCGGCCTGTTCGCGACCCTCGAGGATGCCCTCGCGATCGGGCGCCTCCTGGCCGGGCGCGCTCCGGGGCCCACGCTCTCGACGTCCGTGAGGGAGCTCCTGACCACTGACCAGCTGCCCGCAGGAGTGGCGACCGGCGCACCGTGGCGCCAGGGATTCGGTCTGCGCATCGGCCAGGAGACCGCTCCGGGCTCGCTGCTGCCCCATGTCGTCGGCCACCCCGGGTTCACGGGCACCTCGGTGCTCGCCGATCCTGTCTCCGGCACCGTTGCGGCGCTGCTGACCAACCGGGTCCATCCCCGTCGGGCGCGGTTCACGGTCGATCGCTCACGGCGCGAGTTGGCGAGGATCGCTTTCACCTGAGTGCCCGGCCGGGCGGATGATCGTCCTCACCTGCCCGGCGGTCCGTCAGCGCCGCCGGGCGGCGGGGTTCGGTGCGGCCGCCAGCAGGCGGCGGGTGTACTCGTGCTGCGGGTCATCGATCACCGTGGCGCTCTCGCCCGCCTCGACGACGTGCCCCTCGTGCATGACCAGCACCTCGGAGGAGTAGCGGCGGGCACTGCCGAGGTCGTGGGTGATGTACAGGACCGCGAGGTCCTCGTCGCGACGCAGATCGTCGATCAGGTCGAGCATCTCCTTGCGGATGGTGACGTCGAGCATCGAGACGGGTTCGTCGGCGATCAGGACCTTCGGCGAGGCAGCCAGCGCCCGCGCGAACGAGACGCGCTGACGCTCGCCGCCGGAGAGCTCATGGGGGAACCGATCGAGGTAACGCTCCGCCGGTGTCAGACCGACGCGCTCCAGCAGCTGGATGCTGCGCTCGTGCACCGCGGCCTCACCGCGAGCATCCTGGTGGATGCGCACGGCCCGGCCCAGGGTGTACGCGATCCTGCGCAGAGGATTCAGGGAGGCGAAGGGATCCTGCAGGGTCAGCTGCACATCGCCCACGTACTCCCGGTGCCCTGCGTTTCCGCGGGTCGGCACCTCCCGACCATCCAGCAGGATCTGGCCGGAGGTGGCAGGGATGAGCCGCGCCAGCATCCGCCCGAGCGTGGACTTGCCGGAGCCGCTCTGCCCCACCAGGGCGGTGACGCGGCCCTGGGTGAGCACGATCGAGACGTCGTCGACGGCGCGCATCGTCTGCTGGCGGCGCAGCAGCCCGCTGCGGGCGCCGACCGGGTACTCCTTGACGAGGTTCCGGCCCTCGAGGACGGTGCGCGCCTGGGGCTGCGGGCCGGAACCGGTGGTGGTATCGGTGATGGTCATGCGAGGCTCCCGAGTTCTGCGAGCGAGGACAGCAGGTTCTGCGTGTACGGGTGCTGCGGGTCCCGGTAGATGTCGACCGCCGGGCCGTATTCGACCAGGCGCCCGTGGCGCATCACGGCGATCGAGTCGGAGATCTCCAGCAGCAGCGCCAGATCATGCGTGGTGAACACGATGGCGAAGCCGTACTCCTCACGCAGCCGCACGATCTGGTCGAGCACGTCGCGCTGGACCAGCAGATCCAGCGCCGTCGTGGGCTCGTCCATGAAGATCACGTCCGGTTCGAGGACCAGCGCGATGGCGATGGCCACGCGCTGCTTCATGCCGCCGGAGAGTTCGTGCGGATAGGCGTCGATCCGGCCGGGATCGATCCCGACCCGCTCGAGATGCTCCTTGGCGATCGCCGTGCGCTGGGCGGCTGGCAGGCTCGGCCGGTGCACGCGGATCACGTCGTCGAACTGGGCGTGAATGGAGGTGACGGGATTCAGCGCGTTCATGGCGCTCTGGAAGACCACGGCGATCTCGTTCCACCGCAATGCGCGCAGTTCTCTGTCCTCCAGGTGCAGCAGATCCGTGGGGGCGCCATCGTCTGCGCGATAGGTGATCGACCCGCCGGCGACGTCCGCCGGGGCGCGCAGCAGGCGGGTGATGGCGTTGGTCAACGTGGACTTGCCGGAGCCTGACTCTCCGGCCAGCCCGAGGATCTCCCCGCGGCGCAGCGTGAGCGAGACGTCCTGCACAGCGTGGACGGTGCCGAAGGCGGTCGGATAGTCCACGCGCAGGGAGTCCACCTCGATGATCGGCGAACCCGGCATGGGCGAGGGGTGGATCCGCGACGCGAGCTCAGGATCGACCTCATCGGTGCGCTCTCGGGTGAGAGCCACATGCTCCGCAGTCGCCGCCGAAGCACCTCCCGGCGTGGGCGGCGTTCCCGAACCGATCCCGGAGACCTGGGCATTCGCAGCGGTCGCGTCGCCACCGGCGGCACGACTGGTCCTGGTCTTCTTCGTGGCCGAGCCCGTACGCAGACGAGGGTTCGAGTATTCGTCGATCCCGAAGTTGATCAGGGCCAGTCCGGCTCCGATGACGGCGATGGCGAGGCCCGGGGGCACGAACCACCACCAGGCGCCCGCCAGCAGCGCCTGCGAGTTCTGCGCGAAGTACAGCATCGAGCCCCAGCTCGTGGTGGTCAGTGATCCCAGGCCGAGGAAAGCGAGCCCAGCCTCTGCGAGGATGCCTCCGATCACGGAGAACAGGAACCCGGAGGCCACCAGGGGAAGCATGTTCGGCAGTACCTCGAAGAACATGATCCGCAGGCGTCCCTCACCGGTGGCGCGGGCCGCTTCGACGAAGTCGCGGTTGCGCAGCGAGAGGGTCTGGGCGCGGATCACGCGGGCCGCTCCCGCCCAGGAAGTGATCGCGATGACCACCGCGATGGACAGCATCCCGCGGGACGGGAGGTAACCGGTCAGCACGATCAGCAGAGGCATCCCGGGGATCACCAGGAACACCGCCGTGACGATGTAGAGCAGGTCGTCGGCGACGCCCCGCAAGTAGCCGCCCAGCAGGCCGACCACCACCGAGAACAATTGGGAGATCACACCGGCCAGCAGGCCCACCAGCAGCGAGATCCGCGCACCGTGGACGAACTGGGCGAAGACGTCCTGTCCGGACTGGGTGGTCCCCAGCCAGTACCGACCCGAGGGGGGCTCGAGCATGTCGAAGGAGGTGGCGCGGGGGTCATGCGTGGCCACGACTGGCCCGAGCACCGCGATCACGATGAATACCAGGACCACGACGACCCCGGTTCGGACTTTTCCACTGCGCGGGATGAGCGAGGAGAGCTTCATCGTTCAGGCCCCCTGTCGGGTTCTGGGATCGAGGAACACATAGGCGACGTCGGCGATCAGGTTCGCCAGGATCACCGCCAGGGAGATGATGAGGAACAGCCCCTGCATGAGCGGGAAGTCCTGTGCGCTGACGGCCTGGAAAAGGGCGTATCCGAGACCGGGATAGTTGAAGATGACTTCGGTGAGCATCGAGCCGCCCACCACAGCGCCGAGGGCGAGGGCGAAGCCGGTCACGCTGGGCAGGATCGCGTTGCGGGCGGCGTATCCGAACAGGACCGTGCGCTGGGGCAGTCCCTTCGCCTCCGCCATCGAGACGTAGTCCTCGCCCATGATCGTCACGGTCATATTGCGCATCTGGAGCACCCAGCCGGCGAAGGAGCCGATGACGATCGTCAGCGCGGGCAGTGCCGCGTGGTAGAGCACCGACCCGGCGAACTCCGGGGTGAGCTCGGGGAAGATCGACCGGTCGTACCCGCCGCCGGCGGGGAAGATGCTCACCGTGACCGACAGCAGCATGACCAGGATCAGGGCCATCCAGAAGTACGGGATGGCATTGAGGAACGTCAGCCCGGGCAGCACGTGGTCGGACCAGGTTCCTCGGCGCCAGGCGAGCAGGACTCCGAGCCCGGTGCCCAGCACGAATCCGACCACGGTCGAGACGCCCACCAGGCCCACGGTCCAGGTCAGGGACTGGCTGATGATGTCCAGCACCGGGACCGGATACTGGCTGAGCGAGACGCCCAGGTCGAGGCGGAGGAGATCACCCAGATAGTGGACGTACTGGATGATCATCGGGTCCTCGGAGATACCGAACTGCGCCGCGATGGCGTCCCGAGCCTCCGCGTCGATCTGGCCCTTCGACCCGGCGATGAGGATGCTGACGGGATCGCCGGGCATCATCCGCGGGATCAGGAAGTTGAGCGTCAACGCTGCCCACGCGATGAACGCGTACAGGCCGAGCTTTCGAAGCAGGAATTTCATGGGGTTGGCCTCCCTCAGCTCTCGGTCCTGGACAGTCGCCGCAGGATGATCATCCTGTCGGCGGCGTTGACGGGTGATCCGAGCGCGTAGGGGTCTTCCTCGCTCGGGAACCCCGTCCACTGCGCGGTGTTGTAGTTGAACCAGTTCGGGGCGGTGATGATCGGGATCGCCGGCAGCTTGTCGACGACGATCCGCTGCAGCCCGTCGATCGCGAGGCCCCGCTCCGTCTCGTCCTCGGTCTCCGCGAAGGCCGTGAGCAGCTCATCGGTCTCCTCGTCGTACCACCGCTGGAAGTTCGCGTAGACGCGACCGTCCTCATCCGGGCTGTGCTGGGAGGACAGCATCGAGCGATATAGGAACCAGGGCCCTTGGCCTGCGGCGACGATCGACAGGGTGACATCGAAGTTGCCCATGTCCCGGCTCTCGGTCCAGGCTTCGAAGGAGACGCCCTGGGGAGTGAACTCGATGCCGATCCGGCGCAGCTGCTCATCGAGCACCTGGGTGGCGATGACCCAGTCGTTGTAGTCCGACGGGATCTGCAGCGAGAAGGACAGCGGCGTCCCGTCCGGGCTGACCCTGATCCCGTCGGGTCCTCGCTCGTATCCTGCCTCGTCGAGGATCCGTTCGGCGTCGTCCGGATCGAAGACGAACTCCTGGTCGTGGAGATCCTGCGCGATGAACTCCTCGAAGGTCGGTCGCGGAAGCGCCGTCGGGTGGGGCACGTCGACGTAGCCGAGCATGGCGATGTCGGAAAGCTCTTGGCGGTCGATCGCCAGGCTGATGCCGCGCCGCAGCTCGAGGTCCTGCCAGAGCTCCTTGTCGAGGTTGAAGGTCAGGTTGAAGACCCCGTTGCCGGGATACCAGTGACCGCGATGCTCCGGATCGTGCTCCACGAAGATCTTGTCGATGTTCGCGATGAAGTCGCCCGCCCAGTCGATATCCCCCGCCTGCATGGCAGTTGCCATGGTCTGACTGGTGTAGGAGGGCCAGGCGAGATGCTTCGCGGCGAACTCCTCGGCCATCCAGTGCTCGTCGTTGCGCACGAAGGTGTACAGCTGGTCGGAGAACCGGTCGAGCATGTACGGGCCGGTGCCCACCGGATCCTGGACCTGTTCCGCCGACGGATCCTCGAAGGTGGAGTAGATGTGCTCCGGGACGATGGGCAGCGCACCGATCGTGGGTTCCTGGGCGAACGTGGTGGTCTCGAAGGTGATCTCCACGGTGAGCGGGTCCACGGCGACGGCGTCCACGATGGACAGCGCTGCCGTATTGGCGGCGGGGAAATCTCTCATCATGAGGAAGGTGAAGACGACGTCCTCGGCGTCGAACGCTTCGCCGTCCGTCCACCTCACACCCTCGCGCACGGCGGCCGTGAGCATGGTGCCCTCCTCGTTCCAGGTGAAGGTCGAGGCCAGCCACTGCTCGGGGTTCTCGACGTCCATCGCCGTGATCACCTGCATGGGCTCGTAGATGAGCCCGCTGGCGCCCTGCAGCGCCTGCCCCGAGTAGGGGTTGAAATTGGGCTGGAACAGGGTGGTGTCCGCTGCCTTGATCCGCACCGGCATGTCCTCGTCGTCAAGGGTCTCGCCTCCGCAGCCGGCGAGCGCGGTGACTCCCGCGACGCCGGCGGTGCCGAGCATCAGTGCTCGACGGGTGACCTCTGGTCTCATCGTTGATGTCCTTCCTGATGGCCGCAGCCGGCCCGCTCACCGGCGACGGCGGGCGTGTAGGGGGAATAGGTGCGCAGCAGGGCGAGCCCTCGTGCTGCGTGGAGTCGGTGCCCCGGGCTCCCGGGGCCGGTCACTGGAACCACGCGTGGGCGAGCCCTTCAGCCGCCATGCGTCGCGGAGGTGGCGGTCAGGGCGCTCGACGTGGCGAGGTCATCGGGGTGCATTCCCTCACGAAGTCGGAGCCCGGGCATACGGTTCATACGAGAAGCTCGATCGGGGGCGGGGACGCGGCGAGGGTCTCCTCGAAGCTCGCACCGTCCGCGATGCCTTCGCGCAGCGCGGACGATCCCCACAGCAGGTCGATGAACTCCGGCCGGCCCGGGAGGGCCTCGCGCCACAGCGGCTGGTCCGGGTAGAGGGAGGCGACGGTCGCGATGATCGCGTGGCCGACGCGCAGCGGATCGAAGGAGTCGAGGGGTGCCCCGGTCCCCGCGAGCGCAGCATCTCCGGCAGGGCCGACCTCCGAGGTCAGATGCACCTGGACCCCATGGACGCGCTCACCGGCGAAGGTGCTGTGGGTGGGCCGGTAGTTCGCCTCCCGGAAGCGTACGCCCGGCAGCTCGAGCTCGCGCAGGCGTGCGGCGAGCTCGGGGCCGCACCACGGGGCGCCGAACAGCTCGAAGGGTGCAGTGGTGCCGCGCCCCTCGCTCAGCGCCGTGCCTTCGAGCAGGCCGGTCCCGGGATACAGCGCGACCGTGGTCAGCGTGGGCATGTTGGGCGAGGGAGCGATCCACGGCGCCGCACCGTCAGCCCCGGGGGCCTCGATGATCTGGAGGTCCAGTGGCTGTTCGAGGTGACCTGCCGCGATCGTGCGGGCGATGTCTCCGAGTCTCGCTCCGTGTCGCAGGGGGACTCCGAGACGGCCGACGAAGCTCGCGCAGCCTGGATCGAGCCCTGGGCCGAGTGCCGTCGTGGCCAGCGGTGCGGGCCGATCCAGCACGGTGACGCGCAGACCGAGGCGAGCGCAGACGCCCATCACGTCGACCATGCTCCACATGTAGGTATAGAAACGGCACCCGATGTCCTGCAGATCGACGACCACATGATCGATGCCTGCGTCGGCGAGCAGCAGCTCCAGCGCCTCGCTGTCCAGGCCGTAGGCGTCGAGCACGGGCAGAGCGGTGGTTCGGTCCCGCTCCTCGTCCTGACCCACTCCCGCTTGCCCCGTCCCCCAGTAGCCGTGCTCCGGGGAGATCAGGCAGCGCACGTCGATTCCGGCGGCCACCAGGGCATCCACGCCCCGCGCGAGATCGGAGGTGACGGCGGCGAAATGTGTCAGCAGGCCGACCCGTCCCTCGCGCAGAAGGGTGGGGTCGGTGAGCAGGCGATCGAGCCCCGAGATCGGGTGTGATGCAGACGACATGTAAGTACGTTACACACTTCACCCCAGTTATGTAACCCGCTTACGCAATCCGCTTCTCCCTGGCTCGAGCACTGCGACGCAACGCCGCAGGGGCGAGCACGGATGCCGTGCTCGCCCCTGCTCAGTGATACCGGTCAGGCCCCGTCAGGCCTCGAAGGTGATCTCGTCCGCGTAGACCGCGGGCATGGCGCCGGTGATGGTGTCGATCGTGCCGGCCTCCTCCCGGGCGACCTGCTCGACCGCGTTGGCCACAGCCTTGGTCACGCCCTCGTGGAAGACGCTCGGCACGATGTACGTCGGATTGAGCTCTTCGATCGAGACGACGTCGGCCAGGGCCTTCGCCGCAGCGAGCAGCATGCGGTCGCTCACACGGGTGGCGTGGGCGTCGAGCAGGCCGCGGAACACACCGGGGAAGGCGAGGACGTTGTTGATCTGATTGGCGAAATCGCTGCGTCCGGTGGCGACGACCTCGGCGTACCTCGCGGCCTCGGACGGATCGATCTCCGGGGTCGGATTCGCCATCGCGAACACGATCGAACGCTCGGCCATGGTCGAGACGTCGTCGGCCGAGAGGATGTTCCCCGCGCTGACGCCGATGAAGACGTCCGCGCCCGCGATCGCGTCATGCAGGGTGCCGGTGAGCTCGCGGGGATTGGTGACCTCCGCGATCCACGGCAGGCGACCCTCGAGGCTCTCGCGGCCCTCGTGCACGATGCCGTCGATGTCGGTGACGACCACGTCGCGCGCCCCGGCCGCGCGCAGCAGGCGCAGGATCGCCGTCCCGGCGGCGCCGGCGCCGGACAGGACGATGCGTGCCGTGGCGATGTCCTTCTCCACCACCCGCAGGGCATTGCGCAGCGCCGCGACCACGACGATCGCGGTGCCGTGCTGGTCATCATGGAAGACGGGGATGTCCAGCTCGGCACGCAGGCGGTCCTCGATCTCGAAGCAGCGCGGAGCAGAGATGTCCTCGAGGTTGATACCCGCGAAGACGGGGGCGATGGCCTTCACGTGGGAGACGATGTCGTCGACCGAGTGCGCGTCCAGGCAGATCGGGAAGGCATCGATGTTGGCGAAGCGCTTGAACAGGGCGGCCTTGCCCTCCATCACCGGCATCGCGGCGAGCGGGCCGAGGTCACCCAGGCCCAGGATCGCGGAGCCGTCCGAGACCACGGCGACGGTGTTGCGCTTGATGGTCAGGCGGCGGGCGTCCTCGGGGTTCTCGGCGATGGCCTTCACCACGCGGGCGACGCCCGGGGTGTAGATCATCGAGAGATCGTCGCGGTGGCGGATCGGCAGCTTGGACTCGACGGTGAGCTTGCCGCCGAGGTGGGCGAGGAAGGTGCGGTCCGAGACCTTGCCGAGTTCGACGCCCTCGATCCCCTTGAGGTCCTCGACGACCTCCATGGCGTGATCGTGGCCGGCGGTCAGGACGGTGATATCGGCGCGCATCCGCTCCTGCCCGGAGGCGGAGACGTCCAGCGCGGTGACGGTGGCTCCGCGTCTCTCGATCCGGCCGGTGATGTCGCTGACCGCGGCGGATCGCGCCGCGAACTCGAGTCGGATCGTGATGGAGTAGCTCACTGATGGCAACGGTGACATGAGGCAAGACTAACGACGTCGAGCACTCCGTGGGGCGCGCCGCACCGGCGGAGATCGCCTGCCGTCCGCACGGAACGACGAAGCGCCCCACCGAGCTGATCGGACGGGGCGCTCCGGGCCGCGGGGCGGTCTCAGTCCGTGTACGGCTGGACGTCGTCCGCGTAGCGGTCCCAGAGGAGACGGGCGGCAGCGACCTGCTCGGCGTAGCGCTCCGGGTGGGCCGAACCCTGCACCAGCTGCGCGGCGGCGCCCGGCTCCCAGGCCGCGAAGTCCGGGGCCGCCTGCAGCAGCCCGGGAGCGGCGGAGCGCGTCCCGACGCCGAGGAAGGCATCGATCGCGTGCTTCTTGTGTCGCACCTCGGAGTAGGTTCCCCAGCCCATCGAGGGGCGCTGCTGGAAGAGTCCGCCGGAGTCGGCGTCGACGGCGGGCTCGTAGTTGTACAGCCAGGACTCGACGATGGCGGTGCTCAGCACGATGGTGGCACCCTCGACCCCGATCCCGTGCCCCTTGACGGCCGCGATGATGAACCGGGCGTTGTCGATCTGCCACTGGTCCATGTCGTCGATGGCGAAGCCCTCGCGAGTCTCCGGGCGGGTCATGAACTCCTCGGTCCAGGCATCGTCCGCGGCGGTGGCGGGCGCGATGGTGGCCAGCGACGCGGCGGAGGCGAGTCCGAGGGCGCCGGCGAGGAAGAGACGCCGACGGGAGAGCGGGGCGGTCGGGGAAGGGGCGGTCGGGGAATGAGCCATGGAGCAGGAATCCTTCGAGGTCCGGGAGCGATGTGCGCTGCCCGGGTCGCTCCGGGCCGTGCCAACGTAACGACATGATCACGGCGTGTGAAGGTCCGCTTCGAGCAGCCCGATGACCTCGGGCTGCGATCTTTTGGCGATCATGACCGGAACTCCACATTCGGCAGATCGCCATGCCGACCGCATCGTTCCCGGTCGTCGCACCGCCCAGGACCGGGGACGGCAGGCTCCCGGCCCGCCGATCGGACGGCGATAGTGGAAATGTAAAAGTTCTGCAAGGTGACCGCGCGAACACCGGATCCGTGCCGCGGGCCACGATCACCCGACCTCGCGATGGCCCAGGTCACGATGGCCGCGTGGGCCGGTGGGAGCTGCGCAGCGGCCCGGCTCCGCTCGAACGGGCCCGCTGTCGGGCCTCAGGAGAGCTCGGCGACCGCCTTGCGGATCCGCTTGTCGGAGACGGTCTGCTTCGTGCCCAGGGTCTGGGCGAACAGGCTGACCCGCAGCTCCTCGAGCATCCACCGGATCTCCCGCGCCTCCGGTTCGGCTCGGCGCCGGGCAGAGAGCTTCGCCCTCTCCGTGCTCCAGTACTGCTCGAGATCGCCGATCTGCCAGGACAGCTGCTCGTCGCGGCGCGGATTCTCCGGGAGCTTCTCCAGCCGGATCGCGTCGGCCTCGAGATATCGACGCAGGTCCGGGAGGTGGTCGAGACCGGTGCGGGAGATGAACCCGTCCCCGAGCAGCGAGGCGGCATGCTCCCGGATCTGCGTGAGATGGGACAGCACCGCGAGAGACGGGACCCTCGCGAGGTTCTTGTGCAGCTTCGTGCTGACGGCGAGTGCCGCAGCGGCGTCCTTCACGGCCTGCGCGGCAAGGCGGTCATGGCCTTCGCGCACCCGCGCCAGCAGCGCGTCGTACTCGGCGCGGGTGCGCACCTGGGCGTCCCCGGCGAGATGGACGGTCGCGGCGCGGGAGGCATCGGCCAGCAGCGCGGCGGTCGAGGCGTAGTCGGATCCCGCCACGGCGAGCTTGGTGGGGTTGGGCAGGGCGTTGAGCACCGCCGAGAGGTCGGTGCCGATCTCCCGATCGAGCAGTGCGATCACGCCGTCCCGGTGAGCGAGGATCTGCTCGTCGGCCGTGGCGAGCACCGCGAGGTCCACCCGGTCGAGGCGGCCGTCGGTGCCGCGGCGCGCGACCAGCGCCGGATAGCCGGTGACCTTCAGCCCGCCGACGGTGGACTCATGGACGGTCGCCACGCCCTGCTCGGGGAATGTGGGCAGATCGCGTCGGGTGAGGTCGTCGGCCTGCGAGGAGACTGAAGCGTCCACGCGCTTCTTCAGCTGCTGCGCGAGCGCCGCCAGGTCATCGCCGGAGCCGATCTGGTGGGCCTTGTCATCGACCACCCGGAAGTGCATCCGCAGGTGCGCGGGCAGCTTGGTCAGATCGAACTCCGGTCCGTACAGCGGCAGGTCATCGGGGACACCGGGCAACGCCACGAGTTCGTCGGCGACCGCCTCGAGGAACACTTCACCGGCGTCGGGGTCGTCATCGTGGAGCTTCGCAGCGACCACCTTCGCCCGCTCGGGCGCGGGGACCAGATGGCGCCGAACGGGCTTGGGCAGGGAACGGATCAGCTCAGTGACCAGCTCTTCGCGCATACCCGGCACCAGCCAGTCGAAGCCCCGCACCTCCAGGCGATTCAGCACCGCCAACGGGATGGTGGCGGTGACACCGTCGGTGCCCTTCGCACCGACCTCGCCGAAGGAGTAGCTCAGCGGCACGGTGATGTCGCCCTGGACCCAGGTATCGGGGAAGTCCGCCTGGATCGACTCGGCGACGCCCTCATCGGCGGCCAGCAGATCCTTCTCCGTCAGGGTCAGCAGGTCCGGGGTCTGGTGGCGCTGCTTCTTCCACCAGGTGTCGAAGTGACGGCCGGAGACGACCTCCGCCGGGATCCGTTCGTCATAGAAGCGGAACAGCTGCTCATCGGAGATCAGCAGGTCCCGGCGCCGGGTCTTCGCCTCGAGCTCCTCGAGCTCGCTGATCAGGGCGCGGTTGTCGCGGAAGAAATGGTGCCGGGTTCGCCAGTCGCCCTCGATGAGGGCATTCTGCAGAAAGATCTCACGAGCCGCGGGCGGGTCGATGCGGCCGTATCCGACGACGCGGTCGGCGACCAGCGGCACCCCGTAGAGGGTCACCTTCTCGTGGGCCATCGCGCCTGCCTGCTTGGAGGACCAGTGCGGGGCCGAGTGGGAGCGTTTGACGACGTGGGCGCCGGTCTCCTCCGCCCAGGCGGGGTCGATGCGTGCGGCGGTGCGACCCCACAGCCGGGAGGTCTCCACCAGTTCGGCGACCATCACGTAGTCCGGTCGCTTCTTGGCCAGCGCAGAGCCGGGCCACAGGGCGAACCGGGCGCCGCGGGCACCGGCGTACTCGCGGGTGCGGTCGTCCTGCAGGCCGACGTGGGAGAGCAGACCGGCGAGCAGGGCCTGGTGGATGGCCTGCGGGGAGGCGTCGTTGTCGTTGGTGGAGAGGTCGACGTCCTTGGCCATGTCCCGCAGTTGGGAATGCAGGTCCCACCATTCACGGATGCGCAGGTAGTGCAGGTGCTCGGCGCGCACCTCGCGGCGGAAGGCGGAGGAGGACAGGGCCTTGCGGCGCGCCTGCAGGTGGTTCCACAGGTTGAGGAAGGCGAGGAAGTCGCTGGTCTCGTCCTCGAAGCGCTTGTGCTTCTCCTTGGCCTGCTGCTCCTGGCCCAAGGGCCGCTCGCGCGGGTCCTGGATGGACAGGGCGGCCACGATGATCAGCGCTTCGCGCAGAGCCCCGAGACGGTGCGCCTCGATGAGCATGCGCGCCATGCGAGGGTCCAGCGGGAAGCGGGCCAGGGTGGTGCCCACGCGGGTGAGTCGGCGCCCGCCGGGATCCTTCGGGGCATCCTCGATGGCGCCGAGCTCGTCGAGCAGTCGGACCCCGTCGGTGATGGCGCGGGTGGCGGGTGGCTCGACGAAGGCGAAGGACTCCACGTCCCCCAGTCCCAGGCTCGTCATCAACAGCACGACCGAGGCCAGGGAGGTGCGCAGGATCTCCGGCTCGGTGAACTCGTCCCGGCCCTCGAAATCCTCCTGCGAGTACAGGCGGATCGCGATGCCGGGGGCGGTACGGCCGCTGCGGCCGGAGCGCTGGTCGGCGCTGGCCTGCGAGATCGGTTCGATCGGCAGGCGCTGCACCTTGGTGCGCTGGGAGTAGCGGGAGATGCGGGCAAGACCGGCATCGATCACATAGGTGATGCCCGGGACCGTCAGCGAGGTCTCGGCGACGTTGGTCGACAGGATGATCCGACGGTAAGTGCCCGCCGGCGGTGGACTGAAGATCTTCTGCTGGTCCTGCGCGGAGAGGCGACCGAACAGCGGCAGCACCTCGACCGGCAGGGCGGCGCGACCTTTCGTGCCGAGGCCCAGGTGGGTGGTCAGGGCGTCGGAGATCTCGCGGATCTCGCGCTCACCGGGCAGGAAGACCAGCATGTCCCCGGGACCTTCGGCGGCGAGCTCGTCGACCGCATCGGTGATGGCCTGGGTGAGGTCGCGCTCGACGGAGTGGATGTCCTCGAGCTCGTCGTCCTCCTCGACGTCGGCTTCGAGGACGAGCGGGCGGTAACGGATCTCCACGGGGTAGGTGCGGCCGGAGACCTCGATGATCGGTGCGTTCTCGCGCTCGCCCGAGGGGAGGGTGCGGCCGAAGTGCTCCGCGAAGCGCTCGGGGTCGATGGTCGCCGAGGTGATGATGATCTTCAGATCCGGTCGCTGGGGCAGGATCTGGCGCAGGTACCCGAGAATCACGTCGATGTTCAGCGAGCGCTCGTGGGCCTCGTCGATGATGATCGCGTCGTAGCGCTTCAGCAGCCGGTCCCGACCGATCTCCGCGAGCAGGATGCCGTCGGTCATGAGTTTCAGCCGGGTGCCGCGACCGGTCTCGCGGGTGAAGCGGACCTGGAAGCCGACGGTCCCCTCCCCCAGCTTCTCGCCCATCTCGCTCGCGATGCGCTGGGCGACCGAGCGGGCGGCGATGCGCCGCGGCTGGGTGTGGCCGACGAGCCTGCTGCCCTGCCCGTACCCGAGCTCGAGGAGCATCTTGGGGATCTGGGTGGTCTTGCCCGACCCGGTGGCGCCGGCGATCACGACGACCTGGTTCTCGCGGATCGCCGCCATGATGTCCTCGCGGCGCCCGGAGACGGGCAGCTCGGCGGGATAGGAGAGGCGCGGGCCGGAGGTCGCGGCCGTCGGCGCAGCAGGAGTCTCGGCAGGCTTCGTGGCAGGAGTCGAGGAAGGCGTCGTGGAGGGTGTGGTCATGGCGCTCCCACTCTACGTGTCCGCCTGCCGAGGAGTCCTGGTGATTTCCGTCGACCACGCCGCACGTACCCGCCGTGACGGACGCGCCCCTGCCGATCGTGCTCTGCCTCGCCCCGCTCCCGTCTACCATCGGGGGCGGGCCCGCCCCGGTGGGTCGATTCCCGCGACAGCGGGCCGATACAGACTCAAGGAGGATCGCTGCCGCGATGATGCGTGCCCTGCGAAAGACAGAGCCCGGTCCCGGGTTGACCATGGTGGACCTGCCCGAGCCCGACTGTGGCCCGTTCGACGTGAAGATCCGGGTGCTGCGTGCTGGTATCTGCGGCACCGACCTGCACATCCTGGCCTGGGATGCCTCCGCACAGGCGATGTGCGACACGGTGCCCTTCACGCCGGGGCACGAGTTCTACGGCGAGGTCGTCGAGGTCGGGGACGAGGTCACCGACGTGAAGGTCGGCGACCGTGCCTCCGGCGAAGGGCATGTGGTGTGCGGGACCTGCCGCAACTGCCGCGCCGGCCGCCGGCAGATGTGCATCCGCACCCGGTCCGTGGGGGTGCAGCGCGACGGCGCGTTCGCCGAGTACGTCGTGATCCCCCATTTCAATGCGTGGGTCCATGAGCACGACGGCGGCACGCAGCTCATCTCCCCCGAGCTCGGGGCACTGTTCGACCCGCTTGGCAATGCCGTCCACACCACCTTGAAGTTCTCCGTCGTGGGTGAGGACGTGCTGATCACCGGCGCCGGCCCGATCGGCCAGATGGCGGTCGCGGTGGCCCGCCACGCCGGAGCGCGCTACATCGCCATCACCGACGTCGCCCCCCACCGCCTGGCCATGGCCGCCGACAGCGGCGCGGACGTCACGATCGATGTCTCCTCGACCCGCGTGCGGGAGGCACAGGCGAATCTGGGTATGCGCGAGGGCTTCGACGTGGGGCTGGAGATCTCCGGCCAGGCGCGAGCCCTGCAGGAGATGATCGGGAACATGAACCACGGAGGGAAGATCTCGCTGCTGGGCCTGCCCTCGCAGAAGTTCGAGATCGACTGGACGATGGTCGTCACCCGCATGCTCACGCTGCAGGGCATCTACGGGCGCGAGATGTACGAGACCTGGAACGCGATGTCCGCCATGCTCACCAGCTCCCCCGAGCTGCGCGGGACGGTCTCGCGCACGGTGACCGATGTGATCCCTGCGGCCGACTTCGCCCGCGGCTACGAGATCGCCCGCACGGGCGACGGCGGCAAGGTGCTGCTGGATTGGGAGAACATCGGCTGAGCTCGCTCCCACCACCTCGATTGCCCCCTCTCTCCACCCGCATCCCGCACCCCGCTAGGGAAGGACCCCCGTGTACACGGACCTCAAGGACCAGTTGACCGCTGAACTCGCCGAGATCGAGGAGGCCGGCACCTTCAAGCACGAGCGGGTCATCTCGACCCCGCAGAGCAACCGCATCACGGCCGGCCCCCTGGGCCGTGAGGGTGCACAGGTGCTGAACTTCTGCGCGAACAACTACCTGGGCCTGGCCGATCACCCGCGTCTGCTCGACGCTGCGAAGCAAGCCCTGGACGAGCGCGGCTTCGGAATGGCCTCGGTCCGCTTCATCTGCGGCACCCAGGACCTCCACCTCCAGCTCGAGGAGGCGGTCTCCTCGTTCCTCGGCACCGAGGCGACGATCCTGTTCTCCTCCTGCTTCGACGCCAACGGCGCTGTGTTCGAGCCGCTGTTCGGCAAGGACGACGCGATCATCTCCGACGCCCTGAACCACGCCTCCCTGATCGACGGGATCCGGCTGTCCAAGGCTGCCCGCTACCGGTACCGCAACGCCGACCTCGACGACCTGCGCACCCAGCTCGAGGCGACTCGGGCGCAGAACGAGGGCCGGGGCGCCCGGCGCACCATCATTGTCACCGACGGCGTGTTCTCCATGGACGGCTACCTTGCCCCGCTGCCGGGGATCTGCGATCTCGCCGACGAGTACGGGGCTCTCGTGCTGGTCGACGACTCCCACGCCGTGGGCTTCATGGGTGACACCGGCGCCGGCACCCCGGAGCACTTCGGGGTCTCGGACCGCGTGGACCTGTACACGGGAACCTTCGGCAAGGCCCTGGGTGGGGCCAGTGGCGGCTACGTCTCCGGGCGCGCCGAGATCGTCGCGATGCTCCGTCAGAAGGGCCGCCCCTACCTGTTCTCCAACTCCCTGGCCCCCTCGATCGTCGCCGCCACGCTGGCCGCGCTCGAGCTGGTCGCCGGCAGTGCGGAGCTGCGCGCGACCCTGTTCCGCAATGCCGAGCTGTTCCGCCGCCGGATGAGCGAGGAGGGCTTCGAGCTGCTGGAGGGCGAGCACGCGATTGTGCCCGTGATGTTCGGGGACGCGGCGCTCGCAGCGAGGATGGCCGACGCGATGCTCGAGCACGGCGTGTTCGTCACCGCCTTCTCCTATCCCGTCGTGCCGGCGGGCAAGGCTCGCATCCGGGTGCAGCTCTCCGCCGCGCACTCGGAGGCCGACGTCGAGGCCGCGGTCCAGGCGTTCATCGCCTCCCGCACCGCCGTGCAGAGCTGAGCGGACGCCGGAGCCGGACCCGAGCGGCCGTGCCCCGAGAGACCAGGTGCATTCCTGGAGGCTGACGCCTGGCTCGGGGCCCATTGCGCCTGGAGCCGCCCTACCCGGTCGGCGTCCACGGGCAGGTCGGCCGGCGGTGGAGCCGGAGCATTCCGCGTGACCAGGACGTCCCGCTCGGCAGGCAGGTCGTCCGAGGCGGGATCGCAGACCGTGCCAGGAACTGCGTCGGGTTCCCGGGGAGCACCTGGGGCCGGGTCGGAGGTCTGCATCGGTCCAGGGTACGAGGCCAGGTACCGATGACCGCCGCGGGCAACCATCGGCAAACTTCCGAGGACTCCCCCGCTGCTGGATATCGTGACAGGCACGTGAAGGGACGGCAGCTCCGTCCCCCGGGCGATGCGGCCCGGATCGACCTCAGGAGGTTCGCATGGCACGAATCGGTATCCAACTCATGATGCTCAAGGAACACGTGGCCGAGGAGGGCATCCTCCCCGTCCTCCAGCGGGTGAAGGACACAGGGTTCGACGTCGTCGAGGTCTCCCAGATCCCGATGACCGAGGAGAACGTCGCCGGGATGGAAGCCGCGCGCGAGGACCTCGGCATCGAGTACGCCGCGATCTCTGCGAAGACGTCGGCTCCCGCGGACAGCGAGGACCTGACCCTCGAGAAGCATTTCGACCTGCACGTCGAGCATGCCCGTCGCCTGGGAACCGACCTGCTCCGCATCGGCATGATGCCGATGAGCGCGATGGAGTCCCAGGAATCGTTCGACGCGTTCGCGCTCGAGGCGGATGGCTACGCCCGCCGGATGGCGGAAGCGGGCCTCAAGCTCAGCTACCACAACCACCACGTCGAGTTCGCGAAGCTCGGCGGCGTCACCCTGCTGGACCAGCTGCGTCAGAAGGCGCCGCACCTGCGATACGAGATCGACTGCCACTGGGTGCAGCGCGGCGGCAAGGACCCCGAGCGCACCCTCGCGGAGTTCGACGGGATCCTGGACCTCGTGCACCTCAAGGACTACCGCATCACCATGCCTCCTGCCGAGGTGCTCGACGCCGCCGCCGGCGGCGACCGGTCGGCCTTCGGTGAGTTCTGGGGCGGCGGGATCGTGCAGTTCGCCGAGGTCGGCGAGGGCACCCTGGACTGGAAGCGGGTCATCGACCAGGGCATCGCCTCCGGGGCCCGCTATCTGCTCATCGAGCAGGACCAGACCTACGGCCGCGACATCTTCGAATCACTCACGATGAGCCGCCGGCATCTGGTCTCCCTGGGGTTCGAACCGCTCATCACCGGTTGACCATGATCCCTGACGCAGCTCGTCGTGGCATGTCGCCGCGCCCGGCCTCGTTCTTCTGCGGTCGGCCCGGCCCGACCCGCAGCACTCTCCCGACCGCACCCGCGCACCCGTTCCAGGAGCACCCATGCCACAGCAGGCCTCTATCTCCTCCCGCGTCAAGCAGATCATCGAGGTCGACGGACTGCGCTTTCGCGACCTCGACGGTGACGGTGAGCTCACCCCGTTCGAGGACTGGCGGCTGGGTACGGCCGAGCGCGCCGCTGACCTCGCCTCGAGGATGTCGCCCGAGGAGAAGATCGGGCTGATGGTCATCAGCTCCCGGCCGATGGGCATCTCCCAGCACAATTCGGCGTTCACCAGCCACGACGGGGTGCTCGACGAGCAGTACCTGCCGATCAAGCTCGATCCGCACACCAGCGCGGGTCTCCCCTTCGAGGGGACCACCCAGATGATCGAGTCCCTGCACATGCGGCACTTCATCATGCGCGAGGAGCCCACCGGTTCACGGATCGCCACCTGGATCAATGCGATGAACGAGGTGGCCGAGGCGACCCGCTGGGGTATCCCGGTGGTCGTCGCCGCGAACTCGAAGAACGAGGCCGGCGGTTTCAAGATGGGCGCCACGCCTCAGGACCAGCCGTTCACGCAGTGGCCGGGCACTCTCGGTCTCGCCGCGACAGGTTCCCTCGAGGTCATCGAATCCTTCGCCGAGCATTCCCGCGCCGAATGGTTCGCCGCCGGACTGCGCAAGGGCTACATGTACATGGCCGACGTCTTCACCGACCCGCGCTGGTTCCGAGGCCAGGGGACCTTCGGCGAGGACCCTGCATTCGTCGCGTCGGCGATGGCGGCGATCGTGCGTGGTTTCCAGGGGGAGGATGGTCCGTCGGCCCAGGGCGTCGCCCTGACCACGAAGCACTTCCCCGGTGGAGGCGCCCGTGAGAACGGCACCGATCCGCACTACGCGGAGGGCAGCTTGAACATCTACCCGACGCCCGGATCCCTCGAGAAGTACCACCTTCCGCCGTTCCAGGCGGCGATCGAGGCCGGCACGTCGTCGATCATGCCGTACTACGCGATCCCCTCGGAGGAGAAGTCCTCGACCCCGCAGGGCCGCCTCACGGATTTCGAGCAGGTCGGCTTCGCCTTCAACCGTGAAGTCCTCGGCCTGCTGCGCGCCATGGGCCATCGCGGCTACATCAACTCCGACTCCGGCATCCTGTCGAAGATGGCCTGGGGCGTCGAGGACCTCACTCCGGCCGAGCGCGTCGGGCGGGCCGTCATGGCCGGCACCGATATGTTCGCCGACACCAATGACATCCTCTCCGTCCGTGAAGCCTTCGTCAGCGGACACTTCACCGCGGAGCGCCTCGACGAGGCGGCCCGACTGCTTCTCGAGGAGCTGTTCGCCCTCGGCCTGTTCGAGAACCCGTATGCGGATCCCGAGGAGGCGGACCGCGTGGTCGCGGGCGCCGAGGCGACGGCCGCGGCCGCGGAGGCGCACCGTCGCTCGGTGGTGCTCGCCAAGAACCACGACTCGACGCTGCCACTGCGGCCCGAGGTGCTCGCCGGGAGGACGGTCTATGTGGAGCTCATGGAGCAGGGCATCACCGTCAAGGCGCTCGATGCGCTGCGAGGGAAGCTCGAGCTGGCGCACCCCGAGATCGAGTTCACCACCGACTTCCGTCGCGCCGACGTCGCGATCGTGCTCATGAAGCCGTTCGTCGGCGCCTACTTCGAGTTCGTGGGCATCGCCGATCTCGCGATCGACGACCATTCGCAGGTGGACATCGCCAAGGTGCGCCAGATCCGCGAGAGCGTCGACACGATGGTCATCGGGCTGAACGCGATGTACCCGTGGCTGTTGGACTCGATCGAGCCCCTGGCCGACGGCCTGCTGATCGGCTTCGAATCCGATTACGCGACGGTGGTCGACGCGGCGCTCGGCGGCTACTCCCCCAGCGGACGCCTCCCGATCACGTTCCCGATCGATGCCGGCGCGATCGCCGTCGACGGGGAGGGCCGGTGCGCATCCCCGAACGATGTGCCCGGCTACGCCAAGGAACAGCATATGGACGGGCGCCCGTACGTCTACGTCGACGCGGACGGGAACCGCTACCAGTTGGGACACGGGCTGACCTACGACGCCTGCTGATCTCGGGCATGAAGAAGGCCCCCTCCCCCGCGCATCAGCGCAGGTGAGGGGGCCTTTCATAGTGAGTGCAATGGTGGAGCCGGCGGGAATCGAACCCGCGTCCGATAGTGCGGAGCCAGGGCTTCTCCGGGCGCAGTCCGTTTTAGCGTTTTCTCAGTCCCGACGATCGTACGGACGCGTCGTCGACGGACTCAGTCACTCTGAGGTGTTCATCCGACCTCGATGACGAAGGTCGGCAGCAGTGGCTCCTTAGATGATGGAACGATCCGGGTCAGGAGCAAACCCGGGGTTCCAGACTGCTAACGCTGATCAGGCAGCGAGAGCGAAGTCAGTGCGCTTTGGTTCGGCACTTGTTGTTTTCCAGAGGACATTAACGAGATGACTCTGGATTCTCGGCCCGCTTCCCCTTGCTGGACAACTACCGTCGAAACCGATCGGCCCCTAGCATGGGTCTGCAGCACAGAAATCGACGGTCCTGAAGGACCGTCCTTGCACTCACTCTTCAGTTGTCAACATCCCACTGACGCACGGCGAACCGGTACGTCGTGGAACGAGTCTACCTCGACCGGGCCGCGATCTGAAGTCAATATTCCTCAGCTCACGGCGAAGCCGCCGCACCCTGGACCACGAGGGCCACTCGCGCCATGATGGCGTGATGATCGCATTCTCCGCAGCAGGCGTGCAGGTGACTCTCGATGATGACACCCTGCGGGAAGTGGTCGAGGAGCCGGCCGCCCTCGCCGACTGGTGTGCGACGAACCCGCAGGACCCCAGAACGGTCGCCTATCTGAGGATGCTCGGCCGGCTGGACGAGGCCGCGATCGCAGGTCGCCGCTCTCTCGAGGACACCGGTCTTCCCGCACTGGTGCGCGCGGTTCGACGCACCCGCTATGCGCACGTCCTGCAATGGCAGGGGGCTTTCCTCCCTGCCGAGGAGCAGCTCGACCTGGCGGCGGAGGAGACCGGGTTCGACGACCCGACGTCGACGTCCTCCTTGTCCGTGCTCGCCGCTGTGTTCCAGCATCGCGCGAAGTGCCGGTTCGAGCATGCGCTCTCCGAGCGGGACGGGGGCCGGAACCTCGCCATGACCGCGTTGTGGGAATCGGCCCTCGAGGACGCGCGCAGGGCCCTCTTCATGCGAGAGAACCTCGGCGACGCGGAGGAGAGCCTGCTCGACTCGACCCGTCAGACGCTGGCGCGACTGGAGCGCCGCGCTTGACGACGCGGACCTGACCGGATGGTCAGGCCAGCTCGCGCTGACGCATCGCCCGCTGCGCCTCACGCAGGTCCTGCTTCTCGCGCAGGGTCTGCCGCTTGTCCCATTCCTTCTTGCCGCGTGCGAGGCCGATGACGACCTTTGCGTGCGAGCCCAGGAAGTACATCTGCAGAGGGACGATCGTGAAGCCCTTCTCGCGTGACTTGCTCGCGAGCTTCTCGATCTCCTGCTTGTGCATGAGCAGCTTGCGCTTGCGGCGTGCAGCGTGGTTCGTCCAGGTGCCCTTCACGTACGGCGCGATGTGCACAGTATCCATCCACACCTCGCCACCTTCGACGAAGCAGTAGCCGTCGACCAGGGAGGCACCGCGGTCGCGCAGTGACTTCACCTCGGTGCCGGTGAGCACGATGCCGGCTTCCCAGGTCGCGTCGATGTAGTAGTCGTGATACGCCCGCTTGTTCGAGGCGATGAGCTTCTTCGGGGGGCCCTCCTCCGTGGCGTCCTTCTTCGCCGCCTTCTTGGCCGCCATGGGGTCCCTCCGCTCCGCAGTCGATCTGCTGTTCGTGGTCCGATCGGGCTCGTGCCACGACCGGATGTCTCAGCTTACGCGGTGGTCACCGCAGCGCGCGAGCGAATATGGCCCGCCCGACTCGTGTTCGCGATGGGAGAAGCGGTGTCACGGACTCGCCCAGAAGATCGTGAGCGCACCGTGGTCGCGCCGATCAGATGTAGTTGGTCGGATTGATCGAGTTGCCATCTTCCTGGATCTCGAAGTGGAGATGGCAACCGGTCGACGAGCCGGTGGTGCCCACATAGCCGACAGTCTCCCCGGCGGAGACCTGCGCACCCACCGGCAAGGCGTAGCTCTGCAGGTGGTGGTAGGAGCTGGTGACCAGCTTCCCGTTGTGGATGCCGTGACTGAGGATGATCTTGTTGCCAGCGCCGCTGTTGTAGGTGCGAGCAATCACTCGACCGGAATGCGTGGAGCCCACAGCCGTCCCGCAGGCCGACGGGAAGTCGACTCCCGCGTGGAGTTTGCGGGTGTGGTAGATCGGGTGGTAGCGCCACCCGAAATTCGAGTTCAGGCGGTCGTTGACGGGATAGACCCATCCGCCGCCGGTGTTCGCGGAGGAGTTCGACGAGTCCCCGCCGCTGTCCTTCGGAGGCTGCTCCTCCTGCTGCTCCTGCTGACGTGCGCGTTCTTCGCGCTCGCGTTCCTGGCTCGCGAGCTCCTCGATCTCCTCATCGAGCGTGGAGCTGCGGGTCTCCAGGTTCGCCTCGTCCTCCTGGTACTTCACCTTCTTGGCCTCGAGATCGTCCCGCTGGCTCTGCTGGGTGGCGTACAGCGCGTCAAGATCAGCCTTCGCGGTGGCCGCGGCCTCTTCGGCCGTGGTGGTGCGCTCCACGGCTGCCTCGGCCTCGAGCTTGAGGGCGTCGATCTCCTCGCGCACGGCGGTGAGGCGGTCCGCGGAGTTCTCGGTGACTGCCTGATCGGAGCGCAGGGTATCGAGCCGGCTGCCCTGGGAGGCCATCGTGATCCGATAATTCATGGACCGGTCCACGGTGTCCTGCGGGCTTCCCCCGCCGATGTAGATGGTCGAAGGGCTGGGCAGACCGCCGCCCTTGTAGGCGGAGAGCGCCACTTCGGCGAGCTCGTCATCGCTGCGGTCGACCTCGTCCTGCCCGGTCTCGACGTCGCCCGAGAGCTCCTTCTCCTCGTCCTGGGCTGCGGTGAGCCGCTCACCGGTCAACTGGTCCTCCTCCCGTGCGAGGGCCAGTTCTGCCTGGGCATCCTCAAGCTCCTGCTGGGCCTGCGGGATCATCAGCTCGGTCTCGGCCAGGGCCAGGTACGTGTCGGCGAGCTCCTCGTTGACTCCGCCGAGCTCGATGCGGAGGTCCTCCAGCTCCTGATCGATGGTGGCGCGCTCGGCGACCTTGTCATCCTTGTCTCCGTCGGCGGAGGCCGACGGCATCGGACCGGCCAGCATCGGGGTGAGGACCAGCATCGCGGTGACGATGATGGTCAAGGGACGATGCAGGATGCTCTGGGACATGCTCACACCTTCAGGTAACGGTTCAAGGAGACCACCGAGGAGGCGATCGAGAGCACGGCGCCCGCAGCGATCAGCACCGGTGCCGCCCAGATCAGGTCGGCCACCCCGACCGTGATGAGTTCGTTGCCGAGCGTCGGGGCGAGCCATCCCTGGACGAGGTAGTGCAGTCCCATCCACAGCATCCCTGATGCTATGACTCCGCCGATGATCGCCGCAACGGCTCCCTCCAGCAGGAACGGGAGTCGGATGAAGAGGTTCGAGGCCCCGACCAGGCGCATGATCGCGATCTCCCGGCGGCGATTGGCGACGGACATGCGGATCGTCGTGGCGACCAGCAGCAGGGCTGCGATCAGCATCAGCACGGCCAGGCCGAGCGCGAACAGGGTGGACTGGTTCAGCACGTCGATGAACGGAGCGAAGGCGCTGAGGAGGTCGGTGACCTCATCGACGCCGTCGCGGCCCTGGAAGAATTCGACGACCGCAGCGGACTCGTCCGCGTTCTTCAGGGTGATGTGGAAGGAGACGGGCATGTCCTCGGCGGTGAAGTTCGAGACGAATCCTTCCCCCGCGAACTGCTCCTGATAGATCGTGAGTGCCTCGTCCGAGGTGCGCTCGTCGTAGGAGGCGATGTACGGCGAGAGCACGTCGCCGTCGAGAGCCTGTCGTACAGAATCGATCTGCGCATCTGTCGCCGCCCCTCCCGCGCACGACGCGGCCGTGGAATGCGGTGAGCACAGATAGATCGTCACCTGGGACTGCTCGACCAGGGTCTCCTTCATGTCCATGATCTGCTTCTGCATCAGCAATCCGGTGCCGACGAACGTCAACGAGACCGCCGTGACGATGACGACGGAGATCACCATGGCAATATTCCGCCAGAGACCGGTGAAGATCTCCCCGAGGATGTAGCGCGCTCTCATCGCCGCTCCTCCTCGTCCTCATCGTCGGCGAACGCGTCGTCGACCTGATCCAGCTGGGCATCGCGTTCGTCGATCAGTTCCTCGTCCAGGACATCCGAGACATCCTGGTGCTCCTCGCTGGGCTGCTCGGGCCGACCCTGGTCCTCCGGGTCGTCCAGCGGGTGCTCGGCGCGATGTTCGGAATCGTCGGGCAGATTGCCGGAGATGACGCTGGCAGAAGCCACCGTCTCGTAGAGACCGCCCTCCTCGTCACGGACCACCTTGCCGCCGACCATCTCGACGACGCGTCGCTGCATCCGATCCACGGCCGACTGGTCGTGGGTGGCCATGACCACAGTGGTGCCCCGCTCATTGATCTCGGCGAGCAGATCCAGGATGCCCTCTGCGGTCGAGGGATCGAGGTTGCCCGTCGGCTCGTCGGCCAGCAGGATCGAGGGCCTGTTGACGTAGGCGCGGGCGATGGCCACGCGTTGCTGCTCACCGCCGGAGAGCTCGTGCGGCAGCCGCTTCCCCTTGTCCTCGAGTCCGACCATCTCCAGCATCTCGGGCACCAGGTGGCGCACCACCTTGCGCGGGGTGCCGATCACGGCGAGGGCGAACTCGATGTTCTGGTAGGCGGTCTTCGACGGGAGCAGACGGAAGTCCTGGAACACCATGCCGATGTCGCGGCGCAGCGCCGGCACCCGCCAGGACGAGATCCGTGACAGATCCCGTCCGGCCACGTAGACCGTGCCCCGGGTGGGGGTGGTCTCCTTGAGCACCATGCGCATCATGGTGGACTTCCCGGAGCCGGAGGCCCCGACGAGGAAGACGAACTCCCCACGGGAGAACTCGATGTCGAGATTCTCCACCGCGGGGTACTGGCCTCGCATGTACGTCTTGGTGACGTTGTCGAAACGGATCACAGGTGCCTGTTCACATCGGGAAAGTCGTGCCCTGTCAGCGTAGAGGCGCGGGAGGGCGAATAACCGGAGGAGAGGTGACAGGCAGGGTCAAAACCTGGTCAAGCCCGGGTGCGAGTCGTCACGTCCGGCACCAGCGGACCGGGCCCGTTGCGCGAGCACGGCTCGCCGACGCCGAACCCTTCGCTCAGGAGTCGAGCTTGCCCTGCTCTGCGCGCCAGCGGATGCCGGCGTCGATGAACTCGTCGATCTCGCCGTCGAAGACCGAAGAGGGGTTGCCCTCCTGGTACTCGGTGCGCAGGTCCTTGACCATCTGATACGGGTTCAGGACGTAGGACCGCATCTGGTCGCCCCAGCTGGCCTTGACGTTCCCGGCCAGCTCCTTGCGCTCAGCAGCTTCCTCGGCCTTCTTCAGCAGCAGCAGGCGGGACTGCATGACCCGCAGCGCGGCGGCACGGTTCTGGATCTGCGATTTCTCGTCCTGCATGGAGACCACGGTGCCGGTGGGGAGGTGAGTCATGCGCACCGCGGAGTCCGTCGTGTTCACGGACTGGCCGCCCGGGCCGGAGGAGCGGAACACGTCGACCTTGAGGTCGTTCTCGGGGATCTCGACGAAGTCGGTGGACTCGATCAGCGGGATCACCTCGACGGCGGCGAAGGAGGTCTGACGGCGACCCTGGTTGTCGAAGGGGCTGATGCGCACCAGGCGGTGCGTGCCGCCCTCGACGGACAGGGTGCCGTAGGCGAAGGGCACGGAGACCTCGAAGGTGACGGACTTCAGTCCGGCCTCCTCCGCGTAGGACGTGTCCATGACCTTGGTGGCGTAGCCGTGGCGCTCCGCCCAGCGCAGGTACATGCGCAGGAGCATCTCGGCGAAGTCGGCGGCATCGATGCCGCCGGCGCCGGCGCGGATGGTGACCACGGCATCGCGCTCGTCGTACTCGCCGGCCAGCAGTGTGCGCACCTCGAGCTCGTCGAGGGTCTTGTGGATCGAGACCAGCTCGCGCTCGGCCTCGGCGAGGGTGTCGGCGTCGTCCTCCTCGGCAGCGAGCTGGACCATGACTTCGATGTCCTCGATGCGGTGGGAGAGCTCGCTGATGCGGCGACGCTCCGACTGCGCATGGGACAGGGCCGAGGAGACCTTCTGGGCATTGTCGACGTCATCCCAGAGGTCCTGGGACGACGCCTGCTCCTCCAGGTCGGCGATCTTGGCGTCGAGCGCCTCGATGTCCGTCACCTGTTCGATCGAGGACAAGGTCGACCGGAGCTGGGGGATCTCTGCGGAGAAGTCGATGGAAGCCACGAGCGCAGAGTCTACGGCAGGTGCCCGGATCGGGCCGACGGGACGGCTCGTACCCATCGTCGTCGGTTCGTGTCACATCGTGAGCGGACCCGGCAACTCCGCCGCGGCGTGATCGTCTCTGCCAGGTACGCCGGCGAGCCAGCTCCCGAGGTCACGACCGACTTCGACCAGCCACTCCCGGGCATGGGCGATCGCCTGCTCGGGGGAACCTGCCCGGGTGACGAGGTCCCAGGTACGGGTGATGCCTGCCTCCTGCAGCGTCGCAGGGTCCAGGGTGATGACACCGGCCACTGCGGCCACCGGGAGCCCCTGAGCGTGTGCTCGCCGCGCGACCTCCGCGGGCCCCTTGCCCTGCAGGGTCTGATGGTCCAGTTTCCCCTCCCCCGTGACCACCACGTCGGCGCGGGCGAGCAGCGCGTCGACGCCGACCAGTTCGAAGACAGCGTCGGCCCCGGAGCGCTGCTGGGCTCCGAGCAGGAACAAGGCGTACCCGGTTCCTCCGGCGGCGCCAGCCCCCGCCTGATCACGGTGGTTCTGCTGTGGATCCAGAAGTGCGGCGGCCGCCGCGAGCACCCGGTCGGCCTCGTCGACATCGTCGTTGGTGAGGCCCTTCTGCGGGCCGTACACGGCCGCCGCTCCCTGCGTGCCGAGCAGGGGGTTGGTGACGTCGCTGGCCGCGATCAGAGTCACGCCCTCGAGAGCGGCGAGCGCAGGAGCGAGATCTGCGGACGCCAGAGTGGCCAGCCCGTCGATCCCGGGAGCGATGTCGACGCCCTCGGCGGTGAGCAGGTGCGCGCCGAGCCCCTGCAGCAGGCCGGCGCCGGCGTCCGTGGAGGAGCTCCCTCCCAGACCGACCATGACGGTGCGGGCACCGGCCGTGGCGGCGGCGAGGATCAGCTCGCCCAGACCACGGGTGGAGGCTGTGCGCGGAGCAAGGACATCACCGGGAAGGGCCCGCAGGCCGACGACTTCGGCGAGCTCGACCACGGCCACGTCCCCGGCGAGCGCCCACTGCGCGGTGCGCGGATGTCCCGTGGGTCCGGTCACCGTGGTGGTACGGCTCAGCGAGCCGGCGGCGAGCGCGGCGTCGACGGTGCCGTCGCCCCCGTCCGCGATCGGGCAGGACAGCAGCTGCACCTGGGGTGCGCTCTGCGCGATGCCGCGGCTGAGGGCGTCCACGACCTCGGCGGCGCTGAGCGTTCCCTTGAACTTGTCGGGTGCGAGCAGCGCAGTGATCGTGGGGGTCATCGGGCTCTGGCCTCTCCGTGGACGGTCAGGGGGATCGATGTCCCCGTCCCCCGGGTGAACCATCCTGCCAGGGGCGGGTGGGTCCGCGCGGCCAGGACCACGCGGACGGTGCCGTCGACGTCGACGGAGACATCGGCGATGCGCAGATCCTCGGTGCGGCTGGTGTCCAGGGGGTACTCGCGCAGGTGATCCTGCGCTGCCCGTCGCGCGGATTCTGCGTGGATCGCGGCGCCGTCTCCGGAGGCGTAGATGCGCACCGGGTCCACCGCCTGCGAGGCGGCCAGGGCGGCGCTGTCCGCGGCGTGCTGCAGCTCGGTGCGCTCGAGGTGGACGCCGGTGATCGCCGTCCCGACACCGATGACCATGAGGATGACGACGAGCACGCCTGTGGTCAGGATGGTCATGGATCCGCGTGCGTCCAGCAGCCTCGAACGGAGCCGAGCACCAGCGCTGGATCCGTGGCGATCGGACGGCGGCAGTGGTCCCGCCGGGCCGCATGCTGTGCGCCGCGCCATCAGGTCCCCACCCGGTACTGGTCGACCTGCACGGCGTGGACGGCGCCGACGGCGACCGGCCCGGTGTCACCGAGGATCGGACCGAGGCCCGGCACCGGGACGGGGATGCGCACCTGTGCGGTGACCGTGCCTCCGGGGGTCGAGCAGGGGTCCTCGCTGCAGCTGATCGAGACGACGTCGCTCGCCCCGAGCCGATAGTCCTCGAGGACCAGGGCGGTGTGCTGCTGGGTGCGCTGAGCAGCACGATGCGGGTCGCCCTCGACGGCGTGGATGCGCGCGGCGTCACGAGCGATGGTGTCCGCCGCGAACACTGCTGCTTGGACGGAGCCCAGGGTGAGCACGAGGTAGAGCGACGGGATCAGCAGCGCGGCCGAGAGCACGACGAACTCGACGATCGTGTTGCCGTCCTCTGCTCGAAGTCTGCTGGGAGTCGGTGAGCGTCGATGTCGCGGCCCGATCATGGGGCCGACATCGCTGCTGCCGCCACGCGCAGGACTGACCGGTGACCTCCCCCGCCCTGCCCGGATCACCAGGACTCCTCGTCGAGGGCTCGGCCCTCCACGCTCATGGCCCCGGCGGGCCCGAACAGCCCCACCAGCGGAAGCGTCGCACTGATCTCCACTTCGATGGTTCCGTCGGCGCTCTGGACGGCAGTGGAGTCGACCTGGAAGGAGCTGCCGAAGCGATCCTCGATCAGCTGCTCGGCGCGCTCCGCGCCGTCCTCGGGCGCCGCACCCACGAGAGCCGCATGATGGGCGCCTTGGACCGCCGCGTCGATGAGCGTGTTGCGGGTGTGCACGATCAGTGCCGCCTGCACCACTCCCAGGGCGATCACGATGATCAGTACCGCGACCATCGGGAACTCGGCGACGGCCGACCCCTCCTCTGCGCGCAGCGCCCGGGCGAGCCGTCGACCTCTGCGCGCGCGAGAACCCTGGCCTGCCGAGAGGGACCGGTCAGCGGGGTCGGGCTCCGAGGTGATCAACATGGCAGGGGTGCTCGAGCGCGCTGCCGCTCAGAGACTTCCACCGAGGAACGGCGCCATGGCGTTCTCGAAGATCTGCACGATCTGGTCCGAGGCGACGGCCCACAGGGCCACGACGATCCCAGCGGTCATGAGCGTGATGAGGACCCAGCCGGGCACGTCCCCTCGGTCGGAGCCCAGACGTGCGATCAGCCGCGCTGCGAGACCGGGCCGACCCGACGCATCGACCTGACCGGGAGATGTGGTGAGTGCGCGGGCGCGGCGGGGCGAACGGTGGAGTCGGGTTCGGTGGACGGTCATATCGGCCTCCTCGGCTGATGATCCGGACGGGTGCCCGGGGTGGTCGGAATGAGACTGCTGGTGATGCTGGTCTGCGGTGATGCGCGTGTCGGGAACGATTTCGGTCCTGTGGACGGATGGGATCGCTCAGAGGGATATCTCCAGGACGGCCAAGCCCGGGAAGATCGCGAAGACGATCACCAGGGGCATCACGAAGAACACGACGGGCATGAGCATGTAGATCTCGCGGCGACCGGCGGTTTCCATCAGATCCCGTTTCGAGGACTCTCGGGCGTCCTGCGCCTGCGCACGCAGCACGTCGGCCAGGGGCGTTCCGCGCTCGATCGCCACGGAGACTCCTTCTCCGAACCGCGCCAGGGACTGCAGGGGCGTGCGTGTGCCCATCGAGGTGAGCGCCTGGGACACGCTGGTGCCGGACCGGATGTCGGCGACTGTTGCCGCGAACTCCTCGGGCAGTGCCCCGGACGAGGTCCGGGCGACCCGTTCCATCGCAGCGATCGGGCTCTCTCCTGCCGCGACGGCGAGGGCGAGCAGGTCGGCGACGGTAGGGAACTCGCGCGCCATCCGCGAGGCCCGGCGTGTGATCTCAACTCCCAGAAGATAGTCCCGCAGGAGCACTCCTGACAGCGCACCGAGGGCCACGATGAACAGACCCAGCAGCGGACTGGCGCCTCGCGTGCCGATCGCGACCAGGGCGACGGCCACGCCGGCGAGAAGACCGATCACGCCGAGGATGACCTGCTCGATGCGGAACGAATCGGTGGAGGAGCGACGACCGGCAAGACGGAGTCGGCTCTCGAGCTGATCGGCCCCTCCGGTGAGCCGCTCGAGAACGCCCAGGATGCGGTGCGCGATCGGACCCATCAGATTCTCCAGCACCAGACGGGCGCGACTCGTGCTGACCGGGGTGTTGAACAGCGACGCCGTGCGCGATCGTCGCAGATAGGGGTCGATGCGCGCGGCGAGATCCCGCGACCGCAGCCAGGGCAGCTGGCCGCCGATGAGCGCCAAGCCGGTGCCGAGCAGCAAGCCCAGCAGCGCCCCGATCAGGACTGTTCCGGAATCGATCATCTCAGCACCCGCTCGTCCTGCGGGAGGCGCGCGATCTGCAGCATGACGCGATAGGCGATCAAGGAGACCGCCGCACCGATGACGATCATCGCCATTCCCATCGGGGAGTCATACGCCTGCGCGGCTTGCGGCCGGGTCGACATCAGCGCCAGCACCAGCCAGGGTGCGGCGAGCGCGAGCCGTGCTGCGTTGACCGTCCAGGACTGCCGTGCCTCCAGCTCGGCCCTGGTTCGAGCATCCTCCCGGAGAAACGCGGCGAGAGTACGCAGGAGCCCGCCGAGATCGGTGCCACCGACATCGCGGGTGATCCGCAGCGCCTCGACGATTCGGTCGCCGACCGGGTCCGCAAGGCGCACCTTGAGCCGGTCGAGGCAGCCTGCGAAGTCACCGCTGGCCTGATAGTCCAGGGAGAACTCATGGAACGCCGGACGCAGCTCCTCCGGTCCTTTTCTGCCCAGCTGCACCAGTGCCTCGGGGAGGGAGAGCCCGGCACGGATCGCGGAATTGACGTGGTCGACCGCCTCCGGCCAGACCTCGCGCATGGCCGTCGCGCGGCGGCGGGCGGCGGAACGCAAGAACACCACCGGCAGCACCGTCGATGCCGCACCGATGGCCAAGGAGGGGACGACGGCGCTGGATATCGCCCACAACGTCGCCGCGATCACGAGCCCGAGCCCTGCGCTGAGGGCCGGCACCGCGACCGGAGGGACCGAGGTGAGTCCGACGGTGACCAGGTCGTCGCGCAGGCGATCCATGATCCAGCCGATCCGGCCGCGCCGGGGCTCCTGCCCCTCCTGCTCCCAGAGGGACCACCAGATCGCGAGCAGGCCGAGCCCGCCGATGAGTCCGAGGAACGCGCCGTCGCTCATGCCGCCTCCGCGCGTCCCAGCAGTGCCGTCAGGTCGTGCCCGGCGCGGACGAACCGATCAGCATGAGGAGGGTGGCCGTCCCCCCGCACGAGCCGATCGCCCCGCAGGGAGAACAGCTCGGAGATCTCGATGATCTCGTCCTCCACACGGCCGCTGAGACCGACGATCTCTCGCACCCGGCGGCGGCCGTCTGCCAGCATGTCAAGGTGCACGACGAGGTCGATGGAGCTGGCGACAGTGGGGACCACGAAGCGACTGGAGACGTTCTCCCCGGCGAGCAGTGGGAGCGTGCAGAGCTTGGTGACGGCGTCACGGGCCGAGTTGGCATGGATCGACGCGAGCCCCGGAAGTCCGCTGTTGAGGGCGATCAGCATGTCCAGGGTCTCGGCTTCGCGCACCTCTCCGACGATGATGCGGCTGGGCCTCATGCGCAGCGCCTCTTTCACCAGACGGCGCATGGAGATCTCGCCGGTCCCCTCGAGGTTCGCCTGCCGGGTCTGCATGGCGACCACGTCGCGCAGGCCCAGATCCAGCTCGAAGACCTCCTCGATCGTGACGACGCGCTCGCGCGCACCGACCGATTGCGCGAGACAGCGCAGGAAGGTCGTCTTGCCCGCACCGGTCGCGCCACTGGCGACGACGTTGAGACCCGAGGCAATCGCCGCGTCGAGGAAGTCGGCGGCCTGCGTGGTGAGGGACCCGAGGGCGACCAGCCCCTGGAGGTCGTAGGCCTTGGCCACGAATTTTCTGATGTTGATGGCCCAGTGGGTGCGCGTCACGCTGGGGATCACCACATGGAGACGCGACCCGTCGGGCAGCAGGGCGTCCACGAAGGGCGTGCTCAGATCCAGTCGGCGCCCGGAGCTCACCAGCATCCGTTCGACGATCCCGCGGACCTCGGTATCGCTGAGCACGATCGTGGTCAGCTCGCTGCGCCCGTTGCGGGCGCAGAAGACCTGGCTCGGTGAGTTCAGCCAGATCTCTTCGACGGTCGGATCGTCCAGCATCTCCTGGAGGGGGCCGAAACCTCCGATCCGGGCCGCGACCTCGGCGACCATGGTGTCGTCGTCGTGAAGGACGGGGACCTCGCCTGAGGACGAACGGTGATCGTAGTCCGCGACGACCTCGCGGATCAGCGGCTCGAGCTGATCGGCGCGCGCATCGAGGCCGCGCCGTCGGATCAGCTCGCGTGATTCGGCCTCGATGATGGTGGCGGTGTCCATCCAGTCCCCTCCCGGCCCCGACCGACCGGTCCCTTTCCCGGTCGGATCCCGTGGCGCGGATCACGCCACGCCGGTCACTGTAGGGGGAATCCCGTTCCGCCGCCCGTCACTCCCAGCAAATGTGGACAACTTCTTCGGCCTCTGCCCATGGCAGGATGTCGACGTCCCGCCCTCGTGAACGTCTTCACCGTCAGGAGCCCTCCTCATGGCCGACTCCACCGATGCCAAGGCCCCGCGCCTGAGCGGCAGCACCGTCAAGTACATGGCCAAGCGCGTGCTCTCGGAGTTCACGCGCGACGGCGGCACCGACCAGGCCGCGAAGCTCACCTATTTCATGGTCCTCTCGATCGCGCCGACGCTGCTGGCCCTGTTCTCTCTGGCCACGCTGCTGCTCTCGGACATCAAGGATCAGATCGCCGCCCTCATCACCTCCGGGATCGAATCGGCGGCCAGCGGATCCGAGCTGGGAGCCGGGGACGCGGTCACCTCGACCGTCAATTCGCTCATGGGATCGGCGACCGGCGGGACCATCGCCCTGATCATCGGTATCGCGACCGCTCTGTGGTCCGCCTCGGCGTACATCAAGGCCTTCGGCCGGGTCTCCAACCAGATCTACGAGGTCCCCGAGGGGCGCGGCCCGATCCGCATGAACCTCTCGATGCTGGGACTGACCGTGGTCATGATCCTCGGCATCCTCCTGGTCATGGTCTCTGTCCTGCTGAGCCAGTCGATCGTGGAGGGCCTGCTGGGCCCGATCGCCTCGACGATCGGCGCCGAGGGGGTCCTGACGTTCCTCACCGAGTCGTTCCTGCCGATCTGGGCCTGGGTGAAGTGGCCGGTGATCCTGGTGATCGCGTTCGCGCTGATCTCCATCCTGTACTGGGGCGCCCCGAACATCGACAAGCCGTTCCGGCTCATCTCCCCCGGTGGCGTCTTCGCGATCGTCGGCATCGCGGTCGCCGCGGTCGCCCTGTCGATCTACATGGGGACCGTTGCCGGCTACTCCAGCTACGGCGCCATCGGCGGCATCATGGCCGTCCTGTTCGCCCTGTGGATCATGAACATCGTCGTCATCCTCGGGGCGGAGGTCGACGCCGAGTTCGAGCGCGCCCGCGAACTCGAGGCCGGCAAGCCCGCCGAAGACGGCCTCGCCCTGCCGATGCGCGGGTCCAAGGGTGCCGAGAAGGCCGAGTCCAAGCACGAGGACATCGTCGACGAGGGCCGCGACATCCGCCTGCGCAACCTCCACCGCGATGCCGAGGCCTACACCGGTGAGGATGCACGTCTCACACCCCGACGCGGCATCCCCACGGTCGACCCCGGCGCCGCCGACAGCTCGGACGAGAGCCCCCGCGCGAAGGACTCCTGACATGTGTGGTCGCTTCGCCTTCTTCCAGGAGATCGAGCCGCTGGTCGATGACCTCGACGCCGTCGACCTCAGCGACCCGCACCTGCGCAGCCGCTGGAACATCCCGCCCACCGCGCCGATCTACGTGGTCACCGAATCCGTCGACCACGATTCCGGTGAAGTGCTGCGGGCCCTGCGGGTCGCCCGGTGGGGGCTGCTGCCCCCGTTCGCGAAGGACGCCTCGTTCTCCTCGCGCACGTTCAACGCCCGCCGCGAGACGCTCGGCGAGAAGCCGAGCTTCCGCGGGAGCCTGGGCCGGTATCGGGCGATCGTCCCGATGGACGGGTACTACGAGTGGCTCCGGGGCCCGAAGGGCATCCGCAAGCAGCCGTACTTCATCGCACCGGCCGACGGGTCGCCGCTGTATATGGCGGCTCTGGTCTCCTGGTGGAAGGGCCCCGGCGATCATGAGGGGCCCGCCGCGTCCATGGACGGCAGCTTCCTGCTCAGCGCCACCATCATCACCCGAGAGGCCACCGGTGACCTCGCCGCGATCCACGATCGCACCCCCGTGATGCTCCGACGCTCCGCAGTGGACTCCTGGCTGGATACCACCATGGATGATCGCCACGCCGCCCAGCAGTGGATCCTGCAGGACTCGGCCCTGCTGGAGGACGCCACCCTCGAGGTGCGGGAGGTCGATCCCGCGGTCGGCACGGTCGGCAACGACGGGCCGGAACTCCTCGAGAAGCCCCAGACCCTGCTCTGATCCGGCCTTCCTGCACTTCTCCGTGGCGCTGCGCGCTGCACTGATCCGGTCTGATCTTGTCTTTTCATGCCTGATCCGAGCGGCCGCGCCCCCACTCCCGAATCCGACCGCAGTCGGACGCGGCGTTCCCCGGCGCGCCGTACGCTCGTGACCATGACGAACGGACCCCAGATGCGGCCGGACGCGCCGAGCGGGCGCGCCCGTCGGCTCGACCCGTTCCGCTGGATCATCGAGAACCCCGGGACCGTCGATCTGATCGTATTCGGCGGTGCAGCCGTCCTGGTCCTCGCGGGCGCCGTCTTCACCGGGAGCTTCGGCTGGTGGACGCTCTTCGCAGTACCGATGTTCGCCGCCGCGGCGGTATGTCGCATACGCCCCCTGCTGGGCGTGGTCATCATCGGCGTCCTGGCTGTGCTGCACATGGCTGTGAACATTCCCGTCGTCGTGGGCGATGCCATGACGTTCTACGCCATGTTCTGCGCAGTCGCCTACGGGAAGCCCGTCGTGCACGGGATCGGAGTCGGCGCCGGATTCCTCGGCGTCCTGGCCCAGGCGTCGTACTGGGCTCTCGTCTCCCTGTTCGACGAGTACGGGGGCCCGGGTCAGGCCGTCGCCGCCTTCTTCGGCCTGCTCCTGATCGGCACCATCACCATCATCGCAGTGTGGGCACTGGCCAATCTGCAGCGCGCCCGGGTGCGCCAGCTCGCCCTGACCCGGGACCGCGCCGAGCAGGCCGCCCGCGAACGCGAGCAGCGCACCGCGCTGGCCGTCGCCGACGAACGCGCCCGTATTGCCCGCGAGATGCATGACGTCGTCGCCCACTCCCTCTCGGTGATCATCGCCCAGGCCGACGGAGGCCGCTTCGTCGCCTCCCAGAAGCCCGAGAAAGCCGCCGAGGTGCTCACCACCATCGGGGAGACCGGCCGCGCGGCCCTGGCGGACATGCGGTCCCTGCTGGGTGTGCTGCGCCATGAGGACGAGACCAGCTTCGGCCCCCAACCCGGCCCGGAGATGCTGCACGATCTCGTCGAGCGGGTGCGCGTCGCGGGCCTCGAGGTCACCGTCGAGCTGGACGGGGGCCTCGAGGACCTCCCGCAGGCTCTGGGGATGTCAGTGTTCCGTCTGGTCCAGGAGGCCCTGACCAACGTGCTCAAGCACGCGGGGCCCGGCGCGTCCGCCGCGGTACGGATCTCCCGCACCGCGCAACGGTTGGAGATCGAGATCCTCGACGACGGTCAGGGCATCGACCCGGCCTCCGACGGTCAGGGCCACGGCACCACCGGGATGCGCGAGAGGATGTCCGTGTTCGGCGGGACCCTGCAGGTGGGCCCCCTCCCGAGCCGCGGCTACCGGGTGCGCGCCGTGGTGCCGCTGGACGGGACCTCGATCGCGCCCGACCAGGCCATCCCTCACGCAGGCCCTGCCGGCACCCTGACAGCACCGACGAGCACCTCGATGCCCACGACCCCCCAGCCCCACTTCGAAGGAGACCCCCGATGACCCAACCGCTGAACCGCCCCCTGCGCGTCGCCCTGGTCGACGACCAGCCGCTCGTGCGCGCTGGATTCTCGATGGTGATCGATTCGCAGGATGACATGGAGGTCGTCGCACAGGCGGCCGACGGCGCCGAAGCGGTCCAGGAACTGCGCTCGCGCAGCGTCGACGTGGTGCTCATGGACGTGCGCATGCCGCGGATGGATGGCATCGAGGCGACTGCACAGATCCTGGCCCAGGCTCCCGAGGGTCGCGCACCGAAGATCGTCGTGCTGACCACCTTCGACCTCGACGAGTACGTGGTCTCCGCGATCCGCGCGGGGGCCAGCGGCTTCCTGCTCAAGGATGCCCAGCCCGAGGATCTGCTCGGCGCGATCCGGACCGTGCACAGCGGTGACGCGGTGATCGCCCCGTCGGCCACCAGGCGCCTGCTGGCACGCGTGGTCGCGACCCCGGAGCCGCAGCAGAAGGACACCTCGGTGCTCGAGGTCCTGACCGATCGTGAGCGCGAGGTCCTCACGCTGATGGGCCGCGGGTTCTCCAACCAGGAGATCGGCGCCGAGCTGTTCGTCGCCGAGGCGACCGTGAAGACCCATGTGGGTCGCGTGCTCTCGAAGTTGGAGGCACGGGACCGGGTCCAGGCCGTGATCATCTCCTTCGAGACCGGGCTGGTCTCCCCCGGCTCGGACTGACCCGGCACGCGCAGTCCGCGCCAGGTGTCGGCGCCGATCTCACGAGGTGGTCATACCTCGGTATGACACGTTCCCCTCCTGCGGTCGCGCTGCACATCGCGCATCGCGACCACGGGCTGACGCCGGTGGCCTGGTCGGCACGGAAAGATCAGGGATGACCGCATAACTCCTCCTGAAGGACTCCGATGACTGCCCAGCCCTTGGCCGCACCGTCCTCCCCCGGCGACCCCACCGCAGCCGCCGATGCCCCCGCTATCGTCGCCCGCGGCCTGACCCGCACCTTCGGCACCGGCGCCGGCATCGTCACCGCTTTGGATGCGGTGGACGTCGATATCGCCCGCGGCGCTTTCACGGCGATCATGGGCCCCTCGGGCTCCGGCAAGTCCACCCTGCTGCACTCCTTGGCAGGTCTCGACGTCGTCGACCACGGCTCGATCCGTATCGATGGCACCGAGATCACGGGCCTGTCCGACGAGGCGCTGACGAAGCTGCGCCGTGAGCGCATCGGCTTCGTCTTCCAGTCGTTCAATCTGCTGCCGATGCTGAGCGCCGAGCAGAACATCCTGCTGCCGCTCGAACTCGCCGGCAAGCGCGTGGACCGCGCCTGGCTGGACACCATCACCTCCGCGTTCGGCATCACGGACCGTCTCTCCCACCTGCCGTCGCAGCTCTCCGGCGGCCAGGTCCAGCGCGTGGCGATCGCCCGCGCCCTGGTGACCTCTCCCGCCGTCGTCTTCGCCGACGAGCCCACCGGCAACCTCGACTCCCACACCACCGAGGAGGTGCTGGAGTTCCTGCGCCTGTCGGTCGATCAGTTCGGCCAGACGGTCGTCATGGTCACCCACGAGCGCGACGCCGCCGAGCGCGCCGACCGCATCATCTCGCTCGCCGACGGTCACATCGCCGGCGACGAGGATCTGCGGGGTCAGCGCTGATGGCCCGCCGTGCCCCCGTGAAGCTGACCCCCCTGCGACGGCACCTCGCTGCCGTCGTCACCATTGCCCTGTCCTGCGCCTTCGTCGCCGTGATGGTGCTGGCCGGGAACCTCATGCAGGCGTCCCTGCGCTCACAGGCCTCGCAGATGTACGACGGCGCGGATCTCGAGATCTCGCGGACCTTGAGCGACGAGGACTGGTCCTCCGAGGAGCCGGTCGACACTCCGCAGGTCGAGGGTGCCGATACCGTCTGGCCCCAGTTGAACTCCTACCTCGGGCTCTCGTCGGCGCAGGCGGACAGCGTGTTCCTCACCGCGGCCATGCTGCCCCCGGGTGACGCCGGCCAGAACTACCTGGACGAAGGCGTGCCAGCGGCCTCGGAGACCGAGATCGTGCTGGATGCCGGCGCCGCCGATGCCCTCGGCGTCGGCATCGGCGATGAGGTCACCCTGCCGGCGGAGTCTTCCATGACCGGCCAGGAGGTGCCCTTCACGGTCGTCGGTATCGCCCCCGCCGCCGAGGGCGCCGTCTTCGGCGGGAACTCACGGATCCTGGTGTCCGAGGCGAATGCCGAACTCCTGCTCGGGCCGACCGTCGGCACCGTCACCGAGACCTGGCTGGCCTCCGTGCCCGAGGGCGCCGACCCTGCAGAGGTCGCGGCGAGCGCAGGCTCCGACGACCTCACGGTGCGCACCGTCGAGGAGGCGGAGGAAGAAGCCGCCGGGAGTGTCATGTCCGATTTCGCGGCGCTCGGCATGATGCTCGCCGTGTTCGTGGTCATCGCCCTGTTCACCAGTGCGGTGGTCATCGCGAACACCTTCGCCGTGACCATCGCCCAGCGCACCCGCAGCCTGGCGCTGCTGCGTACGCTCGGAGCGACGCGTGCACAGGTGCGCGGCGTCGTGCTGCGGGAATCTCTCGCCGTCGGGGTGATCGGCGCCGTCGTCGGCATGATCGGCGGTCATCTGGTGGTGCAGGCTGCGCTCGCCGCAGCCGACGCGATGGGCTGGCTGGAGAGCCTCATGCTCGTGCCGTTCAGTCCCTTGTCCGTACTGCTGCCGATCGTCGCGGGCGTCGCGATCACCCTGGCCGCGAGCCTGGCTCCGATGCGTTCGGCCACGAAGGTGGCACCGTTGCAGGCGCTGCGTCCGGTTCCGCCGTCGCAGCGCCGGGGTCTCGGGGTGCAGGGAATCCTGGGGCTGGTGGCCATCGTCCTGGGCATCGTGGTGATGGCCGGGGGCACGGCGCTGGCTCTGAGCGGGAGCGCCACGATCGGGATCCTGCTCGCGATGGTGGGCGGCGTGGTCAGCTTCACCGGTGTCCTGCTGTCGCTGGTCATCGTCACCCGCCCGCTGTCGGCGCTCGTCGGCCGGGTCATGGGCCGGATCGGCGGACTGCCTGCGCGGGTCGCGAGCGCCAATGTGGCCCGCAACCCCCGGCGCAGCGCCGCGACGATCGCCGCGCTGCTGATCGGGACGACGCTGATGACGATGATGGCTGTCGGTGCCCGCACCGCGGAGGCCACTCTCACCTCCGAGCTCGATTCCCGGCGCCCGATCGACCTGGTCGTCTCCGGCGAGGAGATGCCACAGGATGCCGTGGAGCAGATCGCGGCGATCACGGGAATGGACTCGACCTACGCAGCCGCCCGCGGAGACGTGCCGGTGGGCGTCGCCGAGCCGATGACCTTGTTCGGCATGTCGCCCGAGGCAGTGCGGGAGACCTCGCACCGTCCGGAGATGGCCGACGATCTCGTCGATGGGGTCGTCCTGCTGGGTCAGGAGCGTTCCGAGCGGTTCGGGGTCACCGACGGCCAGGTGCTGGAGATCGAGGGCGCCGACGGGGCTGCGCACGAGCTGCGTGTCCAGGTCGATGCGAACCTGCAGATGTCCCTGGTGACCCCGGCGACCCTCGAGCAACTGCTCGGAGACCGCGCCACTCCGGTCGTGGTTGCTGACTTCGCTGATCCTGGTACTGCGGAACGCGCCGACGTGGACGCCCTCTCCCTCGTCAGCGCCGTCGACGAGGTGACGTCCGGTGACGGCTACGTGGATACGTCGGCCGATTTCGGAGGCGCCGAACGGGAGGCGTACGCGCAGATCCTCACGATCCTGCTGGGCATCACCCTCGCACTGCTGGCGGTCGCAGTGCTGGTCGCCCTGGTCGGCGTGGCCAACACCCTGAGCCTCGGGGTCATCGAGCGCACCGGGGAGAACGCGCTGTTGCGAGCGCTGGGCACCACCAGGCGCCAGATGCGGGCGATGCTCGCCTGGGAGGGCGTGCTGCTCGCTCTGGTGGGGGCGGCGCTTGGCATCGTGATCGGCAGTGTCTACGGGATGCTCGGCATCAATGCCCTGCTGGGGTCGGAGTATCCGGTCTCGATCACGATCCCTTGGGGCCAGGTCGCTCTGGTGCTGGGGCTCGCGATCCTCGCCGGCGCAGTGGCCTCGGTCCTGCCGGGTCGCGCCGCAGCTCGCACGGCGCCGGCCGCCGCGCTCGCTGCCGCTGAATGACCGGCAGGGGCACTGAGCAGCTCAGAAGCTGAGTGTGCGCTCTCCTGAACGGGCCCTGCACCGGATCGCTCCGGTGCAGGGCCCGTCGTCGTTGCTCCCGTTGTCGCCGCTGCTCTCGGCCCCCAGCGCGCAGATCCGACTGGCGGACGCAGGTCCCGGCGCGGAAGAGGGACGGACGAAGCAGAAGGAGGGCGAGTGCTCAGCTCCCGCGGTTCGGCAGCGGCGTGGAGCGGACCAACCGGAGCAGCAGCACGAACAGGATGATCGCGAGCCCGAGGGCGAGCGCTCCCTGCCAGTACAGGGCGCCGCGCAGCATGCTGGTGCCCACCAGAGCCTGGAACATCTGCCAGGTGATGCCGTAGCCGAGGCCGAACCGCCCCTTGGCGAGGATCGATCGTGCGGCGATCGCAGCGGCGATCGCGAACACCACGAGGAAGATTCCGAGCCCGGTACCGAGCCGGGCATGGAGGTCACCGGCCGAGACCATCACGAAGCAGTAGGTGGCAGCGGCGGCCAGCATCAGGGCTTCGACGCCGAGCAGTACGGCAGCGGTCGGACGGATCCGAGGGCTGGGATCCTCGCCATCTGCGGGCTCTGCGGGGGCGCTGCGGGAGGCACGGGATCCGGTGGGATGGGCATCGGTGGGCATGGAGGAACTGTATCCGGGAGGGAGCCCCCCTCCTCGCCCAGGGGCGCGTTAAAGCACTCCGCGAGCACTTTCGCAACGCCTGAGTGCCCGGCATCACGCGTCCGCCCGGCCCCGGCCCGGCCGTGTGGGAAGTGCCACCCAGGTCGCGCACGTAGGCCCTTGTCGAGGCCGCGAACGGCCCAGAGAATGGAGGTCGGCTCGTCCGCGACGCCGCGATCTGCAGCAGTTCCTGCCGCACCCGGATCCGCGTCGACGAACCGAAGACCCGAGAACGCCCCACCCGGAGCGACCCTCGCCGCGTCGCGCCCCACGGGGTGAGGCGTGGCGTTCTGGAAAGAGAGAGTGACGATGGACTGGCGCCACCGTGCCGAGTGCCTCAACCATGATCCCGAGCTGTTCTTCCCGATCGGGAACACCGGACCGGCGATCACGCAGATCCAGGAGGCGAAGTCGATCTGTCAGCGGTGCGACGTGATGACCGCCTGTCTGAAGTTTGCCCTCGAGACCGGTCAGGACTCCGGAGTCTGGGGCGGCCTGTCCGAGGATGAGCGCCGCTCTCTCAAGCGTCGCAACGCGCGCGCCCGCCGCGCCAGCTGAACCCTTCCGTCCTGCGGCGTCCGGTCCATCTGGCCCAGACGCCGCAGGTCGCCGTATGGCGTCCTGCGCGGTGACTGCCCCTCTCGGGCGTCGCCGTTCAGACCGCCAGCGGGTCCAGGTACACATCGACCACGGCCCGTGTTCCGCCTCCAGGTCGATCCTGCCAGGTCAGCGTCCCGCCGAGCTGACCCTGCACGAGGGTGAGCGCGATGTTCGTCCCCAGGCCCGTGGGCTTGGCCGAACCCATGCCGTCGCCGTCGTCCTCGATGTTGATGACCAGATGCGAGCCCGTGCGCTCACTGCGCACCGTAAGCGTGCCGCCGGTCTCCGAGAGCCCGTGCTCGACCGCGTTCGTGGCCAGCTCAGTGACCACCAGGGCGAGCGGGGTCGCCTCCTCTGCACGGATCGACCCGACCCGCCCCAGCTTCTCGGTGCGCACCTCCACCTGAGTCTCGGTGAGCCGCGGCGCACCGGCCCGGTGCACGGTGGCACTGGCGGCGTCGACGGCGAGCCGCAGGCAGCGGTCGATCACCCCATCGAAGTGGACCGCTTCTTCAGAGCCCTGCAGCAGGGACTCATGGACCAGGGCGATGGTGGACACGCGCCGCATGGCCTCGCTCAGAGCTTCACGCGCTTCGTCGGACTTCATGCGCCGTGACTGCATCCGCAGCAGTGCGGCGACCGTCTGCAGATTGTTCTTCACCCGATGGTGGACCTCGCGGATGGTCGCGTCCTTCGTGATCAGCTCACGTTCTCGACGACGCAACTCGGTCACGTCGCGCACCAGGATCACGGCTCCGGTACGCTCACCGCGCTCCGTCAGCGGGACCGCGCGCAGGGACAGCGTTCCGCCTCGCGCCTGCATATCCGAACGCCAGGCGGCCCGCCCCATGAGCACCAGCGGCAAGGATTCGTCGACGGGCGAGCGCGACTGCAGCACGTCGGTGGAGAGCTCTGCCAGCGTGATGCCCTCCATGTCACCCTCGATGCCGAAGCGGTGGAAGGCAGACAGGGCGTTGGGGGACGTCCACTGGACGACGCCGTTGCCGTCGAGCTGGACGACGCCGTCACCCACGCGGGGGGCGCCGCGCCGAGGAGGAATGGGGGCACCCTCGATGGGGAACGCGCCACCCTCGAGCATCCGCAGCAGGCGGAGTCCGAGCTGCTGCTGGCGGATCTCGTTGGTCGAGCGCACGCCTTCGCTGACGGGGCGCTCCGCAGCGAGGACGGCCAGGGTGCGCCCCTCCTTGCGCACCGGCATCAGCCGTCCGGTGGCATCCCGACCCTCGCGCTCGATGGGCGTGGGCTCTCGGGTCGGTTCGGTACCGCCGAGCAGGGAGGCGACCTCGGAGTCGGCGTCACCTGCCAGGATGATCCCGACGGGATCCTCGTAATACACGGTGGAACCCGTCGCGGGACGGCAATGGGCAACCGCCTGCGGGCCCTCGTCACTCTGGATCCAGAGCACGAGATCGGAACGAAGCAGGTCGGAAACCAGATTCCAGTCTCCGACGAGGTGCTGCAACCAGTCGGCTTCCCTTTCGGAGAGTCCGCGGTTGTCGGCGAGGAACTTGGACAGGCTCGGCATGGGATCAGGATAGTGCGCGATCCCTGGGCGCTCGACAAGACCGCCCTGCCCTCTGCCTTAGGCTGAGGGCGACCAATCCCCCGGGGAGGATGAGGATGAAACTTCGCGAGACTTTGAACCTGCCGCTGTCGGCCCGTGCCGCCGCTGCCATGTACGCCGACCAGGAGTACACCGCGATCCGCAAGGAGACGCTGAGCGCCGACCGCGCCGAATCCACGGTGGAGGGCGATCCGGTCGGGGCCTTCACCGTACGCACCGAGCTGGCGATGCCGACGGATCGGGTTCCGGACATCGTGCGTCCGTTCGTGGGGTCGTCCGTGACGATCCGCGAGGAGCAGGCATGGTCCGCCCCGGCGCCCGACGGAAGCCGCACCGGCACCATGAAGCTCGAGGTGGCGGGCACCCCGGCAGGAATGACAGGGACATTGCGTTTGACCCCGGCCGGCGAGATGACCAGCAGCGTCCAGATCAGCGGCGATCTGGTCGCGAAGGTTCCGCTGCTCGGTTCCCGACTCGAGAAAGCGGCCGTCCCCTACGTCTCCAAGGTGCTTCGTGCCGAGGAGAAGTCCGCCGCGACCTATGGGGCACGCACGAGCGACTGAGCGTCGGCCCCGGCCCCGGCTGCATTCTCTGCCTCTGCCTCTGTGACCTGACGGTCGTGTGCGTCCGACTTCCGCGAACGGAAGTGGGGCGTGCACGACCGTCCATGCATGTCGTCAAGGGCTGCGGCGCCGTCGGCAGGGGCGCGGGGAGTGTCAGCGGGAGTGCGGATCAGCATGATGACTTGGCTCGCGTCGCGACGCAGCGGGGGGCATGACGCGGTGCTCTCCAGTGGCTCGTTGCTTCTCTTGTGACCTTAGAGCGGTCTTGCAAGCCTCATCCCGTGCCGAAGGTCGCAACGGGTCCTCGTCCTCCGGCGCCGGGGTGTCCGAATCAGCCGCGGCGGCCGAGCCGGCCGCGGGCGCAGAGGAAGCTGCGTGTTCGCTGCGGGCGCCGAGGAGGGAGCAGGTTCGTCCGAGCGTGGACGTGCCCGGGTGGTCAGTCCTGACCGGCGCCGTCGAGATAGGCCAAGGCGTCAGCGCCCTCAGAGGCATCGAACCACAGTAGAGCAGGATCGGTATCGTCCTGGTCTGCGGCCACGGCATCCAGCTCGCTCACGTGGAAGCTGGCGATGCGTGCCTGGGTGGCCCGGCGAGTGACGACGCCGAAAGCCCCGCCGTTCTCCTGCGCACCCGCAAGCGCTTCGTCGGGAGCATCAGCAGCGATCACGAGTGCGCGCGAGTCTCCGCCGCCAAGGCTGAAGGCAATGTGCGCGGCGTCCTGCAGGGCGTCGTATTCGAGATCCTCCTCGTCCTGCCCAGGACGATCAGCTCTCGCCTCGGTGCTCACGCCCCACGCAGGTCGCTCCGCTGCCAGTTCCAGTCCCCGAGCGGCGCTCTCGAGGGCCGCTCGATCCTCAGCAGTCAATGGCAGGTAGATCCTCATGGCGCCATCTTCTCACCCAGGAACCCTCATTCGTCAGCGGCGTCGACCACCGGTTCACGCTGGAGGACGCCCAGGCCGAGCAGCGCTGCGGATGCCGCGATCTCGCGAAGCTCTTTGCGCAGGGCGGAGCGGGGAGCTGCCTCGGCGAGCAGCGCGCCGTCCCAGGCTGCTGTGCGACAGGAGGCAGGGTCCTCCGGCAGCAGGTGGACCGAAGCCGCCGGGATCCGCGACGAGATCAGGTCCCGTACCCGGTCGCCGGGGATCGGCGCTCCGACCCGATTGATGATCACGTGAAGTTCGCTCACCCCGAGCTCCTCGAGGCGAGAATGGTCCCGCAGGAGACGGGTGATGCTGACGGGATCCGCGGAGACCACGGCGATGACGGCGTCCGCATTCTCCAATGCGCTGATAGTGGCGGCGTTCCGCTGCGGAGCGGCGGTGTCGTAGCTGAGTTCTTCGTCCTCTTCGAGGACGGGGCCGACATCAGCGACGACCAGGCCACCACGCCGCGCAAGTGCCTGCCAGAGACCATCCATGGAGGTGCGCCTCACCTCCGCCCACCGTGCAGGCACCCCGATCCCGCTGAGCAGTCGCAGCCGCGGCTGGGCGTGTGGGAGCAGTGCCTCCAAGGCATCGTCATCGAGGGTGTCGCGATCATGGGCTCGGCAGGCGGCGACCAGGCCCGGAGCCTCGTCCAGCACCCCGAGCATCTGGCTCTGTGCCGGACCGTAGGTATCAGCGTCCACCAGGATGGTCTCCTGACCGGCGAGCGCGGCCTCCGCGGCGAGGTTGACAGCGATCGTCGACCGCCCGGGGGCTCCGGTCGGGCCCCAGACCGCGACGAAGCGACGGGGATGGTCCGTCTCGAACGCTGCGGGGTCCTGCACCCAGGCGGCCGCGTCCTCGTCATCCGAGGAGACTGCGGCGTTCACCGCGGCGAGGATCTCCTCGATCGATGCAGTGGAGGGAAGCACATGGCGCAGGCCCAGTGCAGTCTGCTCTGCCGCGTCCTCGGACCGCAATCCGACCACGGCAGCCTCGCGCATCATCGCCGCGATGGGGTCGCGACCCAAGCCACGTACCGAGACGTCGATGAGCACGACGTCTCCGATGCCTGCCGCAGTCACCGCCAAGGTCTCGGCCAGATCGGCGCAGCGGCGCACCACTCGCGCGGCTCGGCTCCTGTCGAGCGCCAGATCGTGGACGATGCGCACCTCGTCGCTGCCGGAGGCGCACAGGACGATGTCGATCATGGGGCGACTCCGTGCGCTCCGGGGACACCGATGACATCGAGTCTCTCCTCCTGGGAGAGAACCTCCAGGACGGAGGCGAGGTCGTCGCGGGGCACCAGCACCTCGACAGCCATGGACCGCATACCCAGAGAGCTGCCCTCGTCGATCCGTCGCACGATGCTGTCGGACACCAGTAGTTCAGCATTCCCCTGACCGCCGTCCTCAGCGGCAGGACTGGTGTGCCAGAGCTCTACGGTGGCCCCGGGTGCGACGGACTCGGCGACGGTCGCATCGACAGGGATCACCACCGGTCGCAGCGGGACATCCTCCGCCTGCCCGACGGCGGACAGCGGCACCAACTCGCCGGCCTGGATCGCGCGCGTGGCAACAGCGCCGTCGGGGATCGCCCCGAGCGTGCCGACATAGAGCTCGTCCTGATCTCCCAGGCGCATCTCCACGGTGGAGAGATTGGCGGGATCGATCTCGTCGCCCGGCACGATGGGCGTTCTCGCGACCATGACCGGGGTGGTCTCGGCCAGGCGAGAGACCACCAGGGCACCCATCAGTACGCTGGCCACCACCAGTACGATGCCGACGATCAGACGGGGGTCCTTCCATCGCGGTCTGCGCAGCCTCATCACCGGTGCGGTAGCCGCCACGTCGTCCCCCCTGCTCCTGTGCCCGGCCCCCTTGGCCGAGTCCTGCTCGGAGGCTACGGGACGGGGCCGCCGGGCGTGGGCCGTCGCCCACGAATGTGGAAAACTTCGGGTGATGCCCCTCCGGCTCTGGTTGTCCACATCGCATCGTCAGACGGCCGCACGAGGGTGTGAGACTATCCGTGTCACACCCAGGTGGTCCCGACCAGGAAGGATTGTCGATGACGCCTCGATTCGTACCGTTGTCAGATGTCGCCGAGATGTTGTCGATCTCGGCGTCACAGGCATACGCACTGGTCAGGTCCGGTGAACTGCGCGCCATCAAGGTCGGCGGGCGCGGCCAGTGGAGAGTCGAGGTCTCCGAGATCGAGTCCTATATCGAGCGCGGCTACGCGGCAACGGCTCACATCCTCGAGGCGGAGCGGGAACTCGAGCGACAGAAGACGAACGGGAAGCGCTGACCCGACCTCCGACGTTCACCGCCCTGCCCCGGCCGGCGGTGGTCCAGCGCTCGTCGTCGCAGGTTCAGCAGTCCCTGTAGTCGCCGACGGAGTCCGCCGGAGTTGCACTCAGCGCGGGAGCACCGCGAGCAGGGACGCCGTCGCCACGGTGATCCGCGTGGACCCCGGGACCGTTGCGTGCTCGCCGGTGGGCAAGGAGTTCACGTCCACGGCATCCGCTCCGACCGCAGCGATACGACCGGTGATGCCGCCGGCCGTCGTCTCCAGGCGCACGACGGCGCGATCGCGGGCAATCGCGCGCAGCACCGATCCGAGCCCGAGCGGAGAGCGCAGGGACTCCTCCGCCGGCCGCGCCCGCGTCGGCAGACCCTGCACGAGCGCGATCGCCACGAAGGGAACGATGGCGCGCTGAGCGCTCCCTTCCTCGCGCAGCGCCAGCCACTCCTCGCCGACCTCCTCGACGATCCCGCCGAGGCACAAGGATGCACCGAGGTGGAGCGTGAGGGGATGATCGCCCGCTCCCCGGAGGCGATCGGCGAGAGACAGCTGGGCGCGCTCGGCACGGGCCAGGTCCTCGGAGACTGCGCGCATCTCCTCGCGCTCATGGTGCTCGAAGCGACCCTCCAGGTCGTCGAAGATCCGCTCGAATCGCATGCCGCCACTCTAAGCCGCCACGAATCTGCCTGTGAGCACGACGTCATGACCGATGGCGACTGATCCTCCCCCGTCGAGCTTCTCCACACGCCACCCGGCGCCCCTTGCAATGTGGCTCACTGCACACTAGTTTCCTGCATAGAAGAACGAACGGCATCAAACTGCATCAAACGACATGTAATGCACGATGGGTGTCGCACCAGCACAGGGGGAACCATGGGTGTAGACGATGAGACTTCGGCAGTTCGAGCTGCTCACCCGTACTCTGCAGTGCTCTGCACTGTGCTCGCGGGTGGAGCCGCGGTCGCCATGGCCGCCACGACCACGGCCCTACGACCGACGGTGCTCGCGGGCCATGGCGAGGACGGGCTGATCGCCTGGGTGCTCCTCGCGCTCGCCGCCCTCGGCACCATGCTCTGCCTGTATCTGGCTCTGGTCTGGGCAATGGCCTCCCTGATCCTCCTCGCGGGGCCGGCGAGCCGAATCGGCGTCGCACTTCTGGGCATGCTTCGAGTGCTCGCACCTCAGGTGGCCCGACGCATCGTCGTCGGCGCGGCCGTGGCCACGACGGCCACCGGGCTGGTGCTCGTCCCAGCCACTGCGGCCAGCTCCGATGCCGAGCCCGACGTGGGCACCTCGCAGCGTCCCATAGCCGTGGCGTCCGACCTGATCCCCGCAGCACCGGCAGAACCTGAGCCGGAGCCCGGCGCCGCCGCACCGGCCTCGAGCGGGAACGAGGACGAGGATTCGGCTCCGCTGGCACCGCTGGGATGGGGCGAGACACCCGCCCCCGGCGGCTCCTCCCCCGAGACTTCCGGCGCCTCAGGCGCCGAGGCGCCCTCCGCACCCGCCGACGCACCTCAGGACGACACTCCGCCCGCACCGTCGCCCCGCACGGAGCCGTCCGGCGACCCCACGGCGGCCCCGCAGAGCGCAAGCACCGTGGTGGTGCGCCCCGGGGAGACCCTCTGGAGCATCACGGACGACCTCCTCAGTCCGACTCCGGATCACCCTTCCGAGATCGCCACGGCGTGGCCTCTGCTCCACGAGGCCAACCGCGACGTGATCGGAACCGACCCTGACCTTCTCGAACCCGGGCAGGTACTCACCGTGCCCGATTCCCTTTCCTCCCAGGAGCAGTGATGACCACTACCGACCAGCGCCTCACCCCGACCAGCGATGCCTCCGAGCACCTGTCCCTCGATGATCCGCGCGTGGTGGAGAGGATGGTGGAGCCGGTCGCGCGACGCGCCGTGGAGATCGTGCGGGACATGCGACCGGAGAACGCTCTGGCACGGATCGTGACCCCGGAGGTCGCGAAGCTGCTGTCCCGCCGAGCAGCTCTGACCCGTCGCCTGCGTGCGACCACCGGCTACGCCCCGCCCCAGCGTCTGATGGTCAGCGGAGTACGCACCTGCGTGGTCAACGAGCACACCGTCGAGGCCAGCTGCGTGCTGCGCGAACCTGACCGCGCCCGCTTCCTGGCGATGCGGTGGGAGCTCCGCCACTCAGGCTGGCGAGTGACGGTTCTGGAGATCGGCTGAGTCAGCCCCGGCGGCGGCGGTTCCGACGCGGCCCCTGGTTCTCCGCAGTGGGGGCACCGGCGGGCTTGTCCTGAGGCTTGTCGCCGGTGCTCGTCTCCTTCGCGGTTCCACCTGCCTGCCGGGCACGGCGACGACGCTGAGCACGGGAGAGGGTCGAGTCGTCCTGAACACCGTTGCCCTCGGCCGAGCTGTATCGCAGCTGACCGGAGGCGGGGCGGTCATCGAGGCCCTTGGCACTGAGCTGGACTCGCTTCTCCTCCTCGAGCGCTTCGGCACGAGACCGAGCATCGTCCGCAGAAGCGTCCTCGGCAGTCTCGGCCTCGGCCGACGTCGAGGAGTTCGCGCCGGAGCCGGCCTCGACATCATCGCTACCGCTGTCCGAATCCGGCGACACATCGTCCTTCTCCGGCGCGGTCCGCCCGGACGGGGACGCAGCAGCATCGAACTGTTCCGTGCGCTGGGACTCCGTCCCGGGCGCCTTCACCGCGGCGGCCGCGGCCGCGACCTTGCCCACCCCCGCCGTGGTGCGGAGCAGGTTGCTGACGGCCGTCGGCACCACGGGCTCGGTCTTCTGGACCTGGACCTCGAGGTTGTAGATGTATCCGACGACGTCTTCCTTGATGCCCGCGATCATGTCGTTGAACATCAGATGGCCCTCGCGCTCGTACTCGATGAGCGGGTCGCGCTGGGCCATCGCCCGCAGTCCGATCCCTTCCTTGAGGTAGTCCATCTCGTAGAGGTGCTCGCGCCAGCGGCGGTCCATGACCGACAGCAGCACACGGCGCTGCAGCTGGTGCATGCCCTCTTCGCCGAGCTCATCAGCGCGCTTCTCGTACGCGACGCGGGCATCGGCGAGGATCTCCTGCTTGAGCAGATCCGCCCCGAGGTTCTCCTTGCCGCCCACGTCCTCGATGAGCTCATCGGCCGTGATCGAGACCGGGTAGGCGGGTCGCAGCGCGCCCCACAGCTCCTCGAGGTCGACGTCCTCCGGGGTCTTGCCCTTGGTGTGCGAATCGACGGTCCCACCGATCACCTCGTCGATGAACCGCTCGACGTGCTCATCGAGTCCTTCGCCCTCGAGGATCCGCCCGCGCTCCTCGTACAGCTTCTTGCGCTGCTTGGTGAGCACGTCGTCATATTTCAGGACGTTCTTGCGGATCTCGGCGTTGCGGGACTCGATGGAATTCTGGGCACGCTGGATCGCACCGGAGACCATGCGGCCGGTCAGCGGGATCGTCTCATCGACCCCGCCTCGTGCCAGCAGGGACTCGGCCGCGCCGGAGTTGAACAAGCGCATCAGATCGTCCTGCAGCGACAGGTAGAAGCGGGATTCGCCCGGGTCTCCCTGTCGGCCGGAGCGGCCGCGCAGCTGATTGTCGATGCGTCGGGATTCGTGGCGCTCGGTACCGAGCACGTACAGCCCGCCGAGGTCGACGACCTCGTCGTGCTGCTCGCCGACGGCGTCCTTGGCCCGCTTCAGTTCCTCGTCCCACGCGGCCTCGTAGTCTTCCGGGGCCTCCTCGGCATCCAAGCCACGAGCCTCGAGGGCAGCATGCGCCATGAACTCGACGTTGCCGCCGAGCATGATGTCGGTGCCTCGTCCGGCCATATTGGTGGCCACGGTGACGGAACCCTTCGCGCCGGCCATCGCGATGATCGCGGCCTCACCGGCATGGTTCTTGGCGTTGAGGACCTCGTGGTCCACTCCCTGCGCGGTCAGCAGCTTCGCCAGGTACTCGGACTTCTCGACGCTGGTGGTGCCCACGAGCACCGGCTGACCACGGTCGTGGCGTTCGACGATGTCCTCGACGACCGCATCGAACTTCGCCTTCTCCGTGCGGTAGATGCGGTCAGCCTCGTCATCGCGCTGCATCGGCATGTGGGTCGGGATGGGCACCACACCGAGCGTGTAGGTGTTCATGAACTCGGCGGCCTCGGTCTCGGCCGTGCCGGTCATGCCCGACAGCTTCTCGTAGAGCTTGAAGTAGTTCTGGAGGGTGATCGTGGCGAGAGTCTGGTTCTCCGCCTTGATCTTCACCCCCTCCTTGGCCTCGATGGCCTGGTGCATGCCCTCGTTGTAGCGACGACCGGCGAGGATTCGACCGGTGTGCTCGTCGACGATCATGACCTCGCCGTTGAGGATCACGTAGTCCTTGTCCTTCTTGAAGAGCTCCTTGGCCTTGATGGCGTTGTTGAGGAAGCCGATCAAGGGGGTGTTCAGGGACTCGTAGAGGTTCTCGATGCCCAGGTGGTCCTCGACCTTGTCGATACCGGACTCCAGCACACCCACGGTGCGCTTCTTCTCGTCGACCTCGTAGTCGCGGTCGCGGCGCAGCAGCGTGACGACCTTCGCGAACTCGCTGAACCACTTGTTGGCATCCCCGGAGCCGGGGCCGGAGATGATCAGCGGGGTACGGGCTTCGTCGATGAGGATCGAGTCGACCTCGTCGACGATGGCGAAATTGTGACCGCGCTGGACCCGGTCCTCGGGCGCGAGGGTCATGTTGTCGCGCAGGTAGTCGAAGCCGAACTCATTGTTCGTGCCGTAGGTGATGTCCGCGGCGTACTGCTCGCGCCTCTCGGCCGGAGTCATCCCGGACTTGATGACGCTGGTGGTCAGGCCCAGGGCGCGGAAGACGCGGCCCATGAGGTCGCTCTGGTAGCCGGCGAGGTAGTCGTTGACGGTGATCACGTGGACGCCCTTGCCGGACAGCGCATTGAGGTACGCGGGCAAGGTGGCGACCAGAGTCTTTCCCTCGCCGGTCTTCATCTCCGCGATGCTGCCGCGGTGCAGCGCGGCACCGCCCATGATCTGCACGTCGTACGGACGCTGACCGAGCGTTCGGAGGGCAGCCTCGCGGACCGCGGCGAACGCCTCGATCATCACGTCGTCGAGGGTCTCGCCGTCCGCCAGTCGTTCCTTGAAGCGGTCGGTCTCCTCCCGCAGCTCGTCGTCGGTGAGGTCGGTGAAGACGTCCTCCGCCTCCGCCACCTTCCGCGCGATGGCCTCGAGCCGACGCACTTCACGGCCTTCGCCGGCGCGCAGGATCTTGTCGAAGAGGTTGACCACTCGTGCTCCCGTAGTTCAGTGAAAACGTCCTCACGGACGGCTGTTGCCTGACCCATCGTAAGCGTCACAGTGGGTTGAAGTGACGTCGTGCGTGCATCCTCACCCTGCGGAGTCCTCCGACGCGGGCGGATCGGGCCGGGTGCTGCCCGGTACCAGCTGCCTGTTCCGCGCCGCCAGGGCGGCGGCGAGGTCTCCGGTTCCGGGCCCCGTGCGCACCTCGATCCGGTCCAGCCCCTGCCAGATCGCGGCCCGGTTCAGTTCGTCCAGCAGTGCGTCGGTCACGGCCTGATCAGCAGGTCGCTGACGCGAGGGCAGATGAGGAAGCTCCTCACGGTAGGTGCCGCGCACCTCGAGCACACCTCGTGCCCGATCCGCTTTCAGATCGACCCGAGCGGGGAAGACGTCGCCGAACAGGAAGAGCAGTGAGTAGTAACCGGTCGTGCGCTTCATCGCGGGCGTGTAGATACCGATGCGGTACTGAACATCGAACAGACGGGACAGCCGGGGACGGTGGAACACGATCGGGTCGAACGGGCTCACCAGGGCGGAGGTGCGCAGTGGGGTCGGGGTCGGGGCCTCACGGTGCAGCAGCATCTCGCGCTGCCCCGCGGGGTGGTCGACGCGGACCGGCGAGACCTCACCGGTGGTCACGAGATGCTCGACTGCAGGTCGTACATCACGGATGGGCAACCGGAAGTAGTCGGCCAGGGAGTTGATCTCGGCGACACCCAGTGCGCGTGCCGCCAGCGCCATCAGTTCGCGGATCGCGGAGGCCTCGTCCTGCGCATCAGCCGCGTCGGGCGCTGCAGCGGCAGGCGCGGCATCAGTCAGGGACGGGTCGGCCCATTGGCCGGTGCTCGCACAGGATTCCGGGACAGCGTCGGCGGCGGGGGCGGGGACGTACAGCCGCTCGAACTGGGCGTTTCGGCCCACGCAGTCGAGTCTGCCTGAGCGGAAGAGGTACTCGACGGCCCATTGACTCGAGGTGCGTCGCCAGCCCCAGCCCTCACCGCGCTCCGTATCCCCCAGATGACGGGAGATCGCCGCGGCGCTGGCAGGTCCCAGCTGGTCGAGCGAGGCGAAGATCCCGGAGAACAGGTGCGGGGACGACGCGGCGGCCTCGCGCACGGCGCCCCAGTCCCGCCGCGCGGCGGCGCGGCGACGGAAGTCCAGCAGTCGGTGCACATCATCAGTGGCATAGGTGGCTTCGTGCGCGAGCGCCTCGCGCACCAGTCGCGCGGGGCCGGGTCGGGAGAGCCGGTCCAATTCAGCGGTGTCCCAGCTCCCGGAGCGGGTGAACACGGGCAGGAGATGGGCGCGAGCGAAGACGCTGACCGAATCGATCTGGAGCAGGTGCGTGCGCTCCAGGGTGCGGCGAAGGGCACGACGGCTGGTGGCGGACGCAGGCATCGCGGTGCGGCGTGCAGGGCCCATGCCCTGGGCACGCAGAGCGATGCGCCGTGCCTGGGTCCAACTGAGGGTGGTGCTCACCGGTGAATCTCTTTCTGATGGTCCAGATCAGTCACAGCACCGGGCGGGAGAGCGCTGATGCGCGTCTCCCGCCCGGGCCGTCGCGGAATGAGTCAGGACGCCTGGAGCTCGGAGTCGAGCTCGATCACGCCGTAGTTCCAGCCCTTGCGGCGGTAGACCACCTTGGGGTGTCCGGATTCGGCATCGACGAAGAGGAAGAAGTCGTGGCCGACGAGCTCCATTTCGTAGAGCGCGTCGTCGATACCCATCGGGTTCGCCGGGTGCTTCTTCTCGCGGATCACCACCGGGCTACCGGCCTCGGCGAGATCCTTGTCGGGTCCCTCCGACGTCTCGGAGCTCTCCTGCTGGGCGTCGGGCTCCGGCGGGGTCTCCTGGAGCGGCGCGAGCAGGTCCTCGTCGGCGGGCAGGGTGCGAACGCTTGCGCCGGGTCCCTGATGGGACCGGTCACGCCCGCGGTGGCGGTCCTTGCGCCGGTCCCGTGCGCGGCGGAGACGCTCGAGCAGTTTCCCGTAGGCCATGTCCAGGGCTCCGTAGAGATCATCCGCTCGGGCCTCCGAGCGGACGACGGAGCCGTTGTCGTGCACGGTGAGCTCGACACGGTCGCTGAGCTCGGCTTGCCTCGGGTTCTTCTCCTGAGATATCTCCACGTCCACCCGCAGCGCCGCGGGTGCGAGCTGGGTGACCTTGTCGAGCTTGTCGGTGAGATGGCGACGGAAACGATCCGGGACGTCCATGTGACGTCCGACGACATTGATCTCCATGAGAGGTTCTCCTCCTATCCGGGTGCGGCCGCTCTGAGCCCGGCCGCAGTGGCTCGTCGACTGGGGTTCGCACCTCCTGATGAGGGGAAGACTCGTCGGTGTGTGACGAGTCGCACCAGCATGCCACGTTTTGCTCCACGTTTCCTGGCTGTCGGTTCTTCTGGTCACGGAAACCTCCCGGGAATCGGGGCCGGCGTCGGGACCCGGGCCGAGGCGATCACCACCGCGCCCAGCACGGTCATCCCGGCAGCCGTGAGCGCCCCACGCATTCCGCGCAGGGTCGATCCGGTCGTGACGATGTCGTCGATGATCACGACCGACGCACCCTCCTGGCCTGCCCGACGAGCAGCGCGACCCGACACCCGAATCCGGCGGGTGCGCCGCTGGCGGGCGCCCTGCCCCTCCTGGGCGGTGGTGGGAGCGGCACGCAGCAGCAGTGAGGTGCCGACCCCGGTGCGGGCGAGCGCACGCACCAGCTCCGCGGTGTGGTCCTCCCCGCGGCGCAACCGGGCGCCCACTCTGGAGGGAACCGGCACCAGAGAGGGGTGGGGCACCCCGGCGGCTGCGGCGAGCTCCGTGACCGCCGGGGCGAGAGCGGGCGCCAGAGTCCCACTGAGGTGGAGCATCCCCCCGTTCTTCCACGCGAGCACGATCCGCTGCAGCTGCCCGGTGTACTCCCCGAGCGCGAGCACCGGCAGCACCGCAGTGTGGTCCACCCCCGCCGGGAGGGGGACCCCGTCCTCCAGCTGCTCTCGGATCCGGGCGGCGGTGAGCTGCTGGAGCGCATCACAGCAGGACTCGACCCGGATCGGCGGGGCGCCCAGCAACGTCCTGCAGCGTCGGCACAGCCATGCACCCTCGTGCCCGCAGGGACACTGGCGCGGCGCGACGAGGGAACATGTCTGCGCCGCGATCTCACGCATCCTGGGCACCAGCCCCACCGTCTCGTCATCCATCAGGCGATCTCATCGCGTCGCGCCGAGTATCGCGAGGTCGGAGCACACATTGTGGACAGCAGGGCCGTGGGGAGGACCGACGCCCGCTGCGCTCCGATGGACCAGTCCCAGCAGCACCGGGCTCAGGAGGACCGGGCTCAGGAGAAACTGCCTCAGTAGAACCAGGGATCGTGCGCGTCGAGATCGACCGTGGTCCAGCCGTTGCCGTCACTGCGCAGCAGGGACCCGTCAGCGGCCCCGGCCCAGATCGTCTCCCCGACGACGGTCCCCGCGATGCGGTCCGCGTCCTCGCGCAGGGCGGGCAGCGGATCTCGACCGGTCGCAAAATCGACGATCTGGGCCCGCAGCTCCTCGGTCCCAGGATCTGAACCGAGCACGATGAGCGCCACCTCGTCGTACCAGCTGGCCTGGGTGACGTCCGACAGGAACGTCCTGACCTGTACGGGTTCGGTCAGGGAGATCGGGACGCCATCGGGGTCGCGGACCACCGCGCACAGGTCCAGTCGCGACCCACCTGCGTCTGCGGAGAGCACCACCATGCGAGTGGCGTCCGCTGCGATGTCCAGAGCTCTCACCTCACGGCCGACGAGCCACGGGGCGTCGACCTTGGCGTCGTTCTCGGGCCCGGTCCCGGCGAGCGCGAGTAGGACACCGGCGCTCTGCACGGTGGAGGTCCACACGAAGCCGGCATCGTCGATCCGCGGTGCGACGAAGACGCCCCCGGTCGCGGCCTCGCGCAGAGGCACCGAGCCATCCGCCGAGGCGAGCAGCACGATGGAAGCCTCGTCGGCGAGCGCTGCGGCGAGCACCCCGTCCTGGGCGATGACCGGCGACGCGATCGGCCGCTCCTCGAGGTCCGGGACGAGCTGGCTCGAGGGGGCCTCCGTGCTGGGATCGTTCAGAGAGATGACGCCCGTGGGTCCCGCAGCGATCGGCCGGTGACCCGGCAGCGCCCGTTCGATGCCCTCCTCCTCGCTCGGGGCGTACGCCTCGCCCTCGCGCACCAACCGGATCCCCGACAACGAACGCAGCGAGCGCAGCGAGGACTCCATCTGGGCCAGCGCCATCGCACGCGCCCCGGGGGCCAGTGCCGCGACCGCGGTGGGGACCTCGACCTCCGGGGTGCCGTCGGCCCCGGTGGTGACCTCGGCATCGGCGACTCCGGGGCTACGGGGCACCTCGCTGTGCACGGCCCTCTCCAGGAAGGCTGCCGGACCGTTGACGAGCCCCTCGAGTACGGCCGCGGTGCCGCGCTGCAGGGAGAACCAGCGGTGGTCGGGCACCAGGTGCCGGCTGCGGGCGTCGAGGAAGTAGAGGCGCGCCGGCGCGTAGAGGGTCTCGAAGGCGGCCTCGGACAGGAAGATCCCGTCGGGTGCCTCGCTGATCCGCCATTGGCCGTCGACCTGCTCCATACTGATCTCCACGTCCCGGCTCACCGGGCCGGCGAGCAGGCTCCTCGTGCCTGCACCGTCGACGAGGGCGAGCACCTGGAGCACCAGCACCATCTCGGTCTCGCTGACCTCCTGGACCTCGAGCTCCTGGCCGCTGGAATAGATGGTGATGCCGGAAGCCGGCTTCCACCTCGCGCTCATCTCGGCGCTGAGGTACTCGCGGGCGACGGCGAAGTTCTCCTCGGAGCCGACGCCGGCCTGCACGAATCCCGAGACCACCTGCTGGGCGGAAGCGTCGGCCGGTGGCGGAAGCGCCTGGACATAGGGAGCGCCGGGCTGGGAGTGGCCGCTCAGGGGGCGGCTGCTGACCGGCGAGGAGGTGGGGATGCGCGCACAGGCGGATCCGAGTCCGAGGACGGCGGCGGCTCCGGCCGCGCGCAGCACTGCGCGCCGAGCGGGGATCATCGGAGTCCTCCTGTCGTCGGCGACTCCGGGTCGCCGTCGGGGTCCGCCACCGGATCTGAGTGATCGGGAAGGTCGTGAAGGTCGGGAAGCAGACCCGGCCCGATGGGGATCTCCCCGGTGGAGGTCACGGAGTAGGTCCCGCTCGCCCCCTGGTCGAAGCTGCGCTCCAGGCGCAGCGGTGAACGTGCGAAAGGGCTCCCGGGACGGCGCGGCAGCGTCAGTCGGAACACGGCACCCTTGCCCTCCTGGCCCCAGGCCTGCAGCCATCCGGTGTGCAGACGAGCGTCCTCGGCGGAGATCGACAGGCCCAGTCCGGTGCCCCCCAGGGTGCGGGCACGGGAAGGATCCGCCCGCCAGAAGCGATCGAAGACCCGATCGGCGGCCTCCGGGGAGATGCCGTGACCGTAGTCCTGCACGACCACAGCCAGCGCGTCCTCGCTCGAGGCGGTCTGCACCAGCACGGGACCGCCGGCACCGTGCTCGATCGCATTGGTGAGCAGGTTCCGCAGGATCCGATCGACGCGGCGCGCATCGACCACGGCATGCATCCCGTGCCCGGCCAGGTGCACGTCGAGCAGGCAGCCCCGGGCCCCGGCCAGGGGCCGCACATCGTCGACGGCGCGGACCACGAGCGCGTCGAGATCCTCGCGGTGCGCCTCGAGCTCTGCCGCGCCGGCATCGAACCTGGAGATCTCCAGCAGGTCGGTGAGCAGCACCTCGAAGCGCTCCACCTGGGCCGAGAGCAGTTCGACGGTGCGCTGCAGGTCGCTGGGAAGGTCGCTGCGGCGACCATCGAGCACGGAGGCCGCCATCCGGATCGTGGTCAGCGGCGTGCGCAGCTCGTGGGAGACATCGGTGACGAACCGCTGCTGGACCCGGGAGAGCTCGGTGAGGTCGTCGACCTTCTGCGCGAGGCTGCGGGCCATGTCGTTGAAGGACTCCCCCACCTGCGCCAGCTCGTCACCCCCGGAGACCTCGACACGACTGGTGAGATCGCCACCGGTCATGCGCTCCGCAGCGTGGGCGGCACGCTTGAGCGGGGTGGTCACCAAGCGCGCCACCACGATCGCGATGCCGACGACGAGGGCCAGGAGCACACCCCCACCACCGAGGATCACGCGCTGGACGAAGGCGAGGGTCTCCTGTTCCTCCTGCATGGAGTAGACGAGGTAGAGGTCGTAGGAGCCGACACCGGGCACCATCACGCGGGTGCCGACGAGCAGCGCGGGGACCGTGCCGCCGCGCGCGTCCTCACGCCCGATCGAACGCCAGGAGACGGCGTCCGGGTTCTTCGCGACCGCGGCCGCGAACCCGTCGTCGACCTCGTCGAAGAGGGTGCGGTCGGAGGAGGCGACCGGGAACACCATTCCCGAGGCCTCCACCGGTACCAGGGCGACCTCGCGGCGGTCACCGCCACCTTGGCCTCCCGCGGTCTGGACGAATGCATTGACCGCGTCCTGGCGCTGGGTGGTGGTCGCACCCGAGAGCTGGGTCAGGCTCTCGGTGAGCTCGCGCCGGACCTCGACGGTCTCCTCGAGGACCCGGTCGCGGCGCTGCTCGTAGAGACCGTCGGCGATGACGGAGGAGAGATACGCACCGACCGCGAGCATGGCGAGGATCGACAGCAGCGTGGTCACCAGCACGACCCGCAGGGCGAGGGGCCAGCTGCGCGGATCGGCGGTACGGGTCTTCAGCGCTGTCCGAGAATCGCTGACCTCACTGGCCTCCCTGACCTCGCTGTCAGCTGCGGAGCTCACGGACATTCCGACGCACTCAGGGCGCGCCTCCTGCGCGATATCCGACACCCCGAACGGTCACGACGATGCTCGGGTTCTCGGGATCGTGCTCGATCTTGGAGCGCAGACGCTGGACGTGGACGTTGACCAGGCGGGTATCAGCGCTGTGCCGATACCCCCAGACGTCGCGCAGCAGGACATCGCGGGTGAATACCTGCCAGGGCTTGCGGGCGAGCTGGGTGAGCAGGTCGAATTCGAGCGGGGTCAAGGAGATCAGCTCCTCGCCGCGGCGCACTTCATGACCGTCGACGTCGATCATCAGATCACCGATCACCAGCTGCTCCGTCGTGGGCGGATCCACGCGCCGCACGCGCGCCTTGATGCGCGCCACCAGCTCCTCGGGCTCGAAGGGCTTGGTGAGGTAGTCATCGGCCCCGGCCTCGAGGCCCTCGACCACATCGGCGGTATCGGTGCGCGCTGTGAGCATGATGATCGGCACCCCGGACTCGCGTCGCAGGCGACGGCATACTTCGATGCCGTCCATACCGGGCAGCATGAGGTCGAGGAGGACCAGATCGGGTCGAAGCCGCGGGAAGGTCTCCAGTGCGGAGGCACCGTCGGCCGAGGTAGCGACCTCGTAGCCCTTTCCACGCAGAACGATGCCGACCATCTCGGCGATCGCCTGGTCGTCGTCAACCACGAGGATCCGTGAAGGCGTCGTCATGGAGGTCATTGTGCCACCGGGCGGCACCTGGTCCGTGCATACGCCCCGGCAGGGGGTGTCCGGAAGATGCGAGGTCATCGACGTTCGTCGGATCGGTGAACGTGCCCCGGGTCCGTAGGTTGTCCTGCAGGACGTCGAATCTCTCGGCGCCCCGCCGCCGCCACGGCAGCGACGGGGACGAGCAGCAGGAGGACCGATGAGCACGAGTTGGACCGCACCGGGATCGACCGAGGGCACCGATCAGCCCGCGCCCGACGCGTCCGGGGACTTCTCGGGCCCTGCGCCGACCGGACCGAACGGCTCTGCGTCCCCGCACAGCGGTCCCCATCGGGAGCTGGTCCAGGACCTCCCCCTGTTCCCGCTGCGCCCCCTCAGCTTCGGCGAGGTGTTCGGGGCGGCCGTGCGCATCTACCGGCTGCGCGCGAAGACGGTGCTGAGTCTGGCCGCAGCCGTCTACGGCGTCGCCTTCGTGATCCTGACCGTCACCACCGGCGCAGGGATGATCCCTCTGTTCGGCGATATGCAGGCGATGATCGACGATCCCACCGCGGCGTCGACCAGCAGTTTCGGTGCCTCCGATGCGCTGCTCACGATCGGGTCCTCCGCGATCACCGGGGTCGTCACGATGCTCGCGGCCTCCCTGGTCACCGTGGCCCTGACCTATGTCGCGATCGGCGAGGCGACCGGACGCAGCGTGAGCGGCCCCCAGATGTGGGAGCAGACGCGACGCCTGGCACTGCCCGCGATCGCCGTGAGCTTCCTGCTCGGCCTGCTCAGCCTGGTCGTGCTCGCTGTCCCCGCGGTGCTGGGCGCCCTGCCGCTCATCCTCGTCCAAGAGCCGAACGTGTTCACGATCGGTGCGATCCTCGTCGGCCTGGTGGTGGGCATGCTCGCCGCGTTCTGGATCTGGGCCCGCACTCTGCTGTCGATCCCCGCCCTGGTCGTCGAGGGCACGGGGGTCCTCGGATCGATCCGGCGCTCCTTCCGCATGACCCGCGGCCGCAAGCTGTGGCGCGTGCTGGGAGTGGGCCTGGTGCTCTTCCTCGCCTACATCGGGGGCACCCAGGTGATCACCGGAGTGTTCGGCACCGTCGCCTTCATCGCGTACCTCGTGATCCTGCTGGCAAGCTCCATGCAGGCGCTGGTGCTGGGAATGACCGTGCTGACCATCCTCTCGATGGTCGGCAGTTACCTCGCGACCGTGATGCTCTCCCCCTTCCTCTCCGCCGGCTTCGCAGCCCTCTACGCGGACAACCGCATGCGCCATGAGGCCTGGGACATCGAGCTCACGCGTCAGGCCCGGGAGAACTGGACCACGGACGGCGTGCGATGATCCTGGCCGGCCCCCCGCCCTTGGACCCCGACGAGGCGCGCTCGCGCACGCTCGACGAACTGTCCAAGGCCGAGTACGACGACTCCCCCGGCTTCATTCAGTGGCTGCTCGGGGTGATCGAGAGGTGGCTGGCCGATCTCGTCGACGGCATCGACGGCTCCTCGGCGGCGCAGGCCGGGATCGCTGTGCTGCTGCTCCTCGTGCTGCTGGTCGTAGCGGTCCTGGTGCTGCGCCGCACCGGTCTGATCCGACGCAGCCACACCCTCGCCGTCGCCACCGAGCTCGATGCCGAACCCGTCCTGACCGCCGCCGAACTGCGAGCATCGGCCCGCAGCGCCATCACCGCGGGCCAGCTCGACGACGGCACCGTGCTGGCCCTTCGCGCCCTGGTACGGGACCTCGAGGTCCGCACCCTGCTGGACGTCACCGCCGGAATGACCGCGCACGAAGCCGCAGGCCGGGCCGCCCGGTCCTACCCGGACCTGCGCGGACGCCTGCTGCGCGGAGCCGATGCTTTCGACACCGCCGCCTACTCCCATCGCGAGCCCTCCCCCAAGCAGGCCGACGACCTGCTGCGCCTGGCCGAATACATCTCCGAGTCGGCACCCGATCTCTCCGACACCGACGCCGCAGAGTCCTCCGATCCGCTGGGTGACCACGACCGTTCCCGGACAGGAGCAGGTGCGTGAACGTCGTTGCCTCGCCTCGCATCGCCCCGGCGCCTGCCGCCGCCGGTCCCACCCCCGGGGGACCGCCCGCGACTGCGGACTCCCGGGCCGAGCGCCGTCGCCCCTGGTTGACCGTCCTGGTCACGCTCGCCGTGATCGCCGCCGTGCTCGCCGCCGTCGCCCGCGGGTTCTACCGCGACGGCCCGCTGGAACCTGATGCCCCCACCGGGCAGGGCTCCAAGGCCGTCGTGCAGGTGCTCGAGGACCTCGATGTCGACGTCGACGTGAACCGTCACACGGCCGACGCCGCCGATGCGGTGCGCTCGGGACGCACGGTGCTGGTCACCGCGCCGAGTGGGCTGTCGGCCGAGCAGCTCACGGCCCTCGCCGAGGCACAGGTCGACGGCGGAGGCAAGCTCGTGCTGGTCCAGCCGGACTTCGTCACTCTCTCCTATTTCACGCCTGAGATCAGTCCCACCGGCTCGGTCCGCACCGCGACCGATGTGGAGGCGGGTCCGGACTGCAGTGCCCTCGCTCACGAGGCCCGCAGGGTGCACGTGCCCGGCGCGGACGGGCTCCACGGCGCCTCCACCCTCTATCGCACGGAGGGCAGCGCCCAAGGGTGCTTCGCCGCTGGGGAGGGAGCCCTGGTGGCGCAGGTGGAGGGAATCCTCGTGCTGGGCAGTGCGGACCTCGTGACCAATGACGGGATCTCGGAGGCCGACAACTCCGCCCTGGTGCTCAATGCTCTCAGCGAGTCCGGCGAGCTGACCTGGTACGTCCCCTCCAAGGGTGATCCCATGGGCGCCTCAGGTCAGACGCTGCTGGCCTATCTGCCCCGGTGGGCGGGCCCTCTCGCGCTCTGGATCCTCACCGTCGCGGCGATCTCCCTGGTGGCGATCGGCCGCCGCTTCGGCCCCGTGGTCGTCGAACCGCTGCCGGTCACGGTACGGCCGCAGGAGATCGTGCTCGGCCGGGCCCGCCTGCTGCAGCAGTCCAGTTCACGCGACGCGGCCGCGACCGCCCTGCGCTCCGCTGCCGCCACCCGCCTCGCGGACCGCCTCGGGCTTCGCCACGAGTCCTCGCTCGACGGTCTCCTGGCGACGCTCGCTCCCCACGTCGACCGTTCAGCCGAACAGCTGCGCGAACTGCTCGGCCCCACCCCCGTCACCAGCGACCAGGACCTCGTGCGACTCGCCCAGGACCTCGACCGACTCGAGAAGGAGATCGACCGATGACCGACACCACCCCGGGTGCCGCCCCGACCCCCCGACCTGCCACCGCGCTGGCCCCTGAGCGGGCCGCAGCGCAGGAGGTCGGCTCGACGGGTCCCCCGGCTCCGGCGCCCGACGTCGACCAGGACACCCGCACCCAGCTGCAGAGTCTCTCCGCCGAGATCCATAAAGGGGTCGTCGGCCAGGACGCAGCCGTGACGAGCCTGGTCGTCGCGCTCCTCTGCCGCGGTCACGTGCTGCTCGAGGGCGTTCCCGGCGTCGCCAAGACCCTCCTGGTGCGGTCGCTGGCCGCCGCGATCGATGTGCGGATGCGACGCGTGCAGTTCACGCCCGACATGATGCCCGGCGATATCACCGGTTCCCTCATCTACGACAACACCACCAGCGACCTCGTGTTCCGCGAGGGCCCGGTGTTCACGAACCTGCTGCTGGCCGACGAGATCAACCGCACGCCGCCCAAGACGCAGTCCGCCCTCCTCGAGGCCATGGAGGAGCGGCAGGTCACGGTCGATGGGGCGAGCCGCCCCCTGCCCGATCCCTTCCTCGTCATCGCAACCCAGAACCCCATCGAGTTCGACGGCACGTACACCCTGCCGGAGGCGCAGTTGGACCGCTTCCTGCTCAAGGCAGTCATGCCGCTGCCGGACCGCGAGGTCGAGATCGATGTGCTGCGTCGCCATGCGGACGGTTTCGACACCACGGATCTCGCCGCGATGGGCCTGGGCCCCGTGGTCGATGTGCCCTCCCTCCACCGCGCGCAGCAGGACGTCGCCCGAGTCGTCGCCGAGGACCCCGTCGTGCAGTACATCGTCGACGTCTGCCGAGCCACCCGTCGCTCCCCCAGCCTGTCCCTCGGGGTCTCTCCCCGCGGCGCGATCGCTCTGCTGCGCACCTCCCGTGCGTGGGCGTACCTCACCGGGCGCGACTTCATCACGCCTGACGACGTGAAGACGATGGCCCCGGCCACCCTGTCGCACCGCGTGCGGCTGACCACCGAGTCCGAGCTCGAGGGGACCCAGGTCGAGTCCGTGCTCGCCGCGACCCTCGCCTCCGTGCCGGTACCCCGCTGAGGCCCGCTGCATGAGGATCTCGTTGACCCCGCGCGCGGCCCTGGCCGCGCTGCTCGCCCTGCCCGTGATCGTGCTGTGGCCGATCTGGTGGGTGCTGCTGTCGCTGCTGCTGGTGTGGGCCGCAGTGGTCCTCATCGACGCGTTCGCAGCCCCGGACCCCGCGGCGATCCGAGTGCGCCGGGAGGCCCCGATACAGGTGCGGCTGGGCAACGAGGTCGCTGGGCGACTGCTGCTGATCAATCCCACCGGCCGCACCGCGCACCTCGAGGTGCGCGACGCCTGGAACCCGACCGCGGGCCTCCTGCGGCAGCGCAGCGAGCTGCGGGTCCCGGCTCTCGAACGTCGCGCGATCGCGCAGTCCTTCACGCCGACCCGTCGCGGCGAGCATTCCTCGCGCACCCTGCTGATCGCCTCCCGCGGCCCGCTGGGACTCGCCCGGCGCACCGCACGGGCCGATGCCCCCGGCCGGCTGCTGGCACTGCATCCCTTCGGATCCCGCCGTCATCTGCCCTCGCGCGTGCAACGGCTGCGGGAGATCGAGGGCCTCGCCGCGGTCCATCAGCGCGGCCAGGGCACCGAGTTCGATTCCTTGCGGGACTTCGTCGACGGCGACGACGTGCGCTCGATCGATTGGCGTGCCACGGCGCGTCGGCGCAGTGTCGTGGTGCGCACCTGGCGTCCGGAGCGGGACCGGCACGTGCTGATCGTGGTGGACACCTCTCGCACCTCGGCGAGCAGGCTCGGGGACTCGACCCGCCTGGACTCCGCCTTCGACGCGTCCCTGCTGCTGACCGCGCTCGCCGGTCAGGCCGGGGACCGCGTCGACCTTCTGTGCATCGACCGCATCACGCATGTCTCGGTGCTCGGGTCGACCCGGACGAAGGTCCTGAACGACATGGTGACCGCCACCGCCGCGGTGCATCCGGCCCTGGTGGAGACCGATTGGGAGCTCGCCGCGACCGCCATCGCCGCTCGCGCCCGCCGTGGTGCGCTCGTGGTGCTGGTGACCCCCGTGGAAGGGTCCGTGGTCCACACCGGTCTGCTCCCGGTCGCGGCCCGGCTCGCCAAGAACCATCCACTGGTGGTGGCCTCCATCGCCGACCCGTCGCTCGAGACGTTCGCCGCTGGTCGCGGTGATCTGGAGACGGTCTACCGGGCAGCGGCCGCCGAGCAGGCGCGCGCCGAGCGCGCCGGGGTCTCGCGAGCGCTGGAGCGCGTGGGCGCGCACGTCGTCGACGCTCCGCCGGATCGCGCCCCGCAGTCCCTCGCCGATGCCTATCTCGCGCTGAAGGCTGCCGGCCGGCTCTGAAGGGTGCTTGGTCAGAGTCGGCGCGCGATCACCTGGTAGGTGTGCCAGTGCTTGGGCCCGCGGAACGACGTGCCGTCCCGCTCGACCTCCGTCTGGCTGATCACCTCGAGGCCCACGAGCAGCGCATCGGTGTCGGCGCGCGTCAGGAACGTGCCATCCGTCCCGGCCCAGTCGTCGCGGTCGCCGAAGAGGTCGACGGCAAGGATGCCGCCCGGTCGCAGTGCGCGCCGGATGATGCGCCACAGGTCGTCGAAGGCCTCCTGGCGGACGAACGGCAACGACATGCAGGCCAGGATCAGATCCGCGTCGGGAAGCGAGGAGATCTCGGCGAGGTCGGTCGTGGTGTGGTGCACGGGGAGCTTCGCGGACAGATCGCCCATCGCCGCCGCGACGCTCGGGTCCACGTCGAAGGAGTGGACCGTGTACCCGTTCTCCGCGAGGAATCGACTCTCGACGCCGACCCCGCTGCCCAGGTCGATCGCCGGGTGCACTGATCTCTCCGGTCGGGACCCCGCCTCCTGCACGGCACGACGGGCGAGTGGTCTGACCGCCCTGCCCCTCTGAGCGCCGTTGTACGCCGCGAAGTCGCGTTCAAAGCTGCTGTGCTGCATCCGTGAAGGGTACGGCTCACCCGGCGGTGGCGACGGCGTCTCCCACCAGATCCTCGGAGAGGTCGCCGGTGATCCCCTGCCGGTGGACCTGGCGCCCGCGCCCGAGCATGAACACCAGGAAGGCGAGCCACGCCAGAGCGCCGATGCCGATGCGCACGGCGGGCGGCAGTGAGCTCGGGGTCACGAACGCCTCGAGGAATCCGGAGACCAGCAGTACCGGCACCAGGCCGATCGCAACCGTGACCAGAGAGCGGGCGGCGCGGGACAGCGCCCACAGTCGCGGGAGGGGTCCTGGGCGCACCCAGGCCCAGAAGGTGCGCAGTCCGGCGCCGGCGCCGACCAGGACGGAGGTGATCTCGAGCAGGCCGTGCGGCAGGAGGAACACGAAGAAGGTGTCCAGACCCCCGTAGGCGCTCATCACTCCACCGGACAGACCGATGTTGAGGCCGTTCTGCAGCAGCATGATCACCGGCCAGAAGCCGGTCACGCCGAAGACGACCGCCTGCACCGTGATCCAGGCATTGTTCGTCCATACCTGTGCCGCGAAGCCCGAGGCCTCGCCCTGGAAGTAGTACGTGACGAAGTCACGCTGGGCCAGGGAGCGCTGGGCGGCCTCCGGGACCACGAGCCCCCGCGCGACAGGGTCCATGCCGAAGTACACGCCGGACACGATCGCCGAGAGCAGGAAGATCGCGCTCGCGAGCGCGACGGCCCAGCGCGCCTCGTACAGCGCCGCCGGGAGGTCCTCCCACACGAAGGTGCGCGCATGCTTCCACAGGGGGATGCGTGCTCCGGTGATCCGCAGCCGCGCACGGTGGACCAGCAGCGACAACCGCGCCGTGAGCGCCGGATCCGGGTTCGTGGACCGTACGGTGGACAGATGCGTGGCGGTCTCCTGATAGAGCGAGAGCAGCTCCTCGACATCGGCAGCGTCCAGAGTCCTGGCGCGGGTCAGCACCCCGAGTCGCTCCCACTGCGATCGGTGCACGGCGATGAATGCGTCGGTGTCCACAGCCTCAGGGTAGAGTCCCTGCCCCCTCCGCGACGGCCGACGAAAGTCGGAGGGGATGGGGCCGGAAGCCGACGCTCGGCGCTGAGGGACGGCGTCGTCTGCTGTCAGGATGGGGCCATGGCAATGATGGGCTCCGCAGCACCGGTCTCGGCACGCACCGACCGCGAGGCGCTGATCACCGGGGACGCCGTGCTGCTGGACCTGCGCACGGCCTCCTTCGCCTCCCGCATGCTCGCCGCCGCGATCGACGGTGTTCTGCAGCTCGGCATCCTGGTCGGCGGCAGCGTTGCGGTGGCTTTCGTCGCCGAGCGCGCGGATCTCGATGCCGGACTGATCGCCGCCGCGATCGTCACGATGTCGGTGACCGCCTATGTCGGCTATCCGGTGCTGTGCGAGCTGCTGCTGCGCGGTCGCTCCGTGGGGCGCCTGGTGATGGGAACCCGGGTGGTGCGCGACGACGGCGGGCCGGTGCATGTGCGCCAGAGCATCATCCGTGCGGTGATGGCGATGCTGGAGATCTGGTCCACGGCCGGGTCCCTCGCCCTGACCTGCTCGGTGATCGACCGCCGGTCGCGCCGCGTGGGTGATCTGCTGGCCGGGACCATGGTGATCCAGGAACGCATGACTGCGGCGGAGCCTGATCGGGTCGAGGTGCCCGCCTCGCTGAGCGACTGGGCTGCGGCCGCCGACGTCGGTCGGCTCCCGGTGACCCTCATGCAGGACATTCGATCCTTCCTGCCCCGTGCCACCACGATCAACCCCGAGTCGCGCCGTCAGCTGTCCAGGGACCTGCTGCGGCGCACCCTCCCCCACATCGCGCCCGCCCCGCCCCCCGGGACGGACCCCGAGGAGTTCCTCGCCGCGGTGGTGGCGGAGAGATCCAGTCGGGACGAGGTGCGGCTGCGGCGGAGCCAGGAACGACAGCGGGAGCTGTCCGCCGAGATCCGCACCGTGCCGTTCACCGTCTGACCGAGAGATCCGGACGCACCCGCACCGGTCACCCTGTGCTCAGGGCCGGGCCCACGGGAAGGGTCGCTCAGTCCGTCGGGACCTGGTGGCGACCGGCGATGAGTACCGGGATCCCGCCCTCGACGAGATGGCGGCGGGCGCAGCGCACGCACTGCAGGGCTGCGTCGACATCGCGCAGCTCGCCCCCGCAATCGGGGCACCGCAGCCGAGAACGCACCCAGCTGGGAACATCGGCGCCGCTGGCACCCGCGGGTAGCTCCCCGCCCTCGGCCGGAGTCGCCTCCGGCTCGGCGCTGCTCGTACCTGGCACGCTCGGCTCGGACGCGATCGGCTTCGCGAGGTCCTCATCCTGTGCGATCGCAAGGATCTCGTCCCGGATCCGGGTCATCGTGGTCTCCAGCTCTGCCTCGACGTTCAGCCGCAGCAGCGGCTCGGTGTTCGAGGAGCGCAGGGAGAACCACCAGCGCTCCTCGGGTCGGGAATCCTGGTCCCAGTGCACGACGGTGAGACCGTCCAGATCGTCCGTCTCTGCACCGGGCAGAGTGCCCGCGTGCGCCCTCACGCGCTCCCGCGCGGCGGCCGCATCCTGCACTCGGGAGTTGACCTCCCCGCTCGAGGGGTAGGGGTCGTGCTCTGCGACCAGCGCGGACAGCGGCCCGTCGGTCTCTGCGAGCGCGGCCAGCACGTGCAGGGCGGCGAGCATGCCGGAGTCGGCGAAGAAGAAGTCCCGGAAGTAGTAGTGCGCCGAGTGCTCCCCGCCGAACACGGCGTCCTGCTCGGCCATGATCGCCTTGATCAGCGAATGTCCGACAGGAGATCGCACCACCTCTCCGCCGGCCTCGAGAACCGTCTCGGTGACGTGGCGGGAGGAGACCAGGTTCGCGACCACCACCGGCCGCTCCTCGCCGCCTGCGCGGGCACGTGCCACCTCGCGGCGAGCTATGAGCGCGGTGAGGGCGGAGGGTGGGACCGGGACGCCGTTCTCCTCGAGGACCACGCACCGATCCGCGTCCCCGTCGAAGGCCAGACCGAGGTCGGCGCCCTCGCGCACGACCGCCTCGCGCAGGTCACGCAGGTTGTCTCGGTTCAGCGGGTCGGCGGGATGGTGCGGGAACGTGCCGTCGAGCTCGAAGTGGAGGGGGATGATCTCGAGGTGGTCGAGGGTCTCCAGCACCGCTGGGGCCGTGTGCCCGGCCATCGCGTTGGCCGCGTCGACCACGATCCGCAGCCGACGACGGGCGGGGATCTCCACCAGGTCGTGGAGGGTCCGGGCGTAGTCGGAGAGGGTGTCCAGGGCCTCCGAACGTCCGTCGCCGCGTTCCGGGACCTCGCCGGCGGCGAGGTATGCCTCGGCACCGAGCCGGATCGTCTCGAGCCCGGTGTCGCGGCTGATCGGGCGGGCGCCGGGCAAGCACAGCTTGAGGCCGTTGTCCGCGGCGGGATTGTGGGAGGCGGTGACCATGACGCCGGCCGCACGATGCAGGCCGGAGGCGCAGTACAGCTGATCGGTCGAGGAGAGACCGGCATCGGCGACGATCGCGCCGCGGCGCACGGCGCCCTCGATCACGGCGCGCGAGAGGTCCGGCGAGCTCACGCGCATGTCATGGGCGACGATCAGCTCCGGAGCAGACAGGAAGTCCGCGAACGCGGCGCCGAGAGCGCGGGCCACGTCGATGCTCAACTGCTCACCGGCGATGCCGCGCACGTCGTACGCCTTCACGATCGAGGAGAGATCGGCGAGGGCACCGGAGGATCGGGGCTGCGAGGGGGTCCGCTCAGTCATCCGTGCCTCGGACGACATGCAGATGGCGCTCGGACTGCCCACCCTGGTCGGCGGATCCCCGCGGGTCGCCCGGTGCCGGGGGCGAGGGCTGCTGCGTCGGCGCGGGACGGTGACGCACCGCGTCGGCCAGGGCGACGAGATCGTCGCTCGCCTCCCCGCCGCCGGCCACCCGCAGCAGTTCCCAGCCGCGGGGCGCCGTCATCCGGGTCGCGTGCTCGCGGCAGAGATCGTAGGCGTGTGGTTCACTGCTGCGCGACAAGGGCCCCAGGACCGCCGTCGAGTCTTCGTACACGAAGGTCAGCGAGCTGACGGCCGGTCGCGAGCAGGCGGTTCTGGAGCATTCACGAGCTGGCACGTCCAGCAGTGTACGCAGGTGGCGCACCGGAGCGTCGGCGGCGCGCCCCAGCCGGCTCCGACGTCACGCTGAGCGCTAGGGTGACCCCATGGATGTCGAGCCGCTCCGCCCGGGGACGCCGGGACCGCGACCGGGCGCACGGCGTCGTGATCGTCGCGGCCGTGGACGCCGATGGGACCTGATCCCTCCGCATCTTCCCGGGTACCGCACGCGCAAGGAGCAGTTCGACGACACCGTCGCCGATGCCGGTGCCGCCCTCGCCGAACGCTTCCCGCGTCGCCTCGCCCATCTGCAGGTGCTGGTCGAGGAGGTGCCCCCGTCGGACCCTGCTCCCTGGGATGACGAGAGCGTGCTGCTGGGTCGGGCACTTCCCCCCACCCGGGAGCATCCCGCGCGGGTGATCGTCTACCGCCGGCCCCTCCAGACCCGGTGCGCCGGGGAGCAGGAGCTGGAGACGCTGGTGCGACAGGTGCTGTCCGAACAGATCGGCTCTCTGCTGAACATCGAGCCCGAGGACGTGGATCCGGACGCCTGGAGCGAGTGAGTCGCAGGGAGCAGTCCGGAGGATCCGCCCGGAGCATCAGCCCCGTTGATCAGTCCTGGAGGCGGATCGTCAGGGAATCGCTGGTCAGCTCCGCGGAAAGCACCGGCAGGAACGAGATGAGGGCGCCCCCCTCGCCGTCGCTCTCCCGGTGCATCCATCCGCCGTGCACGGCCCCGGGAACCTCCGGGACCACGGTGAGACCGCTGGGCGGCGCGCCGTCGATCTCCAGGTCCGCCGAGGGGACCGTGAGCGAGACACCCTCGGCGACCTCGACCGGAACCGGTGTCCCGGCAGAGCCGTCAGCGGCGAGCGGGACGACCGTGACGCCGGTGTCCGAGGTGGCGGAGAGAGTCAGATCCCCGGCGGCGCCTTCCGCCGGCAGAGCCAGCACACCGCTGGTGCCGAGAGCGGGAGCGGCAGACACCAGCGTGAAGTCCACCGGGGCGCCGACGGTGTCGCCCGGCAGGTCGGCACCGGAGGCGGAACTGCGGGTCACGGCGAGGACCGGGTCCTGCGCACGGACGGTGATCGAGTAGTTCCCGTCCGGCAGGGACTCCAGCGGCACGGGGACGACGGCTCCGGCCGGCACGTCGATGTTCTCGAGGGAACCGGCGTCGACCGGCCCCTTCGCCCCGGAGATCTCGAGGGACACCGAGGTGTCGGCGCCCTGGGGATTGGCCACCACCACGGTGGGGGCCGTACCCGAGACGCCGACCCCGGGCATCACCTGCTCCGGGGATGCGGAGGGGATCGGCTCCAGGATCTCGGCTCCGCCGGGGGTGAGCCCATTGCGTTCGGTGGTCTGCACATGCATCGACAGCGGCGCGCCGAGCACCGAGGCGCGCACGCCCACGGCCTCGTGCCCATCGGCCACGGATTCCAGCAGGAGCCGCTCCTCGGCACCGGGGGCGACGACGACCTGACTGCGGCCCGCCATCGCAGCCGGGCCGTCCTCGGTCCAGACCTGGACGGAGGCGGTCGCCGGGCGCTCGGTCGGGTTGCGCAGCACCAGCACCGAGCTGTCGCCGGTGGCGGTCGAGACCCCCAGGAAGGAGGCGTCCGTCGTCGGTTCCGCACAGCGGGTCAGTGCCAGTGACCGGAAGTCGCCGCTGGTGGTGGACGTGGACTGCACCGCATCCGCAACGGGTCGTCCACCCTCGGCGGTCGCGGCATGCACCACGGGGGAATCCTCGATTCCCTGGAGGAGCTGCACCCCGGCGCCGAGGTCAGCGGAAGCGCTGGAGTCCTCGAGCGTGCTGCCGTCCGACCCCGTGGTGGTGATGACGGGTGCACGCACGGTGCCATCGTCCTGCTGCAGCGTCTCGGAGCCGCTCACCGTGCCGAACAGCACCGAGGAGTCGGGCTCGAGAGCCACGGTGGACAGATCGACGGATGCCGTGGGCGGGACGATCGAGAGCTCGTCGTCCGCGTTCTCCTCGAGGAGCTTCTCGGGCACCTCCAGCGGGCCCGGGCACGACTGCGAGCTCGCACCGGGCTGGGAGTCCGTCTCGGCGCGCGTGACCGCAGTCGGCTCAGGGGCGGGCGTCATCGCGACAGCGCCGACCGCTGCAGCCAGCGGGATCACGGCTGCCAGAGCCAGCAGCGGGCGCACCGGTCCGCGGCGCGGGTCGCGCGGCACCGTCGCCGTGCCCGGATCCTGCTCGGGCACGGGATGGGTTTCGTGGTCGTGGTCAGCCATACATCTCCTCAGCGACCCGGGTGCGCAGACGCCAGGGGATCGAGATCATCACGGTCAGTGCGACGGTCGCATACAGCGCGATCTGCCAGACCAGCCGAGCGGGCTGCTCGCGATGGACGTCGATCTCGCCGCTCGCGCCGGCGGGGACCGTGAAGCCCTGGGCCCAGCCGTCGATCACGACGGGGTCGAGCTCGGTGCCGTCGAGAGTCGCCCGCCACTGGGTGTCGTGGCGCTCGGAGAGGACGACGGTGCGTTCACCGTCGGCCCCGGGAACGTGACCGGAGGCATCGATGACGTCACTGGCCAGCGCAACCGGTTCGTCCCCTCCGAGGACAACGGCGCGCGGCCCCGCATCGATCACCCGCCACATGCCGCCCCGGGCGCCCTCGGTGACCTTCTCGAGGGTCGAGGAGGTGTCCAGGGTCGCCATCAGGTCCATCTGCTGAGCCGGGTCCCCCTCGACGACGACATAGGCGAGCGCGAGGGAAGCAGTGGCCGCCACGGCGCCGTCATCCGTGCTCGTCTGCGCACCGGAGGACAGCATCCGCGAGACCGCCTCGCGCAGCGCGACGTCCGCCGGGTCCTCGTCGACCGCGGCGCCGGAGCGCACGGTGTCCACGGCGCGGGCATCGGCGATCGAGGCATGCTGGATGACGGAGTCGCCGCCGTGGACGACCAGGCTCGCCCCGATGGAGCCGTCCTCCTGCTGCTCCAGCACGAGCACCCGGGACCGCGCATCGGTGCGTCCCTGGTCCGCCGCGGCCGCCGGGACCTCGCCCCCGGAGACCCGCTCGATGCGCAGCTGCCCTGGGAGCAGCAGGGTCCATCCGGCGACGGTCACGACGCACACCGCGGCCACGAGAGCACCGACCACGCTGGTCGCCGCACGCCGGGCGCGACCATCGCCCTCCTCCCGCCGGGCAAGGGCATCGAAGCTCGCCGCAGCGCCGAAGGACAGGGCCAGCAGGGTCGCGCTGAGCAGCGCGTGCAGTGGGGCGGGAGTCAGTTGGTCCCCGTCGACCGCGAGGGCGGTGCCTCGCGCGAGCAGCGCCGTCATCAGGCTCACGGCGGCCATCAGCACGCTGAATCGACCGGCGCGCCCGGCATTGCCCGCGAGCAGAGGGGCCACGAGCGCGGCGAGCACCACAGGGGCCACCGGGAGCATCGGCAGCAGCAGAGCACCGGTCTGGCCCACGTGGGGAGCGAGCAGGTCGCTCAGCCCGGGCGCGACCGGCCACAGCGAGAGCAGATCGGTCGTGGTGGCGGTGCCTGTCCGCGCCGGCACACCGCTGACGGCCAGCAGGGTCTCGGGATGGGCGACGTAGCTCGGCAGGTACGCGATGTGCAGGGCGAGCGAGGGCAGCAGCACCCACAGAAGACGCAGGCGACGACCCGGGACCGAGAGCGCGATGAGGGCCAGCGCCAGCGCCGTGAGCAGCACGAGCACCGGCTGCACCGCCCCGATGACCAGCAGGACGAGCCCTGCCGCGGCGGCCGCGGGAACGCTCGCCTGGGACACCTTGTGGGGAAGTCCGATCGCGCGGCCCACGGCGAGGGCGAGCAGTGGCAGCAGGGCGTGGACCAGCAGCAGCGGCCAGGCTCCGATCACCAGGGCCGAGATCAACGACGGGGCCAGCGCCCAGATGGTCGCGAGCGTGAGACGCCCGCCGATGGCGCGGGTGATCGCCCCGGCCGCCCACCAGGCGGTCAGTGCGCTCGCGGGCACGACGGCGAACAGGATGATCTCGACGAGGCTCGACCCACCGCTGGGGACATGCCCCAGCAGACGCACCAGGGGATCTCCCGGTCCGCGCTCCCCCAGCCCGTCCGGGATCCACGTCGACCAGGCGGATCCCCACAGGGCGGCCCAGCTCTCGGGGAGCGCGCGCAGCCCGATCCCGGTGAGGTCACCGCGGCCGAACAGACCACGCAGGGCGAACAGGCCCAGCACGGTCGAGGCCAGGCCCACCACGACCGTCCACATCACATGGCGGCCGTAGTCGGCGTCATCGACACCATGGTGAGTGCCGGCGATACCCCAGGTGGTGCGGCGGATACGACGATTGCGATCGTCATCGGCGAACAGCCGGATCCAGGTGTCCTCGAGCCATCGACGAGCGCCCTCCCCCCGCGGGAGGTAGAGCGGGGCCAGGCGCCCGCTGGGCACCCGGGCTCGGCGGCGGCCGGTACGGCCGCGCGATAGCACCCTGCGCACATGGGGCAGAGCAGCGAGCCACGCGCGGAACTCCATCGCGGCGCGGCGCGGCTGGGAGGCGGCCACGGCGCCGATCATCCGCACCAGTGTGGTCAACGGCAGCAGCAGGAGCATCGCGACGGCCATGAGCAGGGACCGGTGCTTGAGCAGGACGAGGATCTGGCCGGTGCGCTGCTCCTGGAGGCGCTCCAGGCGGGGCCGGGTGGGATGCGGGAACAGCGTTCGCGCGGTCGATTGCACGGCGACCCGCTCTCCGGATCGCCACACCCTGCGGCACAGGTCGATCTCCGCCCACGGGGCGGGGAGATCGGGATCCAGACCACCCACCTCGCGCAGGGTCTGCTCGCGGATCAGCATCCCCGGCAGGGGCACGGCCAGGACATCCTGGCGCCAGTCGGCCTGGCCCTGATCGATCTCGCCGGGGTCGACGCCGGTGATGATGCGGCCGCCGTGGGTGAGGGTGAGACCGACGTCGACCAGCACGTCGGCGTTCTCCGCAGTCGCCGCGGCTCCCGGTGCCTGCTCGACGAGCTCGTCATCGACGCTCTCGTCAGCACCGGGTGGTGGGTCGAGGGGGCGAACCCGCTTCGCTCCGACGGCGCCGGTGTTGGGAGAGCCCGCGGCGAGCTCGAGCTGGCGTTCCAGAGCGGTGATCCCGGGCGGGGACCCCTCGATGAGGAACCACAGCCAGCTCTCCTCCTGAGCGCCCGGCGCGAGGCCGACGCGACGGCCGGAGCGGTAGCGCTCCTGGCGCAGCCGCAGCGGCACCTGGGCGAGATCCTCCGCCTGCTGGGTGCGCCGGCGCTCGACCGCGACGCTGTCGACGTCCCGGGCCCGGCGCCCGCTCGGAGCGGAGCGGTCCTCGTGCCTGTGGGGAGCGGGCTCCGCTGCCTGCTCGGAGGAGCGCGATGCCTCGTCCCCGGTCTCGCCGATGGTCGATCGATCCAGCAGCTCGAGCGCATCGTGCACCGCCCCGGCACGACCGACAGCGGCCGATGTCGTCACGACGTCGTCAAGGACCTCCTCGATGATCTGCTGGTCCAGGAGGACCCGGACGTCGTCGTCGAGGCCCGACTGCGCGACCACCACGACGCGGTCTGCGGGGCGGGTCTGCTCGAGCAGACCTGCGAAGGTCTCCCGATGGGATCGTTCGGTCGTCGCCCCGCTCAGCAGGACGACAGCAGTGACATGAGGTTCGCTCACCGAGGCAGGATGTCAGACCACCCGGCGCTTGAGCTTGCGACGCTCGCGCTCGGACAGCCCGCCCCAGATACCGAATCGTTCATCGTTCTCGAGGGCGTACTCGAGGCATTCGGCGCGCACCTCGCAGGAGACGCACACCTTCTTCGCCTCCCGGGTGGATCCACCCTTCTCCGGGAAGAACGCCTCAGGGTCGGTCTGCGCGCACAGGGCTCGCTCCTGCCATGACATCTCCGCATCGTCAGAATCCTGCCCGTCGAAATCGAGCAAGGTCAGCTCTGCACGTGCGTCATCCTTGACGTGTTCGTCGTCCATCGCCACCTCTCCTTCCACTGCTGAGTGCCCACCGAAGGCCTGTTCCGGCCTAAAATACACCCGTGTAGTTAGGGGCCGTCAAGCGGGCCCGGCGCGTCGGACCACCTGCGCGCCCCGAATCACAGACCGGGAGGCCCCGTGAGCCCCACGCCGCAGCACCCGCAGGTCGCACCGATCCCAGCGTCGCACGCCGCGCCACCGGCACCCTCCTCGAGCCCACCGGCCGCTCCGCCGGCTCCGTCTGGCCCGCCGCCGGGACAGGGCGCGGTCCAGATCCTCCCGGTGCGGGGAATCGGCGAGATCCGGGAGGGCGACGACCTCGCCACCATGCTCGCCGACGCGATCCGGGGACTCGATGCGCGTGACGGAGACGTGCTGTGCGTCTCCACCAAGATCGTCTCCAAAGCGCTCGGTCTGCGCGTCTCACCGCATGAGCGGGACGCTGCCATCGAGGCATCGGCCGTGCGCACCGTCGCTCGTCGCCGTCACACCCACGTGGTCACCTCGATCCTGCAGATCCCCTCCGGCCCGGTGATGGCGGCGGCCGGAGCCGACTCCTCCAATGCCCCCGACGGCCCTCTGCTGCTGCCGGAAGATCCCGACGCCTGCGCCCAACAGTTACGAGAAGGCCTGGTCAGCGCCCTCGACGTACGTATCGGCGTGCTGCTGACCGACACCTCGTCCAGGATCTGGCGGGTCGGGGTGGGCGACATCGCGCTCGGAGCATCGGGCGTCGCTTCGCTGCAGGATCTGCGCGGCGGCGTGGACGCCGACGGCCGCCCCCTCACGGTGACGGTGCGCAATCTGGCCGACGAGCTCGCCGCCGCCTCCGATCTCGTCAAGGGCAAGTCCAGCGGGGTGCCGGCCGCTCTCGTGCGCGGCCTCTCCGAGGCGACCACCGAGGATGTACCTGCCCGGGACCTCTCACGCACCGGCAGCGAGGACTGGTTCCGTCGGCCCAGTCTGGAATCGGTCTGGGTCGCCCTGGGACTGACCCCCGAGCAGGAACCGATCGCGCGCATGTCCCTCGAGCCCGTCGCCGAGCGCGTGCAGCGCGCCCTCGCCGTGGCCTCGCTCCCCCGACCCGGCGACCCGATCCGTGCCGCCACCGCACGCCTGCTCGAACCGCTGCCAACCCCGGCCCCCTCTCCTCCCGACCGTTCGGACGGGATACCGTCGACCGGGGCAGCAGGTCCCCTGCCGGCGATGCCTCCGGAGAAGACCGCCTCCGAGGCCGCGCGCATCGTGGTCACCCCGGCCGGCACCGAACCCGCGGACTGGATCGCGGCCGGGGAGCTGGCCGAACGGCTTCGCACCGCGCTCGGAGCCGAGGGCCTCGGCGAACCGCTGCCACCCCTGAGCGTCGAGATCGCTCACCCCGAGTCCCAGGAGGACCCCCGATGACCGCAGACCTCAGCACCCGCCTGCTCACGGCCCTCGCCCGCAGCGGCCCGAACCCGGCCCTCGCCTGGTACGGGGAGGCCGCCCGGATCGAGCTGTCCGGTCATGTGCTCGCGAACTGGGTGATCAAGACGATCGGTCACCTCCACGACGAGATCGCCCTTGAGCCCGGCGACGCCGTGGTCCTGGATCTTCCGCCGCATTGGAAGCGACTGGTGCTGGCCCTGGCCGCCTGGTCCCTCGGCGCGCACGTCACCCTCCTGGGCGAGAACGAGGACGAGACCGGTGGCCGGGAGACCGGCACCACGGTCCCGACCGCTCCGCGCCTGGTGGCCACCGATCGGCCGGATTCCGCGCTCGCCCGCAGCGCGGACGAGGTGCTGGCCGTGCAGCCCGTCTCGCTCGCCCCCCGTTTCGATGGGCAGCTCCCTGCCCTCGTGCACGACTGGGTCGCCGAGGTCCGCGCGAGCCCGGATCAGCTCGGCGTCGTGCTGCCCGCGTGGGGAGGGCCAGCACCGTCGCTGCCCGAATCCTCCCTCGCTGCGCACGACACCGTATCCGCGTCCGGGAACGTCATCGCGCCGCGGCTCCTCGTCGGCGGCGATGGCTTGGCCTCGATCCCCGCCGTGCTCGCCGCGCTCCTGGCCGGCGGAGGGTTCGTCGGCCCTTCCGCCGGCGTGAGCGAGCGGCAGGCGCACGACGAAGCCGTGACCGGCCCGGCCTGACCAGGTCCGGCCCGGCCTGACCAGGTCCGGCCTGGCCTGGCCTGGCCTGGCCTCGATCAGCTGGCGCGCAGAGTCGCGACGGCCTTCGTGGGATCGCCGTCGAAGATGACCTTCCCCGCACGCATCACGACGATGCGGGTGCACAGCTTCTGGAGCATCTCCAGCTCGTGGGAGACCACGACCATGGTGCGGCCGGCCTGCTGGAGCTCGCGGATGCGCTGGAGGCACTTGCGCTGGAAGGGCTCGTCGCCGACGGAGAGGATCTCGTCGACCAGGAAGATGTCGGGCTCGGTGTGCACGGCGACCGAGAACGCCAGCCGCAGGAACATGCCCGAGCTGTAGTACTTCACGTCGGTGTCGATGAACTCCTCGATCTCGCTGAAGGCGACGATCTCGTCGAACTTCGCGTCGATCTGCTCGCGATCCATCCCGAGGATCGCGCCGTTGAGGTAGACGTTCTCGCGGCCGGAGAGGTCGGGGTGGAACCCCGCGCCGACCTCGATCAGTCCCGCCACCCGGCCGCGCAGCATCACCCGGCCCACATCGGGGAACAGCACCCCGGAGATCGTCTTCAACAGGGTGGATTTTCCGGAGCCGTTGAAGCCGATCAGACCCACGGTCTCCCCGGCGTGCACGGTGAGGTCCACGTCGTCCAGGGCCAGGAAGGTGTCGGCCAGCTTCTTCTTCTGCAGCGCGGAGAACACCAGCTCCTTGAGCGAGTGATCGTGGCGCAGGGAGAACTCCTTGCTGATGTGCTGGATGCGCACCATCTCGCGGTCGGTAGGGACCGCCGCGGACTCGGGAACGTCCTGGATATTCGGGCTCATGAGTCTGCTCCCCTCACAGTTCCTGGGCGAAGCGCCGCTTGGAGCGCTCGAACACGATGGTGCCGACCACGAACGTCGCCATGGCGATGAGCAGTCCCGCCCACCACAGGCCGAAGGGCTCCCCCGGGGTGGCCAGGGTCGGATCCATCGGAAGCTTCTCCACCACGGGACCCGAGTACCGCCAGAAGGCGACGTGGAAGAGCTCCACCACGATCGTCAGGGGATTGAGCTGGTAGAGCCACCACCAGATCGTGCCGCCGATCGCCTCCTGCACCATGGAGATGCGGTAGAGCACCGGGGAGAGCCAGGTCGCGACCATGACGATGAGGTCCACGAAGTTCTCGACGTCCCGGAACGCGGCGTTCAGCGCGGCGGCGAGCATACCCAGCCCCATGGTGAACACCAGCAGGATCACCATCCCGAGCCCGAAGGCGACCAGGGAGGTCGGCGAGGGGATCCATCCGGACAGCAGCGCCCCCACGACCAGCACCACCAGCTGCGGCAGGAAGTGCACGAGCGCCACGATCATGCTGGACCACGGGAACAGCTGGCTGGGCATGTAGATCTTCGCCACCAGCGCCCCGTTGCCCGTGATGGACCGGGTGGCGTTGCCGAAGACCTCGCCGAAGAGGTTGATCACCACGATGCCGCTGAACAGGTAGACGGCGTAGCCGGGGGTCCCCTTGGACAGCTGCAGGAACAACCCGAGCGCGATGTAGAAGACGATGAACTGCACTGCGGGCTTCACGTAGCTCCACAGCATGCCCAGCATGCTGCCGCGGTAGCGCACCCGCAGCTCCTTGCGCACCAGCAGCCGCAGCAGGAACCGTTCCCGGACCGGGTTCAGCCAGCCGGCGTCCTGTCCGGGCGCCCGCCACCCCTCCGCCTGCTCGGCGGAGGACGGGACGCCGGGAAGAGTGGGGCGAGCCGCGTCACCGTTCCCGGTCACGCCGGGGAGCCTCCGGTCGCAGAGGCATCAGCTGCACCGTCGACCACGTCCCGGTCGCGCACCGGGGCCGGGTTCTCGGCGAAGGTCTTCTCCCACGCCTCGAACGAGGTGATCTGCTGCGCGGCACCTTGGTAGGAGCGCTGCAGATCGGGCCAACGACGGTGGAGGTCGAGGTGAGCACCGACCGCATCGGCGAGCATGTCGCGCACCTGGCGCGGATCTCGCTTGTACCAGGACACCTGGGTGCCCTCCGCGTTGGAGACCAGGGCGCTGTCGTAGGCGGACAGTCGCCACCACTTCGCATCGAGGTGGGCGATCGCGGCCTGCGGGTTCTCGTCCGCCCGCGGCTTCGGCGCCTTCACCAGCTGCTTGGCGAGCGTCTTCACGGTCCACACCGGCAGCATCAGGCGACGCGGCTCGGTGAACGGCTTGCCCTTGCGCGGCGGCTTGTCGACATGGATCGACGGGTAGAGATCGGGATCCTTCTTCGCTGCGGCGTCGTCGAAGTCCGACGCCATCGCCCGGATCTCCGGCAGCTTCGTCCCGATCGACGGGTGGAGCATCTCGGGCCCATCGAGCACGTCGCGCTGCGCCATGAGCCGACCCGCCTCGGTGTAGTACTGCATGGAGATCAGGTGCTTGACATCCATGAACTGAGATTCCTTGATCACCCGGCCACCCCTCGCGTACGGCGAGTGCAGCAGCGCGGTGATGATCCGGTTGCGTTCGTGGAAGTAGGCCTGCCATCCCACCAGGTCGTCCTTGTCCACCCAGCTCATGTGCCACACGCCGGCGCCGGGCAGCGAGACCGTCGGGAACCCGGCCTTCTTCGCGCGCAGGCCGTACTCGGCGTCATCCCACTTGATGAACACCGGCAGGCTCAGACCGATCTGGCGGACCGCCTCGGTCGGGATGAGGCAGCTCCACCAGCCGTTGTAGTCGACGTCCGCGCGCCGGTGCAGCCACGGGGTCGAGCGCAGCGGGTCGAGCGCGAAGTCGTGACCCATCTCGGCGCCCGGGTTGGCCAGGGCGGGCTGGATGCGCCACGGATCGACGACCTCGCCGAAGGTGTGCAGCACCGAGCGGTTGTTGAGGTCGAACATGTGGGCGCCGACGATGGTGGGCTTGGTGGCGAAGTCCGCGAAGGTCGTCATCCGGATCAGTGACTCCGGCTCCAGGACGATGTCGTCGTCGCAGTTGACCACGTAGGTCGACGTGCCACCGGTGGCGGCCTCGTACATGCCGCGGGAGAAGCCCCCGGAGCCGCCGATGTTGCCCTGTTCGATGATCTGCAGCTGGTCGCCGAGCGATTCCTGCAGCGGCGCCAGATCCTCGGCGTGGTCACGCAGGCGGTCCGTGCCCTGATCGACGACGTACATGACGTCCAGCAGCTCGCGCAGATCCGGGTCCTGGGCGACGGTCCGGATGTTGTCCAGGCAGTACGGGACCTTGTTCATGGTGGTCATGCCGATGGAGAACGTGCCCTCGGTGCGGGCGAGATCGGCGTCGGCCGTCCACTGGGCGCCCAGGATCGTGAGGTCGTCATCGCCCGCATACGCGTCGAACCAGTACCAGCCGCCGTCGCCGAAGGCATTCAGCGGCAGGTCGAAGACCTGCTCGGTCGGGCCGCCGCCGACGTTCCGTGACACCTGTCGCTGCAGGGTCCCCCGGGCGGTGGAGCGCATGATGATGAGGTGCCCGGACCCTGCGGTCCGGATCGTCAGACGGATCTTGCGCACCGGGGTCCAGCGCCGCCAGTAGCTGGCGGGGAAGGCGTTGAAGTAGGTCCCGAAGGAGCGCATCGAGTGCGCGGGGATACGCACGGCGTAGCGGTCGTTGATCTCGCTGATGTCCACCTGGCTGAGCGCGCCCGCCTGAGCGGCCCCGCCCCCGCGCGAGGACGGCGCGGCAGGCTCCTGGGCAGCGCGATCGGACGCTCCGCCCAGTCCGAAGGCTCCGCCGGTGGCGCCGGAGCGGGCATCCTCGGCCTCGATGTACAGCGGCACGATGTCCGGGGACGCCTCGTACGGCAGGATCAGTCGTTGCAGCAGTCGCTGCGGGGCGAGCTCGGGGGTCTCGTCGCCGCGAGGTTCGGCGGTCGCGGTCGGGGCGGGGGTGGCGTTCATGGTGCTCCTCATGGGCGCTCGTCGGATGCCCCGCTCGGTGCGCGGCGGGGCTGTCGGGTCACGCCCGCAGCAGGTCGGGCAGCTTGTTGTCGGCCATGGACAGGGCGGAGCCGATGGCCATGTGCATGTCGAGGTACTGGTACGTGCCCAGTCGTCCGCCGAACAGGGTGCGGGGCTCGGCGTCGGCCAGCTCGCGGTAAGCGCGCAGGGTCTCGCGGTCGCCGCCGGAATTGATCGGGTAGTAGGGCTCGTCGCCGGTCTCGGCGAAGCGGGAGAACTCGCGCTGGATCACGGTGGCGTCCGTCGGGTAGTCGCGCTCCGGGTGGAAGTGTCGCGGCTCGATGATCCGGGTGTAGGGGACCTCGGCATCGGCGTAGTTCATCACCGAGGTGCCCTGGAAATCGCCCACCTCGAGGTGCTCCGTCTCCAGATCGATGGTGCGCCAGCCGAGGCTGCCGTTCTCGTAGTCGAAGTACCGGTCGACAGGACCGGTGTAGACGACGGGGAGGTTGCCGCGGGTGGCGTTCTTGTTCAGCGGCTGCGTCTCGTCGAAGTAGTCGGTGCTCAGCTGCACGTCGATGTTGGGATGGTCCGCCATCCGCTCGAGCCACGCGGTGTAGCCCTGCGTGGGCAGCCCCTCGTAGTCGTCGTTGAAGTACCGATTGTTGTACGTGTAGCGCACGGGCAGACGGGAGATGATCGAGGCGGGCAGATCCTTGGGGTCCGTCTGCCACTGCTTGCCGGTGTAGTTCTTGATGAATGCCTCGTAGAGCGGGCGCCCGATCAGGGAGATGCCCTTCTCATCGAGGTTCTCGGGATCGGTGCCCGCGAGCTCGCCGGCCTGCTCCGTGATCAGCGCCCGGGCCTCGTCGGGGGTGTAGGCGGCACCGAAGAACTGGTTGACGGTGCCGAGGTTGATCGGCATCGGGTACACGATGCCCTGATGGTTCGTATACACCTTGTGCTGGTAACCGGTGAAGCTGGTGAACCTGTTCACGTAGTCCCAGACCCGCTGGTTCGAGGTGTGGAACAGGTGGGCCCCGTACTTGTGGACCTCGATGCCGGTCTGCGGATCGGCCTCGGAATAGGCATTGCCGCCGAGGTGCGGACGCCGATCGATGATGGTCACCTTCGCGCCGTGCTCGGCGACGGCGCGCTCGGCGATCGTCAGCCCGAACAGGCCGGAGCCCACGATCAGGAGGTCAGGAGTCGACACAGGAGGTCCTTTCGAAGCATGCGGAGGGTCCGCCGGAGACCAGATCACAGTAACCGAGGGCGGGGCGCACCCGAGCACCGGGACCCGGCGCGCCGACAGGTGTGGCGGTGGTCATGCCGTCTTCTCGATGAAGGTGCGGTATCCCAGGCGCCGCACCCATCCCGGGGCGAAGCGATACGCGCCCCTCAGGGTGAGGTTGCGCAGGAACAGCGCCGGGCTGGTGACCCGGTCCCGGACCATGTGCCGCTGCAGGCGCACGTCGCTCGCGTAGAGGCGCCAGCCTCCGCGCCGCGCGAACAGGTCGTCATCGACGCGGTAGTCGACGACGACCTCCGGGAGATTCCCCAACCGGGCACCACCGAGCATCATCCGCTCCCACAGCCAGTAGTCCTCCAGCAGCGGAAGTTCGCGGTACCCGCCGACGGCGAGCGCGACCGAGCGTCGCATCACCACGGTCGGATGGTGGAAGGGGCTGTGGTGAGGCATGTACTCCACGATCTCGTCATGGGTCGTGGGTCGGGCGCGCAACGGCCCGTGGCCCGGCTCGAGCCGATCGCTGAACTCGCGCATCGCGCCGCCGAGGAGATCCACCGGGTCCGCACCGTCGGCGTCGCCGTCCATACGGGGGATCTGCAGGGCGAAGCGCTCGGGACGGCAGATGTCGTCGGCATCGGCGCGCGCGACCAGGTCCAGGGGCGAGACCTCCAGGCCATCCTGCAGCGCCGCGGCAACACCCCGGTGGGTCTCGTGGCGCAGCACCTGTGCCGGGCCGAACTCCCCGTCGACGACTCGCGCGACGAGGGTCTCCAGAGCGGCCGGCAGCGGGCCATCGACGGTGAGGATCACCAGGTCGGGGGGCAGCTGCTGGTCGACGGTGGCGGAGGCGAGGGCGAGCTCGACCCGGTCCGACCGGTCTCGACCCCACACGGGCATGAGCACCGCGAACGGTGGCGTGCCGCGTGCCGACACCTGCACCTGGTGCCCGGCGCTCACCGTCCCGCCGCCCGCTCGATCGCGCGGACGTCCGCCGCGGCCTCGGCCTCGCCCTGCAGCACCAGGGCCGACGGGCGAGGCCCTCGTCGCAGCGCGGACGCCAGGCCTCTCAGGCCCACCCCGATGAGGTCGCCCCGATGGCGCAGCAGCTGACCGGCCCACCCGAGCGCAGTGCGTCCGCCGTACAGCACCTTTTCGACAGGGGTGAACGAGGTCGTGCGCAGGAGGGCCCAGAGCCGGTTGCGCACGTCGTAGTAGAAACGTGAGCCGGGGCTGGTCTGGGCGTTGCTGAAGGTCGCTGTGCGGTGCTCGACCACTGAGGTGGGAACCTGCAGCCCGCGCCCGTGGCGCAGCAATCGACCGGTGTGCTCGAAATCGTCGGACCAGATGAAGTAGTCCGCGTTGGGCAGCCCGAGGCGCCGCACGTCCTGACCGTTGAGGAAGGCGGAGACGTAGCTGGCGGTGCGGATGGGGCGGCCCCCGGCGTGCGCGGCATCCCGCCTCTCCTGGGCGCTCGCGCCGAGGCGGGTGCGTTGTGCGTTCATCGGATGGTCGCGCCCGTCGGTCCACACCGCTCGAGAACTGAGCACGCTCAGTCGCACCGGGGAGGCGTCCAGGGCGCCCAGCAGCTCGGCAAGGGCCGCGGGTCGCGGAACGGTGTCGTCGTCCATCACCCAGACCCAGTCGGCGTCGTGGCGGACCAGGGCGCGAGCGATGCCGGTCGCGAAGCCACCGGCCCCGCCCACGTTGCGGCGCAGGTGGACGACGTCCGCAGCGAGCGGGTGCTCGTCGGCGACGGTGCCGCTTCCGTCGCTGGAGGCGTTGTCGATGATCACCACGGCGTCCGGGAGCCGCTCCTGGGCGGCGAGGCCGTCGAGGCACTCGCGCAGCAGCTGCTCGCGGTTGTAGGTCACGACCACGGCGACGACTCGCGCCGACCTCGTATCGGGGTGGGCGGTCTGGGGCTGCGGCGTCTGGCCGCCTGCGGGTGCGGAATGGGTCACGGCGCCTCCTGCTGGTGGTCGTGGCCGCCTCGGCGGCGCGGTCACCAGTGTACGGAGCGCACAGGAGGGTGAGTGCACCGGTCGATGCCCGAGGTGTGAAGGTTCCCGGGAGGTTCTCTGCATGCCGGACATTCCGCCGTGCCGCACTCCCCTGGTCCCTCCCAGGACAGCTACTCTGTCGAGCGCCGTACACACCGACAGACCCCGGCAGGGAAGGAGACAGCTGTGAGCGACCAGCAGCCACCGCGCTCTCCGCGACCTGGAGGGCCGCGCCGTCCTGCGGGCCACAGGGCTCGCGCGGGGGGCAGCGCCCGCCCGGTACCCCGATCTCCACGACCGCGTGCCACGGAGCGGGCCTCCGAGGCAGACCCCACACCGACCCGGCAGTTCCCCGTCGGTGAGGACGCGCCACCGTACGTGAGCAGCGGACACCCGGCCGACGGGTATCCGGGCGATGGCCCGTCCCGGGGAGGCTCCGGTGTGGAGCATCCCCCCGTCGGCCCTCCCCCGGGGCCTCCGCGCAGTCCGCGACGCCGCTCGCGGGTCCCCCGGCCGCTGCGCCTGGGCGCCACCCTCCTGGTCCTGGTCCTGGTGATCGTGGTGGGCTGGGGCGCCGGACTGGTCCTGTGGGCCGACAGCCGCATCGAGCATGTCGATGCCCTGACAGACGCCCAGAACACGGAGGGCACCACGTACCTGATCGCGGGTTCCGACCGCCGCGGCGGCGAGGCCGTCAACGATGACGGCACCGAGGGAGCCCGCACCGACACGATCATGCTCCTGCACAAAGCACCGGGTGGGAACAGCTACCTGGTCTCACTGCCTCGCGACACCCTGGTCGACATCCCCGGGCACGGCGGGTACAAGCTCAATGCCGCCTATGCCTTCGGCGGTGCCCCACTCCTGGTCGAGACCGTCGAGGAGTTCACCGGGCTGGCCGTCGACCACTATGTCGAGATCGGCTTCGACGGCGTCTCCGGCATGGTCGATGCCGTGGACCACGTGAACCTGTGCATCGACCAGGACGTCGAGGACGAGAAGTCCGGCCTGTCCATGACGGAGGGCTGCCACGACGTCGGCGGCGAACAGGCCCTCGCGTTCGTGCGCGCCCGCTCCTTCGATCCCACTGCCGATATCGGGCGCCAGCAGCGCCAGCAGCAGTTCGTCGGAGCACTCATGGACCGCGTCGCCTCGCCTGCTGTGCTGCTGAACCCGCTCAGCCAGGTGAAGCTGGCCGGCGCCGGCTCCGACTCGCTGGTCACCAGCGAGGGCACCGGGATCTTCACGGTGGCTCGCATGGCCCTGACGGCGCGCAGCGCGATGAGCGCGGGCACCTTGACGATGCCGATCGAGGATCCCGAGTTCCAGACCAACAACTCCGGCGTCGCGATCCTCACCGACGACGAGGACATCGCCACCTTCTTCGACTCCGTCGCCGACGGGTCCGCCGAGGCCACTCCGGCAGAGTCGGGCTGAGACGGTCGATCCTCGGGCTCCCGCCCCGGGACGCTGTTCTCCCGGCGGTCCCCGACGTAGGATGCGTCACGGCGATCCAGTGACGCCACCTGTCCGCGGGAAGGGCTCAGCCCCTCTGGTGTCGTGCACGAGGACGTCCGTCTCCCCTCCTGCCCGATCCAGCGGACATCGGGCTCGGAGCGGAGGCCACCATGCCCCAGCAGCACCTGCCCGACCACCCCGATCTCACACCCCTGCGGCGTGAGGCGAAGTCCCTGCGCGATCGTGTCCGTGACGCCGACCCCGAGGCGATCACGACTGTGCACGAGCACCATCCCGCTCCGCGCATCGCGCCCGAGGACGAACCCGGGGGTACCGGATTCCGGCTGGCCGACGCGCAGCTGACCGTGGCCCGCTCCTATGGCTTCCGCTCCTGGCCCGCCCTGCGTCGGCACGTGGACCAGGTGCACCGTCTCACCCGCCGCCCCCATCTCGCGGCGGCGTGCACCGGTACCGACGAGCTGCTGCGACTGGCCTGCCTCGACTACGGCACCGATCGCCGCAGCGACCGCGAGGAAGCGGCCCGGCGCCTCGCGGCGGATCCCGCCCTGGCAGGCGCGAGCCTGTGCACGGCCGCCGCGTTCGGCGACCTCGCCGCGGCGCGTGCGATCCTCGCGGTCGATCCCGGTGCGGTCTCCCGCGAGGACGGGCCCTTCCGCTGGCCGCCCCTGCTCTACCTCGCCTACTCACGGACCTGCATCTCGGCACCCGGAGCCGACGGCGCGGGCCACCTCGCCGTCGCCCGCCTGCTGATCACCCATGGCGCCGACCCGAACGCAGGGTTCCTCTGGGACGGCATGACCTCGCCGTTCACCGCGCTGACCGGAGCGTTCGGAGGGGGTGAGCAGGCCGCACCACCGCATCCCGACGAGCTCCCCCTGGCCCGGCTGCTGCTGGGGGCCGGTGCCGAGCCGAACGACAACCAGACCATCTACAACCGCGGCGCGGGCGACAGGTTGGTGCGTGACGACACGGAGTTCCTCGAACTCCTGCTCGCCGCCGGGCTCGGCCGGGGCGATGGCGGACCGTGGCACCGACTGCTCGCTCCTCGGCATCCTGCGCCGACTCAGATCGTCGCGGACGCACTGCAGCACGCGGCGGAGAAGGGCCTTCCCCGCCGGCTCACGCTGCTGCTGGAGCACGGCGTGGATCCTGACCGCGGCAGCACCCATCCTCTCCATCACGGCCGGACCCCCTATGAGGGAGCGGTGCTCCACGGGAACGCCGCCGCTGTCGAACTGCTGGCAGCGGCCGGCGCCGACACCTCGGGCGCCGGCCCGCTCGAACAGCTGGTCGGGGCGTGCCTGTCCGGGGACCGTGATGCTGCACTGCGAGCAGCGGCCGACGACGCCCTCCTGCGGACGCTCCTGACACGGCATCGCGACCTCGTCGCGCGCGCCGCGGTGCTGGGTCGTCCGAATGCGGTCCGTCTGTGCCTCGACCTCGGATCCGACATCGACGCCCTGACGGGGACGACGGCGCTGCACGAGGCCGCGGTGCGCGGCGAGGAGTCCGTCGTCGAGCTGCTCCTCGAGCTCGGCGCGGATCCAGGCATCCTCGATGCGAGCCATCGGGCCCCTGCCGCAGCCTGGGCGCGCCACGGGGGCCACGACCGGCTCGCGGAGCGCCTCGACACGGTGGCCGGCAGAGCAGTGCCGTGAGCTCTGCGATGCACCTGCACAGGCGCCGGGCACGCTCGGGCGCTCTGCTCTGAGCACTCCGAGCTTCGAAAAAGGGCTCGGTTCAGCGGAACAGCATGTCGATGACGATGTTCACGGAGTTGAGCATCGACTGTCCCTTGGACCGCGAGTAGTCGGTGTAGAGGATGTGCACCGGATGCTCCCGCACCGAGAAGTGATGCCGGCCGATCTCCTCGACGATCTCGGAGGCATGGGCCATGCGGTTCTGCTCGATCGCGATCTTCTCGCAGGCCTCACGACCGATCACGCGCAGCCCGTTGTGCGCGTCGGTCAGCTTCACCCCGGTGGTGATGTTGGTGTACCAGACCGCACCCCGCAGCACCATGCGCTTGAGCAGGCCCGGCTTGGTGCGGGAATCGAGGAAGCGGGACCCCAGGACGATGTCCACCTCCTCGGTATCCCGCAGCGCGATCATCGAGGCTGCATCGTCGACCTGATGCTGTCCGTCCGAGTCGAACGTCACGATCTGGCGCATGCCCGGATCGCGCAGCGCATAGTCGATGCCGGTCTTCAGCGCGGCGCCCTGACCCATGTTGAAGGGGTGGCGCACCACAGCGGCACCGGCCTCCGCGGCGATCGCGGCGGAGTCGTCCTGGCTGCCGTCGTCGACGGCGACCACGAGGGGGTAGCGCGTACGCAGGTCACGGATGACATCGCCCACGACCTGGCCTTCGTTGAACAACGGGACGACGAACCATGTGGAGTCCGCTCCCGGGGACGTCACCTCGGCGGCTGTTTCGCGCGGGGGCTCGGGGGTGCTCACGGGCTCTCCTTCTGGGCTGGCGACCGGGGGCGTGGCTTCGATGTCGAGGCGGCGCGGGACGACGCTCCGGAACGGCCGATGAGGATACTCTGTCACGGTGGACCGCCACTGGTGGTCATCATCGCGCACGCGGCGCCCACTGGGGTGCCGGACTAGGAGGAACCCGCTGTGAAGACTGCTGTTGTCGCTCTGGGGAAGATCGGCCTGCCGCTGGCCGTGCAGTTCGCCGATGCCGGCCACGAGGTGATCGGTGTCGACACCAATCCTCGCCAGGTCGAGCTGATCAACCAGGCCACCGAGCCGTTCCCCGGCGAGGCCCACCTCGCCGAGAAGCTCGCCGAACTGGTCCCCGCGGGCAGGCTCCGCGCGACCACCGACTACGCCGAGGCGATCCCGGGCGCGGACGCGATCGTGATCGTGGTCCCCCTGTTCGTCAACGACGCCACCTGGGAGCCGGACTTCGCGTGGATGGACGCCGCCACCACCTCCCTGGCCGAGCACATCACCCCCGGCACCCTGGTCTCCTACGAGACCACCCTGCCGGTGGGGACCCTGCGCACCCGGTTCGTGCCGATGATCGAGAAGATCTCCGGGCTGAAGGAATCGGTCGACTTCTACGCCGCGTTCTCCCCCGAGCGGGTCCTGACTGGCCGCGTGTTCGAGGACCTGCGGAAGTACCCCAAGCTGATCGGCGCCCTGACCGCCGAGGGCACGCAGCGGACCCGCGAGTTCTACGAGTCGGCGCTGACCTTCGACGAGCGCCCGGACCTGAAGCGCCCCAACGGGGTATGGGACCTGGGCTCCCCGGAGGCCTCGGAGCTGGCCAAGCTCGCCGAGACCACCTACCGCGATGTGAACATCGGCCTGGCGAACGAGTTCGCGCTGTTCGCGCAGGACAACGGCATCGACGTGTACAAGGTCATCGAGGCCTCCAACTCGCAGCCCTACTCCCACATCCACCAGCCCGGCATCGCCGTGGGCGGGCACTGCATCCCCGTCTACCCGCGGCTGTACCTGTCCACCGATCCTCTGGCCGAGACCGTCCGCACCGCGCGCATGCTGAACGCCTCGGTCCCCGCGAAGCTGGTCAAGCGGGCCTCGAGCCTGCTGGGCGACCTGAAGGGCCTCAAGGCCGTCGTGCTCGGCGCCTCCTACCGCACCGGCGTGAAGGAGACCGCGTTCTCCGGAGTGTTCCCCGTGGTCGAGGCCCTGCGCGAGCACGGCGCCGAGGTCGCGGTCCACGACACGTACTACGACGACGAGGAGCTCGCCGGCTTCGGCTGGACCCCGTACCACCTGGGCGAGGCCGCGGATCTGGTGATCGTCCAGACCAACCATGCCGAGTACAAGGAGCTCACCGCTGCCGAGGTGCCCGGCGTGAAGCTGATCGTGGACGGCCGCAACATCACCACCGCCGAGAACTGGACCGGCACTCCCCGCCTCGTCCTCGGCGACGGCTCCGCCTCCACCCACCAGCAGGCCGAGGAGTCCTGACCCGATGGGTGAGCACGAGGTGATCCTCGCCCTCGGGCCCGCGCTCGGGGTGAGCAGCCGTACCTTCATCATCCAGCTCCTGCTGGTCGCAGGGATCGTGGCGATCATCGCCTGGCTGTTCGTCAAGCGCGGGGCGAAGCAGCTCGCGGTCCGCCGCCTGCTGATCATCGCCTTCTCGGTGTTCGCGGTGCTGACCGTGCTGTTCCCCGGGGTGCTCAGCCGCGTGGCGAACCTCGTGGGGGTGGGCCGCGGCGCGGACCTGCTGCTGTATGCCACCGTCCTGGTGCTGCTGGGCTTCCTGGCCCTGCAGGAGGCCCGCACCAAGGCCGCCGAGAAGCGCACCACCTATCTCGCGCGCCGACTGGCTCTCGATGAGGCCGTGACCCCGCAGCAGTACCGCGAGAAGGCCCTGCCCCGGCACGACGGATGATCGCCGTGGTGTCCCTGATCCTCACGATCCTGGTCGTTCTGGCGGCGGCGTACCTCCCCGGGTACGCCGCCGCCAGGATGCTCGACGGATCGCGTCTGCTGGCCCTCGCCCTGGCTCCGGCGCTGGCCGCCGCGATCGCCGGGGTCGGGGCGATCGCCGCTGCGTTCGTCGGACTCTCCTGGTCCCTGCTGCCGTTCGTGCTCGCCGCAGCGCTGCTGGTCGCCGCGGCCTATGGGCTCCGCCGCCTCGGGGTGCGCCTGCCGTCGACCGTCCTGGACGGGGCCCTCGCCCCGCGCCGTGCCGTGCCGGCAGCTGGCGCCTGGATCGGTGGCGCCGTCGCCGTCGCGATCGCCCCGATCGCGATCCAGGCCGGTCGCGCCGACGCCGTCCTGGAACGCTGGGACACGCTCTACCACCTCTCCGCGCTACAGCGCATCCGGGAGACCGGCATCGCGTCGAGCCTGCAGGTCGGTGCGGTCTCGAACACCGAGGGCGATCCGGCCTTCTATCCGGCCGCGTTCCATGCCCTCGCGACCCTGGTCCCCGGTGTCACCACCCCCACCCTGCTCAACGGCACGGTGGTGGCACTGGCCGTCGTCCCCTGGATCCTCGGCATCGCCCTGCTCGCGCGCACCCTGTTCGCCGAGGTGCCCTGGGCACCCTGCGCCGCGGCGATCGCCGCGGCGCTGATCCCCGCTACCCCGCTGGACCTGTGGATCCACCTCTCCCCCGTCCCGAACCTCTCGGGCTTCGCCGCGCTGCCCGGGGTGCTGGCCGCAGCGGCCGCGCTGTGGACCTCGCTGCTGCCACGCATCTCCCTGCGTCCCGCTATCGCCTCCGCGGGGGCGATCGGCCTGGCCGGCCTGGGCCTGGGGCTCCTGCATCCGAACGTCGCGGTCACGGCGCTGATCGTGCTGGCGGTGCTCACCGCCGTGACCGCGTTCTCCTCGTGGCGACGACGGCCGGCACTCATCGCCGTCCCCGTGCTCGCCCTGCTGCCGGTCGCCCTGCTGTCCTACACGCCGCTGGGTGCGCAGATCACCGGCTTCAACGGCGGGCTCGAGGTCTCCTGGTGGCTCGCCCTCGGCGAGATCGCCCTGGGCCTGCTGACCGTGTGGCCGATGGCCCTCGGGGTGATGCTCGCCGTGCTGTGGTGGCCGGGACTGGTCACCGCGTTCCGCGACGCCCCGCACCGCTGGCTCGCAGTGTCCTGGGTCGTGATCGCCGTGATCTACCTGGACGCGGCGCTGGATTCCCCGTTGAACCTCTCCGCTCTCTACTACCGTGGCCAGGATCGCCTCTCGATGCCGCTGGCGATGCTGTCGGCCGTGCTGGTGGTCCCGGGGCTGCAGGTATGGGCCCGAGTGCTCGGCCGAGGCCGAGACCGTCGCCCCGACCGTCCCAGCCGAACAGGCGTGAGGCCGGTGACGGTCGTGCTGGTGGTCACCGCGGTGATCGCGACGCTCGCCTCGATCCCTGCCCGATCCGACAACGCCGCCAAGAACCTCGCTGCGCAGTACCCGGGTCGCGGCCGCTATCTGCAGGTCGAGGAACGTGCACTCTTCGAGCAGTACCGTCCGCAGATGGACGCCAGCGGCACTGTGCTGGCCAGCCCCTTCTCCGGCGCGGCGCACCTCTACGCCCTGTTCGGTCAGGACGTGCGACTGCCGGTGGCCGGGATGTCCTACACGGATCTGGACCGGGACCTGATCTATGCGACGGAGGACGCCGCGACGAATCCCGCGAACTGCCGTCTGCTGGAGGAGAACGGGATCGCGTACGTGTACCAGGAGCGCCGACCGTACAACTATCACAAGACTTCCGACTCGGTGAACTACGCCGGCCCGGACCTGGGCACGGTGCTGTTCGAGACCGACCACTCACGCATGATCGAGATCGATTGCGATCCCGGGGATGGCAACTATGACCCCGTCTGAGCCTGTGACACGCGCGCCGCGCCCGGCGACCGGCCCTGCAGCGGGTACCGCGTCGGAGACGATCCGGAGCGCTCGGCGGTATTCACCGCTGCTGGACGTGATCCGGATCATCGCCGTGGTCGCCGTCATCGTCGTGCACGTCATCGCCGACCACCTGGAATCCGGCTCGACCGTCACGATGCATGTTCTCCGATCGCTGCTGGCCACGGCCGTGCCCGCCTTCATCATGATCTCCGGGGCGCTGAACCTGGCACCGGCGGCGATGCGTCACGGCACGGCCCGCTTCCTCGGTCGACGATTGCGCCGACTGGTTCCGGCCACCCTCGTGTGGACCGCCTTCTACGCGGTGGTGATGGGGATCCTCGTGGCCGGCGAACCTGTGGACTGGCGCCAGGAGGTCGCAGATCTGCTCACCGCGTCCTCCTATCCCCACCTGTACTTCCTGCCGCTCATCCTCGGATTGACCGTGATCACCCCGGTGATCGCGACCTATGTGGGCGATTCCGGGCGGCGTGCCTGGATCACCGGCGCGGTCGCGGCCGGGTGGGCGCTGGTCGTCATGGCGGTCCCTCCGCTCACGCTGGGGCTGCTCGGGGAGCCCCTGGTGCCGCTGCAGATGGGGATCCTGACCTATTTCCTGCCGTTCATCGGCTATTACGTGCTGGGCCGCGCCGCCTGGATGGCGCCGGTGGGTCGACGTGGATCACGGCTCCTGCTGGTCGTCGCCGTCCCGATCCTGACCGTGGCGACCGTGTGGGCGTACCTGTCCAAGACCACCGACGCACCCCCGGGACAGGTGCTGCTGCCCACCTACGTCGCGCCGACGGTCATGCTGCTGTCGTTGGCGCTCGTGGTCGCGCTGATGGGCCTGGGCAAGGATTGGACCGTCCCGGCGCGCACCGAGAAGATCCTGCGCACCGTCGGCGACGCCACCTTCGGCGTGTTCCTGGTGCACTTCGCGATCCTCATGCCGGTGCGCGACGCGGGGTTCCCCGAGAACTCCGTGGCGACGGTGACCGCGCTGATCGCCCTGGTCACGCTCGCCGCATTCGCCTTCGCCCTGATCGGCAGGAAGGTCCCCGGGCTGCGCGAGATCCTCTGAGCGGCCCGCGGCCGGCCGGCGGCTCCGATGCGTGACCGAGCCCGCCCGTCACCCGTCGGTCATCGCTCAGCGGCGCAGGCCGTCCAGCACTTCGGCGGCGCCCTTGGTGGCGCATCCGGCGAGGGACGCGTTCTCGAGGGTCCAGGCCCGCAGATGATCTCTGGTGGGTCTCCCCTCACCCCGCAGCGCGCGGACCATGGTCTCGGCCACCTGGTCGGCGTCGTAGTCGCAGGCCCATCCCAGGGCGTTGTCGCGGATCCGGTCGTGGGCGGCCCCCTCCCCCGCGTGGATCACGGGGGTGCCGGTGGACGTGGCGGCGTAGATCTTGGTGGGCAGCGCGAACTCGTAGCCCTGGCCCGGGGTGATCGAGGAGAGCCCGGCGACGGCTCCGCGCAGGTGCGCGGCGACCGCGGCCGGCGCGATCTTGTCTCGGAACTCGATCCCCTCGATTCCGTCCCGACGCACGCGCGCCTCGAGCTCGTCGCGCCCGGACCCCTCTGAGAAGAACAGCAGGCGCGCCTCGGGGTGCTCGGCCCGTGCCCGGGCGAAGGCGTCGACGAACACGGTCGCGCCCTGCCATTCGGAGACGGTGCCCGCGTAGACGAAGTACGGGCCGTCCTCACCTCCGGTTGCGCCCTGGTCGGAGAAGGTCTCGGTGTCGATGCCGTTGCCGACCATGATGAGGTGGGAGCGCTCACCGATGAGCTCCTCGAGGCGATGCTGCACGCCCGGGGAGATCGTCAGGACGCGCGAGGCCCGCTTCCACACGGTCTTCTCGGCCCAGCGCACCATCGAGCGCACCACTGTCGGCACCCCCTCGACGCTGTCGGTCGCATCGGACCAGATATCGGCGGCGTAGAAGGTGTATGGGACCCGGCGGATCGCGGCGGCGACCATTCCGACCATGCCCGTCGTGGGCGGCGGCTCGAGCACGAGCGCATCCATCGGCCGCTGCAGCAGCAGTCGCAGCGCGAGCGGCACGTCGAAGCTCAGATACGAGAAGTACCCGCGCACCTGCCCCTGGTTGTCCCGCTTCACGGGCCAGCGCGACACCTTCCGGGCCCGCGAGCGCACCCTTCCCGCGCCGGGTGCGGTCGTGGTCAGCACCGTGACCTCGGCCCCCGCCCGCTCCAGGGCGATCACGAGGGCTTCCTGCCGAAACGCGGCCGCGACCGGTTCCGGCGTGTAGACGCGGGTGGCGACGACGACGTGCGGCGGGCGGCTGGGTCCGGTGCGGCGCGGGGTGCGCGAGCTGGGCATCAGGCGCGCTCGAGCAGGGCGTCGACGCTGCGCGGCGCGGCCTTGCCATCGCCGTAGTGGGCGGGACGGTCGGCGGTCGGGCGCGGTCGGCCCACGGCGACGGTCAGCTCGGCCGGGTCGGAGACCAGGCGGTTCCACTCGTTCTCCAGCGTCTCGACCCATTCGGTCTCGGTGCGCACGGTCGAGCAGGGGGTGCCCAGCAGGTACGCCTCCTTCTGCAGACCGCCGGAGTCGGTGACCACAGCGCTGGCGTGCTGGACCGCGTTGACGAGGTCGGGGTAGGCCACCGGGGTGCCGACGTGCACGGCGCCCCCGGCCAGCTCGATACCTGCCTCCTTCGCCTTGGCGACCAGACGCGGGTGGGCGAACAGGGCCAGCGGCATCTCGAGCGCCTGCAGGGACTCGATGATCGCCCGCAGCCGCTGGGGATCGTCGGTGTTGTCGGCGCGGTGGATGGTGGCCACGGCGAAGTCGCCGGCGGTGTCGATGCCGTCGGGCAGGGCGAGCGGGGTGCCTTGGACGGAGGCGGCGACGCGCAGGCAGACGTCGGTCATGACGTCACCGGTGACCAGGGTGCGGTCGGCCAGCCCCTCGGCGGCGAGGTGCTCGCGGGCGACCTCGGTGGGGGCCAGCAGCAGATCGGCGGCGTGGTCGGTGACCACGCGATTGTGCTCCTCGGGCATGCGGCGGTTGAAGGAGCGCAGGCCGGCCTCGAGGTGGGCGACCTTCAGATGCATCTTCACCGCGGACAGGGTGCCGGCGAGGGTGGAGTTGGTGTCGCCGTAGACCAGGGTCCAGTCCGGCTGGTGCTCCTCGAGGACCTCGTCCATCCCGGCCAGCATCGCGCCGGTCTGGCGGCCGTGCGAGCCGGAGCCGACGGCGAGGTTGACGTCGGGGGCGGGGATCCGCAGGTCCGCGAAGAACACGTCGCTCATGGCGGCGTCGTAGTGCTGACCGGTGTGGACGATGATGTGCTCGACGTCGTCACGCTGAGCGGCCGCATCGGCGATCGCGGCGAGCTTGACGAACTGCGGGCGGGCGCCCACGACGGACAGGATCTTCATTTCTAGGTTTCCTTCCAGGTACGGGTGATCTCGACGCCAGGTCTCACGGGACCCGAGGAGTGCCTTCGGGATGCAGGAGCCTGCTCACAGCGGTCGTCCACGGGAGGGAGAGACGCTCGCTGCCGAGCGGCGCGGCGGCGTCGTCCGCCGCCTGCTTCATCGTGTCGATCCCCTCAGGCGTCAGCGTGAGCAGCTCGCCGGCGACGTTCTCCGCCTCGAAGTCCGCGGTCACCAGTCCCAGCTCATGAGACTCGATGTAACGGCGCATGTCCGGGCTGGGACCTATCACGATGCCCAAGCGGGCCTGGACGAACTCGAACAGTTTGTTGGGCACCGTGTGCTCCAGGTTGAACGTGGTCGGTGGACACACGAAAAGTCCGACATCATAGCTGGTCAGCGTCGGTACGATCTGATCGAAGGGCACAGGTTCGAGCACGCGGATCGCTGGGTCCCCGAGTACCTCGATCCGGTGGCAGAGCTCCGCGATGTAGGCGGCTTCCCCCGGCATCAGGAACAGGTCGAAGGTGAAGGCACCGGGCCGGCGGGCGTTCGCCGCGGCGACCGCGTCCACCATGATCTCCAGTCGCCGCGCACGACCGGCGGCTCCGGTGTGCACCAGGCGCACGGGTCCCTGCTTCGGAGTCTCCCGCACGGAGATGTCCGCTCGGTGACGGGCCGCGTTGGGCACCACATCGGCGGCGATCCCGAATTCCCGCCCGTACTCCTCTGCAAGTCCCCGCGACACCGTGGTCACGCTGTCGACCTTGGTGAGGTGCTCGGAGACGATCCAGCGCACGACGGGTCTCTGGTAGCGCTCCCAGAGCGCATCACCCTCGCGCTGGCGGGTCGCGTATTCGTGCATGTCCACGTGTACCCCGCAGCGCGGGGCGAGCGCTCGCGCGAGCGGGACCGCCGCTGCGTCGTTCCCCACGACGACATCGTGAGCACCTGGAGTGATGTGCGTGCGCAGGAAACGCACCCACGGGGCGTTGTCGTAGAGCCGACGGAACTGCCGGGTCAGCACCAGGGCATAGAAGTGCCGGTAGTCGGCGCGCCAGTTCCCGAGCTCCTCAGGAACCTGCACGTGGGAAGCCACTCCGGAGGGGGCCGCCCCGTAGCCGGCAGTGTGCACATCACCGAGCTCGCGGAGCAGCTCGATCTGGCGCAGGACACGCGGGTCCCGCTCGATCGGAGAGAGCGAGAGAACCAGGATCGAGGGGCTCACCGGACTCGTCCTCGGTGCGGAAGATCAGACATCACCAACTGATCCTCGCACGTCACATTGTGGAACCGTGGAGGGCACCCCCGCCCAGGCGTGTCCTTTTCGTGACCTCTCATCGACGGCTCGGAGCGCCTGCATCGACGATCGCGGTGACCGCCTCGCGCCAGGGCGCGGAGGTCGCCTCGGCGCCCAGGGATTCGGCGCGGGCGTCGGCTGCGGCCTTCCAGGCGGCGATCTGCTCGGCATCGACGGCGAGCAGCGCCGACTTGATCCGCTCTGCGGTCGCTTCCTCGACGGCGGAGCCGAGGCCGGCCGACTCGACCATCTCGCGCATGTCGATGCCCGGGCCCACGATCACGCCGAGCCGAGCCTGGACATACTCGAAGAGCTTGTTCGGGAGCGCGTGGACGATGTTGAAGTTCGTCGGCGGGTAGATGATCAGGCCCAGGTCATAGCTCGCCAGAGTCGGCACGATCTGCGCGAAGGGCACCGGTTCGCAGATCCGCACCCCGGAGGCGGGGTGCGCCGCCACGAGCTCGCCGAGCTCCCGGTGGTAGGAGGCGTCCCCGCCCTTGAGGTACAGGTCCAGGGTGAGTCGGCCGGGAGCCTCGACAGAGGCATCGATGACGGCGCGCACCATCTCGGCGATGCCGCGGCCGCGCACCGCGGACCCCATGTGCACCAGGCGCACCGGGGAGGTGACCTCGGAGGGTTCGATGTCCGCGCGGTACGGGGAGGCGTTCGGGACCACCTTCGCCCTCACGCCGTACTCGGTCGCGTACTGCGCAGCCAGTCCCTGCGAGACGGTCGTCACCGAATCCGCCGCCGTCACGTACCGGCGGACCATCCAGCCCTGGAACGGGCCGACCAAGGTGCGCCACCAGCGCTCGTCCTCGCGCTGACGCGGCGCGTACTCGTGCAGGTCCGCATGGACCCCCAGGCGAGGCTTCAGAGCGAGTGCCACCGGCACCGCGTTCACGTCGTTGGCGATGATCACCTCGACGCTGCCCGGCGCCACACGATCCAGGACGAACCTGGTGCGCCCCGCGCCGAAATACGCCCGGTGGTAGAGGCGGGCCGCGTAGAGGGCCATCAGGTGCCGGAAGCTCGGCCGCAGCGAATCCAGGTGCCCGGGCACCTCGACATGCTCCGCGACCCCGGCCGGGGCGTCTCCGTACCCGACCGTCACCAGGTCGTAGTCATCCTTGAACATCTCGATCTGCCGCAGCACCCGGGGGTCGCTCGTCAGCACGGAGAACGACATGATCAGAAGGCGTGCTCGTGGCATTCTCGGAGTGCTCCCTCGGGGATCGTGCATCGGCGGTGGCCATCGCGGCCGGAGCCCACATCGTACGCGGGGTCGGGCACGCGCCGCCGCAGGTCGCAGTCGTGGCACGATGTCGTCGTCCTCGCTTCTCCGACTGCCCCGAAGGGACGCTCGTGCGCATCACGGTCATCACCACCTGGTTCCCCACCGACGTGGCCCCCTCCCGGGGATCCTTCGTGGTCCGCGACATCCACTCGATCGCGCGCCACGCCGACGTCCGACTGGTCCACCTGGTGCCCCCTGCCGACGACGACGGCACCCGCCGGCTGGTCCACGAGGGGATCGACGTGCTGCGCATCCCGATGGATCCCAAGCGCCCTGACCAGGTGCTGCAGGCAGCCCGCGGGGTGAAAGAGGCCGTGCGTGATGCCGATGCCGTGCACTCGATGGCGTTCTCCACGCTGCTCCCCCTCGCGCTGCGCCGCCCCGCCGTGCCGTGGATCCACACCGAGCACTGGTCCGCCCTGACCACTCCCGCCACGCTCCCGAAGCCCGCGCAGCTGGGGCTCCCCGTCCTACGTCGCCTGCTGGCGATGCCCGACCGGGTCACCGCGGTCTGCGACTTCCTGGCACGGCCGATCCGGGAGGTCAGGGGCCCTCGGCCGACGGAGATCGTCCCCTGCATCGTCGAACCCGGCCCGGTGGAAGCGCGCCGCGACCGCAGCGATGGCTCCCTGCGGCTGGTCTCCACCGGCGGGCTCATCGACCGCAAGGACCCGCTGCTGGCCGTCGACGTGCTCGCGCGTCTCGTGGAGCGCGGCATCGACGCCCACCTGGAATGGCTCGGCGATGGCCCCTTGCGCGAGGACACACTGCGCCGGGCGCAGGATCGCGGAGTCTCCGATCGCCTGACCCTTGCCGGAAGCGTCCCCGGCGACGAGGTCCGTGCCGCTCTCGCACGTGCCGACCTGTTCTTCGGCCCCACCCGGGCCGACAACTTCTTCGTCTCCGCCGCCGAGGCGATCGTGGCCGGCCGGCCTGTGGTGCTCGGCGCCACCGGCGGCCAGGGCGAATACGTGCGACCGCAGGTCGGGGCGCTCGTCGCCGCCCAGGACGTCGACGCCTACACCGACTCCGTGCTCGAGGTCGACGCCCGCACCCGCGACCTCGGTGCCCAGGAGATCGCCGACACCATCGGCGACAGCTTCTCCTCGCGCACCGTCGGCGCCGGCTATCGCGACCAGTACGCGCTGCTGCTCGAGCAGGTCTGCGAGAACGGCGGGCCGAGCACCAGCCTCGGGCGCGCTCCCGTCGACGTGATCATCGCCTGCCACACCCCGACCCGGCCCGTCGGTCGCGCGGTGGCCTCCGTCCTGGAGGGGAACGGGGAGCATGCCCGTGTCACCGTGGTCTGCCACAACATCGACGTGGCCGAGATCGCGGAGGCGGTGCACCCCGAGCACCGCGACCGGGTCCGGTTCCTCGAGCACCGTGATGAGCATCGCTCCGCCTCCGGTCCGTTCAATGCCGGGATCCGTGCCTCCGAGGGAGATTTCGTCGCAATCCTGGGATCCGACGACACTCTCGCCCCGGGCGCCGTGGCGTCCTGGTTGGAGGTGCAGCGACGCACCGGGGCGGACTTCGTCATCACCCGCTTGGCCCTCGGATCCGCCGGCTCAGGGGTCCCCACCCCGGCCGTGCGCATGTGCCGCTCAGGTCTCGTGGACCTCGTCGCCGATCGGCTCAGCTACCGTTCCGCCCCGCTCGGACTTCTGCGCCGCTCGATGCTCGAGGCCACGGGCATCGCCCTCGTCGAGGGCGCCACCATCGGTGGCGACGTCGCCATGGTCACGCGGCTGATGGCGACCAGGCGCACGGCGTACGACCGGGTCGGCCCGGCCTACGTGATCGGCGAGGACGCGGGCGATCGGGTCACCTATGTCGTGCGCCCTCTGCAGGAGCAGCTCGGCTTCTTCCCCGATCTGCTCGAGTCGGAGTGGTTCAGCGCTCTCCCTGCTCGCGCCCGGCGTGCAATCGGGACGAAGCTGCTGCGCATCCATGTCTTCGGGGCGATCTTCTACCGCGATGAGGCCTCGATCTGGACGCCGGAGCAACGGGCAGATCTCGCCGCGATCACGGCTGACGTGATCGCCCGGGCGCCCGGATGCCTGCAGCCGCTGTCGCGGGCGGATCGGAGGCTGGTCGATGCGAGCCTGGACCCCGCCGTGCCCGCCGACGATCTCATCGCCGCGGCGCAGGCGCGCCGGCGACACGGACGCCCGGAGACCCTGTTCCCCCGCCAGGTGCTGCATGTGCTGGATCGTGAGGCCCCGCTGCGCTTCATGGCCGCCTCGCTCGCGACCCGCCACCTGCCGCGACTGCACGGCCAGGTCAGCGGCCGCTGATCCGCTCCAGGGCGCGGGTCCAGGCCATGGTCTGGACCTCCGCCGAGAGGGCCTTCGCCGAGTGGTCTGCGGCCTGCTTGAAGCGATCGATCCCGGCTGCGTCCAAGCCGTGCAGCACTGTGCGCAGGGACTCTGCGTCGGGGCCCGGGAGCACGGCTCCGATGCCGTGCTCGCGCACCAGGTCGGCCATGTCCGGTGACGGTCCCACCAGCACCCCCACCCGGGCCTGCACGGCCTCGAACAGCTTGTTGGGGAGGCTGTGCTCGAGATTGAAGGTCGTGGGCGGGAAGACGACGATGGACAGGTCGTACTCGGCCACCGCGTCCACCAGCTCGGCGTACGGCACCGGGTCCCGGAACCGGACCGCGGGGAGGTCCCGGGCACGCTCGCGCAGGGCCTCGATGTACCCGGGTTCGCTGGGCACCAGCATGAGATCCAGCGTCATCCCGTCCGGGCCGTCGCGGAGCGCGTCGATCATGGACTCCAGGCGTCTGTTCGCGCGCGCGACGCCCGTGTGCAGCAGTCGGATGGTCTCCCCGGTCGGGCGAGGGGCACGGTCCTCGTAGGCGGCCGCGTTGGTGACCACCTCCGGCACGACGCCGAACTCCCGGGCGTATTCGGAGGCGAGACCGGGCGAGACGGTGGTCACCGAGTCGACCCGCGGCAGGCAGGTGCGGCAGATCCACCGCTGGTACGGCGCGATGAACCAGCGCCACGTGCGCACGTGCTCCTTCTCGCGGGGCGCGTACTCGTGGAGGTCGGCGTGGATGCCCCGACGGGGGGCGAGCCACAGAGCCAGGGGCAGCGTGTTCACGTCGTTCGCGAGCACGACGTCTGCCCGGCCGACATGGTCCTCGAGCACGGCGCGCGCGGCCCGGACGGCGCTCATGTCCCAGTAGGCCCGGTTGTAGCGGCCGGTGAGGAGATGCTTCTTGCTGCTGGGCCAGGCCCGGGCGCCCTCCGGCAGCTCGACATGGCGCACATCGGGGTGCGGTGTCGGCCCGAACCCGACGGTGGTGACCTCGAAATCCGAGGTGAGCAGGTCGATCTGCCGCTGGACCCGGGGGTCGCGGGTGAGCGTCGAGAAGGAGACGATGGTCAGGCTCGTCATGCCGGGCGGCCCTCGGTCCCGTCGGCCGCGGGGGTGGTCGTCGACTGCGCCGCGGCATCGCTGCGGGCTCGGCCGAGTCCCGCCAGGGCTGCCTGCTCGGCGAAGGCGGGCACCGCGGCCACGACTTCGTCGAAGGTTCCTGCTGCGGCCACCTCTCCGTCGGACATGTAGAACACGATGTCGCAGTGCTGGATCGTCGCCAGGCGGTGCGCGATGGTGATCGTGGTGACATCCCCGCCGAGGCCGGTGATCGCCGCGCTGACGGCGGCCTCGGTCTTGGTGTCCAAGGCGCTGGTGGCCTCGTCGAGGACGAGCACCGACGGCTCGCCGTACAGACCGCGGGCGATGCCCATCCGCTGACGCTGGCCGCCGGAGAGGGTCATGCCGCGCTCGCCCAGGCGTCCCTGGGCGCCACCCGGTCGGTTCTCGATCACATCGAGCATCTGTGCACCCGACAGCGCCGCCTTCACCCGTTCCTCGTCAACATCCGCGGGGTCCCAGGTCAGAGCGACGTTCTCTCCCACGGTGACGTCGAACAGAGCGACTTCCTGCGGCACGTAGCCGACGGTCGAGCGCCATTGGCGAAGCACCGTGGTGATATCCGTGCCGTCGACCAGGATCCGGCCGCTGCTGGGCGTGAGCAGTCCCAGCAGCAGATCGACCAGGGTCGATTTGCCGGCGCCAGAGGTGCCCACGAAGGCCACCGAGGACCCTGCGGGGATGCGCAGGGAGACGCCCTGCACAGCGGGCTCCTCCCGGCTCGGGTACGTGAACGTGACGTCCTCGAGCACGATGTCGTGCAGGCCGCTGGCCAGGGTTGCCGAATCCGGCGCGTCCTGTCGCTCGACGGACGACTTGGCGAATTCGATGTCGTCGATGATGTAGTCCGCGAAGGCGGCGTTGGTGAGGATGCGGTTCTGCGTCGCCTGCAGGCGAGTCAGCGAAGGCACCAGGCGGAAGCCCGCCACGGCGAACAGCGCCACCGAGGTCATCGCGGCGCCGGGTCCGTTGTCAGGCAGTCCTCCCAGGTATCCGGCTCCGCCGACCACGACGAACCCGCCCACCAGTCCTGCGTCGAGCACGAAGCGGGGCATCTGGTTGTAGTACTGGGCGTAGGCGCGGGTGCGGGCGGCCGCCGATCGCCGATCGGCGACGATATCGGTCACCTGCTTCTCGTTGCCCTTGAGGGTGAGCTCCTTGAGCGCTGCCAGCACCTCGCCCAGCATGCGCACCACCGCGATCGAGTTGTCCCGGTTGGCGGCGCCGTTGTTCACGGCCAGCGGGCTGATCACTCGCGAGAGGAGCAGCGCGATGAATCCGAGATAGGCGAAGGTCGCGAGCGCGGTCTCCCAGTCCAGGAGCAGCAGTCCGATGCCGATCACCGTGATCGTCGCGAATTCGGCGACCACCGTCATCGAGGGCATCAGGACGTTGGCGACCACGGCGGCGACTCCGGAGTCGACCATGCGGATGATCTCCTGCGTCGACTTCGAGGTCCGGTCCACCCATGACGAGGACATGTACGAACGGAACAGCGTCTGGCCGATGCTGACCTCGTGCTGCGCGAAGCGCTGCGTCGCGATGCGGATCGTCAGCAGGTTCAGGAAGCTCTTGACGATGATGAGGCCGACGAAGACGCCGACGAGCCACATCATCTCCTCGAAGCTGTGCAGCTCCCACCCGAGGACCGGGATCGTCACCGATTGGCTCGGATCGGTCAGGCCGGGGATCACGATGGCGATGGCGCCGAGGGCGACCACGTCGAGCAGGGCGAGCACGCTCATCACGATCCCGAAGGTCACCAGGAACCGTCGGGACTTCTCGGGCAGCACCGAGAGAGTGCGCCGTACGATCCTGAGGGTCTGCTTCACAGGTCGACCTCTTCCGCTAGCATCAACATGGGGCCTCCAGTTCGTACAGGGCGTATGGGCCGTCGCTGGCGACGGGCGCCAGCAGTGATTCGGGGATCTCACGGAGTCCGTCCCACGGCGCGGATGCGTCCGGGTTCAGGGCGACGCCGGAGTGCTCCGAGGTGTCACGGTACAGGTGGGTGGGGTGCAGGTGCTGATACGCGGCGCACACCCGCTCGTCCTCGTCGGCGTGCACGAACCGTGCCGCGAGCATCCTGCTGTCCCCTGTCTGGGGGGTCGCGAGGGTCGGGAACACCGTCTCCACCCCGCCGATCGACCAGTAGAGCGGCGCTCCGTCGCGAGGGTCCGCGAGGACCACCGCGTCCGCAGGCAGCTGCGCCGCCGTGCGTTCGATGAAGGCTCGTTCCTGCTCGGTGGCATACGGCGCGAGGTGCACCCCGTACGCGGTATAGGCGAGGGAGCCCAGCAGTGGCAGTCGCTGGGGAACGACCAGGGCGAGGACGGCCGTCGCCGCCAGCGCCCCCACCGCCATCGGGCCGTAGGCGGCGTGTCGCCGACGTGTCGGATCATCCGATAGGGCCACCACCGCCATCACCCCGCGGGCGACCAGGACCAGGAGCAGGCACATGAGCAGCGGCGCGATGCGCTCCCTGGCCCCGTACCAGGGATTGACGAGAGCTTCGCTGAGCGCGCCGGGGAGCTGGGTGGCCACGGAGAGGCCGAGGGAGACGAGGACCCCGACCCCCGCGGTGATCGGGATCGGCTCCCCTCGTCGTGCTCCGACCACGATGCCGACCACCGCGACGATCCAGAGTGCGGCCATCGGCCAGATCGGGTCGTCGATGACGGGGATCCGCGGCGAATCCACGAGGATCTGCCGCAGGACGCGGCCGAGGTCCTGTTCGCTCTCCTTGGTCAGACTCATCCCGCTGAGGACGGTCGCGGAGACGACGATCGCGACCGTCGCCGCGAGGAGGGCGATGACCAGCTGGACCGCTCCGCGCTGCACCCCGTCGCGCTGCACCAGCCTCTGCACCGCGCGCACGAGGAATGCGAGACCGCCGACCACGGCTACCGAGAAGAAGACCGCCGGATGGGCGAGCGTCGCGCCCGTGATCACCGCAAGGTGACCGAGCACCGCCCAGCGGGCGGGCGGGCGGCGAAGGTCGTCCGAGAGCCGCAGCGCCGACGCGATCGCCACGGGCAGGCAGAGGATGCCGAGGACGGTCGGCCACAGCCCCATCACCAGGGCCATCGCCGGTGTGCTGAGGAACAGTGCGGAGGCGAGGCCGCCGACGGCCGCTGCGATCGGCATTCGCGGGTGCGCGGGCAGCACGCTCGCGAGCATCGCGGCGACGGCGGTCGGCAACCCCCCGAGAACCGCGAGCATCATGGCGTTGGCACTGGTCACAGCGCTGAAAGGGAGGAGCGCCGCGAGGGAGTCGAACATCACCGGGTAGAAGGTGGGCTCGCCGTAGATGTCGATCAGGGCCGTGGTCAGGAAGCCGTCTGCGTTGTCCCGGATGAAGGCGATCGCCGAGAGGTGGAAGAACGCGTCGTACCCGCCCTGGAGGGTGTCGATGCCTCCCATCCGCCGGGCGGACGAGGCCACGACGGCCACCCCGACGATCAGGGCGGTCCCCGTCGTGAGCAGCCGGCCCGTCGGGCTCCATCCTGCGCGTGCGCCCTCGCCCCGCTGCCGTCGGGCGATTCGGCGGCCCCCGCCTCCCGGCGTCTCCCATCGGTGCCTCAGCAGGATGGCTCCCGCCGCGAGGACCGCGAGGGCCGGGGCGACGGTCAGAAGATGCCAGGGGATCCTGAGCAGGTGGAAGAGTCCGCTGAGGAGGACGGCCAGGAGGACGGTGACCACAGGGGCCCAGCCCCAGCGCACCGTCACGCGCGCATCGACCGCGCGAAGCATCACGTATCCCGGCGCAGCGAGGACCACCCATGCGATGAGCACCGGGAGGATCCAGCTCATCGGGCGACCCCTCGCTGACCGAGGGAGCACCGGAGGGTCATCACGAGCTCGCGACGCCGGCGCGGAGCGCGCCGTCGTATCCGGCGACGACGGCCTCCGGACTGCGATGACGCACCGCCCACTCGCGTGCCGCACCGGATTCCTCGGCGTAGCGGTCCCGGTCCTGGAGTTCGCGGATGCGGTGCGCCGCGGATTCGACGTCAGGCACCACCCACTCGCGGCGGTAGACGGAGGCCGCGCCACCGTGATCGATGGCGTGCGGCCAGTCGCGCACCACGGCGGGGCAGCCTGTGGCGAGCCCCTCCATGACGGACTCGTGCGTCCCCTCGCCATAGGACGATGAGAGCACCACTCCGGCGGCTCCGAAGATCTCCGGGACGTCTCGGCGCACGCCGAGCTGCTCGACGGCACCCGCCGGGAGTGCGGCGAGGCGATCCCGGACCGCTCGCTGATAGGGAGTGTCGTCCGAGGTCCGGTCCGGCAGTCCGGGCCCGACGAGCTTCAGGCGGAACGCGCCGTCCTCGCGGTGGAGGCGCTCGATGAGCTCGAGGGAGAACAGCACGTCCTTGATCTCCCGGTTCCATCCCACCTGGACGAGGACCTTGGTGTCCCGGGACGTTTCCGACACGGCGCCGAGGCCGCGGCTGAGCAGGTTGCCGACGATGTCCGTCGGCACGCCGGCCGACGCCGGGACGACGGTCTCGACGAGTCCCCGGATCGGTGGGGACACGTGCAGGAGGCGGTCGATCACCGAGTGGTCGTGCAGCAGGGGGAACGGGGTGAAGGCCTCGAAACGGTGGTACCGCGCGACGAGACGGCGCGGGACCATGTCCAGCATGGTGATCCAGCTGAGGATGTGGTGCCCCCATTCGACGAAGGCGACATCGGCCCACTCGTAGGCATCGACCAGGCGATCGGGGGTCGGGATCCGATGCCCCTCCACGACCAGGTCGTAGCGGGCCCGCAGGATGCTCTCACGATCCGGCCGGTCACCCACCGGCAATCCGTCGACCTCGAACTCGAGGATCTCGAAGCGACCGGTCTCGCGCAGCGCGTCCAGCAGAGGGCGCAGGAACGTCCAGTTCTGCTGGGCGATCACGAGCAGACGGACCGTGTCGGACTCCTCACCGTCGGGCACCCGTGGGGCCGGACACCGAGGAACCGCATCCTCGGGTACCGGCGTCTCCAGGAGCAGCCTGCCGGTCCGGCAGGCCCGCAGCGGCCGCAGGAACTCGTCCGTGTCGTCGATCAGGGGCGACGTGGCTCCCTGGTGCAGGGTCGGGTGATAGGCGATCCGCAGGGCCTTGTCGAACCAGCGCACGGCGGAGGGGATTCGGCCCCTGCTCAGGGACCGGTCGGCCCGGGCGAGCAGGATGTCCCGGTTCCGCTCCCAGTGAGGGGACTCCTGACCGGAGGAGAGCTCGTCGAGAGCGCAGAAGTAGGTTCCCAGTCCACCGACGGGACCAGGGGCATGTCGAGCTGCCCGGGACCCGGCGAGGATCAGATCCTGGGCGAGTCGTCCGACATCAGGACTCACCGGCAGGTCCATCCAGGGACACCACCTGTCCGTCGCGCGCAGAAGCCAGCACGGCCTCCACGGCGCGCACGGTGTGCAGGCCCTCGCGCATGGTGACGATGTTCGAGGAGTCTCCGTTGACCGCGTCCCGGAAAGCCTCGTGCTCGGTGAGCAGGGGCTCCTTGCGCTGCAGTGCGTAGGTGATCGAGTCACCTTCGCTGACGCCCCGGAAGGAGGCCATCGACTCCCACAGGTTGGTGGTCGCCTCACCGTTGGCGTGGAAAGTGAGATCCGCGTTGATGGTGTCCCCCACCAGCGCGCCCTTCTCACCGGTGACCACGGTGACGCGTTCCTTGAACGGGGTCAGCCAGTTCACCAGGTGGTTGGTGATCGTCTCATCCGCCAACCGGCCGGCGATGGAGACCATGTCCTCGTCCTCGCGGCCGCTGCGACGGGTCGATGCCGCCGCGACGGACGCGTACGGGGACTGCGCGACCCAGGCGGTGAGATCGAGGTCATGGGTGGCGAGGTCCTTGACCACCCCGACATCCGCGATCCGCGCGGGGAACGCCCCCTGGCGGCGGGTGACGATCTGGTAGATCTCCCCCAGCTGGCCGTCGGCGATGCGCTTGCGCATCTCCTGCAGCGCCGGGTTGTACCGCTCGATATAGCCCACCGCCCCCACCAGCCCGGCCTTCTCGAACGCGCCCGCGATCTCCACCGCCTCATCGATATCGAACGCCAACGGCTTCTCCACCAGGGTATGGACCCCGGCCTGCGCCAACGACAACGCCACATCCCGATGGAACTGGGTCGGCACCGCGACGACCGCATAGTCGATACCCGCCGCGATCAGCGCCTCCACATCCGGCAGCACCTCCAGCCCCACAGCCGCCCCATGGGGATCGCCATACGCATCGGCGACCGCCACCAGATCCACACCCTCCAGCGCCTGGAGATTGCGCGCATGATGACGACCCATCATGCCCAGACCGATCAGACCGGCCCGCAGATTCTTCCCCATGCTCACGCACCCGCCTTCGCCACAGAATTCACAGCTTCCACAATCCGTTCACGATCCTGCTCGCTGATGCTGGGATGCACCGGCAACGACAGCACCTCCCGCGCCAGCATCTCCGTCACCGGCAGATCCAACTCGACCTCGAAGGTCGCCAGCCGATGCACCGGCGTGGGGTAGTACACCCCGCATCCCACCTTGTGCTCCTCCCGCAGCGCCGTCGCGAATGCGTCACGCTCGACCGCCGAGGCGCCCTCGATCCGGATCGTGTACTGGTGATACACATGCGAGGCGGCGTCACGCACCACCGGCGTCACCACACCGGACAGGTGCGCATCGAAGAACGCCGCGTTCTCCTGCCGGGTCGCCGTCCACGCCGCCAGCTTTCCGAGCTGCACCCGACCGATCGCCGCGTGGATATCGGTCATCCGGTTGTTGAACCCGGCCACCTCGTTCGCGTACTGCTTCTCCATCCCCTGGTTCCGCAGCAACCGCACCTGACGGGCGGTCTCGGGCGTGGCGCACGAGACCATCCCGCCCTCGCCCGAGGTCATGTTCTTCGTCGGATACAGCGAATACATCCCCGCGTCCCCGAGGGTGCCCACCTGCGCGCCCTGCCACGTCGCACCGTGCGCCTGCGCCGCGTCCTCGAACACCCACAGGCCATGCTTCGCCGCGATCGCCAGGATCTGATCCATCGGCGCAGGATGGCCATACAGATGCACCGGCTGAATACCCACCGTGCGCTCCGTGATCGCCGCCTCGATCACCGCCGGATCGATCGTGAACGTCTGCGGATCCACATCCACGAAGATCGGCGTCGCCCCACAGACCGCCACCGTGTTCGCGGTCGCCGCGAACGTGAACGACGGCACGATGACCTCATCGCCCGGGCCCAGACCCAGCGCCAGCATCCCCAGATGCTGCCCCGAGGTCCCCGAGTTCACCGCCACCACCTCACGGCCACCCGCCAGCGCCGCCGAGAACTCCTGCTCGAACGCCGCCACCTCCGGACCCTGCGCCACCATCCCCGAGGCCAGCACCCGATCCACCGCGTCCCGCTCCTCCTGCCCGATGAGCGGCTTCGCCGGAGGAATCATCGTGAGTTCGCTGTTCATGCGGAGGGTCCGTCCTGTTCGTCGGGGTCGATGAGCTCGGCCGGGCGCGGGGCGTCGGCCAACGGTGAGGAGGCGAGCAGGAGCCCACCCGTGGAGTCGTCGGGGATGTACCACTCGCCGGTGGTGGGGCACACCCAGGCGTCGGTGCCGTCGGAGGCGGGGACCAGCTTCTCTCCGGAGCGTCCCACCCAGGCGAGGCGCCTGGCGGGAACGCCGGCGACCAGTGCGTACGGCGGGACGTCCTTGACCACGGTGGCGCCGGCCGCGACCATCGCCCATTCGCCGATGGTCACGGGGGCCACGCACACGGCGCGTGCACCGATGGAGGCACCGGTCTCGCAGGTCACGCCGACGCTCTCCCAGTCCGAAGCGGACTTCGCCGTGAGGTCGGGGTTCACCGCACGCGGGAAGTGGTCGTTGGTGAACACGGCTGCGGGGCCGACGAAGACGCCGTCGGCGAGAACCGCGGGCTCGTAGACGAGTGCATAGTTCTGGATCTTGCAGCCGTTGCCCATGCGGACCCCGCTGCCGATGTAGGCGCCGCGACCGACGACGCAGTCCGTGCCGAGCTCGGCGCCTTCGCGCACCTGGGCGAGATGCCAGATGGAACTGCCGTCGCCGATGGTCGCATCGTCCGAGATGTCGGCCCCCGGGGCGACCCGGTAGGCAGGGGTGTCACTCATGCCCTCGACGATACCGCGAGCGATCATCCTCGGGATGCCCGACCTGCCGTCCTCGCCGAGCTGTTGCGCATCTCGCGCCGGCGCGGGGCGGACGTCAGCCACGCCGGTCCGCGACGGGCGATCACGAGGTCCGCCGCGAGGGCGAGGGCGATCGCGCCGACGGTCACCACCGGGATCAGCATCAGGTCCGCCAACAGGGAATCGGTCCACGTCGTGGCTCCTGTCGCCCGCCACAGGATCACCAGAAGGGTGAGCACGATCGGATGGACCAGGTAGATCAGGAGCGTGCGCGCCCCGAGGTAGGAGCCTGCCCGGGCGAGCGGTGGCCAGCGGGCCAGCAGCGGCAGCAGGGAGATGCAGGCGCCGAGCCCGCACAGCGAGGCCACCAGCTCCAGAGCACGGACGGGGCCGATGGGCAGTTCGAGGCGCAGCACCAGGGCGATCGGGACGAACACAGCGCCCAGCAGCACGGCCCTGGTCACTCGCGGCCGCTCCCCTGCCCTCAGGATCCGAGGGTGCAGGGCGAACCCCGCCGCGTACCACAGGGCGTTGTCGGTGAGCTGGAACACTCCGTAGTTCAGGTCGCCGGGCAGCTGCGCGAGCGTCATCGCCCGGTACAGGAACGGCGCGGCGGCATAGGCCGTGAAGGTCAGGGCGAGGAGCACCGCGCGATGCTCGCGCAGCAGCTTCGTCAGCACGAAGAAGACCGGCAGGACAGCGATGAACCAGTACGGGGATCCCGCCACCAGGAGTCCCGTGACCTCGCCCCGCACGAAGCCCCAGGGATCCTCGGGCGCGTACCGGAGCCAGCCGATGGCGGCGAACAGCAGGCACCACAGCACGTACGGCCACAGCAGGTCGAGGATCCGCGGTCCCACGGTCTCCGCGAACGGTCGCTCCACCGCGCGGGCGGCGAGCACCCCGGCCACCACGAAGAACAGCGGCATCCGCAACGGGATCAGCGCCAGGTTCGCGGCCGACCACCACCGGGCGGCCGTCCCCTCGCCGAGCAGCTCGTGCCCGTTCGAGGCCGCCACGTGATAGAGGACGACCAGGACGATCGAGGTCGCCTTGGCCAGATCCAGCCAGGCGACCCGGCCGCGCGGAGCGCCCTGGTCGCCGGGAGCCGCCGAGGCGGCGGGCGTCACCGCGAGGCCCGGAGCGCCTCGCCCTTGCGCAGCGCGCTCTCCCGCAGCTCGGACTGGAAGGCCGTCATGCGCTCCCGCAGTCGGGAGGCCTCGTCGTCGCCGCCGGCGGCGAGGATGCGGGCGGCGAGCAGCCCGGCGTTGCGGGCCCCGCCGATCGACACGGTCGCGACCGGGACCCCGGCGGGCATCTGCACGATCGAGAGCAGGGAGTCCATGCCGTCGAGGTGCTTCAAGGGCACAGGCACGCCGATCACCGGCAGCGGGGTGAGGGAGGCGAGCATGCCGGGCAGGTGCGCGGCACCGCCGGCGCCGGCGATCACGACCCGCAGACCGCGCTCCGCTGCGGAGCGGCCCCAGCTCAGCATGTCCTCGGGCATCCGGTGCGCGGAGACCACGTCGACCTCGACGTCGATCTCGAACTCGGCGAGCGCCTCCTCGGCGGCCTTCATGACGGGGTAGTCGGAGTCCGAGCCCATGACGATGCCCACCAGGGGGCGGGGCGCGATCTCGGTCATCGGGTCTCCTTCGCGGGGCGTGCGGTGGTCTCGGGAGCGGCGGGGCCGTCGATGATCAGACGCTCCGCGCGGTGGGCGCGCTCGAGCAGGTCATCGTGGTCCTCGCCCACCAGGGTGACGTGGCCGAGCTTCCGCCCGGGGCGCACGGACTTCCCGTAGAGGTGGATCTTCAGCTCGGGATCGGCGGCGAGCGCCGCGTACGCCCCGGGGGCGAGATCCTCGGCGGTGCCACCGAGGAGGTTCACCATCACGGAGACCGGGGCGAGCGGCGCGGTGGAGCCCAGGGGGAGGTCGGCGACCGCCCGCAGGTGCTGCTCGAACTGGCCCGTGACGGCACCGTCCATGGACCAGTGCCCGGTGTTGTGGGGGCGCATGGCGAGTTCGTTGACCGCCACGGCGCCGCCCTCGGTCTCGAACAGCTCGACGGCGAGCATGCCGACCACGTCGAGGTCCTCCGCGATCGAGAGGGCGAGCTGCTGGATGCGCTGCTGGGCGGCGGGGTCGAGACCGGGTGCCGGGGCGACCACCTCGTAGCAGACCCCGTCCTTCTGGACGGAATGCACCACGGGGTACGCAAGGGCCTCTCCCCCGGGCCGACGAGCGACCTGGGCGGAGAGCTCCCGGGTGAACGGGACGAGTTCCTCGGCGAGCAGCTCGCCGTGCTCGGCGAGCCAGTCGTCGACCTGATCGTCGGACTCGATGACCCGCACTCCATGGGCGTCGTACCCGCCGCGCGGGGTCTTCACCACGAGACGGCCGCCGGTCCCGGCGAGCGCGTCGGCGATGTCGGCGCGGGAACCGACGCGCCACCAGCGAGGACAGGGATGGCCGAGGGCGGTCAGCCGTTCGCGCATGACGAGCTTGTCCTGGGCGTGCACCAGGGCCGCGGGCCCGGGGCGCACCGCGGCCAGATCCTCCGCCCCGATCTGCTCGAGGATCGCGGTGGGGACGTGCTCGTGGTCGAAGGTGATCACGTCGACCTCGGCGGCGAGGTCCCGGACCGCCTGCTCGTCGTCGTGGCGACCCAGGCGCACCTGCCCGGCGACGATCGCCGCGCTCTCCTGGCGCGACGTGGCCAGCACGGGGGTGGTCACTCCCAGCTCGATGGCGGGGCCGAGCATCATGCGGGCCAGCTGACCGGCGCCGATGATGCCGACACGGCGTGCCCCGGAGATCGGGGCGGCGGGGAGGTCGGGGGGCTGCGAGGTCTCGGACACGGCGGTCAGTGTACGAGGATCAGGCCCGCGAGTGCGGACGGCGCCGGACCACGGACCCTTGGGGAAGCGTCCCGAAGTCGTCCGAGACCACGTCGCCCTGGTGGTCCCCCGACTCCGATTCGACGTCGTCGTCCTCTCCGGGGGCAGAGATGAGGAACACGCCGAACTTCGCCGGATTCTCGGTGAGCAGCTCGAGACGCCCGCCGTCGTCCTCGACCAGGGTGCGGGCCAGGGCCAGCCCCACACCGGTTCCCGAGGAGCTGCGACCGGAGACGGATCGTTCGAAGATCCGGGTGCCGAGAGCGGAGTCGATGCCGCCGCCCTCGTCGGTGACCTCGATGACGGTGGAGTGCTCGTTGCGGCGCACCTTCACCGTGGTGCGTCCCTCGCCGTGCATCAGCGCGTTCTCGATGAGCGTCGCGATGACCTGGGTGAGCGGACCGGTGGACCCCCAGACGGCGGCGCTGCGCGGCACCTGGATCCGCAGCTCGCGCTGGGCACGACGGTAGGCGGGTGACCACTCCTCGCTCTGCTGGGTGAGCATCGAGCGCAGCTCGACCACTCCCGGGGAGCGGCGCGCCGAGGAGCGCGGGGCGTTGATGAGGTCATGGACCACCTCGGTGAGCCGGTCGATCTGATCCAGCGAGATCCGGGCCTCCTCGCGCACCCATTCCTCCGAGCTGGTCGCGAGGATCTCGTCCAGACGCATCGACAGCGCGGTCAGCGGGGTGCGCAGCTGATGGGAGGCATTCGAGGCGAGCTGGCTCTCAGCCTCGAGGCGTTCGGTGAGCAGCGCGCCGGAGCGGATGAGCTCCTCGGCGACGTCGTCGATCTCGGAGATGCCCGAGGCGCTCCAGGGGCCGCGGGCGCGGCCGGAACCCATCTCCTCCGCCCGCCGGTTCAACCGGGCCAGCGGCATCGAGATCCGTTGCGCCTGCCACAGGGCGACCGACGCGCCGATCGAGAGCGCTGCGAGACCTGCGACGGCCATCAGCACCCAGGCGCTCGCGGTGTGCGCTCGCACGTCCGACTTCGGGATGTCGACGGCGATCTGCTGCTGCTCCACGCCGTTGGTGCGGACCGACAGAGGGTCGTTGCCGGGGGGTTCACCCGCACTGACGGTGGTGCCGTCGTGGATCACGCTGATCTGGATGTTCAGATCCGTCTGCTGATCGACGATGTTCTGGAGCATCGCCTCATCCAGCGGGCGCCCCTCGTTCAGTCGTGCGTCGGTGGCGTTGCGGGTGTCGTCCAGGATCTCGTTGGCCTGCGCGTAGAGCCTCTGCTCAGCGAGCTGCAGCCAGGACCAGCCCAGCGGGATCCCCAGCATCAGCACCGCCAGGACCACGGTGATGATCGTGGCCTGCAGGACGCGTTGCCACACGCGTCAGTTCTCCGTGCCGGTCTCGAACCGGAAGCCGACACCCCTCACCGTGGTGATCCGGCGCGGGTTCGTGGCGTCGTCGCCGAGCTTGCGGCGCAGCCAGGAGACGTGCATGTCCAGGGTCTTGGTGGAGCCCCACCATTCGGCGCCCCACACCTCACGCATCAGGTCATCGCGGGTGACCACGCTGCCGGACTCGCGCACCAGCACGGTCAGCAGGTCGTACTCCTTGGCCGACAGGCTCAGCTCCTCGCCGTCGACGTACGCGCGGCGGGCGGCCACGTCCAGCATCACACCGTTGACGTCGAAGGCGTCGCCGGTTTCCTCCATCGCCTGGGAGCGCCGCATGAGGGCTCGGATGCGGGCCTGCAGCTCGCCGAGGCGGAACGGCTTGGTGACGTAGTCATCGGCGCCGGCGTCGAGACCGACCACCGCGTCGACCTCGTCGGCCCGAGCGGTGAGGATCAGGATCGGCGACTCGAGGCCCCCCTTGCGCAGCCTGCGCGCGACCTCGAGACCGTCCAGGTCGGGCAGGCCGAGGTCGAGGATCACCATGTCGATCGGCTCGGGGCCGGCAGCGATCGCGAGCGCGTCCATGCCTCGGGAGGCGCGCGTGACGGTGTAGCCCTCGCGATCGAGCGCGCGGGAGAGTGGTTCAGCGATGGCCGAGTCGTCCTCGACGAGAAGCAGTCGTGTCACGAGTTCCATCCTACGTCGCAGCGGGTACCGGGCCGGTCGACCCGATTCTCACAGCCCCAGGTCCAGGGGCGCCGAGCGGTCACGGCGCATCTCCTGCACTCGCACCTCCCCGATCCCGTGGAGTTCCACGTCCTCCCCGTCGGAGATGGCGAATCCTCCGGGCAGTGCCTGGGTGATGGCGTCGGCGGTCGCGGAGTCGACGATCACGGATCCGGGTCGGGCCACGGATTCCATACGAGCGGCGAGGTTGACCTTGGGGCCGAAGACGTCACCGTACCGGGAGAACATCGACCCCCAGGACAGTCCGACCCGGACCGGCGGCAGCCCTTGGTCCGCCGTGATCCTCTCGGCGAGGCTGACGGCGATCTGGGCGCCGTCCTCGGGCGTGTCGGCCAGGAACATGATCTCGTCACCGACGGTCTTGACGACCCGGCCTCCCCCGACGGAGATCACGTCGCGACCCACGGCCTCGAAGCGGCCGACGACATCGGCGAGCTCGGCGCCGGAGAGGTCCTGCGCGAGCCGGGTGAACTGGACGAGATCCGCGAAGCCGACTGCCCGCTGCAGGGGGAACAGCTCGTCGGTGTCCCGGTGCAGGACCTCGGAGCCTGCGCGCGCGGCGTACGCAGCCAGCTGTCGACGGAAGGCGAACATGACCTGCGACTCGAGTGTCTCCAGGAGCTCTGGGACGGCGTCGAGCATCTGCTGGCGGGCCTCGGCGTCGTCCGCGCCGTCGGCGTGTTTGGCCTCATCGACCAGGGCTTCGGTGATCCACATCGCCAGGCGCCCCATGTGGAAGCCGAGCCCGCGGGTGATGCTCTCGAAGGCGCGCTCCGAGAGCACCCCGTCCTCGACGATCGCGGCGAGATCGCCGATGGAGTAGGCGTCCTCCTCGGTGAACACGACGGTGTCCTCGTCGACCGGGGTGAAGCCCAGGGATCGCCAGTACACGGACGTGAGCCGTTCCGGGATGTCCTGCTGCTGGGCGAGGTCGCGGCGAGAGTATTTGCGCGGTCCCTGCAGCAGCACCTTCTCGAGCGCGCCGACGCTGCGCCGCACCTCGGCGAAGCGCCGGTTGAGGTCGAGGATCTCCTGATCCTCGAGGGGGGTCTGCTCCAGATCCGGCGACTGCTCAGGGGTCACCACAGGGTCCCCTGACGGGGATTCCCCGTCCGAGGACATCGTGCGCTCCAGGTCTTCCATGCCGCCGGTCACGTGCCGTGTTCCTCCTGTTCGACGCCTCGCTCGGCGTCCGCCGTCGGCCGAGCGGATCCGCTCGGCCTCACATGTCTCACATCACCGACATCCACGGCCACCTGGTCGCCCTCCTCGAGATCGACCACCAGCCGGCCGCGTACGTCGACCCTCCGCGCGGTGCCGTGCAGGGGGCGTGCCTGAGCTCCCCCCGCACCGATCGCCCCCAGGGGATCGACCCGCACATCCTGCCCGAATGTGAGGCACGTCATAGTGTAGCGCCGCGCGATGCCTGCTGTGTCGGCGTCTCCGTCAGTGGACTCGAGCGCTCCCAGCTCGGCGGCGAGCGCCGTCGCGAGAGCCTGTTCGATCTGCTCGCGGGTGCTGTCGGTGCGGGTGGCCTCGTCGATCTCGGGAGCGCCGACCCCGGGGCGGACGCCTCGGTCCCCGAGCAGCCAGGCCGCACCGGGCACCTCCGTTCCATCCGCATCACGCACCGGACCGCGCACGTTCAGGCCGATACCGATCAGCACGGCGTCCGGGCCGCGACCCTCGACGAGGATCCCGCCGAGCTTGCGGCCGTCCTCGGTGTGGAGATCGTTGGGCCATTTGAGCCCCAGGCGCACCCCGTCCGTGCCCACCACCGCGGAGAGGGCGTCCACGGCGGCGAGCCCGGCGGCGAGGGGGAACCAGGTGCGCCGCTCGAGGTCGAGGCCGGTGCGATGAACATAGGTCAGGTACACGTTGCCCCCGTCGGGGCTCGCGAAGCGCCGCCCCAGACGCCCGCGCCCGGCTCGCTGTTCCCGAGCAGTGAGGGCGAACGGCACCGCCTCCCCCGCGACCAGGCGCTGGGCGGCCTCGTCCTGGGTGGAGGTCACCGTGCCCAGGCGGATGATCCTCGGCGAGGGCATCCCGGCCGGGACCCCGGCGTCCGTGTCGTCCATCTCGCACCCGCCCTTCCTCGTGCTGCTGCTCTCCAGTAACGCACCAGGCCGCTCCGAACAGGGACATGTCACTCCATGCCGCGTCGGGGCAGGCCCTCATCGGCGACTCGTAGCGTAGTATCCCGGTGTTCATCTCCCCGGATTCATGGCGGCCTCATCGGCCGCAGCAGGAGGCTCCGTGACCGACGCCCCGCGGCCGCTCACCACCGCCCAGCGACTCGAGGACCTGCGTGAGCGTGACGCTGCCGCGGTCTCTGCGGCGGACGAGGTGGCTGTCCAGAAGCAGCATGCTCGGGGGAAGAAGACGGCCCGTGAGCGCATCTCCGATCTGCTCGACGACGGTTCCTTCGTCGAGACCGACCGCTTCGTGACGCACCAGTCGCGCAGCTTCGGCATCGATCGCAAGCACCCTGCCGGCGACGGCATCATCACCGGGTACGGGACCATCGACGGCCGTCAGGTGTGCGTCTACTCCCAGGACTTCACCGTCTTCGGCGGCTCCCTCGGCGAAGCCCACGGCCGCAAGATCCACAAGATCCAGGACCTCGCACTGAGCACCGGGGTACCGATCATCGGCATCCTCGACGGCGGCGGAGCTCGAATCCAGGAGGGCGTGGCCTCGCTGGCCGCGTTCGGCGGGATCATGCGGCGCAACACCCGCGCCTCCGGCGTCATCCCGCAGATCTCCCTGATCATGGGTCCGGCAGCGGGCGGCGCCGTCTACTCCCCCGCACTGACCGACCTGGTGGTGATGGTCCGCAAGACCTCCCACATGTTCATCACGGGACCCGACGTGATCCGGACCGTGACCGGCGAGGACGTCGGCTTCGAGGAGCTCGGCGGCGCCGAGACGCACGCGAGTCGCTCCGGCGTGGCCCATTACATGGCGCCCGACGAGGACGACGCGATCGAGTACGTCAAGGACGTGCTGAGCTACCTGCCGGCGAACACGCTGACCCCGGCCCCGTCGTTCCCGATGCGCGTCGAGGAGTCCCCGACTCCGCAGGACTCCACCTTGGACGCCCTGATCCCGGACTCCCCGAACCAGCCCTACGACATGCTCGCGGTGCTGCGGACGGTGCTGGACGACGAGGAGTTCCTCGAGGTCCACCAGTCCTTCGCGCAGAACATCGTGGTCGGCTTCGGCCGCGTCGAGGGGAACAGCGTGGGCATCATCGCCAACCAGCCCTCGCACTTCGCCGGCACCCTGGACATCGACGCCTCCGAGAAGGCCGCGCGATTCGTGCGGCTGTGCGACTCCTTCAACATTCCCGTGCTCACCTTCGTGGACACCCCCGGGTTCCTGCCCGGCACGGACCAGGAGTTCAGCGGGATCATCCGTCGCGGCGCGAAGCTGCTGTACGCCTACGCCGAGGCGACCGTCCCACTGATCACCGTGATCACCCGCAAGGCCTACGGCGGTGCCTACATCGTGATGGGCTCCAAGGATCTGGGCGCGGATATCAACCTCGCCTGGCCCACCTCCCAGATCGCGGTGATGGGCGCCCAGGGCGCGGTGAGCATCCTCCACCGCCAGGATCTGCGCTCCACCGCAGAGTCCGGCGGGGACGTCGATTCCGAGCGGGCCCGCTTCGAGGCCGAGTACGAGGAGCAGTTCGCGACCCCGTACACCGCCGCCGAGCGCGGGTGGATCGATGGCGTGATCCGACCCGCCGACACCCGGATCGAGGTCTCCCGGGCGCTGCGTGCACTGCGCACCAAGCGCGACACCCTGCCCACCAAGAAGCACGGGAACATCCCGCTGTGAGCACCGCGGACACGGCCGGCGTGGCCGGCTCCGATGTGCGCCTGGTCCAGGGCCGCCTGGGTGCCGACGAGCTCGCGGCGATCGCCGTGGTGGTCTCCACCATGAGCGTCACCAGCCGTCTGGAAGCCGAGGAGCGCCACCTGGCGGAGGGCCGCACGGGCGAGGAGAGCGCCTGGGGAGACGGTGTGCACACCCACCCGCGCGGCCACGCGCTGCGCGCTCACGCTTCCCCCACGGCCTGGCAGTTCGCAGACCGCTGAGCACGGCTCAGCACGGCCGCGCCCAGCACTAGACTGCCCGACATGCCCGTGACGCCCTCCCCCGCGCCCGGCCGTGCTTCATCGGCCCTGGACCGCCTCGCCGATGAGTACGTCGATCTCAGCGCCGCTCTGGATCCGTTCCTCGCCACCGAGCTCGGCATCGCCGGTCACGACGCCGAGGTCACCGACTTCTCCCCCGGAGCAGTCGCCGAGCGGACCGACGCCGCCCGCGCTCTGCTGAACCGCCTCGAGGGCGTCCCTGATGAGGATGAGACCGACGCGGTCACCCGCGCCGCCCTCACCGAGCGCCTGGGCCTCGAGGTCGAGCGCGCCGAGCAGCGCCTGGACATCGCCACGGTCAACAATCTTGCCTCCCCCCTGCAATCCCGCGATGCGCTCGATCAGATGCCCACGGAATCCGCCGCGGACTGGCAGGTGATCGCCGCACGGATGGCCGCCATGCCGCGCGCACTGTCCAGCTGGGCCGAGTCGCTGCGCGAGGCCGCGGACCATGGTGCGGTCTCGGCCCGACGCCAGCTCCTGCTCGGGGCGCAGCAGGCTCGCGGCTTCGCCGCGAAGGACGGCTTCTTCGCCGATTTCGCCGCCCAGGCCCAGGGGGACGACGCCCAGCGCGACCGGGTCGCCGAAGCGGCCCGCACCGCAGCCGACGGCTATCTCGCCCTCGCCGAGGAGCTGACCTCCCTCGTGGACCGCGCCCCGGAGGCCGACGCCGTGGGCCGCGACACCTATCAGCTGTCCTCGCGCACCTTCCTGGGCACCGAGATCGACCTCGAGGAGACCTACGCCTGGGGCATCGAGGAGCTGCGCTCCGTCGTCGCCGAGCAGGAGGAGGTCGCCCGGCGGATCAACGCACGCCACGGCCAGGGCGGCGGGAGCTCGGTCGCCGCCGCCAAGGAGAGCCTGAACGCCGACCCGGCACGGATCCTGCACGGCACCGAGGCCCTGCGCACCTGGATGCAGGACCTCAGCGATCGCGCCATCGACGAGCTCGCCGGAGCCCACTTCGACATCCCCGAGCCGCTGCGCCGGCTCGAGTGCCGCATCGCCCGGACCGGCTCCGGCGGCATCTACTACACCGGGCCCAGTGAGGACCTCACCCGGCCCGGTCGCATGTGGTGGGACGTTCCCGCGGGAACGACGCAGTTCCACACCTGGCTGGAGACCACGACCGTCTACCACGAAGGCGTCCCCGGCCATCACCTGCAGGTCGGCACCCAGGCCCTGCAGGCCACCACCCTGAACCGTTGGCGAGCGATGATGTGCTGGGTCGCCGGCCACGGCGAGGGATGGGCCCTGTACGCCGAACGCCTCATGGACCAGCTGGGATACCTGTCCGACGACGGCGACCGGCTCGGGATGCTCGACGCCCAGCGACTGCGCGCCGGCCGGGTGGTGCTCGACATCGGGTTCCACGTCGGCCTGGCCATGCCGGAGTCCCTGGCGGGGTCCGCCGGAGGCGCGTGGACCTACGACAAGGCCTGGGACTTCATGACCGAGCACTGGGGCGTCACCGAGGCCGAGCAGCGCTTCGAGCTGAACCGGTACCTGGGCTGGCCCGGACAGGCCCCCTCCTACAAGATCGGCCAACGGGTCTGGGAGCAGCTGCGCGAGGCCGCGACCGGCCCCACCGATCATCCTGACCAGGTGCGCGACTTCCACCGCCGCGCCCTCGAGCTGGGAAGCCTGCCACTGTCCGTCCTCGAAGGAGCCCTGTCATGACTGCCGAGTCCACCGAGAACTCCACCGACTACGATCCGCTGCTGCTGCTCGCCTCCGCCTCCGCGGGGCGCCGCGCCACCCTGAGCTCCGCTCGCATCGAGCACAGCACGATGAGCGTCGATCTCGACGAGGAGGCGATCCTCGCCGCGGCCCACCAGCGGGCGGCGGCCTCCGGTGACCCTGACGACGCCCTGCTCCCCTCCGATCAGGTGCTGCTGCTGGCCCGCGAGAAGGCCGTGGCCGCGACCTCCCGCAGCGACGGCGGCTACGTGGTGCTGGGCTGCGACTCGATGCTCGAGCTCGACGGCGAGGTCATCGGCAAACCCCGCACCGTCGAGGCCGCCACCGCTCGCTGGCACGCGATGCGCGGCCGCACCGGCACCCTGCACTCCGGGCACTGGCTGGTCGACGACCGCGACGAGGAGGACGGCGGCACCGCCGCCACCTTCGGGGCGACCGCGAGCTGCCAGGTCACGTTCGCGGCCCTCTCTGACGAGGAGATCGACGCCTACGTCGCCACCGGCGAGCCCCTGGGGGTGGCCGGCGGTTTCACCCTCGACGCTCTGGGCGGGCCGTTCATCGAGGGTGTCGACGGGGACCCCCACGCCGTCGTCGGCCTCTCCCTGCCGCTGCTGCGCGGGATGCTCCGCGAGATCGGCATCGCCGTTCACGAGCTGTGGGAAGACGCACCCTTCGAGGAGGCGTCGAACACGCCAGCAGGGGCCACATCGAGCCCTGCGTCCGAGTGAGCGGACGCGGTACTAGACTCGGCCTCTGCTGACTCCCGGAAGGAACCCTCGACCATGCCCGCACGCTCCTCGAAGTCCCGCCCCCTGTCCACGGTGCTGATCGCCAACCGTGGAGAGATCGCGGTGCGGGTCGCACGGGCCTGCCGGGACGCCGGGCTCCGCTCCGTCGCCGTCTACGCCGATCCCGACCGCGACGCGCTGCACACGCAGATCGCCGACGAGGCCTACGCCCTCGGCGGCACGACGGCCGCCAGCTCGTACCTGGTGGTCGACAAGATCCTGGACATCGCCCACCGTTCCGGTGCCGACGCGATCCACCCGGGCTACGGCTTCCTCTCCGAGCGCGCCGACTTCGCCCAGGCCGTCATCGACGCCGGACTCACCTGGATCGGTCCGCCCCCCTCGGCGATCGAGAAGCTCGGCGACAAGGTCTCCGCCCGACACATCGCACAGAAGGCCGGAGCCCCGCTGGTCGCAGGCACCAAGGATCCGGTGGAGAACTCCGACGAGGTCGTCGACTTCGCCCGTGCCAACGGCCTGCCGATCGCCATCAAGGCCGCGTTCGGCGGCGGCGGCCGCGGCCTGAAGGTCGCCCGCGACGAGTCCGAGGTGCGCGAGCTGTTCGACTCCGCAGTGCGCGAGGCCACTGCGGCGTTCGGCCGCGGCGAATGCTTCGTGGAGCGCTACCTCGACTCCCCCCGCCACGTCGAGACCCAGTGCCTCGCGGACAGGCACGGCAACGTCCAGGTGGTCTCCACCCGCGACTGCTCCCTCCAGCGTCGCCACCAGAAGCTCGTCGAGGAGGCCCCCGCGCCGTTCCTCACCTCCCAGCAGAACGCCCAGCTGGTCTCCTCCTCCAAGGCGATCCTGCGCGAGGCCGGTTACATCGGCGCCGGCACCTGCGAGTTCCTCGTGGGGATCGACGGCACCATCTCCTTCCTCGAGGTCAACACCCGCCTCCAGGTCGAGCACACCATCACCGAAGAGGTCGCCGGCGTGGACCTGGTGCGCGAGCAGCTGCGCATCGCCGCGGGCGAGAGCATCAGCAACGAGGACCCGATCGTGCGCGGCCACTCCTTCGAGTTCCGCATCAACGGCGAGGACCCCGGACGCGGCTTCATGCCCGCCCCCGGCCGCATCCAGCGCTACGACCTGCCCTCGGGCCCGGGCGTGCGCGTCGAGTCGGGCGTGCGCGCGGGCGATGAGATCTCCGGAGCGTTCGACTCCATGCTCGCCAAGCTCGTGGTCACCGGCGCCACCCGTCAGGAGGCCCTCGAGCGTTCCCGTCGGGCGCTCGCGGAGTTCCGCGTCGACGGCATCCCGACCGTGCTTCCCTTCCACCGCGCGGTGGTCGAGGATCCCGCCTTCGCTCCTGCGGACCCCAAGACTCCCTTCAGCATCCACACCCGCTGGATCGAGACCGAGTTCGACAACGACATCCCCGCGGCGCCCCTGCCGGCGCAGCCCGAGGATCCCGAGGACCGCGAAGCCGTCGTGGTCGAGGTCGACGGCCGCCGGGTGGAGATCAGCCTTCCGGCCTCCCTGCGCGCACCGCAGGCCGCTGTGCGCTCGCGCCGCAAGCGCCAGCACCGCGAGGCCGGCGGGACCGCCGCAGGCGGCAACTCGGTCACTGCGCCGATGCAGGGCACCATCGTGAAGATCGTCGCCGAGGAGGGCCAGAGCGTCGCCGACGGCGACCTGCTCGTGGTGCTCGAGGCGATGAAGATGGAGCAGCCCATCACCGCGCACCGTTCCGGTGTGGTCACGGGGCTGAGCGCCGAGATCGGCGCGACCGTCTCCGCGGGCGCCGTGCTCTGCGCGATCGACGACTGAGTCAGTCGCCGAGGGAGGTCGTCAGCCGCCTGGCCACCTCGGCGAGCGACCCGGTGAGCGAGGGGTAGACCGTGAACGTCCCGGCGACCTGCTCGGCCGTGAGCCGATGCGCGACGGCGAGCGTGTAGGGCAGGATCAGCTCGCTCGCCCGAGGCGAGACGACGACCGCGCCGATCACCGTGTGGGAGCCGGGGCGCACGATGAGCTTCACGAAGCCCTCGATCAGGCCCTGCATCTTCGCCCGCGGATTGGTCTCCAGCGGCAGCGCCAGCACCTCGCCGGAGATGGTGCCGTCGGCCACGTCCTGCTCGCTCACCCCGACCACGGCGATCTCGGGGCTCGTGAACACGGCTGAGGAGACCTGCGCGGAGATCAGCGGGGAGACGGCATCGCCGAGGGCGTGATGCATGGCGATGCGGCCCTGCATCGCCGCGACCGACGCCAGCGGGTGCACGCCGGTGCAGTCGCCGGCGGCGTAGATGCCGCGCACGGACGTGCGCGAGACGCGGTCGGTGTCGATGTGGCCGCTGTCCGTGACCCGCACGCCGGCCTCCTCCAGTCCGAGGTCGAGGGTCGACGGGATCCCGCCCAGGGCCATCAGGGTGTGGCTGCCGGCGATCTCCTCGCCCGAGGTGAGGGTGACGACGACCCCGTCCCCCTCGTGACGCGCCGTCGCGGCCCGGGTCCGGGAGCGGACCGTGACCCCGCGACGGGAGAAGGCGTGCTCGAGCACGTCGGCGGCGTCCGCGTCGGTGCCTGGGAGCACCTTCTCGCGGGAGGAAACCAGGGTGACCTCGCTCCCCAGGGCCCGGTAGGCGCTCGCGAACTCGGCACCGGTCACCCCGGAGCCGACGACGATCAGGTGCTTCGGCAGGCTCTCCAGCGCGTACAGCTGGGTCCAGTTCAGGATGCGCTGCCCATCGCACGGCGCCGTCTCCAGCTCGCGGGGCCGGGCCCCGACGGCCAGCAGGGTCACGTCGGCGTCGACGGTGTCCGTCACGGAGCCGGCGTGGTCCACCACCTCGACGCGGGAGGGGCCGGTGAGGCGACCTCGTCCATCGAGGATCTCCACCCCCGCCGCGAGCAGGCTCTTGCGGATGTCGTCGGACTGCGCGGTCGCGAGTCGCTGCACCCTCTGGTTGACCGCGGCGAGGTCGACGTTCAGGGTGCCTGTGCCAGGGGCGGAACCGTCGTCGGCGTTGCGGATGCCCAGCTCCTGGGAGCCCGCGACCTGGTCGAGCACGTCGGCGGTGGCGATCAGGGTCTTGGACGGGACCACATCGGTCAGCACGGCAGCGCCGCCGATGCCCCGTTCCTCGATCAGCACGGTCTGCGCGCCGTGGCGGGCCGCAGTCAGCGCGGCCTCGTATCCCCCAGGCCCGCCGCCGATGATCACGACCCGCGAGCGGTCGCCCGCGCGGGCGACGCGATGGGGGTCCGACGGCAGGGCGGTGCTGGGATCGCTCACTCCTCCATTGTGGCCCACCACGCCGGGACACCGGACCGTTTCGCGGGCGCGGATCAGCCCTGCTGCGCTACCTTCGAGCCATGACTGAAACCGTCTCGGACCCGTACCTGCTCGCCCGCGATGCCGCCGCCGCGATCGCCGAGGCCAGCGGTGTCGCCTCCCACGATCTCGCCCTGGTGCTGGGCTCCGGGTGGGCCGGCGCCGCCGATCTGCTCGGCGAGACCCTGTGGCAGGCGGACGCCACCACCATCCCCGGCTTCCGACCCCCGGCCGTCGCCGGCCATGTGGGCACGCTCCGCTCGATCCGCGTCCACGGCAGCGGGGCCCGCGCGCTGGTCCTCGGTGCCCGTACCCACTTCTACGAAGGCGCCGGTGTCGACGCCGTCGTGCACGGCGTGCGCACCGCCGCCGCCACCGGGGCACGCACCATGGTCCTGACCAACGGCTGCGGAGGCATCGATCCCTCCTGGGCCCCCGGCACCCCCGTGCTGATCTCCGACCAGATCAACTTCACCGGCGCCACTCCGCTGGTGGGCGCCAACTTCGTCGACCTCACCGATCTGTACACCCCGGCGCTGCGGGACATCGCGAGAGAGGTCGACCCCTCGCTGGACGAGGGCGTGTACATGCAGTTCCAGGGGCCGACGTACGAGACCCCCGCCGAGGTGCAGATGGCCAGGACCATCGGCGCGCACCTGGTCGGCATGTCCACCGCGCTCGAGGCGATCGCCGCCCGCGAGGCCGGGTTGGACGTCCTGGGCATCTCGCTGGTCACCAACCTCGCCGCGGGAATCAGCGCGCTGCCCCTCAGCCACGCCGAGGTCCTCGAGGCAGGCCGCGACGCGGGCCCGCGGATCTCGGCACTCCTGGCCGAGACCGTTCGCCGACTCACCGGCGGGGCCCCGTCGGCCGCCGCCCAGGAGCAGGCGTGATGGCCCCGGACGGTCCCCCCGCCGCCGACGGGCCCCGCCTCGATCCGGATCTGCGGACGCGCGCCGAGGCGTGGCTCGCGGACGATCCTGATCCGGCGACCGGTTCCGCGCTGACCTCGCTGCTGGAGCGGTCCCGCACCGCCGGCGATCCGGCCATCGAGGAGATCGCCGACGCGTTCTGCGGGGATCTGGAGTTCGGCACCGCCGGGCTGCGCGGGCGCATGGGCCCGGGGCCGAACCGGATGAACCTCGCCGTGGTCTCCCGCGCCGCTCGCGGCCTCGCCGATCACCTGCTCGGCGACCTCGGGCTGAAGGATCCGCTCGTGGTGATCGGGTACGACGCCCGCTACAACTCGCAGGAGTTCGCACATCGCTCCGCGGCGATCATGACGGCTGCCGGCTGTCGTGTGCAGCTGCTCGAGCGCTTCGGCCCGACCCCGCTGGTGGCCTTCGGCGTGCGCCACCTCGACGCCGAGGCCGGCATCGTCGTCACCGCCTCCCACAACCCGCCGGCGGACAACGGGTACAAGGTGTACCTCGGCGGTCGCGCCGCGCAGCCCGACGGGCAGGGCGTCCAGATCGTGCCGCCGTCGGACGGGCAGATCGCCGCGCGCATCGCCGCCGTCGGCCCGGTGCGGGACATCCCGGTCGCCGACTCGGGCTGGGATCTGCTGGGCGAACAGCTGCGCGAGGACTACCTCGAGGCGATCTGCGCGCTGCCTGATCCTGACGGGCCCCGCGACGTGCGGATCGTGCACACCGCGATGCATGGCGTCGGCACCGAGACGGCGCTGGCGGCGCTGCACCGCACCGGCTTCGTCGAGGTCCACACGGTCGCCAAGCAGGCCGATCCGGACCCGGACTTCCCCACCGTCGCGTTCCCGAACCCCGAGGAGCCCGGCGCGATCGATCTGGCGCTCGAGCTGGCCCGCACCGTCGAGGCCGATGTCGTGATCGCCAACGATCCCGACGCCGACCGCTGCGCCGCCGCCGTGCTCGACCCGCACCGCGATGGCTGGCGCATGCTCACCGGTGACGAGCTCGGCGTGCTGCTCGGTGACCACCTGATCCGCCGGCACGGGTACCGCGGCGTGCTCGCCCGCTCGATCGTCTCCAGCCGATGGCTGGCTCGGGTCGCCGAAGAGGCAGGGGTGGACTCCGCGGCCACGCTGACCGGTTTCAAGTGGATCTCCCGGGCTCCGGGCATCGCCTTCGGCTACGAGGAGGCGATCGGCTACTGCGTGCTGCCCGAGGTGGTGCGGGACAAGGACGGCCTGTCGGCGGCGCTGATGGTCGCGGAGATGGCTGCGCTCGCGAAGGCCGAGGGCACCACGCTGATCGGGCGGCTCGACGAGCTCGCCGCGGCGCATGGCCTGTACGCGACTTCGCAGCTGTCGATCCGGGTGGAGGACCTCGCCCTGATCCCCTCGATGATGCAGCAGCTGCGCAGCGCCCCGCCGTCCCAGCTGCTCGGCTCCGCCGTGACCACGAATCAGGATCTCTCGCAGGGTTCGGTGGAGACCACAGGCCTGCCGCCGACCGAGGGGGTGCTGCTGCTCAGCCAGGACGACACCCGGGTCGTGGTGCGCCCCTCCGGCACCGAACCCAAGCTCAAGTGCTACCTCGAAGTGGTCCAGAACGTTCCCGCGGGAACGCCGTCAGCGGAGATGTCGGTACTTCGCCGGCGCGCCGACGAGCGCCTCGAGACGCTGAAGGGCGAGCTGCGCGTGGTGCTCGGACAGGCCTGACCCCGCCCGATCCGCGGTGCGCGCCGATGGCTCGTGCGCGCACCGCAGACGGGTTCCGGGAGGAAGCTCAGTACCCGGTGCCGGTCTCTCCGTCGAGGATGGCGCGGGAGGAGGACAGGCCCAGTCGGCTGGCGCCTGCGGCAACCATGGCCTCCGCGGCCTCGCGGGTACGGATCCCGCCGGACGCCTTCACGCCGAGGCGATCACCGACGGTGCTGCGCATCAGCTGCACGGCGTGCTCGGAGGCCCCTCCAGCGGGGTGGAAGCCGGTGGAGGTCTTCACGAAGTCGGCGCCGGCGCGCTCGGCGGCCTCGCACACGGCGATGATCTGCTCATCGGTGAGGGCAGCGGACTCGATGATCACCTTCAGCACCACGGGCCGCGGCGCGGCCTCGCGCACGCCGCGGATCTCGTCCTCGACGGCGGTGAACTCGCCCGCACGGGCCAGGCCGACGTTGAGGACCATGTCGACCTCGTCGGCGCCCTTGGCCACGGAGTCGGCGGCCTCGGCGGCCTTCACCGACGGGGCGTGCTGGCCGGAGGGGAACCCGCAGACGGTCGCCACCTTGACCGTGGTCTCCACCGGCAGCATCGAGGGTGAGACGCACACGGAGTAGGTGCCGAGCGCTTCGGCCTCGCGCAGGAGGGCGGTGACGTCCTCCTGCATAGCCTCTGGCTTCAGGAGCGTGTGGTCGATGAGTGCGGCGAGCTGGTCGCGGTCGAAAGTCGTCATGGGCTGATCCTGGCAGACCCGACTCCCCCTCCGCATCCACCCCGGCGACGATCGCGTCACGAAGCCGTCTCCGCCCATCACCCGGGCTCGGGTCCGCCATGATCAGCCGGCATGCAGGCCCTGCCACGACGGTTCCTCCCCAGCCCCTCGCCCCGCTCCTCGGCGATGCCACTTGTGGACTCTTGGTGATGCTCGCGGATTTCGATCAACGCGAAGGCGTGGGCTGGTCCACCGGGCTGGAACCGTCCTCGTGCAGATCGAAGTGCCGCCACCACGGGCGGAGCGGGTGTCGATCTGGCCGACTGCGTCCAGATGCTCTGCCAGAGCGTGAGCGGCCTCGCCGCCCAGCAGGACACCCGCCACGGGAGGCGGCGCAGCGCCTAGAATCGACGCTCGTGACTCGACCTGGAACCCTTTCCCGTCCGCCGCGGCGCATCGTCCTGCTCGCCGGTCCCTCGGGCAGCGGCAAGGGCGTGATGTCGCGTCGCTCGGGACTGCCGGTCCTGGGCCTGGACGAGTTCTACCGGGACCAGGACGATCCCGGTCTGCCACGGCGCTTCGGCATCGTGGACTGGGACGATCCGGCCTCCTGGAATGCCGGCGCGGCCCTCGAAGCGCTGACGGCGCTCGCCCACGACGGCGCCGCCGAGGTTCCCATCTACTCGATCTCGCAGTCGCGCCGCACGGGCCGTGCCCGTCTCGACGCCGGCGACGCCCCGCTGATCATCGCCGAGGGCATCTTCGCCGCCGAGCTGATCGCCCCCTTGGCGGCCGCCGGGCTCCTGGCCGACGCGATCGTCCTGCACCGCCCCACACCGGTCGTGTTCGGCCTGCGACTCCTGCGCGATCTCCGGGAGAGCCGCAAGCCCCCGCTGACGCTCCTGCGCCGTGGATGGGGCCTGGCCCGGGACCAGCGCGCCGATATCGACGGCTGGATCCGCGCCGGGATGCGCCCGGAAGGACTCCATGCCGGGACCCGCTGGCTGCACCGCCTCACTGCCCTCGCCGAGGCCGAGTCTCGTCACCGCATCCCGGGCCAGATGGGCGACGTCCTGCGGATCACGGCCGTGAGCTTCCTGCGCGATGGTCCGGGCGGCGCTGAGCTGCTCGCCGTGCGCAAGCGCGGCACGGGATCTTACATGCAGGTCGGGGGCAAGCTAGAGCCTGGCGAGTCCGCCCTGGAAGCGGCCTTGCGCGAGGTCGACGAGGAGATCGGCGTGCAGTTGGACCCCGCCGGCCTCGACCTGCTCGGCGAGTTCGAGGCGGTCGCGGCGAACGAGCCGGACACCACGGTCCGCTCCACGGTGTTCGTCTGCCGCACTCCTCTGCCCGAGCCCCTGACCGTGCGCGCCGAGCTCGCCGATCATCGCTGGTTCCGGATTCAGGACCCGGGCAGCGGCACCCGGTTGGCACCGCTGATGGTGCAGCACATCCTGCCGGCGCTGCGCGAGCTCTGATCGACCATCGCTCGACGCGAGTAGGCACACACAGCGGCGGAGGCGTTCCCGGGGGAACGCCTCCGCCGCGTTCGTACCGGTCGGCGTCGTCTCAGCCGATGCGGTCCAGCACGATCCTCCGCTCCGGCACCGCGGTGCCGGGCTCGGCGAGCGTCCACGACCCCTCGATCGCCTCGACGGCCCGGCCCATGCGCTCCGGCGTGTCCGTGTGCAGTCGTGCCAGGACGTCACCGGCCTTCACGACATCCCCGATGTGTGCGGCGAGCTCCACGCCGGCGGCGGCCTGCACGGCCTCCCCCGGGCGGGAGCGACCCGCGCCGAGGCGCCACGCGGCGACGCCCACGCCCATGGCGTCCAGTCCGGTCACCACGCCGTCCTGGCTCGCCCGGAACTCCTCGACGTGCTTCGCGACCGGGAGCGGCGCATCGACGTCACCGCCCTGGGCGGAGATCATCGCGCGCCAGGTGTCCATGGCACGGCCATCGGCGAGCGCAGCTTCGACATCGGCGTCGTGGACCCCGGCGGCGGCGAGCATCTCGCGGGCCAGGGCGCAGGTCAGTTCGACGATGTCCGCCGGGCCGCCACCGGCGAGCACCTCGAGGGACTCTCGCACCTCGAGCCCGTTGCCGGCGGTGCGGCCCAGCGGCGCGGACATGTCGGTCAGCAGCGCGACCGTGTGCACGCCCGCGTCGGTGCCGAGCTCGACCATGGTGCGGGCCAGCTCGCGCGCGTCGGCCTCGTCCTTCATGAAGGCGCCGGCGCCGGTCTTGACATCCAGGGTCAGCGCCGCGGTGCCCTCGGCGATCTTCTTGGACATGATCGAGCTGGCGATCAGCGGGATCGCCTCGACGGTTCCGGTGACGTCGCGCAGGGCGTAGAGCTTCTTGTCGGCCGGGGCGAGGCCGGAGCCGGCAGCGCAGATGACCGCGCCGGCATCCTCGAGCTGGGCCATCATCTCGGCGCCGGTGAGGTCGGCGCGCCAGCCGGGGATCGCCTCTAGCTTGTCGAGGGTGCCGCCGGTGTGGCCGAGCCCGCGGCCGGACAGCTGCGGGACCGCGACCCCGTAGCTGGCGACCAGCGGGGCCAGCGGCAGGGTGATCTTGTCGCCGACGCCTCCGGTGGAGTGCTTGTCGGTGGTGCGCTTGGACAGCGCGTCGAAGTTCATCCGCTCACCGCTGTCGATCATCGCGTGCGTCCAGCGGGCGATCTCGCCGCGCTCCATGCCGCGCAGGTAGATGGCCATGGCCAGCGCCGCCATCTGCTCCTCGGCGACGACGCCGCGGGTATAGGCGTCGATCACCCAGTCGATCTGTCCGTCCTCCAGCGCCCCACCGTCTCGCTTGGTGCGGATGACGTCGACGACGTCATAGGGCTCGACGACTCCGGTGCTCCCACCGTTCTCAGCGTTCTCAGCGTTCTCAGCGTTCTCAGTCATGGCGTCGCTTCTCCTCGATGTCGTTCGGTCCGAAAGCCTGTGGCAGCACCGTGTCCATCCCCTGCACGCCGAGCGGCGTGAGGATCTGCAGGCCCGGGGCGGCGTGCTCGGAGAGCAGCTGGCGGCAGCGCCCACAGGGCATGATGGCCTCGCCGTGGCCGTTCACGCAGGCGAAAGCCGTGAGCTTCCCGCCGCCACCGGCGATGAGCTCGCTGATCAGTCCGCATTCGGCGCACAGGGTCACGCCGTACCCGGCGTTCTCCACGTTGCAGCCGGAGACGATGCGTCCGTCGTCGACGAGAGCGGCGGCCCCCACCGGATAGTGGGAGTAGGGAGCGTAGGCGCGCGACGCGAGGTCCCGCGCCACGTCGAGCAGTTGTCCGAAGGGCTCCTCGATGCGGTGGTCGCGTACCTGCCCGTTCTCCGGGATCGGGACGGCTGGTCCTGCCATGGTTCCTCCTGGTCGCTCGCGGCGGTGCGGATGCTCGGCGCGCGAGCTCGATGCCTGTGCTCGGAGCCCTTGCTCGGTGCGGGTCCAGCCTGGCACAGCGGCGCGACGCAGGAGGGCCGGCCCCGCACCGGTCACTGCTTGACGTACGGGGTTCCGTTGGCCGCGGGGACGCGCACGCGCCCGACGACACCGGCGACGGCGAACAGGGCGACCACGTACGGGAGCATGAGCAGGAAGTCTCCGGGGATGGCCACCCCGCCCTCGGCGGCGGAGGTGGTGCCCAGGCGCAGCTGCAGGGAGTCCGCGAAGGCGAAGGTGAGCGCCGCGAGCAGGGCGCCGATCGGGTGGTAACGGCCCAGGATCATCGCGGCCAGCGCGATATAGCCCTTGCCGGCGGACATCTCCTCGCCGAAGGCGACACCGGTGCCGATGGTCAGGGTCGCACCGCCGAGGCCCGCGACCGCGGAGCCCAGCAGCACGTTGATCCAGCGGGTGCGGTTCACGGCGATGCCGACGGTGTCCGCGGCGCGGGGATGCTCTCCGACGGCGCGCACACGCAGCCCCCACCGGGTGCGGAACAGGGCGACGGTGAGCACGGCGACGATGATCCACATCAGGTAGACCAGGACGTTCTGCTCGAACAGCACGCGGCCGATGACGGGGATGTCCGCGAGCACCGGGATACGCAGCGTGGGCAGGCGCATCGGCGAGTTGAACATGCCCGGGTTCTGCCGCATCACGGTGCCGAAGAAGAAGGAGGTGATGCCGATGGCGAGCACGTTCAGCACCACGCCGACGATGATCTGCTGGACCCGATAGCCGACAGCGAACAGGGCCAGCAGTGCCCCCATCACCAGGGCCATGACGGGCGCGGCGAGCAGACCGACCCAGGCGCTCCCGGCGAGGGAGCCGACCAGGGCCGCTCCGAAGGCGCCGAACAGCAGCTGGCCCTCGATGGCGATGTTGATGACGCCGGAGCGTTCGGACAGCACCCCGGACAGGGCACCGAAGGCGAGCGGCACGGCAAGGGCCAAGGTCCCCTGCAGCAGCGTGGCCACGTCCAGGGCGCGCTCGGAGATCACCCACGTCATGAACGCGAGGATCCAGGCGGCGGCGAACACCGCGATCAGGGAGATGCGCGCAGCCGGGCGCGGCCGGGCGACGCGGGCATGGAGCACCCATAGACCCGCCGAGGCGACGAGCGCGATCACGGCGAGGGCGATCGCGGTGCCGATCGAGGGGACCGTGATCTGCTCCGGGACGATGCCCAGGGGGTTCAGATCACCGTCACGCGCCAGGGCGAAGGAGGACTCGGCGCCGGGGATCCCGCGCAGACCGAACAGCACGAGCGCGACCGCGCCGAGCACCGTCGTGGTGGCGGGCAGGTGCCACCAGCTGTCGGGCCGGACGTCGGCGACCTTCTTCTGGATCTCGGAGTCGTCGGCGACGACGGCGGATGCGGTGGTCATCGCTCGTCTCCCTTCGCGTCGGTGGGGTCGTCTGCGTCGGTGGCTGCGTCCGTCGCGGCGCCGGATGGGGATCCGGCGGCCGGGGGTGGCGCCCCCGGATCCTGCGCGGCCACCTCGGCCGACGGGATCGCCGACGGATCAGTCGCAGGATCGGCCTCGGTCTGAGTACCGGCCGACGAGCTCTGGGTGGCACCGGATGTCGCACGCTGGGCGCGGAGCACGCGGGCACCGGCGCCGGGATGATCGACGCGGCGCAGTCCGATCAGGGTGCGCACGAGCGGCGGAGCCGCGATGAACAGCACGACGAGGACCTGGATGACCTGCACGAGGTCCAGCGGGACGCCCTGGTTGGTCTCCATGAAACGCCCGCCGGTGGAGAGCGCCGCGAACAGCAGACCGGCCAGGACGATGCCCACAGGGCCGGAGCGGCCCAGCAGCGCGACGGTGATCGCGTCGAATCCGATGCTGCCGGCCACACCTTCGGTGAGCCGCTTCTCGGTACCCAGCACGTGGACGGCGCCGGCGAGGCCCACCAGCGCCCCGGCGACGGCCATCACCAGGAAGGCGGTGCGGGAGGGCGAGATACCGGCGACCTGGGCGGCACGCGAGTTGGAGCCGACGGCGCGGAACTGGAAGCCCAGGGTGGAGCGGCTCATGAGCCACCACAGCACCACGGCGGCGCCGGCCGCGAGGAACAGGCCGGCGTGCAGCCGGAAGCCCGAACCCAGCAGGGAGGGCAGGATGGCGGAGTCCGAGACCGATGGTGAGGTCGGCTGGGACTGGTTGGCGCCGGTGAAGGCCGCCGTCTTCAGGGCGAAGAACAGCAGGTAGGTCGCGATCCAGTTCAGCATGATGGTGCTGATGACCTCGTTGGCCCCGAAGCGGGCTTTAAGGAAGCCGGCGATGCCGCCCCAGACTGCGCCGGCGAGCAGACCGCCGAGCAGCGCGATCAGCAGGTGCACGACGATCGGGAGGTCCCAGGTGAACCCGATGTACCCGGCGGCCATGGCGCCCACGATGAGCTGACCGGTGCCGCCGATGTTGAACAGGCCGGCGCGGAAGCTGACCGCCATGCCGGCAGCGGCGATGATCAGCGGGGTGGCGACGGTGAGGGTCTCCGTGAGCGGGCGCAGTCCGGTCGCCAGCGCCGGGAAGAGCACGTAGGTGCCGGAGCCGCCGGCCGCGCGCAGGTCCTCGACGATCCGGGAGAAGCCGGGGCCGTCGAACACGGCGCCGCGGAACATGGCCCCGTAGGCCTGGGTGACCGATTGCCAGATGGCGGTGAGCGCATCGGAGGGGCGATCGAAGAAGTAGCCGAGCGTCTCGCGCACCTCCTCGTCGGCGATGATGATCAGCACGGACCCGACCAGGAAGGCGAAGACGAAGCTCATCACCACCACGAGCAGGTCGCCGCGGGCGATCTTCTGCAGCATCTGGGCGAAGCGGGCCTCGGCCTGCTCCTCGGGTGGTGGCGGGGTCCCGGTGCTCCCGGACCCGACTCCCGGAGCGGATCCGGTGCTCCCAGGATCGGCGACGGCGGTGCTCATACGATCTCTCCTTCGTCGGCGAGCTGCGAGTCGGTCGTCCGGGCACCCGCCGCCACGGCCTCACGAGCAGCCTCGGCGGTGTAGCCGGCCATCATCAGCCCCAGCACGTCACGGTCCTCGTCGCCGGGGACGATCCCGAGGATCGCGCCGCGATACATCACCGCGATGCGGTCGGCGAGCTGGACGACCTCGTCGAGCTCGGTGGAGACGATGACCACCGGCGTCCCCTTGTCTCGCTCGTCGAGCAGCCGCCGGTGCAGGAACTCGATGGAGCCGACGTCGACGCCGCGGGTGGGCTGGGAGGCGATCAGCAGCGCGAGCTCCCGGTTCAGAGCGCGAGCCATCACGACCTTCTGCTGGTTGCCGCCGGACAGGGTCGACACCGCCGAGACGGCAGATTCGGTGCGCACGTCGAACTCGGGGATGAGCTTCTCGGCGTTCTCGCGCACCGCCTTCGGGCTCATCGCGAGGGCGGTGCCGAAGGGGGCGCGGTCGTGCTGGTCCAGCACGAGGTTCTCCGCGACGGTGAAGTCGGGCACCAGGGCGTCGTGGGTGCGGTCCTCGGGGACGAAGCCGACGCCCGCGTCGAGGACCTGCTTGGTGCTGCGGCCGACGAGCTCGCGGCTCTCGAGCCGTGCGGAGCCGTGCACGGTCTCCTGCAGGCCCAGCAGGGCTTCGGAGAGCTCCGTCTGGCCGTTGCCCTGCACCCCGGCGATCGCGAGCACCTCGCCGTGGCGGACCTCGAAGGAGACTCCGTCGAGCGTGCGGATACCGGCTGCGTCGGTGACCTGCAGGTCCGTGACCTGGAGGGCGATCTCGCCGAGGGTCGCCTCCGCCTTGTCCTGAGCGAGGGAGACCTGGCGGCCCACCATGAGTCCTGCGAGATCCGCCTGGTCGGCCGACGGATCTGCCTGGCCGACGACCGTGCCGCGTCGGATCACGGTGATGCGGTCGGAGACCGCTTTGACCTCGCGCAGCTTGTGGGTGATGAACACGATCGAGGTGCCCTCGTCGCGCAGCTGCCTCATGATCGCCATCAGCTCATCGGTCTCCTGCGGGGTGAGCACGGCGGTGGGCTCATCGAGCACGAGCACCTCGGCGCTCCGGCTGAGGGCCTTGATGATCTCCACGCGCTGCTGCGCGCCGACGGGGAGGTTCTCGACCAGAGCGTCGGGGTCCAGGTCGAAGCCGAAGCGGGCGGAGATCTCCCGCACCAGAGTTCGGGCCGCGCCGAGGTCGAGCAGGCCGCCCCGGGTGGGCTCGTGCCCGAGCACCATGTTCTCGGCGACCGTGAAGACGGGCACCAGCATGAAGTGCTGGTGGACCATCCCGATGCCGGCGGCCATCGCGTCCCCCGGATCCGAGAAGGAGACCGCAGCGCCATCGATCACGATCTCGCCGCCGTCGGGCCGGTACAGCCCGTACAGCACGTTCATCAGGGTCGACTTGCCGGCCCCGTTCTCCCCCAGCAGGGAATGGATCTCCCCGGGTTCGACGACCAGGTCGATGGCGTCATTGGCCACGAAGGACCCGAAGGTCTTCGTGATCCCGCGCAGTTCGAGCTTCACGGTTCTCGCTTCCGTCGGCAGCGGCCGATATCGTCGGCCGGGCGGTCAAGAGAGGCGGCCCCTGCCCTGGTGGGGCGGGGGCCGCCTGGAGTCAGCGGATCAGGATCCCTCGGGGGACGCCTCGGACTCGACGGTGACCCTGCCGTCGATGATGTCCTGCTTGAGGGTCTCGAGCTCGGTCGTGAGCTCCTCGGGGACCTCATCCTCGAAGTCGTGGAACGGGGCCAGGCCCACGCCGCCGTTCTCGAGGGTGCCGACGTAGGGCTCGGCATCGAACTCGTCGCCGGCGGCACCGGCGATGACGTCCTCGACCGCGGTGGACATCTCCTTCATGACGGAGGTGAGGATGACCGACTGGGCGTCCTCGTCGCTCGCGTTGGTCTCGTAGCCGTCGGCGTCGACCCAGATCACGGTGCGGTCCTCGCCCTCCTTGGCGGAGGCGAGGGTGCCGGCGCCCACGGGGCCGGCGACCGGCATGATGATGTCCGCACCGGCGTTGTAGAACTCGTCGGAGACGGCCTTGCCCTTGGACTGGTCCTCGAAGGTGCCCACGATGGAGCCCTCCTGGGTGTCCTTGTTCCAGCCGAGGACCTGGACATCGTCGCCCTTGGTCTCGTTGTAGTGCGCCACGCCGTCGACGTAGCCGTCCATGAAGATGGTGACGGTCGGGATGTTCACGCCGCCGTAGGTGGCGACCTTGCCGGTCTCGGACATGCCCGCGGCGAGGTAGCCGGCCAGGAATGCGGCCTCGGAGGTGTTGAACTCGAGGGGCTTGACGTTGCCCAGCTCGATCGGATTGCCGTCGGCGTCCTGAGCGGTGGAGTCGACGATCGCGAAGTCGGTGTCCTCGTTGGCCTGGGCGGCGGCGCCGGTGGCCGGGGCCAGCAGGAAGCCGACGGTGATGACGAGGTCGCAGCCCTCGGTGACCATGTTGTTGATGTTCGGGGCGAAGTCGGAGACGCTCGTGGACTCGGCGGTCTGCTTCTCGATGCCGAGGTTCTCCTCGGCGGCCAGCAGACCGTTGTAGCTGGACTCGTTGAAGGACTTGTCGTCCCAGCCACCGGCGTCGGAGACCATGCAGGCCTTGTAGTCGCTGGAGGCGCCGCCGCCGTCGCTGCCGTTCCCGCCGCCGCCAGCGGTCTCGGGGGCATTTCCGCAGGCTGCGAGGGTGAGGACGCCGGCCCCCGTCAGGGCGAGCGCGCGGGTGAAGCTCTTCATGGGGGTTCCTCCGGTGGAGATGCAGGGCCGATCGGGCCTCGAGGTGTCGGGGGCAACAGCGTTGTCGCGCTCCGACTCGGACCTTAGCCCCGCGCGGGCAACTCCGGTGGCGCCCTTCGACGCTGGGAATGAACCGTTATGCAATCGACGCGGATGTCTCCACCGCGTATTGGAGGTCAGGAGGCGACGAGGTCGCGCTGCACGCAGGCGCTGGCGAGCACCGAGGCGCCGATGCCGATGGCCCGTTCGTCGATCATGAGGTCCCCCATGTGGAGGTCGTAGGTGCGCCCGCCGGGGGTGCGGGTGCCCAGTCGGGCCAGAGCGCCGGGGACCTTCTCGAGGTACCAGGCGAAGTCCTCGCCGCCCAGGGACTGCGCCGTGGGATCGAGGTTCTCGTGGCCCAGCACGCTGGTCACGGCCGCGGCGAGCACGTTCACGCTGGTCGGGGCGTTGGAGACCGGAGGAACGCCGCGATCGTGGGTCACGCGTGCCTCGACGCCCCAGGGGCGTACCAGGTCTGCGAGCACGGATTCGAGCAGTTCCTCGGCCCGATCCCAGGCCTCGTGGTCCAGGCAGCGCAGTGTGCCCTCGAGGGTGCCGCTGCTGGGAATCGCGTTGAAGGCCGAACCAGCATGGATGCTGCCCCAGGTGAGGTTCACGCCGGAGCGGGGGTCCATGCGTCGGGTCAGCGCTGCGGGCAGCTGGGTCGCGATGGAACCGAGCGCGTAGACGAGGTCCTGGGTGAGGTGAGGGCGGGAGGTGTGGCCGCCGGCGCCGCGCACCTGGATCTTGACCGGGTCGGTGGCCGAGGTGATCGGGCCGGACTTGAGCCCGATATGGCCGACGTCGACGCCGGGGTCGCAGTGCAGCGCGAGGATCGAATCCACCCCGTCCAGCACGCCCTGTCCGATCAGGTCCAGGGCGCCGCAGGGGTGCATCTCCTCCGAGGGCTGGAACACCAGGCGGACGCCGCGCTGCAGGGCGCCGGCGTCGGCCACGCGGACCAGCGCTGTCGCGGCGCCGAGCACGGCACTCATGTGCACGTCGTGACCGCAGGCGTGGGAGATCCCCTCGACCCTCGAGCGGAAGGACACCGTCGACAGCTCCGGGATGCCCAGGGCATCCATGTCGGCGCGCAGCGCGATCGGTGCGAGCGTCGGATCACTGCCGGGGATGTCGCAGATCGCGCCGGTGCTGGCCATGCGCCGCGGCCTCAGGCCGAGAGCCTTCAGGCGCTCGACGACGAAGTCGGTGGTGGCATGCTCCTGCTGGGAGAGCTCGGGATGCCGGTGGAGATGCCGGCGCACCTCGCGCATGTCCTGCGCCTGGTCCGCGAGGGTGCGCGCGATGAGGCCGTCGGGCCCCAGCATCGACCGTTGCTGCGGCGTCCCCAGCAGCACCTGCTGTGCCTGCTCCACCTGTGCACTCCCCTGTTCGCCGTGAAGCCGCCGTGCCCCTCGGGCCGACAGCATGACCGTCACGCGCGGTGGCCTCGGGCGCGAGCGGGCCGACGTCAGAGAAGGCGGCCGCGTCCCTGCTCGTCGAGTCGGGCGACGAGCCCGGTCAGGGCCTGGGCCTGTTCGTCGGCGAGCACCAGAAGCACATCCTCGGTATCGACGATGCTGATGCCGCGCAGCCCGACCAGGGCGATGTGGCGATCGGTGGAACCGTACACCGTCGCCGTGGAGCCGATGGCATCGACCGCCGAGGATCCCAGCACCCGAACATCCGAGGGATCGGACCCCTCGGAACCGCCCGGCGCGGCAGGAGCCGAGGACCCGGGCCCACCATCTCGCAGCTGGCGCGCGAGCGCCTCGAAGTCACCCACGTCGTCCCAGTCGAACGACGCCGGGACGACGGCCACCTTGCCGTCGGCGGCGAGCGGCTCGGCCAGGGCGTGGTCGATCGCGATGCTGGTCAGCCGGGGCCAGGTCGCCGCGAGGACGCGGTCGTAGTCCGCGGTCCCGTGCGCGGCGGCGATCTCCCGCGCCCCTGCCGCCAGAGCTGGGATCTGCGCGGCGAGCTCGTCGAGCAGCACCTGGGCCCGCACGACGAACATGCCGGCGTTCCAGAAGAAGGACCCCTGGGCCAGGAACTGCTCTGCCCTCTCGCGGTCGGGCTTCTCCACGAAGCGGGACACCGGGCGGGCGCCGGTGGCGCGCAGCGCTGCCAGGGCACGCGGGTCCACGTCGACTCCCCCGCCCTCCTGGATGTACCCGAAGCCCGTCGCGGGATAGGTGGGCTCGATGCCGAGGGTGACCAGGTAGCCGAGCTCGGCGGCGCGCCGCGCAGCTGTCACGGTCGCCGCGAAGGCCGCGTGGTCGCCGATCAGATGGTCGGCCGCGAAGGAGCCGATCACGGCGTCGGGATCATCGCGTTCGACGAGAGCTGCGGCCAGAGCGATCGCCGGCATGGAATTGCGCGGCGTCGGCTCGGCGAGGATCCGTACGGGCTCGCTCGGTGCTCCGGGCTGCGCAGACGGACCGGAGAGAGCGGACAGCGCCGTGACAGCGGGGAGGGTTCTCATCTGATCCCTGACCGCGACCGCGTGGTCGACCCCGGTGACCACGATCGGCGGGCGATCCGCGAACGGCGCGAGCCGGTCCACGGTCTGCTGCAGCAGCGAGGCGCCGCTGCCGGTGAGGTCCAGCAGGAACTTCGGTCTGCTACGGCGTGAGAGCGGCCACAGTCGCGTGCCGGCACCGCCGGCAGGGATCACGGGGACGAAGGGAGCCTGGGGCATATGGCCAGCGTATCCGTGCCCTGAAGCGTGCCGCGCGGGGCGTCCCAGGCGCGCCAGCGGGCACGGCAAGATGCGCAGAACCTGCACGTCATGGTGCTAGGCTGGCTCTGCCCCAGTCGGGGGCGATGATGATGTCGCCGTGTCGTGAAACGGTCGTCCACAGGGCGTCCCGAGCGCCGCGAAGGTCGTCCGGGTCCAGCCTGGAACCCGCGCGCCCCACCTCAGCGGCGATGCATCCCGCTACCCGGCGTCATCCCGTCGCTTCTGGAGGATCTCCGTGGCATCAGCCCAATCCGGGACGCTCTATCGCGGTCGCGAGGGCATGTGGTCCTGGGTCGCACATCGCATCTCAGGAATGCTCATCTTCCTGTTCCTGCTCGTGCACGTCCTGGACACCGCACTGGTGCGCGTGTCCCCGGAGGCGTACAACGAGGTGATCGGGCACTACAAGACCATCGTGTTCGGCCTCGGCGAGATCGGTCTGGTCGGCGCGATCATGTTCCACGCCCTGAACGGTCTGCGGATCATCCTCGTGGACTTCTGGTCCCAAGGCACCAAGCACCACCGCAGCATGTTCTGGGGAGTCGTCATCCTCTGGGTCGTCCTGATGGTCGGCTTCGTCCCCCGCCAACTCATGCACATGTTCGGAGCCTGATCATGAGCGCACAGTCCGCACCCTCGATCCCCGACCCCACGACCCGCTACCGTCGCACCGGTCAGCGAGGCCTCAACTCCGAGATGCTGTCCTGGCTCTTCATGCGCGTCTCCGGCGTCCTGCTCGTGATCCTCGTCTTCGGTCACCTCTTCGTGAACCTCTGGCTCGGCGAAGGCGTCAAGGGCATCGACTTCGCCTTCGTCGGCGGCAAGTGGGCCTCCCCGTTCTGGCAGGTCTGGGACCTGCTCATGCTGTGGCTGGGCCTCATCCACGGCGGCAACGGCGTGCGCACGATCATCAATGACTACGCGCGCAGCTCGACGCTGCGGTTGACCCTCAAGGGCCTGCTGTACTTCGCGGTCGTCGTCACGATCGTCCTGGGCACCCTGGTGATCTTCACCTTCGACCCGTGCCCCGTCGGCGCCGAGCCGAGCCTGCTGCCCTCGTTCTGCGAAGGCTGACGCCCCACCCCGGGAGCCGGCCCGTCCGGCTCCCGACAACGTATTTCCCGGTCGACCCCGAAACGGAGCAGTCACCAGACATGCAGACCCATAACTACGACGTGGTCATCGTCGGTGCCGGCGGCGCCGGCATGCGCGCGGCCCTGGAATCCTCCAAGAATTCCCGCACCGCAGTCGTCACCAAGCTGTATCCCACGCGCTCCCACACCGGCGCGGCTCAGGGCGGCATGTGCGCCGCCCTCGCCAACGTCGAGGAGGACAACTGGGAGTGGCACACGTACGACACCGTCAAGGGCGGCGACTACCTGGTGGACCAGGACGCCGCCGAGGTCATGGCCAAGGAGGCCATCGACGCGGTGCTCGACCTGGAGAAGATGGGCCTGCCCTTCAACCGCACGCCCGAGGGTCGTATCGACCAGCGCCGCTTCGGCGGGCACACCCGTGAGCACGGCGAAGCGCCCGTGCGCCGTGCCTGCTACGCCGCGGACCGCACCGGCCACATGATCCTCCAGACCCTCTACCAGAACTGCGTGAAGCAGCAGGTGGAGTTCTTCAACGAGTACTACGTGCTCGACATCCTCATGACCGGCGACCCCCGCAGCGACGAGGGCGTCCGCGCCTCCGGTGTGGTCACCTACGAGCTGGCCACCGGAGAGATCCACATCTTCCGGGCGAAGTCCGTGGTGTTCGCCTCCGGCGGCTTCGGCAAGATCTTCAAGACCACCTCCAACGCCCATACCCTCACCGGTGATGGACCGGCCATGGCCTTCCGCCGCGGCATCCCGCTGGAGGACATGGAGTTCTTCCAGTTCCACCCCACCGGCCTCGCAGGCCTGGGCATCCTCCTGTCGGAGGCCGCCCGCGGTGAGGGCGCGATCCTGCGCAACAGCAACATGGAGCGCTTCATGGAGCGCTATGCCCCGACGTTGAAGGACCTCGCCCCGCGCGATGTGGTCGCCCGCGCCATGGCCAACGAGGTGCGCGAAGGCCGGGGCTGCGGCCCGAAGAAGGACTACGTCTACCTCGACCTCACCCACCTCGAGCCGGCGCACATCGATGCCAAGCTCCCGGACATCACCGAATTCGCCCGCACCTACCTCGGGGTGGAGCCGTACACGGAGCCGGTGCCCGTCTTCCCGACCGCGCACTACGGCATGGGCGGCATCCCCACCAACATCCGCGGTGAGGTGCTGCGCAATGCGACCGACGTGATCCCCGGCCTGTACGCCGCCGGTGAGACCGCCTGCGTGTCCGTGCACGGCGGCAACCGTCTGGGCACCAACTCGCTGCTGGACATCAACGTGTTCGGCCGCCGCGCCGGCATCGCCGCCGCGGAGCACGCCGAGACCGTGGAGCTCGCCGAGCTGCCCGCGGGCCTCGAGACCCCGACCGTCGAGCTGCTCGAGCGGCTGCGCGATCGTCCCGCGACCGAGGATCGCATCGCGGATATCCGCCTCGAGCTGCAGGAGGTCATGGACGCCAACGTCCAGGTGTTCCGCACCGACGAGACCTGCCGCATCGCTCTTGCGAAGATCGTGGAGCTCAAGAAGCGCTACGAGACCGTCGCCATCCAGGACAAGGGCAAGCGCTACAACCTGGATCTGATGGAGGCCGTCGAGCTCGGCTTCCTGCTCGATCTGGCAGAGATCGTGGCCCTCGGTGCGCTGAACCGCAAGGAGTCCCGCGGCGGCCACTTCCGTGAGGATCACGAGAAGCGTGACGACGTCAACTACCTGAAGCACACGATGGCCTACCGCACCCTGGAGGGTGAGGAAGGCGAAGAGGGCACCTCGATCCGACTCGGGACCAAGCCCGTCGTGATCACCCGCTACGAGCCGAAGGAGCGCACGTTCTGATGACTGCCGTCGCTGAGAAGTCCCAGGCCGAGTCCCCGAAGGCGGGCGCCGAGGAGATTCCCTTCTTCGACGTCACGCTGCGCATCGCGCGCTTCAACCCGGAGGACGACCAGGGAACCCACTGGGAGGACTTCACCGTCACCATGCACGGCACCGACCGTGTGCTGGACGCGATGCACGAGGTCAAGTGGCACCAGGACGGTTCGCTGACCTTCCGTCGCTCCTGCGCGCACGGTGTGTGCGGCTCGGACGCGATGCGGATCAACGGCCGCAATCGCCTGGCCTGCAAGACACTGCTGAAGGACCTCGACATCAACAAGCCGATCACCGTCGAGCCCATCAAGGGCCTGCCGGTGGAGAAGGATCTGATCGTCGACATGGAGCCGTTCTTCGACTCCTACAAGGAGGTCATGCCGTTCCTGGTGGCCAAGGGCCAGGAACCCAGCAAGGAGCGCCTGCAGTCCGCCGAGGAGCGCGAGCGCTTCGACGACACCACCAAGTGCATCCTGTGCGCGGCGTGCACCTCCTCCTGCCCCGTGTTCTGGACCGACGGCCAGTACTTCGGCCCGGCAGCCATCGTCAATGCGCACCGCTTCATCTTCGACTCGCGCGATGACGCCGGTGAGCAGCGTCTGGAGATCCTGAACTCCAAGGAGGGCGTGTGGCGCTGCCGCACCACCTTCAACTGCACCGAGGCCTGCCCCCGCGGCATCCAGGTGACCAAGGCGATCGCCGAGGTGAAGCAGGCCGTGATCCGCGGTCGCGTCTGAGCCCGACCCTGTCAGGCGCCCGGCCCAGCGGCCGTCGCGCCACCCCCTTGGTGAGCGTGGGACTCCTCCGGAGCACTCGGAGAGGTCCCACGCTCACTCTGTGTCAGCTCCCGTCGGCGAGGACCTCGCGCAGGCGGGCCGCGAACGCTTCGGGCTGCCCGGGGTTCATCGGGTCGAAGGTGTGGAACCCGCCATGGTCGCTGGGGAAGGTCGCGGCCTGCTGTCCCAGCAGTTCGGCGGTGGCTCGCGCAGTGCGTCCGGTGAGGTTCTCCCCCGATTCCTCGCCGACCGCGATCACCACGCGCGTCGAAGCTTCGCGCAGCGCCTCGACATCGGGCACGTACCCGGCGACCTCGACGCTGGCATCGGACAGCAGCGGGTCGTCCCGAGATCCGTCGTCGGCGGTGGGCATGCCGAACTGGGCAGGATCCGGCAGAGGGCGGTTCGCGAACTCCTCGGTGAACTCCCCCTGCCAGGAGACCATGTTGATGAAGGCGGCCATGCCGGCGCCCCAACCTCGCTGCTGGTAGGCCTCGGTGACTGCCGCATCCGCGCGCGCCGCGCCCTCGGCATCCGGCAGCAGCCGGATGAGAGGCGGCTCGTGGGCGACCAGTGTGACGACGTCTTCGGGATGGGCGGTGACCAGGGCGAGGCCGGCGACCGCGCCCCCACTGCTGCCGAAGATCTCGACGGCCCCGCCGAGCTCGCCGATCAGGGCATGCAGATCCTCGGCTTGGGTCTGCGGGCGGTTGTCGTTGCGTCCGTCTGCCCGGGTGCTCTCGCCCAGCCCGCGGGGGTCGTAGGTGACCACCGTGCGATCCGGGAAGTGCGCGGCGAGCTCCGTGAAGCCCTCCGAGGTCATGGGCTGGCCGATCATCAGCAGCACCGGGGAGCCCTCCCCAGCGGGGAGAGGGCCTCGGACGTGGTGGACGATGTTGGCGTCGGGCAGGGCGAGCGTGCGGGTACGGACGTCCATGGGCGTCTCCTCCATCGGAGTACGGGTCCCGGTCCGGAACGAGCCGGTCGCGTTCAGAGTAGACCGCCCGGCGAGCCGAGGGAACAGTCCCGGCGCGGCCTCGACGAGACCCGTCCCCACAGCATCGGCATCCGCGACACCACGAAGCGCGGGACCTCTCCATGACGTCGGAGAGGGCCCACGCTCACCAGTGAACTCGGCTCGCGAGGTCAGGTGTAGGAGATCACCAGGGGTGCGTGATCGGACCAGCGAGTGTCGTAGCTGGGGGCACTGTCCACCTGGGCCGTGGCAGCACGCGCGGCGAGATCCTCGGTGGCGAGCTGGTAGTCGATCCTCCAGCCCGAGTCGTTGTCGAAGGCCTTCCCGCGCTGTGACCACCAGGTGTACGGCCCAGGTCCGTCACCGTGCACGGTGCGGTGCACATCCACGAAGCCCCGCTCCGTGGTGAGGCGGTCCAGGTAGGCGCGCTCCTCGGGCAGGAATCCGGCGGACTTCTTGTTGCCCTTCCAGTTCTTGATGTCCCACTCGGTGTGGGCGATGTTGATATCGCCGGTGAGCACGACGTGGCGCCCATCGGCCCGGAGCTCCTCGAGACGCTCCATCATGACATCGAGGAAAGCGTACTTGTCGATCATGGTCTGCGGCTTCTCGGTGTTGCCCGAGTGCATGTAGCAGGAGATGACGGTGAGCGTGCGCCCGTCGCCGAAGGGATCGGCGAGGTCCACCTCGAGCCAGCGGCCGGTGTGCGCATCCTCGGCCAGGCCCGGGAGCCCGCGACGCACCCCTTCGAGGTCGACGTCCTCGCGGGCGGAGCGCACGGCGATGGCGACGCCCGCGCGGCCCTTGAGCTGCGAGGCCACCGAGGCCACGGACCAGCCCTCACCCACCAGATCGGCGACGAGTTCATCGGGCGCGCGCACCTCCTGCAGCGTGATGACGTCGGCGGGGGTCTCGGCGATCCACTCCGGCATCCCCTTGCGGGCTGCGGCCCGCAGGCCGTTGACGTTGACGGTGGCGATGGTCAGGCTCATGCGTCCTCCTCGATCCCGGCGGCGCGCTCGGCCGCCTCGACGACGTTCTTCATCAGCAGCGCACGGGTCATGGGACCGACGCCGCCGGGGTTCGGGCTGATCCAGTCGGCCACCTCGGCAACGGCCGGGTCGACGTCGCCGACCAGCTTCGCCTTGCCGCCCTCGGGGTCCTCGCGACGCGAGACGCCGACGTCGAGCACGACCGCGCCGGGCTTGACGTCCTCGGGGCGCACCAGGTGGGCGGAGCCTGCGGCGGCCACGATCACGTCCGCGCGCCGCAGCTGGGCCGGGAGGTCCGCCGTACCGGTGTGGCACAGCGTCACCGTCGCGTTGTACTCGCGGCGGGTCAGCAGCGCCCCGATGGAGCGGCCCACGGTGATGCCTCGGCCGACGACCACGACGTCCTTGCCGCGGAAGTCCAGTCCGTGGCGCTCGACGAGCTCGATGACCGCACGCGGGGTGCAGGGCAGTGGGGTGTGGATCGGGGTGTAGGCGTTCAGGACCAGTCGGCCCAGGTTCATGGGGTGGAGGCCGTCGGCATCCTTGTCCGGGTCGATCCGCTCGAGGATCGCGTCGGTGTCGATCTGCTTCGGCAGCGGGAGCTGCACGATGTAGCCGGTGCAGGCCGGGTCGGCATTGAGCTCGTCGACGAGGGCTTCGACGTCGGCCTGGGAGGCGTCGGCAGGCAGATGCTTCTGGATCGAGTGCAGGCCGATCTGCTCGCTGTCGCGGTGCTTGCCCCGCACGTAGGCGGCGCTGCCCGGGTCCTCCCCCACCAGCACGGTGGCCAGCCCGGGTCGCTCGTGCCCGGCCTCCAGGAGCCGCGTCACGCGACCGGTGAGCTCCTCCTTGATCACTGTGGCCGTGGCCTTGCCGTCGAGGATCTGGGCCGTCATGGCGCTCCTTCGTGGGGGTGAGGGGTCGTGGGAACAGCGGTGGGGCCCGGCGTCGAGGTGCCGGGCCCCACCAGATGGATCAGTACTGCTGGAGGTCGGCGTACAGCGGCTTCGCGTCGGCGAGGGCCGCGGTGCGCCGGCGGAGGGACTCGAGGTCCTCCCCACCGGTCAGCGCCAGGGCGATGACGTCGGCGACCTCGATGAACTCCGCGACGCCGAAACCGCGAGTGGCCAGGGCCGGGGTGCCGATCCGCAGGCCGGAGGTGACGCGCGGGGGGCGGGGGTCGTTCGGGACGGCGTTGCGGTTCACGGTGATGCCGGCCTCGTGGAGGCGGTCCTCGGCCTGCTGGCCGTCGAGCTCGCTGTCGACCAGGTCCACCAGCACGAGGTGCACGTCGGTGCCGCCGGAGATCACCTTGACGCCGGCTGCCACGGCGTCCTCGGCCTGGAGCCGGTCGGCGAGGATCTTCGCGCCCTCGAGGGTGCGGACCTGACGATCCTTGAAGTCCTCGGTGGCGGCGATCTTCAGGGCCACCGCCTTCGCGGCGATGACGTGCATGAGCGGACCGCCCTGCTGACCGGGGAACACCGCCGAGTCGATCTTCTTGGCCCACTTCTGCGTGCACAGGATCATGCCGGAGCGGGGTCCGCCGATGGTCTTGTGGATCGTGGTGGAGACGACGTCCGCGTAGGGGACGGGGCTGGGGTGCAGACCCGCCGCGACGAGGCCCGCGAAGTGCGCCATGTCGACCCACAGCACAGCGCCGACCTCGTCCGCGATCTCGCGGAACGTCGCGAAATCGAGCTGGCGGGTGTAGGCGGACCAGCCGGCGACGATGACCTTGGGCTGCTCGGCCACGGCCAGCTCCCGCACCTTGTCCATGTCGATGAGTCCGGTCTCGGGCTCGGTCTCGTAGGCGACGATGTCGTAGAGGCGGCCGGAGAAGTTGATCTTCATGCCGTGGGTGAGATGACCGCCATGCGCGAGCGACAGACCCATGAGCTTGTCGCCGGGACGGGCGAGAGCGTGCATCACGGCGGCATTCGCGGAGGCACCCGAGTGCGGCTGCACGTTGGCGTGCTCCGCCCCGAACAGTGCCTTCGCCCGGTCGATCGCGATCTGCTCCGCGACGTCGACCTCCTCGCAACCGCCGTAGTAGCGACGTCCCGGGTATCCCTCGGCGTACTTGTTGGTCAGCACCGAGCCCTGGGCCTGGAGCACCGCGCGCGGCACGAAGTTCTCGCTGGCGATCATCTCGAGCGTGCGCTGCTGACGAGCGAGCTCGCGATCCAGCACCTGGGCGATGTCCGGGTCGAGATCGGCGATGGACTGGTCAAGAACGTTCACGGGGCCTCCTGCGGTGACGGGCGGGACGGCGGCGGGCGCCGTCCTCACATCTTAGGCGGCGTTCACAGGTCGATGCCCAGGCGTACGGGTTCCGGGACCAGTCGGATCCCGAAGGCCTCCTCGACCCGGTCCTGCACGTCGTGCGCGAGGGCGAGGAGGTCGTCGCTGGTGGCCCCGCCGCGGTTGGTCAGTGCGAGGGAATGCTTGGTCGAGATGGCGGCCCGCTCCCCCACGGCGTGGCCGCGCTCGATCCCTGCGTGGCTGATCAGCCACGCAGCACTGGTCTTCACGAGGCCCCCACCGACGTCATAGCGCGGGGCCGCCTCGGGCAGCTGCGCGGCGCGCTCGGACTCGAGGATCGGGTTGGTGAAGAAGGAACCGGCACTCCAGGTGTCATGGTCCTCCGGATCCAGGACCATGCCCTTGGATCCGCGGATGGCGAGGACGGCCTCGCGGACCTCGCGCATCGGGGCGCGCTCCCCCACCTCGACGCCGAGGGCGTCGGCCAGCTGCGCGTAGCGGATCGGTGCGGACCTGCTGCCGATCGTGTGCTGGAAGGTCACGGACAGCACCACATACCGGCCCGTGGCCGACGGGACGGGCCCGCCGTAGCGGGTGCGCTTGAAGAGGCTGTCGCGGTAGGAGAAGTCGCAGTCGGCGGCGAAGAACGTGCGTACGGCATTCGCCTCCCGGTCCCAGGTGCGCACGCGGGAGATCGTCGCAGCGATCTCCTGTCCGTAGGCGCCGACGTTCTGGATCGGGGTGGCGCCGACGGTCCCGGGGATGCCCGAGAGCGCCTCGATCCCGACCATCTCGCGGGCGATCGCGTACCGCACGGCGCGGTCCCAGCTGACGCCTGCGAAGTACTCGACGATCGCTCCGCCGCAGGTCGGATCCAGCGGGGTGAGGTCCGCAGGGTCCACGGGGATGCCATCGGGCTCGCCGGAGGCGCCGACCTCGCAGGTGGCATCCAGCAGCGGCGGGTCCTCCGGGTCACGCAGCAGCACCACGGTGCCGTCGAAGGGCTCATCGGAGGCGACCAGATTCGAGCCGCCTCCGAGCACGAGCAACTGCTGGCCGGCCTCGTCCGCGCTGCGGACGGCCTCGATGACCTCGTCCGCGCTGCGGGCCTCGACCAGGTTCGAGATGGTTCCCCCGATTCGGAGCGTGGTCAGATCGGAGAGCCTCATGCCGCGGCGCCCTGGCCGACGGTCGACGGCGCCGCGGCCGAGGGGGCGATGGTGGCGCGTGCCCGGCCGAGCACCTTGGTGCCGTCGACCTGCGCGGCGATGTCCACCCGGGCGGTACCGGCGGACTCGTCGAGGGCGCCGACGACAGCGACGACCTCGAGGGTGACCGAACCGGTCGCGGGGACCGGGACCGGGTTCGTGAATCGCACCGAGTAGGCGCGCACGAGGGTCGGGTCCCCGAGGGCGTCGAGCAGGCCCGTGATCGCCGAGCCCATGGTGAGCATGCCGTGCGCGATCACGCCCGGGAGCCCGGCCTCGGTGGCGACGGTGTCGTTGTAGTGGATGGGGTTGAAGTCCCCGGAGGCCCCGGCGTAGCGCACCAGGGTGTCTCGGGTGATCTCATGCTGCGTGCGTGCGAGCTCCTGGCCGATGCTCAGGTCGGCGAGGACGAGCGGTGCGGCGGACGACGGCGCGGGCGTCGAGGAGCTCGCGGAGGCGGCCGGAGTGGAGGGGGTGGCGGGAGTGGCAGTCATGTCTGCTCCTGGGTTCCTGGTGCCGGGCGGGCGGCGTGATGGACAGATGCTGGACGGATCGACGAGAGGGGCCCACGCGCCGGTGGAGCGGGCCGGGTGGCCGGGTGGAGCGAGCAGGTTCAGTCGCCGCGCACGACGATCATGCTGCGCACGCTCGCGACGTCCTCCCCGGCCTCATCGGCCAGGTCGACTCGCGTGGCGACCATGGCGTGGCCTCCGGCGGCGCGGATCGATTCCACGGTCAGCGTGGGGACCAAGTGGTCACCGGCGACGACGGGACGATGCAGGGTGAAGGACTCTTCACCGTGGACGACGCGGGTGAAGTCGATGCCGGCGGTCGGATCCTCGATGTACTGGGCCTCGGTGGCCTGGGCCAGGGAGACCAGGAAGGTGGGCGGAGCGATCACGTCGGCGTGACCGGCTGCGCGCGCGGCATCGACGTCGGTATGGAGCGCCGAGCGGGAACCGGTGGCGCGGGCGAACTCGCCGATCTTCGCGGCCGAGACGGTGTGCACGGGGCCGGCCGGGTAGGTGCGGCCGGCGAAGGCTGGATCTGGGGTGGTCGTCATGTCATCTCCCGGGAGGGCACGGCCACTGGGACCGATGGGTGCTGTCACACCGATGATCTCATCGTCGGCCACGAGTCCGTGGCGGCCTGCGCGGAGCGCCGATGCCTGTCATGCAGCTCACCGGACCGGACGGTGGCCGGACGCACAAAAGGCCACCCGGGACATCCCGTGTGGCCTTTGGTGAAGTGCGCTCGTCCCGGTCAGCGGGTCTCGCGGTGCGCCGTCTGCTTGCCGCAGGTCGGGCAGAACTTCGAGAGCTCCAGCCGATCAGGGGTGTTACGGCGGTTCTTCTTGGTGATGTAGTTGCGCGCCTTGCAATCAACACAAGCCATGGTGATCTTGGGACGCACGTCAGAGCTCTTGCTCGCCACGGTTCGCCTCTTTCGTCCGGGTGACACGCACAACGGCGCGCCTCGTGGGTCCCCGTACTCGGGGGATGTGGATCGTGCACTCCGGTGGGAACCGGCGTGGTACCGAGGGCGGGGATCGAACCCGCGACCTCACGATTATGAGTCGTGCGCTCTAACCGTCTGAGCTACCCCGGCGTGACCGATGAAGCGGCCCGATCTCGCACGAGACCGGGCCGCCGCACCCATCAGAGCCCTGAAAGGGAATCGAACCCTTGACCTTCTCCTTACCATGGAGATGCTCTGCCGTCTGAGCTATCAGGGCAACCCGGTAAACCTTACCCGTCTCCTTGCTGCGAGGCAATTCGCGGGCAGGCCCGGTGCTTCGGATCACAAGGATCCTCCGCGGTGGCAGGTGAGGGATTCGAACCCACGAAGGCGATGCCAGCTGATTTACAGTCAGCTCCCTTTGGCCACTCGGGTAACCTGCCGGAAGTTCACCTCCGTTGCCCATCCGATCACGATCGGGTGGCCGCCGGAAGCGGACTCGAAACAGCATACCGGCGCACTGCCGACGGCGCGAACCCAGAGGCCGTCTGTGGTGCATGAAGAAGGTCACAGGCCCGCTGAGCAGGCCTGTCGCCGCACAGAGGCATGCTCGAAAGCAGAGAGGCCGGACCCCTTCTGGCCGGAGGACACGCACAGGGTCGCCCTCGAGGGCGACCGCAGGAAGGAAGGACGCACCGTGGCAGATTCATCATTCGACATCGTCAGCAAGCTCGATCGACAGGAGATCGACAACGCCGTCAACCAGGCCGTCAAGGAGGTGGGCCAGCGCTACGACTTCCGAGGCACCGGCGCCTCGATCAACCTCAGCGGCGACCAGATCGTGATGACCGCCAACGCGGAGGAGCGCGTGCTCGCAGTGCTCGACGTGCTGCAGTCCAAGCTGATCCGTCGCGGGATCTCGCTGAAGGCCCTGGACGTCGGTGAACCCAAGCAGTCCGGCAAGGAGATGCGCCTGGCAGCCGACCTCAAGGAGGGCATCAGCACCGAGGACGCCAAGAAGATCTCGAAGCTCATCCGCGAGGAGGGCCCCAAGGGCATGAAGGCTCAGATCCAGGGGGACGAGCTGCGCGTCTCCTCGAAGAGCCGTGACGATCTGCAGAGCACCATCGCCCTCCTGAAGGGCAAGGACCTCGACGTCGCCCTGCAGTTCATCAATTTCCGCTGATCGCGGGTCGTGGCGCGGCAGTCACGCCCGGACATGACAAGGGCCCCGTCCCCCACCCGGGGAACGGGGCCCTCACCCCACCTCACCACCGAATCACCGCTGGTTCGAGGTCTCATCCTGCTGATCAGCATGCGTGTTCAACTGATCCGCACGCTTCTGGAAACCCTCAATCAGGCTGTTCACCGGACCAGAGATAAACGTGTTCCAATCCTCCTGATACGCGTCATAATCCGGACCAACCCACTCCACCGAATTCACAGTGCTCGTCGCCGAATCAATCGCATCGAGAATCTGCTGACCGGCGTCATTGATCGCACCCGCAACCTCGCGACCCTCGTCCGGACTCATACCCTTGAAAGCCATCACATACCCCTTCGAGAAAAATCAGAAACTGAAGCTACAGAAAAATACTCCGCCGAGAATCAGGCAGAAGCATCGCGCTGACCGGCAGCATTACGACTCGCACGATCAGCAAAATCGCCGGCCTGCTGCACGATCTGCTGCACCAACTGACCAAGCTCACCCTCGAACTCGCTGACGAAACGATCACGGTCCTCACCCGTCCAATCGAAGTCCGTCACACGACTCTGAACCTGAGTGAAGATCTGCTGCGTCTGCTCGCCCGCAGTGGTGATCTGGGTGCCCATCTGCTCAACAGACTCCGGCGTCATACCCTTCTTCATGATGTCCTCCATCTCGTCATTGCCACTGGTCCCCACCCATCGGCCCCGATCTCCACGGCCACCGACCGCATCCTCGACCCCTGCCCTCCAGGTGATGACCCAACCCTAGACCGGCCGCTCCGGGTTGACCATGGGGACTACTCCCCATCGTCCTCCCCAGCCGACGATATCGGCATCCATCCCGGTCAACATGACATTCGGCCTTCCTTCGGGTTGTGGACAACCCAGGACCGGGAGACGTGCGCCGCCGGCGCCCGGCATGGGGCCGGGAGGCTCCGCACTCCCTGTGCGGCCGGCTCCGCGCCGCGCGGGTGCATGACGGACGCGCCGGCCAAGCCTTCCGCCTCCCCGACCTTCCCAGTCTTCCTGGCCGTGCCGGCAGCGGGTCGTGGCGCGGCAGTCACGCCCGGACATGACAAGGGCCCCGTCCCCCACCCGGGGAACGGGGCCCTCACCCCACCTCACCACCGAATCACCGCTGGTTCGAGGTCTCATCCTGCTGATCAGCATGCGTGTTCAACTGATCCGCACGCTTCTGGAAACCCTCAATCAGGCTGTTCACCGGACCAGAGATAAACGTGTTCCAATCCTCCTGATACGCGTCATAATCCGGACCAACCCACTCCACCGAATTCACAGTGCTCGTCGCCGAATCAATCGCATCGAGAATCTGCTGACCGGCGTCATTGATCGCACCCGCAACCTCGCGTCCCTCGTCCGGACTCATACCCTTGAAAGCCATCACATACCCCTTCGAGAAAAATCAGAAACTGAAGCTACAGAAAAATACTCCGCCGAGAATCAGGCAGAAGCATCGCGCTGACCGGCAGCATTACGACTCGCACGATCAGCAAAATCGCCGGCCTGCTGCACGATCTGCTGCACCAACTGACCAAGCTCACCCTCGAACTCGCTGACGAAACGATCACGGTCCTCACCCGTCCAATCGAAGTCCGTCACACGACTCTGAACCTGAGTGAAGATCTGCTGCGTCTGCTCGCCCGCAGTGGTGATCTGGGTGCCCATCTGCTCAACAGACTCCGGCGTCATACCCTTCTTCATGATGTCCTCCATCTCGTCATTGCCACTGGTCCCCACCCATCGGCCCCGATCTCCACGGCCACCGACCGCATCCTCGACCCCTGCCCTCCAGGTGATGACCCAACCCTAGGTTCGGGTCTGCGCACCGTCGATGGGGAGAACTCCCCGTGTCGGGCCCCCACCCGCGCCGAAGGCCCCGGACCTGCAGTGCGGGTCCGGGGCCTTCAGAGGAATGGTGGTGCGCGGCGTGCAGAGGGCCGTTCAGCTCAGATCGAGACTCACCGAGTCCTGGATGGTGCGGACCATCTCGATCTCTTCCTCGGCCGTCTCGGCGCCGCAGCTGCCGACGATCTCGAGCACGTCCGTGGCGACCCCTCCGCGGTCGATGATGGTGTACCGGGCAGCCTGCACCACGGTAGGTCGTCCCGGCTGGGTATATCCGTACTCGCTGGCGATCCACGTGGTCCCCTCCACGTCGATCTGCCCCGTGCCGAGTTCCTCGAGCTCAGGCAGCGCCGCCTTGCGCTGCTCGAGGCCGGCCTTGGCCGCCTCGAGGGTGAAGTCCGGGCCGAAACGCTGCACCGTGACGACGACGTTCGCCCGGAACTGTCCATCGACTCGTGGCTGTGCAGCGGCGAGCTGGACGCCGGGCACCGTCAAAGTCTCCCAATCGTCCGGGATGTCGAGAGCTATGCGCGGCGGACCGGGAAAGTCCACGCTCGGATAGGTAATGCTCTTGGCCATGAAATTGCTCCGCTCCTCCCACGGGTGACGGCGTCAAACATATCAGGGACGCCGCAAGCCCGAGCAGTCGTCCTGCTCGGGCTTGCGGGGAGACCGCGAGAACCGCGGTGGGCGCCGTCAGTTCGACGAGGTCGCGTCCTGTTCGGCGGCATTGCGATCCGCCGTCTCCCCCAGTTCGTTCACGGAATTCATGATCTGCTGCAGCGCGGGGACCATCTCCCCCGACCACTGGCCACGGAAGCGATCCGCATCCGGTCCGGTCCAGTCCACGCCCTCGAGACCGGAGGTCAGCTCCTGCTCGATCCGAGTGATCTCCTCGGCCGCCTCGCGCAGCTGGCCCGACATCCGGCGGACCTCTTCGACATTCATACCCTTCGTGGCGTTCACGGTTCGGGTTCCCCTTCCTGGTCTCTCGCGCCCGCGCCCTGATCCGGTGCACCGGCCCGTCCGTCGTGCTGATCACCTCACTGTAGAGCGAAGCGCCGGGCGGGACCATGGGGAGTTATCCCCATGGGGATAACTCCCCGTACAGCCCCTGCCCGGGAGCTGCACGAGAGAGCACGAAACCTGCCTCGCCCTGCTCGCCTGGGGCCGTGACGTCAGTCGGTGATCTGCGCGACCTGCAGTTTCATGGCACGGCCGCTGTGGACGAGGAACCCACGACCGGCCGGGAAGTCCGCGCGACGGATCCTCCCCAGTCCTGTCCCCAGCAGCGAGTCTCCGTCCATGTCGCTGGGCTGGAGCAGCAGACCGCGACGGCCGGCCTTGAACGGCTGTGCGAGCACGTAGGCCTGCGACCACGAGGCCGACTCGTTCTCCCCGACCACGAACTGGCCCTCCCTGGTACTGGCGCGGATCAGCTTGTCCAGGTCGCTCTCGATCCCGGTGCCGGTGAAATCAGCGACGCCATCGATGAACAGGGCCAGACGGCCCTCCCCCACCGCACCGGATTCGATGGTCTGTCGCAGCTGTGCTGCGAGCTCTCGGACGCTGTCAGGATCCGAGGCCTCCACGTCCCAGATGGGCAGGCCCGTGAGCGGCGTGCGGCGCGAGGAGACTCGCACCAGGCGCATGGGGTTCTTCATCTCCTTGAGCCCGGTGGCGATGGTCAGCAGCGCGGTGGTGCGGCCCGACCCCATCGGGCCCGAGACCATGAAGGCGCCGCGCGGCTCGTAGGTGATCTCCGCGAGCGTCTCGTCGGCCAGGCCCAGCACGGGCCGGTCACCCACCACGGGGCGCAGCTGCGAGAGTTCCACGCGCTCGGGCAGCCGCTTGATGGCGGGGGCCTCGGGCACTCCGGCGCGGCGCATGGCCTTGGCGAGCTTGGAGACCTCGCGTGACTGGATCGCGACGTTCGAGTCACCGCCGTGCACGGCGACCTGCACCTCGTGGCCGCTGAGGATCGCACGTCCCGCCGGGGAGTTCCCGTCCAGTACGTCCTTGGGTTCACCGAACCCGGCATAGTCGTCGACGCTGGACATGCGATGGATGAGGCGGCGCTGAATCGACGAGCCCAGCGAGGTCGGGATCGCGTTGGGGCGGTCACCGGTGACGATGACATGCACGCCCACCTGGCGCCCATCGGTCGCGATCTGCACGAAGGCCGTGAACCACTTCGTGAGGTTCGAGTAGTCGTAGGCCTCACGGAAGGCGGCCATGCCGTCGACCAGCAGCAGGATGCGCGGGGTCTCGGGCTTGCCCGAGAGCTCGCGGTACTCGGCCACGGAACCGGCCCGCACCTTGGCGAAATCCTTCGCGCGGTCATCGATCAGCTCGCGCAGGGTGCGCAGCAGGCGGATGACACGCTCCTCGTCGTCACCGGCGACGATGGAGCCCACATGCGGCAGGTCCTCCAGCATCGTCAGACCCGAAGCGCCGAAGTCCAGTCCGTAGATGTGGACCGGGCCGCCCCGCACTGTCGCAGCCGAGGAGATCGCGATCGTGCGCAGGGTGGTCGACTTGCCGGAACCGCCGGTGCCGTAGATGGCCATGTTGCCGTCGCGGTCCGGATAGTAGGAGACCGTGGGCTGTGCCTGATTCTCCGGGACGTCCATGACACCCATGAGGAGTTCTTCGTCGGTCCGTCGGGTGGGAAGTCGAGAGAGGTCGTAGGCGTCGGCGAGCTCGGACAGCCACGGCTTGCGCGGGGTGGGGACCCCTGCCTGCTCGGCTGCCCCGATGATCGTGGTAACCACTCGGCTGATGTCGTTCGGGCCGGGGTCCTTGACCTCCTTGGCGGGTGGCGTGGGGAGGTCCCACTGCTCACCGGTGCCGAAATCCTTCTCGACGATGTCGATACGTGCACGCTCGGGCTCGCCGGTGGTCCACCCGCCCGCGTATCCGGTCTGGAAGGTCGCGATCCGCCCCGGGCCGGTCTTCGCGGCCGCACGCCCCGGGATACCGGGGTCGAAATGGGCGGCCATCTTGTCCCCGAGGATGTCCTTGGAATCCGCCTCGTCGGCCATCCGCAGCGCGATGCGGAGATTGGTGTTGGCGCGCAGGTTGTCCTTGATGACGCCGGCCGGGCGCTGGGTCGCGAGGATCAGGTGCAGTCCGAGGGAACGTCCTCGAGCGGCGACGTCCACGACCCCGTCGACGAACTCCGGGATCTCCTTGGCCAGTGCCGCGAACTCGTCGACGATGATGATCAGGCTCGGCGGTGTCTCGGGATCGCCGGTGCGCTCCAAGGAGACCAGGTCCTTGGCCTTCTTCCGGTTCAGGAGGTGCTCACGGAAGTGCAGCTCCGCGCGCAGCGAGGTCAGGGCTCGACGCACCAGGTGCTGGGAGAGGTCGGTGACCAGGCCCACGGCGTGGGGCAGCTCGATGGCGTCGGCGAAGGCCGCACCACCCTTGTAGTCCACGAACAGGAACGTGACGCGGTCGGGGCTGTGGGCCGTGGCCATGCCCATCACCCAGGCCTGGAGGAATTCCGATTTGCCGGCACCGGTGGTCCCTCCGACGAGGGCGTGCGGGCCGTTGGTGCGCAGGTCGAGGTGGAAGGCATCCTGGCCGTTGTGGCCGATGAGCCCGCGGAGATTCGCATCGTGCTTGCGACGTTGGGGTTCGGAGCCGTCCCGCGGGGTCAGCGAGTTGTTCTCCTTCCACCGCTCGATGATGTAGTTCGGGTCCTCGGCGATCTGCAGGCCGCCGAGCTTGAGGTAGGAGATCGCCCGCGGCAGATCCGAGTCATCGTCGATCGGCACCCCGGCGTCGACCACCGGCGCGAGGTGGCGGGCCACGCCCGCAGCCACCTCGACCGATACGGTCTCCACAGCGACCGGGTAGAACCGCTCGCCCAGGCGCACGTGCCCGGCGCTCGCCCCTTCGATGGCCTCCTCCACCGACACATAAGTGCGGCAGGCGGCGGGGAGGGCAGCCACGTTCGAGGCGCACCAGATCACGTGCACGCCCACGTCCGGGCCGCGCTCGGCGATGCGGACCAGACGGGCACGATCCACGGGTGCGTCATCCTCGATGATCACCACGAGGTTCGGGGTGATCGGCTCCGGTGGGATCTCCGGGTCGCTGGTGATGTCCGGTGTCATCGGGGTGCGCAGAGTGGGTGGGGCATCCCCGGCGCGCTGCGCGATGAGCTCCTCGATCCGCGAGAGCAGGGACGTGCCGCGGCCCGGGGTATCGGCGAGGTGATCGCCGGGCAGCGGTGAATGCGGGCTCGAGGTGTGCGGAAGCCATTTCAGCCATTCCCACATGTCGCGGCTGGCCCGGGAGGTGATCGCAGCGATCGCGAGTTCCGCCGGCGAATGCAGGGAGAACATCTGGGTCACGATGCCGCGGGCGACCCCGTCGGCCTCACCCCCACCTCCGGCGACCCCGATGTTGCCGGCGTAGCGTAGTTCCGCGGCGATCGGCACCCCCGCGAGCAGCTTGTACTCCTCATGCATGTCATCGAGCATGTCGTAGTACTTGGGGATGGCGTCGTTCTCGCCCGGCATCTCGATTCCGACGCGCGACTCCGCGACGCCCAGTCCGAGACGCACGGTGGCGAAGGCGTTGTGCTCCGGCCGGTGGGTCCACAGCAGTCGACCGAGCCGGAAGGCCGCATCGACCGTGTCCGCCGCGGAGGGGGTCTCGACCAGGCGCACTGCGCGCTCGAGATCCTGCGCCGCGGTGACCCGCCGTTTGAGGGAGGCCAGGCCGTCCTCGAAGTTCTTGATCTGCCGTTCGAGCTGTTTCTTCGCCTGGAACTTGCGGTTCAGATACCCGGCCGTGGCCATCATCGGCATCATGAACACGAACATGAGCGAGAACGGGCTGCGGGTCAGCGAGAACATGAATCCACCCATGAGGATCGGGGCGAACATCATGAAGATCGGGAAGAACTGCGGAGCCGGCTCCTTCGGCGGAGTCGGTGACTTCAGCGGTCGGTAGGGGAACCGGGGAACCACCCGCGGGGATCGGTTGAACTCGACCACCGGAGAGCTCGGGGCGGTCCCTCCCAGTCGATGCAGGGCGATCACGGAGAACGTGGTCTGTCCGATCAGGACGGTGTCGGCGGGTCCGATCACGGCACGCTGCACCTGCTCGCCGCCGATGACCACGCCATTGGAGGATTCCAGGTCGACGATCTCGATCGAGTCGCCGACGTTGAGGCGCGCGTGACGTTTGGAGAGCATCGGATCGGCGATGCGGATGTCGAGGTCGCCTTCACGGCCGACGACGCTCGAGCCGCTGGGGAGCGGGTACTCGCGACCCGCCTCCGGGCCGGAGAGGACCCTCATCAGAGCGACCGCCGCGCCGCGGGACTCTGACCGGGTGGCGTACTGGGTCGACGAACGGGCGATCGAGACGATGCTGCCGGAGCGCAGCCCGGCCTGGATCAGGTCGATCTCGCGGTCCAGGGACCGGACGCCGTTCGCGCCCGGTCCGGCACCGGGGTCCTGGACCTGCAGCGTCAGTCCCTCGGGAGCCTCGACGTCATCGCGCAGCGGGTCGGCGAGGTACAGCGCATTGGCGACATCGGCCACGGAGGCCGTGGCATCGGCCGTGACCTCGAGGTCCGTGAGCCGGTCCTCGGGCCTGCGCAGCGTGAGCTTGATGCGCATCGGTGTTCCTCCCCCTGGCGGGACCCTTGCCCGCCGTCCGGATCCGCCCTCAGCGGGTGATCCGATCCGTCAATGCCTGCAGCCGGCGCCCGGGCAGATCGCCCTTCCGGCCTGCCCAATGTGCTCAGCCTGCTCAGTCTGCTCAGTCTTCGTCGAGATCCTGCGATTGGTCCAACAGCGGGAGGTCGTCGCGGGAGACCAGCCGTGAGAAGACTGCATGCTCGACAAGTCGGGCACGCCGGTTGCTGGCCAGCTTGCCGGGGCCGCCGCGCAGCCCCCGCACACCCAGCCTGTCGAGCTTGTCGCAGACGTTGTCCAGCTTGCGATTGAACTTCGTCATCTGCCAGCCCAGTCGCTTCGAGGCCTGGGCCGAGGTCGGCACGGAGCTCATACCGGACCCTTCGCGGGAGAGCATCGGCTCGGACAGCGCGAGGATCAGCAGCTTCTGACTCGGCGTGAGCTGCACCGACCCCACGGTGGTCTCACCTACCGGGTCGTCCGGACCCGCGACCCGCGCGAACTCCGGGGAGTCGGCATGGACCGAGAAATCATAGGTGGTGGGCCCCGCGGTGAAGACGACCTTGGTCTCGTCGAAGACGAGTGGGAGGCGAGCTCCGGGTGCGAGCCACGCCTGCATGGACCCGGATCCGTCGGTGATCGTCGCCGACAGTCGTGAGCCGATGTTGACCAGCCACCACATCGACTCGACCTGCACGATCGTCAGGAACCGCCGGTGCAGGAAATGGTTGTCCTCATCGACCGTGAGATCGGCCTCGCGACCGATCGTCATCTCCTCGCCCTCTGCCACGCGGAACCACTCACCGCAGAACTCGACCGAAATCGTCGACGCCATCGTCAGCCTTCCCCTCTGTCGTTCCTGTATCCGCGATCGGCGCGGTCTGCTGTCTCAACGGTCCTTGGTGCACCGTACCGGTCACTACTGCTCAAGACATTTCTCCACCCAAGCGCTCGCAGGGCCGTCGCGGGTGACGGTACGCACCTCCACGCACGGTGCAGCCACACTCGGCGGGACTTCGACCACGAGAGACTGGTGATCGTAGACATCTTCCGTCTCGGAGAACTTCTCGTAGTTCTCGGGCAGATCCTTCCATTGCACCTGGTAGAAATCGTCCTCGCCGTAGTTCTCGGGGGCGGCCCAGGCGACCTGCGCGCGCGCAGTGTCGCCGTCCTTCTCGGGCATGATGACCTCGACCGTGACCGAGGTCGGCTCCCCCGGGGGCTCCTGTGCGATGTCCGGCGTGTTGATCTCCGTGGAGGCCCGCTCCTCGGGTTCGGGCACGACCAGGAAGCGCACCGCCAGCGTCGCGCCCACGCCGAGGACGATCACGAGGATCGCGGCCAGGAGGACGAAGGGCCAGACCGGAGACTTCTGCTTCACGGCCGGTTCCCGGTCGCCGCCCGGCGCCGTCGGGGGTATGGGAGCGGACGCCGCGGTCAGCGGCCCACCCGCCGGACGCAGCAGGGTCGCCTCCCCGGGAGACTCCGACGCGGGCGCCGAGGACGTCGGCCCCACGGCCGAGGGCGAGGCGGAACCGATCGCCGGGGCGATGCCGGCGTACGGGTCGAGGCGGCGACGTCCGCCGGTCCGAGTCGGACGGGAGTCGGGATCGACCGTGGCGACCTTCCGGATCCGGGTATGCATGTCCAGCTCGTCGTCGTCGTGACTGTGGGCCGCAGCGGTCCCACGGTCGTCGAGCACGTCCATCTGGGTGACCGGCAGCGACAGGGCGAGCTCGACCTGCTGCAGACCGCGGCCGAAGGCGAGCGCCGTGTCGTAGCGTCCGCCCGGGTCCTTCGCCATCGCGATGGACAGCACCCGGTTCAGCTCCGGCGGCACGTCGGGCCGGTTCAAGGGGGGCAGCGGCTCCGAGGCGATGCGATGGATGAGATCGGAGGCGGTGTTGCGCTGCCCTCGATGCTCGAACGGCGTCTGCCCTGCGAGCATCGAGTACACGGTCGCGGCCAGCGAGAAGACATCGCTGCGCACATCGGCGCGCGGCGGATCGGCGAAGAACTCCGGGGGCGACCACGGGATCGACATGCCCTGCGCATCGTCGACGTCGTGCGCCTGACCGGTGGCGATCGAGATGCCGAAGTCGGTCAGTGCCGGCCTGTTGTAGTCGGTGACCAGGATGTTCGCGGGCTTGATATCGCGGTGCAGGATGCCGGCGCGGTGCGCGGTCTCCACGGCGCCCGCGATCTGCACACCCACGCGCAATGCCTCCGCCACGGTGATGCGCTCCTTGCGGAAACGCACCCCGTAGTTCGGGCGCGGGCAGTACTCCATGACGATGTAGGGCCGGTGGTCGTCGGAGACCTCGGCCTGGTGGATCGTGACGATCGACGGATGCGTCGACATCTGCGCCATGACGTTCGCTTCGGCGTCGAACTGCCGTCGTACCGACTCGTCCAGCACGTTCGAGAGCAGAACCTTGATCGCGACCCGACGCTGCGGGCGGAACTGTCGATACAGGAAGACGTCGGCGAACCCTCCGGAGCCCAGCAGCTGCTCGTACTCGTAGCCGGGAAGGCGGGGCTCCGGGGAGGGCGGTCGGCGGCTCAAGCCCGCTCCCTCATCCACAGGTGGACGTCGTCGCCGAGGTCGAGGTGGTCACCCTCGTGGAGGACGACGCCCTCGCGGGTGCGCAGGCGCAAAGGATCTGCCCCCTCGCGGTACAGCGTGGTGCCGTTGGTGGTGCCGAGATCGAGCGCGACCACATGCCACCCTTCGAGCCGCAGCTCGAGGTGGGAACGGGAGATGTCCTGCTGCGGGCTCGGCACGGTGACCAGTTGCGGGACGTCGTTCCCGCTGACCCGGGAGGCCCGGGGCCGGCGCCCGATGATCGCGGAGCGGTCCAGCACGATCCGTTCACCGGTCGACATCTCGATCGCGCCCAGCGGCGGCCTGGCGACGGTGCGGGGTGCCCCGTGGAGCGGACTGCCGCAGGCGCGGCAGGTCGAGCGTTCCGGTGAGTTCGCATGACCGTTCGGGCAGACCAGACCGGACAATGCGACCGCACCACCGGACGGCTGCCCGGGCCCGGAGGTCGACGGCGCTGAGCTCCCCGGCAGCGGACCGGAGCGCGCAGCCGGCCCGGGAGCCCCGCCCGGGGAGGCTGGCGGTCCGGACGGCGCCACCGGGTGCGGGGCGCTGGCATGGCGCGCACCGCGGTGCTGCGGCGGGGCTCCGTCGTACGGCGCGCCGACGTTCTGGGCCGGGCGGCCGAGGTGGGCAGGCCCACCGGTCGGCTGCCGTCCGGGGAAGCCGACCTGGTTCGCGGCTGCCATGGGATCGACCGGGCCGTTGCGATGCTGCTGCGAGGCATCCTCTGGAGCCGGGTACCCGAGCTGCTGCCCGGCGTAGCCGGTGCTCATCGGCTCGCCGTGGGGGTGGGGCGGCCCGACCTGGCCGTTGTGCATGCCGCTGTCGGGCCGGACCGGGGCTGGTTGCGGCCCGGGTCGGGGCGCCGGTGGACGCTCTGCCATGTTGACCTGCGGATAGGCCGGTTCCGGGCGGGACGGCTGCGCGGCACGGCGCGCGGCGGCCTGAGCGATCTCCGGAGCCGTCCGGCCGACCCCGGGAACCCAATCGATGAACTCCCCACCGTTCGCCGGCGCGGCCGGAGCCGGCTGCTCTGCAGGAGGGTCGATCTCACTCTGAACCGGCTCGGCGACGGACGATGGCGAAGCAACCGACGACGGGGCGAGGCCGCCGCTGGGGGAATGCTGCGACTCCTCACCGGCTTCGTCCTCCTCACCGTCGGCCTCGGCCCTGCGGATGGCCGCGTCCTCGATCCGCCGGAAGACCGTCTTGCCGAACAGATCGTCATAGGCACCGGTGTTGTCGAGCTCGGTGGCTGCATGACGCCGACCGGTCGCCGCCGGCCTCGGGGCCGGGGTAGGTGCCGGCGCGGGCGGCTCCTCCTCGTACGGCGGTTCGCCGTCACCGTCGTCGATCGGCGCGATCTGGGTGACCGGGGAGCTGAGCTCCTCGTCGCCGTCCTCCGGAGGGTCCGGCGTGGGAATCGAGACCGTCGGCTCGGGGATCGGGGTTGCCGCCGACCGGGTCGGAATCGGCGCCACCGGAGCAGTCGATTCCGGAGCGGGGGCACGTGCCGGACCCGGCTCCGGCGCACTGCTCGCCTCCGGCGCGGAGCTCGGCTCCGATGGCAGTGCGGTGAGAGGCTGGGCGGGCGGGGGCGAGGAGTCCGCCCCTGCTGCTGCGTCGGCGGGAGCTGCCGTCGCCTCGTCCGGGCGTCGGTCGGAGGGCTCCGCGCTGCGTCGCTTGCGGTCGAACAACGACGTGCTCACCAGTCGTCGGCGACTTCCCTCGGCCTTCTTCTGCGGGGGAACGGTCGGCGCAGCGGGCGCCGGTGCTGCAGGAACGGGCGCTGCCGGAGTCGTGACCTCCGGTGGCGCTGCCGTCACCCCCGGAGGATCCGGTGTCACAGGTGCGGACACCGCAGAAGCAGGCCCCGCGGTCGTCCCCGCTGAGGTGGGTCCCGTCGTTTCCGGCATCGCGCTCACGGGCTCGGCTGCCGGCGCCGGGTTCTCAGGCGTCGGATCCGAGAACAGGCCGGCGAACATGTTCGGGCCTGCGGACTCCGCCGTGGGAGCTGCTTCCCGGGAGGGGGACCCGCCGCGGGAGACCGACGAGGGCATCTCCCCCGACTTCCGGCCTGCGACCGCCGGCTTGCGGATCATCGAGGCCGAGGAGCCACCGGACGCCGCCGGGGGCGCCGGCGAGGAGGACGAGTTCTCGCGCCGCGCTGCGGCTTCCGGGTCCGCGATGGATCGGCCATGCGCCTCCACCTGGTCGGCGAGCGCCACGCGGGACTCGTCCCCCAGCTCTGCGGGATCGACGGTGACGTGCACGAACCCCCTCACCCGGGCGATGCCGTCGGACACACGCGGAGCGCCCACAGGTTCTTCCGCAGGGAGGTCCCCGAAGGCCGTGCGCCGCACGCCCTCGAATGTTCGCAGGACGAACGGCTCGTCCTCCGTCCCGGCCACGAGATGGGAGCCGTCCGGCGTGTACACCGCGATCGGAGTCTTCCCCTTCACACCGAAGGTCCCGGTCGTCCCGTCGAGGAGGCCGAAGAGGATCGCGGTCAGAGTGTCCGCGCTGTCGAGGTCCGCGACCTCGACCAGCCGCTCGAGGAACTTCTCGGGCGCGGGCTTCTCCCCCAGCACCGTCCATGCGGCCTCGGTGATCTCCTTGCGGAGCCCGGGAACCAGCACCACCCAACCGGCCTGCCGCACGACCAGCATGGCGGGGCCCTGCTGGGTCCAGGTTCCGAGCCCGAGCAGAGTGGCGGGCGGGGACGGTTCGCTGGCCTCACTCATCGGCTGACGTCTCCACCGTCGGAGATCGCTCGCGGCAACGTGTCCTCGTCGACCTCGAACTCCTCCTGCGGGGAGTCGGCGCTGCTGCCCGCTGTGTTCTCGGAGGACAGGGACAGCCCGAGGATCTCGACGGACTCCACGACGACCACGCTCACGTTGTCTCGGCCGCCGCCGTCCAGGGCGAGCCTCACGAGATCCTCGCTGATGGTGCGCACGTCCGCAGTGCCGCGCAGTCGACGCTCGATGGTGGCGTCGTCGACCTCGCCGGTGAGCCCATCGGAACAGATCAGCATCCGGTCCCCCACCTCGGCGGGGATCAGCCAGTAATCCGGATCGGATTCCGGTCCCGCGCCGAGCGCTCGGGTGACCATGTGCCGATAGGGGTGGACGCGAGCTTCCTCCATCGTGAGCTCGCCGCGGTCCATCAACTCCTGGACTACGGAGTGATCGACGCTGACCTGCTCGAAGATTTCCCCCGAGAGTCGGTACACCCGGGAGTCGCCGAGGTTCAGGACCACCCAGTACCCGATGCCGTCCAGCACCATCGTGGCGACTACGGCGACCGTGGTGCCGGCGCCCAGCGTGGACTCTCCCCCGAGCTCCCCGATCCGGTCGGCCGCGCTGCTCAGCGCCTCCCCGAGCTGCTCGACGGTGACGTTCTGCTGGATCGTGAGCTTCTCGAACTCCTCGACCGCGATGGCGCTGGCCACCTCACCGGCGTTGTGACCGCCCATGCCGTCGGCGACCAGATAGATCGGCGTGGCATTGAGGATGCTGTCCTCATTGGTGGCCCGCACGTGTCCCACATGTGTCGCGGACGCCGAGACGACACGGATCGTTCCCTGGATATCGGGATCCGACAGGGATCGGTCGATCACTGCTCCCTCTCCACGGACAGGGTCCGGTCCCCCAGCGTCAGCTTCGCCCCGGAGGGCAGGACTGTCGGGGTGTTCGGGACCAGCTCCTCGCGGGAGCCGTCTTCACGCAGGATGCTCGAGCCATTCGTCGACCCGAGGTCGATGACGGTGATGTCGTCCCCGGTGCCGTCGATGTGGAGGTGCGTCTTGGAGACGGAGCGGGTGTCGTCCTTCAGGACGAACAGCATCTCCTGGCCCTCCGCGGCGGGATTGCGCCCGATCACGACGGCCTTGTCCACGACCCGATCGGAGCCGTCGTCCGCGGTCAGACGGAGCTTCTTGACCGCGGGCAGTTTGACCGCGGAGACTCGCGTCTGCTCGAGATCCTCGATCGATTCCTGGGAGGTGGACATCCGCGTCTGCTCGTCGACGCCGTCGTCGTGACCGCCCCAGGCATCCCCGGTGAGCTCGTTCGGTCCGCCGGCCCGCCCCGTGGCCGTAGCAGGAGCACCCTGGTCCCAGCCGTCCGACTGCTGAGGCTGCGGGAACATATCGACCGCCCCCTGCGGGGCAGGATTCTGGTACGGCTCCTCCGGCTCGCCGTACTGCGGTACGGGCGGTTGCTCGCGTTCCGGGGCCGACGGGGGCGGGCCCCACACAGGCTGAGCAGGAGGCTGCTCGCCCCACTGCTCGCTCTGCTGTGCAGAAGGAGCGGGCTGGCCCCACTGCTGCTCGGGCTGCGCGATCGGAGCGGGGTGCCCCCACTGCTGCTCGCTCTGCTGGGAGGACGGGGTGGGTGCCTGCTGGCCCCACGCGGACTGTCCGACGGGTTCGACCGGCGGCGGAGCCCAGCCCTCACCGGCACTGTGCTGCCCGGACGCTGCCGGCTCCTGCATCGGTGGCGGCGACGACCAGGGGGAACCGCCGATCGGCGCGTCGGGCGCCGAGGAGCCGCTCGAGGCCGGCGGTGCGTACGGGCTCGCGGCGGCCGGCTGCTCCGAGCCCCAGGCGCTGGAGGCGGGCGACTGTCCCCCTGCAGCGCCCTGGGGGTCGTGGCTCCACGCGGCGCCTGGTTCGGACAGCAGGTTCTCGTGGGTGCTCACCGGCACGGACGGCGCGCCGAGGTACTGCTCGTCGCTCGCGCGTTCGAAGTCATCAGGACGCGGATGGAGCGGGTTGCGGCCGGCTTTCACATCGACCACGACCGAATCGATCGCCCGATCATGGAAGCCTCGCAGCATCTTCTTCGGGTCGAGGAAGATGGACAGTGCCATGAGCCACCAGATGATGGCGTAGAGCGCCCAGCGTCCCAGCGCGCGCAGGAAGCCGAGGGGCCCGCCCTGGCTGAATCGCGTGATGCGCAGTCCCAGGATCACCTTGCCGATGGTGATGCCCTTGGCACCGGAGAGCCAGATCATCAGCACCGTGTAGGCCGCCGGCAGCGCAACCCCCACGCCGACCAGGATCTGGGGAAGCAGGGTGATGGGGTCCTGGACCACCAGCAGCACGATGCCGATGATCAGGGGGATCAGGACCACGGTGGCGATCACGCCATCGATCAGCGCAGCGACGAGTCGCTTGACCGGCGAAGCCGGCGCGCAGCCGTCCAGCGGCGGTTCCATCTCGGAGACGATCCCCGTCGCGCTGGCCGACGTACCAGGCGCAGGGGCGGAGCCCGGTGACCCCGGCCCGTAGGACTGGCCGAAGGATTCCCCGGGGCCGTTCTGGTGCATCGGTGACTGAGAGACCATCACCTGATCGTACTGTTCCGGGGAACGCACCGTCGTCGCGCCGGGCTGCTTCGGGGACAGTGCGTCCCGGGAGATCAGCTCGACCCCCTCGTCCTCCACCGGAGCCGGTTCCTGGTTCCCGAGGTCACGGGAACGCGGCTTGGGCGCCTGCGACCAGGCACCGGGCGCATCGGTGGCGCGGCGCTCGTACGGCGAGGCCTGGTAGCGCGCTCCGCACTCTCCGCAGATCGCGGCCCCTTCGGTCAGCAGCGTCCCGCAGGTGCTGCAATATCGCGTCTGGCTCATCAGGACGGGCCTCTCCTCGACATCTTCTTCTTCGCGCTGCTGGTCGTACCTCGCCACGATGAGCGTCGCCGCCGCATCGTATCGGTTCTGCGTCGTGCCTTCTCCCGAGCACGCACTGTGGCGCGCAGGCGTCTCTTCTCCCGGTGACGATCCGCGGAACGGCTGCGGAAGGAGCGCAGGGAGATCGCCGCACGGAGCCTCTTGTGCCACGGCATGGTGGCAGACATCTGCCGTCGCGCGACCATCACATGGGACCAGTACTCCTCAGCCGCGGCGTCGGGCAGATCGTCGGGGCCGAAGACGGCACGATCGGCCCTGCCGGCCAAGGTCAGCGCCCCTATCGCCGGGAGATCCGCCTCCAGGCGCGCTGCAGTCTCCGCGCGCGTCATGATCGGATCGGGCCTGAGACCGAGATCAGTCATGCGATCGAGGATCTCCTGCCATCCGCCGTCGATCCGAGCGGGCAACGCTCCGCGAATGCGGCGACGGCCCCGGCGGACCAACTTGGCCACGATGACCGCCACCATGGCCAGGATCGCCAGCAGGACGGGGATCATCCCGTAGGCCACATACACGACCCACGAGGACGTCTCGTCCGAAAGGTCTTCCTCGTCCTCGGAATCGTCGCTCATCGCACCCGGCGGCGGGTTCGGCGGCTCAGCCGGAGGGGGCGGAGGCTGGGCGACCTGCGGCAGCGGCTTGTCCACTTCCTTGGGCTTGGGCTGCGTCGGGTCCTCGTCCTCCTGCGGCGCGGGCTCGAAGCGCACCCAGCCGATGTCCTCGAAGGCGACCTCGACCCACGCGGTCACGTCGTCGCCGGTGACGGAGACGGTCCCCTCCTGCTCCTCAGGGACCTCGAATCCCATCACCACCCGGACGGGGATACCGATCGACTGGGCCATCACGGCGGTCAGGGCGGCGAACTGCTCCTCGTCCCCGATGCGTCCCAGGGGTTGTGCGTCGTCCCGGTCCTTGTCGAAGCCGACCGGTTCGAGCATGGCGAGCAGACGGCTCGAGCCATGCCCGGACAGCGACGCCGGTTCATCGTCGATGCCGTGGGAGAAGTAGGCATCGTGCTTGATGGACCGCGAGAGGTTCTGGAACCGCTCGTAGTCGGAGTCCGAGGAACCTGCCCACTCCTCGGCGAGCGCGGCCATCTTCTCCATGCGCTCGTCCCCCTGCTCGGGGAACTCGGCGAAGCGGGCTGTGCGCAGTTGCTCGGCGTCCGGTTCCGTGTACGGCTCGTAGTTGAGCTCGTAGGTATCGCCCTCCCGCACTCCGGCGGCATTGACCGCGGTCTGGGACTTCTCGTTGAGATACAGGCTCTCCGCGGTCAAGCCGGCGCGCTCGGTCGGCATGTCGTCGATGCCGACCATGTCGGTGCGCTCCCCGAGTGTGGGCAGCCAGACCCCGGTGTACGTTCCGATCGTGACCGTCGAGCTGCGCTGCGCGGCGCTCGCGTCGTGGAGGTTCACGCCCGTCGCGGTACGCAGGAAGGCACCGGAAACACTGTCCTTGTCGGAGTTCCCGGCGACGTTGTAGACCTGCAGGTCATATTCATCCATGGTGGCCAGGCGCACGTGCTCGCCACCGGACACGCCCGTGAGGGTGAACAGCTCGGCCTCGCGCTGGTCCTTGAGATAGCCCCGGAACTCGGTCAGCGGCGACACGTACTCATGGGGATCGAACTGCGGTTTGATGTGGTCGCGCACCGCATAGCGCCCGGTGCCCTCCGGCGGGTCCAGCAGCGACTGCGCCCCGACGGCGATTCCCCCGGCGAGGGCCATGATCACGGCGCCGCCGATCACGCGCCTGCGCAGCACCGGATTCTTCCAGGAACCCGGTCGGACGGTGTCGGAGATGATCGTGGACTGCGCGTTGTCCAGGCGCCCGCCTTCGAAGCGCCACGTCAGCCAACCCACGGAGATCACGGCGAACAGCACGCCGCGCAGCACCGGGAAGAACGCCTCGGTGGTCCCGAACACGATGCTCACCAGCACGAGCGCGAGCGGGAACAGCCACGCGAGGACGTAGTACCGGGTGCGCAGCACGAGGGACATCCCCAGCAGCGCCAGCAGGAGGGCACTGATCCACACGATCCCCAGGACACCCTGGGCGGTGCCCACCGGCGGCGCGATCGTGAGGGCGGACTTCCAGCTCGTCACCGGGGCGAACAGCAGTTCCTTCAGGGAGCCGAGGCTGGGAATGACGCCCCAGATGGCCCGGGTGGGGGCCGCGAACATCGAGCCGAACAGGAAGTGCACCACGATCACCGCCGGGGTGATCCGCAGTGGCCCCCACCCGAAGCGCGCCGCGACCAGAGCGATCAGGATTCCGAACACCAGGGCCATGACGCCCGTGAGAAGGTACTGGATGCCGCCGTAGACCTGCTGGAACCCGAGCAGAGCCAGGACGAACAGGGCGCCGAGGACGGCGATGTCCACCGCCCGGCGGCCGTTGGGCACACTCGAGAAATAGCGGGAACGGGCGCCTCTCGTGTCGGTCGTCGTCATCGCCCCACCGCCCGCAATGCCCGCGCCAGGGTGTCGAGGGATCCCAGCGTGACCACGTCCAGGGCACCGATCGCGGAGCGTCGCACCTCGGCGTCATCGACACATCGGATCGCCACGGCCATCACGCCGATCGGAAGCTGGTTGGCGGCGGAGTTCAGCTCGCGCGCCGTCGTGTGCGAACCGACCACCATCATCACGGCCGAGGCATTGGCGGCCAGATCCGTCGCCTTCTGACCCAGCTCATGGAAGGAGAACCGTTCCTTGAGCGGGTCGACCACGGTGTAGTCGTCCATCAGGCGACGAAAGGTGCCAGTGCGCTGGCGCGCATCGAAGGTGAACGGTGTCAGCTCCTTCTCCTCCCGCACGGTCTGGGCGGAGATCGACGCTGCGACGGACACGGCCAGTTCGAACTCGTCGTCGCTGGCGTAGTGCGCGGCGAGGTTGTCCAGCGCGACGACCACGTGGGAGCGGCGGGTCTCCTCGAACTGGCGGACCATGAGTTTGCCGGTGCGGGCGGTGGTGCGCCAATGAACGTGACGGCGGTCGTCTCCGGGCGAGTAGTCGCGCAAGGCGTGGAAGGCGATGTCGGAGCTGGAGAGATCCGAGGACGGCGTCCCCTCCAGATCTCGGAGGAAGCCGCTGGCGGCCTCGTCCAGACGCACGGTACGAGGGTGCACGAACAGCTCCTGCGCCTTCGCCCACGTCACCTGTCGGCGCATGAGCGACAGCGGGTCGTCGCGGACCGAGCGCACAGGGCCGACGACCAGCACAGCACGGCGCTTGGTGGGCACCGCGAACAGCTCTTCGTGCTCGGCGTCGGGGGGCAGGCGCGGCACCATGAACTGGGCCGTGGCGGAACCGACGGCCAGCTCGATGCGCGAGGGCAGGATCGGGCGCGGAGTGGGGTTGGCGACCTCGATGCGGCCGACGGCGCGGGTACCGACCACCACGCGATGGGTCTGCAGATCCAGGGTGACAGCGTAGTTGGCCCTGCCGAGCACGAACAGGCCTGCGATCACCAGCGGCATCGTGAGGACGAGCGCGACGACATTCATCTCGGTGATGTGCAGCCCGAGGCCGAGGACCCAGCAGAACACGGCGACCGCGAGGACCGCCCACCCGATCGGTGACACCACATCGAGCACGGGGTGGACACGCCGCATCCAGAGGTCGACCATGCGGTCTCGCCACGCGGCGGGCCCGGTGCTGCCAGGAGCGTGAGCCTGCGCGCCCGGGCCGTCGGGAGATCCGGACGCACCTGCCTCCCCGGAGGGGCTCCGCGCTTCCGCTGTGGCTTGCTTGCGCTGACGACGGGCTTCTGCCCGGGTCTCGGCTTTTGTGGCGGCGCGCCGCTTCTTCGCCTGGGCCTTGGCGGCCCGGGCGTCAGCGGTATCGGTGGGGAGGGAGGGCTCGGGGCTCATGCGGTCTGCTGACGCGCCTGGGGAGGCGCCACCTCGCTGAGAATCTTGGTCATGACGGTCTTGGGCGTGGTCCCGGAGAATTCGGCCTCGGGGTCGAGGACGAAGCGGTGCAGCCACACATGCTCGACCAGATGCTTGACGTCGTCGGGGACGACATAGTGACGGCCGTTGACCGCGGCCCATACCTTGACCGTGCGCATCAGCGCGATCGCACCGCGGATTGACACGCCCACGCGCACCTCGGCGGCCAACCGGGTCTCCTCCATGAGCCGGGAGACGTACTCCAGCACTGCGGGGTCCACGTGCACGGTCGAGGCGAGTTCGGTCATGTCGTTGACGGCCTGCAGCGAGATGCGCGGACTGAGCTGGCTGGAGCGGTCGCGCAGGGCCGAGCCCTGGAGGATCTGCACGCTCGAGGCGTGGTCCGGGTACCCCAGGGAGGTCTTCATCAGGAAGCGGTCCAGCTGCGCCTCGGGCAGACGGTAGGTGCCGGCCTGCTCGATGGGGTTCTGGGTGGCGATCACCATGAAGGGGTTGCCGACCTCGTGGGTGACGCCGTCGACCGTGACCCGTCCCTCCTCCATGACCTCGAGCATCGCCGACTGCGTCTTCGGCGAGGCGCGGTTGATCTCGTCGGCCAGCACGATGTTCGCGAAGACGGGGCCCTTGTGGAATTCGAAGGACTTCGTGTTCTGGTCGTAGATCGTCACGCCGGTGACGTCGGAGGGCAGCAGGTCCGGAGTGAACTGGATGCGGGTGCTGGTGCCCTGCACCGTGGCCGCGATGGAGCGGGCCAGCGAGGTCTTGCCGGTGCCCGGCGCATCCTCCAGCAGCACGTGACCGGGCGCCATCATCGCGGTCAACACCAGGCGGATGACCTCGTTCTTGCCCAGGACGGCTTGTCCCACGCTCTGGACGAGTTTGTCGAAGGTCTCGGCGAACCAGCGGGCCTGTTCAGGGGTCATGCTCACGGTGAATGTCTTCCTTACGAAGAGTGGTGGGGGCGGGATGCGCGTGTTGTCAGGAGGAGCCGATCCGGACCTTGTTCGAGCTGCCGGTCTGGCCGTCAGCGCTCACCCAGACCCACATGTCCACATCGGGGTGTCCCCAATACGGCTTGCGGCCGCTGTCCTGGAGGCCCCACTGACCGTTGGAGTCCGTGGTGAGGGTGCCGGTCGTCGGGGTCGCGCCATCGGTCGTCGGGTACCAGCAGTCTCCGCCGGCGGGGCCATCGGCGCGGATGCAGTATTCGTACGTCGTGTTCGGTTCAAGTCCGGTGACGGTGAAGTCGATGTAGTAGCACCAGCCGTTCTGGCAGCCTGACTCACCGGTCGCATCACCGTAGCCGTGGGCGTTCGTGATGCGCGGTTCGGGCGGCGGCGTGTACGTCTGCGCCTTCTGCGACTGCTTGGCGACGCCGCTGGTCAGCTCCTTGCCGTTGACGACGCGTGCCTCGACGGTCATCGACTTCCCGGAGCTCAGGTTCTTCTTGTGGGTGTACGAGGTGCCCGAGGCGCTCTGCCAGGTTCCACCGTTGACCCGATATTGCAGCGTCTTGCCGCCTCCACCGCCGTCTGATCCGTTCGCGGTAATGGAGAAGGACACCGGGCAGGACGAGCCGTCGGCGCATTTGGCGTTGCTCGAGGAGATCGTCGCCTTGTCCGGCTTGGTGTACGGGGTCACCGAGTTCGACTCCTTCGAGAGGCCGCTCTCGCCCCCTTCGAAGCGATTCCTGGACTGCACCGTGAAGGCGTATGCCTTGCCGTTGGTAAGCCCCGAGGCCGTGTAGGACGACTTCGAGGCATCGACGACGGCTCTGCCGCCACCGCTCCACGTGACCACGTAGTCCTTGATCGTGGTGCCGTTGCCCTTCGCCCCGGACCAGGAGACCGTGGCACTCCCGTTCGGCCCGTCGGCCGTCCCCGTGCTGGGCAGCGACGCCTTCACGGTCGTCGGTGCGGAGGCCCGCGCCCAGGGGACCACCGCATTGGACGCCGCCGATGCTCCGACCCCCGTGCCGACGGAGTTCACGCCGGTGTAGGTGAAGGTGTGCTGGGCATCCTGGTCGAGGTCGTAGAAGGTTGCTTCGGTCGTGTTCGCATTCACCTCCTTCGTCTTTCCGGAGGAGGACGTCACGATGTACTGCGTGATCGGTTCCCCGTTGGCCTCGTCCTTCGACATCGCAGGCCAGGAGACAGCGACGCCACCGCCCAGCGGGTCCTGGATGCGGCTCGCGGTGGGGGTGCCGCTCGGAGTGGCCGGCTTCCCCGCCGGGTGTTCCGCCTGCGACCAGCCAGACCAGTCCGAGGGCTTCTCGGCAAGATTGTGCGCCCGGATGCGATACCGGTAGTCGGTCCCGTTGGTCAGACCCTCCCAGACAAATTGGGTCGTGCCCGCGTCCAGCTCCTGCGTCCGGTTCTCTCCGGTGGAGGTGTCCTGCATCTGCAGGTCGTAGCGCTGGATGGCGGAGCCCTGGTTGACCGGGGCGGCCCAGTTGACGGTCAGCTGCGAGTCTCCCCGCTCCACTGACGGCGCGCTCGGCGTCTCGGGCCGCACATCCGGGCGCGCCACGGCTGAGGACGCCGAGGGATCCGAGGTGCCGACGTCGTTGATCGCGACGACCTGGAAGGTGTATTCCGTGTCGTTCCTCAGTCCGGAGATCGTGCACGAGGTCGACGGACACGTCGTCGTATCGGCGGGACCGCCGGCCGGGGTCACCTCGTAGCCGGTGATCGGAGCCCCGTTGTCGTCGCCGGCGGTGAAGTTGAGCTCGACGAAGCCGTCGCCCACCTCGCCGATCCGCGGGGCCGAGGGAGCAGCGGGCTTCCCGCGCACTTCCACCCGGATCTCTCCGGTGGCCTGGCGCGCAGGGTCCCCGGTCTCGTCCAGGACGGCGTACTGGGCGGTCAGGACTCCGTGGAAGTCCTCGTCCGGCGTGATCGTGACCGAGTTGCCGTCACGGACCACCGTGCCCTTGCCGCTGACGAGGCTCGCGTCGGTCACCGCTCGCTCGCCTCCTGGGAAGGGATTCGAGTCGTTCTCGAGCACGTCGATCGTGTCGCTCTTGCCGGCGTCGATCTCCCGTTCATCGAGCACCGCAGCCAGCAGCGGCTTCGTCGAGGCGACCACACTGAGCTGCACGGTCGCGGTGACGGGAGGGTTGGTGCCGTCGGTGACGGAGACCGGGACGTCGAGAACCGTTCCCTTGGGCGTGCGCGGAGTCGCCGACGCGGTCAGTTCGGAACCGTCCAGAGCGATCTCGACGCCCTCGGCACTGGGCACCTCCCCGAGCGCGAAGCTGAGGTCATCCCCTTCCGGGTCCTTCGCGTTCGCAGCGAGATCGACCTGGTCCTGGGCATCGCCCTGCGCAATCTCGAGCAGAGCTCCCTGCAGGGTCGGGGGCAGGTTGGTGTCCTCCGCGGCCACGACCACCGGGATCGCGAGCGTCGAGGTCGCTGCTGTGGCGTCGCCGGCCTCACCATCGGTGACCTCCACGGAGATGGTGTCCTTGCCCGAGAAGTCCTCCGCGGGGCGATAGGCCAGGGTCGACGTGCCCGTGACGAGCTCGGAGCCATCGGTGTGGGATGCCGTCACCAGTGCGGGATCGGTGATGGTGGCGGCCTGGCCACCGGGGCGCACGCGGACGTTCGCCGGGTCGGAGAGGTCCACGTCCACCTCGGATCCGGCCTGGACCTCGACGGGCTCGCCGACCCACACGGGCGCCTGCTTGGCGGTGCCGGGCACCCAGATGTACCCGGCGGACGTCTGTCCGTCGACATCCTCGATGATGTAGCGCAACCGCTGCTGTTCCTCCTGCGGGGTCACGCGCACCGTCCCCTCGCCCTGATGCCGGGCCCCTTCCGGGGAGCCCTCGAGCGTGACGTCGAGATCGGTGGAGCTGCCGTCCGGATCGGTGTCGTTGGCGAGCACGTCGACGTCGATGTATTCCGCCTCGGGATCCATCACCTCTTCGGCCGGGACGAAGTCATCGCGTGCGACCGGGGCACGCAGCGGCGCGTTCGGGTCGACCTTGATGGTGATCGAGGCGGTGCTCTTCAACGAGCCGTCCGTCGCGCTGTACAGCACGGTGTGCGTGCCGGGCTCCGTCGGGGTGGTCACAGTGACCATCCCGCTGATGTTCTCCTCGTCCGGCGGCGCGACCTCGATATCAGTGGTCGCCTCGACGTCGTCGCGCACGACGCTGAGCGTCGTCCCCTCGGGGTCGGTGTCGTTCTCCAGGACCGGGATCTGGACTTCGCGGTCCGGTCGGACCTCGACCGTGTCGTCCACGGCGTAGGGAGCCTGGTTCTGCTCGTGCGGCTCGGCCACGCCGACCAGGACCTCACCGGTGCCGATCGCGCCGTGGCGATCCATCACCTGGTACCGGAAACGGTCCGTGCCGACCGAATCCTCGTACGGCTCGTACTCGATCCATTCGCCGTTGGCGCTGGTGATCTCACCGAGCTGCGGGGCGGGACTGGTGATCCCGGTGAGCATCACCGAGTCGCCGTCGGGATCGATCCCCGAGGACGGGACCGGAATTCGCACGGAGGTCCCCGCGACCGTACGAGCAGTGAGGTTGTCGGGTCGGGGCGCAGCGTTCGCGGCATCGCGGGGAACGATCGTGATGGTGACTCTCGCCGCGCCGTCACGGCCCGTCTCATCGATCACCTGGTACGTCACCGTGGTCTCGCCGCTGGCATCGTCATCGGCCCGGAACCGCACCTGGTCCTGATGGGGCTCGACGTGGCCCTCCTCGTCGGCGTCGCCCGAGTCGAGGATGTCCCCCAGGTGCATCTCGGAGTCGGTCGGGGACACATCGTTGCCGACGACGTCGATGGTGACCATGTCGCCGGCGCGGACCACGGCTCGATCCGGCACGGCGATCGGGTTGGCGAACTGCGTATCCGTGCCCGCGAGCATCACGCGGATCGTCCCACTGGTGCTGCCCGCGGAGTTCGCGACCTCATAGGTCAGTGCCACCGGCTCGTCCGATACCGCGGCACCGGGCTCCGCCTCCACGCGCACCAGGTGATGGGCGACGATCGTCGCTTTCAGACCACTGTCCGGGGGCACCTCGACAGAGTTGACCACCAGGACGCCCCCGGTGGGGTCGACGTCGTTCTCCAACGGATCGATCAAAGTGTCGGTGCCGGTCGTGACGGTTCCCAGGTCGTCGACCGCAACAGGGGCGAGGTCCTCCGAGGCGGGCTCGACCACGTCGACCCTGATGATGCCCAATGACGCCGTGCTCGAGCCGCTGGCGGCGACCGTGTACTCGAGGTAATAGGTGCCGGGTGCTTGCCCGGTCACGTTGAGGGTGCCCGCCTCCAGCACCGCATCGACCTCGAGCCCGTCGATCTCGGAGACATTGGTCAGCTCGAGGGTGCCGCCGTTGGGGTTGAGGTCGTTGACCAGCGGCTTGATAGTCGTCTCGCGGCCGGCGACGATGCTGGCATGATCGCCTGTGGTGATCGGGGCGAGATCGCTGTCGGTCACCGCCTCGACCTCGACGGTCCCCTTTCCGGTCTCGCCCTGCTCATCGACGAACGACACCTCGATCTTCTTGGTGCCCGTGGCGATCCCGGCGTCGTTGAAAGTGATCAGCCCGTCGGGCTGGAAAGTGACGACGTCCTCCCCCTGCACGGTCGCGTTGGTGAGGTAGAAGGCATCGCCGTCGGGGTCCTCCCAGTACGGCTTGAGATTGAAGCTGATGTCCTGTCCGGAGCGCACCTGCACCTTGGTGATGGCATCCTCTGCCGCGCGAGGCGCAGAGTTCTCCCCTTCCTCGCGCACGTCGAGGGTGACGGTCGCGGTGTCGTCCGCCCCGCGCCCATCGTCCGCCTGGTAGGTGAATGTCGCGCTGCCGGAGGCGTCCTCGTCGACGGCGACCTGCAGCTGCGTTCCCCCACGGATCGGCGTGACCGTCCCGATAGGAGGCTGCTTCCCGTCCACGGCGACGGAGAGGATGTCGCCGTCGGGGTCAGTGTCGTTCCGAGTCACCGGGAGGACCACGCTCGCGCCCGGCCGCACGCCGAACTCGTCGTCGTTCGCCGTCGGCGGCCGGTTCTCCTCGTCGCGCTCGGCCGCGATATTGGTGATCGTGGTGGTGAGGGTCTCCTTCTCCTTCTCCTTGGCCTCATCGGTCTGGAGATCCTGCTCGATGGGCCAGTCGTCCACGGGCTCCATGTTCTTGGCGATCTCCCAGGAGAGACCGAACTTCTGATCGTTCAGGAGCACCAGATCGTGATTCACGCGGAGCTTGAGGTCCGCTGCGCTGTCCGCCTCGGGGACGACGTCGTCCACAGGTTCGCTGCCTTCGCAGGCGCGCACGTACCGCAGCGACTGGGACCAGGCGCCGTACGCACAGCCCTTGGCCTGTGCAGGAGGGGTCGGGGCACCGGTTCCACCAGCTGCGATGCTCTGGGCCTGGCCCCCGTCGAACGGAACCACGAACAGGGTGTCCTCGGTGGCGACGACGAAGTTGTCCGACGCGGGACTGGACTGCTGGAGCTCGGCCGACTCGTAGTTCGGGGCTCCTTGAGCGTCGAGGCTGTACTCCTCCATATCTTCGCCGCCGCGCAGCACGCCGGTCTCCTTGTCCAGGATGACCGGCTTCTGGCCGACGACGCTCAGCTGCAGCAGCTCCTCCTTGGAGGAGATGCCATCGACGTCGATGGGCTTGTCCGCCTTCGTCGTGCGCGTATCCGGGGTGTGCGGGAACTTCAGCAGAGATGTCCCGTCCAGCACGAAGACGGTGCCGTCGGTGCTCACCGCGACCTTGGGAGCTCCGGAGTCTGTCGTGTGCACGGGTTCGACACTGTCGGGACTGAACGCTGCTGCCTCGCCCGGGCTCAGGATCCACACGCGGCCATCCTGTGCTGCGATGGCCACCCGATCGCCACCGAGCTTCACCTCGGAATCCAGCGGCAGCTCGACCAGACCCCCACGTTGGATCGACGCAGTATTGATCGAGCTGATGCCCCGTGAGCCCGTCTCGAACACGGTGTACCCGGACTGGAGAATATCGAGGTCGTCACCGGTCATGGAGAGTCGGGCATCGAGCTCGCCCGCATCGACATTCACACGGCCCATGAGCCGGTCCTCTTCGCTCATCACCCAGACGCCCCCGTTGGAGACGTCGACATCGGAGGAGGACAGGCCCGGGTAGTGCACCGCGAACCCGGTCACGACCAGCGCCACCACAGCGAGTACGGCACTGGAGACGACGGTGGAACGTCGCCGGCGCCGCTTCACCCCAGTGGTGACAGACATGGTGGATACCCCCAGAACCAGATTCATTTCTCGTCACGCGCACGCAGTGGCCCCCACTGCGTGTCCACGGGGCACTCCACCCCAGGTGTCGGCCCTGCCGCGCGCGCAACCGTCTCAGGGTACTCGGTGGCACCGATGCGTGCCACGAGTCACGGCTCACCGAGATGTGTGCACGGCCGTATCACCGCGCACGGTGCGCACGCGGTCAGATCGAGCTCACCGGCGTCGCTGCACCAGGGTCCGCGTGAACTCCATCAACGCGTCGCGCACTGCGCCCCGGGGAAGCTCCTCGAGGATCGCGACGGCCTCGTCGGCCGTCCGCTGGGCCAGCGCACGAGTCTCCTCGAGGGCCGGATCCTGACGAAGCATCGCCACCAACTCGCGCAACGACGAATCCGTGCTGAGATCGCCGTCGAGACGTTCGACGATCTCGAGGCTGCGGGGCTCTGCCGAATCTGCCGCGCGGCGCCGCACGAGCAGGGTCGGCATCGTCGGAACACCTTCTCGAAGGTCGATACCAGGAGTCTTGCCACTGGTCTCCGCGTCGCTGCCGAGATCCAGGACGTCGTCGGCCAGCTGGAACGCGACGCCGACCTTCTCGCCATAGCGCCTCATCACGTCCGCAGCTGCCTCTGGCGCCCCGGAGAGCACGGCCCCGAGCTCTCCCGCCAGAGCGAGCAGCGAGGCGGTCTTGTCCGAGAGGACCGAGATGTAATGCGTGAAGGGATCGTCCTGCGGAGACGGGCCGACGGTCTCGTGGAGTTGGCCGAGGCACAGCCGTTCGAACGTCTCCGAGTGCAGACCGACCGCCTCGACGCCGATACGGGCGCTCAGGCCGCTCGCGCGTGCGAAGAGGAAGTCTCCGGTCAGGATCGCCACATTGTTGCCCCAGAGAGCGTGGGCGCTGTCCGTTCCGCGACGGGTGGGGGCCGAGTCCATGACATCGTCGTGGTACAGGCTCGCGAGGTGCGTCAGCTCGACCAGCACGGCAGCGTCGAGGACGCTCTCCTGCTCGAGGTCTCCGAGCGCGGCCGCAAGCAGCACGAGCATGGGGCGTACCCGCTTGCCGCCAGCGTCCATGAGATGGCGCGACGTCCAGCGCGCCATGTCATCGGAGGTCGCGACGGAATCCCGCAGTCGATCCTCGATGAGCACGAGGCGTTCTGCGACACTCGTCGCGAGCTGCTCATCGATGTCGGGGACGACCGGCAGCGAGGACGGCATGGCTCTCCTGGGGCTCGGCAGGGGAAACCATTCGTGGCTCTCCCCCAGCGCGGATAACTGGCTGCTCGACGGCGGTGTACTTGCCGACGGCGTGCGTGGCACTGTGCGACGCGAGCGCTCGCACGACCGCCCAGTCTACCCACGACGCCTCGAACTGGACGGTACCGAAGGTCCCGCCGTGACCGGTAGTACGTCGGGGAGTCGTTTGCCGCCCCGGAGTCCGCGCGGCGCAGGCGATCGCGCTGGGGCGCAAGCCCGCACAGCCGGCATCGGGGGGCACCACTCCGGCGCCGGCAGAGCTTTTGGGCATGAAAAAAGGGAGTGGGAGAGGCGAGCCCCTCAACAGGGTCTCCAGCACTCTCCCACTCCCACAAAGATGTCCGGCGGCGACCTACTCTC
>NZ_JABUXV010000007.1 GCF_014897705.1 Brachybacterium sp. FME24 | reverse complement strand
CGAGGGCAGCGTGCTCCCGATCCCTGAGGATGCGACCCCGGGCGACTACACCGTCGTCGCGAGCGATCCCGAGGGCAACGAGGCGACCGACACGCTCGAGATCACCCCGGCCGATTCGGTCGAGGTTGCCCTGGAGGCGTCCTCGCCGGTGCGGGTGGGCGATGAGTCCACGCTGACGTCCGAGGGCTGGGCCCCGAACGCGGAGGTCTCCGTGCAGCTGGCCGATGCCGAGGGCACTGCCGTCGGCGATCCGGTCATGGTGACCACGGACGAGAACGGTGCCTTCCCCGAGGGCACGGTGCTGCCGGTTCCTGAGGATGCGACCCCGGGCGACTACACCGTCACCGCGACGGGTCCTGAGGGCAACGAGGCGACCGACACGATCTCGGTCGTCGCAGCCGATGCTCCGCTGGTCGATGCCTCCTCGCCGGCTCCGGCCGGTGGCGAGTCCGCTCTGACCGGTGAGTCCTGGGCCCCCGGGACCGAGGTCTCCGTGCAGCTGACTGATCCCGAGGGCAACCCCGTCGGCGATCCGGTCACCGTCACCACGGACGAGAACGGTGCCTTCCCCGAGGGCAGCGTGCTCCCGATCCCTGAGGATGCGACCCCGGGCGACTACACCGTCGTCGCGACGGATCCTGAGGGCAACGAGGCCACCGACACGCTCGAGATCGTCCCGGCTGCGGCCGAGGCCACGATCGACGCCTCGTCCCCGGTGGCTGCCGGCGACGAGTCCGAGCTGGTCTCCAGCGGCTGGGCCCCGAACGCGGAGGTCAGCGTGCAGCTGGCCGATGCCGAGGGCAATGCAGTCGGCGATCCGGTCACGGTGACCGCCGATGAGAACGGTGCCTTCCCCGAGGGCAGCGTGCTCCCGATTCCCGAGGATGCGACCCCGGGCGACGGCTACACCGTCACCGCGTCGGATATCGAGGGTCACGAGGCCACGGACACCATCGAGGTGACTGCGGCCGCCGGTGGCACATGCGTCGGCGACCAGACCGTCACGATCGAGCCGGATTCCGTCGAAGCCGGCGGAACCGTGTCGATCTCCGGCACCGGATTCGCTCCCGGTACCGCGACCGTCGGCATCGTCGATGCCGAGGGCAACCCGGTCGGCGCCACGGTCGAGGTCGAGGTCGGCGACGACTGCTCGTTCAGCGGGGAGGCCACGGTCTCGGCCGATGTCACCCCCGGTGACTACGAGCTGGTCGTGACCGACAGCGACGGCAACTCCGCCTCGGACTCGCTCACCGTGACCGCGGCTGACGTCGACGGCGACCCGGCACCGGGTGGCGACGATGACGCCCCCGGAGTCGGCGCAGGTGACGACGACAACGGCTCGGACAATGGTGCGGGCAACGGCTCGGATGATGGCTCCGGCAACGGAACCGGCAACGGTTCCGGCGACGGTTCCGGTGATGGATCGAGTGGCGGCTCCGGAAACGGTGCCGGCGGCGACCTGCCGCGCACCGGTTCTGAGCTGATGCCGCTGGCGGCGCTCGCATCGCTGCTGACCATCGGTGGTGGCGTGGCACTCGTCGCGCGCCACCGGGCGAAGGTGTGAACCTACATCGCGCGATGATGTAGCTGACAGGAATGGTGGCGGCCCGTGTGAACGGGTCGCCACCATTCCGCTGTTCCATTCACAGCACTGTGCTGGCCACGACGATGAGCCGGCAGCAGCTCGACGGGCCGATCACGGCGGAGGATCGATGAGCAAGCGCGCAATCGCGGGGGCAGCATTTCTGGTCGTCAGCGCCTGCATTCTCGCGTGGGTGGTGATCGTCGGCCCCCAGGACTCCCCGGCCGAAGGACCCGAGCAGACCGCAGGCGCCACCGGAGAGGCGGCAGAGCTGGACTGCGGCGACAAGCAGGAGCTCGCGAAGACCCTCTCGAGCGGCGCCACCTGGTCGATGTGCTGGTCGATCGACCCGGACATGGGGCTCGTCGTCTCCGACCTCCACATCACCCCACCGGGGGGCGAAGCCATCAGTCTGATCGACACGCTGTCGCTGTCCCAGCTCGAGGTGCCGTACGACGATGGCGGGCGCAACACCCACGACATCACCGAATCCGGATTCGGCGGCAGCAAGATGAAGACCATCGGTGAGGACGTCTGCACCGGCGAGCTGCTCGAGGCGGACATCCCCAACATCGGCGACGGCACCTACGGGGAGTCGCAGACTCGCACCGTGCTGTGCTCCAGCGAGGTCGACGGCGGCGTGGCCTACCACTCGAGCGACGCCGTCGCCCCTGCCGCGACCCGGAAGACGGATCTGCAGCTGTTCACCGTCTCCCGCGTCGGGTGGTACGAGTACCTCACGGAATACACCTTCGGCGCCGACGGGTCGATCGGCGTGCAGCTCGGTGCCACCGGCGATCTCTCCCCCGTGGACTACACCGACGAGGAGCACGGCTGGGACGTCGGCGAGGACGAGCACGCCGCCAGCCATTCTCACAACGCCGTATGGCGCGTGAACTGGGCGCTCGGCGGCGAGAGCGGAATGCAGGTCGAGCAGTTCGATGCCGAGCGCTCCGGCGACATGGGGGAGGAGTCCGAGATCCTCCCCGGCAAGCTCACGCCCCTGCAGAATCCCACCACGGCGACCTGGGAGGACCGGCGCTGGTGGCGCGTGCTCCAGCCCGACGTCCTCAATGCCGACGGGCACCCGATCTCGTACCAGATCGAGATGGAGAAGACCGACTCGTTCGTCTTCGCCGACGACCTCGCCACGGCCGGCGCCGCGGCCGACGACGAGGGGCACTCTCACGAGAGCGAGCTCGGGTACGACGTCGCCTTCACCAACGAGGACGGGTGCGAGCGCTTCGCGGTGAAGAACTCCGGCGACTGCGGCGACGGGGTCCAAGACTTCGTGGCGGACAGCGCCGACGAGACTCTCGATGATGTCGTCTCCTGGGTGGCGGTCGGTTTCCACCACGTGCCCAAGGACGAGGACCAGTCACCGATGGAGATGCACTGGCAGGGCTTCTCCCTGTTGCCCCGCGATCTCACCGCGCAGCGGTTCGACGTCCCCGAAGGCCACGAAGAGGTCAACGGAGTCCCCGACTCCGAATGGGAGGAGTCACCCACGGGGTGACCATCCTGGTGCGGGGAGCGCATGCGAGCGAAGTGAGCAGTCCGGTGTGGAGTGGTCGTCCGCCCTCCGCTCACAGGCTCAGGTCGACGAGGAGACGAACCGATCCCGCGCACTGTTGATCAGGTCGACGTACGCGGGCAATCCCGCAGCCTCGAGCTCCTGCAGGAAGGTGTCCCATTCGCTCAGGTCCCGCTCGCCGAGCAGGAACTGCAGGGTACTGGTATCCACGGCGTCCTTCAGCGGGGTCGCCATCAGCGAGGCCTGCTCCAGCTCAGCCTCGTCCAGGGGCGCCGGAGCCCAGGGCGGCATCGGCTCGAGCCCTTCCAGGACGCCGTCGATGTAGGCCGTGAAGTCCTCGGAGTTGTAGGACTCCTTCAAGGGGCGCGACTCGGTGGATTCTGCCAGAAAGGTCGAATACCCGAGGTCCTTCTGGATGTCGGTCTCCGCACCCATGTTCAGCTCGAAGCTGTCCAATGAGTAGCCCTCGGCGAGTTCGATCCCGCCATCTGAATCCTTGATGTAGGTCTCGTCCTGGACGCCCCAGCGGAGCATCTCGCGGGCGTCGGGATTGAAATACAGCCAGTCCAGGAACTGCAGGATTGCCAGGAGATTCTCCGACGATGCGATCTCCGTGCTGAGCATGAACCCGTGCAGGAAGTTACGCGGCCCCATGATGTTCCCGCCGGGACCCGCGGGCGGCGGGATGAGCTGGAGCTCGTAGTTGTCCGTGCCGAGGGCGGCGTCCATGGCCTGTGCGAACTCGTAAACCGTGCCCGAGGAGCCCGAGGCCGCGAAACAGGTCTCCTGGGCGAACTTCGCGTCGATGCTGGCTGCGCCGCCGCCGTCGTTGGCCGCGGTGAGTGATTCCGGGTCCAGCAGTCCTTCCTCGACGAGCGTCCGGTAGTACTCGACCATCGTCCGGTACTCCTCGGTAGTGGCTGCGTAGGACATGGGCCCGTCCTGGCCTCCGATCATCCCGTCACCGAACCCCCACCCCGCGCGAGTCCCGAAGGCGTAACCGCCGTAATTGATGAGGGACTGGCCTTCGAAACCGTCAGCAAGGGGGAGTGAACCCGGGTACTTCGCCTTGATCGCCCGGAGACCTTCGTGGACCTCGTCCCAGGTGCTGGGGATCCCGATCCCGATCTCCTCCCATACGTCCTTGCGGATGATCAGCGAGAAAGCAGGGACCCAGACTTCCTGCAGGCCCGGGAGCATGTAGTACTTGCCGTCGGCCTGCCGGATGTTCTCCATCATCTCCCCGAGTTCCCACTCCTCCACGTACTTGCGGAAGTTGGGCATGTGCTCGACGAAGTCGCTCATCGGGAGGATCGCCCCGGAGGAGACGAACGGGGTCTCGTCCCCGCGATAGATCAGCGGGATCACCGTCGGCGCATCGCCCGCGCTGATCAGCAGGCTGCGCTTCTCGACGTTGTCGCTGAAAGGGACGTGGGTGAGCTCGAGCTCGACGTTGGTGAGCTCCTTGATGCGGTCGAACACCTGCCAACTGTCGGTGACCGGCTGTTCGGGCCAGTCTGTCCATAGGATCGACAGAGTGATCGGCTCCGTGGCTTTGAACTGCTGGTCCGCCTCGAAGGACTCCATGGCGCCGACGCTCTGGGCGGCGACGTCGGGGCCTTCGTCGGAACCGCTGCCACCGCACGAGGTCAGGGCGAGGGCGCCGAAGGCGGCGGCGCTCATGCCGACGAAGGACCTTCTACTGGGTATGCGGGGTGTGGCACGGGTGGTCATGGGAGGCTCCTGGAGGGACTCGACGTCTGGCGGGGCGTGACGAGGAAGGACGGGCCGTTCGCCGACGTGCGGCAGGGACCGCGAGACGCTCTCGATCGCCGGCTGGGCCCGTCGCCGGCTGCGGTGCCGGCGGGTCTGGCCACTGCCCAGCGCACATCAAAGAAAAGTTGCAGAAAAATACCGATCTTGCGCTAGGTGCCGTTAGCGTAAGGAGTGGTGGGATGGGCGTCAAGGGGTGATGGGATCAGGGCTGTCGAACTCAGGATGAAACGGTCCCGGGCGGCGAGGGTGGATGCCCGGGAGGCTCCCTCGACGAGAAGCTGAAGCCAAAGGAAAGGTTTCGGTCTTGGCACGATTGTCCGATGGAACGACATGCGCACTCGCGTCCAGACGGAGCACGAATGGTCCCTCTGGACTCGGGGGAACGTGCTTCCCGTCCCTACCGACAGCGTTCAGCGCGTCGGGGCGAGCGGCATCGTCCTGCGCAGCCACCCGAGCTGCACCATGCTCTGTGCGGCCGCGCCGCCTTCGTGGTTGTTGTACGGGTACACCTCGATGTCCTTGCTCGGGGTCGCCTCGCTGAGCCCGGCCCAGTGGTTGTACGCCGCGAACACCGTCGAGGGCGGGCAGGTCATGTCGCGCAGCGCCACGGAGAACAGGGTGTCGGCCCGCGCGCGGCGGGCGAGGTGGACGGCGTCGACGTACCCCAGCGTGTTCTTCACGGCCGCCTCCCGGTCCCGGTTCACGGCGAGATAGCGGACGATCTCCTGATACGGGTCGGCGTCGGTGAGGTCGATCGCGCGACGTATCTGGCACAGGAACGGTACGTTCGCCATCACGGCGTCCACATCCGGGACCAGTCCGCCTGCGGCGATGGCGAGGCCGCCTCCCTGGCTGCCGCCGGTGACCGCGACGCGTCCGTCGGCCCCGGGGAGTGCACGGGCGGCATCGACCGCGCGCGCCGCATCGGTCATGAGCCGGGTCAGATAGGAGGTCTCAGGGGATTCGATGCCGCGGGTCATGGATCCTGGCGCCGCCGGGCCGGAGCCCACGGGGTCCGGGGTCGCACCGCCGGAACCCCAGCGGCTGCCCTGCCCTCGGGTGTCCATCACCAGATGCCCGTACCCGGCGTTCGACCAGGTCAGATGCTCCAGCGGGGTGGAGCGCCCGCCGCCGTAGCCGAGGTACTCCACGACCATCGGCAGATCGCCCTCGTGCCCTGCCGGGCGCAGGTACCAGGCGCGGATCGGGTCCCCGTCGTGGCCTGTGAAGGTGACGTCCCAGGTGTCCACCAGGGCAAGCCCGGTCTCCACTGGTCGCACCTCGAGGATCGGCTCGACGGCCCGGGCACGATCCAACGTGCCCGACCAGAACGCGTCGAGATCGGAGGGCTCGTCGAGCTCAGGGAGGTACTCGCGCAGGGCGGGCAAGGGCATGTCGAACAGCGGCATCGATGGGCCTTCCACAGGAGTCGGGAAACGGGACCGGGTGCCGGTATCTAGGCGGGAGCCGGACCCCGGGGCGGGAGCCGGAACCCGGGGCGGGAGCCGGAACCCGGGGCGGGAGCCGGAACCCGGCACCCGGGCGGGTGCCGGTACCCGGTACCCGGGCGGGTGCCGGAATTGTCCCTGGAGGACCGATGAGGCCACCATCATCGGTCTTCAGGCCACAATTCTGGTTGAGCGTGCCCGGTTGGGGGGCCGAAGCAGGAAATAGGGAGGGTCGTCGACGAAAGATCGGGGGAGCGCTTCGACGAACCTTCTCAGCCCTTTCGATCGGGCCTGTCGCGCTTGTGGTGGGCCTGCGCCGACGACTGCCGGAATGGAGGACGCAGACCTGGCGAGGTCGCGCCGCCTGCAGAGAACGTCGAGGTCAGGGGGCGTTGCCGGGGAGTTCGACCCGGGCACGCACCGGAAGGTGGTCGCTCGGGAAGATGCCTCCCGGGCGGAAGCCGTCGATCGTCGCGTCCAGTACGCGCACTCCCGAGCTGAGCAGGATCCAGTCGATGCGGAACTCGGATTCGCGGACGTCCTCGAAGTGCGGGAAAGTTCCCCAACCCGGGCTGAGCTGCTCCTCGGCGGAGAGCCAGGAATCCTTCAATCCGAAGCTGTCGACGAGGACGTCGTATGCCGGTGACTGCTTGGCCACGGAATTGAAGTCGCCCGTGGTGATCGTGGGTAGCCCGGAGAAGTGGAACTGCTGGAGGGTGTCGACGATCAGCTGGGCGCCCTTGACCGTGGCCTGGGTGATCACGTGGTCGAGGTGGGTGTTGACGTGCGCGAACTCGGTACCGCTGACCCGGTCGCGGAACCTGGCCCAGACGGCCGTTCGCGGGCGGGTGTTCCCCCAGCTCACGGATCCGATCTCGCGGGGGCGGTCGGACAGCCAGAACTGGTTCCAGGCGGTGAGCTCGAAGCGGTCGGCGCGGTAGAAGATCGGGGTGATGAGCCCGTCGCCGCCCCCGGACTCCGCCATGCCGACGCAGCGATACGTCGGCCCCAGGCCCTTCTCGATCGGATCGTACGTCCAGGCCTGCATCTCCTGGAGCCCCAGCAGGTCAGGACGGTCCGCCGTCAGCAGCGCCTCGATCGCGGGGCACGATCCGGCCAGTGCTCGGGATCGCCGGGGGAGGAGCTGTCTGGAAGAGCGCGTTGAAGCTCATGACGTGGATTCCGGCGTTCGGGTCGATGTCAGAGCTATCGGCGGCGGGAGCCATGGGTCCTCCTCGGGACGGGGGTGAGGGGTACGGGCGGGTCGGTGATTCTCGGCCGGGTGGGCGGCGGGCGGCCGCCGCGCCTCACCAGTACCGCTCGAGGGCTTCCTCCACAGAGTTCAGGGCGTCGAGGGAGCGCTCGTGGTGGCGCACCACCTCGCCGCTGGCGAGACAGTCGGGCCGCTGCATCCCCATGCGCCGCGACCGCGATTCCATCGATAATCCGTTTGTCCGACAATCAGTTTCTGCGCCATGACCTGCATGTGTAACCGCACAGTTACTTCCCAACTAGCCATCCGTCGCCCCTTGTGCGAGTATCTATGCGGCCCCAAGCGTGGTCGACACGAGCGGGAACCGGTTCCTCAGGAGCGCGGACCTGCCGTAGCCGTCGCGGTTCACATCCCCGGAGCAGATGCGAGACATCGCCCGGGTCGATGTCGGACGGCACCCGCTCAGGGGGTCGATTGTCGGTCGGCCCGCTGTGGAACCACGATGGCCTCCGCGCGCCCTGAGCGCATGCGACGGGGCAGACCGGCCGACCGTGACCGAACTGTCTGCGATGAAAGGAAGTCAGCGTGCCACCAGCACCTGCGGGAGAGATCTCCCAGCTCGGAATCATCGGGGTCATCCTCCTGCTGCTGCTGTTCTACGGCGGCACGATGTGGATGTCCGTCGCGATCTCCCGGAAGAAGGAGAACGCCGACGACTACATGACCGCCGGGAACAAGATCGGATTCGGCGTCTCCGCCGCTTCCATGACCGCCACCTGGATCTGGGCGTCCTCGATGTACGCCTCGGTGACGGCCGGGTACACCTACGGCGTCTCCGGCCCCATCCACTACGGGCTGTGGGGCGCCCTGATGATCCTGTTCATCTACCCCTTCGGCAAGCGGATCCGGCAGGTCGCGCCCAAGGCGCACACGCTCGCCGAGGTCATGTACGCCCGGCACGGTCGTTCCTCGCAGCTGATGCTCGCCGGGTCCAACGTGCTGGGTTCGGTCATCTCCCTGACGTCGAACTTCATCGCGGGCGGCGCGATCATCGCGATGCTCTCCCCGCTCAACTTCGGTGCCGGGATCCTGATCATCGCCGCCGGCGTGCTCCTCTACACCTTGTGGTCAGGGTTCCGAGCCTCGGTCCTGACCGACTTCGCGCAGGTCCTCGCCATGCTCGGTGCAGCGGTCATCATCATCCCGGCCGTGTTCTTCGTCGTCGGCGGGCCGTCGATGTTCGCCGACGGTGTCGCCGCCGGCCACGTCACCCCGCAGCAGGAGAGCTTCTTCTCCTCGGACGCCTTCATGAACCAGGGCGCCCCGTACATCGCGGCCGTACTCGCCTATGCGATCGGCAACCAGACCATCGCGCAGCGCTTGTTCGCCGTGCGCGAGGACCTCATCAAGCCCACCTTCATCACCGCCACCATCGGGTACGGCGCGACCGTGATCGGTATCGGCATGATCGGCGTGATGGCGCTCTACCTGGGCATCGAGCCCGCGGGCGGCGACGTCAACAACCTGCTGCCGCAGATGGTCGGCACCTACCTGCCGGTGGTCCTGGTGGCCCTCGCCTTCATCATGATCATCGGTTCGCTGTCCTCGACCGCCGACTCCGACCTGTCGGCCCTCAGCTCGATCGTGATGACCGACATCTACGGCCAGTCCGTCGGGCGCAAGAATGCGAACCCGAAGCTGATGATCCTGATCGGCCGGATCACCATGATCGTGGCCACCGCCGCGGCGCTGTTCTTCGCCACCGCGAGGTTCAACATCCTGGACCTGCTGGTGTTCGTCGGCGCCCTGTGGGGCTGCCTGGTGTTCCCGGTGATCGCCTCCTTCTACTGGAAGAAGATCACCAACAAGGCCTTCACCGTCTCGGTGCTGGCCGCGCTCATCGTGTTCCTGCCGGTGCGTTTCACGCTGATCCCGCTCACCGGGCCCTGGGCCCTCCTCGTCGAGGCGCTCGCGATCCTCGGCGTCGGCGTGGTTCTGGGCATCATGGCCTTCGGCTTCTTCGGGCTGCGCCCCGCACTGGTCGTCGGCGCCATCGCCACGGTGGCCGTGCTGCCGTTCGGCTTCGGCTACCTGCGCGACTTCGAGACGCTGTCCGGCTCGCTGGTCGCGTACTCCGTCTCCTTCCTGGTCTGCTACCTGATGAGCTTCCGCTCGACGCAGGAGTTCGACTTCTCGGTGATCAATAAGATCACCGGTGACTTCGACGAGGAGGCGGGCGTCGCCGACCCGATCGAGACGACCGACGGCCGGCCGCCGGCTTCCGAGGCCGCCGCGCCCACCGGCCGCTGATCCGACACCTCCCAGGAAGGGCTGCCCGCCCTCCTCGAGGAGAATTCACCTCTGACAAGGAGAGAACGCCATGACCGCTCTGCTGACCGTCTATCTGCTCACGTGGCCGGTGCTTGTGCTCGGCATCCTGATCACCATCGCCCGCGGATTCCTCAAGGATGTCAAGGAGGCCCGCAAGGAGGGCCGCCCGATCATCTGACCGACATCCCGTCCCCGGAGGCCGGTGCGATGCGCCCGACGCGCTGTCGCGCCGGCCTTCGCGCGTTCCGGTCCCCGTCGGTCCGGCGTGATGGATCGTGCACCTGCTTGCCGGCGTCCTCGTGATCGCGGCCGTGGTCCACGCGCTGCGAGGATTCGGGATCATCGGCGGCCCCTGCTGATCGGCGGCCCCTGCTGAGAGGAGCGCCAGACCGGTCCTGCGCCCTCAGCTCCCCGTGCCGCTGTTGGCGTACGCCTCCTTGAGGATCTGCAATGACGCCATGGCCTCGCCGGGCCCGATCCAGAACGGCTCGGGCGCATCGAGGGAGGCGTGGAAGTCCGCGATCAGCTCCTCATGGGAGACGCCCCAATAGGAGCGGCCCCCCGCAGACGCGGTCCGGTCGGAGAAGGTGTCCACGCGGCCGTCGGCCCAGCGCACCGTGAGTCCGCCACCGCGGCCCGAGCGCACCTCGAGGTACGCGTTCGTGGTGGCCACCTCGAGCTCGACCGGGCGTGCCACCGGCGCGGTGAGCGTCGCGTAGAACGTGGTGGTGATGCCGGAGGAGTGGTGCAGCACGAGATCGGCGGTGTCCTCGACCTCGGTGACGCCCGCGAACTTCTTCTGGGAGACCAGACCCTCGGTGCGCTCGACCGGGCCGAGCAGCCACTGCACGAGATCCAGGGTGTGTATCGCCTGGTTGATGAGCAGGCCGCCGCCGGCGTTCTCCCAGCGGCCGCGCCACGGCTTGGCGGCGTAGTAGTCCGCAGTGCGGCTCCACACGACCGACGCCCACGCGCCATGCACCTCCCCGAGCTCACCGCTGCGAAGCAGGCGGGCGAGCTCCTGGCTGGCCCGGTTGTAGCGGTTCTGGAAGCAGATCCCGATCTTCGGGGAGCCCTCGCCGCCGTCGGCCCGTGCGGCGGTGGTGGATCCGATCGCTTCGACGAGTCGGGTCCCCTCGGCGAGGGTGTGCGCCAGCGGCTTCTCCTGCAGCACGTGCACGCCCTGCTCCAGGGCGGCCAGCGAGGGGCCGACGTGCTGGTCGTGCGGGGTCGTCACGTGCACGGCGTCAGGGTGCAGCGCGTCGATCAGCTCCTCGACGTCGGTGTACGTGGGCAGGCCGGTCGCGGCGGCGGCCCGTTCGCGCGCCTCGGGGTCGCGGTCGGCGATGCCGACGAGCTCGAGGCCGTCGAGCGCTGCGATCGCCCCGACGTGCACGACGGACACGTCTCCGTAGCCGACCAGTCCGATGCGCCTGTCCCGCTGAGCCATATGCTGTGCCTCCTTGCCGCTTCGATGCGGCACCTGGGTCGAATGCTCCGTGTGTGTTCCGTGAGCCCGGTCGTCATCCTCGCCGGATCGCACCTGACCAGGAAGGTGTTGCCGCGGCGTGCCTGCGCCGCCTCCGGTGGGGCGACGACGGCGCACCCCCGGAACCGATGCCGGCGCTCGTCGATCAGGGCACGATCCACCCGGCCGCGCGGAACAGCTCGTACCACTCGGGGCGGGTCAGCGGGATCTCCGAGCCCGCTGCGGAGTCCGCCACCCGCTGGGGAGTCGTGGTGCCCAGGACCACCTGCATCTGCGCCGGATGGCGCGTGATCCACGCTGTCGCGATCGCCTCGGGTGCCACGTCGTACTTCGCCGCGAGCCGATCGACGACCTCGTTGAGCTCCGCGTACTTCGGGTTGCCCAGGAAGACGCCGTCGAAGAACCCGGCCTGGAACGGGGACCAGGCCTGCACGGTGATGTCGTGCAGACGGCAGTAGTCCAGCATGCCGCCGCCGTCACGCACGATCGCCTGGTCCGTGCCCTGCATGTTCGCCGCCACACCCTGGGCGATGAACGTGGAATGGGTGATCGACAGCTGCAGCTGGTTGGCGACGATCGGCTGGTTCAGGTGCTTGGCCAGCAGATCGATCTGGCGCGGAGTGTGGTTGGAGACTCCGAAATTGCGCACCTTGCCGCTCGTGTGCAGCTCGTCGAAGGCGCGCGCGACCTCCTCGGGCTCCACCAGGGCGTCGGGACGGTGGAGCAGCAGGATGTCGATGTAGTCGGTCTGCAGGGCCTTCAGCGAACCCTCGACGGACTCGATGAGGTGCTCGGAGGAGTAGTCGAAGTAGGGGCCGTCCGGCACGATGCCGGCCTTGGTCTGCAAGGTGACCTGCTCGCGCTCGGAGGGGCTGAGCTGCAGCGCCTGGGCGAAGCGGGCCTCGCACCGATGCAGCTCGCCCCCATAGACGTCGGCGTGGTCGAGAAAATTGATCCCCGCGTCGCGCGCGGTGCGCACCAGGGTGCGGATCTCGTCGTCGGACTTCTCGGCGATGCGCATCAGCCCCAGCACCACATTGGGTGCGGAGATGTCGGTGTGCGGCATGGCGAAATGCTTCATGGAGTGACCTCAGGTCGCAGGGGGTACGTCGCAGAACATCGTCCGGCCCCGTCGCACGGGCGACGATGCCGAAGCCAAGCTTATGCCCGCCGCTGCGCGAAGCGCACGGAAGCGCGAGCGCTTTCCGCCTGTCGGGACGACGATGCCGCGCGCGCCGATCCTGCCTATGGTGGAGCCGGTGACCACGCCCTTCCCCGCCTCCCATGTCCCGCCCACCCCGTCGCGGCGGCAGAAGGCCGGTGCGCGGATCACCCTGACCCTCGCCTCGCTGGCGATGATCGGCCCCTTCACGATCGACACCGTGTTCCCGGCCTTCACCCGGATCGGTGAGGAGTTCGCGAGCGACGAGGTCGCCCTCCAGCAGCTGGTCTCCGCCTACCTCGCGGCCTTCGCGGTCATGTCCATCTTCCACGGGCCGCTCTCGGACGCGCTGGGACGCAAGAAGGTCATGATCGGTGGCCTGGTGATCTACCTGATCGGCATGTTCGGCTGCGTGCTCGCGCCGAGCCTGGGCAGCCTGATCCTGCTGCGGGTGCTGCAGGGGATGAGCGCCGGCGCCGCCACCATCGTCTCGCGAGTCGTCATCCGTGACATGTTCTCCGGCTCGGAGGCGCAGCGGTTGATGGCTCAGGTCATGATGATCTTCTCGGTCGCTCCGGCGATCGCCCCGATCTTCGGCGGCTGGCTGCTACTGCTGGGCGACTGGCGCTGGGTGTTCGCCGGCGTCGGCGTCTACGGGCTGGTCGTGCTCGCCCTGACCCTGAAGCTGCCCGAGACCCTGCCTCCCGAGGCGCGCAGCCCTCTGCGGGTCCGCTCGCTGCTGGGGTCCCTGCTGCATGTGGGCCGCTCACCGGTGATGCTGCGGGTCGCGGCGGCCTCCGCTTTCGGATTCGCCTCGCAGTTCGTGTTCATCGCGGGAGCCTCGCTGTTCGTGGTGCGCCTGCTGGGGCTCGGGGAGCAGGATTTCTGGGTGCTGTTCGTCCCGCTGATCATCGGCATGATGTCCGGGGCCTGGATGGTGGGCCGCGTCGCTGATCTGGTGGACCGCAGCAGGCTGATCACCCTCGGGTTCCTCGGCACCCTCGTCGCGACGATCCTGAACCTGGTGCTGGTCTCGTTCGCTCCGGAATTCACGGGTGGGGTCACCTGGGCGCATTTGTTCGCGGTGACCGGGCCGATGCTGATCGCCTTCACCGTCGCCCTGCTGTTCGCGCCCATCCAGCTCGAGGTGCTGGATCTGTTCCCGCACGAGCGCGGCGCCGCGGCGTCACTGGGCACGTTCTTCGGGCTGGTGCTCAATGCCCTGCTCGCCGGAGCGATCGCGCCGCTGGTCGCCACGAGTCTCGCGACCCTCGCGGCCACGTCCCTCGGCTTCGCCCTGCTCGGCGGAGTGTTCTGGGCATGGCACATCCTGTCGATCCGCCGACCCGTCGAGGCCTGAGATCCGGGCGCGGCCGGGCGCTCGCGGACATCTCGCGGGCAGGCAGTGCCGCGGCGCCCGCCGAGCCGGCTCGAGGCTCAATCCTTCGGTTGATCTCCTGGTCACGGCAGCTCCATAGAGTCGAAGACATGAAGCGACTCCTCAACACTGCCTTTGCCTACATCCTTCTCGGCCTTGCCTCCGGACTCTTCTACCGGGAGTTCACGAAGGCCACCGACACCATCGGTACCCACACCCAGCTGGGCACCCTCCACACCCACCTTCTCGTCCTCGGCATGGTCATGTTCCTGCTGGTCCTGGCCCTGGACGCGATCTTCTCCCTGAGCGGGCGCCGCTCCTTCTCGGTCTTCTACTGGACCTACAACGTCGGCCTGGTGATCACCGTGGTGATGCAGGCCGTGCGCGGCATCCTCACCCTGGACGGCCAGGACCCGACCACCACCACCGCTGCCATCCCCGGTATCGCCGGCCTGGGCCACATGCTCCTGACCGTCGGCCTCATCGCGCTCTACGTCGCGATCCGCGGCGGCATCAAGGACCGCGCCGCGACCCGCGAGCAGACAGCCGTCACCGCCTGACTCTCCTTCCCTTCCGCAGCCCGGACGTCTCGCTGCGACGTCTCCACCGGCGCTCTGTGTGCAGGTTCCGCTTCCTGCGGTCCGCCAGCGCACAGGGCGCCACTGCGTGCGTGAGGGTTCAGGGTGCGGGGAGGCCCGCATGAACCCGGGAGGGCTGCCCCGAGCGGCTGCGGTGGTCACGTCGCCGCGTGTCGTCGCAGACGTGGCCATCTGCTGAGTGGGGCAGATTCGCCCCCAGCCGCTCGGTCCCGCCCGCCAGCCAGGTAGAGTCCGATGGACCCGCACCGTCACGCCGCCCCCGGCAGGATCGCGGGCCAGCACTGGCGACGTGCCACGACCTCGACGACGACGGAGGCCCTCATGACCAGCCCTGACATCACCTCGACCGCCCCGGATCGCAACCTCGCCCTGGAACTGGTCCGCGTGACCGAGGCCGCCGCCATCGCCGGTGCCCGCTGGGTGGGTGCGGGAGACAAGAACATGGCGGACGGCGCCGCTGTCGACGCGATGCGAACCTTCATGGACACCGTGCGCATGAACGGCACCGTCGTGATCGGCGAGGGCGAGAAGGACGAGGCCCCCATGCTGTACAACGGCGAGAGCGTCGGTGACGGCACCGGGCCGGACGTCGACGTCGCGGTGGATCCGATCGACGGCACCCGCCTGACCGCGCTGGGCTACAACAATGCGCTCGCGGTGTTCGCCGTGGCCGAGAGGGGCGGCATGTACGACCCTTCGGCCGTGTTCTACATGGAGAAGATGGTGGTGGGCCCCGCGGCCGCCGAGTTCGTCGACCTGCGCCTGCCGATCAAGCAGAACATCGCCCTGGTCGCGAAGTCGCTGAACAAGCCGGTCAGCCAGGTGACGGTGTGCGTGCTGGAGCGTCCGCGCCACGAGCCGCTGGTCCAGGAGATCCGTGACGCCGGGGCGCGCGTCAAGTTCATCATGGACGGTGACGTCGCCGGGGCGATCGCGGCCGCGCGCGGTTCCGGTGTGGACATGCTGCTGGGGACCGGTGGCACCCCCGAGGGCATCATCGCTGCGTGCGCCGTCAAGGCCACCGGTGGCATGATCCAGGGCCGCCTCGCCCCGATCGACGACGACGAGCGGCAGAAGGCGATCGACGCCGGCCACGATCTGGACCGGGTGCTCACCACCTCCGATCTGGTCACCTCGGACAACTGCTACTTCGCGGCCACCGGCATCACCGACGGGGACCTGCTGCGGGGTGTGCGCTACCAGAACGACCGCATCAACACCGAGTCGATCGTCATGCGCTCGACCTCGGGCACGGTGCGGATCGTCGAAGCCGAGCATCGCGCCGAGAAGTGGGCACGCTGGATCGCGGACTGACCGTGCGATGGTCGCAACGTCGCAGGCAGTGGCGCACTGTGAGCGACGACGCAGGAACGGACGCTGTGATGAGCGCTTCACGAGTAGTCAGCGTGACCATAACCGGTCCTAGGGTGGCTGCATGGTCTCCCTTGCCGAAGACATCCGAGTCGCCGTCGACCTCATCGTCCTGACCCTTCGGGACGACACCCTCAACGTCCTGCTGGTCCAGCGGGACGACGAGCCGCATCGTGGGGCGTGGGCGCTCCCGGGAGGGTTCATCGACCTCGAGGAAGACCTCGAGGACGCCGCCTATCGCGTGCTCGCCGACGAGGCCTCTCTGGGCAGCGGTGCCGTGCACCTCGAGCAGGTCCGAACCTTCGGCGCCCCGCAGCGCGACCCCCGTGGCCGCGTCGTCTCGGTCGCGTTCATGGCCCTGGGGGCGGATCTCCCGGATCCGCAGCGCGGGGGCGACGTCGCCGACGCCCGCTGGTGGAGCGTCGACGAGCTCGCCGCGATCGACCTGGCCTTCGATCACGCCGAGGTGCTGGCGTGCTCCATCGAGCGCGCCCGCGCCAAGCTCGAGTACACGACCCTCGCCGTCACATTCCTGCCGCAGGAGTTCACGATCTCGCAGCTGCGGGGCGTCTACGAGAGCGTCTGGGGCACGACCCTGGATGCCGGCAACTTCCACCGCAAGGCCACCCGCACCGAGGGCTTCCTCGTCGAGCTCGAGAGGTACGCGGCCCCGACCGGCGGGCGCCCCGCACGTCTGTACTGCGCGGGCGACGGCGCCGCCCTCGTGCCGGCCCTGCTGCGCTCCAGCCAGTAGGCCAGTAGGCCAGTACGCAGGCGAGACAAGAGGGCAGCGGGCGACGGTGATCGCGTCGCGTCCCGGTGGCGCCACCCGATGCGGGTCCGCCATGGCAGGATCGGCCTGTGACCACCGACGCCGCCCCTGCACCCCCGGATCCCGCCACGTCACGGATCGCTGCCGCCTACCGCGCTCGCCGGGACGACGTTCTGGCCGTCGCCCGGGCGATCCACGGGGACCCGGAGATCGCCTTCGCAGAGCACCATGCCCATGAGCGCTGCGCGGACCTGCTGGAGCGCGCGGGCTTCAGCGTGGAGCGGGGCATCGCGGACCTGCCCACCGCCTTCCGCGCCACCGCCGGATCGGGCGCGCTGGTCGCCTCGCTGTGCGTGGAGTACGACGCGCTGCCCGAGATCGGCCATGGCTGCGGGCACAATCTGATCGCCGGCTCCTCGCTCGGCGCGGCCCTCGCCCTCTTCGACATGGTCGACGAGCTGGACGTGACCTTGCAGGTCATCGGCACCCCCGCGGAGGAGCACGGTGGCGGCAAGCAGCTCCTCATCGAGCGCGGCGTCTTCGACGGGGTGCATCTCTCGCTGATGGCCCACCCCACCCCGCACACCGAGACCTATGACGTGCTCGGCTCGACCAGCCAGGCGGTGGGCCGTTGGCGCGCCACCTACACCGGCCGCGGCGCCCACGCCGCGGCGAACCCCACCGACGGCATCAATGCGAACGACGCCGCCGTGATCGCCCAGGTCGCCGCCGGCCTGCTGCGTCAGCGGATCAAGGACGGCCAGCGCCTGGCCCTGATCCCGCAGCAGTCGGGGGTCACCAACATCGTTCCGGAGACCGCGCTGATCGACTTCGAGTGCCGCGCGCTGACGATGCCCGAGTTCGAGCAGCTGCGCTCCCAGCTGGTCGCCTGCCTCGAGGCCGGCGCCGTCGCCACCGGTTGCTCGCTGGAGATCTCGGCCTCCGAGCCCACCTACGAACCGCTGCGGCAGGACGAGGTGCTCGGCGCAGCATGGAACCAGGCGATGGCGGCGCTGGGCCGTCCGCTTGCCGGCTCGCTCGGTGTCATGGCCGCCTCCACCGACATGGGCAATGTGTCCCAGCGGGTACCGGCCCTGCACCCCTTCGTGGGCATCACCGGCGCCGGCGGCGCTCTGCACACCCGCGAGTTCGCCGCCCACGCCGCGACCGACGAGGGGTATCGCCTGATGGATGACGCGGCCGTGGCGATGGCCTGGGTCATCCAGGACGTCGCGGCTGATCCGGGCCGCCGCGAGGCCGTTCTCATCCGCGCAGCAGAGCTCACCGACGCCTACGCCCGCCGCGAGTCAGTGCCGGGAACTGCGGGCTGATCAGGTGGTACCTCCGGCGGTGTGATGGTCGAGGAACTCCAGATGGCGGCGCTTGTGCTGCCACTGGCCGTGCTCATGGCCGTCGTACGGATACGTGCACAGGGTCTTCTCGGCCCCGGCGTACGCGGCGAAGGCGGCTTGGACGGAGCCGGCAGGGCAGACCGGATCGAGCAGGCCGACGGAGAAGAGCGCGGGGATTCGCGCCCGGGAGGCGAAGTGCTTCCCGTCGAAGAACGACAGCACCTCGAACACCGCATCCTCGTTCCCGCGTCGGGTCCGCAGGAGATCGAGGATCTCCAGATAGGGGCCCGCCGTGGCCGTCTCGACCGCGCTGCGGATGTCGCAGAGCAGGGGGACGTCGACGAGGACGCCGGCGAGGTCGTCGCAGAGTCCCGCGACGGCCAGCGCGGTGGCGCCCCCTTGGCTCCCGCCGGCGACGAAGATCCTGTGGGCGCTCGGAGCGGGGCCGACCGTCGAGCCCGAGGCGGTGCCCATGGCACTGTCCGCTGCTGTGCCTGTGCCTGTGCCTGTGCCCGTTGCCGTGCCGGCTGCCGCGTGGTGGCGGACGGCCCTCACGGCGCAGACGGCGTCCGTGAACAGGCGGCGGTAGTAGTACTCCTCGGGATGTGCGATGCCCGAGGTCATACGCCCGATGATCTGGGGTCCGCTGCCGACGGGGTCCGGGGTGTCGCCCACGGAGGCGGGCCCCGTCTGTCCGCGGTTGTCCATCACGAACGTCGCATAGCCCGCGCTGGGGAGCAGCGTCCATTGCTCGGGCAGCCCGCGGCCGGTGTTGTTGCCGAGGAACTGGATCACGGTGCCGCGAGGACACCCGGTGGCCGGGGTCAGCATCCAGCCCTTGACGGGATGGCCGCCGAAGCCGGCGAAGGTCACGTCCTCCACCACGATGCTGCGCAGCGAGGATTCGACGGTCACGAAGCTCGGGTCGCCGCGGCCGACGTCGGCCGCGAGCGTCCGTCGCCAGAAGTCGCCGAAGCCGGCGGGCCCGGTCGGGCGGGACTCGGCGCCCGTGGCGGCAGGGGAGCCCTCCGGGATCTGACGTGGGCCTGAGTCCGGGCCGGGTCCTATGCCCGGGTCAGGGATCGGATCCGGGTCCGGTCCGTGCGGTGCGTCCATCGGTGGTTACCTCCCAGAGCGTCGGACGAAGCGTCAGGCCCCCGAAGGGACCGCTCCACGATAAGCATGTACAAGATTTGCAGCAAGGGTTGACGTGAGCGATCGAGAATGTAAAAGTTGCGCATCTCGCGAAGTACTCGATCCACGCATCGCAGCGTCGGAAGGATGGGCATGCACCCTGCAGGCAGACGTCTCCCGAGTCGTCGGCAGTTCGCCGGAGCGCTGGGCGCCGTCGCGGGCACTGCGGCCGTCGCAGGCTGCTCCTCTGGCCCGGCGAAGGACATGAACACGCTCCAGGTGTGGGGCGGGATCCCGGCCGAGAACGGCCCGCAGCAGGTGATCGACAGGTTCCAGGAGGAGCATCCGGACATCACCGTGGAGTACACGCGGTACATCAACGATGACCGGGGCAACGTCAAGCTGAACACGGCCCTCCAGGGCGGTGTCGACATCGACGTCTTCTTCACCTACGGCGTCCCGAACCTCACCATGCGGGTGAGCTCGGGGCTGGCTGCGGACGTCGGCGACCTGGTGCGCAGCACCCCCGAGCTGGAGATGTTCCTGGACACCGATGATCCCAAGGCGCTCATCGACGGGGACGAGATCACGGCTCTGGCGACGACCAGGATCCCGCAGATGGTCCTGTTCAACGACGAGCTGCGCGAGCGCGCCGGGATCGACCTGCCGCAGCAGTGGACGTTCGAGGAATACCTCGAAGCCATCAGGGCTCTTGCGGCCGACGGGAAGTACGGGACCTACGTGCTCCCGGACCTCGCCCGGATCGAACTCGGCCCGAACTACCGATTCACCGCCGACGGCGACTCGAACTTCTCCCATCCGGCGTTCCTGCGCCACTTCGACCTGGCTGCGGAGCTGATCCGTGAGGGCGTCCTCTACCCGTGGTCGCAGGCCCTGGCCCGGCAGCTGGAGGCGTACCAGCAGAACAACTTCATCGCCGAGGATTTCGGGCTGTGGACCACGGCGCCCTACAGCCTGCGCTTCCTGACCGACCAGGAGGAGTACCCCCACGACTTCACGGTCTCCGCCGCGCCGGTGCCCACGCTCGACGGCGCGGACTGGAACACGGGGGAGTACGGGGCCTTCGTCCAGATCAACTCCAAGAGCCCCAAGCAGGAGATCGCCTGGGAGTTCAGCAAGTTCTGGCTGCTGCACGGAGGGCAGGACCTGATTCGCGCCGGGTACATCTCGCTGCTGGGCGACATCGACGACGACCAGCTCCTCGAGGGGATCCTCGGCGAGGACGCAGAGCAGTTCTTCGACGTGGACTCCTTCCGCCGCACCCTGTTCGAGGATCAGCCGCGGATGCACCTGGACACGGAGCTGACCGCCTACACCGAGATCACCCAGAAGTACGAGCAGCAGCGCGACGTGTGCTGGCTCCTCGAGCGCTCGCCCACCAAGGCCATCGAGACCGTCGACAAGAACGCCCAGGCGCTCATCGACCGCTTCGAGGAGGACTGACATGACGACAGCGGAAGCACGAGCGGACGGCGCCGCGGCCCCACCCGGCGCCCGCGAGCCGACGGCACGGAGGCGACGCACGCCCGGACGGGCGCCGTCGGACCCGAAGCCGATCGTCGGCTGGCTCTTCATCGCCCCGAACCTGCTGGGGGTGCTGGCCTTCACCTTCATCCCGCTGGTCTCGGTGATCCTGCTGTCCTTCACGGAGTGGAACCTGGTCTCCGGGTTCGGGGGCATCGAATTCGTCGCCCTCGACAACTTCATCGCGGTGTTCCAGGACCCGACGTTCTGGCGCAGCCTCGTGATCACGATCCTCTACGCCGGGGTCGCCGTCCCGCTGACCCTCGTGGTGGGCCTCGCGCTGGCCCTCGCGCTGAACCGCGACATCCCGGCCCGGGGGCTGCTGCGGGCCGCGTTCTTCGTGCCCTACATCGTCAACATCGTCGCCATCGGCATGACCTGGCAGATGCTGCTGGACCCTTCGGCCGGGCTCATGAACCAGTTCCTGGGGATCTTCGGCCTCGAGCACCTGCCCCAGTGGTTCGCCTCCTCGCACTGGGCGCTGCCCGCGCTGATCCTGGTGACGATCTGGGCCCAGGCCGGGTATGCGAACCTCATCTACCTCTCGGCGCTGCAGGATGCTCCCACCCAGCTGTACGAGGCGGCGCGCATCGACGGTGCCGGCCGCTGGGCGTCGTTCCGGGCGATCACCTGGCCCTCGCTGCTGCCCACCACCGTGTTCCTGCTGGTCACGCTGTTCGTGGGCATCTCGCAGACCTTCGGCATGATCGCCCTGATCACGAACGGCGGCCCGGGGGACTCCACGACCACGCTGTCCTTCTACATGTACCAGACGAGCTTCCAGTTCTACCGCTTCGGCTATGCCTCGGCGGTGGGCCTGGTGACCTTCATCGGCATCTTCGCCCTCATGCTCCTGATGTGGCGAGCCCAGCGAGGGAAGGCCCTCCATGACTGAGACGTCGACCGCCGCCAGCGGCACCGCGACCCGCCCCAGCAGTTCGGGCGGAGGCACCGGCCCCGCCGCCCGACAGGCGCAGCGCCGCCGGCGTGACCGCATCCGCCGATGGTCCTGGGGTATTCCGATGTGGATCCTCGCCCTGGTGTTCCTGCTGCCGTTCGCCTGGATGATCTCCACCTCCCTGAAGCCGGATCTGGAGGCGTTCGCCATCCCCATGCAGTGGATCCCGGACGAGCCCCGCTGGGAGAACTACACGGAGGTCCTCTTCGGGGAGAACTCGATCCTCCTCGCGTTCTGGAACTCGGTGTTCGTGGCGGTGCTGCGGGTGGCCGGAGAGCTGACCACGGCCACGTTGGCCGGATACGCCTTCGCCAAGCTCCGCTTCCCCGGCCGCGGGAAGGTGTTCATCGCCTACCTGGCCACGTCCCTGATCCCGGCGCAGCTGCTGCTGGTCCCGCGCTTCGTGTACTTCCAGGAGCTCGGTCTGTACGACACGCTGTGGGCGCTCATCCTGCCGGGGATGTTCACCGTGCTCGGCACGTTCCTCATGCGTCAGTACTTCGTCTCCCAGCCGGACGAGTTCGCTGAGGCGGCCCGGCTCGACGGGGCGAGCGAGTTCCAGATCTTCTTCCGGGTCTACCTGCCCAATGCGACGTCGATGATCAGCGCACTGGCGATCCTGACCTTCGTCTGGTCCTGGAACGACTACGAGACTCCCTTGGTGTTCCTCTCCAGCCCCGAGACCTTCACCCTGCCCATGGGCCTGACCAGCTTCACCGACGAGAACGGGGCGATGGCCGCGGGGCTGTCGATGGCGGCTGCCGTCATCTCGATCATCCCGATCCTGCTGGTGTTCCTGATCTTCCAGCGCCGGTTCGTCCGGGCGATGACCGAGAGCGCCCTGAAGTAGTGCCCCGTGAAGCAGTGCTCAATGCCGGGCCGCGCCGAGCCCGAAGAGCGACCCGAGGCGGTCCGGCCATGTGCCCCCGAGACCCGAGCGCTCCCCACCGCGACCGACCAAGGACGAGAATTCACCGATGAGCACCACGTCGACCGCCTCCTCGCCCTCGGCCCTGCAGCGCATCCGCGAGGCCGTCGCCCAGCTGAACCCGACCAACCGTCGGATCGCCGAGGCGATCCTCGCCGATCCGCTCGGCGCCGGCGATGCCTCGATCACCGCGCTCGCCGCGGCGGCAGAGACCTCCCCGGCGGCGGTCTCCCGGTTCTCTCGACGGATCGGCTACGCCGGGTTCCCCGCCCTGCGCTCCGCGATCGCGCTGGACAACGGCCGTGCGGCGCAGTCCGGGTGGGAGCGCGACATCGGCACCGCGATCACGCCGTCGGACGCCCCCCGCGACGTGCTGGACATCCTCGCCGGCACCGCCGCCCGGGCGCTGCGTGACGCCGCTGCCGTGATCGATCTGCCCCAGGTCGAACGGGCCGCCGAGGCGATCACCCGCGCAGAGCGCGTGCACCTGCACGGGGAATGGGGGGATTCGATCGCTGTGCGCGAGCTGTACCTGCGACTGCTGCGGATCGGGGTCGCGGTCTGGTGCCACGAGACCGGGCCGCGCACTCTCGATCTGGTCGCCGGCACCTTCACCGAGCGCGACGTCATCCTCGTGCTGAACCGCTCCGGGGACGACACCACCGCCCTCCATCTCGTCGAGGCCGGGCAGCGCGCCGGGGCCACCACGATCGCGGTGCACGGCGTGCCGGGCTCGCTCCTGGAGCAGGCGGCGGACGTGCCGCTGTACACGGGGGTCCGGAACGGGACCGTGTGGACCCAGCACTTCGCCGGCCGCGCCAGCGACACCCTGGTCACGAGCATGCTCTGGCTGCTGGTGGCCCAACGACGCTCCGCCGATCCCACGATGCGCTTCGTCGACGACGGGACCCTCGGGAACCTCGCCGGCGACGACGCGCCCGACGATGACGGGCCCGCCGACGCTCGCTGACCGGCACCCGCTACCCGGCCACCCCCGCGCCGTCCGACCATCCCTGCTTTGACCCCTGTCCCGCCCGACCGCTCCAGCGCCACCACACCCTGCACGACCACCCCTTCAGGAAGGACCCCCATGCTCACCGAATCCGTCACCACCGACATCGTCGTGGTGGGAGGAGGCCTCGCCGGCATCTGCGCGGCGATCGGAGCCGCCCGCCAGGGCAGCCGCGTCGCCCTCGTGCAGAACCGACCGGTTCTCGGCGGCAACTCCTCGAGCGAGGTGCGGGTATGGGTCTGCGGCGCCACGGCCCACGGGATCCACCTGTACGCCCGCGAGACGGGCATCATGGGCGAGCTGTTCGTGGAGAACCAGTTCCGCAACCCGGACGGCAACCCGTACTACTGGGACCTGCTTCTGCTGGAGAAGGTCCGCGCCGAGCCGAACATCGAGCTCTTCCTGAACACCGACGTGACCGAGGTCGGGGCCGACGGGTCGGCCGACGCTCGCGTGGTCAGCTCCGTGACCGCCTGGATGAGCGGATCCGAACGTCGGATCACCTTCGTCGCGCCCACCTTCATCGATTGCAGCGGCGACGGACTGGTCGGGCACCTGGCAGGCGCTGAGACCATGCGGGGGAGCGAACCGCGCGAGACCTTCGAGGAGTCCTGGGCGCCCGACGAGCCCGGGGAGGACATGCTCGGCTCCACGATCCTCTTCTACACCAAGGACGTGGGGCATCCGCAGAAGTTCGTCGCCCCGTCGTTCGCGGTCGACATCGCGTCGACCTCGATCCCCCGGAACCGGGTGATCCGGGAGACCATGAACGGCTGCGACTTCTGGTGGATCGAGTGGGGCGGCGACCTCGACGTGGTCCACGACAACGAACAGATCCGTGACGAGCTCCAGGCCGTCTGCTACGGACTGTGGGACTACATCAAGAACTCCGGGCTCTACGAGGCGGATACCCTCAGCCTCGAATGGGTGGGGGCGGTGCCTGGCAAGCGGGAGTACCGACGGTTCGTCGGCGATCACGTCCTCACCCAGCACGACGTCCTCGGCCAGACCGAGTTCACGGACCGCATCGGCTACGGCGGCTGGTCCATCGACCTCCACCCGGTGGGCGGCGTGTACGCGAGCGAGAAGGGGTCGCGGCACTGGCACCCCGAGGGGAATTACCACATCCCGCTGCGCGCCCTGTACTCGCGCAACGTCACCAATCTGTGGATGGCCGGCCGCGACATCAGCGCTAGCCACGTGGCGTTCGGCAGCACCCGCGTGATGGCCACCTGCGCCATCCTCGGTGAGGCCGCCGGCATCGCCGCCGCCGTCGCAGGCCGTCTCGGCGCCACTGCCCGACAGCTCGGCGACGATCACCTCGCCGAGCTGCATCGGGCGATGGTCCGAGCAGATGCCTCACTGCTCGGAGTGGCCGACGACGACCCCGCGAACCTGGCGCTGAGCGCCCAGGCGACGGCGTCCTCGCGCAAGAGCACCCTCGCCTCGGCCACGAGCGCTGGCCTCCATCACCTCGACCACGATCTGGGGCTCGTGGTGCCGGTGGATCCGAACCTGGACGGGATGGAGATCCTCGTCGACGCCGTCCAGGACACGGAGCTCGCCCTCGAGCTGCACAGCGTGAGCAGGCCCCAGAACTATCTCCCCGACACCCTCCTGCGCAGCGTCACGGTGCCGGCGGCCCGAGGCAGGTCATGGGCGCGGGCGGACCTCGGATGGAGCCCGGGGGAGGCGCAGAACGCCGTCGTCGTCCTGCGGAGGAATTCGCTGGTCAGCCTTCACCGGGGAACGGGTGTCGAGCCGGGGACCGTCACGCTGCGGCATCGGGAGATGCCTGCGGAGGAGCCCAGTCCGCAGCAGTGGCGGCACTGGAAGGAGACCCTGCACGGCGAGGGCATCTGCTTCCGAGTGACCTCACCGACCTCCGCCTTCGACCCCGCGCAGGTGATCGGCGGGTACGCCCGCCCGTACGGGGGGCCGAACATGTGGGTCTCGGACCTGACCGCCCAGGATCCTCAGCCCTGGCTCGAGCTGCGCTGGACGACGCCGCAGGAGATCAGGACGATCGACCTGGTCCTGGACGACGATGTCAACGAGGACCTCATCAACCTCCACCATCACCGCACCCCCGGGGACGCGATGGCGACGCTGGTGCGCAACGCCCGCCTCGAAATGCTCGTCGACGCCCGGTGGCAGGAGGTCGCTCGCCTCACGGAGAACCGGGAGCGGCATCGCTCGCTCCGGCTGAGCGAGTCGGTGACGACCACCGCGCTGCGCCTGGTGGTCGAAGACACCCACGGGGCACCCGAAGCCCGGGTGGTGGCACTGCGCGCGTACGGAGCGTGACCAGGAGTGCGGGGCGGGAGCCGGCACGAGGAGCCGGTGACGGCTATGGGCGGAGCCACTCCCTCGAGTGATTGAAAGTTGGATGAAAGTGGGTCAGACTGGGGGCAATCCCGTTCGATCGGAAGGATCGCCCATGGCCTCTTCACCCCTGTCCGTGCCCGGCTCCACGACTGCGGTCGATGAGCGGCACCTCTCCGCCGACCTCGCCATGGACGCGGTGACCCTGCGTGTAGGCGACCTCGAGCTCATGAGCTCCTACTACGAGAACGCCCTCGCGCTCACCGCGATCGAGGAGCAGGCCCGCGTCAACGGCGAGGTCCATCGCGTCCTCGGTCGCGGGAGCATGCCCTTCGTGCGACTCGTCGCCACTCCCGATCTGCCCGGCGTCGACCCCCGCCAGGCCGGCCTCTTCCACACCGCATTCCTGTTCGATGATCAGCCCGCGCTCGCCGGTACCGTCCTGCGCGCCGCCCAGGATCCCCGTTCGCGCTTCGTCGGCTCCAGCGACCACCTGGTTTCCGAGGCGTTCTACTTCACCGACCCCGAGGGCAACGGCATCGAGCTGTACCGGGACCGCCCGCGCGACCAGTGGACCTGGGCCAACGGTCAGGTCGCGATGGACAGCTTGTACCTCGACCCCAACACGTACCTCAGCGAGCACGTCACCGAGGATGTCGCCGCCAGCCCGGGGCTGCGTCCCGGCATCGTCGGGCACGTGCACCTGCAGGTCGGAGACGTCGAGTCGGCGCGCCGCTTCTACGTCGACACCCTCGGCTTCGAGACCACCGTCGGCTCCCACCCTGGCGCCCTGTTCGCCGCCGCCGGCGGCTACCACCATCACGTCGCGATGAACACCTGGAACAGTCGCGGCGCCGGCCCTCGCGCCACCTCGCTGGGCCTGGCCGACGTCGCCATGACCGTCCCCGCCCGCGAGGACCTCGATGCCCTCACCGCGCGGCTGACCACGGCGGGCCTCCCCTTCGCCGACGCCGGACGCTCGGTGACGGTCCGCGACCCGTGGGGGACTCCCGTGACCGTCAGCCTCCCCGGCACCAGCACCGAGGAGCTGCTCACCCGCTGAGTCCCCGCCGGCTCCTGCCGGGCACCGATCGCCGGCCCCAGGGCGGGTTCGAGGTGAGCACCTCGGGCCCGCCCGTGGTGTGCTCGGCTGTGCCTGTGCCTGTGCCTGTGCCTGTGCCTGTGCCTGTGCCTGTGCCTGTGCCTGTGCCTGTGCCTGTGCCTGTGCCTGTGTCGCGAAGCAGCGGACTTATGCGTGGAGCCAGTGCCACATACGGGGTCGCTCCACGCATAAGTCCCGTGCTTCCGTGGCAGGGTGCCCCGAGCAGGGGTGGGGTCAGTCGCAGGTGCCGTCCGCAGCGCACGCGGCGCCGTTCTCGAATTCGCCACCGAGCAACGAGGCGAGGGATGCCACGGGGGCGGTGGCCTGCGGCTCCGTGGTGCTCGGTGCCGGGCCGTCCGCGGCTGCGCTGCTGGAGGTCGTGCCGCGTCCGGACGCTTCGCTCATGACTGCGCCCTCTCGGCCCGCGCCTCGTCAGCGATCTGACGCAGCGCCTGGCGGAAAGCGTCCAACGGCAGCGCGCCCGGGGCCGTGTACTTGTCGTTGAACAGGAAGAACGGCACGCCGCGGGCACCCATCTGCACGGCATTGCGCACGTCGGTCTCGACCTCGTCGTCATGACTCCGACCGGCGAAGGCGGCGCGTGCGACCTCCTCGGTCAGCCCGGCTCCGCCGGCGCGGGCGGTGACCGCGTCGGCGTCGAACGGATTCGCGGTCCCGGTGAAGTAGCCCCGCTGGAGGTCGAGGAAGAAGTCGGTGGCGGCGTCCTCGCCGTGCTCCGCGCTGATCGCCTGCATCACGCGGTGCACACCACGGGTGTTCGCGATGGGGCGTTCGGTCACGTATTCGCGGCCGAGCTCGGTGGCCATCTCCTGGATCTGTGCCTCCATCTCGCGGACCTTCGCCAGCGTCAGGCCCTTGGCCTCGACCAGGTGATCGGCGTTGTCGCGCACGGTGTCGGTCGGGGAGGTGGGGTCCAGCTCGAAGGAGTGCGCTCGCAGGTGCACCTGGCCCTCGAGGCCTTCAGCAGCGATCGCGTCGTGCAGGCGGGACTCGCCGATGTAGCACCACGGGCAGACCACATCGGTCCAGACATCGACCGTGATCAGCGGCTCGGGAGCCGTGTCCGGCGCGCTCGGGCTCGGGGCGCTCTCGGTCTTCTGGCTGCTCGCGGCCGTTCGGTCGCTCTCGGTGTTCCCGGTGTTCTGGCTCATTCCGACTCTCCCTGGCGGCGCTGGATCCGGGGCCCGGTGCCGCGACATCCCTAACTGCTTGAAAACGGTACTACGTAGCGGGGTGGCGGGCGAGGGGCCCGCGCGCCATTCCGCTGCCGGCGCAGTGCGGAACCGCTGCTGACACAGCGCGGACCCGGGGGAATCCTGTTGCGCGGCTCGCATACCGTGCCTCGCTTCTGGCCGTTCGGTGAGCTTCCCGGCTGACGGTGACACACTGAGCAGTGCCCGAGTATGCCCCGGCGGGTCACCACCCGACGTCGACCAGGAATTCCATGTCTTCGCTGAACTCTCCTTCCACGCGCGCCGCGGTCTCGCCCGCGATCGCGCGGCCGCACGCGCACTGCCCGGAGGTGTCCTTCGCATGACGTCGAACAGGAACAGGAAGCGTGGCAGGAGCCCCCGTGCAAGCAGCGCCGCGGCTCTCGGTCCCGCGGACACCACGGTGCCCGCGGAGCCCGGTCCCACCGGCTTCAGTCCCGCCGAGCTCAGCCCGGCGAGCTCGAGTCCTCTGATGCCCAGCCCCGCAGAGCCCGATCGCGCCGAGCCCGATTCCGCCGACATCGCACCGGCTGAACGCGGCGTGTCCCATCCCGCTTCGGTCGAGCCGGAATCGGAGCCGGAGTCGATTCAGGCCGAGCCCGGCCTGTCCCCGCGGAGCCCGGCCGAGCCCACCTTTTCCCCGGAGGACCCTGCCGAGCCCGGATCGTTCCCTCAGGATTCGGCCGAGCCCACCTTTTCCCCGGAGGACCCTGCCGAGCCCGGATCGTTCCCTCAGGATTCGGCCGAGCCCACCTTTTCCCCGGAGGACCCTGCCGAGCCCGGATCGTTCCCTCAGGATTCGGCCGAGCCCACCTTTTCCCCGGAGGACCCTGCCGAGCCCGGATCGTTCCCTCAGGATTCGGCCGAGCCCACCTTTTCCCCGGAGGCCCCGGCCGAGCCCGGATCGTTCCCTCAGGATTCGGCCGAGCCCAGCTATTCCCCGGAGGTCCCGGCCGAGCCCGTTCCCCTCGAGGCGGTCTCCGTCGAGTCCGACGGCGGAGATTCCGACGCCGGGGACGCCGGGGACGTCGATTCGACGAGACTGCGCACGACGAGCCCGTCCTGGTCCTCCGGGGCAGAGGCGGACGTGTGGTCTGCCTCCGAGGTCGATGATGCGCAGACGGGCGGGACCGCCGCCGTCGACGAGCCCCGATATGACGACGGGCCGAACACTCTCGAGGACGCCTGGCTGCAGGATGCGGTGCACGAGCCGATCCACGAGCAGGATGAGAGCCCGGACGACCCCGAAGCGATCGACGAGGTCGAAGCGGCCCCGGAGCCCCAGGGTGCCCAGGGCGAGCCGCCCAGCGGTACCGCGCAGCACGACCCCGAATCCGGAGATCGGTGGACCGTGGTCGCCGATTCCGCCGACCCCACCGACCCCGCCGACCCCGCCGACCCGACGCACACCGACATGTCCGCCGACTCCGACGACAGCGCGAACGCCGACGAGCCGGCTGAGGGTGAGCCCGTCGGGCACGAGGCAGGAATGGATCGCGACCCGTCGGGGCCCGATCAGCAGTCGGGTACAGCGGGCCCGGAGGCAGCAGGAGAGCCCGAGGTCCCCGCCGACGACGCTGCATCGACCAGGCATGACCTCGACGGCGCACCGGCCTTCCCCGTCCCCGTGACGATGTCCCCGAAGGCCAAGAAGTTCGGCTGGGCCCGGGAATCGCTGCTCGGCGGGCAGCGCGCCGACGAGACCGGCACGGGGTCGGTGGCCGGGAAGAACGCTCGAACGACCATGAGACCGTCGCTGGGCAAGATCGGCAGGGGGAAGACTCCGCCCCGCGTGACGGAGTCGGAGCCGTCGACGACCAGCGCCGGCGTGCCGGGCACCACGGCGCTCGCGGCTGCCGGGTCCGGCACCGGTGTACCCGCCACCCCCGCCTCCGCCACCCCCGGCGCCGGCGCGTCGGGAGCAGCCGAGCCCGGCCACGGAGCGGACCGTGCCCCCGAATCGCCCGCTCCCCTCGCCGAATCGCCGGGCAGCGGTCGAGCCGACGGCCCCGCCCACCAGGTGCTCCAGGTGCTCAGTCCGTACCTGCGCACCCATCGCGCGGCTCTGCTGACCGGGGCGATCGCCCTGCTTCTGAGCGTGTGGCTGTTGATCGCCCTGCCGTTCCCGCTGAAGTACGCGGTCGACGCCGCCGTCGCCTCCACCGGCGCCGATCTTCCTGCCCTGGCGGGCGTCACCGGCAACCCCGAGCGCGCCCTGGTCACCAGCGTCATCGTGCTGGCCGTGCTGCTGATCCTGCAGGTGATCGCTCGTTTCACGGCGATCGCCGCCCTCGGCCGAGTCGGGGTGCGCATCGCGACCGCCCTGCGCTCCCGGCTGCTCGCTCACGTCCATCGCCTGTCCCCGGGCGACGGCGGGGCGCCCACGATCTCGGCCCGCAACGGCGGTCAGGCCGACGATGCCACGGTGCGCCCGCTGATCGATGATGTCGCCGCGTTGCGGGATCTCCTGTCCCACTCGGGCCCGCGCGCCGTCGCGGCCGCGCTGACCCTCCTGTCCCTGCTGCTGGTCACCGTGATCGTCGAGCCGCTCGCGGCGCTCGTGCTCCTCGTGGTCGGGGCGCTGTACGTGCTGACCGCCACGTTCGCGCTGCGCCGCGGCCGCATTGCGGAACGCAAGGCGCTCACCGAGTCCCGCATGCTCGCCGACACCGCCGAGGAGCTGGTCGCCGCCACCGGCACCATTCAGTCCTACGGCCTGGAGTCCCGCTCCGAGCGCGGACTGACCGAAGCCGGCACCCGCGCCGGTCGCGCGCTGACCCGGGCCCGTCGCTCCGAGACCCTGGTGCACCTGCTCACGCAGCTCATCGCCGGGATCGGCGTCGTCGCCACTCTGCTCCTGGGGGGCCAGCGGGTCGCCGCAGGAACCATGACCCCGGGTGACCTGGTGCTCGTCCTCGCCGACGTCCTGATCACGATCGTCGTGCTGCGCGAGCTGCTCCAGCACCTGGGCAGCGTGAGGTCGGCGCCCGCCGCGGGCGACCGTATCGCCGCTCTGCTCGCGCGCGAGGCCGGCATCCCCGAACCCCAGCGCACCCAGCCCGTGGACCAGGTGGGCGGCGAGATCGTGTTCTCCGCCGTCAACACGGCCGGTGGGCCCGGCGGTGACCTGTTCGATGCGGTCTCCCTGGTGGTCCCGGCCGGGCAGCACGTGGCCCTGCTGGACCGGGCGGGCCACGAGTCCGCGGCGCTGATCTCCTACCTGCTGCGCTTCGACCAGCCGGATACCGGTCGCGTGCTGCTGGATCGCTTCGACACCCGCACCCTCTCCCTGACGGATCTGCGCCGCCAGGTCGCCGTCGTCCAGCGCGAGCCCGTGCTGTTCACCGATACGGTGCGCGAGAACATCCGCATCGGCCGTCCCGACGCCACCGACGCCGAGGTGGCCGAGGCCGCTCGCCGCGCCGGGGTGGACGACGTCATCGCCCAGCTCAGCTCCGGCTTCGACACCGTGCTGGTGCGACGCGGGAACGTCCTGACCGACGGTCAGCGGCGACGGATCGCGATCGCCCGGGCGCTGCTGCGCGATGCCCCGATCGTCGTGCTCGACGCCGCGGACGCGGATCTGTCGACCGCTGAGCGTCAGCCGGTCCTGGCGGCGCTGGCGGCCCTCGTCCAGGGGCGCACCGCGATCGTCAGCAGCCGTGACCCGGAGACCATCACGGCCATGGACCGCGTGCTGTGGTTCGAGAGCAGCGACGTGCGCGAGGACGGTGCCCCCACGGCCCTGGCCGCGGACCCGTCCTCCCGTCTCGCGCGCTGGCTGCGCACCCAGGACGAGAGCGTCTGAGCGGAGTCGACCCGGTGAGGAGCCGGGTCGATCTCCGATGGGCCGAACCGGCCCCGGACGAGCCGCACCGGCCGCCGATGCGCCGAGGCGTCGTCGGACTCTCGACTGCGCTCAACCGTGCGGCCACCTCCCTGTCACCCGGGGAGGCAACAGTGGAGCCACTGTCCGGGCCCCGAGGGGTTCGTCGGCCGTACCGGTGATCTCCGGGGCAGCGCGAGAAAGCGGGTCCACCATGAAGCTCTCCGTCATCGGTGTGGGATACCTCGGCGCCGTCCATGCCGCGAGCATGGCCGAGCTCGGCCACGAGGTGATCGGTCTGGATGTCGACGCCCGTCGCATCGAGCAGCTCAGCGCGGGCGAGGCACCGTTCCACGAACCCGGCTTCGCCGAGATCCTGGCCCGCGGGCTGGCCTCCGGCCGTCTGCACTTCACCACCGACTACGCCGACCTCGCCGACGCCGAGGTCCACTTCCTGGGCCTGGGGACCCCGCAGCGGGCCGACGGGTTCGGGGCGGACCTCAGCCACCTCCACGCAGCCGTCGACTCGCTCGCCGCAGTGCTTCCCGCCCGCGACGGCGCCGCGACCCTCGTGGTCGGGAAGTCCACCGTGCCGGCCGGCACCGCCCGCGGCCTCGCCGAGAGCCTCGAGCGGGTCGACGGGGTGCACCTGGTGTGGAACCCGGAGTTCCTGCGGGAGGGCTTCGCCGTGCAGGACACCCTGGAGCCCGATCGCGTCGTCTACGGCGTGCGCGATCCCGATGCCGGCGGCACCGAGGTCGAGATGCTCGACGCCGTCTATGCGCAGATCCTCGAGGGCGGCGTGCAGCGCCTGGTGATGGGCTTCGAGACCGCCGAGCTGGTCAAGGTCTCCGCCAACGCGTTCCTGGCCACGAAGATCTCCTTCATCAACGCGATGGCCGAGCTGTGCGAGGCCACCGGCGCCGACGTCACCGACATCTCCCGCGCGCTCGGTATGGACGACCGCATCGGGAACAAGTTCCTGCGCTCCGGCGTGGGCTTCGGGGGCGGTTGCCTGCCCAAGGACATCCGGGCCTTCATCGCCAGCGCGGAGGATCTCGGCGCCGGGCAGGCCCTCGGGTTCCTCCGCGAGGTCGACGCCGTGAACCAGCGCCGACGAGTGCGTGTGGTGGAGCTGGCCCGCGAGATGCTCGGTCCCCTGCGCGGGCGCCGTATCACCGTGCTCGGCGCGGCCTTCAAGCCCGACAGCGATGACGTGCGCGACTCCCCGGCCCTCGAGGTCGCCTCCCGGCTCATGGCCTCCGGTGCCCACGTCACCGTCACTGATCCGGAGGCGCTGGCCAATGCGGAGCGTCGCATCGAGGGCCTGGTCACCGAGGCGGACGCCAGCGAGGCCCTGCGGGGCGCGGAGCTCGTGCTGCTGCTGACCGAGTGGCGCGAGTACCGTGACCTCGACCCGATCGCCACGGCCCGCCTGGTCGCGGCCCCGCGGATCATCGACGGCCGCACCGTGCTCACTCCGCGGGACTGGCGCGCCGCCGGCTGGGAGTTCCGGGCCCTCGGGCGCCCCGAGGCCCCGGTCGCCGACCACGTCCCCGATCCGGAGCTCGCCCTGTTCTGATCGGTCCCGCTGCGAGCCCCGGAATGGGGCCGCAGGTCACCGCCACCCCGAGGCCCCCGAGCTAGGCACTTCTATACTCGACAGGGATGACCGCGCCGGCGCCCGTACCGCAGGCCCGGGGGCGACTCGGGCCCGTCTTCCACGCGTCCCTGCTGCTCTCCCTCGCCTTCGTGGCCTTCGGGCTGTGGCGGCCCCACCTGCTCACCGCCGTGCTCGCGGCCCTCCGCGACGTCGTGGTGGGCACCTTCGGCCCGGTCTACCCCATCACCGTCACGGCACTGCTGCTGTTCGTGCTCGTCCTCGCGGTCAGCCCCGTCGGCCGAGTCCGGCTCGGCGGGCCGGACGCGACCGCGGAGTTCGGCGTCGTCTCCTGGATCGCCATGCTGATGAGCGCCGGGGTGGGACTCAGCTTCCTGTTCTGGGGCAGCGCAGAGCCGCTCATCCACCTCGCCGACCCGCCGCACGGCACGGCGGATCCGGAAACTGTCGCGGCCGCACGGGACGGGATGCGCCACGCCCTGATGTTCTGGGGCCCGCACGCCTGGGCGCTGTACGCGGTGGTGGCCCTGGCGATCGGCTACGCGAGCTTCAATCGCAGGGAGGGGATGCTGGTCAGCGCCGCCCTTCGCCCGCTGCTGGGAAAGCACTCCGACGGGTGGCCGGGCACCGTGGTGGACGTGATCGCGGTGTTCGCCATCCTGTTCGGCGTGGCCACCTCCCTGGGTCTCGGCACCGGGGAGCTCAGCGCCGGCCTCGCCGCCCACTTCGGGATCGCCGACTCGTTCGGCGTGAAGATCACGATCATCGCGGGCCTGATGGTCTTCGCGACGATCTCCTCGATGACCGGGCTGGGTCGCGGCATCCGCCTGCTCAGTCTGGTGAACATGACGTTGTGCGGGGTGCTCCTGGCAGCGGTGTTCGTGCTGGGGCCGACGACCGCGATCCTCACCACCGCCGGTGCCGGGTTGCGCGACCTCGGCCTCCACCTGGTGCCGATGAGCCTGGCGATCGAGGCGCCTGTCGGTGACCCGTGGACCGGCGCCTGGGTGTACTTCTTCTGGGCCTGGTGGATCGCGTGGGCGCCGTTCGTCGGCACCTTCATCGCGCGGATCTCGCGGGGGCGGACGATCCGCGGCGTCGTCGGCGGCGTCGTCCTGGTGCCGTCCGCGGTCGGCGTCGTGTGGTTCTCCGTGTTCGGAGGCACCTCCCTGGAGCGGGAGCTCAGCGGGGCCGTGGACGTCGCCGAGATCGCCGGGGAGACGAAGTCGGTGGCCACGCTCGCCGTCCTCGACACCCTGCCGCTGACCGGGTTCACGCTGGTGCTGCTGGTCCCGGTGCTCGCCCTGCTGTTCATCACCTCCGCCGATTCGGCGTCGTTCATGCTGGGCAGCACCACGACAGGGGGCAGCCTCAAGCCTCCCCGGCCGGTCCGGCTCCTGTGGTCCTTCGCGGCAGCCTTCGCCGCGGTGCTGCTGCTGGGCGGTGGACCGGAGGACCTCCGGGGGGCTGCCGTGGTCGCGGCGATGCCCTTCACCCTGCTGATGCTCGCCCTCGCGGTCTCCTTGGTGATCATGCTGTGGCGGGACCGCCGTCGGGAGGATTCCGCGTAGCGCGAGTTCCCGGGCCCTCCGCGTTCGGGACCGTGCCCGGCCCGTCAGGTTCGCGCGGCATCCGGAGTCGAGAGGTCACCGGCAGGGGCTGGGTCCTCCTCGAAGGTGTGACCGTCGGCCTCCTGCAGTGCGCGTCGACGCTGCACGACGGCGCCGACCAACCCCAGGGCCACGCCGACTGCGAGCCAGCCGGCGAGCCACAGCAGATCGCCGGTGGGATCCACCCACCCCCCGCCGATCGCGCCGCGGAACGCATCGACCGCGTGGGTCATCGGCAGGAAGGGATGGATGACCTGGAAGAACTGTGGCAGGGTCGCGGTCGGATAGGTACCGCCGGCCCCGGAGATCTGCAGGGCCACCAGCACCAGGGCGACGAACTTCCCGACCGGCCCGAACAATGCCCCGAAGCCATGGTTCAGCGCCACGAACACCAGGCTCGTGATCGCCGACAGGCCGAACAGCAGTGGCAGGTCGTCCATGGTGATCCCGACCGCCCAGTGCAGGGCGCCCACGGCGATCGCGGACTGCACCAGGCCCAGCAGGAATGCCGGCACCAGTCCGCCGGCCAGCAGGCGTGCCGGGCCCACCCCGCGGGAGGCGGCCTGCGTGGAGAACGGCGGCATCATCAGGAAGATCGCCATGCCACCCACCCACAGGCTGATCGCCAGGAACAGCGGGGCCAGGCCTTCGCCGAAGCGGGACAGCTCATGGTCGCGCTCGAAGCTCATCTGCACCGGATCGGAAGCGGTCTGCGCGAGCTCCTCGCCCTCGGTGTCGGTGTACGAGGGCACATCGCCCTCGGCGTCGCGCAGGCCGTCGCGCAGCTCGGCCGAGCCGTCGCGCACCTCATCGGCGCCCTCGTCGAGCTGGACCGCACCGTCGGCGAGCTCACCGGCGCCGTCGTCGACCTGCCCGGCGCCGTCGGCGAGCTCGGTGGCGCCCGCGTCGAGCTCGCCTGCTCCGTCGGCGAGTCTGCCGGAGCCGGCGCGAGCCTCACGGGTTCCATCGGCCAACTGGTCAGCTCCCGTGGCGAGGTCCGCGGAGCCGTCCGCGAGCTGCTCGGCGCCGGTGCGGGCGGTCCCCACACCGTCGGTGTACTGGCCGACGCCGGAGGCGAGGTCCTGGGCGCCGTTCTTGGCGGTGCCGCTGGCCGCGGCCAGCTTCTCTGCGCCGGAGGAGACGTCCTGGGCACCCGAGTTCAACCGGCGCACGTCATCGGCGCCCTGCTGGAGGGTGGCGTACGCGTCGGGCAGGGCGAGGGCCGCGGTGCGGGCCTGCTCCGTGAGATCGGCGGCGAGGTCGCTCGCCGTGGAGCCTCGCTCCGGGGTGGGAGCGGCAGCGGCGGTGTCCTCACGGAGCGTCGCGAGATCGGAGTCGAGGCTCGAGGAGTCCTCGGCGAGGGCGCCGGTGGTGCCCGCGACCGAGGAGGTGCCCTCGGCGAGCGACGTGGTGGTGGTGGAAAGGTCCTCGAGGTACGTGACCATGGCGTCGGCCGAGTCGGTCATCCCGGTGGCGGTGTCCTCGAGGGAGGTGGACTGCTCGGCGGCAGTGCCTGCGGCATCGTGCGCAGTGGTCGCGTCGGTGGAGGCCTGGGCGGCGTCGTCGCGGGTCTGCTGCGAGGTCTCCGAGACCCCCGCGAGCTCCTCGCAGAAGGCGGCATCGGCGCCGGAGTCCTCGCAGCGTGCGGCCAGGTCGTCGACCGAGTCGGTGTACGCCTGCACTCCGTCCTGCGCGGTCGTGGCGCTGTCTGTGGCGGTATCGGTGGCGTTCGCCGTGTCCTGCGCCGCCGTGTCGAGGGTGGCGGCGTCCTCCGCGATGCTGGCGGCACCGTCCTGCAAGGTGCGGGCGTCGGCGGCGCGGTCGGTCGTGTCGGAGTCGAGGGCCTGCGCCGCGTCGTCCGCGCTGGTCGCGGTCTGGTCGAGGGCCGTCGCCGCGTCGGAGAGGGTGCCGGCGTCGGCCGCAGGCTGCTGCAGCCGGTCGGAGAGCCCGGTGGCGGCGCCCTCGAGGGTGTCGATCGCCGCGACCAGGTCGTCGCTCGTGGTCTGCACGCCCTCGGGGGTCACGCCGATCTCCTCGGCGCGCTGCTGGGCGGCGCTGATGGTCTCGTCGAGCTGCTGGGTGCCGCCGGCGACCTGTTCGGCGCCGTCGGAGAGGTCGGTGGCGCCGGTGGCCAGCTGGTCGGTGCCCGCGGCGAGATCGTCGGCCCCGGTGCGCAGGGGCCGACCCTTCTCATCGAGCGTGACCAGGCCGGTGCTGAGCTGGTCGGCGCCCTCGCGGAGGGTCGCGGTGCCGCTGCGCAATTCGACCGCGCCGGCGGTGAGCTGATCCAGGCCCACCACCAGGTCGAGACTGCCGTCGTGCACCGTGGAGGCGCCGGTGGCGAGCTCGTCGGCCCCGGAGGCCAGCTCGCCGGTGCCCTCGGTGAGCTCACTGCTGCCGGAGACCAGGTCGCCGGTGCCGTCGGCCAGCTCGGTGGTGCCGTCGGCGAGCTCGCTCGAACCGTCGGCCGCACCGGCGATCCCGTCGTGGATCGTCGTGAAGCCCACGTAGACGTTGCTCAGGTACTCCTCGAGCACGCTCGCGCGCAGCGAGTCGGTCAGGGCCGTGCCCACCGACTTCGAGAAGTTGCCGCCGACGTAGTTGATGGAGTCGTTGGTGGTGACGGTCAGCAGTGCCGGGGCGGCCTGCTCGGCCTCGCCGCCGAGGGAGGCGACGTTCGCGGAGAAGGACGAGGGGATCTCGACCGTGGCGCCGTAGGTGCCGTCCTCCAGCCCCCGGTGCGCCTCGGCGGCGGAGACCTCCACGAAGCGGTAGACGTTCTCCTTGTCCATGTCGATCAGGGTGTCGGTGAACTCGCGACCCACATCGATGCTGGTCTCCTCGCCGCTGTCACCACCGGCCGGCGATGTCATGGTCGCGCCCTCGTCCTCGTCGACCACCGCGGCGGTGATCTGGTCGAGGTTGTTCGACGGGTCGTGGAAGGACCACGTCATGTTCCCGGAGTAGATGACGGGGACCAGCGCGAGGCCGACGACGAACAGCGCCGCGATCGGCTTCTTCCACTCCCCGGGCAGCAGGGCGACCGCGCCACGACCAGCGGCGGCGATCCCGCGGCCGGCGCCGCGGAGCGCGGACAGGAGGGCGTGGGCCACAGCGGTCAGCGCGGCCTGGAGAGCTCGGAGGATTCTCATCACGAGCAACACGATACATTTGTGTATTGAGATTCGCAGTTACCGAGCAGTAAGTGTGGCGAGCGGAACCCGGGACCCGGGGCTCGAGGCGTGACGTCAGCGCACGATGCTCGGGCCCCGGTTCCCGCGCCGGGTGTCGCCCTTCGTCCGCGTCAGTCGGCGATGCGGGTGTAGCGATACGGCTTGTACTTCGAGCCGCTGGGCGAGGGCGAGTACGGATAGCCGATGGTGCGTCGCGCCGTGCCCTCGGTGGAGTACGCCTGCTCGAGGATGACCCAGGTGGTGCGGGCAGCATCCGCCCACTTCTCGAAGATGCCGACGTGGCCCACCTCCTTGCCGTTCTCCTCCGGGGTGATCAGGAGGATGTCCCCGGGTTCGAGCTCGGACTTCTCGATCGCACGGGTGACGCCGTGCCCGGCGTCCGGATGCAGCATGCCGGTGGTGAAGCCGATCTCCTTGTCCGCGGGGAAGGTTCCCCAGGCCATGGACACGAAGCCGGAGCAGTCCGTGCGCCACAGCTTCGCCGGCTCCGGCCCGGGGCTCGACTCGCCCATGGAGTAGGGGCGCTTGTCCTGGGCCCAGAACATCGCGCGGTCGATCACCTGCGAACGGCTGATCTCGGTGTTCCACTGCGCGAGCACGAGGTCAGGGTTGAGGTCGTTCCCCCCGCCGGGAACCGTGCGGACGAGGCCCATCAGGGCCATGGTCTTCGCTCCGGCGCGTCCGTCGACCACCAGGTCGGACTCCCCGCGCTGGAACTCCTCGACCGCGGCCACAGTCTTGGCGCCGTAGTCGCCGTCCTCGGAGACGGAGACGTGCGCTTGGACCTCGGAGACCACCGAGACGAGCTCCGCACGGGTGATCGCCCCGGCATCGCCATCCACGACCAGCGCGCGGTCGGCCTGGAACTGACGGATCGCGGTGTTGGACTTCGGGCCGAGGTCGCCGTCGCGAAGACCGTCGTAGTAGTAGAGGCCCCACAGCGCCGTCTGCACGCCGAGGGTCGAGAGCGCAGAGGCGGGGCTGGTGATCAGCAGGCCGCTCGCCGCAGCGACACCCGTCACCCCCGCAGTGCGGAACAGGGAACGACGGGTGAGGAGGGAGGGAAATCGTGCAGTGGTCTGGTGCTCGGGCATGAGAGGACCTCTCGCAGGACGTGGGGGAACGCAGTGCCGTGTCGGGCACCGCCGCCCCGACGCTACGTGCACCAGGTCATACTCCGCATCGGCAGAACTCCCCCTTCTCAGATCCGGCCGAGGGTGGTAGCGAAGTTGCGCGGTGATCAGACTGCGCCGTCATCACGCTGCGGAACCGCGAGCGGGCGCGCACTCAGGTGGGCAGGTCCACGACCCAGGGTGCGCGATCCAGGGTCGAGGGGTCCCAGCGCTCGAGCACGTCCGCCGCGATGCGGCAGCCGGGCAGTCCCAGCGAATCACCGATCCGGCCGACGACGTCGGCGATGGCCTCCCCTCCCTCCAGGCGATCCCGCAGCGTCACCGCACCGTCCCGCTTCGCCAGTCTCGTCCCGGCGGCATTCACCGCGAGCGGCACGTGGGCGTACCCGGGTTCGGGCAGCCCCAGCAGATGCGCCAGGTGCGCCTGCCGGGGTGCGGAGCTGAGCAGGTCATCGGCGCGGGTCACCTGGTCCACGCCCGCGGCCGCATCGTCCACGACGACCGCCAGGTTGTACGCGACCACGCCGTCCCCACGGCGCAGCACCAGATCGTCGACCGGGCCCCGGACGCTCCCGGCCCACAGGTCCTGGACCGTCCGCTCGGGGACGTCGGCCCGCAGGCGCAGTGCCGGGTCGCGGCGCAGTTCGCGCATCCGCTCCCGGCCCGTCTCGCGCGCGGACGCGCTGAGATCCCGACAGGTCCCGGGATACGCGCCGGGCGGGGCGTGCGGCGCGCTCGGTGCCTCGAGGATCTCCCGACGGGTGCAATAGCACTCGAAGACGAGGTCGTGGGAGACGAGACGGTCGATCGCGGACTCATAGGCCGCGCCGCGCTCGGACTGCCGCACCACCTCCCCGTCCCAGTCGATCCCGAGGGCGGCGAGATCCTCCAGCTGGCGCCGCTGGGACCCCTCCCGCACCCGATCCAGGTCCTCGACGCGCAGGTGGAAGGCACGACCGGAGCGACGGGCCAGCACCCAGGCGAGGATCGCGGTGCGCAGGTTCCCCAGATGCAGATCGCCGCTGGGGGAGGGGGCATAGCGGCCGGCGCCGGGCGACTCATCGCCGGTGGACGCCTCCTGGTCGGCAGGATCCGCCGTCGTGCGGTCTGCGGGGCCCGGTGCACTCATGGCCTCGCAGTCTACGGACCGGGGCGCGCGCTCAGGCAGGGCGGATCAGCAGGACGTCACCTTCGCGGCCGCCGGGCACCGGACGCGACGCGGGGGCGAGGGCGAAGCCGAGCCTCGCGGCCAGAGCGCGGGACGCGGCATTGCCCGCGGCGGTCACCGCCAGCACCTCGCGACCACGGGCCCCGATCTCCGGGTGGCCCAGCACGGCGTGCATCGCCTCGGTGGCGACCCCGCGGCCGCTCACGCCGGGGGAGACGCGCCAGTAGGCACTCAAGTCTGCGTGAGCGTCCACCTCGAGCGGGGCGAGGCCGACGACCCCCAGCAGCCCGGACGGGAGCGTGCCCCGGGAGGGCTCGCGGGAACGCACCGTGAGGTACCCGGCGCCGTGCTGCGCCCAGTGCTCGATCCACTGCGCGAGCACCCAGCGCATCTGCTCGCGCCCGGTCAGCGGCTCGGTGAGGTCCTCGGTGAAGGCGCGCGGGTCCGCGTGCAGGGCGAACAGCTCCTCGAGGTCGCCCTCGACCACCGGGGCCAGCTGCAACCGGGCAGTACGCACGGGAGGGCTCACGGCAGGCAGACGAACGGCGCGGCGATCACCGTCGAAGGACGGGATCGCCGCGCCGTGCACGGAATGCTCCGCGAGCGCTCTGAGGCGAGGCTCAGACGTCGCCGCGGTGGGTGCCGCGCTTCTCGTCGTCCAGAGCGGTCGCGCTCTCGTCCGCATCGGACTCGACCTTGACCTCCTTGGGCGCGACGTCCGAGGAACGGTCGTCACCCTTGAGGGCCTGGGCCACGTCACCCGCGTCGGCCGAACCGACGGTGTCGGAGACGGTCGAGGAGTCGTCTTCGCTCGAGGCGGAGGCCGGGTAGTGCGCCCGGGCGAAATCTGCGGGCGGGGCCCACGGATCCTCGACCGGACGGGTCTTCTGCCAGGCGATGTAGCCCGCAGCGGCGCCGGCAGCGGCCAGCCCGAGGACGAGCAGCACCTTGCCGGCGCGACCCTTCTTCTTGACCGGTTCCGGCTTGAGGGCAGCGGCCCGGATGTCGCCCTGACCCTTGTCGAGCTCGGTGCGTGCGGCGTCGACGGCGGCCTTCAGGACAGAACCGGTGGTCTCGGCGGTCTTGCGGGCGCGCGGGAGGTAATCGTCCTGCACGTCCTGCTTGAACTTGTCGGCGCGGGGGCCGAGGTTCGAGGACAGCTCGGAGAACTTCTCGCTCTGATGGCGGAAGCGCTCCTCGACGCCCGGACCGTACTGGTCGACGAGCCCGGTGGCGCGCGAGCGGGCCTCGCGGGCACCCTCGGACATGACGGGCCCGACGGTGGCGGCGAGCTTCTGCAGCTCCTCGACGGCCTTCTCGGCCCTCTGCGCGGTCGTACCGGCAGCCTCTGCGGTCTTCGCGGCCTGCTTCTTGGCCTTCTTGGACTCGCGCTTGGTGGTCAGCGCCATGAGGTTCCCCTTTCGGTCGAATCCGCCGGGTCGGGCCGACGGTGGTCCCTGGGCCGGGCCGCCCTGGCGGACGACGCGCCCCGTGTGGCACAACTCTAACGCGAGCGAGTATGGGCGTTCCTCGGTCAATGGTCAGGTTTGCGCCCTGCCGAGCGGTCGGGCCAGCGCAGGGCCGGTGTCCGCTGAGAGCGGACCGCTCTTTGTCAGGGGGTCTGTCTAAAGATCCGGCAGGGCGTTTGTGCGAAGATGACGCCATGTTCGCAACTCTGCATACCAACCACGGGGACATCCGTCTCGAGCTGTTCCCCGACCACGCCCCCAAGACCGTCGACAACTTCGTGGGCCTCGCCGAGGGAACCCGCGAGTTCACCGACGCCGAGAGCGGCGAGAAGGTCACCCGCCCGTTCTACGACGGCGTCGTCTTCCACCGCATCATCTCCGGCTTCATGCTCCAGGGCGGCGACCCCCTGGGCACCGGCACCGGCGGCCCCGGCTACAACTTCGACGACGAGATCTCCGAGAAGAACTTCAACGAGCCGTACATGCTCGCCATGGCCAACGCCGGCAAGCGCATGAACGCGATCACCGGTAAGCCCGCGGGCACCAACGGTTCGCAGTTCTTCATCACCGTCGGCCCGACCCCGCACCTCCAGGGCAAGCACACCGTCTTCGGTGTCGTCGCCGACGAGGACTCCAAGAAGGTCGTCGACGCGATCGAGGGCGTCAAGACCGACATGCGTGACCGTCCCCTCGAGGACGTCGTCATCGAGAAGGTCTCCGTCGAGAAGTGATCCCGCACGGGGTCGAGAACTGACCCCGTACGGGCCGAGACTGCTCTGAGCAGCCGGCCCCCGCGACGAATGCAGAACTGCCCGCTCCCTCGCACGAGGGGACGGGCAGTTCTGCATTCGTCGGCACCCTCTCCCTCCACCGCTTCCCGATCTGCCACCGCTGGCCCCACCCGGCCGCGCCGCCGACCGTCCCACTGGCCCCACCCCACCCCGCCGCGCCGGCCGCTGGCCGCCCGCCGCCAGCCGCCGCCCGCTGGCCGCCGCTGGCCGCCCGCCGCCGCCCGCTGGCCGCGCATCATGCCCCGCCAGCCGAGTCGGCCTCGCCGATACTCCGAAAATGTCCCCTGAGGACCGATCTTGGTGGGCGGATCGGTCCTCAGGGGACATTTTCGGGAGGGGTGCCGGGACGGTGCCGGGACGAGCTGGTGGCCGGCGACCCGGTGCCGGCGACCGGGACGGGCCGGGTGGGCGGTCAGTCGCGCTGAGCGGCTGCCGGGCGCGAGGGCCACCACATGCGGTCCCCGATCAGGGCGAACAGCGCCGGCACCAGCACGGTGCGTACCAGCAGCGTGTCCAGCAGAACCCCGAGGCCCACGATCAGGCCGAGCTGACCGAGCACCACCAGGGGCAGCACTCCGAGAGCGGCGAACACGGCGGCGAGCACCACACCCGCGCTGGTGATGACCACACCGGTGGAGCCGACGGCCCGCACCATGCCCTGGGTGGTCCCGTGGGTGGCAGCTTCGTGACGGGCGCGGTGGACCAGGAAGATCGTGTAGTCCACGCCGAGAGCGACCAGGAACAGGAACGCCAGCAGCGGCACCGTCACGTCGAGCGCGGGGATGTCGAACAGGAGGCGTCCGGCCCACAGGCCCAGGCCGATCGCCGCGACCGAGCTGGCCACGTTGACGGTGAGCAGCACCAGGGGTGCCACCACGGCACGCAGCAGTCCCATCAGCACGATCAGCACGACTGCGAGGATCATCGGGGCGACGACGAGCAGGTCGCGGACGGAGTCGGAGCGCACGTCCATGGCACTGGCCGTGGTGCCTCCCACCAGGGCGTCGGCCCCGGTGAGGGCATGGAGCGAGTCGCGCAGCCGCTCGGCCTCCTCGATCGCCCCGGGCGACTCTGGCTCGGAGGAGCCGACGGCGGAGAGCACGGCCCAGCCGTCGGGCGTGGTGCCGCTGACGGAGGCGCGATCGATCCCGGGCACGGACTCGGCGGCCTCTGCGGCTGAGTCGGCGGCGGCCTCTCTCACCACGATCTGGTGCGGGGCGCTCTCTCCGGCGCCGTAGTGCTCGGACATCGCGATGAACCCGGTCGAGGATTCGTTGGCGGAGGCGAACTGCTCGTCCTGGGAGAGGCCCACGCGGGTCCCGATCAGGCCCGTGGCCAGTACACCCATCAGCAGCACCGAGACGACGGCTGCGATCGCCGGGCGGCGGGTGACGGTGCGGGCGACGGCCGCGAAGGGACCGTGCTCGGCGTCGTCCCGGCGCGTCGCGGCGTTCCCTGCATTCCCTGCGCTCCGTGCCTCCTCGGGCTTGGGCACGAAGGGCCAGAACACGCGCCGGCCCACCACGGCGAGCAGAGCGGTCAGCGGGAACAGCACGGCGATCACAGCGATGATCAGCCCGGCCGCGGCCGCGATGCCGAGCCCGCGAGTGGCGGGCATGACGGCGGCCAGCAGGGTCAGCAGGGCGAGCACGACGGTGACATTCGAGGCGATGATCGCGGGTGCGGTGCGGGTCCAGGCGGAGCGCAGCGCAGCGCGGTGATCACCGGTGTCGTGCAGCTCCTCGCGGTAGCGGGAGATCAGCAGCAGCGCATAGTTGGTGCCCGCGCCGAACACGAGCACGCTGATCACGCCTGAGTCGAAGGCCAGGGAGAACTGCTCGCCCAGGGTGTCGGTGACGGCGCCGGCGGCCCCGTCGGCCAGGCCCACCACGGCCAGCGGCGCCAGCCACAGCACGGGGGAGCGGTAGGTGAGCAGCAGCAGCACGGCGACCACGGAGATGGTGACGGCGAGCAGCGTGAAGTTCGCCCCGGCGAAGGCGCCGCGGATGTCGGAGCCGACGGCGGGGCCGCCCGTGACGGACACGGTCAGCTGCTCGGCGGCGGAGTCCTCCGCCGCAGCGCGCAGGTCCGTGATCATCGCATCGATCGCGTCCTTGTCAGCTTGGGAATCGACGGTCGTCATGACCAGGTCGGCTTCGCCGTCCTCGGCGGGCATGGGACCCACGGCGTCGCGGCCGGAGACCTCGGCCAGATCGGCCCGGAGGGTCTCCACGGCGGCCTGGTCCTCAGCGGTCAGCGCGCTGCCGTCCTCGCGGGTGACCACGGCGAACACCGGCTGGTAGCGGTTGCCCTCCATGGTGTCGGCGATCGCGGCCGCCCGGGAGGACTCGGAGGTCTCCGGAAGCGCATCCATCCCGGAGGCGGGCCCGGCGCCGCGCAGACCGCCCATCACGGCCAGGAGCAGCACGACGAAGACGCCGAGCACGACCCACGCGGAGCGGCGACCGGTGAGGGTGCCGGCGATCCGCGCGGAGAGGCGCCCGACGGGCCCGGCGGGCGCCTCGGGACCATCGGCCGAGGTATCGGACGGAGCGGGCGAGGCGCCGTCGACGGGCGCAACGGGCTCAGCGGAGTCGCCGCCCCGGTGGCGGTGGGAGGTGGGTGTGGGTGCAGGCACTGTGGGTCCTTCGCGAGAAAACCGCTGGTGGCGGCGAGGGGTGCGGTCCCCGATTCGGGGTGCTTCCCACGCTATGGACGCGCTGCGGGAACCGGATCAACCGTTCGATGTATTCGCGGGGCGGGTGGGGGCGGTGGCGGTTACGCTCGGCGCATGACGCAGCGACACCTGGCCGGTGCCCGGATCCTCGCCCAGGGCCTGGCCGGCCCGCAGCGCTTCTCGAGCCCGACGCAGGCCGCGCACGCTTTCGGGGCGCATCAGGGCCAGGACCTGCCCGGGGTGATGGCCTCGCTCGCGCTGCGCACCGGCGGTGACCTGGATCCGGTGCTCGCCGCCTTCGACCGCGGGGAGATCGTGCGCGGTTACCCGATGCGCGGCACCGTCTTCGCGGTCGCTGCCGACACCCTCGCGTGGCTCACCGAGCTCTGCGCCGCCGGGCCGCTGCGGGCAGCGATCGGCCGACGCGGTCAGCTGGACCTCGAAGACCATCACGTCGGCCGCGCCCAGGAGGTCCTCGAGGAGGTCGCTGCGGAGCATTCGGTACCCGGCGCCGGCCGCGGGGTGCTGCGCAAGGAGCTGCTGGCCGCCTGGGAGGCAGCCGGGATTCCCACCGGACAGGGACGCGGCTATCACCTGCTGGGCGAGCTGATCTCCTTCGGGCACGCCGCCTACGGCCCATGGCGCGAACAGGAGACCACCGTCGTGCTCGCGAAATCCTGGCTGCCCGCCGGCACCGACCTCGAAGGAGCCTTCGGCGGAGAGGAGACCGCGGCCGCCGCCGAGCTCGCGCGACGCTACTTCACGTCCCACGGCCCGGCGGGGGAGCGGGACCTCGCCTGGTGGTCCAAGCTGCCGCTGCGCACGATCCGTGCCGCGATCCCGCTGGTCGCCGACCAGCTCGAGACCGGGTACGCCGACCGGGACGGGCGCCTGCATGCCACGGCGGCCGACGCGCGCGGTGGAGACGGTGAGCAGCTGTGGTGGCGCCCCGGGCTGGCCGAAGAGTACGCGGCAGCGCAGAAGGAGACCATGCGGGAGCTGCTGCTGCCCGGCTTCGACGAACTCGTGCTGGGCTATCGAGACCGGCTCTATCTCATGGACGCCGAGCGGCACGTCGCTCTGGTCCCCGGGAACAACGGGGTCTTCAAACGCTGCGCGATCCGTCGCGGCGAGGTTCTGGGCACCTGGACCCGCAAGGGCGCGGCCGGGAAACGAACGCTTGACCTCACCGCCCTGCGCCCGATCAGCGATCCCCAGCGTCGTCGCTTCGCCGCGCTCTTCACCGCGTTCCCGTACACCGTGGCCTGACGCGCGGCCCGCGACCCGGCGTCGGCCCAGGCGCACATGGTGGAATGACCCCATGGAACGCCCCAGCTACGGCTACAGCTCCGAGGACAATCCGGACCCTGACTCGCAGAGCCCACCGGTCTGCCCTCGACACCCCGATCGGGTGAGCTATGTGCGCTGCAAGCGGTGCGAGCGTCCGGCCTGTCCGGACTGCCAACGTCCCACCCCGGTGGGCGTGCTGTGCGTGGACTGCGAACGAGAGCTCAGCAAGCAGCAGGCCAACAGCCGACCGCGCAATGCGATGGGTGGCCGGATCGGCAAGGGCAAGCCGTACGTCACCTACACCGTGATCGCGCTGTGCATCCTCGGGTATGTCGGTCAGACGGTGATGCCGGAGGTCGTCTACCAGCTCGGGGTGTTCTCGCCGTTCCGTGCGCTGGTCATGCCGTGGACGTTCCTCACGGCCGGCTTCCTGCACGGCGGGGTCATGCACCTCCTGTTGAACATGTACGCGCTGTTCATCGTGGGGCAGTACCTCGAGCCGACGATGGGCCGCGCCCGGTTCGCAGCGGTGTACTTCTCCTCGGTCCTCGGCGGCCACACCGCCGTATACCTCATCGCGGATCCGCTCGGCCAGGCATGGGTGACCGGCACGCTCGGTGCCAGCGGTGGCGTGTTCGGGCTGTTCGCGGCGATGTTCATCGTCAACCGTCGCCTGGGCGGGCAGACCGCGCAGATCCTCGTGCTGATCGGCTTGAACCTCGTCATCACCTTCACCGTCCCGAACATCTCCTGGCAGGGTCACCTGGGCGGGCTCGTGATCGGTGCCGTGGCCACTGCGGGGATGTTCGCGCTGCGACCCAAGGCCACCCCGGGCGCTGATCGGCAGGCCCTCGCGACACGGTCAGCCCTGCTGCACGCGGGCATCGTGGCGGGCATCGTGCTGCTGTGCGTGGTGCTGGTCGTCGTGAAGTCGATGACGGTGCCGTACTGACGGCATCCTGAGGTCACGTTCCTGGGAGCGGGCCGGTGCGGCGCAGACGCCGTGCCGGCCTGTTCTTCGTGTCCGGGGCATCGCGCTTGGACATCGTGCTAAGTCTTATCGTAGGCGCAGCGCAGCTTCTCGACCTCGATGACTGGTTCGGGACGGGCATCGTGCTCACCACCCGGCCTTCGTCTCTTGCACGCGTGCGGCGAGTGCGCTGCGGCCCATGAGCAGCGCGGCGGCCACGATCCACAGCACTCCCGCGGCGATGACCCAGCCCACGTTGTCCAGCACCGCTGCGGGTAGGAAAGAGGACCCGTAGAAGTGCTCGGGGATGTCGTCTGCAACACCGCCGCCGTCCAGTTCCAGCCGTCGTGTGCGCACCGCTTCCACGGTCACGGTCACCACCACGAGCGGGGCGACGAGCATAGTGATGAGCATGGCTTTCGTTCTTGCTCGCATATCTCCTCCTGGTTAGGTGCAAGTCGCTGTGTCTACACCATCTCCTGCCCTCGCCTGTTGCGGCAGATCCGAGAATCACGACCTAATCTGACGAAGGCAGGACCGAAATCTGACAGTTGTCATGCCCACCTCTGACTCACCCCACTGCCACTACCGACTGTGGGTGCGAGAACCTGGATGCAGGCGCTTGATCCATACTCAGCAGAAAGGAGAAGTCTGTGACCGAGGACCCTGCGCGTGTACTGCTGTGGTCCACGCGCGCCCTCCCCACCGAGCTCCGCGGGCTACTTATCGGGGTCATCGCCGTGTTCGCGGTCACCTCAACCGCTCTGACCTTGGCGGCGGGGCGTGGGTGGGAGTCTGTTCTCTTCGCGATCGTGGCAAGCCTGGTCAGCGTCGGCGTGACCGTGTGGCTAGCCTGGTCCTACGACACTCCGCGCTCACGTGGGATGCTCACCGCGGTGCTGCTGGCAGCCTCTGTCCTGCTCGTGACGTCCTTTGCCATCTCCGCTCAGCCGACCACCGTGCTCGCGAGCGGCTTGCCGTTCGCGTTCGCCATCACCTGGCACCGCCCCGCTTGGTTCCCTCTGATCGCCAGCCTCACCGCGGTCGGCGCGGCGGCGGCCGTGTCCGCGTTGCAGTCGCAGGGCTCGCTCCCGGTGCAGGACCTGATCGTCATGATTGCTTTGCTCGGCGCGCCGACCGTCGCCTTCGCCAGCGCGCAGATCGGTTGGCAGTGGCAGCGGCGGCTCGACCAACACAATGCCGACCAGCGCGACCTCGCCCTGACGCGTGAACGGCTGCGGTTCGCCACCGATCTGCACGACATCCAGGGTCATACCCTGCTGGCCATCAAGCTCAAGGCAGAGCTCTCCCGCCGCAGCATCGACCACGACTCTGACCTCGCACGCCAGGAGCTCCACGCGATCGAAGACCTCGCCGCCGAGGCCGACCGGCGCACCCGCGACCTCGCCCACGGCTACCGCACCCTGAACCTCGCCGCCGAACTCGCCAATCTGGACCAACTTCTCACCGCCGCCGGGATCGACGTGACGTTCCACCGCGCAGGGACGCCACCTCCCGAGCGCGACGAGACCTTCGCTGCTCTGGCGAGGGAAGCGGCCAGTAACATCTTGCGCCACGCCAACGCCACCACCGCGCGCATTCTCCTGAACGAAACCACCATGGTCATCGACAACGACGGGGCGGCACCCGGCGAGGCGGTGGCAACGGGCAGCGGCAACGGGCTATCCGGCTTGCAACGACGGTTCACCGAACGCGACGGCACCTTCACCTGGCAGCATGAAGGTGACCTGTTCACCGTCACCGGCGAGATCGGGTTGCGACCATGATCCGCATCTTCCTTGCCGATGACGAAGAAATGCTCCGCACCGCCTTGGTTTCTCTACTCAACCTGGAGGAAACAATCACCGTTTCCGGCCACGGCGCACACGGCCAGGCGGCACTTGACCACACACCTGCCGCGGACATTGACGTGTACGTACTCGACCTGGAGATGCCCGGACTCGACGGCCTCGACGCTGCCCGGGCGTTACTCGCGCGCGACCCGCAGACCGCCATCGTCATGATCACCCGGCACGCGCTCCCCGGCGTCCTGCGCTCCGCCCTAGCTGCCGGAGTGCGCGGATTCGTTCCCAAGAACACCCCCGCGGAACAACTCTCCCGCATCATCGAACGCGTCCACTCTGGCAAACGGTACGTCGACCCCGACCTCGCCGTCACCGCACTCGGTTTCGACTGCCCCCTCACCGACCGAGAACTCGACGTCCTGCGGCTGACCCGCCAGGGCAAGAGCGTGGCAGACATCGCCGCCACGCTCCATCTGGCCGCGGGCACCGTACGCAACTACCTTTCCGAGGCCATGACCAAACTCGACGCCCCCAACCGTCTCACCGCAGCCCTAACCGCCCACCAGCACGGTTGGATCTGAGAAGCGGAGCGTTGACCGCGTCGGTCTCGATCTGGACCGGGGCCACCTTCGGCGGGTACCCGTTGGGGAATCACTTGATCAACACTCATTAGCATCCGAATCCCGCCATCGCGCCGCCAGGACGCCGGCCCGTGGTGGATGCGCACGAATGACAACGGTGTGACTATCCCCAGTTGTGGACAAGGGTGGGGATGAATCGCGGTACGGCTGGGGATTTCAGGATGTTGCTGTGGAAAACCGGGGATCCGTTGTGGACGGACGGTGAGTTCCGCGGAACTGCTGCGTGATGCGACTCTCTGGTGCTAGGGGCCACGCCTCCGCCACCGGTCAGCGTTTCCGACTGTTCGTCGCGGACCGAGCAGCGACGAGAATCCTGCATCTGAACGCGATAAAAGGCGTTTGACCTGCATTGATGGATGATCGGTGCGGGGTGGGGCAAGGAGAGGGTCCCGTCGTGATCGAAGACGACGGCCCGAGAGGGGACGACACGCCGCGTGCACCGCTCGTACCTGCGGAACTACATGCTTGTCATTCATCCACGACTGTGGAAAACCTTGTGGATAACTTCGGGATTCAGGCGTGAGCGCGATGCTCTCACGGCGCGGCCGTCCACCACGAGGCGCGCTGTGCACATCTCAGTGCGCCTCAGGCGCGTGGGGAGCGGGGACGAAGCCGGACCATCCACCGGATCAGTGCTCGGCGCCGCCCGAGCGCGCGAGATCCACCACGGTCCCTTGCGCGGCGTCGACCATGGCCACCAGGGCTTCTGCGGCGGTGGCGGCGTCGACCACGTCGGCCGACGGCACGTGGACGAAGCCCCCGCGGATGCCGGCCAGCGCCTCGTCACTCGCCAGCAGGTGCTGCAGCCGGTAGAAGACGTCGTTGCACACGTACGTTCCCGCCGTCTGCGAGACCGACCCTGGTATCCGCTCCGCGTCCAGAGCGGAGACCATCGCCTTGATCGGCAGGCCCGTGAAGTACCCGACCGGGCCGCCTTCGACCACGGGCTCGTCCACCGGAGAGGCGCCCGCGTTGTCGGGGATCCGGGCGTCGCGCACGTTCAGCGCGACCCGCTCCGGGGTGATGGCGCTGCGGCCCGCGGCGAGGCCCAGGGCGATCACGAGCTGGGGTCGATGCTCCCGCACCGCCTGCTCGAGCAGATCGCCGGCGCGGCCGAACTCGACGGGCAGCTCCACCTCCGCGACGCGCGCGCCACGCTGCCGCAGCCGCGGCGCGGCCCGCGAGACCGCCGCCCAGGATTCGTTGCCCGCAGCGCCCGCGAAGGGCTCGAAGCCTGTCAGCAGCACGTCGATCGTCATGGCCCCAGAGTACGGAGAACGGTCGTGCGCCGTCGTGCTCGCTGCGCGCGACATGACCCCGGGGAATTCCCGTGCTCGGCTCGCTCTCCCGCACTACCCTGGGCTGATGTCGTCGACCTTCGGCCTCGCCTCCGCTCATCCACCCTTCGGTCTCCGCCTCCGAGCGGGTGACCTCACGCTGCGCCCGCTCTGCGACGCGGACTTTCCCGAGTACGTCGAGCTGATCCGTCGGCCGATCTTCGCGGACCCCGAGTCTCCGCAGGTCTTCGGCTGGTATCGGGCCGAGCCCGAGATCCGTGCGCGGGAGGCCCTGCGGTTCCAGTGGCGACTGCGCTCGGAGCTGTCGGCCGAGCAGTGGACCCTGCCGCTCGGTATCTGGGCCGGTGGTCGCCTGATCGGCTGCCAGGATGTCGCTGCGCACCGCTTCGCCGAGCGCCGCACCGTCACCTCCGGCTCGTGGCTCACGCTCGACGCGCACGGGAAGGGCTACGGGACGCTCATGCGCCAGGCGATGCTGACCTTCGCCTTCGATCATCTCGGGGCCCAGCGTGCGGAATCCTCAGCGGTCATCGGCAACGACGCGTCCTTCGCTGTCTCGCGGGCCTGCGGCTACGCGGAGAACGGCACCCAGGTGTCGACCGAACCGGGTCCGGCAGTGCTCCAGCAGCGCTTCCTGGTCACTCCGGCACGGTTCCGTCGGCCGGTCGCCCCGGTGGAGGTCGAGGGCGACACCGCCGAGCTGCGCGCGCTGCTCGGCGCCTGAGCAGCGCCCACCGCGGGGAGCCCGACGCAGCACATCGGCCGACGCTCGAGGGGAGCGCCGGCCGATGTCAGCAGCAGGTCGGATCGCGCCCGACCATCGACCTCACATCGAGTCCTGCCATGCCTGGTAGAGCGCGGCGAAGCGACCGCCCTGGGCGACGAGCTCCTGCGGGGAGCCGTCCTCGACGACCTCGCCGCCGTGCACCACCAGCACCCGGTCGGCGATCATCACCGTGGTCAGGCGGTGGGCGATGATCAGCGAAGTACGGTGCCCCAGCAGCTTCGTGAGCCCCTCCTGCACCATCCGCTCCGAGGGGATGTCCAGGGAGCTGGTGGCCTCGTCGAGGATCAGCACCCGGGGATCGGCGAGGAAGGCGCGGGCGAAGGAGATCAGCTGACGCTGACCTGCACTGACGCGACCTCCGCGTTTGTTCACGTCGGTGTCGTAGCCGTAGGGGAGCTGCTCGATGAAGGAGTCCGCACCGATCGCGCGGGCGGCCGTCTCGATCTCCTCGCGGCTCGCCCCGGGCTTGCCCAGCGCGATGTTGTCCGCAACGGTCCCGGAGAACAGGTACGCCTCCTGGGTGACCATGACGATGTTGCTCGTCAGGTCCTCCATCGAGATGTCCCGCAGGTCCACTCCATCCAGCTGCACGCTTCCCTCGGTCGCGTCGTAGAAGCGCGAGATGAGCTTGGCGACCGTGGACTTGCCGGCGCCCGTCTGCCCCACCAGCGCGATCGTCTGGCCGGCGGGGATGTGCAGATCCATGGGCTTCAGCACCAGCGGGCCGTCCTCCGTGTACCGGAAGGAGACGTCCTCGAAGTCGACCTTGCCGCTCGAGCTGGGAAGAGGGACCGGCGAGGTGGATTCCTTGACGTGCGGCTGCACGGCCAGCAGATTCGCGATCTTCTCGAGCGCCGAGACCGCGGACTGGAACGCGTTGTAGAAGTTCGCGATCTCATCGACGGGCTGGAAGAAGCGCCGCGAGTACAGCACCAGCGCGACCAGGGTCCCGACCTGAAGATCGTCCGACAGCACCCGGAAGCCACCGACGATGAGCACGGCCGCGATCGTCACGTTGGCGAGGATGCGCAGCGCCGGCTGGTAGATGCCGAACACTCGGATGGAGCGCATCGAGGCGTCACGGTAATCCTGGGCAAGGGTGTCGAACTCCGCCTGGTTGCGGTCCTCCTTGCGGAAGGCCTTGACCGCGCGGATGCCGGCCATGGCCTCGACGAAGTGGACGATCAGCCGGGCGGAGTGGGTGCGGATCGCGCGGTACTCGATGCGCGACCGCTTCTGGAACCACATCGTCAGCAGGACGCAGGGGATCAGCATCAACAGCATCACCACGCCGGTGACCCAGTCCATCCTCACGATCAGCACGATCGTGAACACCATCGCCAGCGAGGCGCCGACCATCACGTTCACGCCCGAGTCGAGCAGCTCGCGCAGCGCCTCCATATCGGAGGTCTGTCGCGAGACGATGCGGCCGGAGGTGTACGACTCGTGGAACTCGAGGTCCTGGCGCTGGGTGAAGCGGAAAACGCGGCGCCGCAGCGCCAGCAGCATCTTCTGGCCGACGACCACGGATTGGCGCACGTACCCGAAGGTCAGGATGCCGCCGACGATCGCTGCGCCGATGGTGAGCACGGCGGCCTGGATGGCCGGGGTCGAATTGCCGTCGATCAGCTCGGGCAGGCCGACGTTGATGCCCCAGGCGATGATCGCGGGGCCCGCGACCACCGCGAGCTGCGCGACGATGACCATGAGCGCCATCAGCGCGAACTGGCCCTTCACCGGGGAGATGAGCTCACCCAGGAGCGCGAAGGAGCGATTCCGGGAGGCCGTCTCCTGGGCGGAGGTAGGGGTCTGCTGCTCGTCGTCGTTCTGGTTCTGATCAACGGTCGTCGTGCTCATCGGCCCTCCTTCCCACTGGTCGGCTCCGTCGGATGGCCGCCGACGGACGGGATCCCGGCGGTCACCGTCGGTTCGTGGCGCCGCGGATCATCTGCCTGCGGATCGCCTGCACCGTCTTCCGGGTCCGGCGGCGTGGCAGGGGCATCGCCGTCGGCCGCGGCGGCGTTCTGGATCGCGCGCAGGTCGAGCTCCCCGGTGAGGGTCTCGATGTCCTGGTCGCGCCGAACCTCCTCCTCCTGGTTCGCGATCACCCAGCGGTAGCGGGCCGAGGTCTCCATCATCTCCGTGTGGGTGCCGACGGCGACCAGGCGGCCGCGGTCCAGCAGGGCGACGCGGTCGGCCAGGGCCACGGTCGAGGTGCGGTGGGCGACGATCAGCGTCGTGGTCCCGGAGAGCACTTCGCGCAGGCGGGAGGTGACGGTCTCCTCCGTCTTGGTGTCCAGGGCCGACAGCGGGTCGTCCAGCAGCAGCACCGCGGGGCGAGCGGCGATCGCCCGGGCCAGTGCGAGCCGCTGGCGCTGGCCACCGGACAGGCTCATGCCCTCCTCGCCGATGGGGGTGTCCACGCCCTCGGGCATGTCGAAGGCGAAGCTGGCGTCGGCCGTGCGCAGCGCGAGTTCGAGCAGCTCCTCCCGCTCGTCCTCGGACAGCGACTGGTCGGCGCCGATCAGCACGTTGACCCGCACCGAGTCGGAGAACAAGGTGGCGTCCTCGAAGGCGAAAGCGGTCAGGGTGCGCAGGTCGCGCAGGCCCATGTCGCGGATCTCGACCCCGTCGATCGTGATCGACCCGGAGGTGACGTCGTACAGGCGCGGAACCAGCTGCAGCAGAGTGGACTTGCCGCTGCCGGTCACGCCCACCAGTGCCATGGTCTCGCCGGGACGGATCTCGAGGTTCACCCCGTCCAGCACGTCGGGCACGTGGTCCGGAGCGTCCTCGAAGCGGAAGTGGACGCCCTCCAGGCGCACGGCGCCGGTGGCGCGGGTGGTGTCCACCTCGACCGGATTCTCCGGTGACGTGATCCGGTTGGGCTCGTCCATCACCTCGTAATGACGATCGAGCGCGGTGGTGGCGTTGACGGCCTGGCCCAGCAGCATGCCGAGCTGGCGCACCGGGCCCACCACGAGGGTGGCGGTCGCGAAGTAGGAGGCGAGCTGGCCGGTGCTGATCGCCCCGTCCGCGGTCTGGTAGAGCCCGACGAGCAGGGCCACGCCGAGGGCGAGCTCGGGAAGCGTGAACATGAACATGTCGAAGCGCGCGATGGCGGTCGCCTTGCGCACCTCGGTCATGCGCAGCTCTTCGGCCTGCTCGGTGAAGCCGTCCAGGGCAGTGGGCCCGCGGCCGAAGGCCTTGAGCACGCGAATGCCCTGCACCGACTGCTCGATGGTGGTGGCCAGGTCGCCGTTCTGGTCCTGGGAGCGGCGCGAGAGGATCGAGAACTTACGGTTGAAGCGGTAGGCGATCACCGAGACCGGCACCGCGGCCAGGAAGAAGATGATGGCCAGGATCGCGGAGGAGCGCCACAGCAGGATCATGCCGACGACGATGGTGACGGCGCTGGTCACCGCCATGATCATGCCGAAGGCGATCCAGCGGCGGATCTGGTTGATGTCGGTGAGCATGCGCGAGAGCAGCTGACCGGACCCCCACGCGTCGTGGAAGGAGACCGGCATGTTCTGGACCTTGCGGTAGAAGTCCACGCGGATGAGCTTCTCGACCGTGGTCGACGGGGAGACGGCGAAGGTGCGCCGCAACCAGATCAGGGCGGCTTCGACCAGGCCGAGTCCGAGCACGACGGCGCCACCTGTCCAGATGGTCGCGGCCACGGCGTCGGTCTCGAGACGGTTGACGATGATCTCGAGGACCTGGGGGATCATCAGCGCCACGATCGAGGCGGTGAGGGCGCTGAGCAGACCCAGGTAGAGGCGGATACGAATAGGGCGGACCGTCTGCCAGAGGCGGCTCATGGTGCCGAGCATGGGGAAAGGAGTCCTCAGGGATTGCGCTGTCCCGGCGGTCGGGACGAAGTCTTAGCCTAGTCAACTATTCACGCGATGGACAGCGAAAAACCGTTCCAACACGACTCGGTTGCATCGATTCACCGCCGCCACGCCCGCCGTCGCGCTGGCCGCCTCCGCGTCCCCACACCCGCCGCCGCCCCGGCGATCTCGGTGCGGTTCTCGGCCCGGATCGGTCGATGTTCGGCGGCGAATCGGACCGGCACGAGGTGTGCGGAGCTGGACCGGGGCGTGCGGGGCCGGGCGAGCTGGGGCCGGGGGAGTCAGGCCTCCGGGTTGGCGGGGGTCCACTCGCCATAGGCGGCGTCGGACAGCAGTGCGGCGGCGCCGGCGGCCGCCACGGTCACGGTGAGCACCGCAGGCCAGGAGCCCATCTTCTTCGCCAGGGGATGCGAGAGTCCGAAGCCGACCACGTAGGTCGCACCGAGCGCGGCAGTGGTGGCGGGGCCTCGGCGGGCCAGCCAGGTGCGGCCCGCGTAGAGCCCGGCGGCCGCGAGCACCACTCCGCCGAGCGGACGGATGCCGGTCTCGCGAGCGGTCAGCCAGCCCCCGATCAGTCCGAGGGCCACGACGGGTGCGGTGTTGACGGATTCGGCGGGCTTGATCGTGATGCTCATGGCCGCGAGCCTACGCCGGGCTGTGGAGCAGTCCCTGATCACCGGGCGTCGTGAGAACGGAGCACCGGAGGGGGATGTGTCGTTGCGGCTCGTGGCTCGCAGGGCGTGCCCCGTGGCATCGCAGGCTGTCGCACCATCGCGCGCCGAAGCACGAATCATGGCGATCTCGGGGAGTGCGCGGGGAGCGCCTGTTCGCGGGAGCGCGACTGCGCAAGTGCGGGCGCCTGCGGATCAGATCATCATCGCCGCGATGACCATCGACGCGATCAGCGCAGTGACCGCCACGAAGGGGCTGACGACAGCCAGGATGATGCCCCAGACAGCTCGACTGTTCGCCCCTCGCCGCACGATGGAGACGATGCCGGTCACCAGAGCAGCGACCCCCAGGGCGGCCCACAGGACCATGGTCGCGCCGAGCGCATAGACCGAGATCTGATAGGTGCCAGGCGTGTCGGTGAAGAGCCGGCCGTGCGCGGCTTCCATCGGCACGATGGTGATCCCGATGATCAAAGCGGCAATGGTGGCGCCGAGCAATGCCACCACACCGAGAGCTGGCGACCAGCCGTCAGAACGGGATCGCTGCGCTCGAGGAGCGGCGGTCGGCGGGGGTCCGGGCACGGTGTGATGCGACACGAGGCGAGCGTATCGAGGCGGGTCCCGCAGGAGGAACGGGGCCGGCCGCCAGGTCAGACGGGGGAAACCCCCAAGGACCGGCTCAACGACGAGCAATCCATGGACGGTCGATTCAGATATCGGCCGCGCCGCGAAGCATCGAGTGGACGACTGGGCCGTTCGGGATCTCTGTCGTCGCGGTGACGGTGAAACCATGACGCGAGTACAGAGCGACGTTGCGAGCATCCGAGGTCTCCAGCGACGTAGCAGCTCGGGAATCGTCGAGTCTGCGCAGCCCTTCGGCGATGATCGCGGAGGCCACTCCTTGACCCCAATTATCGGGGTGGACCCCGATGGTGGCGAGGTCCCATGACTCCGCAGGGCGCTCGGGAAGCTCAGTCGCTGCAAGGGCTGGGAGTCGATCGCCCAACAACTCCGCGATCCGCCCCTGCGCGACCACGCTCGGTTCCGGCGCATCGGGTGGGAGGAAAGCCGCCACACCCCTCTGCTCATCGTCTACGAGCACGAACCCGTACCCGAGCGCATGGAGGAGGTAGAGCCCTTGTAGCTCCTCCAGGCGCTCCGCGTAGTGTGCAGTAGGGATTGACCAGCGAGTCCACGGATAGTCATCGAAGGCGGCAGAGAGCGTACGCGCAGCTCTCGGAACGTCATCAGCAGTCGCGTCGCGAACATGGATCGTCACACGTCAACGCTATCGTCCGGGGCCGCGCAGCCGCGCGCCCTAAACGGTCAGTTCGAGTGCATCGGTAGCGGTCGTTGAAGGTTGACAGCTCGGTGCTCCTGTTCTGTCGAGTGTGATGATGTGGTGGCCCTGGGCAATCGACGCGCTCTAGTGTTTAGTGCATGCGTAGAGGACTGGCCCTTGCGGGCGCCGTGGCGGCGGGAGTTCTGGCCTGGGGCGAGTGGCAGAACCGACGATGGTCGCAGACCCTTGTCGACCACCCGACCGGAACCTCAGAGTCGATCGTGGTGCTGGGCTTCAAAAACCCTCAGGTGGATGCCAACTTCGTCAACCGAATCCGCGTTCAAGCAGCTCTCCGTTCTCTTGATCCGACTGCTGAGACGCGGCTGATCTTCAGCGGGGGTTTCACCACAGCGTCGAGGTCGGAGGCTCGAGTGATGGCCGACTACGCCGTGAACATCCTTGGGTACCAAGGCGCCTATCTGCTTGAGGAGGAGAGCCGCACGACCTGGGAGAACATCGCCAACGTGATTCCGATGGTCGAGGACGTCGACCGAATCAAGATCGCGTCGCTACCTGCCCACGCACTCAAGGCGCGGGTATACGTCCGGCGGCAGCGGCCGGACCTGGCCCCCAAACTAGGTATGGCTGCCGACTACAAGTTCGGCGAGTGGGCCGCGCTCAAACCGGCACTCGCCGCCTACGGGCTGCGCACGTTGCGGTCGGTGCGAGAAGACCTGCCCTGAGCGGGAGGGGGAGTAGCCCCGACAGCCGTGCAGCGCAAGCACGCCCCGGGAACGTGAGAGTACGACACCACTTGCTTGGCCCGCGCCATGAGCGGTCGGATCGTGCATCTGCGTGGGGCGCGCAGAGTTGACCTCAAGGGAGCTTGAGGTTAAAGGATCGGCTCATCGACCCGAGGAGATGGCCGTGGCTGATCCACTGATCATGAATGAACGTCTGTCCGAACTGCTCCAGGGAATCACCCAGTGCGCGACCTGCGGCGTGGAGTACGACGCGGCAACGTTGCCCGCCGTGTGCCCCGTGTGCGCCGACGAGCGGCAGTATCTTCCCCCTGATGGTGTGCAGCGCTGGCACGAACCTGCTGTCGCGATCGCCCGCATCGAGGTCGCCGAGCTCGAGGATCGCCTCTTCGCACTGCGCGTCGACGGCGGAGTCGGCATCGGCCAGGAGGCGAAGCTGCTGGTCACGGAGGTCGGCACCGTGATGGTCGATGTGCCGGCGGCGATCACCGTCGAGGCGGTCGCGGAGGTCGCGAAGCTCGGACCGCTGCGCGCGATCATCCCGAGCCATCCGCATATGTTCGGCCTGCAGTCGGCATGGTCCGCGGCTCTCGACGACGCGCCTGTCTGGATCGCTCGAGCCGACGCCGGCTGGCTCGGACGCACCCCCGCACACCTTCACCTCTGGCAGGGCGAGGAGAGGGTGCTGCCCGGCGTCGTCGCTGTCCAGCTCGGAGGGCACTTCCCGGGCAGTGCCGTCGTCCACTGGAACGGTGGCGACGGCCGGGGTGTCCTGCTGTCGGGCGACACGATCGCCCCGAACACCGACGGGCGCACCACCACCTTCATGTACTCCTACCCGAACCGCATCCCCTTGTCCGGCCCAGTCGCCCTGCGGGTCGCAGCCGGCGCCGCACGCTTCGCCTTCGACCGTCTCTACGGCAACTTCCCCGGTGCGATCCGCGGGGGCGCACGGGAGGCTGTACTGACCTCAGCTGCTCGTCACGCTGCCTGGACCAGCGGAGACCACGACGACCTCACCGGGCCGGCCGGACTATCCGGCTGACATCGACCAGACCTGCTGGGACCGCGCCAGCTCCGGGGAGTGGGAGACATGGACTTCGCGGGTCCTCCCACCCTGGTCAGTAGGGTTGCCGCATGACGCTGACTTTGATGTGCGGTCTCTCGTTCTCCGGCAAGAGCACGTTGGCGGCGCGGCTGGCCCACGAGTTGCCCGCTCACCTGATCAGTCTCGACCTCATCAATGACGAACGAGGTCTGGATGGCGGCCAGGGAATTCCCGTGGAGGAATGGGCGGCGACGAACCGGATCGCTCACGAGCGGGTGGGCACGCTCCTGAGGGAGGGGCATCACGTCGTCGTGGACGACACGGGATCGCCGCGTTTCCTTCGAGATGCATGGCGCGCCACCGCAGGTGCCGCGGGCGCACCCTTCGCGCTCGTCTGGGTGCAGATCGGCCCTGACCTGCAGCGTGAACGCGTTCGCGCCAACAGAGAGGCGCAGGTTCGTCACGACGTCACCGACGCCGTGCTTCGGGAACATGCCGCGAGCTTCGAACCTCCGACCGATGAGGACGCGCTCGTCATCGCTGCACGGAGCACGAACGACCCGGAGCGCGTCACGGCGATCGTGCGCGAGCTCGGCGCTCGATAGCTGCTGTACTAGTCGCTATCCCCAGCGGGGATCACGGGCGGCTCGTCGCCCGCGAGTCCGACTGCCATCGATGCGCGCGACTCGACCCGGAGACACTGCTCCACCGCACGATGGCGGTCCCCAGCAGCTCAGCGCACCACGGCGATGCCATGCGCGGGGACGACGCCCGAGGCGGGCGGGCCGACGCCGTCGAGCATGTCGGCGCCGCTGACCGCTTCGAGCACCTCGCCGGGAGCAGGTCGGTCGTCCTCGCCGAGATTGAGCACGAGAGTCAGGGCGGCCGTCGCCCCCGCGGGCTGGGCCGCGCCGTCCTGCGGGGTCAGCACGATCTCGGCGTAGGTGTTCTCGAGGGTCTCCTCGCGCACCTCGACGCGCGCGGAGGCCAGCCACGGCTCGCGCCGGCGCAGGGAGAGCAGTCGGCGATGCACCTCGAGGATCCGTGGGGCGGCGTCGACGCTGAGCACGCTCAGGTGGTGCGGGGCCTCGGCGGGGTCCTCGGGGAACGACGGGCGCACCGCGTCGTCGCCGCCGGCGCGCTCCTCCTTGATCCCGGTCGCCCCGAACTCATCACCCGAGTACACCGCTGGGATCCCCGGCAGCAGGGCCAGCAGCGCGTACGCGACCGAGAGGTCCCGACCGTCCGTGAGCTGAGAGGCGATGCGCGTGGTGTCGTGGTTGCCCACGAACGTCAGCGGGCGCGCCCCGCCGTCGGTCTCCAAGAATTCCTGGTGGCGGCCCAGGGCGTGCGCCAGCTCGAACAGGTTCTCGTCGTGCAGAGCGGACCAGATCGCCTTCCACAGCTCGTACTGGGTGATCGAGTCGGCGCCCGAGGCCGCGGCGAACTCCGGGTAGTCGCCGTGGATGACCTCGCCGAGGATCCAGGCCTCCGGGTGTTCGGCGCGGACCCGTTCGAGGATGGGCGCCCAGGCGGAGGCCCCCGCGGCGTACATCGCATCGAGTCGCCAGCCGTCGGCCCCGCGCTCGAGCCACCGACTCATGACGTCCACGAGCGCGTCCTGCACGACCGAGTCGGTGAGCTCCAGTTCGACCAGGTCGTCGTTGCCCTCGAAGCCGTAGGGGTGGTCTCCGGCCCAGCGGATGTGCGCACCCTCGGGACTGTTCGGTCCGGTGGAGATCGCGCGGCGAGCCACGGGGTGCTGGTCCGAGACATGGTTGAAGACGCCGTCGAGCACGATCCGGATTCCCCGCTCACGGCAGGCGGCGACCAGGGCATCGAAGTCGGAGTCGTCCCCGAGCCGCGGGTCGAGCCGGCGATGATCGAGGGTGTCGTACCCGTGGGAGACCGAGTCGAAGAGGGGGTTCAGGATCAGCACGTTCGCGCCGAGGCCGACGAGATGGTCGAGCCACCCGGTCAGGCGTCCCAGCCGGTGCACGACGTTCTCACCGTCGGCGCCGCCGTAGCCCTCGCCGCCCAGATCCTCGCGATGCGAGGGCGCACCGCAGAAGCCCAGGGGGTAGACCTGCCAGCAGATCGCATCCTGGGTCCAGGTGGGTGCAGACGGCGCCGTCGTGTTCATGAGGCCATCGTAGGCGCGACGTGGACAATGGGCCCCGAGCCGCACGGAGCTCGAGGCCTCCGATGCGCCGCCCCCGACCCCAGGAGTGATCACCGATGATCCGCATGCGCACCGACTTCTTCTCCGAATCCCTCGGAATGGGCACCTCGATGGTGGTGCTGATGCCGCAGTCCGCGGCGGGAATCGGCATGGAGGGGGCCGACGATGCGGGGTCCTCGAGCGCGGTGCCGGTGCTGTATCTCCTGCACGGTCTCAGCGATGACTGCACGATCTGGGAGCGCCGCACCTCGATCGAGCGCTACGCCACCGAGAAGGGCATCGCGGTGGTGATGCCGGAGGTGCGCCGCTCCTTCTACTGCGACGAAGAGGTGGGTGAGAAGTACTGGACCTTCGTCGCGGAGGAACTGCCGCAGCTGGTCGCGAGCACCTTCCGCGTCTCCACGGCGCGCGAGGACACCTTCGTGGCGGGCCTGTCGATGGGCGGTTTCGGGGCGTTCAAGCTGGGCTTGAATCATCCGGAGCGCTACGCGGCCGCGGCGAGCCTGTCCGGTGCGATCGACCCGGCCGCGCTCGAGCTCGGCGAGAATCGCGGGAACCTCGCCCAGCGGGTCTGGGGCGGTCGCGATCTGACCGGCACGGCCGACGATCTGCTCGGCCTGCTCGGTGCCGCAGAGCCGCACCGGCTGCCGGCATTGTTCCTGGACTGCGGCACCGAGGACGAGCTGATCACGCAGAACCATCGCTTCATCGCCGCGGCGCAGCAGCACGGCGTCGACCTGCGCTCCCGCCTGCGCCCGGGCGCACACACCTGGGAGTTCTGGGACCAGGGGATTCAGGACGTGCTGGACTGGCTCCCGCTGCGCAGCTGAGGACCCAGTCGCCCAGCCGCTCAGCCACTCAGCCACCTACCAAGGCGATGAGCGCCGCCACCGCCCACAGGATGCCGCTGCCGAGCAGGGATCGGACTCCGACGGGATGTGCGGCGGCCCGGGCGCGGGCGCTGAGATCCGGCCCGTGCGGTGCCGACGCGGTCAGGGCCCGCCACGTCGCGATGCCGGCGCCCGCCAGGTGCAGCACCAGGACCGCCCACCAGGCGAGCGCGAGCCAGCCGCTCATCGGCAGGACCAGGCCGCAGACCAGCAGCATGAATCCGGCGCTGAATGCCTCCAGCGTCAGGCGGCTCGGGTGCGTCCAGTGCCGCAGCAGGGCGAACCCCGAGGGGACGAGGGTGGCCAGGAGCAGCAGCGGGAAGATCGCGGTGAGGATCAGGGTCATAGCGGCACGCTCCCGTCGATGATTGCGGCCCCGAGGTCATCCAGGTCGCGAGCAGAGGCCGTCAGCAGCGCCACGCCGCGTCCGGTGTCGCGGTTGAACCCGCAGAACGCGGAGAAACCGCCGGTCATGCCGTTGTGCTGGACGAGGGTGTCCCCGTCGTCAGTCTGATTCAGGCCCCACACGACGCCGACGGAGCGGCCTTCGCCGCGGTCCACGAGCGGCTCCAAGCCGGCCGCCCCGGGGTTCGAGCCCTCCTGCAGGGAGCGCAGGTACCGGCCCATGTCGGCCGCGGTGGAGCGGATGGCGCCGGCCGGGCCGTAGCCGTGCATGGTCCACGCGCCGGCGCTCAATCCGCTGGAAGTGCGGCCGCGCGGGGCGTCCTCGCCGACGTCGGCGAGGTGGAACGGCGCGCGGGTGCTGGTCATCCCCAGCGGATCGAGCAGTCGCGCCCCGAGGAGCTCCTGCCAGGTCGCCTCGGCGCGTACGGCCAGGAGCTGCCCGAGGAGAGCGACTCCGAGATTCGAGTAGGCGTAGTCCCCGCGGTCCCGCAGGGTCGCGCCCAGGGCTGCGTCGATCACGTCCTCCGCCGACGTGCCCAGGTAGGAGTCCTTGCGGAGCACGATCATGGGGAAGCTCGCCAGGAGTCTTCGCACGGGGAGGCGCGGCAGGCCGGAGGACTGGGACGCGAGCTCGGCGAGGGTCACGTCGGCTGCGTCGGAGCCGTGGGCGCGCTCGCCGAGGATTTCGGTCACCGTGGTGTCCAGGGTGACCTCGCCCCGCTCGACCGCGTCCATCAGCAGGGCGCCGGTGAAGGTCTTGGTCACCGACCCGATCTCGAACTCGGTGTTCTCGTCGGCCCCGAAGGCGGCGAAGCGGTGCTGCTCGCCGTCGATCACCACGACGGAGACCCGGTGGTGACCTCCCAGATACGGGCGGAGTTCTGCGGCCAGCTCCTCGTCGCCGCCGACCGGGCCGAGTCGCGGCGGCCGCGGACCGGCCGTGACGGCGGTGACCGCGAGAACCGCGCCGGCGCCGGCTGCCCCGGCGAAGACGGCCCGACGAGAGGGCGCCGGGATGTGCGGGGACGTCGCGTCCTGCGCTGCGCCGGGCCCGGACTCCGACTCGCCGTCCGAGGCGGAGCGGTCGACGCTCGGCGGCGGCGCCCCGCCCGCAGAAGCGGAACCGATGGGGTCTCTGGGGTGCTGGGTGGTCATGGTCAGCTGTCCTCGAGAGCGGTGACGATGGTGAGCAGAGGGATCACGCGAGACGCAGGAATCGACCAGCTGCCGCGGCGCGGGGAGGTCACCCAGCCGCCGGTCTGCAGGGCGGAGAGGTGGTGGTAGGCGACGCCGGTCGAGCCGAGTTCGAGCTCGTCGACGATCTGGGCGACGGTGTGCTCGCCGTCCAGGAGCCGGCGCAGGATCGCCAGCCGCAGAGGGTGGCCGAGGGCCGCGACGGATTCCGCACGGTCGGCCCAGTCCGTGGCCAGCAAGTATTCGGTGGGGCGGGCCCACTGGTACTCGACATGGCCGAGGCCCACCTCGACCGAACCGGCGAACAGGACGGCGCCGGGGTCGCCCACCTGCTCCTTGAGCGAGGTCAACGCCCAGAACGGGTCAGATGGGGTCGAGGTGGTCGGGGGGCCAGCAGGAGCTGATGACGTCGCGCTGGTCGACGGCGCCTCGGTATCGGAGGGGGGCGACGAGGTCGCGTCGGCCGCCGCGGTCTCCAGGTCGCGCACACGTGCTTCGAGCGCTTCGAGCTGCGCGAGCAGGGCAGCGGTCGAGGGCTGCGATCCCATGGGTTCCTCCTCTGCGATCGCGCTCGTCGGTGACGCGATGCGGAATCAGAATATCCGGAAATCCGGAAAAGTAAAGAGTGTGGTTCGTGGAACGCGCTCCGTCGATCGTCCGTCATACGGCACGATGTGGGACAGACCTGCGGATCCGACGGCTGGCGCCGGCCCGCACCCTCGAGCATCCGGGAGAGACCGTGGCCATCTTCGCCGTCCAATACACCTATACCGACGACGCCGATCGGGTCGCGACCTTCCGTCCCGAGCATCGTGCGCACCTCGACGAGCTGCACCGTGAGGGCACCTTGCTGCTGTCCGGCCCGCTCGGAGGCGGACCCGGTGGGCTGCTGATCGTCACGGCCGATTCCGAGGAGGATGCGCTGGCCAAGCTCGACGGCGACCCGTTCCGGCGCGAAGCCGTCATCATCCATCGCGTCGCGCGGGAGTGGACTGTCGCGATCGGCGAGATTCCGGGCGCCTGACCAGCGGTCCCGGGATCCGGGCGCCCCGTTGTGATCGCGGAGCGCGGTTGCTCAGTCCTGCTGCGCCGCGCGCGCCTTCCCGGCGGCCTGCATGTCCAGCAGCTGCACCGCCGTGGCCGCAGGCGCGGTGTCCTCGCCGACGATCACCAGGGGCACGGCGTCCGCACCGCCGTGTCCGGCGAGGAACTGCTGGGCCGCAGGATCCTGATAGACGTTCACCCACACCACGTCCTCCCGAGGACTGCGGATCGCGGTCTGCAGTCGCGCGGACAGAGGGCTGCCCGGCGCCCACAGCACGATCACGACGTCGTCTCCGCGCCGGTCGAGGGCGGTGGCCAGGGGAGTGTGCAGCCCGGCGTGCAGTGGGCTGGTCCAGTACGCCATGAACAGTGAGAACAGCAGGACGGCCCCGGCCCCGATCAGTTGATCGGCGAGCACCAGGACGACGGTCACGAGCAGACCGCCCCCGAGCAGCAGGGCGGGGCGCAGCCAGGCCCTCAGCGGCGTGCGGCCACGAGCCGAGGTCGCAGGACTGGGGGTATCAGGGCCGGTCATGGATCCAGAATAGGGGTCCTCGCTGGGCGGGCGGTCGAGGATCGGGGCGGTGCCGGCTGTGCGGCGCCGCGGGCGCGGATCGGGCGGGGTGAACGAGGGTGTGGTCTGATGCTGCTGCTCGCCGACCTGCTCAGATCATCGCCGCGGTGGACAGCCGCTTGTTGGTCTCCGCCGACAGCGCGTCACGCAGCGCACCCACCGCCGGGATGGACAGGGCGCCGCGCCGGTTGATCAGGCCGATCATGCGATTGTCGAGGTCCGCCAGCTCGCGCACCACGACGCCGTCTCCCGGGGGCGCGGCCTCCAGGGCGGTCTCCGGCATCAGGGCGACGCCCCCTCCGTGGACGATCAGGCGCTGCACCACGATCGAGTCGTCGGTCGAGTGGCGCACCTTGGGCACGAAGCCGGCCCGGCGGGCACTGCTGAGGAGGTTCGCCCGACAGCGCTCGCAGCCGGCGATCCAGGGGTCCTCGGAGAGATCGCCGAGGCTCAGGTCCGGATCGTCGACCCGGGGATGATCACGCGGCAGCACCGCCATCACGCGGTCCTCCACCAGCGGGGTCCACTCCAGGGTGCCTTCGTCGTCGATGTCGCTGCAGGGGTAGCGGAACACCAGGGCGAGGTCGAGCTCGCCCTCGCGCACCGCCGGGATCGCATCCGGCGGCTCGAGCTCGGAGAAGGTGATCTCGAGATCCGGGGCCGTCAGCGCCAGGCTCGCCAGCACCGGCGGCAGGAGCACGGCGGCGGCCGACGGGAAGGTCCCGAACTTCACCGTCCCGCGGCGCAGCGCCGTGATGTCGGCCAGCTCTTCCTCAGCGGCGTGGAGCTGGGCCGCGATCGCCTCGGCGTGCGACGCCAGCCGGCCCCCGGCCTCCGTCGGCGTGATCCCGGAGGAGGAACGCAGCAGCAGCTGGGTGCCGACCTCCTTCTCCAGGGCCGCGAGGTGCTGGGAGACAGCGGGCTGGGTCCATCCCAGCTCGCGCGCGCCGGCACCGATCGAGCCGTTGCGCACCACAGTGCGGAAGATGAGCAGGCGACGAGGATCCATACCGACCATGGTAGGCGCGGGTGGCAAGCCCTGCTTATGGGTTGGGGCACACCGCTCGGTCCGGTCCCGCGATCCTGTCACACCCAGGGCGCGAGGAGTCCTCAGTCGAGGATCGCGTAGGCCTCGACCTCCACCATCACGTCGGGTTCGAACAGGTAGTCCACACCGATCACGGACAACGGGGGAAGCGGCTGCGGGATCCCCAGCTCCTCGGTGACGCGGTGGAGTCCGTCCATGAACGGTTCCATCATCTCGGGCTGCCACTTGGCGACGAAGAAGCGCAGTCGGACGACGTCGAGGAAGGTGGCACCAGCTCCGGCCAGCCCGCGCGAGGTGTTGCGCAGTGCATGGGCCAGCTGGCCTGCGAGGTCACCCGGAGCCACGACGGTCGCGATGTCGTCTCGATTGATCTGGCCGGCGACGTGGACGTGGCGGGTACCGGTCGCGATGGAGACATGGTGGTAGGGGACGGGCTGGAACATGCCGTCGGGCGTGGTCAGGTGGACAGGCATGGGGTACCTCCAGGTCGGTGAACGCGGTACGCGATGTCTACCTGGTGCTGGAAAGGCACGTCAACGAAACTAGGTGTCATGGTCGAATCCATTGCCCCCGGATCACAGCGTCCCGCGCGCTCCCCGGGAATCCGATCCACCACGGTCGATGCGGAGCGGAGCCCGGTCCAGATCTCCCCGGAGCAGCGCGAACTGCTCGACCAGGTCCTGGACAAGTGGTCCCTGCACGTACTGGATCGCCTCTGCGAGCATCCGCACCGATTCAACGAGCTGCGACGGTCGATTCCCGATCTGGCGCAGAAGTCCCTCACGACCACCCTGCGCCGCCTGGAGCGGAACGGGATGGTCGCGAGGGACGTGCAGAGCACGAGGCCGATCGCGGTGGAGTACCGGATCACGGACCTCGGATCGACCCTGCAATCACTGATCGACGCGCTGCTGCTGTGGTCTGCGGAGAACTTGCCAGCGGTGCTGCGGGCCCGCGAGGAGTATGAGGACGGCCTCGACGAAGCGGATCAGCGCGGCCCCAGCCCCAGGTTCTCCCGCAGCGTCGACCCGGCGTAGTCGGCCGGGTACACGCCGCGCTCCTGGAGCCGCGGGATCAGATGGTCGACGATGTCGTCCAGGCCCGAGGGGATCAGCCATGGCGTGATGTTGAGGCCATCGATCGCTCCGAGCCGCGCGAACTCGGTCAGACGATCGGCGACGGCGTCGTAGCTGCCGGTGAAGGTGCCGCGACGGGATCCGGCCTTCACACGGGCGAACTCGAGGATCGACTGCCCCTTCTGCGCGGCCTCCTCCCGCCACTGCCGCGTGAGGTCCTGCGCCTGGGCGAACTGGAATCCGGCTCCGCGGGTCACCCCGGACTCGACCACCTCCGGCTCGACGTCGGGCAAGGGGCCCTCGGGGTCGAAGGCAGACAGGTCCCGGCCCCAGTACTGCTCGAGCAGCGCGATCGCCTGTTCGGGCCCGACCTGCAGGTCGCGCACCCAGCGCACCTTCTCGTCGGCCTCCTCCTCGGTGGCGGCGAGCACGACCTCCGCGCCCGGCAGGATCTTCACGCTGTTCGCGTCGCGGCCGGCGGCCACGGTGCGCTCGGCGATGCTGCGGCGGAACTCGACCGCCGCCTCGAGGGTGCCGTGCGGGGAGAAGATGACGTCGGCCGTGCGGGCGGCGAAGTCCTGACCGGCGGGGGAAGCGCCGGCTTGGAACAGCACCGGCTGGCCCTGTGCGGAGCGCGGCAGGTCGCCCTGGGCGCGCACCGAGTAGTGGGCGCCGTCGTGTGAGATGGACTCTCCGCGCCAGTACTGCTGGGCGATCTCCACGAACGCCTCGGCGTGGGTGTACCGGTCGGCGTGGTCGAGGTAGCCGCCGCGGCGGAAGTTCTCCCCGGTCCAGGCGTTGTCGGTGGTCACGATGTTCCACCCGGCGCGGCCCTCGGAGAGCAGGTCGAGGGTCTGCAGCCGGCGGGCCAGGTCCACGGGATCGTTGTAGGTGGTGTTCTGCGTGGCGACCAGGCCGATCTTCTCCGTGATCGCCGCCAGAGCCGCCAGCAGGGTCTGGGCGTCGGGGCGGCCCGCCACGTCGAGCTCGAAGGGCACGCCGCGGTGCTCGCGCAGTCGCAGACCTTCACCCAGGAAGAACGCGGCGAACTTCCCGCGCTCGGCGGTGCGGATCAGCGCCTCGAAGGACTCCCAGGCCACCTGGTCGCCGCTGTCGGGCAGGCGCCAGATCGTCGAGGAGTTCACCCCCTGGAAGAACGCTCCGAAGGACAGCTGCCCGGTGGGGGTGTGCGCGGGGTGAATGGGATGGGCGTTCGTGCCGGTCACAGGCGTGGCGGTGCTCATGCGAGGTCCTTGCTCGTGAGGCGGGCGCGGTCGGAGCGGCGCGCGGGATCGTTGCTGTGGGCCGCAGCGGGCAGCCCCATCTGCTCGCGCAGGCTCTGCCCGGCGTCCGGGGCCGCAGCGATCAGGCCCCGATCGCGCAGGGCGGCGGCCAGCTGCGTGACGGTGCCGAGCGGATCAGCCTCGAGGTCCAGGCCCACCAGGCGCACCAGGCGCACGACGGGCCCCTGCTCGCCGGCCAGGGCCGTCGCCAGGGCGTCGGAGGCAGCCTCGAGGTGGGTACCGGTGGAGACGTCGAGGTCCAGCACGCGGCCATCGGCCAGCTCGGCGGCCACGCGCTCGCCGGCGGCGGCGCGATCCGTATCGGCGAGCAGCACCGGAATCAGTCCCTGCGGTGAACGGGGAGTGATCGCGGGACCGCGCACCGAGAAGGTCTCGCCCTCGAAATCGGCGTACTGCAGGCGCGAGGCGTCGACATACACACCGCTTACGGTGTCACGCACCACGGCGTCCTCGGCCCAGGAGTCCCACACCAGACGGGACGCCTCGAGCACGTCCGCAGCCTCGCGGGAGGTCGCGGCGAGGTCGAGCGTGGTGCGGCCGACGGTCGCCGGCACCGCCGGATCGGTCTCGGCGGTCAGCAGCCAGCCGGCCCGGCCGTGCGAGATGTGGTCCAGGCTCATCAGCTGCGTGGCCAGGTGGAACGGCTCCACGTACACCGCATCGGTGCGCGGCAGCAGCGCAATGGCACGGGTGAGCGGGGCCAGGTGGGCAGCCACCTGGATCGGGTGCAATCCGCCGTCGCTGAGCGTGAGGGCGCCGACGCCGGCCTTGTCGAGGCCGCGCGCAAGGTCCGCGAGGCCACCGAGCAGAGCGGGATCGGTGACCAGATCGACCGCGAGCACAGGCAGGCCGCACGGCGGATTCTGCGGGGCTCCCGGGGCGTCAGCGCGCGCCGCGATGGAGGGATGGTCGGTCATGGTGCTCACGGGTTCTCCTGGGTATGGGCGCGGGATGCGGGAAGGGCCTCTTCGGTCAGCTGCCAGCGCTCGAGCACCTGGGTGTAGGTGCCGTCCGCGATCAGGGCGTTCAGCGCGGCCGCGTACGCCTCGACCAGGCCGGTGCCGGCCGGGAAGGTTCCCGCGACCAGGGTCTCGTCCGGCCAGCCGGCGTTGATCTTGCCCTGCAGCTCGAGGTCGTCACGACGCGCGGTGACGAAGGACAGCGACGCGTACGGTGAGAGGTAGCCGTCGATGCGGCCGGAGCCGAGGGCCAGCAGGGTGTCGGCGTCGCTCGAGTAGTGCTTGAGCACCGCGGGTTCCTTCCCCGCGGACTCCAACTGCGCGTTCCACTCGGTCAGGATGCGCTCCTGATTGGTGGCAGCGCTCACGGCGATGAGGCGACCGCTGAGCGACTCGGCGTCCTCGAGCTGGAAGTCGGCGCCCTTGGCGACCAGGAACGACATGTACGCCGCGCGGTACGAGGCGAAGTCGAACTTCTGCAGCCGCTCGGCGTTGATGCCGATATTGGCGTGCACCACGTCGAACTCCCCGGCCTCCAGCTTGAGCGGCCAGTTCTCCCAGGTGGTCAGCTTCAGCTCGAAGTCGAGTCCGAGCTTGTCGGCCACGATGCGGGCGATGTCGATCTCGGAGCCGATGTATGTCTGGTTGTCGTCGGCCAGGAACGACAGCGGGGCGGCGCTGGCGCCGTTGATGCCCACCCGCAGAACGCCGGATTCTGCGATCTCCGGCGGCAGCAGGGTGGCGACCTCCTCGTCGGCGGCGGCACGGATCAGCTCCTGGGTGCCGGAGGTGTCGAGGGCGGCGCCGCCTGCGCCACCCCCGTCGGAGGCACCGGCACCACTGGCGGATGCGCCGCCGGTGGCCGCGGGTTCCGGATCGGCGCAGGCCGCGAGCAGTCCGAGAGGTAGCAGCAGGCCGGAGGCCGCGAGGGTGCGGCGGGAGAGAGGGCGTGGGGTCATCAGTGGTCCTTGGAAGGGGAGCGGGGCAGAGGGGAGCGGTCGGCAGCGGAGGGGGAGCGGTCGCCATCGAGCGGCGGCGCCTCCTCGCCGGTGCGTACGCGCTGCAGGAAGGAACGGGTGCGTTCCTGGGCGGGATGGTCGATGACCTGGGCCGGCGGGCCCTGCTCGACGATCAGGCCGCGATCCATGAATACGACGGCGTCGGCCACGTCGCGGGCGAAGGAGATCTCGTGGGTGACGATCACGAGGGTCGTGCCCGCTTGGGCGAGCGACCTGATCACGGCGAGCACCTCCTCGACCAGTTCCGGGTCCAAAGCGCTGGTGGGCTCGTCGAACAGCAGTACCTTCGGCTCCAGGGCCAGCGCCCGGGCGATCGCCACCCGCTGCTGCTGCCCGCCGGAGAGCTGGCGCGGGTAGACGTCGGCCTTGTCCTGCAGGCCCACCAGCGCGAGCAGCTCCCGGGCCCGGATCTCGGCGGCGCGCCGTGGCATTCCGAGGGCGCGTCGCGGCGCCTCGGTGACGTTCTGCAGCGCCGTCATATGGGCGAACAGGTTGAAACTCTGGAACACCATGCCGATCGCCGTGCGCTGGTGGAGCACCTCGCGCTCGGGCAGCTCGTGCAGCAGGTTCCCCTCACGGCGGTAGCCGATCACCTCACCGTCCAGGCTGATCAGTCCCTGGTTCACGGGCTCGAGGTGGTTGATCGTGCGCAGCAGCGTCGACTTGCCGGAGCCGGAGGGGCCGAGGATCGCGGTGACCGAGCCGGGGGTGATCGTCAGGTCGATGCCGCGCAGCACCTCGAGGTCCCCGAAGGACTTGTGGACCCCGCGGATCTCGACCAGCCCGCCCCGCGCCGTCGCAGCTCCCGCGGCGGCGGGGCGCTCCGGGATGGAGTCCGGGGTGGAGACTGCGGCGGAGAGTCGGAATCCTGGCTCGGAATCCGTGCCGAGGTGCGGGGTGAGGTGATGCTCGGTGCCGCGTGGGGCGCCGTCACGGGTGCCGAGGGAGCGAAGACGGTCCAGGAGCGTCATGCGAGGGCTCCCGTCGGCTGGGCGCGGTGCCGGGTGAGGCGGGCGCGCAGGCTCTGGAGCGGCGTCGGCGGCAGGTTTCGCACCGCGCCCTTGGAGTAGTGGCGCTCGATGTAGTACTGCCCGACGGACAGCACGGAGGTGATCACCACGTACCAGAGCGTGGCGACCAGCAGCATCGGCAGCACCTGCTGGGTGCGTCCATAGATGAGCTGGATCGTGAAGAACAATTCCGCATGGGCCAGCACGTAGACGATCGAGGTGCCCTTGACCAGGCCGATGATCTCGTTGAAGGCAGTGGGCAGGATCGCCCGCATCGCCTGGGGCAACACGATCCGCAGCGAGCGGTCACGGGCCGGGATGCCGAGCGCGCTCGCCGCCTCCAATTGACCCTGGTCCACAGAGAGGATGCCGCCGCGGATCAATTCGGCCGCGTAGGCGGCCTGGTGCAGGCCCAGACCCAGCACCGCCGCGAGCATCGGGGTCATCAGGTCACTGGTGCGGGCATCGAAGAAGGTGACGTCGGTCAGCGGGATGCCGAGAGTGACGCGCTCATAGAGGTAGCCCAGGTTGTACCAGAGCAGCAGCTGGACGAGCAGCGGGGTCGAGCGGAAGACCCAGGAGAACGTCCAGCTCACGCCGGAGATCAAGCCGGACGGGGAGAGGCGCATGAGGGCGAGGAGGAGACCCAGCCCGAAGCCGACCGCGCCGGCCAGCACGGTGAGCTTCAGGGTCTCCAGCAGACCACGGATGATCGTCTCCGCGAAGAACCACTGGGCGACCACGCCCCACTCCCGGCGCGGGTTGGTGGCGAAGGAGAACGCGACGGCGGCGAGCAGCAGGCCGACGACGATCGCGAGCACCACGCGGCCCGGATGCTTTGCCGGCACGACCCGCAGCTGGGAGAGGTCCTCGTGGTGGGGCGGCGCAGGTGGGCACGACATCGCGGTGGCTCCCGTCGCCGGAGCGGTCCCGGCGGCAGCAGCTGCCGAGGGCGCGTGGCGTGCGGTCTCGGTGGAGACGGCGGAGGGGGTCATGGCGGTGCCTTCCGTGACGGTGCATGAACGCGGGGGCGGACAGGGCTTGCACCGCCAGACGGTATAAGCCAATCTAATGGATGTGCAAGGCGGCGACTATGGGTCGTCACAGTGCGACACAGAACCACCTCGGAAGGGATCCACCCGGATGAACCCCTGGATCAGTACCACCGCCACGCGACTGGTGATCGTCGGTGGCGGGCCGCGGGCGATCGGCCTGCTCGAACGGCTCGGCGCCAGCGCTGCTGAGCCCGTGCAGGCCGCGCGCCTCGAGCGGGCCCCACTGCACGTGGACATCGTGGATCCGCACATGCCGGGCGCCGGGCGCATCTGGCGCGCCACCGAGAGCCCGCTGCTGCTGATGAACTCGCGCGCTGCCGACGTGTCGATCTTCACCGACGACACCGTGCAGTGCGAGGGCCCGGTGGTCGCCGGGCCGTCGCTGGCGCAATGGGCCGACGGGATCCGCCGCGGCACCATCGCCGCGCCCACCGCAGGCACTGCTCGCCTCGCGGAGATCCACGCCCTGGAGGCCACGAGCTTCGCCAGTCGTCGGGTGCAGGCGCTGTACCTCGAGTGGTTCTTCGGTCAGGTGCTCGCGACCCTGCCGGCCACCGTCACCGTCACGGTCCATCGCACCACCGCGACCGCCGTGCGTCGATCCGGGGATGTGGGCGGGCCCGGGCATGTGAGTGACGCGGAGTCCGCGGCGGCGCCGTCGTCGGGAGCGTCAGCGTCGTCGTCCGGCGACCGTCCCGCGAGCTGGAGCGTCGAGCTCGAGGAGCGCGATCCGCTGCATGCCGACCTGCTCGTGATCGCCGCCGGCCACACCGACTCGCGCCCGTCGGCCGCACGGCACGAGCTGGCGGCGTTCGCCCGTCGCCACGGCGGTGCCTACTTGGCGCCCTCGCAGGCCGGTGATGCCCACCTCGACCTGCTCGCTGCCGGTCAGGAGACGATCGTGCGCGGCATGGGCCTGGGCTTCATCGACCTCATGGCGCTGCTCACCGAGGGGCGCGGCGGAGAGTTCGAGCCCGCCCCGCTGCCCGGGGACCCGGATCGTCTCGACTACCGGCCCTCCGGTCGCGAACCCCGGCTCTGGGTCGGCTCGCGCCGCGGCGTGCCGTACCACTCGAAGGTGCGCGCGGAGGGCGACCCCGCCGGCCCCGGTGATCTCGTGCACGTCACCGCTGAGAACCTCCGGGAGCGGGAGGATGTGCAAGGGCGCCTCGATTTCCGGGCCGACGTGGTGCCCCTGATAGCCGCTGAGGTGGCTCGCTGGGTGCCCGATGCCCCGCGCGCCCAGCCCGGCGAGGAGCCCCTGGCCTGGCTCGACGACCCTCTGTCCTGGCTCGAAGGGGACGCCCCGGCGCAGGTCACCCGCGACGCCGTGGTGCGCCATATCGAGCACGATCTGCGCTCCCGCACCCGGGGCGGTGCCGACTCCGCCCGGGCGCTGTTCCAGTTGCTGCTGCGACTGCACGGCGTCCTCGTGGACCAGCTGCCCGCCACCCGGCTGCGGGAGTCCTCACGCGGCGACTACCCGCACTGGTGGCACTCGTTGTTCAGCTTCGTGGACTCCGGCCCGCCCCCGCACCGTCTCCACCAGCTGCTCGCCCTCGAACGCGCAGGCGTCGTGCACTTCCTGGGCCCGCGCACCCGCGTCACCGCGGACGATGCCACGGGGCGCTTCGTGGCGCACGGCGGCGCCGGTGCGCAGATCGCCGCCACCGCCCTGGTCGACGCCTTCCTGCCCGAACCCTCCCTCACGGAATCCACCAATCCCGTGCTGCGGGACCTGGTCGCCGCAGGGGCGGATGCGGTGGGCCGCGAGTCCGCTGCGGCGGCCGGCAAGCTCGAGGTCGATGCCCGGTACCGGGTGATCGGGCCCGACGGCGTCGCGCACGAGACCCTGTGGGCGGTGGGTCCCTGGACCTCCGAACTGCCGATCGGTGCCTTCGCCCGCCCCCGGACCAACGCACCGTGCCACCGTCGCAACGACGCCCTGGCCCGGGAGATCCTGGAGACGGCTCTCGCCCGGGGCGAGCGGACCGCGTGGAGCGCCGCGGAGCCGGCCGGGGAGGCCGCCCGGGCGTCGCGGGGGATCCTGGGACGGTCGCACATCGATCGGCGAGCGGTCCCCGACGAGCCGGCGCCGCGCGCGCTGACGGCCCCGCGCCTGGGAATCCTCGGCCCCGGCAAGATCGGCACGGCCCTGGCCCGCACCGCCCTGCGCTCCGGGCTCGAGGTCCACGTGGCCGGCCGTGCTGCAGCCGCAGCGGTCGCCGCGAAGCTCCCCGGCGCGCTGCGTGTGGACGTCGCGGACCTGGGTGCGACGTGCGACGTCGTGGCGATCACGGTGCCACTCCACGTGGCGCTCGGGATCGATCCGGAGGTGTTGCGCGGCGCGATCGTCATCGACGCCACCAACCCCTGGGGCGAGGCCGACGCCGCCGCCGTGGCCGCTGCCCGCGCCGTGATCGGTGATGTCCACGGCGAGCTCTCCACGAGCGAGCTGCTCGACGCCCACCTCGTCGGGTCCCGAGTCGTGAAGGCCCTGAACCACATCGGCTACCACGACGTCGAGGACCTCGGCCGGGAGTCCGGCGACCCGCAGCGACGGGCGATCGCGGTGGCCTCGGACGACTCCCGCGCGGCCGACGTGGTCGGTGCGCTGTTGAACCGGATGGGCTACGACGGGGTCAAGCTCGGTGCGCTCGCCTCCGGTCGCCATCTGGAGCCCGGGGCCGGGCTGTTCAGCGGCTGGAGCACTCGGGCCGAGCTGCATCGCCGTCACCGGGAGCAGAGTCGCGTGGCTTGATCCCTGCAGGCCGGGCTTCCTTCGGAAAAGGATTGTGCACAAGTAGGTTGCGCACAACCTAATCCAGTGGGAGCATGAGCCCATGACGACGACCGACGAGATGGTGTGCTTCGCCCTCTACGCGGCCTCGCGCGCCACCACCCAGGCCTATCGGGTACTGCTCGACCCCTGGGGGCTCACCTACGGCCAGTACCTCGTGCTGGTCGTGATGTGGTCCGAGGGGGAGCAGACGGTGTCGGCGCTGGGAGAGGTGCTCCAGTTGGACTCCGGCACCCTCTCGCCGATGCTGCGACGCATGGAGAACGCCGGAGTGGTCGCGCGCCGCCGCGGCGGACCCGACGAGCGCGTGGTCACCGTGTCCCTCACCGAGCACGGCGAGGACCTGCGTGACCAGCTCTCCCATGTGCCCGCCTGCATCGCCGAGGGCACCGGGCTCGGCAGCATCGAGGAGGCGCGCACGCTGATCTCCACGCTGCAGGAGCTCACCCGGTCGATCCGCGACGTCGTTCCGCCCCAGCCCCCCGGCACGCCCGCCGGGACCATTCGCCGACCCCCGTCGGCACCAGCGAAGGAGACTTCATGAAGACGCTCTACACCGCAGAATCCCTGTCCACCGGATCGGGACGCGACGGCCACGTGCGCACCGTCGAGGGCGCCGTCGATCTCGACATGGCGACTCCGACGGCGATGGGCGGCTCCGGCAAGGGCGCGAACCCCGAGCAGCTGTTCGCCGCCGGCTACGCCGCCTGCTTCCACTCGGCGCTGACCCTGGTGGCCGGCAAGGCGAAGGCCGACGTCACCGATTCGACCGTCGGCGCACGCGTCCACATCGGGCCGGACGACAAGGGCGGCTTCCAGCTGGCCGTCGAGCTCGAGGTCGTCATCCCCAACCTGCCGCAGGAGCAGGCGCAGGAGCTCGCCGACACCGCCCACCAGGTGTGCCCGTACTCCAACGCCACCCGCGGCAACATCGAGGTCACGGTCACCGTCTCCGACGACTGAGCAGCCCCGCTGGTCGACTGGCCGGGTCGCTGGCCCTCGGCCCCGGGGCCCGCTCCGGGGTCGAGGGGATCAGGTGGTGGGGATCAGCTGGTCGTGGCGTGAGCCGACGGCCCGTCGGCGGCCGGTGCCTCCTGCGCCGCCGTCCGCCGGGCGGCGCGGTCCCGCCGCACATGCGAGCGGGCATGCTCGAGGGCGTCGTCGAACTCCACGAACAGGTGTTTGTGGTGGCGCAGCGCCCGCAGCACCCCGACCTTGCGGAACAGCTCGGAATGGTCGGCCTGCACACCCTTGAGGAGCACGGTGATCCCGCGACGCTCGAGACCGCGCACGAGCTCCGAGAGGATCTTCGCGCCGGAGGCGTCCACCGCCTCGAGGGCGGACATCCGCAGGATCACCACGCTCACGGGTCCCACCGCCATCACGGTGTCGAAGACCCGTTCCGCGGAGACGAAGAACAGCTGGCCGTCGAAGCGCACCGCGAGGATCTCCTCATCGCCTACCTCGGGCTGTGCGGCGCGGATCGGCTCGAGGGTGACCCCGCTGGAGCGGGAGATGCCGCGCAGGGCGAAGACCGCCGCGAGCGTCACGCCGATCAGCACGGCCGCGATGAGGTCGAAGGACACCGTGATCAGGGCTGTGACGGCGAAGGTGAGGGAATCCGCTCGGGTCGAGCGGAGGATCGTGCGCACCGTGGCCAGGTGGATCATGCGCGCCGCGGTCATGAACAGCACGCCCGCGAGCGCGGCCAGCGGGATCGCGCCCACCGGGCCGGCGGCCACGTAGACCACGGCGAGCAGCACGAGCGCATGCACCACCGAGGCCAAGCGGCTCCGAGCACCGGCGCGCACGTTCACCGACGTGCGGGCGATCGCGCCGGTGGCGGGCATGCCGCCGAACAGGGAGGCGCCGATCGAGGCGACACCCTGGCCCACGAGCTCCCGGTCCGGGTCGTACACCCCGGTGTCGGCGAGTCCGGCTGCCACCCGTGCCGAGAGCAGAGATTCGATGGCCGCCAGGGCCGCGACCGTCGCGGCGGCGGGGAGCAGCACCTGGAGCAGCGCGGGGTCCAGGGAAGGCAGGGACGGGGGCGGCAGAGTCGCGGGGATCGTCCCGATCCGCGCGAGCGAACTGGGCAGGATGGCGCACAGCACGGTCACCACGGCGATGCCGATGAGGGAGCCCGGGATCGAGGGGTGGATCTGCGGAGCGATCAGCATGCACGCCACGACCACGGCGACCGCACCGAGCGCCAGGAGCAGGTACCCGGGATCGGCCGCAGTGAGGGCTTGGAAGGCCGCGACCAGGGCGTTCGAGCTGTGCTCCCCGGGGGCGGCCTGGACCGGCGAGGTCACCAGGGGGATCTGCTGCAGGAAGATGATGCAGGCGATCCCGAGGGTGAACCCTTCGATGACGGGCCAGGGGATCACCCCGACGACGCGGCCCAGGCGCAGCACACCGGCGGCCAGCACCAGCAGTCCGGCCAGCAGGGTCACGGTCGCGACGGCCGCGACGCCGTAGGTCGCGACGATCGGGACGAGCACCACGACCATCGCGCCGGTGGGGCCGGAGACCTGGACGTTCGATCCACCGAAGACGGCGGCGAGCACCCCCGCGATGATCGCGGTGACCAGGCCCTGCTCGGCGGTGAGTCCGGAGCTGACCCCGAAGCCGAGGGCGAGCGGGAGAGCCACGATTCCCACCGTGACGCCAGCCAGCAGGTCCCCCTTCCAGGTGCGGCGGAGGGTGCGGTAGTCGGCCGGCGAGGGAAGCAGCGTCGCGGCGCGGCGCAGGGATGCGCGCAGGCGGGTGGAGGTCGCGGGAGAGGCGTCGGACGCGCCGTCGGGCGATGAGGGGATCGGGGGGATCCGGGCGGGGGACGTCATCGACCTGCTCCGGGCAGCGCCGGGAGCTCCTGGGCGTCGCTGAGTCGATCGCCGTCCGTGGCGAGGATGCCCAGCAGCAGCGCGCGGGCCACGGCGAGCAGCTCCGCGGTGCGAGGGTCGGCGAGGCGGTAGTAGACGTGGCTCGCCCGACGCTCGGAGATCACCAGGTGGTGGCGTCGCAGGACGGACAGGTGCTGGGAGAGGTGGGAGGCCTCCAACTCGGTCTCTCGCTGGAGATCGCCGACGCTGACTTCTGCGGAGGCCGCGAGCAGTTCCAGGATGCGGATGCGCAACGGATGGGCGAGGCCCTTGAACAGGTTCGCCTTCACCTCGTAGAGCGGGCGCTGGGTATGAGATAGCGGCATGATGAAAGCATCATATGGACTGGTCGGGGCCCTGGCGAGGAGTTGTGAGGTACGGCCGTCGGTCCCTGAGCGGGCTCCTGCACCTATCGTGGACGCATGAACACTCCATGGGGGAACAACGATCACGGACCGGGTGGGGACCCGTCATGGCTGGGCGGCAAGGATCGCGGCGGCCAGCAGGGAGCTTCCGACCTGGGGAGGTCCGGTGCGTTCGGCACGGCAGGGGAGCCGGCCGGAAACGGGACATCGAACGGCGGATGGTCTTCCGACTTCGGCAGGGACCCCTCCAGTGCGCAGTCGTCACCAGCAGGTGGCACGAGCGTGGATGCTGGCAGCGGCTCCTCGACGGATCCGTTCCACCATCAGGCACCCGAGTTCGGCCGGGGTGACGGAGACGGCCAGGCTCGTGGGCGTGACGATGCGGAGTCCGGCTGGGCCGCGGGCTTCGGTGGTGAGAACGGATCAGAGGACGGCTCGAGCGGCGCCACGGGGAAGTCGATGGCCGCCCAGCTGATCGGGCTGCTGACCTCGCTCGTCGGCCTCGTCATCTTCGCCGTCATCGCCTACAACATGGGCATGAACCTCTGGTGGGTCATCCTCGTGGTGGGCTTCCCACTGCTCAGCCGGGGGATCCGGATGCTGCGGCGGAACCTCAACCGCTGAGAGCGCGCCGTCTGTGACGGGCAAGTCAGGTCAGCTCCGGATCGGTGAGGGAGGACCTGGCAGAGCCTCCCTCGCGTCTGTTCTTGATGCGAGCATGGTCGTGATGACGAGCGACGATGCCTCGGATCACGCTGGAGAAGGAGTACCTCATGGAGTACGTGAAGCTGGGCAGCACCGGACTGGACGTCTCGCGGCTGTGCGTGGGCGCGATGGGTTTCGGGGACCGCGAGAGATGGATCCACCCGTGGGTCCTCGACGAGGACGCCTCCCGTCCGGTCATCAAGCATGCTCTCGATCGGGGCATCAATTTCTTCGACACCGCGAACGTCTACTCGATCGGCCGCAGCGAGGAGATCCTCGGCAAGGCCCTGGTGGACTACGCGAACCGCGAGGAGATCGTGCTGGCCACGAAGGTGCATGGGCGCATGCATGAGGGGCCCAACGGTGCCGGACTCTCCCGCAAGGCGATCCTGTCGGAGGTCGAGAACAGCCTGCGCCGCCTGGGTACCGACTACATCGACCTGTACATCATCCATCGATGGGACTACTCCGTCCCGATCGAGGAGACCATGCGCGCGCTGGACGACGTGGTGCGCTCCGGGAAGGTCCGGTACATCGGTGCCTCGGCGATGTTCGCCTGGCAGTTCCTGCAGGCCCAGCATGTCGCCGAGGTCAACGGCTGGACGAAGTTCGTCTCCATGCAGAACCACTACAACCTCCTCTACCGCGAGGAGGAGCGCGAGATGATGCCGCTGCTGCGCGCGACCGGCATCGCCTCCACGCCGTACAGCCCGCTCGCCGCCGGGCGATTGACCCGCGACTGGAACGCCGACACCGAGCGCGCACGCACCGACAAGACCGCGATCTCGAAGTACGACTCCACCGAGGACACCGACCGGGCGATAGTGGAGCAGGTCGCGGCCATCGCCGAGCAGCGCGGCGTGGAGCGGGTTCATGTGGCGCTGGCCTGGCTGCTGGCCAAGGATCCCGTGGTCGCCCCGATCATCGGTGCCACCAGGACCGGTCACCTCGACGCCGCCCTGGGGGCGCTCGACCTCGAGCTGACCGAGCAGGAGTTGACCGCGCTCGAGGCTCCGTACGTCCCGCACCGGGTCGTCGGCGCCCAGTGACCGGTGGCGCCGGTCCGGGTGCGGTCAGCGCCGCGCCCGGATCAGGTGCCGCGTCGAGTGGGCGACGAAGGCACCGTCGCGCCGGATGATCTCGTCCATCGCGAGCAGACGCTCCCGATAGCGATCCACGTCGAAGCCCGGCACCCACCACACGCATTTGCGCAGGATCCACGCCACGGCGCCGACGTCATAGAACTCCATCCGCAGCCGCGCCGTGCGCAGCTCGATGACGGTGAGACCGGCGGCCTCCGCCGCGGCGACCTCATCGTCCGGATGGCGGCCGCGCCGCTGCTGCGCGGTGGTCTCGCCGACGAAGTGCTCGATCAGCTCGAAGGCCGAGGCCGGGCCGACATGCTGAGCGAGGTACTCCCCGCCCGACGTGAGCACGCGGGCGATCTCCGTCCAGTCCGGTCGCACCGGATGCCGTGCGGTGACCAGATCTGCCTCGTCGTCGGCCAGCGGGATCGGCGCTCCGGGCCCGACCTCATGGACCTCGACCCCGAGCGGACCCAGCAGCTCCCGCGCCTTCGCCACGTTCGGTGGCCACCCCTCGGTGACGTGCTGCTGGGCGGCAAGGCGCGGGCACTGGGCGAGCACCTCGCCGCCGCCGGTGTCGAGGTCGACCGCGACGCTCGCCCTGGCCACGGAGTCCGCGAGCAGCCCCAGATACCCCCACGACGGTCGCTCCTCGGTGGCGCGGCCCTCGAGATGGCCGAAGCCCCAGCCGTCCACGTCGGCCATGGCGGCGTCGGCGATGAGCTCATCGGTGGTGCGCATGGGAAGCATGGTGAGGGGACGCAGCATCAGGGGCCAGCGCTTTTCGAGGAGAGGGCGACAGAGGGAAGGTAAACTCGAAGACCCTCCGCGGCAGAAACGGGAAGCCGCATCACCGCCTTGATGAGCGAAAGGACCGTGGATTATGTCCCAGCTCTCTCACGACGGAGGACCCTCATGAGCGCCCTCACCATGATTCTTTTCATCGGGGCCAGCGTCCTGATGCTTGCGGCCCTGATCTTCCTGTACTTCGCGAACGTGACGTCCAGAAAAAGTCGCGGAGTCTCCCGCACGGTGATCTACCTCGGCGCCGCTGCCGTCCTCGTCGCGGTCGCAGCGGTACTGACCGCTCTGTGATCCCGCGCGGCGGGCGCCGACGGCTGGTGACGGCGCTCGGCCGGTCCGGTCAGTGCGCGCCTGACCGCGTCCCCAGCGCAGCACGGATCCGCCGCACGCTCTCCGCGAGATCCGTCGTCGCGGTATCGAGCACGAGATCGGCGCTGATCAGAGGCATCTCGTCGACCCATCGCTCATGCACCCCGCGCAGGAAACCCGGATCGCGGGAGATGCCGCGCGTCGGATCGGCCGAAGCCCTCTCGAGCGCGGTCTCGAACGGGCAGGTGACCACGACGGTGAGGACATCCGTTCCCGCGGGAACGTTCTGGAGCACCATCGCTAGCTCGGCGCGGTCGCTGACGGACTCGGCGATCACCACATCGAGGCCGGCGACCAGCCACTGACCGGTCACTGCGGCGAAGATGCCGTGCGCGTGCGCCCAGTCAGGCAGCGTCGGCCGGGCCATGTCGGCGATCGCATCGAGCTCGACCAGCGCCGCCTGCTGCCCGGACGCGCGCAGCTCCTGGGCAAGCCGGCGAGAGACGGCGCTCTTCCCGGCGGCGATGGGACCGGCCATGAGCACCAGGGGAGTGGGAGATGGGTGGGGCTGCATGCGGCGAACCTCTCGTCGACGAAGATGCGGTCACTGAGCCCGCGAAGCAGTGGTGAAGCTCGGGATCCGTACCCAGATCTGCACGGTGCCGGCGTCGTGGTCCTGCCGCGCCCCGACGCTCCCTCCCAGTTGGGTGGTCAGCACCTGCACGATCGCCAGGCCCAGCCCGCTGGTGCGACCGGTGCGCGAGCGATCCGTCGTGTAGAAGCGGTCGAAGAGGCGCGCGGCATCGATCTCCGCGCCCGGCGCAAGCCCGTTGGTGAAGCGGATCTCGACGGTCTCCTTCCCCTGCTCCACCTCGACCTCGAGCAGGTCACGGCCGTGCTGGACGGCGTTTCGGGCGAGATTCTGCACGATCCGGGTCAGCTTCTCCCGATCGGTCCCGATCACCAGGCCCGTCGGCGGCTCGACCTCGACGTCCAATCCCGCGCGCTCGATCTCCGTGGTCATCCCCAGCAGGCATTCGCCGACCAGCACGCCGACGTCCAGCGGCTCGATCTCCAGGGTCGGCTCCACCTCGAGCAGGTACGCGTACTCGTAGAGGCGGTCGACCAGGGAACCGAGTTCCTCGGCCTGCCGGTGCGCCACCGCGAGTTGCATCCGCTGGTTCTCGTCGAGGTCCGTACGCTCCAGCAGCTGCAGGTACCCGCGCACCGTGGTGAGCGGGGTGCGCAGGTCGTGGGAGATGTCAGCGATGAAAGAGCGGATCCTGCGCTCCTCCTGACGGGTGCGGGTGGAGGCCGCCTGCGACTGCCGCACCGTGTCGTTGACCCGTGCCACCAGCGCCTCCAGCTGCGGCACCACCAGCGAGAGCGTCACGGCACGGTGGGACTCCTCGTGCAGCTGCCGCTCCAGCTGCCGACGCACTGCGGTGATCTGCCGCAGCACGACCACCAGGTACCCGGCGGTGACCAGCAGGAGAGCGCCGAGGAGAGCGATGAGGACGGTCACGGCGCTCCCGGGGTGAGGCTGGTGGCGGACGCCGCTCAGCCTACGGCTGCGACCCCTGCGATCGCGTGATCACTTCACGTCGGCCCGACGGAAGATCAGCCAGGACAGCGCGCCCATCAGGGCGATGAACACGATCGAGACCGCGACCGTCGACAGCATCTCGCCACCGGTGGACCCCGGAGCCGGCAGGTGCTCGGCCGAGAACGGGGTGAGCCGCACCAGGGCGTCCAGGCCGTCGACGTCGGCCGCGGCTCCCGCCAGCAGATCCGCGAGGAAGGACCACACGAATCCGGCGGCCATGACCACCAACGGGCGCTTCAGCCAGATCGCCAGCGGCAGGCACACCGCCAGCTTCGCCGCGGTGAGGACCGCGCTGGTCAGCGTGAGCGCGACGATCGACCCGGCAGCCTGGCCGGTGAGGTCGCCGCCCTCGGCGAGCGCCAGGGAGAAAGCCGTCGGGATCGCCGGAGCGAACTCCGCTCCGGTGGCGCGGCCGATCAGCACAGCCACCCCGTAAGGGAGGGACAGCGCCGTGACCAGAACCGCCGCGATCGTGGCCTTGGAGGCGACGAACGCGCCGCGCCCGGAAGCCAGCAGCGCATTGTGCACGGACCTCGTCTCGAACGGCTGGGAGAGGACCACTCCGTACAGGAGCGGCCCGAGCAGGGAGACCAGCAGGATGTCGCTGAGGCCCTGCACGCCGTTGGCCGAGGCGGCGCTGAGCTCATCGACGATGAGGCTGTGCTGCAGCCAGGTGTAGAGCGCCGCAGCCACCGAGGCGACGAGCAGGCACAGCGACGCGGTGGGGCTGTGGCGCAGGACGTAGAGGTCCGCGCGAAGCTGGTTGATCATGACCGGTCACCTCCGATGACGGACAGGAAGAAGGATTCGAGGCTCTCGCCCTCGCGGGCCAGGCGGGTGGGCCAGACGTCGGCGGCGATCAGTGTGCGCAGCACCTGCTCGGCCTCATCGGCGTGGTGGGGCAGGCGCACGGTGCGATCGGGCATCACCTGCAGATCAACCTTCGGGAGCTCCCGCTCGAGCACCGTCACCAGCCGCTCGGTGTCCGCGGCGGCGATCTCGAGGAACTGCTGGGTCTGCGCCTCCAGCTCCTCGAGGGGGAGGGTCAATCTCACCTCACCGGCCTCGACGATGAGGTAATCGGTCGCGGTCTGGAACAGCTCGGGCAGGTTGTGGCTGGAGATCAGCACGGTGATGCCCCGCTCGGTCGCGAGCTCGCGCACGAGGCGTCGCACCTCGATCACCCCGAGCGGATCCAGGCCGTTGACCGGTTCGTCGAGGATCAACAGCTCCGGATCCGCGATCAGCGCGAGGGCGATGCCCAGGCGCTGCCGCATGCCCAGCGAGAAGTCCTTGACCCGCTTGCGACCGGTGTCGCCCAGGCCCACCAGGTCCAGCAGACGCTGCTCGACGGCGGCGTCGGGAACGCCTCGCATGAGCCGGTGCAGGTGCATGTTCTGCCGGGCGGTCATCCCGCCGTGCAGGCTGGGGGATTCGATGAGGGTGCCGATCCGGGCGAGATCCTGCTGGCGCGGCGAGTCGGACCCGGAACCGAACAGTTCGATGCTCCCGCTGGTGGGGACGCTCAGCCCGGAGACCAGGCGCATCAGGGTGGTCTTGCCGGCCCCGTTGCGCCCGATCAGTCCGTAGATGCGGCCGCGCTGCAGCCGCAGGTCCATCGACTGCACGGCGGCGTGGCTGCCGTACCGCTTGGTGAGATCCCGGGTGATCAGGACGTCCTCGCTCATGGGTGCTCCTCTCGTGCGATGGTTCGACGGTACGGAGCGAAGGTCGGGCGGAGGTCAGGGCCCGGCGCGAGAAGGTCAGGAATCCGTGAAGATCGCGCCCGACGGGCGCGCCGAGCCTCAGGCGCTCGGCAGGGCGCGCAGTCGGTAGCCGAGCCCCCACACCGTTTCGATCGGGTCGTGGTCAGGAGCGGCTTCACGCAGCTTCGCGCGCAGATTGGAGAGGTGGGTCTTCACCGCGGCGTCGTCGCCGAGGAAGGGTTCGCCCCACACGCCCTGGTAGATCCGCGGCCGGGAGAACACCTGCTCGGGCTGCTCCAGGAGAAGCTGCAGGATGCGCAGCTCGGTGCTGGTCAGCGCGACGTCGGCGCCGCCGAGGCGCACCCGTGCAGCGGCGGAGTCGAGCTCGAGGTCGCCATGGCGGAGCACGCTCGGGACAGCGGATGCTGGTGAGGAGCGGCGCAGCAGGGCCTCGATGCGGGCGGTGAGCTCGGTGAGGTCGAATGGCTTGGTCACGTAGTCGTCGGCCCCGAGCCGCAGCATGTCGACCTTCGTGAACACGGCATCCTTCGCGGAGAGCACCAGCACGGGCAGATCGCTGTCGCGACGGATCTCGGCGAGCAGCACGGAGCCGTCGACGTGGGGGAGCATCAGGTCCAGCACGACGAGATCCGGCCCGGCCGTACGCGCCGCGTCCTTGTCCGCGAGGGCCGCGCGAGCGGCGAGCCCGTCGTGCACCCCATGCACGGTGTGGCCTTCGGCGCGCAGCGTCTCGACCACCAGGGCATGCACATCAGGGGAGTCCTCGACGACGAGGATGCGGGCCATGTGGATCCTCCGGGATCTCGGGGCGGACGGGCTGCCAGCCTATGCTGACCCGCGCCGAGCTCGACGGGTCACGGGGCTGCGGCTACCGGGCCTCGACGAGGAGTTCTGCGGTTATCGGCGCGTCGGAGCGACGTGCGCAGTGCCGCGCGATCCTCGAGGCTCCACGGGCCCGACCAGGCGAGCGGGATCTCAGTCAGGTAGCGACGCTGGTCCTCGGGGATCACCAGGGTGAAGCGGTCCGGTTCGCGCTCGGCGGTGGCGTACAGCTCCCGGCCGTCCGCGTAGTACGGGTCGGTCAGGATGAGCTGCCCGGCGAGAGTGCGCATGATGTTCGACGGGTTCGTGTCCAGAGGCCCGCACCACGGAAGGTCGCTCCGCGCATCGGCATGCACGCGGGCCACGGTCTCGGCGAGGGCAGCGAGCTCCGGCTCGGGCTCCGCGAACCGGGCCAGGAAGTCCATCGCCTCGGGTTCCGGCACCTGGAGGAGCCGCTCCATCACCTGGAGATCACCGCCCCCGGCCAGGCGCCGATGCGCCAGCAATCGAGGCACCCGGCCCGTCATGGACGCCTCGTCGTAGAGCCGAACGGTGTAGGGCCCGACGGGGTCGAAGGGGCTGATCCGGGCGACGACGTCGGCGTCAGGGGCCGCGAAGGCGACCGCCCAATCGCCAGCGCCGCATGAGCTCCAGCCGGAATCGCAGAGCAGATGCTCGGCGTCGCGGTGCGTGGATTCGGCATCGAGAGCATCGAGCACTGCGGAGACCAGCGGGCGGATTATGGGCGTGAGAATACAAGGGCACCGGGGGCCCGCCCAGGGAATATTTCACCCTCGGCCAGGTGTCGCGGCCGGAGCGTGCAGCCCGCCGCCACGCCCGCTCCACGAAGGGGTCAGCACGGCGGCGGGCGAACTCTCACGCGGCGGGTTCGGACAGTTTCGCAACCGGTGCGCGATGAATGACCACGGCACCGATGATCAGGCCGGCGACTGCGAGCACGGTGGCGATCAGGAACGGGTCCGCGAAGTGCACGGCCGGGGCGAACCCGATCCCGACGTAGATCGCTACCCCGCTGGCGCCGCCGAGCTGATCAGCCGCTCGTTGGACTCCTGAGGCGATGCCCGCGTCCTTCTCCGTCGCGCCGCTGACGGCTATGTACTGCAGGCCGACCAGCCCGAAGCCCATCGCAGCAGCGATCAGCACCATCGCCGGGAGGAGCCACAGCGACCCGGCCCCGAGGGCGGCGACCAGCGCGATCGTGGCCATCGCGGCTGCCGCGAGGCCGAGACCGGCCAGTACACAGATGCGAGCTCCCCATCTGCTGAGCAATCGAGGCACCAGCAGTGACGCCATCACCAGCGAGACGGCAAGCGGCAGCATCGTCAGTCCCGCCCCCAACGGGCCGATCCCGAGGACGTCCTGCAGGTAGAACGTGAACAGCAGGAATGAGGTCGACAGCGCCCCGCTGAGCAGCATCGTGGCCAGGTTCGCGGCGACCCGTGCCCGATCAGCGAAGAAGCTCAGCGGCACCAGCGGGTGAGGAGAGCGCGCTTCGACACGCACGAAACCGACACCAGCCAGGACTGCAGCAGCCAGCGCCGCCGCGCTCACCACAAGATTCGCGCCGGGCTCGCCGACTTGTACCACGCCGTAGGTGAACGCCAGCGGGCAGGCGGTCAGCAGCAGCGCCCCCGGCAGGTCCAGCGGAGCGGTTCCACGCGCCACGGGCCGGTCGGCCCGCACGAGGAGAAGGGACGCCACGATCACGATGAGGATGAACGGCACCGAGATCAGGAAGACCCACCGCCAGCCCAGGTGCGCGGTGATGATGCCCGACAGGACGAAGCCGAGCACCAGCCCGCAGCTGGCGACCGCGGCCCACACGCTCAACGCCCGTGACCTGAGCGGTCCCTCGGGGAACATCATCACGATGGTGGCCATCGCGGCCGGCAGGGCGATGGCCTCGCCGACGCCCTGCAGGAGTCGCGCCAGCACGAGAACGAGGAACGAGGGGGCCAGCCCCGCCAGCAGGGACGCGGCACCGAACAAGGTGGCACCCGCCAGCAGCACACGACGGCGACCGAACAGATCGCTCAGGCGACCGCCGAGCATCAGCAGGCCACCGCCGGTGATGGTGTAGCCGACGACGACCCAGGTCAGGGCGTGCCCGGCGACGTCGAAATCGGCGCCGATCGACGGCAGCGCGATGTTGACCACGGTCACGTCGACTGCGATGAAGAACTGCAGCATCGACATCGAGCACAGCACCAGCCATGCGCGTGTCGAAGACGGGCTCTGCCCGCGTGAGGAAAGAATGTCTGAAAGCATCAAGTGCTCCGCTCAGTAGTGCGTCTGAGCAGCATGGAAGCGCCGCTCCGGAGTGATCACGAAGCGGCAGTACGTTCCAGGTGAGTGGTTCTGTGACTCGGAACGCCCGCCGCTAGCGGGTCGTCCTGGTCACTGCCGCGCAAGCGGCCGAGCATGATGCGGCTGACATGCCCGAAACGCTATCAGAGGGCACCGTCGGGCTGCCCGGCGCAGACGTATGCGCTGACGCACGCGGGTCGTCGCGCGGGATGTCGGGAGCAATCGGATCGTCGGCGCGTGCTCAGCCGCCCAGCTCGAGCACCCGGATCGCGAGCTGGACCCGATTGGTGACCTGCAGCTTGTGGTACAGCCTGCCCAGGTGGGTCTTCACCGTCGCGACGCTCATGAACAGCTTCTCGCCGATCTCCGGGTTCGCGAGGCCCCGGGCCACCAGACGGCCCACCTCCCACTCGCGCTCGGTGATCCCCGCGGGGGTCGGGGAAGCGGTCGTCGACGCCCCAGGTCCCTCCCCGGCCTTCTCCCCGCCTGACGCTCCGCGTCCGGTCACTGCGCCGGACGGGTCCGTGCCGTCGGCCGATGCGAGCCGCACCAGGCGGGTGAGCACGTCGGGGGAGAAGCGGGGGCGGTCCCCGGCCGCCTCGAGCACGGCCTGGACGACCTCCTCCGGCGGGGAGTCCTTGAGCAGGAACGACACTGCCCCGGCGCGCAGCGCCTGCAGCAGGAACTCGTCCGTGTCGAAGGCGGTCAGCATGATCACTCGCGCCTCGCAGCCCGTCTCGCGCAGTGCCTGCAGCGCTTCGAGACCGGTCATGCGGGGCATGCGGATGTCCATCAGGACCACGTCGGGAGTGAGCTCGTGGATCTGTTCGAGCGCGGCCTGACCGTCTGCCGCGTCACCGATCACCTCGATCCCGTGGGCGCCGTCGATCATCAGCCGGAGACCGGCACGCATCAGCGCCTCGTCGTCCACCAGCAGCACCCGCACCCGGCGGTCCTCGCTCCCTGTCTCGTTCACCATGGCATCCATGCTTCCACCTCGAAGGCGCCGTCGTTCACCCCATAGCGGGCGTCGCCACCCAGCAGTCGGGCCCGTTCCTGCACCCCGAGCAGCCCGTGCCCGGTGGAGGTGGGCGCCGCTGAGGCTTCCCCGGTGGCCGCGCTCGCGGGGCAGGGGTTGCGGGCGCGGAGCACCACGTGGTCGTCGGTTCGGGACAGCGTGATGCGCAGCGGCTCGCCCGGCGCGTGCTTGGCAGCGTTCGTGGTGACCTCGGTGAGGATCCGCGCAAGGGTGACCACGGCGCTGCGGTCGTGGGCGGCGAGAGCATCGGCCGTGACACCGTCCCAGGTCAGCTCCACATCCTGGTTCTCCTCGCGGCAGCGCTCCACGATGTCGCACAGCGTGGGGGCAGTGGCCAGCGGCGCGTCGCCCTCGGTGGTGCGCAGGGTCAGCAGCACGGTGCGCAGCTCCCGGTTGGCCTGCTGCGCCGCGTCCCGCACGGTGCCCGCGGTGCGCCGCAGCTCCTGCGGCGGGAGGTCTTCGCGGTAGGACATGGCCCCGGCGTGCATGGCGATGGTGGCCAGGTGATGGGAGATGCTGTCGTGCATGTCGCGGGCCAGGGCGGCGCGCTCCTCGGCGCGCACGCGGGCGGCGTCGGCGTCGCGTTCGCGCACCAGCGCTGCAGCCTCCCGTTCCGCGGCCTCGCGCTCGCGCTGCGCGGTCTCCCGCTCCCGGTCCGAGGATGCAGCTCGGTCCCGCAGGGAGGCGAGCAGTTCATCACGGGTCCCGACGACGCGGCCGATCAGCAGCGGGATCGTCGCGCCCGCGATCATCACCAGGATCGTGAGGAGCACGAAGGTGCCCATCGGGTCGGAGCGGATCCAGGAGTCCAGCAGCATCGTGACCATCGAGGCCACGCCGATCACCACGAGCACGGAGACGTCCAGCACCGGTCGCCTCCGCATCCCCAGGCGGTACAGCGCGATCGCTGAGGCCGGCAGAGCCCAGACGCTGAGCCCTCCGCTCATCGCGAGGAGCAGGTGCACGACGGAGTGGAGGCGCCCGGGGTGCAGGAAGCGCGCAGGACCGATTGCGAGTCCCGCGGCGGCGCCGACCAGCGCATCCATGCCTGTCATGGCCAGCAGCCCGACGGGGGGATCGTCGTGGAACTCCTCGAGGAGGAAGCCGAAGATGATCAGCCAGAGGAGCAGGCCGACGAGAGTGCAGCCCACGGACTGCACGATGGCCACGGCCCATTCACGGAACCGCCGTGGAGAGGGCGGCGTCGAGGTCGTGGGCGCGGTGACGGTCATGGTGACAGCGTAGGGAGAACCCACGGCCGACGGATCGACCGTGCGGCTGATGGCCCGGCCTGCAGTATCAGCCGTGCGGCAGGGTCGGGCGGGGGACCCGCGCTGCGCGAAGGGGGACGAGAGGCGGATGCCCGGGGACCGGAGGAACCGAGAGGATCGGGGCATGATGCAGCACGAACCCCTTCCCCGAACCCTGCTCGACTCCGTCGGCGCCCCCATCGCAGAACCGGCCGACGCAGAACCGGCCGACGAGGGCCACGGCTCCGCCACGGCGACTGTTCCCGGCGAAGCGGTGTCGGTCGACGCTGCGGCGTCCTCGCCGGCGCAGCCCTACCATCGCTCCGCTCACGCGATCCCGCACCGTCACTACTGGTGGCGCCCGCTGGTCACGATCGCAGTGGCCGGAATCGTGTGGATCGCGATGAACCTTCACGTGATGGTGCCGCTGATGATCATCGGAGAGGTGTGGCCCGCCCTGGCGACCAGTCCCTCCCTCACCGATCCGCTGAATCCGGCCGATCAATTCCTGGGGCTGGGCATGCTGGCCCTGCTGGTCCCCGCCGTGCTGGTGGGCACGCTGGTCGGCTACGGCCGCGCCGGCATCGCCCTGTCGGTGCTCGGGAGATTCCGCTGGGGCCTGATGGGGCGCGCGGCGCTCGTCGTGGTTCCGGTGTACGTGCTGCTCAACATGGGCGCGAACCTGATCCTGGAGCGTGAAGCCGTCGTGGTGCCCCCGCTCGAGGCGGGCGTGGTTCTCGCGTGGCTGGTGGCCCTCGTGCTCGCCCCGCTGCAGTCCGCGGGCGAGGAGTTCGCCTTCCGGGCGCTGCCGATGCAGGCTCTGGGCACCTGGCTGCGCTGGCCGATCGTCGGGATTCTCGTACCCGTCCCGCTGTTCATGGTGGGCCACGGCTACAACTGGGTGGGCCAGATCGACATCGCCGCCTTCGCGATCGTCATGGGCCTGCTGGCCTGGAAGACCGGGGGCCTTGAGATCCCGATCCTGCTGCATGCGGCCAACAACTGGACCCTCTTCGCGATCTCGCCGCTGATCCCGGGCTTCACCGAACAGGGCGAGGTCGGCCTCCTGGGCCTCGCACTCGCCATGGTGCCGATGCTGCTGCTGAGCGCCGGCATCTGGTGGTGGTACTCGCGGCGCGTCGGACTGGGGATGTGGGAGCCGCAGCGCGGGAGGGGTCAGACCCTCTCGTCGGTCAGCTCATCGGCACTCGCGCCGGCACCCGCTCCGAGCGCCGACAGCACCTCGCGCCCCCTCTCGGTCTGAGGGAAACGGTCCACGATCGCCCGCAGCGAGGCGGCATCGACCCCGGCACCGAAGGCCTCGGCGAAGGGCTGCAGGCGCACTCCGTCGGGGAGGAGCCCGATCACCACCGGCTCGAAGCCCAGCTCGTCGACCAGCTCGGCCACCACGCCGGACGCCGGCGAGGGCCCGGCGATCGCGATGGCCGCCCGCGGGGTCGGGTCCGTGTGGGCGGTGCGCCGCGCGAGATCCTCGAGGTCGTGGTACCCCATGTGGTTGAAGGCCTTCACGACTCTCGCCCCGGGCAACTGCTGCTGCACGAACTCGCTGGTCGACGCGCCTGGATGCGCGAACTCCTCGACGTGCCCGTCGGTCTCCCACCAGTAATTCATGGCATCGACGACGATCTTCCCGGTCAGGGCGTCGGCCGGGAGCGAGGCGTGCTTGCCCAAGGGCAGCGCCAGGATCACGAGGTCGGCTCGTTCGGCAACCTCCCGGCTCGTCACCGGCTGTGCGCCGGGGGCCAGGATCCGGGTGATCAGGTCGATCTTGGCCGGGTCGCCGGAGCCGGAGATCAGGACATCGTGCCCGGCGGCGACCGCGAGTCGCGCCAGCACGGTGCCGACCTTGCCGGCGCCGAGGATCCCGAGGGTGCGGTGACTATGTGTGCTCACATCCCTCCCGAACGCCGACGGCAGGCGCGGGCTTCCCGGATGTGACCGGGGCCGCGCCCGCCTGCCGGTGATCAGGCCACGGGCCGGGTGGATTCGCGGATGACCAGACGGAACGGGGCGCACCGCTCGGACTCCGGCGGGGAGGCCGTGGCCCCTGGACTCCCACCGGCTCCACGGGGGACCAGTTCTTCGAGAGCGTCGACGGCGAGGCGGGCGACGGCGCCGCGGTCCGGGGCGATCGTCGTCAGCGAGGGGGAGACGCTGCTCGCGTACGGGATGTCGTCGAACCCCATGACCGCGACGTCCTCCGGCACGGAGAGGCCGCGGGCGTGGAGGGCACGGATCGCCCCCATCGCCACCCAGTCGGTGACGGCGAACAGGGCGTCCGGCGGGTCGGCGACCTCGTCGAGCATCTGCGCGGTGGCCCGTTCGCCGTCCTCGCCGGTGTTCGCCCTGATCGGGCGCATGAGCTCGGGCATCACCGGCAGGTCGGCCTCGTGGAGTCCGTCCAGGACCCCGGAGGCGCGGTCGTCCGCCACCCCGGAGGCGGTGGCACCGATCATCGCGAGTCGTCGGCACCCACCCGCGATCAGGTGTCGAGCAGCTTCGAGGCCGGCCGCGCGATTGTCGATCCCGACATGCGGGGCGGCGCCCGCGAGCCGGTGGTCCCCGAGCATCACCAGGGGGAGGGTGGCGCGGCGATCGGCCAGGTCGTCGGCACCGAGCTCCCGGGCGCTGAGGATCATGCCGTCGATGCGCTGCGGGAAATCGCCGTGGAGAGCGCGGCGCTCGCCGTCGGGATCCCCGCCGGTCTGGTGCATGAGCACGAACCAGCCATGTTCTCCGGCGGCCTCGACCACGCTCCCGGCGAGCGAGGCGAAGTAGGGCAGCTCGAGGCGCGGGACCGCCAGCACGATCACCCCGGAGCGGCCACGGGCGAGGTTCCGGGCGGAGAGATTGGGTCGGTACCCGACCTGGTCGACGGCCGCGAGCACCTTCGTGCGGGTCGGCTCGGAGACGGGTGCGTAACCGCCCATGACGTTGGAGACGGTCTTCATCGACACGCCTGCGACCGCGGCGACGTCGGTCAGGCGCGGACGGGGAGAGCGTCTGTCCTGCGGCACGCGGGCCAGTCTACTGACGGCCTGACCACCCCGACGGCGATGTCGCCGACGGGACGCGCACGGCCGGCCGCGCCGTCAATCGGAGAGGGCGGCGGCCGCGGCCTCGATGAACGACGCCGCAGCGGCCGACGGGGTCGCCTTGCCGAAGGCGACGTCCTCGTTCAGGCGGCCGAACTCGGTGCCCTGCAGGGCGCCGTAGCCCTGAGGCCAGGGAGCCGGTGGCGGTCCCGTGCTCCCGGCCACGGACTCGACGTAGGCCATGGCCTTCGACGCGGCGGAGTCCGCCGCCTCGTCGAGCAGGTCGCGGGAGGCGGACGACGGCGGCACGCCGAGCGTGAGACCGATCGACGAGACGGCCGCGGCATCGGTGACGAGGAAATCGATGAGGGCGGCGGCGTCGTCGGGGCGGGGGCTCGAGGAGAGGATCGACCAGAAGTCGAGGGCGGTCACGAACTGTCCCGACAGGTCGCCGGCGGCGGCGCCCGGGACGTCGGCCACCTCGAGCGGATGGTCCGGCACCACCGGCTGGTAGAACGTCACCTGCTGCACCCAGCCGAAGGTGACCGCTGCCGTCAGGGCGGCGAACTGCGAGTCCTCGAAACCGGTGGACTCCGCGGTGAGCTCAGGGGGCGGCGCGGCGCCCGCGTCCCGCAGGCTCTGCCACATCACCAGCCACTCCTCGATGACATCGGCCCCGACGGCGAGGGAGCGCCCGTCGAACAGCTCCGTCCCGTGCTGGCGCGCGAACACCCCGAAGAGCTGGAAATCCCCGCCGGCGTCGGTGGTCCCGTACATGTCGGGACCAGCCTGCTCGGCGAAGCCGGTGGCGAACTCCGTGAAGTCGCTCCAGTCCCAGGTCTCGGGCAGCTCGATCCCGTGCTCCTGGACGAGGGCGGGGTTGCGGAAGCTGGTCTGGGTGATCGAGGACTGCCCGATGCCGAACTGCCCCTCCGTGGTGGTGCCGGCCGCGGCGGCATCCTCGTCGAGCGCGGAGACGTCGATCGTGGACCCGATGAGGTCACCGAGGTCCAGCAGCGCACCGCGCTCGGCGTACTCGGACAGCCAGGACATCGACATGCGCACGATGTCGGGCCCCTGCCCGCCCGCGACCTGGGTGGCGAGCTTGTCCCAGTAGTCCACGAAGGCGGCCTTCTGGGTGGTGATCGGGAGGTCGGGTTTCGCCTCCCGATAGGCGGTCAGCGCCCCGTCGATGCCGTCGTGCACCGGTTGGCCGCCGTACCAGGCGACCAGCAGATCGGCCGAGGCGTCCTTGGCGCCCGGACCGCAGGCGGCCAGAGGGAGGGCTGCGGCGGCGCCTCCGGCGGCGAGCAGCGATCGGCGCGAGAGGCGGGTCGAAGGGGTCATGTCGGGCCTCCGAAATCTTCGAGGGGGCGGCGAGGGCCTCATGCCCAGCGCCAGTTGTGGGGTCGGGTGCGGGGCGTGTATGCGCCGGCGGGGAGGTCGTCGGCGGCCCGCATCATCCAGCGCACCAGCCGTCGGTGCAGGTCGGAGCGGATCTCCTGGTGCTCGGGATCCTCGCTGAGGTCGTGGATCTCCAGGGGGTCGGCGGTCAGGTCGTGCAGGGTGTCGTGGCCGTGGTCGTCGACGACGAGCTTGTGGTGGCCGTGGACGAGCATCCGCATCTCGCCGCCGAGGGTGACGGAGTTGAGTTCGTCGAAACCGGCTCCCTCGTAGGAGAAGTGCAGCGGTGGCCGATCGGTCTCCTCGTAGGAGACCCCGCCGTAGCCGAGCTCACCGAGGATCGAGCCGAACTCCTCCTCGGGTACCTTCTCGCCGCGCAGCAGCGGATCGAGGGAACGGCCCTGCACCCCGTCCGGGATGGCGCCGGTGAGGCGCTCGGCGAGGGTCGGCATGATGTCGATGATCGAGACCAGCTCCTCGCGGACCTGGGGAACGATGCCGGGGCCGCTGAAGCCCAGGGGGATGCGCATCAGCGCGTCGGGCATGGCGGCGCCCTTGCGCTGCAGCCCGTACTCGCCGACGAAGTCGCCGTGATCGGAGAGCACCACGATGATCGTCTCCCGGCCGCCCTCGGCGATCGCGTCGAGCAGACGCCCGATCTGGTCGTCGATCAACCGCAGCATGCCCAGATAGTTCGCCCGGTACCGGCGCCACTGCCGGTCGAAGCCGGGCCGCTTCTCCTCGATCAGGCGGTGCAGCCAGCGGAACCGCCAGTCCATCCCGTCCAGCACGCTCGCGTCGGTCGCGCGCTCGGGGATCTGGTCCTCGAACATGCTGAAGTACGGCTCGGGCACCTGGTACGGATTGTGCGGTTCGGGGAAGGACACCCAGGTGAACTGCGGGCGATCGGCCGGCGCGGTGTCGAGTGCCTGCAGCGCGCCGTCGACGATGCGCACCGGGAACTGGTCCTCGAGGGCGAAGGGGGTGGGCACGTCGGCGACGCCGTGGTCGAGCTCGCGCAGCCACTGCTCGAACGCGGCCGGGTCGCGGTCGGGAGGAGCAGGCGGATCGGACCGGTCCGACGGGATCGGCGTGGCAGATGCGCCAGGAGAGGCGTCGGGGCCTGCGCTGGGCCCGCTGTCGTGGAAGAACGGCCCGCTGTAGCTGTCGAAATCGTCCGGGCCGGGGTGCATATGCGGTTTGCCGCTGAAGTGCAGCGAGTAGCCGGCGTCGCGCAGCACGTCCAGCAGGTCGGTCCCGAAGCTCGCGTGCCGCGCGGTGCTGTTCTGGCGCACCCGGTGGGCGGTCGGGAAGCGGCCCGTCAGCAGGCTGGTCCGAGCCGGGACGCAGACCGGGGAGCTGGTGTAGGCGCGCTCGAAGCGGGTCCCGGCGGCGAGCAGGGCGTCGGTGCGAGGCATCGTGTCGGGGCCGCCCTGGGCGGCTGTGCAGCCCACGCGCTGCTGGTCGGTCATCAGCAGCAGGACGTCCGGGGAGCGTGATCCTGGCATGTCCTGCCTCCTCGTCGTGGCCGGTGGGTGATGTCCCGCCCGTGACTCTACAGCGCTGTAATGCTGCGGGGTCAAGGCCTTCCCTGCGGTAACTCCTGAGGTGCCGAGCGGCCCTGGCGGAGAGGGGCAGCCCGTCTCCGGAGTGCGCCGACGAGGCCGGACGGGCGACCGGCATCGCCGTCGTGAGCGACGGATCAGGACCGGACTGCCCAGGGGTGGCCGCCCTCACGGCGTCCACAGCCAGGGGGTTCTACAGTGGAACGGTCATGTGCAGACTCCTCGCTCTTCCTCCCGACCAGCCCGTCACGGCCGATCTCCGGTCGCTCGGTGCGCCCCGATCCCTGCCGGACCCGTCGCGTGCGCACGCCGACGGGGCGAGCCCCGCCGCCCACGACGAGAGTGCAGGCAACGCCGCATGAGCACCCCCCGGGCCGATCGCCCCCTTCCGTATCACCGACTCGCGACGCTGCGCCCCGCCTGGGCAGCCCCGTCCCGGCCCGTGCTCACGCTCGCGACGGCCCTGGTCGTGTATGTCATCCTCGCCTCCGTCCTGCTCGTGGGGACCGTGCTGGTCCTCGCGCTCGTACCGGGCGTGAACGCCGCGATGGGAGTCACCAGCGGCGACCCCACCAGTCCCCTCGATGTGGGCATCGCTCTCGCGATGGGGGCCCTGTGGTGGCCCGCCGCACTGGTCGGCGTGCGCGTCGGCGGGTGGCGTCCGCTCGGCCCGACCTGGTCGGTCGCCAGTCGCTGGCGCACGGAACTGCTGCGCTCCACCGGTATCTGGGTCGTGGTCGGTGCGCTCGGCGTGGTCGCGATCGCCGCCGTCGCGGGCGCGGTCGTCGGCGCCGACGGTGCCGGGTCGGTCGGCGGTGGGGCATCCTTCCTTCAGCTGTCGGTGGTGGTCCTGCTCGTGCTGGTCCTGGCGCCGATCCAAGCCGTCGGTCTCGAGCTGGCACTGCGCGGGATGGTGCTCCAGGCCATCGGCACCTGGCTGCGGAGCCCGGTGGTCGGGATCCTGGTCGTGGCTGCCCTCGCCCTCATCGGCCGTGAGCTCACCGCCGCGGTGATGCTTCCGGCCCTGGCTGTTGCGCTCAGCGCCGCCGTGCTGGCCTGGAAGACGGGCGGCCTCGAGCTCCCGATCCTGCTCACCGCCACCGCGACGGTCTCCGCACTGTGCGTCTCCGCGCTCGCAGCGGGCACCGGCGCCGGAGCCGGCGCGTCGGCGGTCGGCGCGGCGGTCTCTGCCCCCGGCACCTCCGCCGCGGCCCTCGCGAGCACGGAGGTCGGGCCCGCCTCCGCCGAGGCGGCCCTGGCCGGGGGAGCGGCTGGCGCGATCGCGCTGCTGATCCTCACCGTGGTGTTCGTGGTGCTGGTGAGTCGGCGCGACGGGCTCCGCCTGCTCGAGCCCGTCGGTCGGTCGTCGGGCGAGCTCCCGCCGAAGCCCGTGCTGATCTGAGCGCACCGTCTGAGTTCCACGGAGGCCTGGACACCTCCTGGCTTCTCACGTAGGAATAGGGGCGGCCGGGCACTGCCGCACGGTCTCCACTCCACGAAGGACGCCGACGATGACGCCTCTCGCCCGTATCTCCCGCCGCACCCTGTTCGCCTCCGGGACCCTCTCCGTGGCCGCCGGGGCAAGCCTGCCCGCCGCCCACGCCACCTCCGGCTACACCAACCCCGTGATCGCCACGAATCAGCCGGATCCCGGAGTTCTGCGCGTCGACCAGGGGTACTACCTGTACTCCACGGCGGGAGCCGCCGGGAACATGCCCGTGCTGAGATCCCCGGACCTCGTGCACTGGCGTCGGGTGGGGGACGGCCAGCCCGTCATCGCTCCCTGGTCGATCAGCGGAAGGCACTGGGCGCCTGAGGTCATCGAGGTGGACGGCAGCTTCCACGCGTACTACACGGCCCGGGAGCGCGCCACGGATCGGCAGGCGATCGGCGTCGCGGTGGCGCAGAGACCCGAGGGGCCCTTCGTCGACTCGGCGGACGCGCCGCTGCTGTCCACCCCCGACGAGGGAGGATGCATCGACGCCTCCCCGTTCCGGGACGAGGACGGCTCGCTCTGGCTGCTCTGGAAGAACGACGGCAACGCCGCAGATCAGGACTCCTTCCTGTTCGCCCAGCGCCTTGCGGACGACGGCCTCTCCCTCGAGGGGGAGCGCACCCGGATCCTCGAGCGCGATCAGGCCTGGGAGATCTACACGATCGAGGGCGCGGCGGTGATCGCCGACGGCGGCCGCTACTACCTGTTCTACTCCGCCGGCGAGTACTGGAACGAGACCTACGGGGTGGGCGTCGCGATCGCCGACGCGATCGACGGGCCGTGGACGAAGCTCTCCGACCAGCCCGTGCTCTCGGCCAACGACGTCGCCGCGGGGCCCGGGCACGGCATGCCCGTGCGTGCATCGGATGGCATCTGGTACGTCTATCACGCCTGGCAGCCGAGCCCCGTCGGCGAGGATCCCGGCCGCCAGACCTGGCTCTCCAAGGTCCGCATCGACGGCGAGAGCGTGAGCATCGACGGTCCATCGATCGGCAACCCCGAGCGTCCCGATACCGACTACCGACCCTGAGCGGGCAGTCCGCCGAGGGGCCGGGCGGGCCGTCGACGGGCAGGCGGGCCGCCGAGAGACCGAGCGGGCCGCCGAGAGACTGAGCAGGTCGCCGAGGGGCCCGTCACATCCGGCGCACGGTGCGCGTCGAACGTGCAGGAGTCTTCGGCGGCATGGCCGGCGGCGCAGAGGGAAGGATGGGGTCATGGACCCGATGGAGATGGATCCGATGGCCGGCACAGACGCCGGCGGAAGTGACGGCACCGGTACGGACGACCTCGCCCGACGCTTCGAGCAGGAGAGGCCCCGGCTGGTCGCACTCGCCGCCAGGATCCTCGGCGACGCCACCGAAGCACAGGACATCGCGCAGCGTGCCTGGTTGCGACTCGATGCCACGGACCAGGACATCGAGAACCTGCCCGCGTGGCTGACGACCGTGACGACGCGACTGTGCCTGGACCGGCTGCGCCGGCGCACCCCGATCCCCGAGGAGGAGATCGAGGTCGAGGGGACCGCCCCCGACCCGGCGGAGGACGTGGCGCTCGCCGACACGGTGGGCATCGCCCTGCAGATGGTGCTGGACCGGCTGAGCCCGAACGAGCGGGTCGCCTTCGTCATGCACGACAGCTTCGGCTTCGAGTTCACGACGATCGCGCAGGCCCTGGACACCACGCCGCAGGCGGCCCGCAAGCTCGCCTCCCGCGCCCGCGCCAAGGTCGCCCAGCCCCGCCCCGAGGACGCGCTCGCCGACTGGGAGGTCGTCGACGCGTTCATGGCCGCTGCCCGGGGAGGCGACTTCACGCGCCTGGTGCAGCTGCTCGCCCCGGATGCCGTGGTCCGCGGGGATCGGCAGGCGATCGAGACGGGCACTCCCACAGCTCTCGATGGACGCGACGACATCGCGAGCTTCTTCAACGGCTCGGCGCACGCCGCCCTGCCGGTCAGTGTGGATGGTCGCGCCGGTTCGGCGTGGTTCCACCGCGGGCAGGCGATGGTCCTGTTCGACTTCACCGTCGAGGACGGTCGCGTGGTGCGCATCGACTTCCGTGCAGATCCTGAGGTCATCGACCGGGTGGTGCGGCGCGACGGGGCCGATCCCCGCTGACCCCCGCCAGGGATCGCGCCCGGCGGTCACACATCCGGCCCGGCGTGCGTCAGAGAAGTGAGTGCGGGAGAACCCGCAGCATCCACCTTCCTGGAAGGACAATCCGATGAAGACCATGACCTGCAAACAGCTCGGCGGACCCTGCGACCTCGCCCATCAGGGTGAGAGCGCTGACGACGTCATCCATGCCCAGGACAAGCACCTCAGGCAGGCCGTGAAGAGGGGCGACGAGGCCCACGGGCCGGCCCGCCAGGAGATGAAGTTCCGCTGGCTGCACCCCAAGCAGTCCCTGGGGTGGTACAACGCCTCCAAAGCGACTTTCGCCGAGCTGCCCGAGGACTGATCGGGCCCGGTTGCTCGCCATCGTGGCGAATGCGGGACTTATTCGTGGAGCCGATGCCATATAGGCAGTCGTTCCACGAATAAGTCCCGTTCTCGTGCGCCCCGCCGGGCCACGCCGCGCCGGGCCACGCCGCGCCGGGCCGCGCCGCGCCGGGCCGCGCCGGGCCGGGCCGCGCCGGGTCAGCCCGGGGGCGGCCCGGTCGACCCTCGCCAGATCACCGTGGACAGGGCCTCCTCTTCCGGGAGTGGCTGCTCGCGCAGGGCGGCGATCAGGCGGCTCATGGCGTTGCGACCCAGCTGACGTCGATCATCGTTGACGGTCGTGAGTGTGGGCCGCAGGTGTGCGCCGAGGAACTGGTTGTCCCAGCCGGTCACGCTGAGGTCCTCCGGAACACTCCAACCGCGTTCCCGGGCACCGTTGATCACCCCGGCGGCGATCGTGTCGCTCCCGGCGATCACAGCGGTGGGGCGATCCTGTTCCGCCAAGGATGTGATCGCCTCCTGCCCTGATCTCGCCGACCAGATGCCCGTGTGCACCTGCGGTGGCCCGACCTGCAGGCGGTCGGCGGACTCGATGAACACCGCGAGGCGATTTCGGGCCGAGGCATAGGTGAGTTCGCCGGTCACGTGGAGGAACCGTCGATGTCCCAGTCGGTGGAGACCGTCCATCAGCTCGGCGATCGGAGCCCCATCCGCCATCGCGCCCATGCTGCGGGTGTTCTCGTCGTAGTCCGCCGAGGCGACGATCGCCGCCCGGCCCGGGTAGCTGTTCTCCGTCTCCGGGGGTAGAGGCGCGAGCGCGAGGACCCCGTCCACCTGCCCTGAGTCGGCGATCTGCAGGACACGTTCGAAGGCGGCGTGCGCGTCGCCGTCCACGCTCAGCACCTCGAGTGCGTACCCCTCGGCGGTGGCGATGTCGATCGCGCCGCTCAGTGCTGACGCCTGGAACCCGCTGACCGCCGGCAGCAGCACCCCGATGCGCTGGGTGCGACGCGTGCGCATGGTCCTCGCCGAGAGGTTGGGTCTGTATCCGAGCTCCGCGATGGCGAGGCGCACCTTCTCCTGGGTCTGGGGCTTCATCCCCGTGTCGGCGCGAAGGTACCGCGAGACAGTCTGGTGGGAGACTCCGGCGGCTGCCGCGACCTGCCAGATCGTCGCCCGATTGGTGCTCTTCGTCGAGTCCGGCTGCATCTGGTCGTCCCTTGGATCGGATCGTGGTCGGCACCGCTGCGGCAGATCCGACATGACTCCCAGTATTCCTGGCTGAGCATTGCTGCGCGCGAGGCTCCGGGCTCGACCCAGGGCTTGACGGGTGAGCGATCGGAGCAGGGGGTTGCGCGCTAGAACAACTGCCTCTAACGTGAGAATACCAGAGTGATCGATCACTATGCGATGGAGCAGATTGTGGGCCGATGGCAGTGCGAGCCTTCCCGGCAACCGCGGGAAAGCGCATACAGGTACTCAGCAGGATCCCGACTCCCCAAGGGGGCGGCACGATGACAGCAGACGTCAAGAACACCTCCTCCCCCCGGAAGGAGAAGGAAGTCCGCAAGGCGGGTGGATCCCGAGCCGGAAGATCTCGAGCGCAGTTGCCGTGGTGGCAGCGGATATGGCGCGACCGCGCCGTGCTGCTGCTCGCCCTGCCCGGCATGGCGGTGATCGTCGTCTTCCAGTACCTGGCGCTGGGCGGCAACGTGATCGCCTTCCAGGACTTCCAGCCGTACTTGGGGATCTCCAAGAGCCTCTGGGTCGGGTTCGAGAACTTCCAGATCCTGGTGAGCGGGGACCCGGAGTTCCTCAACGCACTGCGCAACACGCTGATCATCACGGCGCTGCAGACGGTCATCGTCTTCCCGGCGCCGATCATTCTGGCGCTCATCCTGCACAGTCTGGTCTCCAACAAGGTTCGACAGGTTGTCCAGTCCGTGCTGTACCTGCCCCATTTCCTGTCCTGGGTCATCGTCGTCGCGGTCTTCCAGCAGATGCTCGGTGGTGCAGGTCTGCTCAACAACTTCCTGCGCGCCAACGGGTGGGAGCCCATCGACATCATTGGCAATGCCGATACCTTCTACGCGCTCATCACCTCCCAGGTGATCTGGAAGGACACGGGATGGGCGACCATCCTCTTCCTCGCCGTCCTCGCGGGGATCGACAAGTCGCTCTACGAGGCGGCAGCCATGGACGGCGCGACCCGCTGGCATCAGACATGGCACGTGACGCTCCCGGGCATGAGGCCGATCATCATCATGCTCTTCATCCTGAAGCTCGGCGACTCCCTCTCCGTGGGCTTCGAGCAGTTGATCCTGCAGCAGGACGCGGTCGGGGCCGGCGTTGCGCAAGTCCTCGACACCTACGTCTACAACAACGGCGTGGTCGGCGGGTATTGGGGCGTCTCGGCCGCGGTCGGGCTGGTGAAGGGCGTCGTCGGGCTGATCCTCGTGCTGATGGCCAACAAGATCGCGCACATGTTCGGCGAAGAAGGGGTGTACAAGGCATGACTGCGTCAGAGACTTCTCAGGATGTGCGCGAGGCCGACCAGGGTCGTCGCGGCAGGTCCCGGAGGAAGAAGCCCCGGATGATCGACGGCATTGCGACGCCGGGCCCCACGGAGTCGGTGATCAAGGGCATCGTCCTCACGATCGCCTGTGCGGCGGTAGTGCTGCCGTTCGTGGGCGTCTTCTCCACGAGCATCGCCTCGCCGGATCAGGTGACCAAGGCCGGCGGGTTCGTCCTGTTCCCTACCGGCATCGACTTCACCGCGTACCAGATGATCTTCTCCGGCGGCGTGGTCACCCGCGCTCTGGGAGTCAGCATGCTGGTCACCGTGGTCGGGACGTCACTGAGCCTGATCCTGACGACAACCCTGGGCTGGGCGCTGAGCCGCAAAGGAGCGTTCGCGAATCGACCGTTGCTGGTGCTTGTCCTGATCAGCCTGCTGTTCGGTCCCGGCATCATCCCCAGTTACCTGGTCGTCGAGCGGCTCGGGCTGCTCGACAGTCTGTGGGCGCTGATCATCCCGACTTCCGTATCGGCCTTCAACGTGGTGGTGGTGCGAGCCTTCTTCGTGCAGCTCCCGCAGGAGATCCTCGACTCGGCCAAGGTCGACGGTGCCGGCGAATTCCAGCTCTTCCTGCGTATCGGGCTGCCTCTGTCCAAACCGGTCATCGCGGTCGTCGGCCTGTTCTACGGCGTGGGCTACTGGAACGCCTTCTTCAACGCGCTGCTCTACCTGAGTGACGCGAGCAAATGGCCTCTGCAGATGGTGTTGCGCACGTACGTGGTCCAGGGCACCCAGCTCGGTGGTCAGGACCTCGGTATCGACACCTCGTCCCTGCCCCCGCAGACGTCCCTGCAGATGGCCATCCTCGTCATCTCGATCGTGCCCGTCCTGATCGTCTACCCGTTCCTGCAGCGACATTTCGCCAAGGGGATGCTCACCGGCGCCGTCAAGGGCTGACGCCACCACCTGTCACGGATCCCGGCACCCCACGTCGGCGACCCCTGGTCACTTACTCCATGAAGAGCGAAGGAGCAGTCATCATGAATCTCTCGACCACCACCTCCGGGGTCTCCCGGCGCAATCTCGTCAAAGGCGGGCTCGGCCTCGGCGCCGCGGCAGGCCTCGGCACGCTGGGCCTCTCCTCCTGCAGCAACGAAGGGCGAGGCGGAGCGGAGCTCGGCAACAATGCGAGCGTCACCCGGCCTGACTACATCCCCTTCGAAGGCGTCGCTCTCGACCTCGAAGGAGACGACGAGAAGGGCATCAGCGGGGCGATGCTCAACTACCCGGAGAACCCGCAGCCGGTCCTCGACGGGACTCCCGGGGACGGGCAGGACATCGGATTCTTCGTCCCGACCAACACGCCGGCGCCTCCTGGGCCCGGCAGCAATGCCTTCTGGCAGGAGCTCGACGAGCGCCTCGGGTCCACCACCTCGATCTCCGTGGTGCCGACCGGTGACTTCGCCGACCGTTTCAACACCACGATCGCCGGCGATCGTCTTCCCGACATCTTCTCGTTCTTCCCGGGCGACGTGCCGAGCCTTCCCGCGATGCTCGCGGAGCGCGCCGCGGACCTCACCGATCTGCTCGCCGGAAGCGCGGTCGCGGACTATCCCTTCCTCGCGAACGTGCCGCCGAAGGCCTGGGACGCCTGCATCTACGGCGGGAAGATCTACAGCATCCCGGTGCCCCGCGGCGTCGTGCAGACCTCTGTGCTGTTCGCGCGCCAGGATCTCCTGGAGTCGGAGGGTCTGGAGGTCGACGTCAGTTCCCTGGAGGGCTTCCTGGATTCGTGCAGGGAGTTGACCGGTGGGAACAGATGGGCGCTCCCGCACGTCCCGCTCGGGTTCCTGCGGCAGATGTTCGAGATCCCGAACGGGTGGTCGGGAGACGCCGATGGACTCACCAGCGCCAACGAGCACGAACGACAGGAGGACGCGCTGGAGGCGGGCCGACGAATTGTGCAGGAGGGCCTGGCCCACCCCGACTCCTTCACCGTGGATCAGCCCAAGAGGAAGACCTGGGTCGCCAACGGCACCACGCCCTTGATCTTCGACACCATGTCCGCCTGGCCGGACTTCGCGAACTTCGCCCTCCCGGACGGCTTCCTCCTCGACGTGCTCCAGCCTCCGCTGGCGGAAGGCGGCGGAGTGGCCCCGGTGCACATGGGGCCGTCGACCCACAACATCACGTCGATCAGCAAGAAGTCCGAGGATCGTGCGGCTGCTCTCCTCGAGGTCCTGAACTACATCGCGGCGCCCTTCGGGACCGCCGAGCAGCTGTTCATGGCGTACGGCGCGCAGGGCGTGCACCACGAACTCGACGGCACGAACCCGGTGGTCACCGAGAAGGGGCGCAGCGAACTGCAGCTCAGCGTGAAGTACATGGCCCAGGGGCCATGGGTCCATTTCAGTGCGAAGGACCCCACGGTCTCGCAGGCGCAGTACGACGCGTCGATGGAGCTGGGTCCGGGGGCGACGCACAATCCCGTCGAAGGCCTCTTCAGCGAGACCCAGAGCCGCAAGGGCAGGCAGATCGGCACCACCCTCGGCGATCTGGAGACGGACATCCTCCAGGGCCGAAAGCCGGTGAGCGACTGGCCGAAGGCCGTGGAGACCTGGAAGAAGGGTGGTGGAGACGACATACGCGACGAGTACCAGCAGGCGCTCGCCGAGAGGGCCGACGGCTGACCGCAGGTCGCGGAGCAGGCTCCGCGCCCCCGAGGCAGTGCCCTCTCCCGCACTCAAGATCCCCTTCCCCCATCCCGAGAAAGAGCGAAGGAGCAGTCTCCATGAAGACGTCCACCACCACACCAGGTATCTCCCGACGTGGCCTCGTCACAGGAGGGGTCGGGCTGACCGCTGCCGCTGGCCTCGGCCCCCTGAGCCTCGCAGCCTGCAGCAATGAGGGCCGCGGCGGCGCCGAGCTCGGCGACAACGCGAACGTCACCAGGCCCGACTACATCCCCTTCGAAGGGGTCACCCTCGATCTCGAGGGGGACGACGAGGCGGGCATCAGCGGAGCGATGCTCGACTATCCCGAGAATCCCGAGGCAGTGATCGACGGCCCGCCCGGTGACGGCGAGGACGTGGGCTTCTTCGTGATGACCAATACGCCGGCACCTCCGGGGCGCGACTCGAACGCGTTCTGGCAGGAGCTCGACGAGCGCCTCGGTGCGACCACCTCGATCTCCGTGGTGCCGACCGGCGACTTCGCCGACCGCTTCAACACCACCATCGCGGGCGACCGCCTGCCCGACATCTTCTCGTTCTTCCCCGGTGACGTCCCCAGCCTGCCGTCCATGCTGTCCGAGCGTGCAGCGGACCTGACCGATTTGCTCTCGGGCGGTGCGGTCGCGGACTACCCCTCCCTGGCGAACGTTCCTCCCCGGTGCTGGGACTCGTGCATCTACGGTGGGCGGATCTACTCTGTCCCCGTACCTCGCGGGATCGTGCAGTGCACGGTGATGTACTCCCGCCAGGACCTCATGGAGAGCGAGGGGCTCGAGGTCGACGTGAGCTCCCTGGAGGGCTTCCACGAGTCCTGTCAGGAGATGACCGGCGGGAATCGCTGGGCGCTTCCGCTCGTACCGCTCGGGTTCCTGCGGCAGATGTTCGAGATCCCCAACGTGTGGTCCGGGGACGCCGACGGACTTGTCAGCGCCCACGAGCACGAACGCCAGGAGGACGCGCTGGAGGCGGGCCGGAAGCTGGTCAAGGAGGGCCTGGTGCACCCGGATGCCTTCACGGCGAATATCCCGCAGCGCAAGACCTGGGTGGTCAGCGGTACCTGCACCCTCTTCTGGGGAACCCTGTCCGGGTGGCCGGATTTCAACAACTTCCCCCTCCCCGACGGTTTCGGCCTGCGAGTGCTCCAGCCGCCGAAGGCGGAGGGCGGTGGGGTGGCCCCGGTGCACATGGGGGCGGCGACCCACAACATCACCTCGATCAGCAAGAAGTCCGAGGATCGTGCGGCTGCCCTCCTCGACGTCCTGAACTACTTCGCGGCACCCCACGGATCCGCCGAGTACCTGTTCAACTCCTATGGGCTGGAAGGTGTCCACCATGATCTCGAGGGCACCAACCCGATCCTCACCGAGCAGGGACGCAACGAGCTGCAGCTGGGGCAGAAGTACATCGCGCAGGGGCCCTGGGTCCACTTCACCCCGAGGGACCCCGAGGTCACCAAGGCGCTGTACGACGTCACGCAGGAGCTGGCTCCGACGGTCACGCACAATCCCGTCGAGGGTCTCTACAGCCAGACCCAGAGCCGCGATGGCCGGCAGATCGGCTCCGCCCTCGGGGACATCGAGACGGACATCCTCCAAGGTCGCAAACCGGTGAGTGCCTGGGCGGATGCCGTCGCCACCTGGAAGAAGGGCGGAGGTGACGCGATCCGCGACGAGTATCAGCAGGCACTCGCCGAGAAGGCCGACGGCTGACCCCGGCAGCGGCGGCGCGGAACAGTCCCATCTGCCCGGTCGAGCCGGGCCCGGCGCGCCGCCGAATCCACTGCACGACGAACGCGGACAAGAACGCGGACAAGAACGCGGACAAGAACGCGGACAAGAACGCGGACAAGGACGAGAACGAGGAGGACCGGGTGCGACCGAACGTCATCTACGTGAATTCCCACGACACGGGGCGCTATGTGAGGCCCTACGGATATCCGGTGGCAACACCGGGCCTGCAGCAGTTCGCGGAGGAGGGCGTGGTCTTCCGGCGCGCCTTCTCCGCCTCACCGACCTGCTCGCCGAGCCGAGCGGCGCTGTTGACGGGGCGATACCCGCATGAGGTCGGCATGCTCGGGCTCAGCCATCGCGGATTCTCGCTGACCGATCACCATCAGCATCTGAGCCATGTCCTGCGAACGGCTGGCTACCGCACGGCGCTCGCAGGATTGCAGCACGTGGCCCAGGACCCGACGGAGCTCGGATATGACGAGATCCTCCCTGTACCGAGCCACTCGGCAGGCGACGTCGCGCCCGCCGCTGCAGACTTCCTGGCTTCGGCCCCCGAGCAGCCCTTCTATCTCGAGGTCGGCTTCTTCGAGACCCATCGCCCGTATCCGACTCCGGAACCGGCGGACGATCCCCGGTACCTCCAGCCGCCGACACCGGTTCCGGATTCGCCGGAGACCCGTGAGGACATGGCGGGATACTCGTCGAGCGTGCGACGGTTCGATGACGGGGTCGGTCAGGTGCTCGACGCGGTGGAGCGAGCAGGCATCGCCGACGACACGCTCGTCATCTGCACCACCGATCACGGCCTCGCCTTCCCGAACATGAAGTGCACGCTCTCGGACGACGGAATCGGGGTGATGCTGATGATGCGCGGACCAGGTGGTTTCACCGGCGGCACCGTGAACGATGCGCTGGTCAGTCAGCTCGATCTGTTCCCCACGATCTGCGAGATCGCGGGAATCAGCCCCTCGGAGGGCTTGCGCGGGCGATCGCTGCGGCCCCTGATGGACGGCAGAGAGGACCATCTGCACGACGCGGTTCATGCCGAGCTCACGTACCACGTGGACTATCAGCCGCAGCGCTGTGTCCGCACCGATCGGTTCAAGTACATCCGCTCGTTCCGCCAGCTCGACCACCGGATCCTCGAGCACACCGACGCCGGTGCCAGCAAGCAGTACCTCGCCGCCCGCGGGTGGGGTGACCAAGGTCAAGAGCAGGAGATGCTGTTCGACCTGCTGCTGGACCCGCACGAGGCACACAATCTCGTCTCCGACGGCGAGCACGCCGACACGGTGGAGGGCATGCGGGCACGCATGGAATCGTGGATGCGCCTGACCGACGACCCGCTGCTGCGCGGACCCGTTCCGGCCCCACCAGGGGCGAACGTGCAAGGAGCGCCATCATGAGTCCGCGGATCTCACCGGATCGGGGCGCCGTGACACTGCTGAGTGCGCAGCTCAGCTGCGGATCGCGATGATCGCGTAGGCGAGGATGTCGAAGCCGCCGAGGAGGACCGGGGGAAGCGGGCGGCGTCCGGGACGTCAGGAGTCCTGAATATTCTGACGGGTGTCGGCGACTATGGCCAGCGGTTCTCGCGCCGTAGGCTCGAACCATGTGCCCTGCCGATGCCGCCAGCTCCGCTTCGTCGACCCTCGCAGCCAGTTCCTCAGTGGGCGGCTCGGTCGACTCGGCCGTCGTCGGTGACACCCCGGTGCTCCCCGATCACCTGCTCCTGCTCCCGCTGCGCCAGCGGATCCTCGAACGCGACCTCGGAGTACGCGCGATCCACCTGCACCGCGCCGGTCGCGAGGAGGTCTCCCACCGCTTCGTCGAGGACACGGCCGAGAACATCTACTCCTGCTCGAAGACGGTCACCGCTCTCGCCGTGGGGATCGCGGCCGGCGAGGGCCTCCTCGACATCGAGGATCTCCTGGTCGATCACCTGCCGGCCCCGAGCGGCGGCTACGGCCGCGGGATGGACCGGGTGCGACTGCGGCACCTGATCACGATGACCTCGGGCTCCCCGATCCTGGGCTTCCTCGACGAGCAGCGTGACCACGAGGACCTCACTGCGCTGATACTCGGCACCGATCTGGTCGCCGCGCCGGGGGAGCGCTGGGAGTATTCCAACGGCTCGATCTTCCTGCTCTCGCGGGTGATCGGTGAACGCACCGGGCAGTCGATGCGCGACTGGCTGATGCCGCGGCTGTTCGAGCCGCTGGGGATCATGAACCCGCAATGGCACACCACTCGGGACGGCCACAGCTGGGGCGCGACCGGCCTGCACCTCAAGAGCGGTCAGCTGGCCCGCATCGGCCGTCTCCTGCTGCAGCGCGGTGAGCACGAGGGTCGCCAGCTCGTGCCCGCCACCTGGATCGATGCGATGCACGCCGACGCCGCCTGGGTCGCCACCGGCGACGTCGAACCCGAGAGCGTCCACTACGGCTACGGGGTCTGGCAGTGCACCCCGGAGGGTGCCTGGCGGGCCGACGGTGCCTACGGTCAGCTGATCATCGTGCTGCCCGCACAGCAGGCGGTCCTCACGATCACCTCCCATCTCGAAGGTCGTGGCATGGCCGAGATCGCACGCGCCGTGTGGCAGGAGCTGCTGCCGCTGCTGTGACGTGGCGTGGTCGGGACCCACCCGGGCACCGGTAGCGTTGAGCCATGGACTGGACTGCGCTCGCCAACCTCGCCCTCGTGCTCCTCTTCGTGCTCGTCGGCGGACTCTTCGCGGGCACCGAGATGGCGATCGTCAATCTCCGTGAATCGCAGATCAAGCAGCTGGAGGAGAGCGGTCCCGGCGGCGCACGCACGGCGACGCTGGTGCGCGACCCCAACCAGTTCCTCTCGGCGGTGCAGATCGGCGTGACCGTCGCCGGTTTCTTCTCCTCCGCCTACGGCGCCTCGACCATCGCCCCGTCCCTGGCCCCGGTGCTGACCGATCTGGGCCTGCCCGAGGCGAGCGCGAGCACGGCAGCACTGATCGGGATGACGCTGGTCATCGCGTACCTCTCGCTCGTCCTCGGGGAGCTGGTGCCCAAACGGCTCGCGATGCAGAACGCGTTGGCGATGGCGAAGGTCGTCGGCCCACCGCTGCACCTGTTCGGCAAGGCCATGCGCCCGTTCATCTGGCTGCTGTCCGCGTCCACCAACCTCGTGGTGCGCCTGCTCGGCGGGGACCCTCACGCCAACCGCGAGGCCGTCTCCGCCGAGGAGATCAGGTCCATGGTGCGCTCCTCCGAGGCGCTCGAGGAGGCAGAGTCCCGGGTGCTGGGCGACGTGTTCGATGCGTCCGAGCGCACCGTCGTCGAGGTGATGCGGCCCCGCCACCAGGTGCACTTCCTCGACGGCACCGACACCGTGGCCGACGTGCGCGCGGAGATCCGCGACACCGGCTACTCCCGCTACCCCGTCACCGGGGAGGACGTGGACGACGTGCTCGGCTTCGCCCACGTGCGCGACCTCCTGCTGGTCGATGACCCGGCCACCACCCGCATGGCGGACCTCGCCCGCCCCATCGAGCACATTCCCGGCACCGTGCAGGTGCTGCAGGCGCTGAACCGGATGCGCGCCCACGCGGACCAGATCGCCGTGGTGGTCGACGAGTACGGCGGCACCGACGGCATCGTCACTCTCGAGGATCTGCTGGAGGAGCTGGTCGGCGAGATCTACGACGAGTTCGACCGCGAGACCTGGCCGGCCGCGGGGGGCCTGGACCGGATCGTCGAGGCCGACGGCACGCTCGAGGGCGGGCTGATCCTGCAGGAGTTCGAGGCCGCCACCGACATCGAGCTGCCCGACACCGGCGGCTACGAGACCGTGGGCGGCTTCATCATGGCGCGCCTGGGGCGCATCCCGGAGGGCGGCGACGTGGTCGAGGTCGACGGTGGCCGTCTCGAGGTGCTCGAGGTCGACGAGCGCCGCGTGCAGAAGGTCCGGTTCCAACGGGCCGCCGCTCCCGATCCGGTGGAGGCCGACGAAGGGTGATCGCGGGCGCCCGGGCCCGGCCGGCGTGACGCCGATGGAGGCGCCCACCGCCTGTCCGGCAGCGGGCGCCCCGTCTCATCCTCGGGTGACCTGGAGTGCGAGGATCACTCGCTCGGTGCCTCCTCGGTCGCGGTGCAGTCGGGGGTCGCCTCGGCCTCGCCGAGATCCTCGACCCGCAGGTTGTCGAGGACCAGATCGTTCTGCGGCCCGCTGCCCACGTTCTCGATGCCGATCCAGGTCGCCTCGCACGCGCCGGCGGTGAACTCGTGCTCGAAGCGGTGGTCGCTGCCGCGGGCCTGCGGGATCGCCTGGCGCTCGAGCACCGTGGTGCCCGGCTCCCCGCCCTCGGCGGCGAGGGTGTCCCCGCCGACGATCAGGCGGTAGGCCCCGTCGAATCCGGTCTGGTGGTCGAAGGAGACCCGGTAGCGATGACCGGTCTCCAGCGGCAGCGAACCGGTGGTGGTGCGCAGGACGAGCCCTTCCTTCTCCTCGTGCGACATCAGCGACCAGTTCCCGTCCAGCACGTTGTCCAGCAGCTTGCCGCCCTCGACCGCGTCGCCGTCGGTGTTCAGCCCGTACCAGCCGGCCTGCGAGTACGGGGCGTGCAGCTCGGCCAGCTGGGTGCGGGCGTCGCCGCCCAGCTCCGCCGATCCGGTGACGAAGGGCCAGTAGCCGGTATCCACGTTCTCGAAGTCCTCGAACAGCACCGTCTGCTCCGTCGCGCCGGAACCCGTGGCATCGGTATCTGTCGTGTCCGCAGGTGCGGGGGCCACGAACGGGACCACCCGCACGTCGTCCACGCGCACCGCCGCCTCACCGTCATCGGCGGTGACCGCGAAGGTCACCGGGGAGCCGTCGGTGGTGAAGGTGACCCGTACGCGCTGGAAGTACTGCCCGTGCTTGTCGTCCGAGGCGGTCGCGTTGATCGCCAGGGACGAGTCGATCGTGGTGGTCGCCGCGCCCTCCTCACCGGCCTGGTGCGCGGTCGGAACGACACCGTCGCCGGTCGCCGAGACGCTCACCGCACGCGTCGCGGTGGGAGCGATCTGGAGGGAGGCCCAGGCACTGTAGGTCCCGGCGGGCAGGTCCTCGGTGGGGTCGGCCGGGTCGTGAAGCTCCTGGGAGATGCCTCCCGCGCCGCCGTCGATCCGCGCCTGGAGGTTGCGGTTCTCGTCGGTCTCGATCTCCACGGCGCCCTGCGGCGACCACTGCGCGAGGGTGCCGGAGAAGAACCCGGGATCGGCGACAGGGCTGCCCTGACCCCACTGCGGATCGACCTTCTCGGGCATGTCCCGCGTCGGGTGGAGCACGTACGCGGTGCCCGCCTCGGCCTCGAGGGTGACTGTGCCCTGACGCACCGGCACGGTGACGCGGCCGCCGCGGCCGGTGTCGGAGAGCTTGTACATGACCACCGAGCCCTGCTCGGCCCATTCGGGCGTCAGGGTCCAGGTGGTCGTCCCGCCCTCGGGGTTCCAGTGGTAGAGGCGATCGCCGCCGTCGTCCCAGGGCAGGAGGTACTTCCCGTCCTCGTAGACGGTCGCACCGCCATGGGTGATGGTGCGATCGGTGGGGATCTCGGTGCCACCGACGGTCTCGACGTCGCTCGTGGCCACGGTGCCGTTCTCCAGGGCGACCTGGCCGTCGCCCCACTGCATGATCGGTGCCTGCTGCATGTACTTGGTGGGCAGATTCCGCTCCCACACCATGTCGAAGAAGGCGTTCGCGTCATGGTGACCGGTCCAGCCCTCGAACTCCTGCACGTTCGCGTTCGACAGCAGCGGGTCCGGATTCCAGATGTCCTTCTCCTCGTTGTCGATGAAGCGGATGACCTGCGAGTTGATGCCCTTGTTGGTGGAGCCGCCGTAGTTCTCGTCGTTCGCCCAGTGCGACCACATCGAGGCGCGCGGCATCTTGTCCGCCCACTCGGTGGAGACGCCCCAGCCCTGTGCCTGGAGCTCCTGCGCCAGGCGCTGTCCTTCCCAGCCGTTGGGGTAGTACACGTCCATGTACAGGAAGGTCAGGTTCTCGGGCGCTTCGTCGCGCAGCTGCTGGAAGCGCTCCAGGACCTTGCCGGTGCCGAGGTCCTTCGGGCCATCGATCGCGTAGGACTGGTTCATCCATCCCCAGGCCGGTGTGATCGGCGTCTTCAGCAGGTCCTCGTCGAAGGCGTGCGCCTCGGAGTAGGACTCGGTGGCGTTGACATGCACTCCGAACGTGGCGTTCCAGTCCTCGCCCGCCGCGGCCAGTGTGTTCAGATCCTCCAGGCCGCCGGCTCGCTCGTTGTAATGGCCGGCGTAGTCGGGATGGGCGGAGTCGTGACCTTCGGCCTGGTAGCCCTTGAGCATGACCGACTGGCCGAGGCCCTCGGTGGCCAGCGACACCCGCTTGGTGTCATCCAGGGTGCGCAGGAACGGGTGCGTGGCCTGGGAGACGATGTTGAACGGGATCCGCGTGATGACGGTGTCCTTGACGTCCTTCACCTTCTCGGCGCCGGCGATCGGCGCTTCCACGGCGCGGGCGGCGATCGCACTGTCCTGCCAGGTCACCGCGCCGTCGTCGTTCGCATCCGCGGTCAGTCGCACCCGCACGAACGGGTCGGCGTCGGCCCCGATCCCGAGGTCCGCGGTCGAGCCGCGCACCACGAAGGTGCCCGGGGAGACCGTGCCGTAGGAGGCGCCGTCGCCCTGGCCCAGGGTGACGAGATAGCGGGAGTTGTCGTTCTGGACGCGCCCCGCGGTCGCACCGCCGGCGGTGTTGTCCTCGACCGCATTGGTCTCGAACCCGGCGGCGAGCTGGTCGCTGTTGAGCAGTGCCACGTGTGCGGGATCCTCGAGCGTCGTCCCGGGTTCCAGCGATGCCAGGTCGTAGATGTGATCGCCGCTGCGGTCACGGTCCGTGGAGAGGTCCGCTCCGACCACCTGGGCTCCGGCCGCTGTGCCGTTGGCTGAGGCCAGGTCCAGGCGCGGCACCGAGATCCGGTGGATCACGCCGCCGGGGTCCACGAAGTTCGTGAGCGTCCAGGTGAAGGTGCCGTCCTCGACCCCGAGGACGGCATCGAAGGAGGTCCCCTCGAGCGCGGGCACGGTGAGGTGATAGGTCGCGCTGGTGCCTTCCGCGGAGAGCTCCGGGGCGGTCACGTCGACGTCGTAGGAGATGTCGTCGATGACGACGGCGGAATGGGCCTCGCCGTAGCGGCCGGCCAGCGTGCTCGCACCCAGGGAATAGTCGACGACCTGCGGGAAGTCAGGATGCAGGCGCACACCCAGCTGCCCGTCGGAGATCTCGACGGTCCCCTCCGGCGGGTCCACCACGATCGGGTCCGGCGGTCCCGCCTCGCCGATGACGTCCACGTTCAGCTCGGCCAGGGAGGCCACCTTCTCCGGCGGAGAGGTCTCGGGATCGGAGGCCTTGCCGCCCCAGGAGCTGAGCCACACGATCTTCACGCAGCTCGCCTCGACGGGGGCATCCAGGGTGATGGTGCGCTCGGTGGTGGCGTCGGCCAGGGCGCCGTCGAAGCTGCCCTCGGCGGCCGTGGTGTAGGCGTTGTCGGCGCAGGTCGGATCGGTCGACGTCAGGATCTCGTAGTCGCCGATGCGGCCGGAGCCGTTCGAATCCTTGCGGGGATCAAGCTGCACCCGCGCCACCTCGACGGGCGTCTCGGAGACCTGCACCGAAAGATGGTGGGGGAGCTCGTCGACCTCATCACTCCAGGCGGAATGCCAGATGGTCGAGGTGTTTCCGTCCAGCACGTTCGACGCCGGCGAGCCTTCCTCGACGGAATCGGCCTCCATCACGCTCATCGCGCTCTGCGGCAGCGGCACGTAGGTGGGCTCGGCGCCCGCGGGCACTGTGATCGCCAGGGGAGCGATCAGCGCGCCGGCGGCGGCGAGGGCGAGGCTGCGCAGCGGCCGACGGGAAGGAGCCCAGGGCGCCGCTGCCCGTCGGCGTCGGGATCGAACGGAGGCGAGGGAGGATCCCGGTTCGGGATCGGTCGCGGGCGAGGAGAGCGATCGGCGCGTCATCGGAGCCTTTCGGGGCGGGAGGGTTCGGCGCGACCGACGGAAGGAGAGCGCCGGACTGAGCGATCCTTAATCGTTTTACGCGCGGGCCGCTCACCACTATGCACCATCTGTCACCTCCTGGCGGGGCATACGTCATATTGTCCGGCGGTTGCAGGACTACGCTCAGAGGACGGACCCGAGCCGGGCGCCACGCCCGGCTGCCGCAACCCCGGGAGGCACTTCGATGGCTCGCACTTCTTTCGCTCAGCTCCTCGTCACCCAGCTCCGCGACCTCGGCGTCGAGCGCATCTTCGGGGTGGTCGGTGACTCCCTGAACCCCGTGGTGGACGCCGTGCGCACCACCGAGGGCATCGAGTGGGTGCATGTGCGCAACGAGGAGGCCGGGGCCTTCGCGGCCGGCGCCGAGGCCCGCCTGACCGGGAAGCTCGCCGTGTGTGCGGGCTCCTGCGGCCCGGGCAACACCCACATGATCCAGGGCCTGTACGACGCGCATCGCGATGGTGCCCCGGTGCTGGCGATCGCCTCCCACATCCCCTCGGCCAAGATCGGCACGGGCTTCTTCCAGGAGACCCACCCCGAGATCCTGTTCCAGGAGTGCTCCCACTTCTGCGAGATGGTCAATTCCGGCGCGCACGGTGCCACCATGCTTCACATCGCCGTGCAGACCGCGATCGCCAAGAGCGGCGTCTCCGTGCTCGTGCTGCCGGGTGACGTCGCCGACGAGGAGGTCGACGGGCCCCTCACCAAGGCCCTCGCCACCGACCTGGGCACGGTCCAGCCCGCCCCGGCGCCCGTGGGCCGTCTCGCCGAGATGATCGACGAGGCCGAGAGCGTCACCCTGTTCACCGGCGCGGGCGTGCGCGGCGCGCGCGAGGAGGTGCTCGAGCTCGCCGACCGCATCAAGTCACCCATCGGCCATGCCTTCGGCGGCAAGGAGTGGATGCAGTACGACAACCCCTACGACGTGGGCATGAACGGCCTGCTCGGCTACGGCGCCTGTTACGACGCGATGCACGAGGCCGACCTCGTGATCCTGCTGGGCACCGACTTCCCCTACACCGAGTTCCTCCCCGGCGGGGACGGCAAGCAGGGCCCGAGGATCGTGCAGATCGACGCCGACGCCTCCCGACTGGGCCGACGGGTGGGCCTGGACCTCGCGATCCACGGCGACGTGGCCCTCACCCTGCAGGCCGTGATGCCGCTGCTGACCGCCTCCAAGAGCCACCGCTTCCTGCACCGCATGCTCAAGGCGCACCACAAGGCGCTCACCGGCGTGGTCGCGGCGTACACCAAGAACGTGGAGCGGATGAAGCCCATCCACCCCGAATTCGTCGCCGCCACCCTCGACGACCTCGCCGACGACGACGCGATCTTCACCGTGGACACCGGCATGTGCAACGTGTGGGGCGCCCGCTACATCACCCCCAACGGCAAGCGCCGCCTGTTCGGCTCCTGGCACCACGGCACCATGGCCAATGCGATGCCGCAGGCCATCGGTGCCTCGATGGCCTTCCCGGATCGCCAGGTCATCTCCATGAGCGGAGACGGCGGCCTCGGCATGCTGATGGGGGAGCTGCTGACCGTGAAGCTCCATCGGGTGAACGCCAAGATCGTGGTCTTCAACAACTCCAGCCTCGGCATGGTCAAGCTGGAGATGCTCGTGGAGGGCCTGCCGGACTACGGCACCGACCACGAGCAGGTCGACTTCGCGGCGATCGCCCAGGGCGTGGGCATCCCCTCGGTGCGCATCAGCGACCCCAAGAAGCTGAAGAAGGAGCTGGCGGCCGCGCTCGCCACCCCGGGCCCGATGCTGATCGATGTGGTCACCGATCCCGACGCCCTGTCGATGCCGCCCAAGATCAGCGCGCAGCAGATCCGCGGTTTCGCGACCGCGTCGACCAAGATCGTCCTCGGCGGCGGCGTGGGCAAGATGCTCGGCATGGCAGCGACGAACATCCGCAACCTGCCGCGGTGAGGGAGAGGGTGCGCGCGCAGCAGGCGGGTCCGGCATCCAGGGGTCCCTTCCAGCGGGCCGAGCCGTCAGGATCTGGGCATCCCGTGTGGAATGCTGGACGCTCGGGGTCGACAGTCGTCCGAGAAAGGGGTGCCGCACCATGGCGTTGATCCATCCGCGAAGCCTGGAGCACTGGCAGGAATGGCGGGCCACCCGGCGGCGTGCCCCGGGCATCCACGGCTCCGCGCGCGGGCCTCTGCACCGGTCGTCCTCCCCCGCGGCCAGCGGCCACGTGATGCACACCCGGGACGGCGAGGGCGCCGGCCGCCTTCTGCTCGGCGTCGACCTCGCCTCGGAGACCGCCCGCGAAGGACTCCTCGCGGCGCTGCCGTACCTGCACGGCACAGCGGTGGTGCTGACCCCTGCCGGGATGGACCTGCCGGAACTGACGGGACCGCAGTGGCGCCACGAGGCCGTCGCCGACCCGCAGGCCGCCCTCGACGCGGTCGGCGTCACCTCGGCGATCACGCTGGGCTGGCACCTCGGGGTGGGTCGGCTGGTCCATGAGTGGGCGCGGGCGGCCGGAGTGCCCGCTGCCGTCGTCCAGCACGACGTCCTCACCCCCTTCACCCCTCCCTTGCCCCCGCAGACCACCGTGCTGGCCTGGTCCGATGACGACGGCCAGTTCCACCGTGGGGGGCGCGACGACATCGACGTGCGGGTCGTCGGTTCCCAGCGCCTGTGGCAGGCCGCCCACGAGGACTCGGTCGACCGCGGCTCCCCCGAGGACCGGCCCGTGTTCCTGGGCCAGCTGGCCTCGATCGAGCTGCCGCGCCGGCTCACCCTCGGTGCCGCCCACGCCTACTGCCGCTCCCTCGGTGCGCTCTACCAGCCGGGACTCGAGGAGACCGACCGCCTCTCCCGGGCCGCGCATGCGCTGCTGCGCCGCCGCGGCGTGGAGCTGCAGGAACCCCCACGCCCGGTCGCCGAGCAGGGGCGGCCCGTGGTGGCCGTGTACTCCGCCGACGTCCTCGAGGCCGCCGTCCGCGGCCTGCCCGCCTGGGTGCACGGCCCGCGCATGCCGTCCTGGGTCCACGAGCAGTGGGAGCGCTACGGCATGCGTCGCACCGGTGGTGACCCCACCCCCGCCCCGCCGCAGGATGCCGACGAGCCCGCCCGGCTGATCGCTCAGATCCTCGAGGGCACTGCGTGAGCATGCTCGCGCTCGAGTCTCACCTGCAGCACTACTCGTGGGGATCCGAGACCGCGATCCCCGAGTTCCTGGGGCGCGAGAGTGACGGGAGGCCTTGGGCGGAGGCGTGGTTCGGCGCGCACCCGATGGCCCCCTCGACCGTCGCGGGCGGTCGTCGCCTCGACGAGGTGATCGCCACCGATCTCGAGCACATGCTGGGGGTCGACGTCGGCCGGGCGTTCCAGGATCGGCTGCCGTTCCTGTTGAAGGTGATCGCCGCGGAGCGCCCCCTGTCGTTGCAGGTCCATCCCACCCGGGAGCACGCCGCCGAGTCCTACGCGGCGGAGAACGCCGCCGGGCTCGACCTGGACTCCCCGCGTCGCACCTACCGCGATGCGAACCACAAGCCGGAGATGCTGATCGCGCTGACGCGTTTCACCGCGCTGTGCGGTTTCCGGACCCCGCGTCGCGCCGCCGTGATTCTCGACGGTCTGGGCACAGGGCTGACCGATCGCCTGCACAGCCTGCTGATCGCCAACCCGACGGCCCATGGCATGCGCGCCGCGTTCCGCACCTTGGTCTCCGCCTCGCTGCGCCCGTCCCCGCAGGCCGTCCACGAGGTGGTGGAGGCATGCCGCGCGCGCGCCGAGGCCGGGGCCTCGCCGTCGCCCCGGATCGACCGCTTCGTCGCCCTGCTGGCCGAGCATCATCCCGGGGACCCCGGCGTGGTCGCCGCCCTGCTGCTGAATCCGGTCACGCTCGCGCCGGGGGAGGCGATGTTCGTGCCCGCCGGCGCGCTGCACGCCTATCTCCACGGAGTGGGCCTGGAGGTGATGGCGGCCAGCGACAATGTGCTGCGTGCGGGCCTGACCCCGAAGAAGGTCGACGCCGACGAGGTGCTCCAGTGCGTGAGCGTCACCGCCGCTCCGCCGCTGCGTGTGGCCCCGGAACGGCAGAACCCCACGTCCGTCGCCTACTACGCGCCGGTCGACGACTTCGAGCTGGCCATCACCGAGCTCACGGGCAGCTCACCGCAGGTGCCCCGGCCGATCCCGGGTACCGGGCCCCGCATCGTGCTCGGTCTGGATGGCGAGATGACCCTGGAGACGACGGCCGGGACGCACGCGCTGGCCGCCGGTCAGGCCGTCTTCATCCCAGCGGCGGACGGGCCGCTGGTCGCGAGCGGCGCGGGTCGGTTCGCCCAGGCCAGCGTGCCCTGAGGCGAGTCGTCAGCCGTCGGTCACGGGAAGCTCGCCGTCGCTCTGCGCACCGCGCAGCTGTTCCCGGATCTCCTCGACGAACTCGATGACCGTGCTGCCGCCGGTCACCGGCCCTCCGGCGAGGAGGCCGTCGGCCCCGATCAGGACGGCACTGGGAGCACCTCGGCCGCCGAGGGATTCGCGAGCACTGAACTGAAGATCGTGCAGCGCGTGCTCGCCCACGCGCTCCCGGGTGCGCTCCCGCAACTGATCCAGAGGCCGGGAGAACACCGGCTTCACCTGCATGTACGGGGAGAGATCCTCGATCCACCGCGGGGTCTGGTCCAGCACCCGCTCGCAGGGTCCGCAGCCCTCGCTGGCGAACAGCAGCAGGGCCGCCTGCTGGGCGGTGAGCTGGCGCAGCGTGATCAGGGAGCCGTCGGGGCGCTGCAGCACACCTGCCGGAGTCCTGTCGCGCTCGTAATCGAGCAGTTCCTCATCGTCCGTGTCCTCGACCTCCTCGACCTCCTCGACCTCCTCGACCTCCTCGGAGTCCGGGAGCTCGGCGTGCGCCGGACCGCTCGCCGCGCCGGGCCGAGCGGTCCAGGACTCGGCAGGCTCGTCGGTCCCGGGCGTCGTGCCGCCGATCGCGAGCACGGTCAGTGCCACCGCCATGAGCAGGGCGACGCCGAGACCCACCAGGGCGAGGGGCTCCTGCACGAGCGCCCGGGTCATCATGCCGGATGCCGCGGCGGCCACGGCCAGCAGCCCGAGCGCCGAGAGCACGACATTGCGGCCCAGGGTGGTGCGCGAGACCGTCGGCGAGGCGAGAGTCCCGAAGCAGGAGCACTCCACGACCTCGTCCCAGGTCAGAGCGCGCCCGATGATCAGCAGATACGTGACCATGAGCAGTGCGACCAGCACGGCCACCATGACTTGCAGCGGCACGAACGGCACCCAGAGCACCAGCGCCAGCACGATCTCCAGCACCGGCAGCACCGAGGCGACCGACCGATGGAAGGGCCGCAGCGGCAGCCGCAGCGACGTCATCGCGTCCTCGGTGCCCTGCCGTGCGCCGAGCTTCGCCAGTCCGGAGACCAGGAGCGTCAGGGTCAGCAGGATCGGCGCCGCGATCAGCAGACTCGCCATCGATGTCCTCCCTCGCCGGCCCGCGTGCCGGGCCATCGTCACCACCCATTGTCCGGGATCGGGAGCCCGCGTGGAGTCACGCTCAGGCGGGGGTCGGTGACTCGCCCTACGCTGGCCCCATGTCGACCGATGCGAACGCCTCGACCACCCCTGCCGCCGAGCCCGCCGACGCTCCGGATGCCGCTCTGCGCACCCGCATCACCGCCGAGGTCTCCGCCCTGCGCGACTCCTTCGACGCCGGGACCACTCGCGACATCGGCGCGCGCCTGGCGCAGCTCGAGGCCCTGCGGCGCGGCCTGCGCCTCGAGGACCGGCGCCTGCGGGCGGCCCTGGCGCAGGATCTCGGCAAGAACCGCACCGAGGCCGCGCTCACCGAGATCGGCGTGGTCACCCAGGAGATCACGCATGTCACCACGCATCTGAAGAGCTGGCTGCGTCCCGAGAGGTTCTCGATGGGCGCGATGCTGGCCCCGGCCTCGGGGGAACTGCGCCGCGAACCGCTCGGCACGACGCTGATCATCTCGCCCTGGAACTACCCGGTGAACCTCACCCTCGTGCCGCTGATCGCGGCGATCGCGGGTGGGAACACCGTGATCCTCAAGCCGAGCGAGGTGGCCCCGGCGACCTCGACAGCACTCGCGCACCTCGTGCGGACCCACCTCGACCCCGCCTGGGTGCGGGTGGTCGAGGGCGCGGTGGAGGAGACCACGATCCTGCTGGAGCAGCGCTTCGACCTGATCTTCTACACCGGGAACGCCGCCGTCGGCCGGATCGTCGCGCGCGCCGCCGCCGAGCATCTCACCCCGACCGTGCTCGAACTCGGCGGGAAGTCACCGGTGTTCGTGGACGATGGTGTGGACCTTGCCGTCGCTGCGCGCCGCATCGTCTGGGGGAAGTTCACCAACGCCGGGCAGACCTGCATCGCGCCCGACTATCTGATGGCCACCCCGCGCACTGTCCGACGACTCGTTCCGCACCTGCGCAAGGCGGTGCGCGCGCTGTACGGGAGCGCGCCCGAGCGCAGCCGGGACTACGGGCGGATGGTCAACCCGAAGCACTTCGAGCGGGTCCTCGGCCTCATCGACGACGATCTGGTGATCGCCGGCGGCACGCAGCACGCCGACCGCGCCACCCGATACCTCCCGCCCACGATCATGACCGGCGTGGACTGGGACGATCCGGTGATGGGGGAGGAGATCTTCGGGCCCGTCCTGCCGATACTCACCGTCGACGGGCCCGACGAGGCGATCGCCCGTATCCGCGAGCGCGAGAAGCCGCTGACCGCGTACCTGTTCACCGGCCGCACGCAGATTCAGGAGCGCTTCGCGACCGAGACCTCCTCCGGCTCCCTCGCCGTGGGCATGACCCTCGCGCACATCGGTACTCCGGCCCTCCCGTTCGGCGGGGTGGGGGAGTCCGGGATGGGCGCCTATCACGGCCGCGCCGGCCTGGAGGCCTTCACCCACGCCAAGCCCATCGCCCGCAAGCCGCTGACGCCCGACACCCTGCGCCTGGTCTACCCGCCGTACAAGGGGGCGAAGAAGGCGATCCTGCGGCGGCTGTTCGGATGATCCGGGGCCGCGGCCGGCTCACGCCCGTCCTCGGCTGATCGGCTGCTCCGGCGCGGCCGGTCGCCATGCTCAGAAGGGCGAGATATCTTTGGCCGTCGCCACGACGTCATCGGCGTCGAAGGCTCCGCCGGACACGTCCTCCACGATTCGATTCGGGTTGATGCCGATCGCTGCTCCGCTGAGCGGGCCGGTATCGACGCCCGGAATCCCCCCACCCAGCGAGAACGAGACCTCGTCCGTGCTGACCACGGCGTTCCCGCTGAGTCCCACGCTCTTCCCGACGCCGTCGCTGGTGGTCGTGGACATCTGGAACCATCCCTGCGGGCTGATGTGCTCCTCGGTGTAGTTGTACCCGGCAGACGCGCCGCCACCCACGTCGAACCCTGCGGTGATACCGCTGGCCTCCCCCTCGCCGTTGCGCACCACGTTGACGTGATGGGAGGCGTGCCCCCCGGCCTTCGCGCTGCCCTCGACGGTGTAGATCGAGGAGCTGCCGTCCTCATTGACCTCGGAATAGCTGGCACTCCCGCTGGCCTCGCCCCCGGCGCGCCAGCCCACCCCGTACCCATCGCGGCCGACCGTCAGCCCGCCCTCGGCGTAGACCTCGGCGGTGCCGGAGGCCGTGACCCCGGTGCCGTCGCTGGTGCCGGCGGCACCACCGGCCTCGACACCGGCACGGCCGCCTGCGGTCACCGTGAAGTTCGAGTGCTCGTCCGAGGTGGCGGAGGCACCGCCATTGACGACCCACTTCCCCTCGGCATACCCACCGCCATCGGGGCCCCCGGCGCCGACGCCGAGCTGACCACCCTCATCCACCTGCGTCCCGACCGGGCGAGGATCATTCGTCGCATCGCCCGCGCTGCCATGGCCCTCATCGCCGTAGACGTACTGGTCGTCCGAGTCCCCGGGGAACGGGCCGCTGGGCGGCCACGGCATGTCGTCGGGCCAGTTCGCCGGCTTCGTCGGCGACGTCGGCGGGACCTCCTGCTCCTTCCCTCCCCATCCGTCCCCGAGGGGGCCGTCCTCCCCGCCACCACCCGGGGGCGCAGGGTGCTCGCCGCCGCCGGGAAGGTCGGGCAGCGGGGAGTCCTTCCTCCCCAGGACCCAGTCCCAGACGTCCTTCCCGGTATCCGGTTCCCCCGGAGCGATCCCCGAGATCTCCGAAGAGATGTCGGCGCCGCGGAACTCTCCGCCCCGGTCGAGTCCAGGGACGCCGGGGAAGCCCGTCGGACGCGATTCCCGTCCCATCCTGCCGATGAACTCGGCCGATGCCCCGGAGACCAGGCTCATCGAAGGGGCCGCGCCGTGGAGCTCCGAGTTCCCCAGCCTGGTGCCGGGCCCTGGCCCGGACGCAGCGTCGGCAGAGTCCCGGGCCGGCGCCGAGGCCAGGTCCTGCTCCTCGGCGTGCGTGATGGCCTCGGTTCGGGTCTCGAGCAGCATCGTCGCGGCGCGAACCAGACCGGGCCCGGTGCGGGCGCGCCAGTCCGCCCGCAGGGCCTCCGCATCAGGGCCGTCCCAGGCCACCGAGAGCACCAGGGCATCGAGCCGGTGCACGAGATCCAGGACCGATCGGGAGCCGAGGTCGCACCGGTGTGCGAACGCCGAGAGCTCAGCCGTATCCGCCCCATAGAACATCTGCAGGCTCCTGTCGTGCGGTCTCGCCATATCTCCGAGCGCTCCGAGGCGGTGCGCGAGAGCCATGCAACCAGAGATCGCGAGGTGGCGTCGGCGCAGCCCCCTCCTTTGTGGATAACCGGTTCCGTCCGGCGTCCTCGCCGTGCCTCTCCGCTCACCCCACTCTCCCTCAACCTGCAGTCAGTGCATATCCTGCTGGGGTGATCCCCGACCCCAGCGCGCCGACTCCTGCGGTGCGTCGTAAGCCCCTGCTCGCTGTCCTCCTCGCCCCCTTGTTCATGGCCCTGATCGCCGTGAGCGTCATCAACGTGGCGCTGACCGCGATCGGCGAGAGCCTCGACGCCACGACGGGCGGGCTGCAGTGGGTGATCTCCGGATACGCGCTGGCCTTCGGGATGCTCCTGGTCCCCGCCGGACGCGCCGGCGATGCCACCGGGCGGCGCCGCATGCTCGTCATCGGGGTCGGCGTGTTCACGGTCGGCTCCCTGCTCAGCGGTCTCGCCCCCTCGGTCGAGATGCTCAACGTCGCCCGCATCCTGCAGGGTCTCGGCTCGGGCCTGCTGAATCCGCAGACGGTCGCCCTGATCCAGCAGCACTTCCGCGGTCAGGATCGCGCCCGCGCCTTCGCGCTGCTGGCCACCACGGTCGCCGTCGCCACCGCCGTCGGCCCCGTCATCGGCGGCGCACTCATCCAGATCCTCGGCCCCGACCAGGGCTGGCGCTGGATGTTCCTGATGAACGTCCCGATCGGCATCGCCGCCATCATCGGCGCCTTCAAGTTCATCCCGGACGACCGTGCCCGCGGCAGGGCCAGACCGGACCTCGATCCCCTCGGCACGATCCTGCTGTGCCTGGCGATCCTCGGCATCATGCTGCCTTTCCTCGAGCGGGGCATGAGCGCGCTGGTGTGGCTGTCCTTCCCCGCCGGGCTGCTGATGCTGGGCCTGTGGTGGGCGTGGGAGCAGCGGTACAAGCGCTCCGGGCGCCCGCCGATGGTGGATACCGCGATCTTCGCCAACCGGGCGTTCCGCAACGGCATCCTCATCGTCTCGGTGTACTTCCTCGGAGCCACCAGTGTGTGGATCATCGTGCCGCTGTATCTGCAGATGCACCTCGGGCACACCGCCTTCGAGGCCTCCCTGATGGGCCTGCCCTCCTCGATCGCGGCCGCGATCTCCTCGCAGATCGCGGGTCGCTACGTGCTCACCCTGGGCCGGCGCATGGTGATCGTGGGCTTCGGTGTCGCCTTCGTGGGCCTGCTCGGCACCGGGATCCTCACGCAGTTCGTGGAGAACGGGACCGTGCCGTTCTGGTTCCTCGCCGCGCCACTGATGTTCATGGGCCTCAGCCAGGGCATGACGATCTCGCCCAACCAGACTCTCACCCTGAACTCCGTGGACCCCCGCTTCGGTGGCGTCGCCGGCGGTATCCTGCAGCTGGGCCAGCGCACCGGCGCCGCCATCGGCACCGCGATGATCCCCGGCATCATCTTCTCCCTCACCGAAGGTGGTCATGCCTGGCTCGAGGCATTCACGATCGCGATCGCGATCATCATGGCGCTCACCCTCGCCGCGATGGCCGTGAGCTTCGCCGACCGCGCCCGCGAGAAAGCGAACCCGGGAGCGCTGTAGAGCGCAGACCCGGCGAGGAGAGACATGGGGACGTCACGACGCGACCGCAGGCAGGGTCAGGCGATCCCGCTGGGCTGGGGCGAGGATTCCGACCCGTCGGCCGCGCCGGCCCCGTCCCGACCGGCGCCGCCCGCGCCGCGAGGCGGACTCCGGCCACGGGCGCGCCGGATGCTCGGCGTCGGCGCCGCCCTCCTGCTGGTCGTGGCCTTGGCCGTGGGACTGCCTCGCCTCCTCTCGACCACCTCGACGCCGGAGCGGGTGGCCCAGGACTTCCTCCAGGCGCTGGTGGCCGGCGACGCGGATCAGCTCCGTGAGCACGTGGTGGCGGCGCCGGACGCCAGTGGCGCAGCGCTGACCACGCAGATCCTGCAGTCCGCGACGGACCGCATCCAGTCGTTCGAGATCGACGAGGTGGAGGTGGGCGCGGGGACCGCCACGGTCACGGCGACCCTCGACAACGGGGAGGAGGCGCTCGAGACCACCCTGACGCTCACCCCGGAGTCGGGCAGTGCCTTCACACCCGTGACCTGGGTGCTGGAACCCGTGGAGGTGCCCGAGTTCCTGGTGTCCCTCCCGCTGGGGGCCGAGGACATCGTCATCAATGGCATCCCGATTCCGGTCGAGGACCTGCTGGTCCAGCCGGATAGCATCTCACCGCAGATCGCGATGCAGCTCCTGCCCGGCACCTACGAGATCACCGTCCCGGAAAGCGGGCCGTGGCAGAGACCGAAGCAGGTCACGCTCGAAGCCCCACCGGTGCTCGGAACGTGGAGGAAGCCGGCGGGAAACCTCTGGTACGACCTCAGCGAGGCCGGTCATGAGGAGGTGCGGGATCAGGTCGCCGACGTCCTCGAGCGCTGCACGGCCAGCACTTCGCCGGTCCCCGAGGGGTGCCCGTTCGCGCTCCCCGACGTCTCGGCGGACGAGGCCGACGAGCCCTCCCGTCAGGGGACGTGGGTACTGCTGGAGGAGCCCGTGGTGGACGCCCGCAGCGGTGATGCCTTCATGTGGTACGTGATGAGCACCAGCAGTGGGATCGCCGAGTTCACCCCGCATGAGGGGCAGGGCCAGGACGGCGAGCCCTCCGGGGAGGCGGGAAGGGAGAAGCAGCGCATCCCCGTCGACGTCGACGCGATCGCGTACGTCGACCCCGGCGGTGAGCTGGCCGTGGAGACGGACCTCGAGTCCGGCTTCTCGTACGCCTTCTGCATGGATGCGGAGACCGGAGAGATCACCGGGCTGATGCTCACGACCGACGTCGAGACCTGGAACAACTGCAGCTGAGGCCGAGAGGGCCGACCCGCGAACTGGGCGCCCAAGGTGCCCCGAGACCCTCAGGCGGCGACGCTGGTCTCCGCGGAGTCGTCGCGCGCCGTCACCGGCGCATCTCCGGCGTTCGCCGGGTTGCGGCGGATGAACAGCGCGATGAGCACGGTGGCCACGCCGAGCACGGCGGAGATCGTGAACGCCACCGAGGTGCCGCTGGAGATGCCTTCGAGCTCGGTGCCGCCGTCGGCGACGGTCCCGGCCGAGACGCGCGCCATGATCGAGACCATGAGCGCGGCGCCGGCGGCCCCGGCCACCTGCTGCACGGTTCCCACGATCGCCGAGCCGTGCGGGTACAGCGGTTTGGGCAGCGACCCCATGGCGGTGGTCATCAGGGGCGTGAACACGAAGGCCAGCCCGAGCGACATGACCACGTGGCCCACCACGATCAGCCACGCCTGATCCGGTACCCGGGACATGATCCCGATCCCGATCACCACGGCGGTCAGGCCCGGGACCAGCAGTGGGCGCGGGCCCACACGGTCGAACAGGCGGCCGACGAACGGGGCCAGCAGCCCCATCGTGAGCCCGCCGGGAAGCATCATCAGCCCCACCTGAAGGGTGGACAGCTCCAGCACGCGCTGCAGGAAGATCGGCAGCAGCACGACCACACCGAACATGGCGCCCATCATGACCATCATCAGCGCCACGGCGACCGAGAAGTTGCGGGTGGCGAAGGTGCGCAGATCCAGCAGGGCGCGCTCGACCTTCTGCAGCCCCAGCTGGCGGCGCACGAACAGGACGAGCGAGATCACGCCGATGACCAGGCAGACGATCGCGGCGGTCGGAGCCCCGCCGGAGGCGGCGTCGGCCGCACCGGATTCGCCGCCGGAGATTCCGGTCAGGCCGTACACCAGGGTGCCGAAGCCGACGCCGGACAGCAGCACCGACAGGACGTCGGCGGGCTGCGAGGATCCCTCGTTGACGTTCTCGATGCGGCGCAGTCCGAAGGCCAGGGCGATGATCGCGATCGGCAGCACCAGCAGGAACAGGGCGCGCCAGGGGGCGAAGGACAGGACCAGGCCGGAGACCGTCGGGCCGAGCGCGGGCGCGACCGAGATGACGATCGAGATGTTGCCCATCACCATGCCGTGCTTGGACGGCGGCACCAGGTTCATCACCGTGGTCATCAGCAGCGGCATCATGATCGCCGTGCCGGAGGCCTGCACGATGCGGCCCAGCAGCAGCGGCAGGAACGACGGCGAGATCGCACAGATCAGGGTGCCGATCACGAAGGTCGTCATGGCGAGGCCGAACACCTGGCGGGTGGAGAAGCGTCCCATCAGGTAGCCGGTGATCGGGATGACCACGGCCATCGTGAGCATGAAGCCCGTGGTCAGCCACTGCGCGGTGGTCTCGGCCAGGTTCAGGTCGTCCATGATCGGGGGCAGCGCCACCGACAGGATCGTCTCGTTCAGGATGACGACGAACGCGCTGATCAGCAGCAGCACGATGACGCTGCGATCGCGCGGGGAGATGACGCCCGGCGCAGGGGTCGCGGCGGGGGCGGCGGTGCGCGCGCCGGCGAGGGTCTCGGAGGTGGGCGTGCTCGTGTGCTCGGAGGCGGCAGAGTTGTTGTGCACGGGAGAAGAGTAGGCACGCCGTGGTGCGTGGGGCCAGGCTTTAACGCGAGTCCCCTGTCCCCGTTCACCCACGGCGCAGAGGAGTCGGGATTCGTCCCGTCCCGTGATCGCGTGGGGGCAAGGCAGCGCCCCCTTCTGCGTCACCCGCAGTGTCCTCGTCGGTGCAGGGAGTCCACCGGCCGCGTCGCGGCGGTGAGGGGTGAGAATGGATCATCACGGCAGAACGCGGAAGGGCACGGCAACCACATCGCGGCCCCCGCGATCACGAGACAGGAGACGCCTGCATGAGCAACGACTTCACCGATCAGATCGCCGTCATCACCGGCGCGGCCACCGGGATCGGCAACGCCATCGCCACCTACCTCGCCGAGCGCGGAGCCCGTATCGCCGGAGTCGACATCGCCCCCTCGCTGCAGGAGGCGCTCGCCGCCCTGCCCGGGGAGGGCCACCTGGCCGTCACCGCGAACATCGCCGACGCCACCGTCGCGCACGAGGCGATCTCCCGCGTCGTCGCCGAGCTCGGCGCCCCGCAGATCCTCGTCAACTCCGCCGGCATCGGCCGTTTCGGGCCCGGGGAGGAGCTCTCCGAGAAGGACTGGCAGTCCACTCTCGCGGTGAACCTCTCCGGCAGCTTCTTCATGTCCCAGGCGGGAGGTCGCGCGATGCTCGAGGCCGGATACGGTCGCATCGTCACCATCGCCTCCCAGGCCGCCGAGATCGGGCTGGTCGAGCATGCCGCCTACTCCGCCAGCAAGGCCGGGGTGCTCGGCTTCACCCGGGTGCTGGCGGTGGAGTGGGCGAGCCGCGGGGTCACGGTCAACGCCGTCTCCCCGACCATCGTCGACACCGCGCTGGCCCGCGAGATCTGGGTGGGGGAGAAGGGCGAGACGGCGCGCAGCGCGATCCCGGCCGGCCGTTTCGCCACGCCCGACGAGGTCGCCTCCCTCGTCGCCTTCCTGGCGAGCGCGGACTCGGCGATGATCACCGGCGAGAACATGCGGGTCGATGGCGGGCGCTCCGTCATCTGAGCAGGGCGGCCGTCGACGGTGCCGGGGCAGATCGCCCGAGACCTGGGTTCTTGTACTCAGTAATTCCCTCCGTGTCATTCGATATCGAGCAATTTCGGTAAAAGATTGACAAAATTCGGGGACGGAATTGGTCTGCAAGCCTATTGCCAGGGGTATTGACGGGGCACGGTGGGAACAGCCCGGAACGGGCGCGCGGGTCATCGGCCTGCAGCAAGGGGATGTCGACTCGGCGCACCGGTGCCGGATCGGGGCATTCCCGACCTCGTCGCCTCGTTCTCTCCCTGTCCTTTCCCCAGGAGCCCGCAGATGTCCGCACCCGCTCGCACCCCCTCTCACCGCGCCGACGGCTCTGCCGTCTACTTCCGCGGAGTCCGCATCGCGCCCAAGGTGGCCGCCGCGACCGGAGGCGCCGTCGTCGCGGCCGGTCTGAGTGCTGCCGGACCCGGCGTCGCCACCGCCGACGACTCCGTGTGGGACAAGGTCGCCCAGTGCGAGTCCGGCGGCAACTGGTCCATCAACACCGGCAACGGGTACTACGGCGGTCTGCAGTTCTCGAGCTCCACCTGGAAGGCTTTCGGGGGCGGCCAGTACGCGTCGACCGCGAACAAGGCCTCCAAGTCCGAGCAGATCGCGATCGCCCAGCGCACCCTGCAGCAGCAGGGTCCCGGCGCCTGGCCCACCTGCGGCCAGCGCGCGGGTCTGACCAAGTCCAATGGTGGCGCCGACTCCGACGCGCAGCCCGGTGGTGGCAGCTCGGGCGGGGGTGGGTCCAATTCCGGAGAGACCTCCGGCGCCCTCGCGGTCGACGGCAAGTTCGGGCCGGCGACCACCCGGGCCCTGGAGGCCTGGATCGGCGTGGGTCAGGACGGTTCGCTGTCCACCAGTGACATCAAGGCTCTCCAGTCCTCCGTGGGCGCCTCGGCCGACGGCAAGATCGGCTCCGAGACCACCGCCAAGCTGCGCGCGGCGATCGGCCTGGGCGGCAACGGCGCCTGGGACTTCCGCTCCAGCTACTCCACCACCAAGGCGCTGCAGTCGTTCCTCAACAGCGGTGCCCCCGCACCCAGCGCGCCCGCTCCCAGCACCGGCGGCTCCTCGCACGCCGGCTCCCTGGTGGTCGATGGCAAGTTCGGCCCCGCCACCACGAAGGCGCTGGAGGCCTGGGTCGGCGTGACCCCGAACGGCTCGCTGTCCACCAGCGACATCAAGGCCCTCCAGACCAAGGTCGGCGCGACGGCCGACGGCAAGATCGGGTCCGAGACCACCGGCAAGCTGCGCGCCGCCCTCGGGCACGGCAGCAACGGTGTCTGGGACTTCCGCACCTCCTACGGCACGGTGAAGGCGCTGCAGGAGCACCTCAACAGCAACTGACCCGTCGCGGCCCGGTCGCCGCATCGCCGCACCCCGACGCGTCGGCCCCTTCCGGGGGTCGGCGCGTCGCGCCGTGGGGCCGCATCCGGCAGCAGGTTCGCGATGGTGCGGTCAGGGCCCCGGGGAGTCCACGGCAGGGGCGTCGACGACAGGAGCATCGACGGCAGGGGCGGCGACGCTCGCGATGAGCCGGTCCACCACCCCGACCAGAGCTTCGGCATCCTCGACGCTCGTGGTGAAGCCGCCGGTCAGCGCGGCATCGAAGTACAGGCCGTCGCCGATCAGCAGGATGGCGTGGGCGGTCGCCTCGTCGCCGACCTCCTCGAGGATCAGGAGGAGCCATCGATCGCGCGCGCGGGCGATCGCCTCCCGCGCTGGGGGATGGGACTCCTGTGCCAGCTGCGCGACCGCGACCAGCGTGCGATCCACGGGGGAGTCGCTCCACACGGAGTTGCGCACGTAGTACCGCGACGGCCCGTCCGGGGCGTCGCGCATCTGGTCGCGGTCCGCGGCGACGAGCTCGTCCAGTCGGTCGATGAGGCCTGCGGCCAGCGCTTCCTTGGAGCGGAAGTGGTAGAGCAGTCCGCCCTTGGAGACGCCCGCCCGGGCGGCGACCGCGTCGAGCGTGGCGGCGCGCTCGCCCTCGTCCAGGAGCAGGGCCTGGTAGGCGTCGAGCAGTGAGTCGCGTGCGGACATGAGAGCGACCTTACGTGATGGGTGGTCCGTAGCCTCTTGAACTGTACCGTCTGGACGGTCTAGTTTAGGGCGAGTCCCGCACGCGTCGAGTCCTGAGCGCGTCGCATCCCGATCCAGGAGTTCCCGTGCAGAGCGTCATCAGCCCCGCCCCTACCCGCGCCCTCCGTGGCTCCGCCGCGCGCTGGTGGGCGCTCGTGGTGCTGATGCTCCCGGTGCTGCTGATCGCGGTCGACAACACGGTGCTCGCCTTCGCCCTGCCCGCGATCTCCGAGGCGCTCACCCCCTCCGGTCAGCAGCTGCTGTGGATCGTCGACGCGTACCCGCTGATCCTGGCCGGCCTGCTGGTCCCCATGGGCAGCCTCGGCGACCGCGTCGGGCGACGGCGTCTGCTCCTGATCGGCGCCCTCGGGTTCACCGTGATCTCCGCCGCCGCGGCGTTCTCCCCGACTGCGGAGCTCCTGATCGCCGGGCGCGTGCTGATGGGCTTCTTCGGGGCGATGCTCATGCCCGCCACGCTCTCGCTGATACGGAACATCTTCACCGACCCCACGCAGCGGCGCACCGCGATCGCGATCTGGGCGGCAGGCTTCTCCGGCGGCGCGGCCCTCGGCCCGATCGTCGGCGGTTTCCTCCTGGAGCACTTCGCCTGGGGCTCCGTCTTCCTGCTCGCCGTACCGGTGATGCTGCCGCTGCTGCTCCTGGGCCCCCTGCTGGTCCCGGAGTCGAAGGATCCCACTCCGGGCCCGGTCGACCCGATCAGCATCGCCCTGGCGCTGCTGACCATGACGCCGCTGGTCTACGCGATCAAGGCCGTCGCCGGCAGCGGCCTGAGCGCGATCGCCGTGCTCAGCGCCGCGGTCGCACTGGCCTCCGGGTTCGCCTTCGTGCGCCGCCAGCTGACCCGTGCGCAGCCGATGCTCGACGTGACCCTGTTCGCTCGGCCCGTGTTCACCGGCGCCGTCAGCGCCAACCTGCTCAGCGTCTTCTCCCTGGTCGGCTTCCTCTACTTCATCTCGCAGCACCTGCAGCTGGTCAGCGGGCGCTCCCCGATGGAGGCAGGGCTGGTGCTGCTGCCCGGGCTGCTGGTGACCGTCGCCGCGGGACTGCTGGTGGTGCGCCTGGTTCGCCGCATCTCCCCGGCAACCGCTGTCACCGGCGGATTGCTGCTGAATGCCTCCGGCTACCTCCTGGTGGCGATCACGGGCTCCTGGGGCAGCGACCTGACGCTGCTGATCGCCTTCGCCCTGCTGGGTGCGGGCGTCGGTGCGGCCGAGACCATCAGCAACGACCTGATCCTCTCCGCGGTGCCGGCCGAGAAGGCCGGCGCCGCCTCGGCGATCTCCGAGACCGCGTACGAGACCGGTGCGGTGCTCGGCACCGCCGTGCTGGGGTCCCTACTGAATGCCGCCTATCGACGTCACGTCGACCTGCCTGCGCAGCTCACCGCGTCCCAGCGGGAGTCGGCCTCCGAGACCCTCGGCGGCGCCACGGGTGTCGCGGAGGAGCTCCCGGAGGCGTCGGCGCGTTCGCTGCTGGAATCCGCCCATCACGCCTTCGATTCCGGGGTGGTCCTCACCAGCTCCATCGGTGCGGGGCTGATGGTGCTGGCGGCGGTCATCGCGCACCGCACCCTGCGCACTCGGGGCTGACCCGCGCACTCAGGCACCGACGTCCAGGCAGTGGACGTCGGTGTCTGAGTGCGTCCGGTGGCGTCGAACGCGCCTCCGACGCGCTCAACCTGCGCCTTTGCGGTCCCGGGTCAGTCCTGAGAAGTTTCCGATCGGTCACCTGAGATGTTTCTCAAAACGGACATAAAGGGTGTAGGGTCTCGAAACGAACAAGGCAGGCAAAGCGGACATGCTGGACATCGGGATGGCCGTGACATCTCCGCACTGAGCTGTGGAAGGGGAATCATGTCCATCTTCTCTCTGCGTGACGATTCACGACCTGTGGGCGGTGCGGGGAAGGCGCCCTGGAGGCGAGCCGCCGCTGCGCGGGCGCGGACAGTGCGCTCGGCGGCCGCCCGGAAGGAGCTCGCGACCCTGCCCGACGCGGCGAGCGCCGTGCCGGAGGGGACCGCGCCCGTGGCCGCCGCACGACAGGCGTCCGCAGTCCCGTCCCCCCAGGTCGCGGCCTGGACCCGGGAGCTGCCGCCCGCGACCCTTTCCCTCGCCGTGGTCGATGCGGTCGTCTGGTTCGTGGGTCTCTGGATCGCCGCCGGGCTCCGGTTGGAGACCCCCGCCCTGTCGGCCGGGGTCACGCTCGACGGGAGGGCGACGCCGTTCTTCGGACTGCTGCTGTGCGCCGGGATAGCGGTCCTCGCCTACACGGCCCTCGCGCGGACTCTGCGACTGCATCAGGGACGCCACCTGATCGGCAGCTTCGACGAGATCATGCCCCTCGGTGTCGTGGTGGCGGCCGCCGCCTGCATCGTCACGGTCCTGAACGCGCTCTCCCCCGACAGGATCATCCCGATGACCGCGCCCCTCATCGCGGCCCCCATCGTGCTGGTGCTCGCCGGAACGGTCCGCTGCGCTGTGCGCCTCGCCATCCTCCGCGAGACCCGGCACCTGCAGGCCGACGCCACGAGCAGAGCCCTCATCGTCGGTGCCGGCGAGGTCGGCCGGGCGCTCGCCGATTCCATGCGCCGCGACCCCTCCTCCGTGTGGGAACCGGTCGCCTTCCTCGATGACGACCCGCGCAAGCGGCACCTGCGCCATGCCGGGGCCCCCGTCCTGGGGACCACGGCGCAGCTGGCCGAGGCGGTGCAGCGGTCCAGCGCCGACGTGCTCGTGATCGCCACCCCTTTCATCAGCGCCGACACCATCGGTGCGCTCACCGCCGAAGCCGCCGAGATCGGGCTGACGATGAAGATCGTGCCGCCGCTGGGCGAGATGATCGGCGGGGTGCGCCATACCGACCTGCGTGAGATCCAGCCACAGGACCTGTTGGGGCGGCGTCCGGTCGCGACAGACCTGACCACGATCTCGGGCATGCTGGCAGGGAAGACCGTGCTCGTGACCGGGGCCGGCGGGTCCATCGGATCCGAGCTCTGTCGCCAGATCGCCACCTTCGGACCGAGCGAGCTGGTGATGCTCGACCGCGACGAGTCCGCCCTGCATGCGCTCCTGCTGACCATGGACGGCACGGCCGATCTCGGGAACGACAACATGGTGCTCGCGGACATCCGCGACGCCGAGCGGATGGACCGGATCTTCGAGACGCACCGCCCCGACGTGGTCTTCCACGCCGCAGCGCTCAAGCACGTCAACATGCTCGAGAAGGCACCGGACGAGGCGTTCAAGACCAACGTCCTCGGCACCCGGAACGTGCTCGATGCCGCCGAGCGCTACGGTGTCGAACGGTTCGTGAACATCTCCACCGACAAGGCCGCCGATCCGCACAACGTGCTCGGCCTGAGCAAGCGGGTCGCAGAGGGCCTGACTGCGCAGAAGTCCCTCACCGCCGAGGGTGGCTCCTGGGTCAGCGTGCGATTCGGCAATGTGCTCGCGACGCGAGGATCGGTGGTGCACACCTTCATCGCCCAGATCGAACGGGGCGGCCCCGTCACGGTGACCGACCCGGACGTCACGCGGTACTTCATGACGGTCTCGGAGGCAGTGCAGCTGGTGCTGCAGGCCGCTGTGGTCGGGAGCAGCGGTCAGGCCCTCGTGCTCGACATGGGCGAACCGGTCCCGATCGCGCACCTGGCCCGCCAGTTGATCGAGGCCTCGGGGCGTGACGTCGAGATCGTGTACTCGGGGCTGCGCCCGGGCGAGAAGCTGCATGAGGTGCTCTTCGCCGACGGCGAGAACCATCAGCCCACATCCCATCCTCTGATCTCCGGGGTCCCGGTGGCGCCCGTGGACATGCAGGACGTCCCGAACCAGGGCGACCTGCACCATGCCTCCCAGTTCATGGCCACGATGTGGAGCGTCTGCGGGTCCATGAGCGCCCCGGTCGCGGTGGGGTTCTGAGACCATGACCTCGATCCTCCTCTCCGGCCCGGACATGTCCGATGCCGAACGCGCCGCGGTCATCACCGCCTTCGACTCCGGCTGGATCGCCCCGTTGGGGCCGGCCGTGGACGCCTTCGAGCAGAAGATGGCCGAGCGGCTCGGGCGCCGCCACGCGGTCGCGCTCAGCTCCGGCACCGCAGCCCTCCACCTGGGCCTGCTCGCCTGGGGCGTCGGCCCCGGCGACGTGGTCCCCACCGCGACGATGACCTTTGCTGCGACCGCCAATGCCATCACCTACACCGGGGCGACCCCATACTTCGTCGACGCCGATCCCGAAACCGGCCAGATGGATCCGGACCTGCTCGAGGAGGTGATGTCCGAACTGCGCCGGCAGAGGCGGCCCGTCCCCGCGATCGTCCCCGTGGACCTGCTCGGCCGCTGCGCGGACTACACGCGGATCGGCGACATCGCCCGCCGGTACGACTCGCGGGTGCTCGCGGACTCCGCCGAGTCGCTCGGCGCCGAGCACGCCGGCATCCCGGCCGGCAAGCACGGTGACGCCGCCATCCTGTCCTTCAACGGGAACAAGGTGATGACCACCTCCGGCGGCGGCATGTACCTCACGGACGATGTCGCCGCCGCGGCACGGGTCCGGTTCCTGGCCACCCAGGCCCGGGAGCCGGTCGCCCACTACGAGCATCGGGAGATCGGGTACAACTATCGGCTCTCGAACCTCCTGGCCGGAGTCGGCCTCGCACAGCTCGACCGGCTCGACGGCATGCTCGAACGACGCCGCGACCGTCGCGAGGCCTACGCCCGCCTCGTCGCCGACGTGCCGGGAGTCGAGGTCTTCCAGCGTGAGGACGACGAGCGCGACAACTGCTGGCTCACCGCGGTCCTCGTCGATCCCGAGGTGGCGGGCTTCGGCGCCGCCGATCTCGAGGCAGCGCTCAGGGGCGCCGGGATCGAGAGCCGACCATTGTGGAAGCCGATGCATCTGCAGCCGGTCTTCGAGTCTGCTCCCGCAGGCATCACCGGTGCCGCCGAACGTCTTTTCGTCACCGGGCTCGCTCTCCCCAGCGGGTCGGGCCTGACCGGCGAGGAATGTGCGCGGGTGGACTCCGCGCTGGAGGACTTCTTCGGTTCCCGTGCCGAACGCGCGGCCTAGGGAGGCACGTCGTCGACCGCAGCCGACGTCGTCCGCGGTGACGGCCCGGATCGCCGACCGGGACTGATCCTGGAGGCGGCACCTCCCCAGGGGCGGAGGATGGCATGGCGTCGGCATCGCCGCCGTCAGCACGCCGCGGAAGGAGTGGGAACCCGGCGGGTTCGATCGCTCACGCAGCTGGTGCGAGGGGCGCGCGGTACCCGGGAAAGAAGGAATCCCCGCCCTCCGCGAGGGGGCCGTTCGATGATTCCCAGGCAGAGCAGAGCCGCTCGTACTCGGTCGGATTGACGATGATGCGGCCTGTCGATGCCGGCCGCTGCGTCCGGGTGAAGCCCGCTTTGAAATGCAGCAGTGATTCCTGCAGGCCGCCGCCGAGGAAGTAGTCAGTGTTGCCCCGCTCATGGGCCCACTGCAGAACGGCGTCGAAGATGGCCACCTGCGGGACCTTCTGATAAAAGTCGGGATGCGTCGCTCCCAAGAGGTATTGGACCGTCCCGTTGCATTCGGTCACCGCGTGAGCGCCGGCCAGCTCGCCGTCCATCCTCAGGACCCATAGGGAACTGAGTCCTCCCACATCATCGCGCAGGCTCTCGAAGTATTCTCGAGTGAAGCGGTAGGCCGGACGAGCCTCCAGGCGGTCCATCGTCTTCGTATAGATCCAGTGGAACTCGTCGAGATGCTCCCAGCCGGAGTCCAGCTCCGCAACGTGGCCGGCTCGCTCCGCCTTCCTCATATTGCGACGATGGTTCTGCCGCATGCCCCCTTTGATCTCGTCCAGGGGGCGGTCCAACGGGATCACGAACGTCGGGCCGTGCTCCACGATCGTTCCGACGGCAGCGAACTCGTCGAGCCCGAACAGGGGGTGGGCGCGCAGGAACAGGGAGATCACGCCCGCCTCTCGCAGATGACGGAGCGCAGCGGAAACTGCCTCGTGACGCCACTGCCGGGTAGAGCCGATCGTGAAGAGCGGCCCGGCATGACGGAACGGGGACGACGCATCGCTCAGTCCGTCAGGCAGTGAAGAGAAGACGAGGGGCATCAGGAGTGCAGAATCGCCTTCTTCGACAACGAGGAGCTGGGTGGTCGTTCCTCGGAATTCGTCCTCCGCTCGGAGGTACTCGGGGATGTGAAAGATGTCGTGGCGGGCGCCGGAAAGGTAGGATTTCCAGTCCGGGTCCGTGGTCTCCAATGTGTGCACCTGCATGGTTGCCCCAGTCCGTCGTCTCGTTCCCGTGGATGTCACTCCGACTGCCCTGTCGGTCATGTCCTGCTCGGTGTGGAACCCCTCGCCCGTCGGTCTCAGCTCAGGCATCTGTGGCCGTGCCGATCTCGCTCCGCCCGGGTCGGAGCAGGGCCTCGGGGTCGGGGATCTCGTTGACGAATGTCTGACGCTTCCCGGCCCCCGAATGCAGGGTGGCGTCGGTATAGACGAACGAGCAGCTGGTGATGTCGCCGATCTCGTCGTCGAGGACCCGTCGCAGCTCGGCCTCGAGCTGCGGGGACCTCGCGGCGCTGAGGATCCAGGTGAAGCGTCCAATCGCGTGCTGACGCAGTTGGAACTGGGTGATCGATCGGATCCGTTCGACCGGCTCGAGAATCCTGAAATGCGTGGCGCGACGTGGCGCTTCGGCTGTCCCCGCGATCGGGAAGTCCCGCACCCGTCCGGCGAGCTCTGCCAGCGTGTTGGGCACGAGCTGCCCGGAGGCGTCGCGGGTGAAGCGCCCGAGGTCCCCGGTGTCGTACCGGATGAAGGGCATGGCACGGTTGTGGAGATCGGTCACGACGATCCGGCCGAGTTCCCCGGCAGGTGCCGGCTCATCGGAGTCGAGGTCGAGGATCTCGACGTGGAAGGCGCTGGTGTTCAGCTTGTAGGTCGTGGACCCGGCCGGCGTGATTCCGAGAAGCCCGTTCTCCGTGTTCGAGTACCGCATCCGAAGTTCGACGCCGAACTGCCTCCGAGCCAACTCGGCCAGATGTGCGGTCGGCGGTTCGCCGCCGCCCAGTACGACGGAGACTGTCCCGGAGTCGAAGGTGAGGCCGAGGTCGTCGAAGCGTTCGAAGAGGACCTCCATGTAGGAGCAGAGTCCGATGATGACGGAGCCCCGACGCCGCCTGAGCCAGCGTGCGATATCACGGACGGTCCGGTCGTCCTGTTCGGCGGCGTACAGGTACTGCCCGCGGAGAGCGTAGGAGGACCGTTGGCGAGAAGTGACCTGGTACCACGTCCGGCAGTGCAGGAAGGAGCCGAAGGGGTCCGCGCCCAGGAAGCGGTACATGCCGACCAGCTCTGCGCGATGGTGGGCGATGCGCTGGTCATCGAAGTAGCTCCGGAACATGATTCCGGAGGTGCCGGAGGACAGTCGCGACGTGAGCTTCTCGGGTCGGCTGCCGACGGCGAAGAAGTCCTGTGGGTCGGCGACCATCATCGGCTTGGACGCCACGGGCAGCTGGTCGAAAGGAGCTCCGACGCGGCGCCGGTAGAACGGGACGGTCGCGGTGGCGTGGCGCACGATGCTATCGACAGCCTCCTCCGAGGCGCGCGCGTCGTCCCTCTCGAGCGTTCGTCGGACCTCGTCGGCGACGGGTGGAGATGCCCCGTTCGGCATCAGGCGGGCAACGGCGCTTCGAGCTGGAGAAAGCACGGGATCACACCTGTCTCGTCGTGGGTCGGTGTACTGGTATGTACTATATGTCCATCTAGCGCGAAATGTCGCGCAGTGCGGTCGCCTCTCCCGGTGAGGTTCCCAGCGCGAGATCTCTGTCAACGGAGAGTTGGTCGATCCCTATGCCGCCCTCGTCCCCGCCGCCGGCGACCACCTACGATCGGATCAAGCGGGTCGGGGATGCTCTTGTCGCCGGTGGAGCGCTTTTCATGCTGTTGCCGGTGGTGCTCGGAACGGCGCTCCTGGTTCGGGTGAGGCTCGGGGGGAACGTGCTCTTCCGACAGGAGCGGCCCGGACTGCATGGTCAGACCTTCACCATCCTGAAGTTCCGCACCATGCTCGATCCCGATCCGGAACGTGGGCTGATGACCAACGAGGAGCGTATGACCCCCTTCGGAGATCGTCTTCGCGCCACGAGCCTCGACGAGCTCCCGGGACTGATCAACGTGCTTCGAGGCGAGATGAGCCTGGTCGGTCCGAGGCCGCTGCGCACCCCGTATCTGGAGCGATACTCGCTCGAGCAGGCACGTCGGCATGAGGTACTGCCCGGTCTGACGGGACTGGCGCAGGTCTCGGGGCGCAATGCGCTGTCGTGGGACGACAGGTTCGAGCTCGACCTCCGCTACGTCCGCACCCGGAGCCTGTCGACCGACCTCGGGATCCTGCTCGCCACCGTGCCCAAGGTCTTCCGCCGGGAAGGCATCGCCGAAGACGGGCAGGCCACGATGAGCGAGTTCTTCGGTCCCCGCCGAATCGGGATCCATGAGATCCGGCCGGTCGGCGAGGAGGGGTCGGGCGGTCCGTGGGAGATCGTGGACCGGTCGTCGGGCGACGTCGTCGCCCGGTGCGAGCTGGATCGTGTGGGCGAGGCCGGGAGAGCGATGAGGATCGAGGTGGACAGGGGAGCCGCAGAGCCGGAGCTGATCCGGCACCGCGCAGCGGAGATGCTGGTGGGACTGGCGCGTGAACTGGACGCCGACGCCGTGCACCTCACGGTCGCCCCCGAGGACCGCCCGTGCGAGGAGGTCCGGGACCGCTTGGGCTTCCGGCCCGAGCGCGAGGCAGTGGGCAGCGGCCCCACCACGTGGGTGAGGACGCTGGGAAGGGGCGGAGGGTGATGGGGGCCCCCACCATCGTCATCGGTTCGGCCGGTCGGCGCCTCTACCTCATCGACTGGTTCCGCGAGGCGTTCGCCGCGCTCGGTCTCGACGGGAGCGTCGTCGTCACCGAGAACGACCCCTGGAGCTCCGCCGCGTCCTACGGAGACGTCGCCCGGCAGCTGCCGCGCTACTCCGACCCCGCGTACGCCGTCGAGCTCCTCGATCTCGTCGAGGATCTGCGACCGCGACTGTACGTCTCCGTGAACGACTACGAACTCATGCACCTCCACGTGCGCTCCGACCTCGCCGAGCAGCTCCGCTCTCGAGGTGTCCTCGTGCCCGGGGTCAGCCCGAGATGGCAGCTCGACTGCGCCGACAAGCTGCGCATGGCCCACCAGCTGGACGAGATCGGCGTCCGCACCCCTGCCACAGTCCGGGGAGGTGATCGCGAAGCGATCACGGCGATGGCCGACCAGACCGAGGAGGTGGTGGTCAAACACCGGTTCGGCAGTGGCTCCTCCGGTCTCGCGATCGTGCCTGCGCGCGCGGCCATGGCTGCCGTGGAGACTGCCGCCCGGTCCGCACCGGCGACCGGGAGGGATCTCGAGCCCGACGATCGCGTCATCGTCCAACCGAGAGTGCTCGGCGTGGAGCACGGAGTCGACATCGTCGGCGACCTGCGCGATGCGGGAGCACTGCGCGCGGTTCTCGCTCGCCGAAAGCTGAGGATGCGTGCGGGGGAGACGGACCAGGCCGTCACCGTCGACCCGGCGCCGTTTCGTCGCAACGCCGAGCTCATCGCCCGCGCGGCCGGACTCACCGGTCTCGTCGACGTCGACATGTTCCTCGACGACGACGAGGGGGCCACGGTCATCGACATCAACCCTCGATTCGGAGGCGGCTACCCGTTCGTGCACCTGGCCGGCGCCGACGTGCCTCGCTACTACCTCACGCAGGCGTTCGGCATCGAGGACGACGAGGCGTGGCGGGACTACGCGACCGGGGTCGTCTCGGCGAAGTACGAGAGCGTGCGCGTGACCGGACACGTGGACTGACGGGTATCCGGATGACCCGCGGCGGAGAGGGTCCCGAGGGCGCAGGCCATGCGTTGCCTGCGCGGCCGGGGACGCAGCTGGCCGGGGTCTGATCTACCTGATGGTGTCGCGTGCTTGGCGCGTCGCGGCCACCCAGGTGTCCGGCACCGAGGAGGTCGGGTGGCCGGTGCCCCACCAGTCGTGCTTCTCGGTGTAGGCCCAGACGTAGCGGTCGGTGGCGTGCAGGGCGTTGGTCAACGTGGCCTCCCATGCCCCGGGGTTCATGGGAGGGCTGCTGGCGGACGCGTCGTACACGCCAAAGGCAGCCGATGTGCTGGCCGCCCACTGCGGCCTCTGATCCTCGGGCACGAGGCTTCCCGAGGTGAGTGACCCTTCCTCCTGCCACGACTTCAGGTCTGTGAAGTTCTGCAGGGTTCTGGCGGAGTAGACCTGGCCGCCATCGATGTACTGCGCATCGTTGCCGACGGTGGCCGAGGCGATGCCGGCCGCGAACGCGCCGCGAAGCACATTGGTGCGGGAGACGTCATTGAAGGACATGCCATGCGCGTCGAGGTAGTCGGACGTCTCGGCTTCGCCGACATACGGGCCGTGGGCGATGAGGATCTCAGCATCGGGCCAGCCTGAGCGTATTGCATCCAGCACTTGCTGGCCACGATGGAACGCTTGGGTGCGGCACTCATCTGCAGTTCTGCCGCCAGCGCAGTTGGCGTCCATGTCTAATGCGTTTCCGAAGTACTCTTCGTTGTCGAAGAATATACCTTCAAGTCCCGCTTCGTTCGCCGCTCTGGCCATATTGGTGTAGTTGCTGAGCGGCGTCGACCAGTTATCGAAGATGTCACCGGCCGGCGTCGAATAGATGATCAAGAAGTTGTGCTTCATGCTCGTCAGGTCGGCGTCCGCCAGGGGAGCCAAGGTACCTCTGAACGCCTCATGGGTGACGGGTTCCTGGCTCTGCACAGCAGAGCTGAGTCCGTCATCCATCCGCATCACGACGCCGTCGAAGGGCATCTGCTCCATGGTCGTGGAATTGCTGACGACGAAGGAGATGTCCGGTATGTCCCACCCGTGCTTGATGAGGAGGGGTTCGCCGTCCAGGGCGGCAGGTGTGAGGGCGCCCTGATCGGAGCCGCCGGCCGGTGGTCCGGTCATGATCGTGGATACCTGCGTCCAGGCCATCAGGCACGTTGCGGCGATCGCCACGATGACTGCCAGTCGCGTGATGATCGTGTTTCGTCGGGGTGAACGTTCGTGCGCAGTGTGTGGAGCTGAGTTTCTCATGGATGGCCACTCGAATAGAGGTATCTGCCGTTTCGATTGTTTCTGAAGTGTCCGAACTGTAGGCGTCCGGCGATATGGCGATATAGTGCGCGGGCGTCTTTCGTGGTGGGGGAAATGACGATGATCCACGATCCCCTCAATGCGCTGGTTCGTGAACCTCGGCCGCGAGGGCTCGACGATCAGCGCGCTGCGGGATCCAGAGGGGGGAGGCGACGAGTTCGGAGAGAGCGGCGAACCAGATCACAGCTCCTGGTCCGAAGAAGATCACCCCGGAGGCCGTCAGCCCCAGCACGACGACCGTGTGGACGACGCGGCGCACGATGAGCCGCCGACCGGTGAAGGTGCCGCGGCCGGCGAACTGGATGAAGGAGGAGATCGACAGGGTGCTCACCCAGGCGGCCACCGCGAGCGCGTGCGGCGCCATCGCCTCCACGATCGTGCCGGGGGGCAGGATTCCCCATCGATCGAGGACGATCAATCCGACGGCGACGAGAGCACCGGCGACCGCACCGATGCCGCCGATCAGTCCGAGAGTGCGAGGGCTGGCGCTGAACGAGCCGCTGATGATTCGTGCCCGGAGCATGTCGAGGATGAGGCGCACCGGATACGTCAGCGAGGACGCGGCACGGTGGAGCGCGAGGGCGAGCCCACCACCGATGGCACCGACCACGTAGGGGGTTCCGACCGTCTCGATCGTCTTGATGGCGGTCTCGAGCGAGAGCAGTCGGATCTCCTCGCGATGGCCGGAGAACCATGCGACGGTCTCGCGAGGATTCCAGCTCGGCGGGATCCCGGCGGAGATCCCCGCGACAAGAGTGCCCACGGTCCAGCACAGCAGAGCGGTGGGAGCAGAGAAGGAGCCCGAGACCACCACCGCGATCGCCGCGGCGGCCCCGGCCGCCGCACCGGCGAGTTCGGACACGCCGGCACGACGTATCCGGCCCTCGGCGACCAGTCGGTACATGACCCCGCCCCGGTACAGGGCGGCAGCGATCGCGATGCCGCCGGCCGAGGCCAGAAATGGCTGACCGCCGGCGACGAACGCGACGGTCGCCACCGCTGCCCCGCCCACCAGGGCGAGGCTGGTGAGCGCCGCCTGGTAGGTCCGCAGCAGCTCGTCCGAGGACCCCGTCCGGCGCAGGACACGAGCCCAGACATCGCAGATCGCTGCGAGCTGGATCGCGAGGCAAGCGGCGAATCCCAGGTAGACGGCCGCGTAGACGGCGTAGCCCGCCACGGGGAGCATGAGCATCGGGACGATCTGGATGACTGCGGTCATCGCGACCTGCCCGGCCATGACCCATAGGTACGCGGTGTTCTTCACGACGTCCTCAGCCGGCGGCGTCCCCGACCCGCGGTCGGGCCCCCGTCCTGCAGCGCACCGTCGGGAGGGGCGGCGGGGGCGCCGCCTGCGGTGTCGACGTTCCGGGCCGAGGCTGCGTCGAGGTAGTAGTCGAGGAAGCGTTCGCGGACGTCACGCTGGTCGAACTCTGCCAGGGCGCGCCGGCGTCCCGCATCACCCAACTCCCTCCGCCGCACCGGGTCCTCGAGCAGTTCGAGCAGGCAGTCGACCAGTGCGTCCACGTCATGGACCGGGAAGAGCAGGCCTGTCCGGCCGTCCTGGACGGCGTCGCTCACACCGGGAACGTCACTTCCCACCGTGGCCAGGCCCATCGCCGAACCTTCCAGCAGGGTCTGGGGGAAGCCCTCGCGAGCGGACGGAAGCACGAGCACCGACATCACGCCGTAGTAGGGGCGCACGTCGGGCTGGTGGCCGACCAGATGTACTCGAACATCTCGGCGGAGGCTCTCGATCACGTTCGGGTCGACCGGGTCGTTCGCCTCGTCGTCACCGACCACCACGAGATGGGCATCGGGAACGGTCTCGCGGATGCGGCTCCAGGCTGCGGCCAGCTCGGCCACCCCCTTGTCCGCGGCGAGACGTCCGACGAAACCGACGACCGGTGCGTCTGCGGGGATCCCCAGCGTCGCACGGGCCGCGCCGGCATCCTGCCGGACGAGCGCCGGATCGAAGACGGACACGTCCACGCCGTTGATCGTCCCGGATCCGATCACCTGTCCTTTGCCGCGTCGGATGACGTGCTCATCCTCGGCGAGGTCGAGCACGGAGGGGCTGACGCAGAGTACGTGGTGGGCGAGCGTGCAGGCGATCAGCTCGGTGCCCTTCAGGATCAGTCGGCGCCCCCCGGTGGCCGTGATGAAGCGGAGCCCATGGATCTGGTAGATGCATACCGGCACCCTGGCCAGGCGTCCCGCGATCGTGGCCAGCAGGCCTGCTTTCGGGGTGTGTGCATGCAGGACGTCCGGCCGGACTCGGCGGAGCGTGCGGACGAGCCTGATCAGCGAGGTGAGGTCGTCCCGCAGGGAGATGCTCCGGGTCATCGGAAGGGGGATCGCTCGTGCACCCTCCGAGGAGGCGATCTGTTCCAGGGCGGGGCCGGGGGAGGAGATCAGCACGACCTCGTGCCCCTGTGCAGCGAGATGGGCAGGTTGGTTCACCAGGAAGTTCAGGGTTCCGGGCACGGTCGTGACATGGACGAGTCTCATGCTTCGCCTCCAGGGGGTTCATCGAGTGGTTGACGCCGCAGAGCACGGGTGTCGTGAACGGTTCCCGTGTTCGGCGAGGAGTTGCCCCTGGCCATGTCGCGCAGGGACGATGCCGGCCTGCTCAGCAGGTGAGCCGCGATCGTCACGCCGAACAGGACCCAGAGGAGGCGCGAGTTGTTCAAGGAGAGGCCGAGGGATCCCACGAGCAGCACCAGCAGTGCGTTGCTGCTGATCGCCCATGCCGCTCGATGTGAGGCCGAGGACGGGCGCAGCAGCGTGTACCGGGCGATCAGCACGAAGAGCACGATGGCGAACACCAGCCCCCATTCCGCGGCGATCTGGAGGTATGTGTTGTGTGCGAGGACCTCGTTCCCCGAGATCTTCTCGGCCACCGTGAGGTACGTCCCGACCCCGACGCCGAGGAGCGGGGAGAACAGGATGATGGCGACGGCGACCGCCCACGCGTCACCGCGTTCGGAGCCGCCGGCACCGATGGCCGCATCGAAATCGGTGAGGAGAGGCGCCAGGCGTTCGAGCGCCGGGGTGCGCGCGACGATCTCTGCGAGCGAGCCTCCGATCCCGGAGCTCGGAATCAGCAGCAGAGCGATGCTCGTGGCACCGAGCACAGCGCCGGGGATCGCGAATCTGCGTGGACGGGGGGCACCGTCCTCGGCGGTATGGAGGCCGAGGACGCGCCAGATCACCAGCAGAGCCAGAGCGATGGCCCCGGTCTTGGACGCCGAGAGCAGCACGCCCCCGATGAGGAACACCGATGCGGCGACGCGGAGAGGCGCCCGGATCTCGGAGTCGTACCACAGTGCCGCCAGGGCGGCCACTGTCATCACCGCGAAGTAATTGGGATCGTTGGTCAACCCCTGGAAGCGGAAGCCGCCATAGAAGAGGTCCCCGAGTGAGGTGAGGGCGGGCAGGGCGATCGAGGCGACCGCGACGGAGCTCACGGCCACGGAGCCGGTGATGTACGCGCGCAGCAGCAGACGGGTATGGCCGGCGCGGATGACCTGCATTCCCAGCAGAAGACAGAGGAACGTCGCCCCGAGCTTGAGGTAGTCATCGAGTATGGCGGTGTAGGGGAGCGGTGCTTGCGTCCATCGGGGGGCGAGGAGCAGGGCGACGCCGATCTGGTGAACCGAGAGCAGAAGGAAGAAGAGCAGGGGGGCGGGAGGCACCCACATGCGCCGAGCTGCGATGAACGCGAGAGCGAGCAGTGCCGCTATCGGATCGGCGAGGGAGAGGTTGAACCCGAGGATCACGCTGGAATGGTTGAGCGCCACCCCGAAGGCGATGATCAGCGCGGCGATCAGGACGTCGGACGGGGAGCGGGTCGCGGTGCCGCCGCCCGGGGTCCGACGTCTCCCGGCAGGCAGCACCTCGGGCGGCCGGACCCGCTGCAACGGGTGAGCTGTGCTCATTCTGACCTCCGGGATTCGGTCCAGGCCCACGGGAAACAACCTCGGGTGACATGCCACGGAGTCGGACAGATCGGACATATCATACCCACATGCCGCCCACCCCGGAAAGACTGGCAGGGCATCCGATGTCCGTTTCGCGTAGTTTGGGTATATCCTAGGCGGGTCCGGGGCTCCCGGCCCCTCCGGCGGCCCGCCGGGGACGTCGCCAAGGGTGCGGCGCAGGCAGCTGTACCGATCACGAATCGAGTTGACGTGGAGCTACATCAGTACGTGCACAGCCTCCGTGAACGCTGGCGTTCGGGCCTGCTCGTCGCGGCCCTCGTGCTCGCTGTGGTCATGGGCCTCACGGCGCTGCAGACCCCTCGATACCAGGCGACCAATAGGATCTTCGTGCAGGCGCTTGCCGGGGAGGGTGTCGGGGACCTCAGCAGCGGAGTCAGCTATGCCAGTCAGCAGATCTCCAGCTACGCCGATCTGGCCAGCACGCCGTTCGTCCTGAATCCGGTGATCGAGGAACTGGGGCTCGCGATGACCCCTGCGGCGCTGGCGGAGAACATCACCGTCACGGTTCCCACGGAGACTCTGATACTCGAGATCACCGCCACCTCGGAGGACCCCGCCGAGGCTGCAGCGATCGCCAACTCGATCGCTGACAACCTGGAGAAACAGGTCGCATCGCTCGCCTCTGACGGTGTGAGCACCAGTATCGAACTCCGCGTCGTCGCCCCAGCCGTCGTGCCGACCTCGCAGTCCTCGCCGGACATCGTGCGCAACGCCGCTCTCGCCATGGTGCTGGCGCTGCTGGCAGGTGTCGCCACCTCTCTCGCCCGCTCCCTGCTCAACACCCGTGTCAGGCAGGCCCGGGACGTCCAGAGCGGAGCGGGGCCCGCTGTGATCGCCACGATCCCGGCCATCCGTGGTGCGGAGAGCGCGGCGAAGGTCCTGGTCGAGAGCCCGCACGGTGCCGCATCGGAGTCGTACCGGGAACTTCGCACGAATCTGCAGTTCATGAAGTTCGTCGACGGAAGGCGGAGCGTCCTGCTGACGTCCTCGCTCAAGGGGGAGGGGAAGTCGACCTGCTCGGTGAACCTGGCATACGCGGTCGCGAGTTCGGATTCGCGAGTACTTCTCATCGACGCCGACCTCCGGTGCCCGTCGCTGCACACCGTGCTCGGCCTCGAGGGCAGTGCAGGACTCAGCACGGTGCTGATCGGGCAGGCCGAGCTCCAGGACGTCGTGCAGCCGGTGGGATTGGAGGGGATCGACGTGCTGTCCAGCGGCATGATCCCACCGAACCCGAGTGAACTGCTCGGCAGCTCCGCGATGGAGGAGCTGCTCGGAGAGGCGACGCGACTCTACGACTTCGTGATCGTGGATTCGGCACCGGTGCTCGCGGTGACCGACGCCGCCGTCCTCTCGCAGTTCGTCGGCGGCGTCGTGGTGGTGGCTCAGAACGAGCGGGTCCGGAAGACGGAGCTCGACAGATCGATGGCAAAGCTGGACGCGGTGGGTGCGAAGGTGGTCGGGGTCGTCCTCAATCGGGTCCGCGGCCTTGCGGGCACCCAGGATGCGTACGCGTACGCATATGGGGACGCCGGACGTGACAGTGTCGCGACAGCTGCCGAGGACGAGGAGTCGACCCCTTCGGAGCCCGGAGAGCCGAGTCGTCCAGTCGAGCAGTCGCCCCGGAAGCGGGTGCTCGAGAAGGTCAGCGGCTCTCAGGAGTCATGACGCCAGGACGACGGCGATGAGCTCTCGAGGATGGGCAGGAACGTGAATGCGGCCATCGTCCTCGTCGTGTGCACTGCGAATATCTGCCGTTCTCCGGTCGGCGCCGCACTCCTGCAGGAGGCGTTGGCCGGCTCTGGAATTCGCGTGAGAAGTGCCGGCACGCACGCAGTCCTCGGCCTCGGTCCCGTGCCCGAGGCGGTGAACTATGTTCATCGACGAACCGGCACCGTGCTTCGGGGCACGGGGACCCAGCTCACGCGGCGCCACGCGGAAGGAGCCGGCCTGATCCTGACGATGACGGAAGCCCAGCGTACGGCGGTCGTGCAGAGAGCTCCTTCGGCGCTCCGTCGAGTCTTCACACTTCGACAGTTCGTGCGAATCGCCCCGTACCTCCCCGACGGGAGCTCGTACCCCTCGGTGACCGCGGTCGCGGAAGCTGTGGCGCGGTGTCGAGCGCTCGCTGGTCCGCCTGAGCTGATCGGTGACGACATCGAGGACCCCTACGGGGCCGCGCCTGCCGTCTATCAGCAGAGTTTCGGCTTCATCGAGGATGCGGTGTCGCGGACGTCGGCAGTACTGGTCTCTCGCATTCGTCCCCGGACGGAGCGATAGGGCGCCGCGCCGTGGTTCCTCCCGGCCGCAGAAGCAGGGGCAGCAGGACATGAGTGCTCGTCACACGGGGACGCAGTGCGCCACCTGATGCACAGGCCGACACAATCCTTCCCCCCGTCGGCCCGCGCCTCGTAGCTTTCCGACCATGTCCGCCACCACGACGCTGCCCGAGCTCGAGCGCACCGCTCCGGTTCGCCATCGCCCTGCCCTCAGCTATGAGCTGTTCCCGGCGCGCTCGGATGTCTCCTTCGACCGCCTGCGCACCACCATCGGCCACCTCGAGGCCACCGCGCCCGACTACGTCTCCGTGACCAGCCGCGCCGGCCACGGCAACCTCGCCCGGGTCCTCGAGCTCACCGAGCACGTGCTCGCCGAGACCAGCCTGCGACCCCTGGTGCACCTGACCTCGATCGGCTCGACGCGCACGCAGCTGACCACGATCATCCATGCCCTGCTGGACCGTGGCGTGCGCGGCATCCTCGCCCTGCGCGGCGACCAGCCCGAGGGCCACCGCCTCGAGGACGACGAGATCCCCTTCGCCCGTCCCCTGATCGAGCTGATCCGCGACATCGAGCGGGAGCGCACCGCCACCCTCGCCGGCGGCCGCGTCAGCATCGGCGTGGCGGCGTATCCGCATCGGCACCCTGAATCCGCGACCACCAGCCACGACACCGAGGTGCTGGTCGCCAAGGAGCGCGCCGGAGCCGACTTCGCCATCACGCAGGTGTTCTTCGACGCCCCCACCTACTGCTCGCTGCTGGCCCGCTCGCAGGCTGCAGGGATCCGCCTGCCGATCGTGCCCGGATTCGTGCCGGCCACGATTCCCAAGCGCCTGGCGCGGCTGGCCGAGCTGAGCGGAGTCGAGGCGCCACGCGACCTCCTGCACCAGCTGGAGATCGCCGCGGACGATGTCGAGCGTCGCCGCATCGGCGTGCGCTTCACCGTCGACCTCGCCACTCGGGTGCTCGACGCCGGCGCCCCGGGGCTGCACCTGTTCACCTTCAACTCGCACGGCGACGCCCTCGACGTGCTCGACGACCTCGACCTGGACCGCTGGTCCACCACCACGCAAGGAGAGCTCCGATGACCGAGCAGCCCACCCCCGAGACCATCGCGCGCGAGTCCGCACTCACCGCCGGGAACCCCGCCTCGACGGCGCTGCCGCCCGCTCTGCCCGTGGGCTACCCCCGCATCGGGCCCGGTCGCGAACTGAAGAAGGCCGAGGAGGCCTACTGGGCCGGCCGCATCGACCACGCCGAGTTCACCCGTCGCACCCGCGAGCTGCGCCGCGCCACCCGTGCCCGCCTCGCCGAGCTGGGCCTGGCGGCTGCAGCCGCCGCCCCGGAGTCGTTCTCCCTGTACGACCAGGTGCTCGACGCCGCCCTCGCCGTGGGCATCGTCCCGGACCGGTTCGCCTCGGTGCTCGCGGCCGACGGCACGGTCGACGACGACGGCTGCTTCGCCCTCGCCCGCGGCGTCGCCCGAGGCACAGTGGAGCAGCCCCCGCTCGAGATGACCAAGTGGTTCGACACCAACTACCACTACCTGGTGCCCGAGATCGGCCCGGAGACCGACCTGCACGTCGCCACGACCCGTGTCGTGGACCTGTTCCGCGAGTCGCTCGAGGACGGCGCCGGCACCCGACCCGTGCTCGTCGGCCCGCTGACCCTGCTGCTGCTGGCCAAGGCGCAGGACGGCGCCCCCGAGGGCTTCGACCCGCTGGATCGACTGGACGACGTCGTCACCGTCTACGCGCAGCTGCTGTCCGCGCTCGCCGCGGCCGGAGCGACCTGGGTGCAGCTCGACGAGCCGGCGCTCGCCGCGGACCAGCGCCTGGAGCAGGCCGCGCTCACCGAGGCGCTCCAGCGCTCCGTCGGCCGCCTCGCCGCCGGCGCCGACCGCCCGCAGCTCCTGGTCACCACCCCGTACGGCGGCATCGGCGACCTGCTGCCCGCGCTGCTGGCCACCGGCGCCGAGGCCGTGCACCTCGACCTCACCCGCGGCGAGCTGCCCACGGTCGCTCAGCTCGCCGGCCTCGGCTCCACCCAACTGGTCGCGGGCCTGGTCGAGGGCCGCTCCGTGTGGCGCACCGAGCTGTCGACGGCCGCCGCCCGTCTCGTCGAGCTCCGCACGCGGGTCACCGAGGCCGGGGGCGCAGCCGAGGCGGTCGCCGTCTCCACCTCCGTCTCCCTCCAGCACGTCCCGCACACCCTGGAGCTCGAGACCTCCCTGCCCGCGGAGCTCGTGGCCACTCTTGCCTTCGCCGACGAGAAGATCACCGAGATCGTCGCGCTGGCCGCCGGCCAGGCCGAGGCGGGCTCCGTGGACGGGCCCCGCTCCGTGCCGCGCACCTTCGCCGGCGTGCGCGTGGACGCTGTGCGCGAGCGCGCCGGTGCCACCAGCGCGGCGGACACCGACCGCGCCGAGTACGTCGTGCGCGCCGAGGCCCAGCGCCGGGCCCTGGGCCTGCCCGACCTGCCGACCACCACCATCGGTTCGTTCCCGCAGGTCGGCGAGGTGCGCGCCGCCCGCGCCGCCCACCGCAAGGGAACCCTCGACGACGCCGGCTACGAGCAGGCCATGAAGGACGAGGTCGCTCGCGTGATCACGCTCCAGGAGGAGCTCGGCCTGGACGTCCTGGTCCACGGCGAGCCCGAGCGCAACGACATGGTCCAGTACTTCGCGGAGAACCTCGAGGGCTTCGCGACCACCGAGCATGGCTGGGTGCAGTCCTACGGCTCCCGCTGCACCCGCCCCTCGATCCTGTTCGGCGACGTGCACCGCGCAGCACCGATCACCGTGGGCTGGTCGACCTACGCGCAGTCGCTGACCCCGCGCCCCGTCAAAGGCATGCTCACCGGTCCGGTCACCATCCTGGCCTGGTCCTTCGTGCGCGATGACCAGCCACTCGGGGAGACCGCCGCCCAGGTGGGGCTGGCCCTGCGCGACGAGGTCACCGACCTCGAGGCCGCCGGGATCCGCATCGTCCAGGTCGACGAGCCCGCCCTGCGCGAGCTGCTGCCGCTGCGCACCGCGGACCACGACGACTACCTCGACTGGTCCGTGCGCTCCTTCCGCCTGGCCACCTCCGGAGTGCAGGACGCCACCCAGATCCACACCCACCTCTGCTACAGCGAGTTCAACGTGGTCGTGGGCGCCATCGACGCCCTGAACGCCGACGTCACCTCGATCGAGTCCGCCCGCTCCCGCGGCGAGATCCTCGAGGCCATCGACCCCGACGCCTTCCCCCGCGGCATCGGTCCGGGCGTGTGGGACATCCACTCCCCGCGCGTGCCGAGCGCCGAGGAGATCGCCGACCAGCTGCGCCGCGCCCGCGCCGTCGTGGGACCGGAGCGCCTGTGGGTCAACCCCGACTGCGGCCTGAAGACCCGCGGCTACGTCGAGACCGAGGCCAGCCTGCGCCACCTCGTCCAGGCCACCCGCGAGGTCCGCGCCGAGGCCGAGGTCTCCGCGGGGCAGTAACCAGGTAGGGGACTTATTCGTGGAACCGATGCCATATGGCGGCACGTTCCACGAATAAGTCCCGTTCTTGCGTACCCCTTCCGCGCCACCCTCCCTTCCGCGCCACCCCCTTCCGCGCGACCCCTCCCTGCCTGCGACCGGCGCCCGTCAGGCCGCCCGGCCGAACGGCTTGTCCGGCATCCGGCGGTGATCGCCGCGGTGCAGGATCGTGAGCAGCATCTGCTGGGTCTCCGGCCAGGTCACGAACACCTGCTGCCAGGTCAGGCGCGTGACGTGGTAGCCATAGGACCGCAGAGTCAGGTCGCGTTCGCGGTCCTTCGCGTACTGCTCGGGGTTGTCATGGAACGTCCTGCTGTCGCATTCGATGACCCAGCTGTTTCCGACCAGGAGGTCGACGCGGCCGACCTCCCGGATCTGGACCTGGGCCCGTACCGGCACCGTCAGGCTCTCGCACCACCAACGGACGGTGGTCTCCGTCCCGGAGCCGGCGTCAGCCCGTATCCGGGACAAGGCATGGCGTCGATCGTGGGGCAGTCCGGCGATGATCTGGTCGGCCTCGGAGCGTGAGCTCAGGCGCTTCTCCAGGGCCGATTCGAAGAGCGTGGCGGCATCGATCGCAGGCAGGCATCGGGCAGCGTGGTCGAGGACCAGGGGCAAATCAGGGACAGGATCGGTGTCCGGCCATGCGCGCAGCGCGGGGGAATGATGCTGGAGGGGGACCTCCTCCATCGGCTTCTCCTCGATCTGGCCGCCACTGCGCCGAAGAGGTGCGGCCTGCGGGGCAGATACCTCTGCGCCTCCCTGCCGCGTCGAGGTCCGGCGCCCTCGGGCGATCCGGGGCCGGAACACGTGGACACGCTGGAGCCGGGGCGGCACCCACAGTCCGTGCAGGGCCGCGGCGTCGAGGCAGGTGGGCCGTACCCCGAGGCGCAGGATCGCGATGAGATCTGCCGGTGCTTCCGCGGTGAAGTACCAGGGCTGGGCGCTGCCCAGGACTCCTTGGTGCCGCCAATCCGAGAGCTGCTGAGGTTCGATGCCGAGAAGGCGAAGGTCGGACCGATGGAGGACTCCGGGGATCTTCATGGGCAGATATGAGCACTCCTGCATGCTCGGGAGCCAGCGCCACCTCGCGAATGTGGATGAGTGGTCGTCGAGCGAGTCGTGTGGAGGAGAGGGCTGTTGTCAGGTGTCGGATCCTGTGAGGATCGGCAGGATCTGGGTGGTCGAGCGGGCCCGGGCACGGTGTCGGTCGCTGTGGGGGTCGGAGGGGGCCATGCATCGCCGTCGGAAACGCGGGACTTATTCGTGAAGGCGTCGCCCTATGTCGTGACGTTCCACGAATACGTCCCGTTCTCACGAGAGGTCCGGGGCGCGGCGCGGTGGGGCGAGGGCGGCGGTGAACGGCGATGGGCAGGCCGTGGCGGCTGTGGGACGCTGGCCTCATGCGCCTCCCCGCCGACAGTCACGTCCACAGCGAGTTCTCCTGGGACACCGGCGGCCCCACCTCCGCCGCCCGCGGCACCATGGAGGCGACCTGCGCGCGGGCGGTCCGCATCGGCCTGCCGGCGCTGTTCTTCACCGAGCACCTCGACCTCGAGGACGCCTGGATCAGCGACCCCGAGGACTTCGACGACCACGAGCGCCACCTGCTGGGACCGGACGGCGTCGTGACGGTGCCGCGCTTCGACGTGGACGGCTACTTCGAGAGCATCGAGCGCTGCCGGGCCGCGTTCCCGCAGCTGCGCATCGGCACCGGCCTCGAGTTCGGACAGCCCCATCTGCGCACCGAGGCGGCCCGGCAGCAGCTCGACCTGGATCGTTTCGACCGGATCATCGGCTCCCTCCACACCCTCGAGTTCGAGGGGGATCGGGCCGAGCCGAACACCCTGTTCCGTCGTCTGCCGGCCGGGGAGGTGATCCGCCGCTACCTCGCGGACGTCCCGCAGCTGGTCGCAGGCGACGAGCCCTTCGAGATCGTCACGCACCTCGACTATGCGATCAGGTACTGGCCCGAGGAACAGGTGGGGCCGTTCGACCCGCGGTCCTTCGAGGAGGAGTTCCGCGCGGCGATGCGGGCGATCGCCGGCAGCGGCCGCGCGCTCGAGATGAACACGCGACGGCTGTGGCCGTGGATGGCGCAGTGGTGGAGCGAGGAAGGCGGTCGCGCCGTCAGCTTCGGCAGCGACTCCCACGCGCCGCACACTCTTGCCCATGGATTCCCGGAGGCCACCGCGATGCTCGAGGCCGTCGGGTTCCGGCCCGGCGCGGACCCGCGGGACCTCTGGCGTCGCTGACGGCGTCGGGCCGTCGGCTCACTCGCCCAGCCGCATCCAGGCATCGCCGCGCACCCGCAGCCCCAGCGTCACCGCGCGGGCGATCAGGAACACCAGCGTGCACGCGACCCAGAGGGCGGCCAGCGCTCCAGGGCCCGACCACCCCGAGTAGTACACCAGCGCCGCGAACGGCAGGGTGACCAGCGCGTTGACCACGCCGACCTTCGCCAGGTAGGGGGCGTCGCCCGCTCCCATCAGCACCCCATCCAGCACGAACACGTACCCGGCCACGGGCTGGGCGATCATCAGCACCCAGAGTGCGGCGCGCAGGTTCTCCTGCACGGCGACGTCCGGTGTGAAAAGGCCCGGGAGCACATAGCTGGCCGCCAGCAGCAGCGCCCCGGTGACGACGCCGCCGCCCACGCCCCACACCATCAGTCGCCGGGTCACAGCGCGCACGGAGTCCGCGTCGGCCGCACCGAGGAAGCGACCGGTCAGCGCTTGGCCGGCGATCGCGAGGGCGTCCAGTGCCAGGGCCAGCAGGGTGAACACGGTCAGCGCGATCTGGTGCGCGCCCAGCTGCACCGCGCCGAGCTTCGTGGCCACCAGAGTCCCGGCCAGCAGCACCACCCGCAGGGACAGGGTGCGCACGAACATCGGCACCGATTCGCGGCCCACGGAGGCCACCTGCCCCAGATGCGGTCGCAGGGGCACCTGGCTGCGGCGGGCGGCGCGAGCGACCAGGATCAGCAGCACGATGGCCATGCCCCACTGGGCGATCACCGTGCCGATGGCGCTGCCCGCGATCCCGAGGTCGAGGACGAAGATGAGCACCCAGTTCAAGGGGATGTTCACCACCGCGCCGGAGACCGCGACGACCAGCGGCAGCCGAGCGTTCTGCAGGCCGCGGATCAGCCCGGTGGCGGACTGCACCGCGAGCATCGCCGGCACCCCGAGCGCGCTGAGCTGCAGGTAGGTGGTGGCTTCGGAGAGCACCTCGGGGGAGGGGCCGAACAGTCCGAGGATCCAGGGTCCGCCGACGAGGAGCACCAGCACGGCGGCGACCCCGATCATCAGCGCCAGCCAGCAGGCGTCGACCCCGCGCGCGATCGCCTCCTGGCGGCGACCGGCGCCGAAGGCTCGCGCCACCGACGCCGTGGTCGAGTACGCCAGGAACACCGACAGCCCGATCACGGTGGTGAGGATCGCGGAGGCCAGGCCCAGCCCCGCCAGGGAGGTGGTGCTGACGCGGGCGATGAACGCGGAATCGGCCATGAGGAACAGCGGCTCGGCGATCAGAGCGCCGAGACTGGGGATCGCCAGGCGCAGGATGTCGCGATCGACGGCGAGTCGGGCGCGGCGCGCGGAGGCGGCGGGGGAGGGGGAAGCAGGGTCGTGCACCCCTCCATTGTGCGGTCGGATCTCCTACGGAGGTCGGGTGTCTCGATACAGGTCCGTATGGAACAGTTTCCTCGGGGCCCCGACGCCGTGACCCTTGGACGCGGGATCACGCCGCGTCGCCCCCCATTGGATGCACTTCTCGAGGAGCAGGATGAACCGCCTCGCCCGTCTCAGCCTGAACAACAGATCCTTCATCGCACTGGTGTGCATCGCGGTGTCGATCATCGGCGCCTTCGCGATGACCACGATGCGCCAGGAGCTCATCCCCTCGGTCTCGCTCCCGCAGGTCCAAGTCATGACCTCCTCCCCGGGGTCCTCCTCCGAGCAGGTCCAGGAGAGGATCACGCGGCCGGTCGAGCAGTCCCTGAGCGGTCTGGAGAACGTCGAGAGCACCTCCTCGAGCTCGCAGGCCGGGGTCTCGATGGTCACCATCGAACTGACCTACGGCACCGACACCGCGCGCTCCTCCAATCAGGTCGACGCCGCGCTGACCCGCATCGAGGATCAGCTCCCCGAGGACGCGGACCCGCAGGTCATCTCCGGTGGCACGAGCGATCTGCCGGCCGTCGTGCTCTCGATCTCCTCGGACCTGGACCCGTCCGACCTCGGTGCGCGCCTGGACGCCTCGGTGAAGCCGGAGCTCGAGCGTGTCGACGGCGTCTCCTCCGTGGCCGTCATCGGTGCCCCCGAGGAGATCGTGCGCATCACCCCGGACGATGCCGCCCTCGCGGAGAACGGACTCACCGAGAACGACATCTCCACCGCGCTGGATGCCAACGGGCTCTCGCTGCCCGGCGGTTCCGTCACCGACGGCGACCGCACCATGGACGTGGTGCTCGGACAGTCGATCGACAGCATCGAGAGCCTCGAGTCGATCATCCTGATGCCGGCCGACGACGCCGCCCAGGACGAAGGCCAGGAGGGTCAGCAGGCGGCGGAGCCCGTCGCCCTCTCCGAGGTCGCGTCGGTCGAGCGCACCACACAGGATCCGACCTCGATCTCCCGCACCGACGGTCGTGAGTCGCTGGTCGTGATGGTCACCGCCACGGCCGACGGCAACGTCGTGGACATCTCCGACGGCGTCGAGGGCGTCCTGGCCGACACCCTCCCGGGCGTCGGCGGCAATGCCGAGAGCGCCGTCGTCTTCGACCAGGCGCCGTTCATCGAGGAGTCGATCCTCGCGCTCGCCGAGGAGGGCCTGCTGGGCCTGATCTTCGCCGTCGGCGTGATCCTGCTGTTCCTGCGCCGCGTGCGCCCGACGGTGGTCACCGCGATCTCGATCCCGACCTCGCTGCTGATCGCCTTCATCGGCATGCTGGTCACCGGGTACACGCTGAACATGCTGACCCTCGCGGCGCTGACGATCTCCATCGGTCGCGTGGTCGACGACTCGATCGTGGTCATCGAGAACATCATGCGCCACCTCGCCTACGGCAAGGCGAAGATGCGCGCCATCCTCGACGCCGTCGGGGAGGTGGCGGGTGCCATCACCGCCTCCACGCTCGCGACCGTGGTCGTGTTCCTGCCGATCGCGATCGTCTCCGGCATGGCCGGCGAGCTGTTCCGTCCGTTCGCCCTGACCGTCGGCATCGCGATGCTCAGCTCCCTGCTGGTGTCGCTGACCATCGTCCCGGTCCTCGCGTACTGGTTCCTGCGCGCCCCGAAGGGGCAGGAGGACGTGGATCCCGACGATGTCGAGCAGGTCTCCCGGATCCGCGAGGCGGCCGAGGCGAAGGAGGAGCGCGGGTGGCTGCACCGCATCTACGCGCCGCTGCTGCATCTGGTCACCGACACGTTGCCGCGCCGTCTGATCACGGTGGGCGTCTCGATCCTCATCCTGGTGGGCACGGCTTTTCTGTACCCGCTGGTGAATGTCAACTTCCTCGGTGACACCGGGCAGAACATCGCCTCGCTCACCCAGTCCCTGCCGGCCGGCACCAGCCTGGAGCAGTCCGCGGACAAGGCCGAGGAGAGCGAGCAGGCCTTGATGGAGCTCGACGGTGTCGAGACCGTCCAGACCACGATCGGCGGCGGCCAGTTCGGCATGGGCGGCGGCGGCGCGCAGAACGAGGTCAGCTTCTCGATCACCACCGACACCGAGGTCGACCAGGCCGCCCTGCAGGACGACATGGTCGCAGCACTGGAGGCCCTCCCGGAGGCCGGCACCATCGAGGCGGCCGACGTCGCCTCACCCACCGGCTCCAGCTCCATCGACATCCTCGTCACCGGTCCCACCGCCGAGGCTCGCCAGGACGCGAACGACGCGATCCTCGCGCAGCTGGACCCGGTGCCCGACGGCGCGACCGAGGTCACCAGTGACCTGCAGGCCGACCAGCCCACCGCGGTCGTCACCGTGGATCGCGAGGCGGCGGCCCAGCTGGGGCTCACCGAGGAGGCCGTGATCGGCATGGTCGCCGGGCAGATGTACCCCGGCGCGATCGGCTCCGTGACCCTCGATGACTCCGAGCTCGACATCTTCGTCGACAAGGGCGAGGGCATCGACACCTTCGATCAGCTCCAGGACGTCGAGCTGGCTGGTGGCGTCCCGCTCAGCGATGTCGCCTCCATCGAGGAGGTGGCTTCGCGCCCCTCGATCTCCACCCAGGACGGTCTGGAGACCGTGACCGTGTCGATCGCCCCCGAGGGCGAGGACGTCGGCCCGGCGACCGACGCCGCGAACGATGCCATCGATGCGGCGGATCTGCCCGAGGGCGTCGAGGCGACCGTCGGCGGCACCGCTGCGGACATCGACGAGACCTTCGGTCAGCTCGGCATCGCCATGCTCGCCGCGATCCTGCTGGTGTACGTGCTGCTGGTGTGGATCTTCAAGTCCCTGATCCAGCCGCTGATCCTGCTGGTGTCGATCCCCTTCGCCGCGACCGGCGCGCTGGGCCTGCTGATCCTCACCGGAGTTCCGCTGGGTCTGCCCTCGATGATCGGTCTGCTCATGCTGGTGGGCATCGTGGTCACCAACGCGATCGTGCTGATCGACCTGGTCAATCAGTACCGTCGCCAGGGCATGACTCTGGACGAGGCCATCCATTCCGGAGCCGCCAAGCGTCTGCGGCCGATCCTGATGACGGCCGCTGCGACGATCTTCGCGCTGATCCCGATGGCGCTGGGCATCACCGGCAACGGCGGGTTCATCGCGCAGCCGCTGGCGGTGGTGGTCATCGGCGGTCTCATCTCCTCGACCCTGCTGACCCTGCTGATCGTGCCGGTGCTCTACCGCATCGCCGAGGGCCCGGGGGAGCGGCGCCGGCTGCGGGACGAGGCCCGTGACGCCGAACGGCGCGATGCCCGCGAGAAGGCCCTCGCCCAGAAGCGGGAGGCGAACCGGACGCAGCAGGAGCGGGAGCGCCGCGTCGAGCAGGAACGAGCACGGCCGGCCGATGCGTCGGCAGCCGGCGCCACCTCGGCCCCTGTCGGGCATTCGGACGGACCTGGCAGCACGGGGAGCATCGCCACGCGGGGCTCAGGTCCCATGGAGGGCGACACCACCGGTCGCTCCGGTCGTCGTCGGTCCCTCAAGGAGCGCGGAGGCATCGTCGGCGTGATCCGTCGCCGTCTCGGTCGTGACTGACGCGGTCACCGCCGGGGCGGGAGCAGGTCTGCGTCCCCTACGATTCGACCATGCCCCTGACCAGGACTCGCCGCAGTGTCGCCAGCTCCGCGACCCGCGGCTGGACCGTGCGCACCCGCATGCTGACGACGATGCTCACCTTCATGGTCCTGGGTCTGGCCATCACGGGCGTGCTGACCTATGCGGCCCAGTTCCGGGTGCTCGATGATCGCGTCGAGGCCGAGCTCTGGCAGGAGTGGCGCGAGCTCGACCTGATCGCCCAGGACGCGGGCGAGGACGGCAGCTACGTGCACACGTCGGTCGACAGCGTGCTGCAGTCGGCCACGGACTCCGCCGCGCCCTCGGACCATGAGTCCGTGGTCGCCCTGATCGATGGGGAGCCGGCGCACAAGCCGCGATCCCAGGATTTCGAGCTGGTCCCCGACGACTCCCCGGAGTCGCAGCGCGTGCTCGAGGACATCGTCGCCGCGCACCGCAGCGGTCGCACGGTGATCACCACGATGATGGTCGGGGACCGGGAACTGCGCGTGCTGGTCGCCTCGGTCGGGGTCGCCGGGGACGACGCCGAGGGCATCTTCGTGGTGGCCAACGACATCGGTGCGCAGCAGCGGGAGCTGTGGCAGTCCGTGCTCACCTTCGCGCTGATGGCCATGATCACGCTCCTCATCGCGGGCTGGGTGGGCTACGTGGTCACCGGCCGGCTGCTGAAGCCGCTGGGTGCGCTGCGTTCGGCGACCGAGCAGATCACGGTCGACGGTCTCGAGCACCGCATCCCCGTGCCCGAGGGCAAGGACGACATCGCCGCCCTGGCCCGCAACTTCAACCGCATGCTGGGGCGCATCCAGGTCGGTTTCGCCGAGCAGCGTCGATTCATGAGCGACGTCGGCCACGAGCTGCGCACCCCGCTGACCATCGTGCGCGGGACCCTCGAGACGACCGACGCCGAGGACCCGGTCGACGTGCGCGAGGCCCACGACATCGCGATCGACGAGCTGGACCGCATGGGCCGCGTGGTCGGGGACCTCTCCGAGCTGGCCGCGTCGAAGCGCCCGGACTACGTGCGCCTGCGACCGGTCGAGATGCACGAGTTCGCCCGCTCGGCCTTCGCCCGCATCTCGCACATCGCCGATCGGGACTGGGTGCTCGAGCGCACGGCCGACGTCGTCGCCGATGCCGACGAGCAGCGCCTCACGCAGGCCGTGGTGCAGCTCGCCGCCAATGCGGTGCGCTACAGCGACGAGGGCACTCGGATCCGGTTCGGTGTGGACCAGGTGGTGGGCCCCGAGGGCCCCGAGATCCATATCGGGGTGCGGGATGAGGGCGTCGGCATCGCGACGGACGACCAGCGGCGCATCTTCGAGCGTTTCACCCGCGTCGACGACACCCGCGGTGCGGGTCCGGGTTCCGGTGCGGGGTCCGGCTCCGGTCTGGGGCTGCCGATCGTGCTGGCGATCGCGGAAGGGCACGGCGGCGTGGTGCGCCTGCTGTCCGCGCCCGGCAGGGGATCGACCTTCATCCTCGTGTTCCCGCAGTTCGCCGCGGGGACGCCCGACGACGCGGACACCGCCGATGGTGCCGCAGGGACAACCGGTGAGAACAGCAGCGGTGAGGACCGCCCCCGCAGCCATACTGAGGTCGATTCCGGGAGTTCGGAGACGACCGATCCACAGCGCACGAGAAGGATGGGGAGCAGTTCATGAGGATCCTGATCGCCGAGGACGAGGCGCGGATCGCGCGTTTCGTCGAGCGCGGCCTGAAGGCCAACGGGTACGCGTCGACCGTGGTCGAGGACGGCATCAGCGCGCTCGACCTCGCCTCCAGCGGGGACTTCGACCTGCTGATCCTCGATGTGGGACTGCCGCGCATGGACGGCTTCCAGGTCCTCAAGGCGCTGCGCGCGATGGACGTGCAGATCCCGATCCTCATGGTCACCGCCCGCACCAGCGTCGACGACACCGTGCAGGGGCTCGAGGGCGGGGCCAACGACTACATCGCCAAGCCCTTCCGCTTCGAGGAGCTGCTGGCCCGCGTGAAGCTCCGCGCCCGCGAGGCGACTGCGGGGGCGGGCGCCGTCAGCAGCGACCTGCTCGTGCTCGGCGATCTCCGGCTCGACCTGCGCACCCGCATCGCGACGTTCGCAGCGCACGACGCCGCAGGGAACGATCTCGCGGAGCGCTCCGTCGAGCTGTCCTCCCGCGAGTTCACCATGGCGCGCGTGTTCCTGGAGAACCCGAACCAGGTGCTCACCCGCGACCTGCTGCTGTCGAAGGTGTGGGGCTACGACTACGACGGTGCGTCCAACGTCGTCGACGTGTACGTGGGCTACCTGCGCGCCAAGCTCGGCGCGCAGCGCCTGGTGACGGTGCGCGGCGCCGGGTACAAGCTCGTCGACCCCTCCGCGTGAGCGGCACTCATCGCAGCAGGTCACAGGGTCATGAGAGTCCTCTCATGAAGACTTCACGGATGTCTCATCGCCGCATCGGAGGATCCCGGTCATGAAGACACTCCGGACCGCCGGGATCGTCCTGGGCGTCGCCCTCGCGGCGGTCGGGCTCGCCGTGCTGCCTGCCGTCGAACCGTCCCCGGGGGCGCGACCGGGCATCGTCGTGGGCGAGGAGGCTCCGGTCTCCGACGCCGGTGGGACTGCCCCTGCGCTGCCGGGAGATGTGCCGGAATCTGCTGCGACCGGATCATCGTCCAGCCCGGAGCCGGTCGCGCTGCCCACTCCGAGCGCCGGCGGGCAGCCCGACCGGGGAGCCCACCCCGACAGCGACGTCAGCGGTATGGAGTACGAGGCCTCGCCGCCCCCCGCCCCGGCACCGACCGCTTCTGACCAGGCGCGATCCGGCGGCACGTCCAGCAGCTCAGGAGATTCCGGCGGGTCCGGGAGCGCCGGCGGATCCTCCTCGGGAGGCGGGAACGCGGCGACGCCGAAGAAGCCCGCCGCGCCGAAGAAGCCCGCGACCCCTCCGAAGCCCGCCGGCACCTGCGAATGGGATGACGACGGTTGGGAATGCGAAGACGACGATGACGATGACGATGACGATGACGGCGATGACGATGACGAGGATGACGACGACTGATCACCCGCCCGGCGCCCACCGCGCCGGCGGCGGGCGGCGGATCACTCGTCGTCGGCGTCCTGATCCGCGTCTCGGCGGGGGCGTGCGCCCCGTCCGACCGTCAGGGGCTCACCCTGATCGTCGGCCTCCAGCGGGCGCAGGCTGTGCGTACGAGCGCCGAGCCGCGCGGCCAGATCGTCGGAGCCGACCATGAGCACCACTCCGCGGTAGTCCGCCAGGACCCGCTCGAGCATCATCCGCCCCGAATCGTCCAGATCGCCCTCGAGACCGTCGATGACCAGCAGCGGCGGGGACCCATAGAGGGCGCGCGCCAGGGCCAGGCGGGCGCGGTCGGAGCGGCCCAGGGGCTCGCCGCCGCGGCGCAGCGTGGTGCGGGCGCCCTCGGGCAGGTGGGACAGGTCCAGGCCGACGAGGTCCAGCACTCCCTGGTCGTGGGCGGCGTCCAGATCCGGGCGGCGGTAGTGCAGCGCACGCGCCACCGTGCCGCGCTCGAACACGGTGCCGGCGCTCGCGTAGCCCACCAGCACGCGGCCCCGCTTGGAGGAGACGGCGCGCAGGTTCTGCCCGGTCACCCACACTGAGTCCGGCTCGACGAGGTCGGGGCCGGGGGCGAGCTCCAGGAGGCGCCGGATGAATTCGTGCGGGGCGGCAGGGTCCTCGGAGACCAGGCGCACCCGGTCCCGTGGACGGCCGCGCACGGGGCCGACCTGCTCGGTCAGTCCCGGCAGTGCCAGATCGACGATGATGGTTCCGTCGTGTCCGGCGTCGGGGGCCTCCAGCGCGGAGGCGGCCCGACGACGGTCGCGGGCGTGCTTGCGGCGGGCCTCGGCGCCGGCGAGGGCGGGGCCCAGCACCATGCGGGCGGAGCGGTAGGTCTGCCGGTACTCGACGATCCGGCCGATCTCCAGCACCGGGGTCGAGGCGATGCCGGCGACGGCCATCGCGGCCATCGTGATCCCCGGGGCCAGGCCCAGGTAGGTGCCGGTCGCGGCGACCATCAGGGTGGTCAGGGTGGAGGCGACGATGCCGCCGGCGCGGATGGTGCCGACGGTCTCGGCACGGTCCACGGCGATCTCTACGAGGTTGCCGGAGGCGTCGCGGATGTTGCGCAGCTCGCGTTTGGTGCCGCCGGAGGCGAGGATCCCGTCGGCGGCGGTCACGGTGTCGGCGATGCGCGCGGCCAGCTTGCCGCGGGTGCGACGCATCTGCCGGGTCTTGATCAGTGCCGTGCGCGCCCAGAACAGCAGGCACAGCACCAGGATCACCAGCGGGGTGGCCATCGCGAGGGCCAGGTAAGGGTGCAGGATCGTCAGGGTGATCAGGCTGCCGCCGATCAGAGGCACCGCGACCACCAGCGGGGCGATGCCCTGGGAGACCCAGTTGCGCACGCCGGAGAGGTCGTTCGTGGTGCGGGCGACCGTCACGCCGAGGGACGTCGAGTGCCCGGGGGTGAGGGCGTCGCCCAGCAGCGTCAGGCGCAGCTGGTGGACGTAGTCCTGGCCGAGCTTCTCGGCGACCACCCGCTCGTGCACCTTCAGGGCGCCGACGGCGAGAGCGGTCAGCACCAGCAGGAGCAGCGCCCGCAGCAGCAGCGGGGAGGAACCCGTCGGGGCCGCCTGCAGCTTGACCAGGGCCCAGGCGGCCAGGCCGGCCAGGCCCGCCTGGCCCAGACCGAGGGTGATCAGCACCGTGATCCAGCGGCGCCGTGCCCCGCGCAGCAGCGCAGGCAGCGGCGGCGCGTTCTTCAGCAGCCCATTGGCGAGCTTGACCGGTTCGCGCTCACGCGGCATCGGTCTCGTGCCCCTCCAGGAGATCGGCGACCATCTCGCGGGCGACCTCGGCGGTACCGAGGTCGAAGGTCGGCACCACGGGCACCTCGAGGGCGCGGCGGGCTTCGACGGTCGCCAGCGGGGAGCTGGTCAGCACGCCCGAGACGAATGCGGGGGTGCATCCGAGGGCGCCGAGTGCGCCGACGCCGCCGACGGCGCCCAGAGCGTCGCCCGCGGAGAACGCGACCTTGTCGACGACCTTGCCGAACTCCTCATCGGCCAGCAGGAGGGTGGTCTCGCCCTGGTAGACGCCGTCGGCGATCTCCAGGAGCACCACATCGGGCCGTTCCGCGCCGCCGGCGAGCTCGTCGGCCATGGACAGGAACAGGTCGCGGACCTCCTCCAGGCCCACCTGGAAGGTCGAGGAGTAGCCGAAGTCGGTGAAGTCCAGGACGCGGTGCGCACCGGCGTCGAGGAACAGGTTGTAGTCGTTGCCTGCGCCGGTACCGGTGGCCTTGCCCGCCGCGACCCGCAGACCGGCTGCGGCCAGGCCGTGGGCCAGCTGCGCCAGCACGGTCGATTTGCCGGAGTTCATGGAGGTGCCGAGCACGGCGATCACGGGCACGTGGTGCGCCGGACGGTCCGCACGGGAGGTGATGTCCTGGACCGGGTGGTGCGCGGCGGCGCGGGCCAGGGAGACCGGGCCGTGCTGGTCGCGGATCACGCCGATCGGCTCGATCTGGGTGGCGGCGCCGACGGCGGAATGCTGCTCGAGCACGCGGGAGGCGAGACCCCCGGCGGCGGCGAGATGGACGGGACCCAGGTCGCCGGGGATCATCGCGAGGAACTGGTCCGCGGCGTAGCGGCTGCCGTACGCGACCACGATCTCGTCCCCGGGGAACAGGATCTGGCGGCGGGAGACGGGGCTCTCGAGTCGCTTGTGATGGCCGACGGTGGTGACCCGGGCCAGGATGACCTCGCCGGCCTGGGGGACGTGGTCATCGGTGATGAGGTCGATGCCCTGGGCGCGGCGCAGGAACGCGCCGATGTTGCGGGTGGAGAACGCGTGCTTGGCGCGCTCGATCCGGGTGCGCAGTCCCTCAGGGGCGGTCTCGCGGGTCACGGACGGCGCCACGGACTGCTGCACGGAGTCGGTGGGCCGCACGACGGGGATCGACGCGGTCTCGCTGGCGGGCTCGTGGTTCAAGATCGTCATCGGGGGGCTCCTCGTGAGTGCTCTGCGCGGAAGGTCCAGGGACGGACCTTGCCTGATGACGAGAACTCTGCGCGGACCGGATGAGGTCGCGATGAGCCGACGATGAGAGGACTCTCAGAGATAACGGGGCAGGTCAGGAGGGTGACATGGGGGTGGTGGTGCCCGTTCGGCCCCGGAGGGCGCCCGTCAGATCTGCGCCTGCCCTGCTCCTCGAGCCCCGTCGGCGCCCGCCCCGCCCCGCTCCTCGAGCCCCCGTCGGCGCCCGTCCGACCCGGCACCCGCCCGTCGGCGCGCGGAACCTAGAACCCATCGGCAGGCCCGCCCACCTCGGCTACTTGCTGGTACCCAGCCTGAGTGGGCGGTATCGGAGCCCCTCAACGCCTCCTCAGAGTGGGTACCGGTCAGTAGCCGTGAAGGTGGCGCGGGCTGGTCTCGTGCGGGAGGGATGAATCGGTGCCGGCACCTCGGTCAGGCACCTCGGTCAGGCGGCGATGCCCAGGCGGGCGAAGGCGTGGCGGAAGATGGACAGGCTCTCGAGGCCCGGCAGCTTCTGGAGGCGCCTGTCGAGCTTGTCCAGCTCCTCGGACTTCCCGCCGAACAGGTGGCTCATCACGTGGTGCACCTCGGAATCGTCCATCATGCCGCTGCCCACGGGCTTCCAGACCTTGGACATGACCAGGCGCACGAGCTTCTGCGCGGCCTCGGAGGCCTCCAGGCGCTCGCGACCTTGAGTGGTGTAGAAAGCGACGTGCCGAGTCTCCTGCTGGGCGATGCGCTGCAGCAGCGGCGACAGGGCCGGATGGTCGGTCTTCGCGGAGAGGCGACGGTAGGCCGCGACGGCGGAGAGCTCGTTGGCGGCGCCCCACACCATGTGCACGGCGACGAAGTCGGTGCCGGCGAGGTTCGTGAGCACGGACTGCTTCAGCGGGCCCAGCGCACCGACCCAGCCCAGCTTGAGCCGCTTCGCCTTGACCTCGTCGTAGTCGACGATGATGCCGTGCCGGGCCAGCACCAGGGCGAGCGCCTCGCCGTGCCAGAACTCCTCACGGTTCCACATGGTCATGAAACCGCCGGCCTCCTCCTCGCGGTGGGAGGGGGTCACCAGCAGATCCCGCAGGAAGCAGGAGGTGTGGTACTCGACGTCGCACATGTAGCGCAGGGAGCGCAGGGTCTGCGCGTCGAGCGGTTGGGTCTCGAAGGTGTCGAAATCGAGGTCCTCGTACTTGACGGGGACGGACGTCTCGGCGAACTGGTCCAGGTTGAAGGCCATGTCACGCTCCGGTACGAGGAAGGGACGAGAAGAACGGGTCCGGGAGATCCGGGCCGGGCAGCAGCCTGGTGATCTCGAAACGGGCGCCGCGCAGGGCGGCGCGGTCGCGGGGATCTGCGCCCAACACTGCCAGAGCAGCGCGCGTGTCGGCATCGGCAGTGCCGCCGCCGTCGAAGGGAGAGGTGAGGGAGAGCACCAGGCGGGCGGTGGCGGCCTCACGGCGGGAGCGGGTGATGCGGGCGATCGCCTCGGAGGTGAAGAAGTCGACGGCGGCGTCGTGGCGCTCGATGACCGCCTCCACCGCACGCCGCGCCTCCCCGCTGAGCTGGCGCGAGATCGCGACCAGTCCCGCCTGCAGGGAAGCCTCCTGGATCGCCATGCGCGCCATGTGCCCGGCGGCGACGGCCTCACCGGCGAGGGCGGTCCATACCGGCGAGAGCAGGGGCTGCACCCGGTCCACGTGGACCCGCCGCAGGGCGCGCAGCGGGGGCAGTCGATTCTGCGGCTGCGGGCGGTCGACGGGGTGGTCGCCGGTCAGCAGGTCGCGCAGCGCACGGGACTGCCAGTGCCGGTCCACCAGCCAGGTCGCGAGGAAGGCTGTGATCCGGGCTTCGTGGCCGGTGGCGGTGGCGAGCATCGCCCGGGACTCCGTGAGCGCCGAGGATTCCAGGCGCTGCAGCACGCCGAGCGCGGTGCGTGCCGCTGCCGACAGCGGCTCCTGGGTGGCCTGGAGGGTGGTGTCGACCGGCAGCCGGGTGGTGCCCCGGCGGGTGTAGGCGGAGACGTCGAAGTCGGTGACCAGCACCGGGGCGGTGGTCTCGTCGAAGTGCAGATGCCCGGCGAAGGTATCGTCCTGCGAGGATGCCGAGATCCTGCCGCGTGCAGCGCTGTGCGCGCCCCCTGCCGGTCCGATGACCACGATCCACCTCTCTTCGTGCCTTGGCCTGGGTGGGAACAGTGCATATCGGTCCCGGGGCCGGGGACATTCTATGGAGTGGTTCTGAGTGCTGCATGCAGTGCTTTCGTCTCTGGGCCGTCCAGCCGGCACTTGGTAGGTTTCCCCCTGTGAACTTTTCGGGCGCGTCCTCCCTCCCGGACCCGGGTGGACGCAGCGATCAGGCCGATCTGCCGGGCCTGGAGGAGCTGAGGGTGGCGCTGCGGCCGCCGGAGCTGCCGTTGCCCTCGCCGAGGGACGTCCTGGAGGCCGCGCACCGGGTGCGCGATCTCGTCCATGCCGAGCGCTTCCGGGATGCCCGTGCGCTCGCCGACGCCTTCCGCGGGCGCCCCGCTGTTCCGGAGGATCGCCTGGCCCTGCTGCGGGAAGCGCTGCGCGGGGCGGTGCTCATGGATGACGCGGAGCAGGTCGAGCTCGAGGCGGCGGACATCGTCTCGGTGCTGCACCGCTCCGGTCACCCCGAGCAGGCGGCGGCGACCGTTGCCGTGCTGCTCGAGCGCGGCCCGACGCGCGGCCGGTCGTCCGTGGCCACCAAGGCCGTGCTGGCGCGAGCGGCCCCTGAGCCCGAGAGATCCGAAGGGTCGACGTCAGCCGCGGCTTCTTCGTCCCGACGGGGCCGACGCCGCGGGGAGCGTGCCGAGGTGTCCGCGGAACTGCTGTCCGTCGTCCGGGGGCTCGAGCAGACCGTTCTCCCGGCCGCCGGGGGGCCCCGGGGCGGGGCGGTGGATCCGCGTCGCGCGGTGGTCTGGTTGCGCGCCGCGCTCACAGCGCTGCCGGCCGTGCGTCCGGTGCTCTTGGGTGATCCGGATCTGGAGCTCAGGCTGCGCCTGGCACAGGCGCTCGAAGCGGTCGGGGATCCGGTCGGCGCCACGACGCAGGCCCTCGATGTCCTCGAGCTGGTCGAGCGGGAGGAAGCGGTGGTGGAGAGTCCGCTGCCGGACCCGCAGCGCACGGCCACCGCCGCCCACGCGCTGCTGTCCCGCACCCTCGGCCTCGAGCATCCGGTTTCGGCGGTCCGCCACAGCCTGGACGCCCTCGGTGCGCTCCACGAGGTCGATGATCCGCCGCTGCGGGTCGGGCTGATCACGCAGCTGCTGCAGGCGCTCATGGCCGCCGGCGCCACCGACCAGGCCTCGTTCACGGCGGGCCGGCTCGCCTCCCTCCAGCGCACCGTGCAGCGTGACGCCCTGCGCATCGGTCCGCTGCTGGCGGTCGCGGCTCAGCGGGTGCAGGCCGAGCGCTACGAGGCGGCGTGGGTACCGCTGGAGCGCGCCCGACGGATCGCCGGTGAGCAGCGGGATCACCGCTCATCGCTCGAGGCGTCCCGGCTCGCCGCGTCCATCCATGAACGGACGGCAGATCACCCCGCGGCCCTCACGGAGCTGCACCGGGTGGCATCCGAGGCGCGCTGGCTGGCCGACGATCTCGCCACCGCCGGGCACGAGCGCGCGGAGCTCGTGCGCACGGAGCTCAGTGCTCACGCGCTGGTGCTGCGCCGCGCCCTCGACCTGGGCCGCACGACGCTGGTGCACGAAGCTGCGGCGGCGATCGAGCGTCGTACGCGCCCCGAGGGCGGCCGGCCTCTGCTGCCGCCGGAACTGCTGTGGGACCACCGGGTGGACGCGCGAGTGGGACTGCTCATCGCCATCGGCGAGGCCCTGCGCCGCGAGGACGAGGGTGTCGAGTTCGCCGAGTACGAGAGCCGACGTCGGGCGGTCCTGCAGGTCATCGACCAGGTCCCCGCAGGGCACGACGCCCGGGCCCGCTATTGGGCGGCCTACGTCGACGACCATCACGCGCGGGTGCTCGCGGATCGCGGCCAGGACGTTCCCGCGCTGCGCGCCGCCCACCGCGCCCGTGACGGCTGGGTGCATCTGGGCAATGCCGAGGACATCGGTCGCCTCGACGAGCTGATCGCGCAGCTCCAGGCCGACTGACGCCGTCAGCTCCCGTCAGCTCCCGTCAGCTCCCGTCAGCTCCCGTCGGCCGCGCGCAGCGTGGTGCGCAGCACCTCGATCACGGCCTGCGGATCCGTCGACGGGTTCACGAAGGCGAGGCGCAGCGCGATCTCGCCGCGGAACGCCGTCGGCACACACAGCAGCGTGCCCTCCGTCGCCAGGCGCTGTGACCAGCGACGATACGCATCGGGTGTCCAGCCGGGGCGGCGGAACACCACGACCGACAGCTCGGGTTCGAGCAGCAGTTCGAGGTGGTCGCTCTCCTCGATGGCGCGCGCGACGGTGCGCGCGGAGGTCAGACAGCGTTCCACGGCTTCGGTGTACGCGGCGGTGCCGTGCGTGGCCAGCGAGTACCACAGCGGCAGTCCGCGGGTGCGGCGCGACAGGTGCGCGGCGAGGTCCGCCGGGTTGGATTCCCCGCGGTCGATCGAGTCGAGGTAGGCGGCGTGCTGCGAGTGCGCGGCGGCGGCCGCGCGGGCATCGCGGTACACCAGGGCGCAGCAGTCGTACGGGGCGAAGAGCCACTTGTGTGGGTCGACGATGAAGGAGTCGGCCTGCTCGATGCCCGCGAAGCGCTCCCGGACGCTGGGCGCGGCGAGCGCCGCGCCGCCGTAGGCGCCGTCGACGTGGACCCAGACCCCATAGCGGCGGGCGACCTCGACCACGGAGGCGATGTCGTCGACGATCCCGGCGTTGGTGGTGCCGCCGGAGACGACGACCGCGCAGATCCGCGGATCCGAGGCGAGCGCCTTCTCCAGCACCGGCCCGGTCAGGTGGCCGCGGTCGTCGATGGACACGCTCACCACGTCCATGTCGAGCAGGCGTGCGGCCGAGGAGATCGAGGAGTGCGCGGTCGAGGCGCAGGCCAGCGCCCATCCGCCCTCGGGTCGGCGTCCGCGGGTGCGCAGGGCGTGGTCGCGGGCGGTGGCGAGCGCCGAGAGGTTGCCGGTGGTACCGCCGGAGACGAACACGCCGGCGGAGTCGGCCGGCCATCCCAGCAGGTCGGCGATCCAGCGCAGCACCTGGTTCTCGGCGAAGATCGCGCCGGCGCCGTTCTCCCAGATGCCGCCGAACACATTCGCCGCGGAGACGACGGTGTCGAAGGCGACGGCCGCGCGGGTGGGCGCGGCAGGGATGTAGGCGAGGTTCATCGGGTCCTCGGAGGCGCGCGTGGCCGGCAGCAGCACCTGATCGAACAGGTGCATCGCGCGGCGGGCGCCGATGCCGTCCGCGGTGATGGTCTCCCCGACGTCCGCGTGCAGCGCGGCGGAGCTGCGGGCGGTGGTCTTGGGGTCGGTCGCCACGGCGGTGCGGGCGGCGGCCCACTGCAGCGCGATGCTCACCGCCTCGCGCTCATCTCCCCAGATCTCCGAGGGCTCGCGGTGGCGCTGCAGGGCGTCGGAGGCGCGGGAGAAAGCGGTGCGGTCTGCCAGGTCGGTGGCGTGGTCCATGGGCCCACCGGCCGCCGCAGCGGCAGCCGCGGGTGCCGCAGAGGACTGATCGGGCAGGTGGTCGGTTGTTTCCTCAGTCACGTCCAGCATGGTCGCATGCGCGGGGCGGCTGCCGGGACGGAGCGGCGTCGCCCCGTGGGCCCAGCGGTGGACTCGCGCTGCGGATCGGCGACGTCCTGCCGATCGTGCGTCGGACCGATCCTGCGCCTGACTGATCCCGTTGCCGAGCAGACCTGTCGGCGACCCGGTGACTCCCGTACGGTGGAGGTACCGGCCGGAAGGAACCCCGCGGCATGATGACCGAGATCGACGAGCACATCCACGGTCCCGACGAGCGCATCGCCGTGCGCGACAACAAGGTCGCCGGCCGCTACGAAGCCGTGCGCAGCGGCGATGTCGTCGGCATCATGATCTACGAACGCACCCGCAAGGTCATCGAGCTCGTCCATACGGTCACCGATCCCGCGCATCGCGGGGAGGGCGTGGCCTCGGTACTGGTGCGCACCACGCTGGCCGAGGCGCGGGCGGAGGGCCTGCAGGTGCTCGTGATCTGCCCGTTCATCGAGAGCTGGCTTCAGCGCCATCCTGAGCAGGCCGAGGGCGTCATCCGCGAGGATTGACGGACCGTCGCGGGGGAGCGGACAGAGGTGCGCGAGCCGGGTGTTCATGGCGATATTGCGCGGGTCAGGTCGCCACGGCGTAGCGTCGGGGGTATGGACGCTCTCGATATCCTCCGTGACCTCGTCTCCCGCCCGCGCGATGCCGCGGAGCGGTTGCGCCGACGCCTCAACCCCGTCTCCTTGAACGCTAGGCCCGGTGGCCACGACAACTCCGTGGCCTGGCTGCTGTGGCACTCGGGGCGGGAGATCGATGTGCAGCTCGCCGCGCTGACCGGCCAGGAGCAGCTGTGGACGGCGCAGGGTTACGCCGCCCGCTTCGATCTCGGACCGGAGGGGGACAGCGTCGGGTACGGCCACACGCCTGAGCAGGCCCGCCGGATTCTCGTCGAGGATGCCGACCTGCTGCTGGGCTATCTCGATGCCGCATTCGGGGCGGTGGACGACTATCTCAGCCGTCTCACCGCCGACGAGCTCGACGACGTGGTCGATGAGCAGTGGGATCCGCCCGTCACCCGCGGCGCGCGCCTGGTGAGCCTCGTCGACGATGCCGTCCAGCACGTCGCCCAGGCCGCCTTCTCGCTCGGCATGCCCGAGCGCGACTGACCGCCCGGCGCCGCCCCCAGCCCTCCCGGACGGACCGCCCCGACGAGTTCTGCCAGGTTCTGCGCCATCTGAAGCGATATCGGGCAGGAATCCTGGCAGAGGTCGACGCGGGATGGTGGTGGCGTGCCAGGTCAGACCAGCTCGCGCTCGATACGGGCGAGGTAGGCGATGCCGACGGAGGTCAGTGCGAAGTCCTGCCGCTTGGCCCCGGTGCGGGCCACGTCGACCTTCTCCACCTCCAGGACGTTCGAGTCGGTCAGGCGCCGCAGGGTGCGATAGAGCCCACGCTCGGTGAGCGTCCACCCGGTGGCGTCGGCGAAGAGCGGCGCGATCTCGGCGGCCGAGGCCGGGCCGTGAGTCCGGATGATCCGCAGCAGCGCGAGAGTGGTGGCGGACTTCTTGTAGACCTCGACCCAGGAGCGAGCCAGCTCCTCGGCCCATTCGGCGTCCTCCGGGGAGGGGTCGCCCTGAGGTGACGCGTCGGGCGCGAGACTGTCCGGAGTCGTCCTGTCCGGCGTGGTCATGCCCGCGGTGTTTCGAAGCCGCGGCCCAGGAGGGCGCCCAGGCCGTGCAGGATCAGCCCGATGCCCCAGAAGGTCGCCATGCCGAAGGTGGCGCCGAACCAGCCCGCATCGAGAGCGAGGTGGCTATCCCCGCGAACCGCCGGGGAACCGGAGGCGATCAGCACGAAGGCGTGGAGCAGGTAACCGACGTTGATCACCGCGTAGGTGAGGGCGTGGGCGACCAGTTGTCCATAGCGGACCTGGCCCAGGGGGCGCCCGAGGGCGACGAGGTAGATCGCGTACCCGAGGGCGATCACCACCAGCGGCAGCGTGGTCAGCACCGTGATGCGGTTGTCCGAGAGCATGATGAGCAGGTGCAGGACCGCGGTGGCGCCGATCAGCGCGAGCACGTAGGGCAGCAGGCTGGTGTGGGCGCGAACGGCGCGAGAGCGGGCGCGAGGCGGCGGCGTGGATGGGGTGGTGGCCGGAGTGGTCATGGGATCCCTCCTCGGGTCCCCACTGGTTGTGTACCAGTGGTGCAGTGCCTAGCTGCACTGTACCTCTGGTACACCCCTCGACGTCAAGGGCGAAGGTGAGGGCGACGGGCGGGCGTGGGGTGCGGGCCTCGAGGCCCACGGGCTCGACGATGCAGACGCCCGGGGTCAGAGCTCAGGCCCGTTGTCACCCGGTGACCCGTGCTCAGTCGGGACGCACGGCGGTCAGGCAGAACGGGTGCCCGACGGGGTCGAGCATCACGCGCCATGCCGACGGGTCCGGCTGTACGTCCGCTTCGCGGGCACCGATCCCGATCGCGGCGGTGACCGTCGCCTCCAGGTCCTCCGCGGCCAGGTCCAGGTGCATCTGCGCGTGCTGCGGGCCGTGCGGCCACTGTGGGGGCGTGTACTCCTCAGCCCGCATCAGGGTGAGCATGGGGCCCGCGCCGGCGAGGCAGATGACGCCGCGATCCGGAGTCGCGAAGTACTCCTCGAGACCGAGCAGGGCGCAGTAGAAGGGGACCAGATCGTCCGGCCGGGGGCAGTCGATGGAGATGGACGCGAGAGGGGCGAGGGCGTGGGGCATCGGGCCACCGTAGGGGCCGGGCCGGAAAGTCGGAACTTCCGGCCACCGGAGCTGCGGCGACATCCCGTGCGCGCTTCCTCCCCAGAGGATGCTCATGGCCACTTCTCCCCATTCTGGCCGAGCTCGAGCCCCCGCGGTCAGCCGGTGTTCCTACACTGGCTCGGTGACATCTTCTGAGGCCTTCGAAGCCGGACCCGACCGCGGGCTTGAACGCACCCCTCCCCAGGACCTCGGCGCCGAGCGCGGTGTGCTGGGCGGCATGATGCTGTCCAAGGACGCCATCGCCGACGTCGTGGAGACCGTGCGCGGTGACGACTTCTACCGCCCTGCGCACGAGATGATCTTCGAGTCGATCATCGACCTGTACGGCCGTGGTGAGCCCGCTGACCTGGTGACCGTCTCCGACGAGCTCACCAAGCGCGGCGAACTCGCGCGAGTGGGCGGCGGCTCCTACCTCGCGGACCTCATCGACATGGTCCCCACCGCCGCGAACGCGGGCTACTACGCCGAGATCGTCGTCGAGCGCGGCACCCTGCGTCGCCTCGTGGAGGCCGGCACCCGCATCGTCCAGCTCGGGTACGCGGCCGACGGCGGCGAGGTCGACGAGGTCATCAACGAGGCCCAGGCCCAGGTCTACGCGGTCACCGAGCGCGGCGCCTCGGAGGACTTCGTGGCGCTCGGCGAGGTCATCGACGACACCCTCAACACGATCGAGGCCACCCAGAACCGCGGCGGCCAGGTCACCGGCATCCCCACCGGCTTCGCCGAGTTCGACGAGCTCACCCAGGGCCTGCACGGCGGCCAGATGATCATCTTCGCCGGCCGACCCGCCATGGGAAAGACCACGCTCGGCATGGACGTGCTGCGCTCTGCCGCGATCCACAACGGCATGGCCAGCGTCATCTTCTCGCTCGAGATGGACAAGACCGAGATCACGATGCGCCTGCTCTCGGCCGAGTCGCAGGTGCCGATGAACCGGATGCGCGACGGGTCGATGGACGACCGTGACTGGCAGGCCATGGCGCGAGCGATGAGCCGCATCGCCGACGCCCCGTTCTTCATGGACGACTCGGCGAACATGTCGCTCATGGAGATCCGCGCGAAGTGCCGACGCCTGAAGCAGAAGCACGACCTCAAGCTCGTGGTCATCGACTACCTGCAGCTGATGAGCTCGGGCAAGAAGGTCGAATCCCGCCAGCAGGAGGTCTCGGAGTTCTCCCGTGCCCTGAAGCTGCTGGCCAAGGAGATCGAGGTGCCGGTGATCGCGATCTCGCAGCTGAACCGTGGCAGCGAGCAGCGCCAGGACAAGACCCCGATGATGAGTGACCTGCGCGAATCCGGCTCGATCGAGCAGGACGCCGACCTCATCCTGCTGATCCACCGCGAGGACTACTACGAGAAGGAGTCCGCTCGTGCGGGCGAGGCGGACCTGATCATCGCCAAGCACCGTAACGGCGCCACCAAGACGATCCCGGTCGCCTTCGAGGGGCACTATTCGCGCTTCAAGGACATGGCGGGCACCGGCGGATTCAGCGGCTGAACGGCAGCATGTAGACAGGGGATGCGCTGATGGAGCTGTCGACGGTAATCACCTCGGTGAGCGTGCTCGCTGCCCTAGCGTCAGTACTTTTCGCTGCTCGGTCGAGCAGGGCTTCCCGGCGATCCGCGCGAATGGCCGAGATGCAAGCGCAGCTCGCCTACCAGACCTCCGTGGGCCGTTGGGACCCTCCCGTATCTTTGGAGATCCGAAACGTCGATTACCGGTGGTCGACCGATGGACTGGTCTGGTCGAGTGGTGGCCGTACCGATCCAGGGATCGAACCTGAAGGCAGGGTTACACGGGACGCGGCGATGGAACAGGGGCTGTTCGCCGAGGTCATCTTGAACGGAATTCTCGTCAATCATGGCGCCCGGCCCATGCTGCTGACCTTCCGGGATACCGATCCCCGAAACTGGCGATTTCCTTTGCAGAATCAGCGCGTGGTCCTCATTGACGGTGAGGATCGGGATCAAGCGACGATCGATCCCTCCGAGTCGCTCCGGTTCACTTGGGTGGACCGGCGATCTTTCGAGGCATGGCGCGAGCATCACGTTGCCCACGAAGAACGAAACATGTGGGATGACGAGGAGCTCGAACCGCCGCGGCCGACCTTTTTCGAGAGTTTCCGGATGATGTGTAGCCGCCGGTACCGCCCATATTTGGAGTGGAAACGGGAGATCCATGAACGGTCTGGATTCCGCATCGTAGTAGACAGCAGGACTGTTGAGCGGGTCTCCACGGTCTGGAGTGTCCAGCTGGGTCAATCACCGCTTGAGACTGCCGGACGCGATGAGGCGAGTCAGAAGCTGCTGTGGCAGATTCGGTCGCCCGCGAGTTCTCCGATTGACGATGACGTGGTCATGTACCGCTGCGGTCAGGACGCGACGCTCGCTCAGCTTGAAGAGCCGCTGTTCAGGACCGTTCCGGGGCGCTTCTAGAGCATCGGCGTCACTGACAAGACGGGGTGCAACGTCGCGATGATCGCGAGGCGAGGCGGCTCTCCGCTCACGCCGCGCGGGCGATTCATCCGCGCACGTCAGGCGGCCAGCTCCACGACGCTCTGGCAGAGGGCGTCCACGCAGTCCGCGAGCCGGAAGCCGGCGCCCCCGGTGGTCGCGGCGATCCGCTCAGGGTCGGCCTTGGGCGGCGGCGCGGAGCCGGTTGAATCGCTGGATCCGGTGGTGCCGTCGTCTGCCGTGCTGATGCTGGTGCTGCTGCGGATCGAGAGATGTTCGAGCATGGCAGGCCATCGTGCCTGGACGGGCCGTCCGTCGGAGTCGACCACTTCGAAGCGACGCCGCAGCGGAGTCGTGGAGGTGGCGTCGAGGACCAGTCGTAGACCGCCCTCGTGGACCATCACGTGGTGGCGACGGCACAGCAGGGCGAGTCCTTCGATGTCGGTGGGGCCTCCCTCCGACCAGGGGACGGTGTGGTGGGCATCGAGATGCTGGGACTGGTGGCAGCCCGGGAAGGCGCAGGTGGTGTCGCGCAGGCGCAGGGCGCGGCGCTGAGCCCGCGAAGCCAGCCGTCGTGACCTGCCCAGGTGGAGGATCTCGCCCCCGGCGTCGGTGATCGTGATCGCGACCTTGCCGGTGCAAACCAGGCGCTCGGCGGTGCGTACCTCCAGTGGGCCCATCCCGAGCACTCCGCAGCGGTCGGGCGTTCCCGCGGGAACGTCGGGAGCGGCCGGAGCAGCTGGAAGTGCCCGGGGGACGACGGTGGGAGGAGGAGTCGTGCCCGAAGATTCCTCGATGCTCCGAGCCGTCGGGGCGAGGGAGGTATCGGCCGTAGCTGCCGAGGGCAAAGGCGTTCCCGCGGGAACGTCGTCGACGAGCGCTTCGGCGCTGACCTGAACGATCACCAGGTGGCGGTCCTCGCCTGAGCGATCATCCGGCTCCGTGTCGAGGAAGGTGCGCGCGATGCTCACCAGGGCGTCGGCCTTGCGCTGCTCGAAGGTCGGGGTGGAAGTGATCTGGGCGGCGCGCTCGGTGGCGTCGTTCTCCTGGAGCGGATCTGCCTGCGAGGGATCGGCGTACGCGGGATCCACCTCCTCGGGGTCGGTGCCATCGCGATCCAGGGCGAGATCGAGCGCGGTGATCACCTCGGCACCCATCTCGGCGGGGAGCACCGCGCGGATCTCGATCATGCCGTCGTCGCGAACCTGCCAGCGGGCTTGACGTACGGCGTCCTGGCCGAGCCTGCTGCCATCGACCGCGCGGAACGAGGAGATGGTGCGGGCCAGCTGCGAGGCCGTCATCGAGCGGGCGAGCTCGACGAGGAGGGTCTCGTCGACCCGATCGGCGACCCGGGTGATCTCGCGGACCTTCGAGTAGGACAGGCGCCCGGCGCGGAATTCGGTCACAGCGGCCGGCATCGACGGCAGCGCCCGGGCCACCCGGACGTGCTCGCGGGCGGTGCCGGGTGACATCGAGCAGGACCAGGCCAGCCAGTGCGCGGTCGACTTCAGGCCGACGAACCAGCCCACCCCGTTGCGGGCATCGAAGTCCCCGACCATCAGCAGCAGCTCGCACGTGGCCTCGGCGATCACCGCGGCCTGCTGCTGAACGCGTTCGCCGAGCGACTCGGCATCGGGGCGCGTGAGTGGGGCGAGGGGGACACCCTCGGGAGGTCTCGGGGGTGGTGGGATGTGGGTCATCGCGGTCTCCAACCGACGTCGGCTCTGATCGTCGGTCCCAGTCCATCAGAGGGGTGTGACAGACGAAGCACGACCTCGCGATGACCCCAGGTGAAGCCCCTCGGTTTCCCTGCCGCTGGCTGGCCCGAGCCGGTGCCCGGGTCGACGCGCAGGTCAGTTCGGCGAACGGCTCAGTGTCGTTCGCCGCGGGCTGCACGGTTCAGCTCGGCGCCGGTCACGCTGCCGGGCTCCGCGGCGATCTGCGCCGGGGCGCCCTGGGCCACGATCCGCCCGCCCTTGTCGCCGGCGCCCGGGCCCATGTCGATCACGTGATCGCACTGCGCGATCACGCGCTGGTCGTGCTCGACGACGACCACGCTCTGGCCGGCGTCCACGAGCCGGTTCAGCTCGATGGCCAGCAGGTCCACGTCGGCCGGGTGGAGCCCTGAGGTCGGTTCGTCCAGCAGGTACATGCTGTGTCCGCGCACGGTCCGCTGCAGCTCGGAGGCCAGTTTGATCCGCTGCGCCTCGCCGCCGGAGAGCTCGGTGGCGGGCTGTCCCAGCGTGAGGTACCCGAGCCCGATCGCCACCAGCGCGTCCAGCGCCCGGGAGATCCGAGGGTCCTCGGCGAACACGCCGCGGGCACGGGCGACGCTCAGATCCAGCACCTCGGCGATGGTCAGGCCCTCCCAGCGCACCTCGAGGGTCTCCGGGTTGTACCGGGTGCCGCGGCAGCGCGGGCACGTCGCGTACGAACCGGGCAGGAAGACCAGCTCGACCTCGATGTGGCCGGTGCCGCTGCATTCGGGGCAGCGGCCCTCGGCGACGTTGTAGGAGAAGCGGCCCACGCCCCACCCGCGCCGACCGGCCTCCGAAGTATCGGCGAACAGCCGCCGCACCCGGTCGAACAGCCCCGTGTAGGTCGCCAGGCACGAGCGCGGGGTGCGGCCGATCGGCTTCTGCGTGATGTGCACGAGACGGTCGATGCCCTCGGCGCCGCGCACCGCGGCGTACCGCACCTGATCGTCGAGGATGCCGTCGAGCCCGGCGGGGGAGAGCTCGGGCTCCCCGTCGGCCGCCGGATCCGGATCATCGGCCACCGTGGTGCGCACATGCTCGCCGAGCACCGTGCCGAGCGCGTGGGTGACCAGGGTGCTCTTGCCCGCGCCGGAGACGCCGGTGACCGCGGTGAAGGCGCCGAGCGGAAGGCGCAGGTCGACGTCCCGAAGAGTGCGGGCCGTCAGAGCGTCGATCTCGAGCAGGCCGCGTGGCGCGCGTGCCTCGTCCGCGCTCTTCAGGGTGAGGAGGCCGGGGGTCAGGTAGCGGGCGGTGACCGAGTCCTTCGCCTCGCTGAGACCCTCGGCGACGCCCGAGTACAGCACGTCGCCGCCGTCGGTGCCCGCGCCGGGGCCGACGTCGAGGATCCAGTCCGCATCGGCCACCATCGTCATGTCGTGCTCGACCAGCAGCACCGAGTTCCCCTCGGCGAGGAAGGTGTCCAGCAGGTGCCGCAGCACGCCCTTCTCGCTCGGATGCAGTCCGGCCGACGGCTCGTCGAGCACGTAGGCGACGCCGAACAGTCCCGAGCGCAGCTGTGATGCCAGGCGCAGGCGCTGCAGCTCGCCGGTGGACAGAGTGCGGGCGGGTCGGTCCAGGGCGAGGTGACCGAGGCCGAGGCCGACGATGGTGCGCAGCACCGGCAGCACAGTGGGCAGCAGGATCCGCTCGGCCTCGTCCTCCGGCGAGCTCTCCGTGGCGGGCAGCGCGTCGGAGCGCTCTGTCAGCTGAGCCAGCAGATCGTCCAGGGGCATCGCGGTCAGCTGCCAGATCGGCAGGCCGAGGTAGGTGACGCGCAGCGCGTCGGGCCCCAGGCGATGCCCGTCGCACAGTGGGCAGGTGCCGACGGCGAAGTGCGTGAGCGCGCGACGCCGGGAGGACTCGGCCTTCGCCGTGGAGACCGCATCGCGCAGATACTTCTCGACGCTGCGCCACTGCCCGCGATAGGAACCCTGGGCCTGATGGGGGTCGCGATGCGGGTGGACGGTGACGACCGGCTGCTCATCGGTGTGCAGGATCCACACGCGGGTCTCCTCCGGCAGATCGCGCCAGGGACGATGGGTGTCGATGCCGAGGGTGGCGAGGATGTCCCGGAAGTTCTTGCCCAGCCAGGCGCCGGGCCAGGCGGCGACCGCGCCGTCCTCGATGGACAGCGAGGGGTCCGGCACCATCGAGGACTCCACCGGTTCGCGCAGAACACCGGCGCCGTGGCAGCGGGGGCAGGCGCCGTCGGGCGTGTTCGGGGAGAAGAAGTCCGAGGTCAGGCGGCCGCCGTGGAGGGAGGATTCCTGCTCGAGCACGTCGGGCGGATGGTCGCCGGAGCGCGAGTACAGCAGGCGGATCGAGTTGGAGAGGTTCGTGGTGGTGCCGACGGTCGAGCGGGCGCCGCCGACGGTGGTGCGCTGCTCGAGGGCGACCGTCGGCGGCATCCCGGTCACCGCGTCCACCCGCGGGTCCACGGCGCTGCCGATCAGGCGCCGGGCGAAAGGGGCGACGGACTCGAGGTAGCGGCGCTGGGACTCGCCGTGGATGGTCCCGAAGGCGAGGGAGGACTTCCCGGAGCCGGAGATGCCGGTGAACGCGACGAGCCGGCCGCGTGGCAGATCGACGTCCACGTTCCGCAGGTTGTGCAGACCGGCGCCGCGGACGTGCACGTAGCCGTCGTCGGCGCCGGTCAGGAAGAGGTCGGGGGAGTCCATGACGTCAACGTAGCAAGCGCCCCTCAGAGGTCGCCCGCGCCCAGGACGTCCCCGGCGGCAGACCGGGCGCCCGGGTGCCCGGCGGCGCGGGATTCGACCTGCCTCCAGGGCGCGCCCGGCACTCGCTCCAGCCGGGCCGTGCGCCGGCCGAAGGGCTCGGGGGCGATCACCGCCAGCCCGTCCCAGACCTCCATCGCGGTGGGTGTGCAGACGATGTTCACGAAGTCCGGACCGGGCCCGTCGGGCCAGAACGCTCGCCAGAACCCGGGGAACCGCGCGCGCTCCGTGGGATCGGCGATGCGGGCATCGCATTCGAGGGTCACGCAGGCGCGGCGGCGATCGTCCTCGTAGACGAGCAGGCAGCGTCCAGTACGGGTGATCTGCTCGACCTTGCGGCTGCGGGGATCGGTGCCGAGCCAGATCTCGCCGCCGGGCCTGGGCCGCAACGGGGCCACGACGCGCGCCGAGGGCCCCTCCTCCCCGGAGGTCACCACCAAGCAGTACGACTTCTTCGCGATCAACTGCCAGGCCCGGGCGGCGATCGCCCGCGGATCGCTGAGTCGGCGCGAGAGCGCCCGGCGTCGGTAGATCGTGCCCATTCGTGCATGCAGTGCGGAGCGTTGTCCCATGCAGGGGAACCTAGGGCGCTCGACTGCGGGCCACCAGAGGCTTTCGTCCTCGAGATGCAGGTCCCCGTCGTTCTCACCCCGTGCCCGCACCCACGCCCACGTGACGACGTGACAGCCATCACGACTGCTACGGTCTCCTGGAGCCCCGGGTTTCCCCCGTGCCGGGGCCGTGAGAGCAGAACGAAGGAGTTGTGCCCGTGACCTCCCCTCCCCAGGGATCCTCCGGACCCGCCCCGGATCCCGTCGACCCGCAAGCCCCCTCGCCCGAGCAGTTCCTCGCGGTCCAGCAGTCCGAGGAGTTCGCCGGCCTGCGCCGCAGTTTCCGCGGCTTCGCGATCCCGATGACCGTCGCGTTCCTGGTCTGGTACCTGGCCTACGTGCTGCTGTCGACCTACGCCGAGGGCTTCATGTCGATCCAGGTGCTGGGCCTGCTGAACATCGGGATCATCCTCGGGTTCAGCCAGTTCCTCATGACCTTCCTGATCACGTGGCTGTACATCCGCCACGCGAACAAGTCCCTGGACCCGGTCTCCACCCGGATCCGCGAAGAGCTCGAGGGGGTCAACTGATGGAATTCGGCAATCCTGTCCTGAACATCTCGATCTTCCTGGTCTTCGTCGTCGTCACCCTGGTGGTCGTCATCCGGGTCTCGAAGACGACGACCAAGGCCAGCGACTTCTACCACGGCGGTCGCAGCTTCTCCGGGCGCCAGAACGGCATCGCCATCGCCGGCGACTACCTCTCGGCCGCCTCTTTCCTCGGCATCGTCGGCGCCGTCGCCCTCTACGGCTACGACGGTCTGCTGTACTCCGTGGGCTTCCTGGTCGCCTGGCTGGTGGCGCTGCTGCTGGTCGCCGAGCCGCTGCGCAACACCGGCAAGTACACGATGGCCGACGTGCTCAGCTTCCGCATGCGCCAGCGCCCCGTGCGCACCGCCGCCGCGACCTCGACTCTCGCCGTCACCTTCTTCTACCTGCTCGCCCAGATGGCCGGCGCCGGGGCCCTGGTGTCCCTGCTGATCGGGATCGAGGGCCGCGTGGGCCAGTCGCTCGTGATCGCCGTGGTGGGCTTCGTGATGATCGCCTACGTGCTGATCGGCGGGATGAAGGGCACCACCTGGGTGCAGATCATCAAGGCGGTGCTGCTGATCTCCGCCGTCGGCGTCACCACCGTGTGGATCCTCGCCCTGAACAACTTCAACCTCTCGGAGGTGCTCGGCCAGGCCGTTGATTCCCATCCGGAAGGCTCCGCGATCCTCGAGCCGATGCTCCAGTACGGCACCTCGGGTGCCTCCAAGCTGGGCTTCGTCTCCCTCGCGATCGCGCTCGTGTTCGGCGCCGCCGGGCTTCCCCACGTGTTGATGCGCTTCTACACGGTCCCCACCGCGAAGGAGGCCCGACGCTCGGTGGTCTGGGCGATCGCCCTGATCGGCTTCTTCTACCTGTGCACCTTGGTGCTCGGCTTCGGGGCCGTCTACCTGGTCGGCGTGGACACGATCGCTGAACTCCCCGGCGGTTCGAACTCCGCGGCCCCGGCGCTCGCCTACGCCGTCGGCGGCACGGTGCTGATGGGCATCATCTCCGCGGTGGCGTTCGCGACCATCCTCGCGGTGGTGGCCGGTCTGACGATCACGGCCTCCGCCTCCTTCGCCCACGACATCTACAACGGCGTCATCAAGCGCGGCGCCGCCGACCCGAAGAAGGAGATCGCCGTCGCCCGGCGCACTGCCGTCGTGATCGGCGCGGTCTCGATCGTCGGCGGCATCCTCGCCGCCGAGCAGAATGTCGCGTTCCTGGTCTCGCTGGCCTTCGCGATCGCGGCCAGCGCGAACCTGCCCTCGATCCTGTACTCGCTGTACTGGAAGCGGTTCAACACCCGCGGCTCTGTCTGGAGCATCTACGGCGGCCTGTTCAGCGCCCTGTTCCTCATCACGTTCTCCCCGGTGGTCTCCGGTGCCGAGAACGCGATGATCCCGGGTGCGGACTTCGCCTGGTTCCCGTTGACGAACCCGGCGATCATCTCGGTGCCGCTGGGCTTCTTCCTCGGCTGGCTCGGCTCGGTGACCTCCTCGGAGCGCAACGAGCTCAAGCAGGCCGAGATGGAGGTGCGCTCCATGACCGGGGCCGGTTCCGAGAAGGCGACCGTCGAGCACTGATCCGGCCGACGACCCGTCGCCCGTACGTGCGCGGGCTCAGCCAGTTCGGCCAGTTCGCCAGTTCTGCGCCCGTGAGGACCGATCCCTCGCAGGACATCGGTCCTCACGGGCGCAGAACTCTGCTCAGGCTCACGCTGCTGGGCTGGGCTGGGCTGGGCTGGGCTGGGCTGGGCTGGGCGGTGTGGTGTGGTGTGGGGTGGCGCCGTGGCGGTCAGGCCAGGCGCAGCCCGGACTCCGGCCGGGTCGCCCGATCGTGCAGGTCGATGATCTGCTGCTCGACTTCCTCCGGGGCCGGCCCGGTGGTCGCGAGCAGGCGGCACACGGCGACGTCCTGAGAGGCGTCCCGGTAGCGCTGCACCCAGGCGCGGTGCACGTCGTCGGCGGAGGTGCGGGTGCCGAGGGATTCGAAGCGGTCCACCTCGATCCGCCAGGGCTTCGGAGTCAGGCGTGCCCGGTACGTGTCATGGACGCGACACAGGGTCATGTAGAGCTCGTCACTGCGCACCTGGCCCATGAGCTCCCGCGCCCGGTCGCTGCGAGGCGCGGCGCCGCTGCCGGTGATCAGCAGGCGGAAGCCGTTGCGGGTGCGGTAGGTGCGCACGCCGAGCTCCGGATGGCGCGCGCAGAAGGCGTCGATCAGGCGCAGTGTCTCGGCATGATGATCGCCGCGGCGATGGAAGCCCTGGAACCCGAAGGCATCGGGATCTGCTTCTGCTGCCGGCAGCGGCTCCGGGGCGTTGCCGAACAGCCGTGAGAGGAAGCTGCCGCGGGGGTCCTGCGCACGGTCCAGTGACGACGGCTCGATGAGGTCGACGTCGCTGATCAGCATGGCATCGGTGTTCAGCACCGCGGCGCCGTATCGGTTACGGGTGATCGCGGCGATCAAGGCTCCGTCCGGGGAGCGGATCTCCTCGAGCAGCTCCTCCGGCAGACGTCGGTCCGGGTAGTACTCGCGGTCCCTGTCGCTCCATCGCCCGGGCCCGCCCGTGGCCACGAGGCGGTCGAATCGCAAGCGGGCGTCACGCCGGGCATCGTCGGGAGACAGGTCCGAGGAGCCATGGATCGTGAGATCGAGTTCCCGGGAGTCGGGCAGGGTGACGACCTCGTGGATGGTGGCCCAGTGGCGAGGGATCGGCTGCATGCCCCGACCGTAACGCCTCCCGCCCGACTGCCCCGCCTGACGCCTGCCCCACCGTGCCCTGGTCGGCGACTCGGCACGCGATGGGCGGCCGAGGACCGGTGCCTGCCATGGCACCGGTCCTCAGCCGCCCATCGGGGAGTGATGCTCCGTGGGAGGAGGCGTGGGGCTCAGCTCAGGGTGGCGTTCAGCGTGATATCCACGCCTGACAGGGCCTTCGAGACGGGGCAGTTCGCCTTGGCGTCCTCCGCGAGGCGCTGGAAGTCGGCATCCTCGATGCCGGGCACGGTCGCCGAGACCGTCAGCTCGATGCCGGTGATGCCCTCGGCGGCGTTGAAGGAGACCGCGGCCGAGCTGTCGACCTGGGTGGGCGGGGTGTCGTTCTCCGCGAGACCGTTCGAGAAGGCCATCGAGTAGCAGGTGGCGAGGGCGGCGCCGATCAGCTCCTCGGGAGAGGTGGTGCCCTGTCCCGACTCCTCGGAGCGTGCCTTCCAATGGACCGGGAGGGACGCGAGCTGGGACGTCTCCAGGCTGGTGGTGCCGCTTCCGGAGAGCAGGTCTCCCTGCCACGTGGTGTTCGCCGTGCTGGTGATCGTGCGGGGCATGACTCCTCCTGAGGTGGGTGCTCACCCTCGCGATGCCGCCAGGGCGCTCAGCACCCACGCTAGCCTCGTCCGCCCCCTGCGTCGATGGCACGACCCCGCGCGACCCGACGACCCGCGCGTACAAAAATGTCCCCGGAGGACCGATGTGCGGCGTCGCATCGGTCCTCCGGGGACATTTTCGAAGCGTGCGGCGTCCGGCGTCCGGCGTTCGGCGTGCGGGGCCGGCGTCCGGCGTTCGGCGTGCGGGGACCGGGGCCGACGGCCGGACACGGGCGAGCGGCGGCCCGGGGGCGGGTGCTTACTGGAGCGACTCGAACTTGCGGGCCCACGCGGAACCGACCGGGTTCGCATCGGCGACCATGATCACGAAACGGTCCCCGGCGATCTCGACGACCTCGGTCAGCGCCACACGTCGCTCCTGCTCGAGGGAGTGGTCCAGGCGGCGCACACCGTCCTCGACGATGTGGCGGAAGGAGTCGGCGCGACCCAGGAATGCCACGAACGGCAGGTCGAACTTCTCGGTGTAGTGGGCGGAGAGCTCGCGCACCTCCTCGACGTCGCCGTCGGTGAGGTTCTCCAGAGCGAAGGAGCCGACATCCTGGCTGATCACCCCGGCCTCCTCCTCGTTCGCCGTGACCAGCGTGGCCATGTCCGGGTAGGCGGAGACGAGCGCGTCCTGCTCCTCGCGCTCGGCGGTCAGCACCGCGTCCTCGAGGGCGGCGCGCAGGGCGGGGGCGTCGGCGAAGGGCTGCGACTCCCAGGCTCGCTCGAGCGGCCAGGTGGCGCCGTTGAACAGGGAGCCGAAGGTGGACACGAACGTCTCGCGATCCATCTCGTTCACGTCGTCGATGCCGATGCGCTCGCCGGCGGCGGTCGTGGTGACCATCGCGCCGCGCTGGCCGCCGATGTGGAAGAACAGCAGGTTCAGCACGATCGCGGTGAGCGCGCCGACGGTCACGCCCGAGGAGACGAACACCTGCGCCCACGCGGGGAACACCCCGGCGATGTCCGGCTTGAAGCTGACCAGCATGGCCAGGCCCAGTGCGGTGCCGACGATGACGGAGTTGCGGTTGTCCGTCAGGTCAACCTTCGACAGGGTCTGGATGCCGACGAGGGCCACCGAGGCGAACAGTGCGAGGGACGCTCCGCCCAGGACAGGGGAGGGGATCGCCTCGACCACGGCGCCCGCCTTCGGGAGAACGCCGAGCACGATCATGAGCACGCCGGCCCCGGCGACCACCCAGCGGGACTTCACGCGGGTCAGGCGCACCAGGCCGATGTTCTGCGCGAAGCAGGTGTAGGGGAAGGAGTTCAGGACGCCTCCCAGCAGGGTGGAGAGGCCGTCGGCCCGGATCGCGGCGCTGATGTTCTTGGGGCGGATGCGCTTGCCGACGATCTCGCCGGCGGCGAAGACGTCGCCGGTGGTCTCGACCATCGTGATCAGCATGACGATGATCATCGAGATGATCGCGGTCAGCGAGAAGGTGGGGATGCCGAAGTAGAAGGGCGTGGTGACGCCGAAGGCGGAGGCCTCCGTGACGCCGCTGAACGAGGTGTCGCCCAGCAGGACTGCGACCGCGGTGCCGATCACCAGGCCCAGCAGCACGGCGATGGTGCCGAGGAACCCGCGGAAGAAGCGCTGCACCAGCACGATGATCGCCAGGGTGCCCAGTGCGTAGGCGATGTCGCGGCCGGCCGGGGTGCCCTCGGCGTAGTTGGTGATGTCCCCGGCCGAGACGCCCAGCAGCGTGATGCCCATGGTGGTCAGCACCGTGCCGATCACCACCGGCGGGAAGAACCGCAGGATCTTCGCGAAGTACGGCGCCACGAGGAAGGTGAACAGTCCCGCGACGATGATCGAGCCATAGATCATCGGCAGCCCCTCGGCGCCGCCCTCGCCGCCGGTCGCGGCCAGGCCGATCGCGATGATCGGGCTCACCGCCGTGGTGGTCACGCCCTGGATGATCGGCAGGCGCACGCCCACCTTCCAGAAGCCCACCGACTGGATCAGCGTCGCGATGCCGCAGGTGAACAGGTCGGCGTTGATGAGGTGGATGGTCTGCTCAGCTGTCAGGCCCAGGCCCGAGGCGATCAGCAGCGGGACGATCACCGCGCCGGCGTAGAAGGCGAGCACATGCTGGATGGACAGCACGGTGAGCCGGGCAGGCGGCGGGACCTGGTCCACGGGGTGCGTGCGGGGCGCATCGAGCGCGGGGGTGGCGGTGGTCATGGGCCGTCCTTGAGGATCCGTCGGCGACGAGGAGACGAGATCTGAGCAGAAGAGGGATGTACGGGGCACTGCAGGGGAGGCGAGGGACGGGGAAGGGCCTCGCGGAGAGGAGCTGTGGACGGCGCACGGTGCGCGGGGTGACGCGCAGGCCCGACCGCGCACCAGAGTAGGGCCCGCAGCGCCGGAGCCGCCGCCCAGGATCAGGGTTCGACCCCTTCGAGGCCGACGAAGGAGAGGCACCCCACGCGCGGCGGCGTCCCGAGGGCCGCTCGCGTGAGATTCGGGGGCAAACGGTGGCCCTTGCGCGGGCAGAGGTGTAGAAGGGAATGGTGAGCACCACCCCGCCCCCGAAGTCGCCGACCAGCACTCCCTCGACCGGCGCGACCTCAGCGCCCGATCCCGCGTCGGCCCCCGTATCCGATCCCGCCCCGACCCGCGCTCTCGCCCTCGGCGGGCTGCTCGCGGTCCTCGCCGTCGGCCTCATCGCACTGAACCTGCGCCCGGGAGCGACCAGCCTCGGGCCGCTGATGGAGCAGATCGTCGCCGCGTACGGGCAGGGGGCGATCGCCTCGGGCCTGCTCACCGCGCTGCCCTGCCTCGCCTTCGGCATCTTCGGCCTCCTGGCGGTGCCGATCTCCCGACGGCTGGGGCTGACCGGCTCCGTCGTCGCCGCCTTCGTGCTCGTCGCCCTCGGACTGCTGCTGCGCCCGACGGCAGGCAGCTTCGGGATGTTCCTCGCACTGTCCCTGCTGGTCCTCGTCGGTCCCGCGCTCGGCAATGTCATCGTCCCGGCCTGGATCAAGCAGCACGGGGGAGCGCGCACCGTCGGCCTCATGACCCTGTACAGCGTGGTCCTCGCGCTCGGCGGCTCCGCCGGGGCGGCGCTCGCGGTGCCCCTGGCCGGCGCCGCGACCGACGGATGGCGCGACTCCCTCCAGTTCTGGGGGATGGTCGCCGTGATCCCGGTGGTGGTGTGGGCCATCGTGCTGACCCGGACCGGGCACGACTTCCCGCCCGCGCCGCCGAGCGGAGACCTTCCCGGGTCCCTGCTGCGCTCCCGGACCGCGATCGCGCTGACGATCATGTTCGGCCTGCAGTCCACGAACGCCTACACGCAGTTCGGCATGCTGCCCCAGATCCTCACCTCCTCCGGGCTCACCCCGGGGCGCGCCGGCATCACCGTCGCGGTGATCGCCGGCTGGGGGATCGTGGGCGGGCTGGTCATGCCCACTGTCATCGCGCGCTTCCGGCGTCTTCCCTGGCTGGTGGCGTGCTTCGGCCTGCTCACCACGATCGGCTACCTCGGGTTCTGGCTGGCTCCTGCGGCGAGCCCCCTGCTGTGGGCCTGCGTCCTGGGGGTCGGCGGTTTCGCCTTCCCCACCGCGATCGCGCTGATCCCCGCCCGCAGCCGGTCGGCGCGGGTGACCGCCCGCCTGTCCGGGATGGCGCAGCCGCTGGGCTACATCTTCGCCGCGCTGGGGCCGATCGCGGCCGGGGCGCTGCTGGATACGACCGGGTCGATCCCCCTGGTGCTGGGCTTCCTCGCCCTGACCGGGGTCGCCCTGTCGATCGCCGGGTATCGGGCGGCGCTGCCGCGGATGGTCGACGACGAACTCACCGCCTGAGCCGGGACCGAACTCCGGGCCGGGCCGGCCGAGCTCCGATCCCGGCGCCGAACCGGTCCGCGCACCGGTCTGGCCTGCACGGCGATTCATGGGAAGATGCCCCCATGAGCATCGTCCGCACGCTGCGCATCCTGGCCTCGCAGCGCCCCTCCATGCCCTCCCGCGCCGTGGCGGCGCCCGCTCGCGTGGAGCGACGGCGACACGGTCATGTGCCCGTGACCTGGATCGACGCGCACCTCGCCGCGACCGCCACGATCGTGCACCTGCACGGCGGCGGGCACGTGCGCGGCGAGAGCCCCAGCCACTGGAACTGGCTGGAGGAGGTGGGTCGGCGCTCCGGCGCGGCCGTCGCGATGATCCACTACCGGATGCCACCGAAGAATCCGTTCCCGGCCGCGATCGAGGACGTCCTGCGTGCTCTGGACGCGATGGGCGAGGAGTCCCTGCTGCGCCCCGGACGCTGGGTGCTCTCCGGCGACAGTTCCGGCGGAGGTCTCGCCCTGGCCGTCGCCCAGTCCCTCGCGCCGGCCGGCGGGGACACCCCTGCTCTGCTGATGCTCGAGTCCCCGTGGGCCGATCTCACCGCGCAGATCCGCGAGGAATCCGAGCTGGGCACGGCGGCCCGTCTCTACGCCGGTGCCGTGCCGGCCGAGAACCCGCGCATCAGCCCCCTGCTGGGCGACCTCGGCTCCCTGCCACCGGTGCACCTGGTCACTGGTGGTGGGGACGAGATCGTCGAGGACTCGCGCCGCCTGCACGCCGGCATCCTCGCCGCGGGAGGTGCGTCCGAGTACGTCGAGATGCCTGGGGAAGGCCATGACGTCGCGGTCTTCGGAGAGGGGCCCGGCGCGCAGGCCGCCCGTCGTGCGCAGATCGAGGCTGTCCGTCTCGGGCTGGGGCTTCGCGCGTCGGTCTGAGCCGCCGGAGGAGGTCGCGTCGCGTCCCGCGCCGTCCACTCCCGGCCACCGCGCATCCACCAAGCTGTGTGACGATATGTGTCGTCGGCCCGATCGCGGACCGACGACAGGTCGAGCGGAAGGCGCATCATGCTTCTCGAGAGGTTCTACGACACGGACCTGGCCCAGGCCAGCTATCTGATCGCCTCGACCGACGAGGGCCGCGCCGTCGTGGTCGACCCCCGCCGCGACGTGCAGGAGTACCTGGACCTCGCGACGAAGCACGGCCTGACCATCACCGATGTCACCGAGACCCATATCCACGCGGACTACCTCTCCGGTACTCGTGAGCTCGCCTCGGCCACCGGCGCCACGGTGCACGTCTCCGGGCACGGCGGCGCCGACTGGTCCTACGGCTACGACGCCCACCTCCTGCACGACGGCGACGAGATCGTGCTCGGCGAAGTGCGCCTGCGTGCCCTGTTCACCCCCGGGCACACCCCGGAGCACCTGAGCTACCTGGTCACCGACGGCGGCGTCGCGGACGAGCCCGGCTACCTGCTCTCGGGTGACTTCATCTTCGCCGGTGACCTGGGCCGGCCCGACCTGCTCGACGAGGTCGCCGGCGGCGAGGACACCCGCGAGGAGTCCGCCCGCACCATGTTCGCCTCACTGCGCGATCGCTTCGTGACGCTGCCGGACCATGTGCTGGTCTTCCCGGGCCATGGCGCGGGCTCTGCCTGCGGGAAGTCGCTCGGCGCGGTGCCGTCCACGACCGTCGGCTACGAGAAGCGGTTCGCCTGGTGGGCGCCGCTGGTGGCGGCCGACGAGGAGGACGCTTTCGTGGACCGTCTGCTGCACGGTCAGCCCGAGGCGCACGCCTACTTCGCGCGGATGAAACGCCAGAACCGCGACGGGCCCGCCGTGCGCGGGCCGGCGGAGCCCCTGGTCGAACTCGCTCCGGCCGACGCCGCGACCCGGCTCGCAGACGGCAGCGCGGTGCTGCTGGACACCCGCAGCCTCGAGGACGTCCACCGCAGCGCCGTGGTCGGCGCGCTCACGGTCCCCGCCGCCACCAGCCGCTCCACCTACGCCGCCTGGAGCTACGACCCCGAACGGGAGGCCACGCCGCTGATCCTGCTCGCACGGGACGCGACGCAGGCCGAGGAGCTGCGCGACAACCTGCTGCGGGTCGGGATCGACGCCGTCGGCGGATTCGTCACCTCCCTCGAGGGGCTGCCGTCGTTCACTCCCGAATCCGTCGCCCCGGCGGACCTCGCCGCGCATCCGCATGACCTGGTGCTCGACGTGCGCGGCCGCGATGAGCACGCGAACGGCGCCGTACCGGGCTCCCAGCAGCTCCACGGCGGGCGCGCCCTCTGGGAGCTCGAGAAGCTTCCCCAGGACGGCCGCATCGTCGTGTACTGCCAGTCCGGCCTGCGCGCCGGGGTGGTCTCCTCCGCTCTGCGTCGCGCCGGGTACGACATCACCGAGCTCGAGGGCAGCTACGCCGGGTGGTCGCGATGGACCGAGGCCGCTCGGTGACCTCCGGGAGCGGGGCGGCATGACCTCTGCCGAGCCCACCGGCCCCGACTACGCGACCTGGCAGGGCAGCTCGAAGGCCCTCGTCGAGATCGGCGACCTCCTGGTCGCCTACGTTCCCGAGGGCACCCTGCGGGTCCTGCTCCAGCAGCTGACGTTGCACGAGGGGACACGTGAGGTGGGGACTCACGAGGTGATCGACGCGGTCACCGACGTCGGCGGCAACCTGGTGACGTTCCCTCTGGTCGACGCGGTCCGGGCCGACGACCGGACCTCGAGCCGACTCGACGCGGCGATCGCCCGCCTGCGCAGCGACATCGCCGAGGAGACCCGGGCTCAGGTCGAAGGCCTCGAGGTGACCATCGACGGGGACGGGAGCCGCCGCGTACGGATCGCCTTTGCCCTGGAGATCTCCCCGCAGGACCTGATCGATGATCCCGCCCATCCGGCGCTGCGCGACGGCGCCCATCATGTCCGCCACGACGCTCCCACCCTGGACGATCTCCGGGATCGTCTGGCCGGCCCTGCGCCGAGCCTGCTCCAGCGCGGCTGGGAGGCCGTGCGCGGCTGGGTCCGACGGGGCGACTGAGCCGGATCGCGACGGGGCCGCCCCCGCACGGGAAGGTCGGGCGGTCAGTCGCAGAGGATGTTCGTGGCGTCGTTCGCCGAGAAAGCGGCGGACTCGAGGTCGAGGACGTCCTCCGGTCGAATCCGTGGGGAGGCGATCACGCTGTCCATCGTGGCCTGCTGGGCGGCGCGGTGCTCCGCGGTATCGGTCAGGGCGGGTGCGACGAGCCCGTCGGCATCACGGAGCCCGCAGCCGTCGAGGCCATGGATCGAGACCCGGATCGACGCCGACGTGGCTGAACCTGCGTCGCCCGCCTCGCCGCGGAGGTCGATGTCCGCGACGATTCCCAGCTGGTAGGCGATCACGCCCACGGCGTGCGTCTGCGTATCGACCACGGACCAGGCGATGGTGCCGCCCAGCTGCAGCACGGGCACGCTGTCCCGCTCGGCGCGGAACCAGTCCATGGCCAGCGCGGGGCGGCCGACGGTCGCGAACGGCTCGGCGAGGGCGAACGCATAGAGGTGCCGGTCGCCGTCGTCCCACGCGGTCTGGAGGAGATCGTGCCAGTACCCGGGGGTCGAGGCGTCCACGTGCGTGAAGGTCTCGGCGGCATCGAGGTCGCTGAGCACGCGCGGGGAGAGGTAGGAGGCCTCGAGGAAGGTGACCAGCGCCTGCCGTGTCGGATCGAGGGTGGCGTCGTCGGTGCCGAGGTCCGCCCAGGCGTTCAGCTCGTCGGCCGAGTCGGTGATCGGCAGGGCGAGGACGTCCTGTGCGGTGCGGCCGTCCCAGCGGACCTCGTCGAGCTGGGCGAGAGGATCGCGCGGGATGTCGCTCGAGGTGGGGACCGGGCCGGGGTCGCGGTTGCACCCAGAGGCCAGCAGCGCCGTCCCGGACAGGGCGAGCAGCCCGGTGAGGTCCCGTCGTCGCACCCGGGGGCGACGGGGCGTCATCGCAGACCGGGGCCGGAGGTGTCGTCGCGCCCGGAGTCGGCGTCGAGACGACGCCGGATCGCCTGGGCGCGCTCGCGGTCGTGCCGGGTGGCCTTGTCCACCAGATCCTTGGTGTCGTGATCGGGCTCCTCGGGCTGCAGCACCAGCCAGACGACGAAGCCGATCGTGAGCAGGACGGTGATGGCCAGCAGGATGCCCAGAAGCGGCCACGAGAAGGAGATCGGGTCCCAGAACGGGTCGCCCTCCAGCGGTGCTGCGACGACCACGAGAACCCCCATCCGGTCGTGACGCGAGGGGCCCGGGGGCGTTCCCGGGTCCACAGAGATCGAGGCCAGCATAACCTTCCGCCCGTTGGCCGTTATGCTGAGGCAGTTATGGCTGATGTGATCGTCGGGCGCTTCGCTCTCATAGACCTGATCGCCAAGGGCGGTTCCGGGTCCGTATGGCGAGCCTGGGATTCGAAGACCAAGGAGCTCTGCGCCGCCAAGGTGCTGCGCCAGCGCGACTCGGCGGACCTCATGCGCTTCGTGCGCGAGAAGGGCGTCAGCTTCGACCACCCCCATCTGCTGACCCCCTACGGCTGGGGCGCCGAGGACGAGCACGTGGTGATCGCCATGCCGCTGGTCTCCGGCGGCACCCTCGAGTCGGTGGTGAAGTCGAAGGGCAAGCTGGCCGAGCCATCCGTCGTGGTCATCCTCGATCAGCTGCTGGACGGCCTCTCTCACGTGCACGCCGAGGGCTGGATCCACCGCGATGTGAAGCCCGCGAACATCATGTTCGAGCCGCGCGGCCGAGCCTTCCCGGCCTCCCATCTGGCGGACTTCGGTATCGCCGTGCATGAGACCGACGTGCGCTTCACCCATGTGGGCATGGTCAACGGCACTCCCGGGTACATGGCCCCCGAACTGTTCTCGATGGCGGAGCCGGCTCCCTCGCACGACCTCTACGCAGCGGGCGTGGTGGCGCTGGTCGCGCTCAACGGACCGATCAAGCTGCACGACGGCTCCTTCCGGCCCGACGAGCTCAACCAGTACCTGCGCGGCGTCACCCCGAAGCTCTCCGCGGTGATCCGCAAGCTGGTCGCAGCCCAGCCCGAGGAGCGGTACCAGGACGCCGACACGGTGCGCCGGGACCTTCCGCGGGTGCCGCAGGGCTACCCGCTCACCCACGCCGACGGCGCCCCGCTCGACCTCCAGGACACGCTGGACCCGCTGCCGCCGGATGCTCCCGGCGCGGTCCGGCCCGAGCGGCCCCAGCCCCAGGTCGCACCGTCCGCGCTGGAGGCGATCCGCGCCGGCCAGGTCCAGCAGGGCTTCTCGCACGCATCCGGCCCCTCGCCGTCTCCGCAGACGGGGCCGCAGTGGGCCGCTCAGCAGCCCACGCACCACCAGACCGCACCGCAGCAGCAGCCGCAGCAACAGCAGCAGTACGCCCCGCAGAACACGCCCCAGAACTTCACCGCCGCCCAGACCACGACCAGCACGTTCACCGGTCAGGCCGGGTCCAAGAACCGCAGCACCGTGATCGCGGTGGGCCTGGGCATCGCGGCCGCGGTGGTCCTCGGGGTCATCGTGGCGATCACCCTGCTGGTGGTCTTCCCGAACCCCGATGCCGCTCTCGGCGGTGGCAATACCCCGACCAGCGGTTCCCCGACCAGCAGCGCCGATGCAGCCTTCGCCGAGGTGGAGCCGGGTCAGGAGTGCCTCGAGGAGGACGATGGGGTCATCGCCCTCACGCCCGCCGGTGACTACGTCTCCTGCACGCAGGCCGCCGACGGCGACACCTACGTCTTCGACTGAGTCGCCCGAGTCGCCCGAGTCGCGCGCAACCAGGAAGGTTACCTGTCGGTACCCAGCCTGGATAGGCGGAATGGACTACTCAAACCGCCTATTCGCGCTGGTTACTGACGGGTCATGGCGCGAGGAGCGACCGCCACGGTGTCCAGCGACTGCACGAGCGCGTCGCGTCGGGGGTCCATGAGCAGGTCGATCCGCAGCGACGGCGCACCCTCCCCGTGACCAGGCAGGACCCAACGCAATTGGGCGCGGCTCAGCACCCGCGCATCCTCGGCGCGCACCGCATCGAGCGCGCTGCGGCCCAGGCCGGTTGCGGTGAGCGCGGCATCCAGACGCCGACGCCGCTCGGCCCGGGAAATGTCCAGCTCCATGGAGTCGGCGAACCAGGTATCGGCCACGGCGGCGTCGTCCGTGCGCAGCCAGTTCAGGGCTCCCTCGGCGGCCTCGAGAGTGCGCGGGGCCGCTTGCTCCGCCCGTGCAGCGAGCAGCTCGGGGAGCTCACGAAGCAGTAGTCGCAGGGTCTGCATCGACAGGGGGGTGGCGGGGGCGTACTTGGAGTTCGCGAGGGCCACGACGCCGACGCCGGAGGCACGGTGCCACACCATGAAGGAGCCGTAGCCGGGGTAGCCACCGGAGTGGGAGATGACGTCGCCCAAGTCCGGGAACTGTTCGACGACCAGCCCGAACCCGTATCCCCGGATGCGGTCGAAGCCTGCGGAACTGCCGTCCTCACCAGGTGGCAGCGCCGGCATCGCATGGTGGCGCTTCAGCTGCTGCAACTCCCGGCGTGACGCGATGGACAGCACGCCGCGCTCGGAAGCCTCGGACGTGTTGGAGGCGTGGGAAGCGACGGAGGCAGCGGGGGCATCGGCGGCGGCGAGGAACCGTACCCAGGTGGCCACGTCGTCGACCGTGGAGAACAGGCCGGCCATCGCGCCGTACACGCCGGGAGAATCCAGCGGCACCGGCTCGAAGCGGGTCGCGTCGGTGCGGTCGCCGAGGCGGTGACCGGTGGCGAGGCGGGACGTGTCCAGGGTCGCGGCGTCGAAGCTGGTATCAGCCATGCCCAGCGGTTCGAGGAAGCGTCGCGCGATCTGGGTGGTGTAGTCCTCGCCGGAGACCTCGTCGATCACTCGCCCCAGCAGGGCGTACCCGGTGTTGGAGTACTCGAAGCCGGTGTCGGGATGGTGCACGTGGCCGAGTCCGTCGGCGAGCAGCGCCGCGAACTGCTCGCGGGTCATCGCCTCCTGGCGATCGCCCCACGGGTTGTCGGTGACCAGGCCGGCGCCCATGGTGAGCAGGTGACGCAGCGTGATCTCAGGGTCCGCAGGGCCGGTCTCGAAGGCTCCGGCGGCCTCGGGGAGGTACTGGCTGACGGGGTCGTCCAGGCGCAGCGCACCTTCGTCGCGCAGGGCGAGGATGGTCGCGGCGGTGAAGGACTTCGTCATCGAGGCGATGCGGGAGATCGTGGAGCGGTCCATCGGTGAGGCGCCGTCGGCCGGTGCGCCGTGGTCGAGCTCGCGGTGACCGGCGGCGCCGTGGTGCAGCACGGCGTGGTCGTGGTCGTGACCGCCGATGATCGCCCAGGTCACCCCGGCAGTCTTGTGGCCGGCGACGGCGCCGTCGAACAGCGCAGCGATCTCAGTGAGCACAGACGGGGGCAGAGCAGTACTGGTGGTGGGCATGATCCTCACTCTATGACGTCGGATCGGGGGACTGCCCCACCCGCGCGGCGGCCGCCTGCAGGGCCTGCCGGGCCGCGGTGACTGCGGGATGCGCACCCATCCCGCGGCGGTACGCCACGAAGGTCCGACGACGGATCTCCAGCGGCGTGAAGAGGACGGCTTCGGTGTCGCCTCGGACGCCCAGATCAGGAACAAGGGCGACACCCTGACCTGCGTCGACGAGCGCAAGGACCGCTCCGAAGTCGTCCGTGTGGTGCCGGATGCCTGGAGTGAATCCGGCGGCCTCGCACGCCCGGAGGGTCAGCACATGGCAGAGGGTCCCGGGCGTGCCGGCGATCCAGGCGGAGCCGCGATGCGCTGCGATCGGGCCCGAGGTGAGCGCGGCCAGATGCACGGTCTCCGTCAGGAGCGGCTCGATCTCCAGCCCCGACCCGGCGTCCAGCGGGACATGGTCGTACTCCTGGAGCAGGGCGATGTCGAGCGTTCCACCGCGCAGCGCGTCGGGCACCGTGGCGGGGTCGATCTCGGAGGCCATCAGATGGAGGCCTGGGTGCTCGGTGCTGAGGCCGACGAGGGCAGGCCTCAGCAGGGCGGACACCGCGGAGGGGAAGACTCCGATCCGCAGGGTCCCGGTCAGGGCGGAGGTCATCGACACCAGGTCGGCCGAGGCCGCCTGGAGCGACGCGAGGATCGTTTCGGTGTGGGCGACGAGGGAGACGGCGGCCGGGGTCAGCGTGACGCGGCGGCCCGAACGCTCCAGGAGCGACACTCCGGCCTCGCGCTCGAGCGCCGAGAGCTGCTGGGACACGGCGGACGGCGTATAGGTGAGCGCGTCGGCCACGGCAGCGATGGTGCCGCGGTGCGACAGCTCTCGGAGGAGTCGAAGCTTCCGGACATCGAGCATAAGCACAGCTTAAACCTCTCGCCAGAAAAGGGACCTGGACGTGATGCTCGAGGAGGGCCGATCGTGGAGGACATGGAACTCACCGGCCTCTACGTCCCCCTCGTCACGCCCTTCACCGCGGACAGCAATCTCGACACCGATGCCCTGGCGACCCACGCGGACGCCGTCCTCCAGCAGGGCGCCGCCGGCGTCATCGCCCTCGGGACCACGGGCGAGCCCGCGACCTTGGACTCTGCGGAGCGACGACGGGTGGTCGAGGTCTGTGCCGAAGTCTGCGCCGCCCGCGACGCACCGCTCATGGTCGGTGCGGGATCCAACAGCACGGCGGAGTCGGTCGCCGCGCTGGAGGGGCTCGACCTCCGTGCCGCCGCGGCGCTCGTCGCCGTCCCGTCCTACACCCGCCCGTCGCAGGATGGCATCGTCGAGCACTTCCGCCGCCTTTCGGCATCCACCCGTGTCCCTCTCCTCGTCTACAACGTCCCGTACCGAACAGGCGTGGCCCTGAGTGCGCAGACGCTCCACCGCCTCGCGCAGCTGCCGAACGTCGTCGGGGTCAAGCAGTGCGTCGGCGCGATCGACGAGACGACCATCGCGCTCCTGAGCGACGAGGGATCCGACATGTCGGTGCTGGCCGGGGACGATCTCTTCGCGGGGCCGCTGATCGCTCTCGGCGCGCGCGGCGCGATCATGGCGAGCGGCAACGTCGCCCCTCGGGCGTACGCCGAGCTGGTCGACGCATGGCTGCATGGTCCGTCCGATCGGGCCCGGAGACTGCACGGAACGCTGGTGCCGCTCACCCGCGCTCTGTTCGCGGAGCCGAATCCGGCGGTGATCAAAGGGGTCCTCGCCGCGCAGGGCCGCATCCCCAGCGCGTCCGTGCGCCTGCCGCTGCTCCGCGCGAGCCGAACGGGCATCACAGCCGCGCTGGATGCGCTGGGCTCATGAGCGGGAGGGATCCTCCGGTGCACCGTCCTGCCCGTCCGCCGGGCTGGGGCCGGGGCGAGCGTGCGAGCCGTAGAACCTCGCGATGACATTCGCCGCGCCGTCCCCGATCACCTCGGCGAGCAGGTCCGGGTTCGTGCGCGCCGGGTCGTACGACGCGGGCGGGGGGACAGTCTCTGCGCCGGAACCAGCGGGCACCCCACCGGTGCCACCTGCTGCCCCGTCGGTGCTCTCGCCGTCGGCCCCGCCGCCATCGCCCTCGACTCCGCCGGCATCGGGCCGCTCTCCCGTGGCCCCCTCCGGGCTCGGCCCTCTCGGCGCCACCAGATCCTCGAGCGTGAACCCGCGCAGCGTCAGCAGCAGCGTCGGGTGCTCGTCCACCGCCTCGACCAGCACATACACCAGCGCCGCGACGTGGCGACAGGGCCCGGGCCAGTCCAGGCAGGAGCAGTCGTGGCTCAGCTCGGAAGCGCCGCGCGGCAGGAGGGAGATGTCGGAGGAGGCCAACTCCTTCTCCAGGTCCACCGGGTAGTCACCGCCGGCCAGGCGGGCGGGCAGGTCCGGGCGGGCCCGTGCGATCTGGAGGAACACCTCCCGGTCGGCGGGGGCGAAGGCCGGCAGGTCCACTCGTGCCTGGTACAGCTCACCGTCGGCGTCCAGCACGTCACCACGGACGATTCCGGTCTCGACGTCCAGCCACTGCACCCGCCCGGCGCGAGCGTCGGCCTTCCCGCTGCCGGCGCGCCCCATCCCCAGGATCCGTTCGGCGGCGTCGCGCAGCGCGCCGGCGTGCCAGCTCTTCCCGATCGCTCCGCGGCGCGAGACCAGTTTGATGCTCATGAGTCGTCCTCCTCCAGCGACAGCAGCCGCAGCAGGCGGTCGTCGTCCAGACGGGCCAGCCAGTCCTCCCCGGGACTGATCGTCATATCCGCCAGGGACTGCTTGTCGGCCAGGACCGTATCGATCTTCTCCTCGACGGTGCCGGCGCTGACCAGCTTGTGCACTGTCACGTCTCGCCGCTGGCCGATGCGGAAGGCACGGTCGGTGGCCTGGTTCTCGACCGCTGGGTTCCACCAGCGGTCCAGGTGGACGACGTGGTTGGCGGCGGTCAGGGTGAGTCCGGTGCCACCGGCGCGCAGGCTGAGCAGCATCAGGCCGGGCCGGTCGCGATGCTCCTGGAACTGCGCGACCATGGTGTCGCGATCTCGCTTGGAGACCCCGCCGTGCAGGAACGGCACGGTGAGGCCGTATTCGGCGAAGCGCTCCTCCCAGTACGGCACCAGCAGGTGGCCGAAGGTCGTGAACTGGGTGAACAGGATCGCCTTCTCGCCGTCGGCGAGGGCTGCCTCCAGTACATCGTCGATGAGCTCGAGCTTCCCGGAGCGGTGCTGGCCCTCCCGCAGCATCCCCGAGCCGTCCCCGAGATAGTGCGCGGGATGGTTGCAGACCTGCTTGAGGCGGGTGATCGTGGAGACCACCAGGGTGCGGCGGGTCTTCTCGTCGGCCCCGTCGATCTGGACCATCAGCTCGTCCACCAGCGCCTGGTAGAGACCGGCCTGCTCGGGGGTCAGGTTCACGACCCGGGTGAGCTCGTTCTTCTCCGGCAGGTCCTTGATGATCGAGCGGTCCGTCTTGACGCGGCGCAGGATGAAGGGCGCGGTGACCAGCTTCAGGCGACCCAGCGCTGATTCGTCGCCCTCCTCCTCGATCGGTGTCGAGATCCGGTCGCGGAACGAGGTGGCGCTGCCCAGCAGGCCGGGGTTCGCGACCTCCATGAGAGAGTGGAGGTCCGAGAGCTTGTTCTCCACGGGCGTGCCGGTCAGTGCGAGGCGGTGCGGGGCGGTCAGGGTACGGGCGGCGCGGGTGACCTGTGTGCCCGGGGTCTTCACGTGCTGCGCCTCGTCCAGGACGATGCGATGCCACGACACGGCCGAGAGCACCGGCAGGTCCCGGGCGAGCAGCGAGTAGGTGGTGATGACCAGGTCGAGGTCCGCGGCGCCCGCCACGAAGGATTCATCGCGCAGGCGGCTGCCGCCGTGGTGGACGTGCACGGCCAGGTGCGGGGCGAAGGTCGCGGCCTCGCGCTGCCAGGCGCCGACGACGGACATCGGGCACACCAACAACGTCGGGCCGACGGGTCCCGGCGCCTCCCGCAGCCCTTCCCGCTCCCGGCTCAGCAGCGCGAGCACCTGCATCGTCTTGCCCAGGCCCATGTCATCGGCGAGGATCCCGCCGAGGCCCAACCGGTCCAGCGCCCACAGCCAGTTCAGGCCGTCGAGCTGGTAGGGCCGCAGGGTCGCCTGCAGCGAGTGCGGCGCCGGGTGCGGGAACGCGCCGGGGCCGCCGGGCATGAGGCGGGCCAGGCCGTTGCGGCCGCCCGAGGTCAGGGCGCTGAGCCCGAAGTCGACGTCGGCCGCATCCGGGGACAGGATCAGGGAGAACATCTCGAGCCACGGCGCGTGCCCGGCGACCTCCGCGGGCGGGGGCGGCAGATTCGGCGTCGCGGGGCCGGCCTCGGCCGGGCGCGGGCTCTGCCCCGGCGCGGGCCGGGCGATCCTGTCGTCCCCGGTGCGCAGGCGCTGGTCGCGGGTGCGGGAGGTGAAGGCATCCAGGAAGCGTTCGGCGGCGCGCAGAGTGGTGGCGTCCAGACGCACCCATTGGCCGCGCAGCTGCACCAGCTCCGACTGGGCCTCCCTGATGATCTCCATCTCCTCTTCGGTGAGCTCGGTGTCGCCCACAGCCACCCGCCACCGGAACGACGCCATCGCCCCGAGCCCCACGCCGGAGGACTTCTTCTCGGCGCCGGCGTCCTCCTCCGTCTCCTGGGGGCGCACCGTGGTGCGCTGCTTGGTCCAATCCCGCGGCAGCAGCACCGTCACCCCGGCATCCTCCAGGGCGGGGGTGTCCCGGGAGAGGAACTCGCCGGCCTCGGCCGTGGTCAGCAGCCAGTCCACGCCGGTCTCGTCCACGGCCGCGCCCCGCACGGTGGGCGCCAGGCGCATCACGGCGGCAGAGGCCTCGGCGGCACCCGCGGGGGTGAGGTCGCCGACGGCGCGCAGATCGGCGACGGGGTGGACGGTGCCGTCAGCCTCGCGCAGGCAGGTCTGCAGCGGCCAGGCGGTGCCCACCGGCGGCTGAAACAGGCGCACCACCAGGTCGCTGTCGGTGGAGGAGAGCTTCACCCCGGGCCGACCGGAGTCCACGAAGGCGTCGAAAGCGGCGGTGATCCGGCGCTGGGAGGGCAGATCGGCGCGCAGCTCCCCGTCGTCGGCGAGGGCCCACAGCACGCCGAAACGGTCCGACTCGGGGGCCCGGGCGGTGCGCAGGTGCGCGGCGAAGGCCGCCCGGGCGTGCCCGTCGATCAGGGCGTGCATCATCGGGGAGGCGTCCGCCTCGGGGGCGCGCCATTCCAGGACGGGACGGCCATGACGCTCGACCGCTCGTGCGCGCACCCGGCGGCCGTCCACCAGGTGACGGGCGCGCAGGTCGTCGATGGTCGCACCGACCAGATCGGGCATCGCGATCAGGTCCTCGGCGAGCCGGGCGGCGGCCCCGTCGGCCAACAGCGCGGAGACCTGCTCGAGGAGCTCCTCGCCGAAACGCTCCTCCAGCAGCTCGGTCGCAGCCCGGAGCAGGGTGGTCAGCGCGTACCCGGACAGAGGCAGGGCCGGAACGCGGCGGTCCCCGTCCCGGCCGGGGATCCGGATCCGGTGGCGCAGCTGGTCCGGAGCCTCGGCCAGGGCGTCGCCGATGCCGGCCGGTGCGTCCCGCCGCAGCCCGGAGAGGTCCTCGAGCGCCTTGGAGCGACCGGGCCCGGTCTGCTCGCGCACCCACAGAGCGGGCCCCAGATCGTCGTCGACGACGAGGCTCAGGCGGCGGATGGGCATGGCTCCCAGCCTAGGCCTCGCGACCGACGCTCGTGAGCGCGCAGGCCCAGCTGTGGACGACGGGATCAGAGCCCGTCGATGATCACCGCCGTCGCGTCGAGCCACGCCTCCTTGGTGGCCGGCGCGATCCGTCCCCAATCCAGGTGGGAGCCGTCGACGAACTGCTGCTCGTAGGGCACTTCGGCGACCGCACGGGTGTGTGCGCCGAAGTGCGCGAGCAGGCGGCTGCGCAGGGTCGGATCGAACTTCCCCTTCGAGGAGTGCGACAGGATCGTGACCGCGTGGTCGACCTGATCGGCCAGTCCCGTCGCCCGCAGCTCGTCGATCATCCACGCCGCCGCGTTGAAGGTGTCCTCCCGGACGGTGGAGACGATGACCAGCTGATCGGCGTTGCGCACGGCGGCCAGCCAGTTCGAGGCCCGCACGTTGTTGCCGGTGTCGATGACCTTGATCCGGTAGAAGCGCGACAGGGCGTCGTTGAGGTCGCCGAAGGCGTCACCGTCGATGGAGGCGGCCGAGCCCGGGTCTTCGTCGGACGCGAGGATGTCGAAGCGCATCTCGCCCTGCGGGCGCACGTACGGATCGAGATCCGCGTTGCTCGCATCGGGGGCGCGCAGGTGGTCGATGTCGTGCAGCAGATCGACCGCGGTGCGGTGGTGGTCCGTCGGGATGCCGCGCCAGCCGAGAGTGCCGCGGGTCTCGTTGTTGTCCCAGGCCAGCACATTGCCGCCGCGGGTCACGCCGAGCGTCGCGGCGATCATCAGGGAGGCGGTGGTCTTGTGCGCGCCGCCCTTGAGGTTCACGACCGCGATGTTGCGCGGGCCATCGAGCGGCCGACGGACGCGCTCGAGGCGCTCATTGTCCATGCGCTCGGCCCGGCCGGGGCGCGGGGAGATGGCGCCGCCGGTGAGGCGGGTGATGAAGCCCGGGAAGCCGCGGGTGGCCTTCACCTTCTCCTGCTTGGAGGTCGAGGCCTGCAGGTCATGCAGCGTCGGCCGGGAATCGCCCTCGGGAGACGTGCGCGGCGGCAGCGGACGCTTCTCGGCACCGGACGCGGAGTGGCGATCCTCGGTGAGTGCGGTGGAGGACGACGGGATGCTCGTGATGACCTCCTGGGGTGCCACGGGAGAGGGCACCGGTGTGATGGATCCGGACGGTGCGTTCGAGGCAGAGGGGGCGGACGAGGCCGACGGCGCAGACGTCGCCGACGGTGCGGACGACACCGAGGTCGCGGAGCCCGAGGGAGCAGAGGCGGCCGACGGTGCGGACGCAGTCGAGGGTGCGGACGCGACCGACGGGGCAGAGCCCGCAGACTGCTCAGTGCCCGCGGACTGCGCGGAGGCGGCCGATGCCGCAGTGCCCGTGGACTGCGCGGAGGTGCTGCTCTCAGCAGAGGACTGCGCGGTCCCGGCGGAGCCCGGCAGGGTCGACGGGGGCATCGCGGCGGCGCGGCGGCGACGGGCGCGATGGGGTCGAATCGTCGACTGCTCGTCCGAGGAATCATCCAGGATCGCGGCGTGCTCGCCGGTCACCGGGGACCCGATCGAGGCGTGCTCGCCGGTGGCAGGGCTCGACCCGGAGAAGGTCAGGGCGGCGGGGTCGATCGAGCTGAGGTCCACGGTGTCATCCGTCGGCAGCTCGGCCCCGGCGCTCGGCGGCGCGATCAGCGGGTCGTCGATCTCGGGACCGTGCAGGGCGCGGTCGTCGGCGGTGCGCCCGGCGATCCGACCGGAGGGCTCGACCCGCAGGTGATGGCGGACGTCGGGCTCGACGATCACCACGTCCACGGCGTCCTCACCGGCGCGTGCGGCCGTGATGAAGACCTGCTTCACCCGGTTGCGGATGTCCGGTAGATCGGTCCCGGTGACCTCGACGGTCTCGCCGTCGAGGTGCACGGTGGCGGTGGTGTCGGAGGTGATCCGCGCCTGCGCGATCATCGATGGTTCCCTTCCGGATCCTGAGCGCCGTCCTGGCCGGGGTGGGCCGGGCGACATGGGTCGTGCACACTCTACGGGCGCGAGCACGTGAGCGTCTGTCGACGAGGCGCAGGGCACCTGCCTACAGTGGCGACGTGCACATCACCTTGCTGTCCGACCCCGCGGTCCCCGGTGCGAACGAGGATGCCGGCGGGGTGCTCGGAGAGGTGGCCGTGATGCTCGACGGGGCGGGACTGCCCCAGCGCTTCCGGGCCGGGTGCCGCCACAGCGTCGCCTGGTACTCGCACTCCCTCGCCGCACATCTGCTCACTCGCGCCCAGGATCCCGCGACGGAGCTCGGCGCGGCGCTCGCCGGTGCGATCGCGGACGTCCGGGAGCTGCACGAGCAGGAGTGCGACCTCGCTGCCGGCAGCCCGTCGGCCACGGTCGTCACCGTGCGTCGGGTCGGCGAGCACCTCGAGCACCTGGTGCTGTCTGACTCCTCGCTGCTGCTGCGTGGCCGGGACGGAGAGGTCGTTCGGGTCACCGATCTGCGGATCGACGAGGTGGTGGCCACCGAACGCACGGCCGAGGCGATCGAGGCGCGCCGCAACGTCCCGGGAGGATTCTGGGTGGCGCGGCACGAGGAGGAGGCGGCTGAACAGGCCCTCGTGGGCCGCACGCCGCTGGCGATGCTGGCCTCTGCGCATCTCGTCTCCGACGGCATCACCCGCGCCATCGACCTGCTCGGCCGGCACGACGAGGCCTCTCTCGTGCAGGCGCTGACCGTCGATCCGGTAGAGGTGATCGCCGAGCTTCGCGCCGGGGAACGGGCGCTCCCACCGCAAGCACGCCCCCGCAAACTGCATGACGATGCGACGGTGCTCACACTTCTGCCGTGACGACGGCGAGGGGCGCGGCACCTCGAGGGTCTTCGTGACTAGCCGTGCAGAGGGCGGAGGGTGTCAGGCTGTCGTGCGCGCCGTCGGAGGAACCGCCCTCCGGCCTTCAGTTTTTGTGCTTCCATGACGGATGCTTTGATCTTCCGCCACCCAGGCGACCTTCAGATTTCCTGCATGTCACCTGCGAAAACACGGAGTATCGCCGCGTTTACAGATGGCCCCAGAAGGCCTAGACTCCAAGAGAACGCGTTGCAGCGACGAGCAGGCCCGGCCGACATTTCGGAGCAGGTTCGACGCGGTGGCCGTGATCGGCGATCGGGGGACGCCATCCCCGGATCCAGCTGGTAGTGTCCCGGCTGAACGATGAGTACGTTGAAAACTTAACAGATGTGTCGCTTCCCAAGACCCCCCTCATGGGGAGCGGCCGGACGGGCAACTACGCCAGGTTCCCCCACCTTTGGCAGCCCGTCCAGCCTGTTCGCCCGCACCCACCCCTGACGGACGACAGGCCTGACGAGCGGTCCGTGAGCCCCCGACATTGTCGGTAGTGCGCTCCGGGCCGCTCGTCGCATTCCGGGACCCTTCGCTGCGCGGCATCGGAACCCGATGGTCTGCGACGATGGCGCGATGGACGTCGCCCTGCACCCCAGCTCCGACCTGCTCAGCGCGGTGCGACGCCTCACTCGCGGGCCGGCCCTGATGTTGACGGTGATCGGCGGCCTTCTCGGCCTCGCCGCGCTGTACATCGGGTATTTCGGCACCACGTGGGGCCTTCTGCTCCTGGCGCCCGCGCTCGCACTGATCCTCGCTGCAGTCGCGCTGGAACGACGCCTTCGACGAGGCCGGGCCTCACTGCGCCAGGGCCGTCCGTACCTGCAGTTGGACGAGGACGGGGCGCGAACGGCCGACGGTGAACACCTTGCCTGGTCCGACATCGATCAGGTGGAGCTCGTGCGAGCCGTCGAGACCCCGCTGGATGCCCTTCCCGACGGGTCCCGCGCGACCGTCATGAACGCCGGAGGGACGCGCGGCACCTGGCGGATCGCCCTGCGCGAGGGTGATGAACGCGCCGGACGCTTCGACTTCGTCCCCACGCGGGACTACCACGCCCTGCTCATCACCGGACGCGACCTCGCCCGCGCCGGCGGCAGCCTCCTGCTGGATCAGCAGGAGGCGCCGTAGCGGGAGCAACCGTGCCTCGCAGTACGTCGATCAGCTGCGACGAATTGGCTGGTCTCCTACCGCTCGTGCCTCGCAGTACGTCGATCAGCCGAGGATCGCGACGTCGCTGCCGGGGTCCAGGCGGTAGCCGGCACCGCGGACGGTCGAGATCAGGCGACGGTAGCGGCCGAGCTTCGTGCGCACTCGACGCACATGGACGTCGACGGTGCGCTCGCCTGTCTCCGCCGGGGCCTCGGACCAGACCGTCTCCATGAGCTCCTCGCGGGAGATGGTGCGGCGCGAATTACGGGCCAGCTGACTGAGCAGCTCGAACTCCTTGTAGGTCAGGTCCACGTCCTGCCCGTCGATCCGCACTCGCCGCCCGAACAGGTCCACGACCAGGCTGTCCTCGACGGCGGTCGAGGGGCTCGCGGGGCTGACGGCGGTGGCCTGCAGCGCCCGCCGGCGCGCCGTCTCGGCGTCCTTGCGGGCCGGGGAGTTCGGGGACACGACGCCGGTGCGGCGCGGGCGCAGAGGACTGATCGCCGCAGCGCCCTGGCTGCGCGGCGGCAGCGTGCGGGCGGTCGAGCGACCGGCGGTGCCGGTGGCGGCGAACGAGTTGGGGCTGTTGACCGCGACGGTGGTGCGACCGTCCCGTGCTGCCGTGAGGCGCTGGGCATGGGTGCGCAGGTCGTCGGCGATCAGGGCGGCCTCGACATCGCCGGTGCCGGCGGGGAGGGTGACGGACAGGGTGATGGTCACGCCTTCGTCGGTGCCCTGCGTGCGCGGGGCCGGGGCTCCGACGCGGTGCAGGGGACGGGTAGGCGTGCTGTAGTGCGTGGAGGTGGGACGGTCCAGGGCAATGGTCATGATGCGAGTTCTCCGAGGTGCGGCGCGTGGTGCGCGGCGGGCGGTGGACCCGGGATCCCTGGTGATCGACGCCGTGAGGCGGATCGTGCAGAGAGTGTGCTCCCGGTAGCACCTGGAGCCCGCGCCTACTGGCCGGCTCCTGTCAGCCGACCCCGGAGGTGTCTGGAGCGCTCAGAGGCTCGGCTGACGATGCATCATCGGCATCATCATCATGAACATCATCCGGCGCATCGCGGAGCGGACCACCCGGTGGGTGGTCTGGCAGCGCGTGGCGATCGACGTCATGCCCCAGACAATGCCCTCTTCCGTCCCGAGGGGCAAGAGGGTGTTCACATTTCGGGACGCATCCACGGTCCCGGCATCTCTCCGCACCAGCGGGCGGGACCGTCGGCAGATATGGGATTGACGACTGATCTCACTGAGAAAGGGCAGGTCAGGCGGTCCTGCGCAGGACGAACAGGGAGTCCTCGAGATGACCGTGCTGCCCGTCCGGGCCGGTGGCCTCGCGCTGGCGCTGCTCGAGGTGCACCGAGCCCTCGAGGCCGCGTGCTGCGGCCGCCTCCCGGGCACGGTCGACGGCGGTGGGGGAGACGTCCAGGCTCAGCGCGTCCCAACCACGCTCAGCCCGCCAGAGGACATCTCCGCCCACTCCGCTGCCCAGGTCGATGCTGCGACCGTACTGCGCCGCGACCGTACTGCGAGGCCCGGGCGGCCCGATGGTGGATCAGTGACCGTGGTCGGTGTCGTTCTCGTCGTGGGAATGGAAGAAGCCGCCCTCGTCGCTCTCGTCGGCGTGGAAGTGCGGTGCCATCGGCCCCGGATCCTGCGGGGTGTGACCGCCGCCGAGGAACTCGGTGTGCAGCTCGCGGACCCACTGCGCGAGGGCCTGGACGGTCTCCGGGCGCTTGCGCGATACCCCGATGACCGCGCGCCCCTCCCGGGCCTCCGAGGCGTCGGCGAGCATCTGCTCGACGTCGACATCGACATGCTCGGCCAGGTCGACCTTGTTGATCACCAGCAGATCGGCGCGGCCGATGCCGGGCCCGCCCTTGCGGGCCACGTCCCCGCCGCCGGCGACGTCGAGCACGAACAGCTGCGCATCGACCAGTGAGGGGGCGAACGTCGCGGTGAGGTTGTCGCCCCCGGATTCGACCATCACGATGTCCAGCGGGTCGAAGTCCCGTTCGAGATCCTCGACGGCGAGCAGGTTCATGGTGACGTCATCGCGGATCGCGGTGTGCGGGCAGGCGCCGGTCTCGACAGCGCGGATCCGATCCCCGGGCAGGACGCCCTCGGCGCGCAGGAAGCGGGCGTCCTCGTCGGTGTAGATGTCATTGGTGATCACGCCGATGCGGAACTCCTGCGCGAGGGCTCGGCAGAGGCTCGCGATGGTCGAGCTCTTCCCGGTGCCGACGGGGCCGGCGATGCCCAGCCGCAGGGAGCGTCGGGGCTGGGTACCGGGGGTGGGAGTGGTCTCGGTGGTGGCGTCGGTGGTGGTCATGGGTCCTCCTGGGAGTCGTCGGTGGGTGGCGGATGGCGGATGGCAGATGGTGTCGGAGCGCTCAGCGCGGGATCGCGGACCACGGGCGGGGCCCCGGCGCGGCCCACGGTTCGCCGAGCAGACCCATCGCGGTGTCGAGCCGGTTGCGCAGCTCGGGGACGTCCTGCCCGACGGCGGTGATCTGCACGCAGGCCGGATCCTGGCGCATGACGGCGCTCGCGGCGTCCGGCGCCGCGGCGGCCGGGCCAGGGGCGCCGTCGGGATCGACCACGATGACATTGCCGAGCGCCCGGTTCGGGCCGAACACGCTGCTCGCGCCCGCGCCGACGGCGGCAGGGCCGAGGTCGATCTGCTGGACCACTGAGGCCTGACCGCCGCGACGCACCGAGAGGTGCGCGGACAACGAGCCGGCCTCCTCGCGATGCCGGCCCAGGACCAGCTCCTCCCGGTAGAGCAGGCGCGCGCCCGGGGCCAGATCCGCGTCGATCACATGGTGGTGCCGGCAGCCCGCGGCGGCGATCACCGGCTCGGGCACCCACACGCAGGTGGCGCCCTCCTCGACGCGCAAGCGGGTGACCCAGCGGGAGCTCTCGCCGTGCGGCCCGGGCAGGACGAGCGTGGCCCCCACGTCCCGGATCAGGAGTGTCGAGCCCTCCCGGACATGGATGTCCAGCAGGTAGGTGTCGCCGCCGACGGGACCGGCCGCACTCGCGGACATCCGGATACGGGCGGCGTCGCCGCCGCGGATGTACGGCTCCTCGCCGCTGGCGATCGTGGGGCGCGGGGACAGCGGGGTGTCGGCCCGCAGCCGGGAGATCCTGGTGCGACCGTCGCGGAGCTCGGTGGCGATCACGGCGTGGCACAGGAAGGAACCGCGGTGCGTGCGGCGGCGCGGTCCGGTGGTATCGGTGCGGGCGAAGTCGGGAAGGCCCGAGCGCACCTCAGGAGGCGAAGAGGCGCTGGTCATGATTCGTATGCAGCTCGGCAGCGATATCGGACAGGGGGGCGGCGTGCGCGGGCAGGTCCCGGGCCTCGGCGCCGGCGAACGCGGTGGCGCGCTCGGCCAGCTCGTCGAGCTCGGGGGCCAGCTCGGCGAGGCAGCGGTGGGTGGCGAAGGGGTCGATGCTCATCAGCTTGACCGCTGCGACCGCGGGGGTGGCCGCGGTCTCGTAGAGCAGGAGCCCGGCGGCGTCGCGGGCCTCGAGACCGAGAGCGGCGGCCACGGTGCCGTAGGCGATCGGCTGCTGCAGCACGGGCCCGGCAGCGTCCAGGACGGGCTGCTGGGCAGGGGAGATCGACCGCATCGCCCGCAGCAGCATCCGCCCGAGATCCCGGGCGATCCGCCGCAGCGAGGGCGAGGGCGTCCGCGCCACCAGCTCACGGTCCAGCTCCGCGAGCGCGGACCCCAGGGATTCCAGGTCCCCGCTCTTCAGAGCCGCGGCTGTGCGGTGCTGCGCAGCAGCCGCGAAGGAGGCGCTGACCAGGCCGGTGGTGTGGATACGGCCGCGCAGGAATTCGGCGAGGGAGGGCGCGTCCCGCACCCAGCCCCGGGCGATCGCCTGCTCGAGACCCGCGGAATGGGCATAGCCGCCCGCGGGGAGGCGGCCATCGCCCAGGAGCAGGAGCGCTGCGGTGCGAGCAGGAGCCGCGGAGGACGGGGAAGAGAGGGCGGGCATCGTCAGAACAGGAAGTACCGCTGCGCCATGGGCACGAACTCCGCCGGCTCGTGCTCGATCAGCTCGCCGTCGATCCGCACCGCGTAGGTGTCGGGGTCGACGTCGATCCGAGGGCGGGCCGTGTTCAGCGGCAGATCGTCCTTGGTGACCTTGCGGGTCGAGGTGATCGGGACGATCTCGTGCTCCACCCCCATCCGTTCGACGACATCGTTCTCCATCGCCAGCTCGGAGACGAAGGCGTAGCTGGTGGCGCCGGCGGCCTTGGTGTGCGCGCTGAAGCCGAGCCGTCCGTACACGGGCTGCGGGGTCGGGATCGAGGCATTGGGATCGCCGATCGCAGCGACCGCCGCCATCCCGCCCTTGAACACGGCCGAGGTGCGCACGCCGAACAGCGCAGGCTGCCACAGCACGAAGTCGGCGAGCTTGCCCACCTCGATGGAGCCCACGTACTTATCGATGCCGTGGGCGACGGCGGGGGCGATCGTGTACTTGGAGACATAGCGACGCGCCCGGTTGTTGTCCGCCGCGCTGTCCCCCTCGAGCAGGCCGCGCACCCGCTTCATCTGGTGCGCCGTCTGCCAGGTGCGCATGATCGTCTCACCGATGCGGCCCATCGCGAGGGAGTCCGAGCTCATGATCGACAGCGCGCCCATGTCCTGCAGCACGTCCTCCGCAGCGATGGTGCCGGCCCGCACGCGCGACTGCGCGAAGGCGAGGTCGTTGGGGATCTGCGGGTTCAGGTGGTGGGCCACCATCACCATGTCCAGATGCTCGTCCACCGTGTTCACGGTGTACGGGCGGGTGGGGTTGGTCGAGGCGGGCAGCACGTTGAGCTCGCTGGCGACCTTGATGATGTCCGGCGCATGGCCGCCGCCGGCGCCCTCGGTGTGGAAGGCGTGGAAGGTGCGGCCCTTGACGGCGGCGAGCATGTCCTCGACGAAGCCGGCCTCGTTGAGGGTGTCGGAGTGGATCGCGACCTGCACCCCGGTGGCGTCGGCGACCTTCAGGGTCCGGTCGATCACGGCTGGGGTCGCGCCCCAGTCCTCGTGGATCTTGAACCCGCCCATGCCGGCGCGCACCTGCTCCAGCAGGGCTTCGTCATTCATGGCGTTGCCGCGACCCAGGAACATGAAGTTCACCGGCCACGTGTCCAGGCCCTGGAACATCTTCTCCAACCACCACGCGCCCGGGGTGGCCAGGGCGGCCTTGGAGCCCTCGGCCGGCCCGGTGCCACCGCCGATGACCGTGGTGACCCCGGCGTTCAGGCCCACTTTCATCTGGTCCGGGGTGACGAAGTGGACGTGGGTGTCGATGGCGCCGGCGGTCATGATCATGCCGTTGCCGGCCATGATCTCGGTCGAGGGCCCGATCACGAGGCTCTCGTCGACCCCGTCCATGACGTCGGGATTGCCGGCCTTGCCGATCCCGCAGAACTTTCCGTCGCGGATCCCGACATCGGCCTTGACGATGCCCCAGTGATCGAGGATCACGACGCCGGTGATCACCAGGTCAGGGGTGCCCTCGGCGCGGGTCCGTGCCGACTGCAGCATCGATTCGCGGATGGACTTGCCACCGCCGAAGACGGCCTCGTCCCCGCCGACGTAGTAGTCCTCTTCGACCTGGATGACCAGGTCGGTATCGGCCAGGCGGATACGGTCCCCGACGGTCGGGCCATAGCTGGCGACGTACTCGGAACGGCTGACCTCAGTCATCGAGCGGTCCTCCGCTTTCCCCGCGGAAGCCCAGCGCGATGCGCCGGCCGCGGATATCGATCAGTTGGACGTCCTCGTCAGCCCCGGGCTCGAAGCGCACCGAGCCTCCGGAGACGATGTTCAGGCGCTTGCCCCAGGCGGCCGTACGGTCGAAGTCGAGGGCGGGGTTCGTCTCGGCGAAGTGGAAATGCGACCCGACCTGGATCGGCCGGTCGGCGGTGTTCACGACGCGCAGCGTGATCGGGGCAGCGCCCTCGTTGATGATCACGGGACCGTCGGCCAGGAGGATCTCGCCGGGGATGACGGGGACGCGGTGGTCCACGACATCAATGCTGGTGCGGCGAGGTGCCTGGCGACTGCTGGTACCGGAACGGCGCGGCTCGCTGGGAGCACCGACGCCGGAATGCCCCGGCGACTCGTCCTGCTCGTACTTGCGACCGGGATCGTCGGAGGGGTGGATGGCCGGCTCGGGGTCCACCTCGGGGGTCAGCTCCGGATTGCCGAAGGGGTTCTTCTCCATCGCCGGCGCCTCGGCCGGATGCTGCGGGGGCTTCTCGTTGCTCATCACGCCTCCATCACTGCAGCGGGTGGGTGACGGTCACGAGCTTGGTCCCGTCGGGGAACGTGGCCTCGACCTGCACCTGGGCGAGCATCTCGGGGACGCCCTCCATCACGTCGTCGCGGCCGAGCACGTAGCGCCCGCCCTCCATGAGATCGGCGACGGACTGGCCATCCCGCGCGCCTTCGAGCAGGTAGGAGGTCAGCAGCGCGGTCGCTTCGGGGAGGTTGAGCTTCAGCCCGCGCTCCTTGCGCTCGAGGGCGAGCTTCCCGGCCACGTGCACCATCAGTCGTTCTTGTTCGTGGACGCTCAGGAACACCGCAACCTCCATGGTCTCGACTCATGCCGCGACCTGGTGAACCCGGCCCGCAATCCACCCATCATCTGCCAAGTGCCGGGCCCGGTCAATTGCGGAGGCACGCAGGATCGTCGGCGGCCGATACCGGGTGACCAGCACTTTTTCTGGCCCGTCCCGTGCAGTCGGGAGGGGCCGGCGGACGGCGCGTCAGGCAACCGCCCGAGGTGCTCGTCTCCTACCGCTCGTTCCTCGCAGTACGTCGATCAGGCTCTGTCTGTCGTGCTGATCTCCTACCGCTCGTTCCTCGCAGTACGTCGTTCAGCTTGTCAGTCGACCACGCCGAAGAGGCGGTCGCCGGCGTCGCCGAGGCCCGGCACGATGTAGCCGTTCTCGTCGAGCTTCTCGTCGATCGCGGCGGTGACGATGGTGAGGTCGATCGACGGGTCGATCTGCGCCTCCATCGCCTTCAGGCCTTCCGGGGCGGCCAGCAGCGTCACGCAGGTGATGTCGCGGGCTCCGCGCTCATGCATGTACTCGCAGGCGGCGATCAGCGTGTGACCGGTGGCGAGCATCGGGTCCAGCACGAAGCACTGGCGCCCGGAGAGATTGTCGGGCAGGCGGTTGGCGTACGTCGTGACCTCGAGGGTCTCGTCGTTGCGCACCATGCCCAGAAAGCCCACCTCGGCGGTGGGCAGCAGGCGGGTGAGTCCGTCGAGCATGCCGAGGCCGGCGCGCAGGATCGGCACCACCATCGGCTTGGGGTTCGAGAGCTTGGTGCCGGTCATCGTGGTCACCGGGGTCTCGATCTGGACCGGCGAGACCGCGACATTGCGGGTCGCCTCGTAGGCGAGCAGGGTCACCAGTTCGTCGGCGAGCTGCCGGAACACCGAGGAATGGGTGGCGCGATTGCGCAGCACCGAGAGCTTGTGGGCAACGAGGGGGTGATCGATCTCCAGGACGCGCATAGGGGTGAATCTACCGGAGGGCCGAGGTGGGCACGCACCGATCGCCCGCTTCGCCGGGGGCGCGAGGGGGTTGTCACGCCGACGGTGGCTCTGGAGCGAAGACCGCAAGTTCGGTCAAGCGCGGACCTCCCGGCGGCGCGGATACTGCTTCCATGCCTGATACCGATCCGATGCGGCGACTCCTGGACGCGGTCCTCGACGTCGGCGGAGCCTCCCTCGGCGAGATGGCGTCCCGGGCGCATCTGTCCCCCTTCCACTTCCAGCGCACCGTGCGCTCGTACGCGGGGGAGAGCCCCTCGGCGCTCCGCCGGCGGGTCAGGCTCGAGCAGGCGGCGTGGAACCTCCAGCGGGGCGGCTCCGCGACCGACACGGCCTTCGCGGCGGGCTACGACTCCCTCGAGGGGTTCTCCCGTGCGTTCCATCGCGCCTTCGGGTGCGCGCCCTCGGAGCTGCCCGCCCGCTCGGAGCGCGGTCACTGGCTGCCCGCACCCAACGGCATCCATTTCCACTCCCCGACCGTGCTGTACGTCGACGCCGGCCAGGTCCACGAGCACTCCGCGGGTGACGTGCTGGCTCTCCTGGTCGAACACGATCTGGAGGACATCGACGCGCTGCTCGACGCGGCTCGTCATCTCCCTGCTGAGGAGCTGCGAGCGGTGCGTCTGCCGGGCAGCCGGCCGCGTGGATGGGACGGGGCCGACGAGTCGATCCTCCAGGTGGCACGCCATCTGGTGCTCAGCAAGGAGCCGTGGCTGGCAGCCATCGCGGGGGAGTCCGCCCCGGACCTCAACGGCCCCGATGACGTCCCTGCCCTGCTCGAGAGGCACCACCAGGTGTCACCGCGCTGGCTGGCGATGGTGCGGGACGTCGATCGACGCGGCGCCTGGCAGGACTCGATCATTGATGCACTCTGCGACCCGCCCGAATCCTTCCTGCTCTCCCAGATCCTCGCCCATGAGCTGACCTTCTCGACGCACCGTCGGCAGCTGCTGCGCTGGATGCTCACCGACGCCGGTCTCTCCCTGGGGGCCCGGCACCTCGACCCGGACCCCATCCTGTGGCACCGCAGGAAGATCGGAGAACGACCATGACCGCACCGACCCGCCCGACCTACCGCTTCTACACCGCGACCAGCCTCGACGGCTTCCTCGCCGATGAGCACGACAGCCTCGACTGGCTGCTGTCCCAGCCCACCGGCGACCAGAGCATCCTCCCGATGGACGATTTCATGGCCGGCGTCGGCGCCATCGTGACCGGCCGCACCACCTATGACTGGGTCCAGGGGCACGCAGACACCGTGGAGGGCGCCTGGGTCTTCACCCAGCCGACCTTCCTCTTCACGCACCGCGCACCGACCCAGCTGCCGGACGGCATCACGCAGGTCTCCGGAGCGCCCGCGGAGCACCGCACAACGATCGAGGAGGCGGCGCACGGGAAAGACGTATGGATCGTCGGCGGCGGCGACCTGGCCGCGGAGTTCGCACGAGCCGGCATGCTCGATGAGCTCTTCGTGTCGATCGCGCCGGTGACGCTCGGAGCCGGCCGGCCGCTGCTGGGCGGACGCTTCGACCTCGAACTGCAGGAGCACGGGGTCAATGGGGCGCTGCTGGAGGCGCGGTACGCCGTCGTCGGCGAGAGGGACTGACTGCCGCACGCGACAATGGCCCCATGACCGATGACGAGCTGATGGGACTGGCGATCGACGAGGCACGGGCGGCCGCCGACCGCGAACCGTCCGACGTGCCGATCGGCGCGGTCGTCGTCGGCCCCGACGGCGCGGTCCTCGCCACCGCCGGGAACCGCCGCGAGGCCGACGAGGACCCCACCGCCCACGCCGAGATCCTCGCCCTGCGGCGGGCCGCGGCGGTGACCGGTCGCTGGAACCTCACCGGCTGCACCCTGGTGGTCACCCTCGAGCCGTGCACCATGTGCGCCGGCGCGATCGTCCTGGCCCGCACCCAGCGGGTCGTCGTCGGGGCGATGGACCCCAAGGCGGGCGCCGCCGGATCCCTCTATGACCTGGTGCGCGAGCCCCGCCTGAACCATCGGGTCGAGCTGACCACGGGAGTTCGCGAACGAGAATGCGGGGATCTGCTGCGCGACTTCTTCCGGGCCCGGCGGGCACGGAGCGGGAGCGACCAGCAGTCATGAGTGCCGGAGTTGCCGAATCCACTGCGCGGAGGCTGCTTCGCGTCAAGGACACGATCGACCGGGACTTCGCCCAGCAGTGGTCGATCGAGGACCTGGCCCGCATCGCGCTGCTGTCGCCCCGTCATTTTCGGCGCAGGTTCACGCGAGCTTTCGGCGAAGCCCCACGGGCCTACCTGTACCGGCGACGCAGCGAGAGGGCGACCACGCTCTTGCGGACGACCTAGCGCCCGGTGACCGAGATCGCGCTGGCAGTGGGGTACGACAGTCTTGGCACCTTCAGCCGGACCTATCGTCGGCTGATCGGGGAGACTGCCCGGCAGGCCCGAGCGCGTGGCCCCCTCCCGGAGGTTCCCGCGTGCATGAGGAGACAGTGGTCCCGACCCGCCAGCGGCGCCGAAGACTGAAGGCCGTTCCGGAGAAGTTCGCACGAAGGGATCGCTCGTAGTGTGAGCGCATGTTCACCGATATCGCCATCACCCCGATGTATGTCACCGACCAGGACCAGGCGTTGGAGTTCTACACGCAGAAGCTCGGCTTCCGGGTCGACACCGACGTCGACCTGGGAAACATGCGCTGGCTGACCGTCGTGCTTCCTGCGGCACCCTCGCGAATGGTCCTGTTGCAGCGCATCGGCGACAACACTGCCACCGGCTCCCCGGAGACCGCGGATACGCTGCGTGAGCTCACCGAGCTCGGGACGACAAGTTGGATGATCCTGGTCAGCGACGACGTCGATGCCGACCACCGAAGTCTGCGCGAAGCAGGAGTCGAGATCATCGAGGAACCGACGACTCGGCCGTACGGCCGCGACATGGCAGTGCGGGACCCGTTCGGGAACCAGATCCGCATCACCCAGTACCTCAACGACTGACCCGGGGCACTCTCCTCCAGCTGGGGCCATATGCGCTACGTGCGACGGGGAGGGGTCCCCGAAAGAAGACGGTCTGGCCCCGGGTGGAGTGCCGCGAAGGGGAGCGTCTCACGCTGTCCATATGGCGGGAACTGAACGGGTCCTCGGGGGATCGTTGCCTACAGTGGGGTTGACCTGATCAAGTCCGTCCCGTGATTCGCACCGCCTGCCGCCGACTTCGCCGCTGGACGGTGGAGGAGTGCCCATGCCAGCAGCCGACCAGGCGACCGTCGTCGCCGAGGGCGTCTCCAAGGTGTTCTTCTCCGGCGGGGAGCCCGTCTGGGCACTCGAGGACTTCTCCCTCTCGCTCGAGCCAGGCTCGTTCACCTGCATCGTCGGCCCGTCCGGCTGCGGCAAATCGACGTTCTTGAGGATCCTCGGCGGGCTCGAGGAGCGCACCGTCGGCGAGGTCACCATGACCGGCGCCGACCATCCCGTGCCGGCAGCTTTCGTGTTCCAGGAGCACGGGGTCTTCCCCTGGATGACGGTGCTGGACAACGTCGCCTTCGGCCTGCGGATGACAGGCGTCGGCAAGCGCGAGCGCCTCGCCACGGCCCGGGACTGGCTGGCGCGCGTGCGCCTGACAGGTTTCGCCGACGCCTACCCCCACCAGCTCTCCGGCGGCATGCGCCAGCGCCTCGCGATCGCCCGCGCCTTCGCCACCGGCTCCCCGGTGCTGCTGATGGACGAGCCCCTCGGAGCGCTGGACGCCCAGACCCGCATGCTCATGCAGGAGGAGCTCATCGCCCTCTGGGAGCAGGAGCGCAAGACCGTCCTCATGGTCACCCACGACATCGACGAGGCCATCATCCTCAGCGACCGAGTGATCGTGATGTCGGGCCGTCCCGGCACCGTGCGCGAGGACATCACCGTCCCCTTCGAGCGCCCGCGTTCCTTCGACATCGAGCGCAGCCCGGACTTCGGCGAACTGCGCTCGCGCATCTGGAACCTGCTGCGCGACGACGTCCGCACCGCGGAGGAGACCGCATGAGCATGACCGAGCGCGAGCAGCGCACTCTGGAGGCCGCTCGCGTCCACCGCGCCCGCGACCGCCGCCTGCGCACGCGCGACCTCGCCCTGTCCATCCTCGCGCCGATCGTGCTGGTCGTGCTGTGGGAGCTCTGCGCCCGCCTGCTCATCATCGACCCGCGCTTCTTCCCGCCGCCCACCCGGATCCTCGCCGCCGGCGCCGAGATGTTGGGCAGCGGGGAACTGTGGGAGCACACCGGCCCCACCCTCATGCGCCTGCTGGTCGGCGGTGGGCTCGGCGCGATCACCGGCATCGTGGTGGGCCTGCTGATGGGGTCCTCGCGCGCCCTGAACGCAGCGCTCGGCCCGCTGTTCTCCGCGCTGTACCCGCTGCCCAAGATCGCGATCTTCCCGATCCTGCTGATGATCTTCGGTCCCACCGAGCTGCCCAAGATCATCGCCGTGTTCATCACGACGTTCTTCGTCATGCAGATCAGCACGGTCGCGGGCGTGTGGGCGATCGACCGCAAGCTCCTCGAAGCGGGCGCGGCCTATGGCGCGACCGGCTTCGCGCGCTTCCGCTTCGTGATCCTGCCCGGCGCCATGCCCTTCGTGTTCTCCGGGCTGAAGACCGCGACCGGCACCGCCGTGGTCGTGGTCACCGCCGTCGAGTTCACCGGCGCCTCCACCACGGGTCTGGGCTATCTGATCTGGAACTCCTGGCAGCTGTTCATCCCCGAGAAGCTGTACGTGGGCCTGCTGGTGATCGGCATCATCGGCGCAGTCCTGACCGCCCTCCTCAGCCGCTCGGAGAAGCTGCTGCTGCCCTGGCGACGCGGCACCTGACCCCGTCCTCACCTCTGACACCAAGGAACACACCATGCGACGACGCACCCTGCTCTCCTTCGCCTCCGCGACCGCCGTCGGCGGGGCCCTCGCCGCCTGCGGACCCGCCGTCACCGGTGAGGACACCGGCTCCGGGGGCGACGGGGGCTCCGCCTCCGGCACGGTCCGCGTGGGCCACGTGCCCTCCTCGCTGTTCGCACCCCTGTACGTGGCCGACGCGATGGGCTACTTCGAGGACGCCGGCATCACCCTCGAGCTGACTCCGCTGAAGTCCGGCCAGGACGGCATCCCCATGCTGTCGAACGACCAGTTGGACGTCATGATCGCCGGCTTCAGCGCGGGCATGTTCAACGCGCTGGACCAGGGCCTCGCCTTCAAAGTCGTCGGGTCCATGGGCATCTCGCCGGGCGATCCCGAGAACTCCCCGACGGCGCTCGAGGTGAGCCAGAAGCTGATCGACGACGGTTCCGTGACCTCGGTCGCCGATCTCGAGGGTCGCAAGATCGGCGTGGCCGGCGGCCCCGGCGCCACCGGCGGCTACCTGCTGGCGGCGATGCTCGAGGAGGGTGGCCTGACGCTGAACGACGTCGAAGTTTCCAACCTCTCGACCCCTGATCAGGAGCCCGCGCTGACCAACGGCTCCGTCGACGCCGCGACGCCGTCGGCCCCGTTCTCCACCGCGATGGAGGAGGCCGGGGTCGCCTCCCCGCTCGCCGTTCCAGCCCAGGGCACCACCGGCACCGGCGTGCTCTACTCCGAGACCTTCCTCGGCCAGGATCTCGCCCAGGCCTTCTTCTCGGCGCTCGCCCAGGGCGCCCAGGAGCTCTCGGACGACGGCACCCAGACCGATGAGGTCTACCAGATCCTCGCCGACACCCTGGGCCAGGAGATCGACGTGCTCAAGGCCTCGCCGATGTACTCCTACCTGCCCGATCTCGCCCCGCAGCCGGAGCAGCTGGAGAACATGCAGACGGTGTGGATCGACGCGGAGCAGATCACCTACACCGAGCCCATCGACGTGGCCACCGTCGTCGACGCCAGCTTCGCCGAGGGCGCCACCGCCTGAGGCGGGGCAGCCAGTCGTCGTCGGCACGACCCTTGGAGGAACTAGGGCGTGTTGCCAAACCTCTTCGGCTGCCGTGTGGGCGAGTCTTGGGTGCGCGTCGCGTGATGTGATCTCGGATGAAGCGTGGGCTGTGAACGGTCCGTTGTTCCCGGCGGTGAAGTCGACGGGACGGCCTCCGGTGGATCGGCGCACGGTGGTCGAGGCGACGGCGTGCCGGTTCCGGACCGGCGCGGTTCGGGAACTGGAACACGATCTTTAAGAACTTCAATCGGTGGGCCGAGCAGGGCGTGTGGGCGCGGGTGCTGGAGAAGACGCAGTCGCTCGCGCAGCAGTCCGGGGATCTGGACTGGGGCGCGTCGATCGACTCCACGATCGTGCGCGTCTACCAGCATGGCGCGACACTTCCCCGCACGACAGGGGGCTCTGGCAAACTACAAGAAGTTCGGTGAGGATCCGCTCGATCGCGCGATCGGTCGCTTCCACGGCGGACTGACGACGAAGAATCACTTGGTCTGTGATGGGAAGGGATGGGCTCCGGCGTTCATCCTCACGCCCGGGCAGGCGGCGGACACCAGCATGCTGGACACGACGCTGAGTGAGATCCGTGTCCCGGGCGCTCGGGGCAGGCCACGCTCCAGGCCGGACCGGGTGCTCGCACACAAGGGCTACCCGTCGAGGGCGAACCGGGCCTGGCTCCGTCAGCGCGGGATCGCTGCGACGATCCCGGAGCGCGACGACCAGATCGCGCACCGACGCAAGAGGCGCGGGCAACCGAGCGACTTCGGCGACCAGTCGCGAACTCGCTACCGCGGTCTCAACGTCGTCGAGCGGTGCTTCAACAAGCTCAAGCAGTGGCGTGGGATCGCGATGCGCTCAGACAAGACCGTCCGCAACTACCACGCGGGCCTCTGCCTCGCCGCAACACTCCACTGGCTCACCACGAACTGGGCGGCGGCAATTTAGCATGACTTTGCGCGCCTGGTCGCCGGGGAGCCGTAAACTGCGTTCGTGTCTTCACTCAAGCGGCTGGCGCTCATCGGATCTGGGTCCGGGACTACGGCCGAGGCCGTTGTGGTCGCGACCGAGACAATGGTCCCTGCCGAAGTCGCTCTCATCGTCGGGAACAACAGCAGATCGGGGATTTTCGATGTCGCCAACGGCCACGGCATCCCGAGCATCCATCTGAGCGGTGTTACCCATCCTGATCCAGACCTCCGCGATGCTGCCATGCTGGACGCGTTGATTGGCGAGAGGATCGATTTGATAGTGCTGGCCGGGTACATGAAGAAGATTGGACCCCGGGTTCGGGATGCGTACGAGCACCGAATTATCAACACCCATCCGGCACTGCTGCCGGCCTACGGTGGCACAGGGATGTATGGCGATCGGGTGCATCAGGCCGTCTTGCTCGACAAGGAAACCGTCACCGGAGCAACGGTCCACGTCGCGACCGAAAACTATGACGAAGGCCCAATCTTGGCGCAGACATCCGTAGAGGTTCTCCCAACTGACGATGTCACGTCCCTCCGTGCGCGAGTCCAGGCGGCTGAGAAAGCGCTACTCGTCGAATGGCTCAAAGCCTGGGCGACCAGCGCGGATCATTGCTCGCTACGGGATTGACCTCCCCCATCGCTTGACCGGACGGTCGCCACGACGTTTAGCAACACGGCCTAGGGCCAAGCGAGCCGGAGCTCTTGAGCCAGTTCCGACAGAGTCGAGATTCTCAGGTCCGCCAGTGCCGCCTCGTCACGCCTGGAGTGGAGGTGACCCCAGGGCCCTCGCACTAACAGTGCGGTGTGCATGCCCGCGCGGCGCGCAGGCAGTACGTCGTTGTCGAGCCGATCTCCGACATACAGAATCTCTGCGGGGCTCAGCGTCGTCGCAGCGATGGTCCGCTCGAAGAATTCCTGCGAGGGTTTCACAACGCCCCACGCAGTGGACGTCGCGATGAAGTCGGCCTCGAAGCCCGCGTCCCGCAGTTGCGATTCGAGGCCCGCCGGCTGGTTGCCCGCGATGCCGACGATGAACCCAGCGGCCATGGTGTCCTGCAGGCACGCGACTGCATCCGGGTAAAGGTCCGCCTCGATGATCCGCGGCGGCTCGGTAGGTGGCGCGACGTTCAGCTCGCGCCAGACGTGGCGATGGTCCTCTCCACGTTCGATCAGAGATCCGATCATCGCCATCAGCGTGAACGGAGAGATGCCGGCGAGTTCAGCCTGCCTGCGCCAGGCGCGAGACTCGTCGACCAAAGTCTCCCCGACGTCGAAGACGACTGCTCGAACGCCGGGCGGGACGCGTGTCGAAGTCATGTCCCGATCATGCCAGGGACGATGTCAGTGTCGTCCGCCGAGCAGATTGACGAGGAGATTTGCGTAGCCGATGGCGTCGTCGATTGCACAGTGCGTGTGCGGCACGTCGCCGAGCATCCATGAAGGAAGGTCGGCGGGTTGAAAGTTCCACGGGGGGATGCCCGTCACCGCGGAGGCGTACGACGACAAGCACAGCCCCGGTGAATGGAAGATCTTGTCGGTCTCGTCGCGTCCCTGGGTGATTCCGTAGTTCGTGAAGCGGCGTAGGTAGTAGTCGATCCAGGGCCCATCGAAAGCCAGTGGGCAGGCCGCGAACATGCGCGGCTGAGGCAGCGTGTGCAGCCATTGTGTGTAGTCGCGCATCACGTCAGGTACAGGGCGGGGATCGGTGGTGCACGCCGCCCAGGCGTCTGGTTGGGTCTGAAACCACGCGTACGTGTCCGCATTGGGCGCTGCGCCAGGCAGAGGCTCGAGAACCGCCTCAAACTGGCCGTGCTCGGCACCGTTGGCCGACACTGCCACAGAGGCGAACGACCGCATCGAGTTCGCTCCTCTATGGGGCCCGTCGACCTCGATATCGGTCACGATGAAGGTCCATTCGGGGCTCTCGATCTTGGTCATATGTCGAGCCTATCGAAGGCATGCACAGCCGCGATCGGCTGTCGCAGTTCCCAGAATTAGACCGCCGGAAGCAATCGGACAGCCCCCAAGCGGCGATGCGTTGGCGATACTGGCAGACAATGTGGCCCTGATCCGCAGGGCCCGCATCGAGGGAGCGGACCGCATGTCACGGTACGAACGCGTCGTCCTGAAGCTGTCCGGCGAAGCTCTCGCGGGCGAGAGCGGCTGGGGCGTTGAGCCTGATCGACTCGCACACCTCAGCGATGAGGTGCTCGCGGTCCATCAACTGGGCGTGCAGGTCGCCGTCGTCGTCGGCGGTGGGAACTATTTCCGTGGACGGATGTCCGAGGGCTGGGGAATCGGCCGCGCGGAGGCCGACAACATCGGCATGCTGGGCACGGTGATGAACGCGCTCATGCTTCGAGGTGCGCTCACGGCACGCACCGATGCGGACGTGCGCGTGATGACCGCGGTCCCCATGCAGTCCGTGGCGGAACCGTTCATCCGCCTCCGCGCCCTCTCTCATCTGGACCAGCACCGCATCGTGATCCTCGCCGGTGGGATCGGCCAGCCGTACGTGACGACCGACTATCCCTCCGTGCAGCGTGCTCTCGAGCTGGACGCCGACGCGCTGCTGGTGGCGAAGCGCGACATCGACGCTGTCTACGACAAGGATCCCAACCTCCACCCCGATGCCGTGCGCTACGAGCGCTTGAGCTACGAGGAGGCTGTCGCCAAGAACATCAAGGTGATGGACACCAGTGCCTTCGTGCTTGCCGGGGAACAGGGCCTGACGATGCACATCTTCGACGTGGGCCAGAAGAACCTGATGCGCCGCATCTGCGAGGGCGAGGACATCGGCACGCTGGTCAGCGCGGAGAACCCCCCGACGCCCCAGCCCTAGCAGGCCGGGTTCAGGCCGGATGCGTGAACTCACCTCCCCGGCAGGGCCTGCTCGTTCGGTTGTTCGCGCCGACGGCTGGTGCCATGCTTCCGACGTGCCCTCCTTCGTGTCACCGGCTATCGCACCCGGCTCGCTGTCCAGCACTGCACAGCCCGTTCTCTCCGTCGGATCCGTCCAGCTGCGCCCGTGGACCGGCGACGATGCTTCCGCCGTGGTGGCGGCGTACCAAGAACCGGCGATCCAGCGGTGGCACGCCCGCTCGATGACGACGGAAGAGGCCGACGAGTGGATCACGGCAGCCGGTGCAGCATGGGCTGCGGAGACGGGGGCGAGCTGGGCCATCGATCACGACGGAGCGCTGGCGGGGCGGATGACCCTGACGTTCCACCTGGCCGATGGATTCGCGACAGCGGCGTACTGGATCCGCGCACATGCTCGAGGCCGAGGGATTGCGCCTCAAGCGCTGGGAATGGCGACCGATTGGGTCTTCTCCGTCGGGATGCACCGCGTCGAGCTCGAGCACTCGACGATGAACGCGGCATCGTGCCGGGTGGCCAGCAAGGTGGGATTCGACGCGGAGGGAACCCGCCGGGAAAGCGTCCTGCACGCCGACGGATGGCATGACATGCATGTCCACGCGAAGATCCACGACGTGCAAGCACCTGGACCCTGAAAAGCAGGAGCGCCTGCAGCCTGCCTGCGCCTACCGTGGGGAAATGGTGCCTTCCACAGCGGCGTCCGCACTCACCGTCCTCCCGGCGTCCGGCGAGGACTTCGACCTGTTGGGCCGGTTGCTGCAGCTTTACTTCTACGACTTCTCTGAGTACACGGGCGACGATGTCGACGACGAGGGATCGTTCCACTACGCCTGGCTCGATACCTATCGCCACGAGCAGGACCGGTACGCCTACGTCGTCCGTGTCGATGGGCATCCCGCGGGTTTCGCCCTTGTCCGACAGGGCGACCCGACACAGATGGCCGAGTTCTTCGTCCTCAGGAAGTACCGGCGGGACGGTGTGGGAAGGCGAACGGCACGGCTCCTCTTCGACGCGCACGTCGGGTCGTGGTCGGTCACGCAGTTGGCCACGAATCCCGAAGCAACGTCGTTCTGGCGTCGGGCGATCCCGGTTCCGTTCGACGAGACGGTGCACGCCGATGGGAAGGTCGAGCAGACGTTCTCGATCGAGCCAGCCTGAGCCTGCAGCCCTTGCTCGACGTCGGCACTCGAGCGCGGGAGGATGACAGCAACCACGGCGCGCGGCGGGCGGTTCGAGGACAGGGCAGATGACACCGCGGCAGTCGCCGGCGCGACGTATCCGGTGGCGTCATGTGATCAGCTGGGCCCCTATGGCGGTGTCCCTGTGCACCGGGCGCCAGTGGATGCGGCGCGCCCGGTTCGGGCCGCGCCCAGATCCGGCTGGCCTGCTCAGATCCAGCCCTGGCGGCGCGCGATCGCGACCGCCTCGTGCCGGTTCCCTGCCTGCAGCTTCGCCTGCGCGCTGGAGAGGTAGTTGCGCACCGTGCCCTCGGCCAGGTGGGCGCGGCGGGCGATTTGCTCCACGGCGGCGCCGTCGGCCGCGTATTCCAGGACGTCGGCCTCCCGCGGGGTCAGCGGTGAATCGCCCGAGGAGATGGTGTCGGCGGCGAGCTCCGGGTCGATCGCCCGGCGCCCGGCGGCTACCGACCGCACGGCGCGGGCGAGCTGATCGGCCGAGGTGGTCTTGGGCAGGAAGCCGAGGATCCCCTGGGCGAGGGCCCGCTTGAGGTAGCCGGGACGGGCGTGCGAGGTGAGGATCAGGGAGCGGGTGGCGGGGGAGATGTCCGCGATCCGGCCGGCCAGCTCGAGGCCGTCGCCGTCGGGCAGCTGGAGGTCGAGCACTGCGACGTCGGGCTGTTCGGCCTGGGCGAGGCGTACCCCGTCTGCGACGGTCGACGCTTCTCCGCGCACGTCGAGATCCGCCTCGAGGGTGAGCATGGTGGCGAGCGCGGAGCGGATCAGGTTCTCGTCGTCGACGAGGATCACGCGCAGCAGGGCGGGATCAGCAACAGGGTCGTGGGTCATCGTGTCCCTCCCGGGGCGTCGAAGCGGACATCAAGGGTGAAGGTCCCGCCCTCGCGGCGGACAGTGAGCGAGCAGGTCGGGTCGAGGCGCTCGCGAAGGCCGGTCAGGCCACTGCCCTCGTGGACCTCGTCGGCGCCGGGCGAGCCATCGTTGACGAGGGCGACCCCGTCCGGGCCGAGGGTGATCGTGACGGTCGTGGGGTCGGCGTGGCGCAGGATGTTGGTGCCCCCCTCCCGCAGCACCCAGGCCGCGGTGCCGGCGAAGGCGGCGGGGACGTCCTCGGCAGTGCCCTCCACAGACACCTGTGCGTGCGCGGAGCGCAGCAGCGCGGCGGTGCCGCGCAGCTCGGTGGCCAGGTCGGCCTCCCGATATCCGCGCACCAGCGCACGGATCTCCGCGAGCGAGGTGCGGGCGATCTGGGCGACCTCACGGCCATGCTCGACCGCCCGAGGGTCCTCGCGCTCGGCCAACTGGGCGACCAGCTCGGACTTCACGGCGATCACGGAGAGGTCGCGGCCGGTGACGTCGTGCAGGTCGCGCGCGAAACGCAGCCGTTCCTCGGCGACGGCGAGTGCGGCCTGGGCCTCCCGGGCGTCGTCGAGCTCGCGCACCATCGCGGCGAGCCACAGGGAGAGCCGGGAGGTGAGCACGGCCGCGAGCACGAGAATGCCGTGGGAGAGGACTTGTGGGAGGGATTGCTGCGCCAGCGCAGCCACCGCCGTGAACGCCACCGCAAGCACCAATCCGACCTCCCACCGCCACCGGATGCCGGCTGTGGTGGCCACCAGCGACAAGGAGATGACCAGGAAGCGGGAATCCACGCCGCCGACCAGGGTGGCGCCGGCGATCAGCGCCGACGGCAGCGCGGCGGCCAGCAGGGACAGATCCGAGGGGAGCCGACCCACTCGGCGCATGCCCCAGCGGTCATGGGAGGTGGAGGCGTCGGCCGCGGCCCATGCCTCCAGAGCGCGCCATGCCGACCAGGCCCCGAGCATGACCTGCCCGCACAGCACCGCGGTGGTCAGCGGTGCCAAGGTGAAGGCAGTCGGGAGCCGAAGATCCAGGAACGCCGTGACGCCCAGAGGGAGCAGCACCACCACGCCGACGACGGTCCACGCCGTGTAGGCGTAGAAGACGCTCCACTGGCGGCCCACGGCGGTATTCACATCTGTCCTCTCTCGGACGTCGGTTCGCTGGACGGCCTGGTCGGGAGCTTATCGGAGGGGACCGGGATCACGGGATCACAGGATGACAGTGAGGAACAGGCTGCCGAAGACCCCGAAGACGATCCCCCAGCCGATGATCGAGATGCCCATCCACAGGTAGACCCGGGTCCTGGTGGCGCCGAGGGCGACCAGTGTCGGTGCCGTGATCTGCGAGGCGACCACGAACGGGCCCAGGAGGCACACTCCGGGCACGCCGTACCGGTCCAGGGCGGTGGCGATCTTCTGCCGGAACCTCGAGGGCTGCGCGGTCGCGTCCGTCGCCCGGCGATCACGGCCGCGGGTCACTGCCTCACGCGCCCTGCCCGACAGTGCGATGGCTCCGAAGGTGGCGAGCAGGTTGCCGAGCACGGCGGCAGGGATCGCGAGCAGCGGGTGGATGCCGAGAGCGGAACCGAGGAAGCTGCCGAGGTAGGACTCGATGAACGGGATCGCCCCGACGGGCACGAGTGCGAGCACCTGCTGCCACGGCTCGAGGTCGGAGACGAGGGAGTGGAGCTGGGCGAGGAGGTCCTGGAACATGGGTGTCCTTCGGGTCGGGGAGCGGAGTCGTGGTCCTGGCGATGGCTCTACTCTCCCGAGGATCGACGCCCGCCAGTAGGGCAGCGGATCACCGGTCGAGGTGGGCTCCTCACGGGTTGCCCATGAGAGATGTCATGAGTCGACGTGCGAGGCCGACGCAGCCGTGCGCGAGGCCGACAGAAAAGAAGGTGCCTCCCGGCGCCTGCGCGCCTAGCCTGCCCGCATGGCCGCATTCGTCCCGGGACTGGAACTGGCGCGCAGCCTCTACGAGGAGGTCGTCGCCGGGGCGATCGCCCGCCCGCACACTGCCTGCCTGCTCGGGGAGGGGTCGGAGGTGCAGGGCTTCGACGACGAACGCTCCCGAGATCATGAGTGGGGGCCGCGACTGCAGCTGTTCGTCCCCGTCGCCGACGTCGACCACGCTGCGCGTGCGGTCCGGGCTGCGCTTCCTCCGACCTTCCGCGGCTATCCCACCCGGTGGTTCTCCCACGCCGAGGGTCGCATCACCGACCACCTCGAGATCACCACCACCGCTCTGTGGATGGCGACGAGACTGCCGACGATCCCGACCGCACCGTCCGATCACGCGGCGTGGCTCGCGATCCCGCAGCAGCACCTGCGCCAGCTCACCGCCGGCGGCGTGTTCCACGACGACCTGCAGGAGCTGACCGCCCTGCGCGAGGCCTTCGCCTGGTACCCGACGGACATCTGGCGATGGCTGCTGGCCTGCCAGTGGCACCTGATCGGCCAGGCCACCCCCTTGCTCGGGCGCACCCTCGAGACCGGTGACCGCCGCGGCTCCCAGCTGCTCATCGCCCACCTGGCCCGACTCGTGATGGAGATGGCCTTCCTGCAGGAGCGGCAGTACCGCCCCTACGCGAAATGGTTCGGCCGTGCCTTCGAGGACCTTGGCGCCTGCAGAGATCTCGGCCCGCTGCTCGACGCAGCGCTCGCCGACCGCGACGACGAGGCGTTCACGCCTGCGCTGCTCCTGCTCGGGAGCCGGCACGACGAGCTCGGCCTGACGGACCGGGTCGGCCCGCGGGTCGAGCAGTTCGCCGTCGGGATCGACGACGCCGTGCGCCCGTACCCGGTGCTGAACACTGCCGAGTACATCGAGGCGACGGTCGAGTCGATCCAGGACCGCGCGCTCCGGGACCTCCCGCGGGTCGGATCGATCGACCAGCTCACCCATGTTGACGACACCCTCATCACCTTCACCGACTGGCCGGCAGCGCTCGCCGAGCGGTACCGCAGCCAGCTCGCCCTCTGAGCGACGACGGCTGCGAACCGTGAGGCGCCGACAATTCCCATGACTGTTCGCCGCTGATGGGATAGACCTGGGCATATGGCACACCTCGATATCGCGGGCATCGACTACACGCTGGCCGACGGCAGGCCGCTGCTGCGCGACGTCTCCTTCCGCGTGGGCGAGGGTGCGCGGATCGCGCTGATCGGGGCCAACGGCGCCGGGAAGACAACGCTGCTGCGCATCGTCACCGGTGAGCTGGCCCCGAACTCCGGCGCCGTCACCCAGAACGGGACGCTCGGGATCATGCGCCAGTTCCTGACCGGCGGCACGGTGCGCGAGCTGCTGCTGTCGGTGTCGCCGCCGAGCATCCGGCAGGCGGCCGCAACCCTGGACCGGGCCGAACGGGAGATGGCGGAGACCGCTTCGACCGCCTCCCAGATGGCCTTCGCGAACGCCTTGACCACCTGGGGAGAGGTCGGCGGGTACGAGGCGGAGGTCCTGTGGGACGTCTGCACCATCGCCGCGCTCGGCGCCACCTTCGAGGGCTGCCGGGACCGGCCGATCTCGTCGCTGTCCGGCGGGGAGCAGAAGCGGCTCGCCTTGGAAGCCCTCCTGCGCGGGCCCGACGAGATGCTGCTGCTGGACGAGCCCGACAACTTCCTCGATGTCCCGGGCAAGCGCTGGCTCGAGCAAGGGCTCGTGGAGTCCGGCAAGAGCGTGCTGTACGTCAGCCACGATCGGGAACTGCTGGCGCGCACCGCCAGCGGCGTCGTCACGCTCGAGCTGGGCGCTGCCGGGAACACCTCCTGGGTGCACCCGGGCGGTTTCGAGACCTATCACCAAGCGCGGGAGGCTCGGTTCGAGCGGCTCGAGGAGCTGCGGCGGCGCTGGGACGAGGAGCACGCGAAGCTGCGCGCGCTGGTGCAGATGTACAAGCAGAAAGCCGCCTACAACTCCGATATGGCCGCCCGCTACCGCGCGGCCCAGACACGACTCGCCCGCTTCGAGGACGCCGGCCCGCCCGAGCTGCAGCCGCGGGAGCAGAAGCTCGCCATGCGCCTGCGCGGGGGCCGCACCGGCAAGCGCGCGATCATCTGCGAAGGCCTCGAGCTGACGGACCTGATGCTTCCCTTCGATCTCGAGGCCCGGTTCGGGGACCGCATCGCCGTGCTCGGATCCAACGGCTCGGGCAAGTCCCACTTCCTGCGCCTGCTCGCCGCCGGGGGCACCGATCCCTCGCCCGAGCACCTGCCGGTCGCCGAGGTGCCGATCGACCCGGTCGAGCACACGGGCACAGCCCGCCTCGGTGCCCGGGTGCGACCCGGCTGGTTCGCCCAGACCCACGGACGGTCCGATCTCACCGGCCGCACGCTGCTGTCGATCCTGCACCGCGGGGACGAGCACCGCGCCGGGAGGCCGCGCGAGGAGGCGGCCCGGGCGCTGGCCCGCTACGAGCTGGCGCGCGCTGCCGAGCAGACCTTCGAGTCGCTCTCCGGCGGTCAGCAGGCGCGGTTCCAGATCCTGCTGCTGGAACTGGGCGGGGCGACCCTGCTGCTGCTCGACGAGCCCACCGACAACCTGGATCTCGAATCGGCCGACGCCCTCCAGCAGGCGCTCGCCACCTTCGAAGGGACCGTCGTCGCCGTCACCCACGACCGCTGGTTCGTGCGGGACTTCGAGCGGTTCCTGGTCTTCGGCGCGGACGCCGAGGTCTACGAATCCGACATCCCCGTCTGGGACGAGGCACGGGTCGCCCGGCAGAGAGGATAGGGACGCGGTCACCGCACGGAGGGGCGACCGGTCGACGTGGAACCGCGCCGCTCTGTTCGACCACGACAGCCGGCGACCTGGGACGTGGTGGACCCGGTATTCGCCGTGCTCGATCCCGGGAGCGAGACCGTCGCCGCCGTCCGGGTCCCCCACGGCGGCGAGATCCCCGGTGGTGACCGGGAGAACGCCGGTTCACCCCCGGGGATGGGGTGGTCGAGGACTGGCCATGAGGGATGTCGGGAGCGCCCGTCCGGTTCGGGGTCAGCCGCGCGGCTCCCAGCGGAAGTGCTCGCGCACGATCAGGATGCCGAGGAGGGCCCAGCCGAGCAGGATCGCCGCCTGGCCGGCGACGGTGGTCCACGCCTCGGCGCCGAACACGGGGGTCCCGTCGGCGCCGATGCCCAGCCAGCCCAGCCGCACCAGCTCGGTGATCGGCGCGGAGGGGAGGGCCGTGATCAGACGAGCCGCCCACTCCGGCAGGATCTCCGCCGGAAGGATGCCGCCGGCGCCGATCATCAGGATGCCCATCGCGGGCAGCGAGGTGACCTGTGCGGATTCGACGGTGCGGGTGATGTTCGCGGTCACCAGGGCCAGCGGCACCAACGTGGCGGCACCGAGGCTCAGCCCGAGGACGAGCGCGACGGGGTTCTGGGGCAGCGGAAGGTCCAGCAGCAGTATCGAGAGCACCGCCATGATGGTGATCATCACGGTCGCGAGCAGCAGGGCGGGGGCCGCCGTCGCCGCCAGCACGGTCGCGTCCGAGGCCTCACCGGTGCGCAGGCGCTTGAGAACCAGCTCCTGGCGTCGGGCGACGAAGGTGGACAGCAGGTTGTAGTAGACGACGAACAGCAGGACGATCACGAACATGGTGCCCAGCACACCTGCCAGGGCATCGGGTGTGGCCCCTTGCCGTGCGAGGGGCAGGAAGAAGAACGGGAGCGCGAGCGGCAGCACGATCGCGGTGCCCAGCTGCATGCGATTGCGTCGCAGGAGGGACAGCTCGGCGGCGGCGAGCCCCAGCAGGCGGGACCGCCGGCGGGTGCGAGAGGGGGCGGAGGTGGCGGCGCGGGGGGATGCGGTGAGGGCAGTCATGATCTTCCTTCGACGAGGTTGGAGGAGCCGGCGATCTCGAGGAACACTGATTCGAGGCTGGCGGCGCGGGCATCGAGGCCGGTGAGCTCGATGCGGGCGGCGCGGGCCCAGGTGAGGAGGGCGTGGAGGTCAGAGGTGAGCGACGGAGTGGTCACCTCGAGGCGACCCGAGGTGGAGCGGTTCGCCTGGCCGTGGAGCACGGGCAGGGCGGGGGCATCTGCCGGGAGCGTCACCCGGATCCGGGCGGCGTGCCCGTCGACGACCTCGGCCACCGTGCCTTCGCGCACGATGCGCCCGCGGTGCATGATCGCGAGGCGGTCGGCGAGGGTCTCGGCCTCCTCCAGGTAGTGGGTGGTCAGCACGATCGTGGTGCCGCGCTGCTTGAGGGAGGCGATGAGCTCCCAGGCGCGGGCCCGCGACTCGGGGTCCAGGCCGGTGGTCGGCTCGTCGAGGAACAGCAGCTCGGGATCGCCGGCGATCGCGCTGGCCAGGTCGAGTCGTCGCACCTCGCCGCCGGAGAGGGAGGAGATGCGGGTGCTCGCCCGGTCGGTGAGGTCGACGTCGGCCAGCACGTCGAGCACTGGTCTTGGGGTGCTCAGCGTCCGGCTCCACATGGTCAGGGCCTCGAGGGCGGTGAGGTCCGCGGGGAAGCCGCCGGTCTGCAGCATGAGCCCCTGGCGGGGGCGCACGGCACGGCGCTCGCGATACGGGTCGTGCCCGAACACGTGCACCGAGCCGGAGGTGGGGCGGGCGAGGCCCTCGAGCACCTCCAGGGTGGAGGTCTTGCCGGCGCCGTTGGTGCCGAGCAGGCCGAACAGTTCGCCGCGGTGAAGGGTGAGGTCGAGGCCGTCGACGGCCAGGTAGGAGTCCTTGCCGCGCCCGTAGTGACGGGAGAGGCCCTCGGCCCGCAGCAGGACCTCGGCGGGATGGGTGCTGGAGGTGGCGCCGGTGGGTGCCTGGTGAAGGGTCGACATCTCAGCGACCGCCCGTCAGGTCACGGGCGTAGCCCCGGGTGCGGAACCCGACGGCCAGGCGGACCAGCATGAACAGGCCGACGACGCCGAGCATGACGGCCAGGACCAGGGGCTCCGGCTGGATCACGATGACGAGGATTCCGACCAGAGCCAGGTTCAGGACCAGAGCGAGCAGCTCGCGGCCCAGGGTCGCGGAGGGGGTGATGGCCATCAGGTCCATCAGGATGGAGCGTTCGGGGGGAGCAGATGCGGTGCGCTGTGTCGATGTCATGGCCCTACTCTCCCGAGATCTGCCGCCGGCCAGTAGGGCGAGGGATCACGAGCGCGGATGGGATCGTCACCGGTCACCCATGACAGATCTCAGTGCGCGTCGACGTGACCCCGTGCACAGGCGAGGGTGCAGGCCTGTGACGTGTGTTTCCTCAGATGAACAAGTACTCCGACGGAGACGGAGGAGAGTGATTCACTCTTCACGTGATCACTCTCGATGGCCTCACGAAGGTCTTTCCCGCGCCCGGCGGGGGAGACCCCGTCGTCGCGCTCGGAGGGATCGACCTCCACCTCGATCCGGGGCGCGTGCACGGCATCGTCGGGCGCTCCGGCGCCGGGAAGTCCACCCTCATCCGCTGCCTGACCGGCCTGGAGAAGCCGACCTCGGGCCGGGTCGAGGTCGACGGCACCGACGTGGCCGCCCTGGAGGGTGCTGCACTGCGCGCCGCCCGCCGCAACATCGGCATGGTGTTCCAGCACGCGAACCTGCTGGACTCCCGCACGGCCGCCCAGAACATCGCCCACCCGCTGGAGATCGCCGGGGTGTCCCGGGCGAAGCGTCAGCAGCGGGTCGCCGAGCTCGTGGAGCTCGTAGGCCTGGGCGGGCGCGAGAACAACTATCCCGCGCAGCTCTCCGGCGGTCAGATCCAGCGCGTCGGCATCGCCCGCGGCCTGGCTGCGGAGCCCAAGGTGCTGCTGTGCGACGAGCCCACCAGCGCGCTGGACGGCACCACCACCCACCAGATCCTGAACCTGATCGGTGACCTGCGTGAACGCCTCGGCATCACGGTCGTGATCATCACCCACGAGATGGCGGTGGTGCGCGAGGTCTGCGACACCGTGACCCTGCTCCAGGACGGGACGATCACCCAGACCGGTGACCTGGTCGATGTGGCCGCCGATCCCCATGGCCCGCTCTCCGCCGAGCTGATCCCGCTGCCGCCGGCGCCCACCGGCATCAACGCTCTCATCGTCAACTGCGACTACGGCAACTCCCCGACGATCCGCACCAGCGATGACCTGGTGAGCCTCGCCGAATCCCATGACGCGAGCGCCACGATCGTCGCAGGCACCATCGAGACCATCGGCGGCCGCCAGGTCGGCCGCGTCCAGCTCGCACTGCGCAACCACTCCGGGGAGCCGATCTCGAGGGAGGGTCTGGCGACCTTCCTGCGTGAGCTCGACGATGCCGGCGTGGTCGCCAAGGAGGTGACGGCATGATCGAACTTCTGCAGGAGTGGGCCCAGAACCCTCTGTTCACCCGCTGGGACGACGGTCTCTGGCAGAACACCCTGGTCACGCTCTACATGACTGCGGTGACCATGGCGCTGACGGTGCTGCTCGGGCTGCCGCTGGGAATCGCCCTGTTCGAGACCGACGGAGCGAAGTCCCCGCTGGTGCGCACTCTGAACCAGGTCGCCGGCTTCATCGTCAACGTGCTGCGCTCCTTCCCGTTCTTCATCCTGATCATCGCGCTGATCCCGGTCACCTCGCTCATCACCGGCCGTTCCACCGGCCCGAACGCCGCGATGATCGCCCTGACCATCGCGGCGGTGCCCTTCGCGGCGCGCCTGTTCGAACTGAACCTGCGCGAGATCCCCGCGGGCAAGATCGAGGCGGTGCAGATGATGGGCGCAAGTCGCTGGCAGGTGATCCGCCAGGTGCTGGTCCCCGAGGCGCTGCCGGGGATCATCGGCTCGATCACCACCACCACGATCGCCGTGATCGGCTACACCGCCATGGCCGGCTCCGTGAACGCCGGCGGCCTCGGCCAGCTGGCCTACAACCGCGGCTACACCGGCTACCAGACCGAGATCATCATCGCGACCGTGATCCTGCTGGTCATCATCGTGATCCTGGTGCAGCTGATCGGGTCCCGCCTGGCCGGCGCCGTCGACCACCGTGCCCGCGCCGTCTGACCGTCCGACCCACGCAGTCCCCGCCATCCCAGCTCGTCATCCCAGGAGGATCCCCTCATGAGCATCGTCAGCCGCCGCACCCTGTTCGCCTCCGGCGCAGGTCTCGCCGCCCTCACCCTCGCCGCCTGCGGGGGCGAGGAGGAGACCCCGCTCCAGGAGACGGACGGCATCACGACGATCCGTATCGCCGCCACCCCGGTCCCGCACATGGCGATCCTGACGTTCGTCCAGGACAACCTCGCCGCCGAGGCGGGCCTCGAGCTCGACCTCCAGGAGCAGACCGAGTACCCGATCCCGAACCGCCTGCTCAGCGACGGCGAGGTCGACGCGAACTTCTTCCAGCACACGCCGTACCTGGAGACCGAGATCGAGGAGAACGGCTACGGGCTGACCGCCCTCGAGCCCGTCCATCTCGAGCCGCTGGGCGTCTACTCCGAGACCCTCTCCAGCCTCGACGAGCTCGCCGAGGGCGATGAGGTCGGCATCCCCAACGACCCCACCAACCGTGGCCGTGCCCTCGCGCTGCTCGCGGAGCAGGGGCTGTTCGCCCTGAAGGACGGCATCGAGCCCACGGACGCCACGCCCGCGGACATCGCCGAGAACCCCAAGAACCTCACGTTCTCCGAGATCGACCCGGCGCTGCTGCCCCGCACCAAGGGTGACTTCGCCGCTGCGGTGATCAACGGCAACTACGCGCTGGAGGCCGATCTCAAGCCCGCCGAGGACGCACTGGTCCTGGAATCCGCCGAGGGCAACCCCTACGCGAACATGCTGGCCGTCCGCACCACGGACGTCGAGAACCCGGCGCTGCAGAAGCTCGAGGAGCTGATGCATTCCGAGGACGTGCGCACGTTCATCGAGGACACCTACGCCGGCGGCGTCATCCCCGCCTTCTGAGTAGCCTGGGGCTATGACCCGCTCCGACTCCTCCGCCCGCCCTCTCGACGGCCGTCGTGCCCTGATCACGGGTGCGAGCCGCGGGATCGGGGCGGACATCGCTCGGGCCTTCGCGGCCGCGGGTGCCGATCTCGTGCTCACCGCCCGCGACGTGGAGGCCGTCGAGGGGCAGGCTCGCCGACTCCGCGAGGAGCACGGGGTGCGCACGGCGGTGCTGGCGGCGGATCTCGCCGATCCCGAGGTCCCGGACCGGCTCTGGGACGAGGCCTCGGCAGCCCTCGAGGGGCCAGGCCGGCTGGATGTGCTGGTCAACAACGCCGGCATCTCCCATCCGGAGACGGTCGACGAGCTGAGCAGCGCGCACTTCGACGAGACCCTGCAGGTGAACCTGCGGGCGCCGGCGCTGCTCGCCGCCCGGGCCGGCGCGGCCATGGCGGGCTCCGGCGGCGGCGCGATCGTCACGATCGCCTCCGCCGCCGCACTGCGCCCCCTGGCCGAGCACTACGCCTACAGCACGGCCAAGGCCGGCCTCGTCATGGCCACTCGTACCCTCGCCCTCGAGCTGGGTCCGCAGGGGGTGCGCGCCAACTCCATCTGCCCCACGGTCGTGCTGACCGACATGGGCAGGACGGTGTGGGGCGACCAGCCGGCCAAGGCCGCCCCGATGCTGGCGCGCATCCCGCAGTCCCGCTTCGCCGAGCCCCGCGAGGTGTCCGACGTCGCGGTCTGGCTCGCCTCGGACGCCGCCTCGATGGTCAACGGGGTCGAGATCCCGGTCGACGGCGGCTACCTGATCAGCTGAGCGGCGCCGGCTGATCCGAAGCGGTCACCGCCGCAGCGCCGGATGCCCGGCCCGACCGCTGGCCGCGGCGAGGGCGTCCTGGACTGCGTAGTAGGCGGGCTTGCGCGAGAAGTCCTCCCAGAGCACGGTGGCGGCGCCCTCGCCCGGGAAGGTGATCGGGACCCACGAGTAGGTGTCCACGAAGCCCCACAGGGTGAGGGAGTTGCAGCCATCCACGGACAGGGCCGCCTCGGTCGCGCGGCGGTAGTACTCGGCCTGCTGCTCGAGCTGCTCGGCGGTCGGATCGACGCCCTCGGGCAGGTCCATGCGCACGTCGAGCTCGGTGATCGCAGTCTGCAGTCCCAGATCGGCGAAGCGCTGGAGGTTCTCGGCGAGGTCACCGGGGAAGCCGTAGCGGATCGACAGGTGTCCCTGGGTCGAGAACCCGTCCACCGGGACGCCGTCGGCGAGCAGTGTCGGGATGAGAGCGTAGTACGCGTCGGACTTCGCGTTGATCCCGTCGACGTTGTAGTCGTTGAAGAACAGCAGGGCGTCCGGGTCCGCCTCGCGGGCCCAGCGGAAGGCGTCGGCGATGATTCCGGTGCCCAGCTCGCGCAGCCAGATGTTGTCGCTCATGCGCAGGTTGCCGGCCTCGTCCATGATCTCGTTGACCACGTCCCACTGCTGGATGCGGCCGCGATACCGGCCGACCACCGTGGTGATGTGCTCGTACAGGATCTCGCGCAGCTCCTCGGCGCTGTAGGCGCCCTCGGCGAGCCAGTCGGGGTTCTGGCTGTGCCAGAGCAGGGTGTGGCCGCGCACGACCTGACCGTGCTGCGCGGCGAACTCCATGATGGCGTCGGCGTCCTCGAAGGCAAAGGCTCCGGGCTCCGGGCGCAGGTGATCCCACTTCATCTGGTTCTCGGCCGAGACCGAGGTGAACTCGCGGCCCAGGAGATCCCGGTAGTCGGCGTCGCCGGTGAGCGGCGGCGGGTACGACTCGTCGGTGTGGTGCCCGCCCCCGGCGACGGCGGAACCGATCGCGATCTCTGCGCCGGCGGCCCACGCCAGGTTGTCCTTCTTGGCGAGCCCGGGAGGGGTCTGCTCTCGGTTCCCGGGAGGCGCCGCGGAGGCGGCGCCCCCGGCGGCGAGAGTGGCTGCGGCGGTGGCCGCTCCGACGGTGAGGATCTGGCGGCGCTTCATGACGTCTCCTATGACTCATCTGGCTCAGCTGGCCGAAATGTTTCGAACGATTTCGGTAGTTCGAGCGTATGGCACCCGTCACAGAGGCGTCAAGCGTGGCAGCGTGGCCGGATCCTCGCCGTCGGGAACGAAAATTTTCGAGAGGCCGCAGGAGTCAGAGAGGTTCGGTCGCCCCGATCTGCTCGAGCAGCCAGGCCAGTTCGTCGGCCCGCTGCTCCCACTTGCGGTAGCGGCCGGAGCGGCCGCCGTGCCCGGCGACCATCTCGCAGCGGAACAGGATCGGGCGCTCGGCCTGGTCGGAGGTGACCGTCTCCCGCAGGCGCGCGACCCACTTCGCGGGCTCGACGAAGAAGACGCGGGTGTCGTTGAGCGAGGTCGCGGCGAAGATCGCCGGGTACTGCACCGCCTTCACGTTCTCGTACGGTGTGTACTCCTTCATGTACGCGTACACGTCCGGATCGTGCAGCGGATCGCCCCATTCCTCCCACTCGCCCACGGTCAGCGGCAGGGAGGGGTCCAGGATCGTGGTGAGGGTGTCGACGAACGGCACCCCGGCGAGCACTGCCCGGAACCGCTCGGGGGCGAGGTTCGCGATGGCGCCCATGAGCAGCCCGCCCGCGCTGCGTCCCTCCGCGGAGAGCCGACCCTCCGCGACCAGCCCGGACTCTGTCAGGTGTCGCGCTGCGGCCACGAAGTCGCTGAAGGAGTTCTTCTTCTCCAGCAGCTTCCCGTGCTCGTACCAGTCGCGCCCCATCTCGCCGCCGCCGCGCACGTGCGCGATCGCGATGACCACGCCGCGATCCAGCAGCGACAGTCGAGTGGGGACGAACGACGGATCGATCGACATCTCGTAGGAGCCGTAGCCGTAGAGGTAGCCCGGCGCAGTGGCGTCCGCGGCGACCTCGCGCCGCGCGACGACGGACAGCGGAATCGCCGTGCCATCGTCGGCGCGTGCCCACTCCCGCCGCTCCACGTACCGCGACGGGTCGTAGTTCGGCACCGGGGTGACGCGCAGGATCGTCACCTCACCGCCGGCCACGTCGGTCTCGGCGATCGTGGTCGGGGTGAGCATGCTGGTCAGCTGGTACCGCACCGTGGTCTGGTCCCAGTTCGGGTTGGCGTCGAGCTCCACGGTGTCCAGGTCCCCGCCGTGGCTGAGGTCGCGGGCCTTCTCCGCCAGCAGTGAGCCGTCGGCCGCGCGCGGGATGATCCGCACGCTCGCGAGCCCGGCGCTGCGCAGCTCCAGGGCCACGAAGGAGGCGAAGGCCTCGACGGCGAGCAGCCGTTCGCCCTCGCCGGCGACCAGCAGGTCCTCCCACGCAGCGGGGTCCGTCAGCGGGGCCTGCGCGAGCGCGAAGCCCTGGGTCCCGTGGTTGTGCACCACCAGCAGGCGGTCCCCGGCGTGCTCGAGGGAGTAGTCCACGCCGTCGCGGCGCCCGCCGGCCGGTACGGGGGCCGACGTCGGGTCCGCCAGATCCAGCAGCCACGCGTCGGTGGTGGAGGTGGAACCGGCCTGGATGACCAGCGTGGAACCGTCCCGGGAGCGGTCGAAGCCGATCATGAACCGCTCGTCCTCCTCCTCGAGGACCAGCTCGTCCTGTGCACCGGGGGAGCCGATGCGGTGACGCCAGATCTGGTGCTGACGCCACGCGTCGTCGACCCGCGCGTAGAAGAGCCACTGCTGATCGGTGGAGAAGGCCAGCCCGTAGCCGGCCTGGGTGACGGCCTCGTCGAGGACCTCCCCGGAGGCGATGTCCTTCACCCGGATCGTGAAGCGCTCATCTCCCGCGGTGTCCACGGCGTAGGCCAGCAGGGTGTGGTCGGGGGAGGGGGCCAGCCCGCCCAGGGAGTAGAACTCGGCACCGGCCGCCTCGGCCTGCGCATCGACCAGCACCTGCTCGCCGGCCAGCAGCACACCCGGCTCGACCTGGGGCAGGGTGCCGGCGTCGGCCACCCGGGTGAAGGCCGGATAGTCGTTCCCGGCGGTGGTGCGGGTGATGTACCACCAGCCGTCGCGGCGCACCGGCACGCTGAGGTCCGTCTCCTGGGTGTGGCCGACGAACTCGTCGACCAGCGTGGAGCGCAACGGCGCGAGATGCGCGGTGCGGGCGTCGGCGTAGGCGTTCTCCGCCTCGAGGTGCGCGATCACCTCGGGATCGGTCTTGTCGCGCATCCATTCGTAGGGATCCACGACGGTGTCGCCATGGAAGCTGCGTTCGGTCGGGCGGAGGGGCGGCCGCGGGGCCGTGATGGGGTCGGTCGTCATGGGCCGAGCGTAGCGGCGACCAGGTGTGATCGGGTCATGACGCGGGAGGCGGCGACGTCGTCGGCGCCGCCTCCCGCCGCTGGGTCAGCTGGATGCTCCGGGCACGTCCAGCTGGTCGAGCAGCCAGGCCATCGCTTCGGCCTGGAGCTCAAGCGCATCGCCGTGGACCTCCGGGACGCAACGCAGCAGGATCGGCCGCTCCGCCTGGTCGGAGGTGACCGTCTCGCGCAGCTCGGCGATCCAGATGGCGGCTTCGGCATGAGGGATGTCCGTGCCGTCGAGCGCGGTCCACGCGAACACCGCGGGGTACTCCGCCTCGCGGACGTTCTCCGCTGGGCTGTATCCCCGCAGGCAGCGGTAGATGGCTTCGTCCCCGGCAGGGTCGCCCCACTCGGCCCACTCCTCGAGCGTGAGCATCACCTCCGGGTCCAGGAGGGTCTCCAGCGGATCCACCAGAGGTGCTCCGACGATGATCGCCCTGAACAGGCCTGGGGAGCGATTCGCGCTGGCTGCCACCAGGAGGCCGCCGGCGCCGGTGCCGGCGGCGCCGAGTCGGCCCGGGGCGACCCAGCCGGTGGAGAGCAGGTGGTCCGCACAGGCCGCGAAGTCGTCGAACGACGTGGCCTTGTGCAGTTGCCGGCCGCTGAGGTGCCAGCTCGGCCCCATCTCGCCGCCGCCGCGCACATGCGCGATCGCGACCACCAGGCCGCGATCAGCCAGTTCCAGCGTGCCGGGCACCAGCATCGGATCGACCGAGGTGCCGAAGGCGCCCTCCCCGAACAGGAGACCGGGGGCGGTGCCGTCGGCGACCACGTCCCGCCGGGAGATGAGGGAGATGGGGATGAGGGCGCCCTGGGGTCCGGGTGCCCAGAGACGCCGCTCGAGGTATCGCTCCGGATCGACGGCGGGTGCCGCCGCCCGGCGCAGCACGGTGATCTCGCTCGTCGCCACGTCGACCTGGGCGATCGTCGCCGGGGTGAGCAGGCTGTCGAGTCGATAGCGGACGGTGCGCTGGGACCACGACGGATTGGCGTCCAGGCGCACCGCATCGAGCTCCCCGCCATGACCGAGAGCACGGGCCGCGAGGATCTCCACGGATCCGTCGTCCCGACGGGGGATGATGCGCACGCCGGGGAGGCCCTCGGCGCGCACCTGGAGTGCGAGGAAGCCCGCGAAGGCTTCCACGTCATCGAACTGCTCGCCTCGCCGCGCGGTGAGCACGGGGCGTGCCTGGGAGGCGACGTCCACGCTCCTCAGCGGTGCTTCGGCGAGCACGCTGTGACCGGCGTCGTCCTGAAGGATCACGAGAAGTCGATCTCCCGCGTGCTCGATGACCGGATGCGCTCCGTGATGGCGGCCCGTGACCGAACGGGGAGCGCTGGTGGGATCGTCCAGGTCCAGCAGCCACGTCTCGGTCGCTGCCACCGAGACGGATCGGATCACCAGGGTCGAGCCGTCCCGGGACCGGGCCAGCTGCAGTTCGGCCCAGTGATCCGGTTCCTCGAGAACGGTGACGTCCTCGCCGGCCGAGGAGCCGATCCGATGCCGCCGCACCTGGTGGCTGCGACCGAACTCGTCCAACCGCGTGTACAACAGCCACTGCGAGTCCGCGGAGAACACGAGGTCGGGCCCGGCGGTGCGCACGGACCGATCGAGCTCGTCCGACGTGCTGAGGTCCACGATGGTGACGGAGCATCCGCCGATGGATGCCTCCGCGCGGGCGAGCAGGCCGCCTCCGGCGGAGAACGCGACATCGAGAACCCCTCGTCGATCTGGGATCAGGGTCTGCTCGCCCTCGAGCAGATGCCCCGCCGGGACCTCCGGAACTCCTCCCGGACCGCGCTCTCCGCGCAGGACCGCTCGGTCCTGGACGCGGGACAGTGAGGGATGGGCTCCGCGATCGCCCTGATCTCCGGCCCGATCGATGTACCACCAGCCGTCCGAGTACACAGGAACCGAGAGGTCCGGATCCGGGCCGGGGCTCGTCAGATCCTGTGCCAGCCTCGAGCGCAGGGCGCCGAGATCTGCCGTGGCTCGATCGGTGTAGGCGTTCTCCGCGTCCAGGTGCGCCGCCACCTCCGAGGAGTGGCGATCGCGCAGCCAGCCGTACCTGGTGACGACGGTGTCCCCGTGCACAGTGCGTTCCTGAAGGCGCTGTCGGGGACGCGGTCCCAGCGGTGGACCGCCCGCTGGAGTGCTGCGGGCGGGTCTGCTGCCTGCCAGTACTTCCTGAGTCATGATGTCGGCTTTCCAGTCGATGTCGACCACGACCTGATCCGCGTGCCTTCCGGGCACCGAGCGGAGGAGGAGTCGCGGTTCGTCAAGGGATGGGGTGATGACGTGTCGTCGGGCAGGTGCTGCGCCAGGTGCGGGTCGGCATCGTGGTCGGAGTGCGCGGATGGGGCAGAACGGGTGAAGCCGGAAGGATGATCTGTCGTTCTCTGCCTGTGGTGTCTCACCCGTCGCGTAAGGTGCGGGAACCGAGTGAACGGCCTTCCCCGCTCTGTGCGCGGCACCGCCAGCGTCGGCGACGTGGTGCAGGGACGTGGTCAGAAGACTCAGCGATCCGACGTGGGATCACGGGAGGGTGCGGAGGCGCGGGTGGTGAGAGCAACGACGGGTGCTGGCGTCGGTGTGTACCGGCGCGAGCTCTCGGCGGGGCGGGGCGAATGCATCGATGTCAATCCTCCTCACCTGTACGGCGCCGTCGGTGGCCCTGACTGATTCAGTGGAGAGGAGGCTACGCTCAGTGTTTTACAGGTATGTCCAAAATAGTGAACGGGGTTGCGAACGAGGCCGACGCCTCCGTGCGCAGCACCGTCTGCGCAGGTGGGATGCGCCGCCGAGACTCCTAGGTGATGCTGTTGGATGACGATGAACGATTCGCGCGGACTCTTCGCGCCGCGATCGAGCGCAGCGACCTCACACTGACCCGCATCTCGCAGCGGCTGCGCGCTCGCAACCGTCCTGTCAGCGTCGCCACCCTCAGCAACTGGCAATCGGGCCGGAGCCTGCCCAGCGGGGACCACTCGCTGGGGGTGGTCGCGGCGCTGGAGGAGCTTCTCGGCCGACCTCCGGATTCGCTGGCGGACCTCGTCGGGGGCCCTCGCCTCGTCGGCAGGGCACTCCAGCGCACCAAGTTCGTCGGCCGCAGCTCGGGCAGGGACGTGTTCCAGGCCGCGCTGCACCAATTGGGCTTCGAGACGCCGCAGAGATACGCCCATGAACGGGTCTTCCATCAGCTCGCCGTCATCGACTCCACGAAGAATGCTCAGGAGTTCATCACCCGGGTCACGGTGCGAAGTCTCGAGTCGGGCAGGTGCAGGCTGCCGGCCGTGCATGTGCTCGAACGCTCCGAGCCGAATATTGCTCCGGAGTACATTCCGCTCGACGGGTGCTCCATCGGGCGCCGGGTGGTCTGGCCGGATCGCCGCACCTACGGGGTCGAGCTGGTCCTCGATGGCCACCTCGATGCTGGCCAGGTCGCGACCTTCGCATACAAGGTGGTGATGCATGCGGCGGCGACCGAGGTGACCGGGACGTTCTACAGCCTCGCGCGCAGGGCGCACGACGTGCTGCTCGAGGTGGAGTTCAGGGGGGCCCACCGGCCACTGAACTGTGAACGGTACCGACGTACGGACTCCGGCGATTCCGTGACGCCCGTGCATGTCGACCGTCGGGACCGGATCCAATTGGCGGAGTCCCGTTTCGGGCCGGGCTCCTTCGGGCTGCGGTGGGTCTGGGGCGAGAAACCAGCGATCGAAGACGAAGACGAAGACGAAGACGAGGCCGAGGACGAGTGCGAGGCCGGCGGCTGACGTCCTGCCCCCATGGGTCGAGTCAGCGCCGGCCGGTGGTCCAGAAGGTCTGCAGCGCGAGGACTGCCGCGCCCACGGCGCAGGGGTGGGGCTGGACCTGCGAGATGACCAGCCGCGTTGCATCGTCGGGCGCGAAGTACTGCTGGGCGGCGGTCAGATAGATCGCCGGGGCCGCCTGGACCGGCGTGCCGGCGAGGACCATGGTGTCCAGGCCGACGGCAGTTGCGAGATTCGCGGCGATCCGCATCAGGGGCAGAGCCGCAGCCCGCACCTGCGACTCGGCGGATTCGTCGCCCCGGGAGGCGGCCAGCGCGGTGCGGGAGAGATCGGCGATGCCGGACGGGGCGACGTAGAGATGCAGGCAGCCGCGCCGGCCGCACGGACATGCCGGCCCGTCGGGGTCGACCCTTATGTGATCCAGAGGGCGCCCGCTGTCCGGGCGGAACGGGATGCCGTCCAGCAGGAGGGCGAGCATGGTCGTCGATCCCAGGTGCAGGGTGCCCGAGAGGCCTGATCCGGCCTGTTCTCCGCTCCAGAAGCTGCCCAGAGCTGCGCAGGTCGCCTCCCTGCCGCGCACGGAATGCACGTCGAGCTCGGCGGTGAGCGTCCCGAGCGCTCGCGCGACCTCCTCGGGAAGGTGCGCCGGCATGGCGAAGCCGATGCCGGTCATGGCGCTCAGTTCATCGCCGGGCACCAGCGCGGCCAGGCCCTCGCGGACCCCGGCGACGACCTCGGTGGCATCGGTCGCATCCGCCAGGGGCAGGACCACCCGGGACTGCAGGGCTCCGGTGGTGTCCACGGCGACCAGCGAGAGGCGGTCCTCGTCGATCGTGCATCCCAGGGCGCGCCGAGCGGCGTCGTTGACCCGTAACAGGGTGGCGCGCTTGCCACCGGTGGAGCGGGCGTGGCCGCTCTCCCAGAGCAGACCGGCGGCGAGCAGGCGTTTGACGGAGTTCGTCACGGTGGCTGCCGTGACGCCCAGTTCGCGCGCGATCTCGACGCGGGTGGTCTCGGTGCGGCGGCGCACGAACTCGAGGACGGCAGTGTCCATCGCCGGAAGCCGCCGGTCGCCGGCGCTGCTCATCTCTCACCCCTCATGCCGTAGATCGTGACCTATCTGGGACCTTCCCGGGGCGCGATGCCCTCTTGACGGACGCTCCTGGGCTTTGCACACTGAGGCTACTTCATTAACTTGGTGAAGAAAGATGCGCGTGGGTCGATCGATCCACCGGCACGCGAAGACGCGTGGACAAGGAGAGCAACGATGCACCTCAAGCGCCGTGACCTGTACAAGATTGCCGCCGTCGGGGCGGCACCGCTCGCACTGGCCTCCTGCGGGCAGGCCTCCAACCTCGAGACCGGGGGAGGCAGCGACGGGGGAGAGAAGACCACGATCCTCACCGTCAACGCGACCGAAGCGACCCTCACCAGGAACCTCAATCCCCATTCGCCCTCCGTGATCCCCATGGTCCAGGGCCTCATCTACGAGACGCTCTTCTACTTCAACCCGCTCGAGCCGATCGACCAGGAGCCGGTCCCGCAGCTGGGCGAGTCCTTCGAATGGAACGAGGACGGCACGGCTCTCACCGTCGCCGTGCGACAGGGCGTGACCTGGACCGATGGCGAGGCGTTCACCGCCGGTGACGTGGCCTTCACCTTCAACAAGGTCCGTGACACCGAGGCGCTGAACCCGGGCGGCACCGCCCCGTCGGCCGAGGCGACCGACGATGCCACCGTCGTCCTCACCTATGCAGAGCCCTCGTACCTGGAGGGCCCCAACGCACTGGCCCGCACCTGGATCATTCCCGAGCACCTCTTCAGCGATGTCGACGACCTCGCGACCTATGCCAATGAGGAACCCATCGGCACAGGAGCCTTCGCGCTGGACGATTTCACCCCGGAGTCCTACCTGCTGCTCGCGAACGCGGAGTACTGGGAGGAGGGCCGGCCGGGCATCGGCGGCGTCCGCGCGATCACGACCGCCGGGAACCAGTCCGCGACCGACCAGTGGCTCGCCGGCAACATCGACTACATGTCCGCTGCGATCCCGAACCTCGAGGAGCATGTCGAGGGCAACCCGAACCTCGCCTACACCAACACCGGCATCTCGCAGATGGCCCTGATGGCTGCCTCGAACCCGGACCTGGGATGCGAAGGGCCGCAGACCGATGTCGCCGTCCGCAAGGCCCTCTACTACGGCATGGACCGCGAGCAGCTGTCCAAGCTGGCGTTCTTCGACCTCGGGGCCGATATCTCCCCGTCCTTCGCCCTGCCCGAGCGCGACGCCGAGTTCATCGACCCGTCCATCGAGGTCGCCCCCTGGACCGCCCAGCCCGAGGAGGCGAAGAAGGTCCTGGAGGAGGCCGGCTACGAGCTCGGGGACGACGGCATCTACGCCCAGGGCGACGTGCGCGTCTCCATGACGATCAGCTGCCCCACCGGATGGTCCGACTTCGTGACCGCGCTGGACACCCTCGCCCAGCAGTACAAGGGGATCGGCATCGAACTGATCCCGCAGCAGGTCAGCGTCAACGAGTGGAACGACGCCAAAGCCAAGGGCACCTATCAGCTGGTGATCGACTCGGTCGGTCAGGGCCCCGCCCCGGACCCGTACTACCCGTACCGCAATCACTTCTCCACGGACAACACGGTGCCGGTGGGGGAGAACGGGAATCCGTACCACAACGTCACCCGCTTCTCGGATCCGGAGGTCGACGCCGCGCTGGATGTCGCTGCAGCGACCGACGACACGGAGGCGAAGAAGGAGCAGTACTTCATCGTCCAGAAGCGCCTGGTCGAGGTGATGCCCGCGATCCCCGTGCTGATCGGCTCGAGCCTGACGGAGTACAACACCTCCCGCGCCACCGGCTGGCCGACCGCGGATGATCTCTACGCGTACCCGATGTCCTGGTCCGCGCCCGACAACGCCATGGTCCTGAAAGCCGTCACACCCGTCGAGTGACTTGCGCGGTGCCGCACCCCTGCCCCGGGGCGCGGCACCGCCGTGCTCACGACGCCGACGACGAAAGGAACCATCGACAGTGCACCTCCTGCGCAAGCTCGGGTTCTACCTGGTGGCCCTCTGGGCCGCGGTGACCCTCAACTTCTTCATCCCGCGACTGCTGCCGGGCAGCCCGGTCGACGCCGTCCTGGCCAAGCTCGCCCTGCGCGGCCCGGTCGACCCGAACACCCGACGCGCCATCGAGATCATGCTCGGGGCCGACGACGACAAGCCCCTGATCCAGGAGTATTTCGCCTACCTGGGCGGTCTGCTCTCGGGCGACTTCGGCATCTCGGTCACCTATTTCCCGACACCGGTCACCCAGATCATCGCGCAGTCCCTGCCGTGGACCCTGGTGCTGGTGGGGCTGGCCACGACCATCACCTTCATCATCGGCATGGTGCTGGGCACCGTCGCCGGGTGGAAGCGTGGCACCTGGCTGGACTCCCTCATCCCCGCCACCACGATCCTGCAGGCGGTGCCCTATTTCTGGCTCGCGCTGCTGTTCATCTACGTGCTGTCGGTGAACCTCGACATCTTCCCGATCTCGGGCGGGTACGACCCGTCCCTGGTACGGCCCGCGCTGGACTACCCGTTCCTGTCCAACGCCCTCTACTACGGCTTCCTGCCGGCCCTGACGATCGTGCTGTCCTCCCTGGGCGGCTGGCTGCTGGGGATGCGCAACATGATGGTCTCCACGCTCAGCGAGGACTACATCCTCACCGCCGAGGCCAAGGGACTCAGCCCGCGCCGGATCATGGTCATGTATGCCGCGCGCAACGCGATGCTGCCCAGTGTCTCCGGCTTCGCGATCTCCCTGGGATTCGTGGTCTCCGGCTCCATCATCGTCGAGTCCGTCTTCTCGTATCCCGGCATCGGCTTCACGATGCTGCAGGCCGTCCAGAACAACGACTATTCGCTCATGCAGGGGCTGTTCCTGATCATCACCGTCTCGGTGCTGGCCGCGAACCTCGTGGTGGACCTGTTGTACGGCGTCATCGATCCCCGCACCCGGGCGCGGGGCTGAGGAGCAGACATGACACGCACACCCTCTCGCCGCCGCGCCGCCCTGCAGCGCATCCTCACCCCGTCCCTCGTGATCGGCGCGGGCCTGATCATCGCGATCGTCCTGTTCGGGCTCATCGCACCGTTCTTCGTCGCCGATCCACTGGCCGTGAACAATGCCGGCATGCACGGTCCCAGCGCGCAGAACCTGCTGGGCACCACCCAGACCGGCCAGGACGTGCTGGCGCAGCTCGCCTGGGCCACCCGGGGCTCGCTCCTGGTGGGCGTGATCGTCGCCTTCCTCGCCCTGTTCCTCTCCGCGTTCTTCGGGATCCTCGGCGGCTACCTGGGCGGATGGCTCGACGAGGTGTTCTCCCTGTTCACCAATGTCGTGCTCATCCTTCCCGGGCTGCCGCTGATGATCGTCATCGGCTCCTACGTCCAGCAGCGCGGGCTGCTGCTGATCGCGTTCATCCTGGCCATCACGTCCTGGGCGGCGTCGGCGCGCGTGCTGCGCTCGCAGACCCTGTCCATCCGCACCCGTGACTACGTGCAGGCCTCGAAGATCGCCGGCGAGAAGGCGCACCGCATCATCGGCGTGGAGATCCTGCCGAACCTGCTGCCGGTCATGTCCAGCGGTTTCGTGTTCGCCCTGATCACAGCGATCCTCGGGGAGGCGGGGCTGAGCTTCATCGGCCTCGGCGTGGTCGGCACCCAGACCTGGGGTTCGATGCTCTTCTACGCCCAGAACGGGCAGGCGCTCACCCTCGGCGCGTGGTGGTGGTTCGTGCCGCCGGGCCTGATGATCGCTCTGCTCGGCTGCGGCCTCTCGCTGGTCAACTTCTCGATCGACGGCATCATCAACCCCCGCCTGCGGACTGCTCCGAAGCAGCTCAAGCAGGCCAAGAAAGCTCGCCAGGCCTCGCCGGCGACCAAGCGCGAGCGCGACGACGAGCCCGAGCAGGCAGAGCAGGAAGAGGTGTCGGCATGAGCATTCCCGAACTGCAGGCGCACCTCGAGGAATCCCGCACCGGCGCCGGGTCCCCGGTGCTCGATCAGCCCGTGCTCACCGTCGAGGGCCTCAACGTGGTCTACGAGGTCGAGAGGCCGGTCCACGCCGTCCAGGACGCCTCCTTCACGCTGCGGCGCGGGGAGATCCTGGGCCTGGCCGGTGAGTCCGGCAGTGGCAAGACGACCCTGGCCTATGGGCTGAACCAGCTGCACCGACCGCCGGCCCGGATCACCTCGGGCTCGGTGACCTTCCATGACCGGGACGGGGACGATGTCGATGTCCTCGCCCTGGAGGGAGAATCGCTGCGCACCTTCCGCTGGTCGAAGATCGCGATGGTGTTCCAGGGGGCCATGAATTCCCTGAACCCGGTGCTGAACATCCGCACCCAGCTGGGGGATGTGTTCACCACGCACCGCCCGCAGTCGGACGGCCCCGAGCGTCTGCGTCGTTCCCAGGAGCTGCTGGAACTCGTCGGCGTGGATCCCTCCCGCATCAGCGCCTTCCCGCACGAGCTCTCGGGCGGTATGCGCCAGCGCGTCATGATCGCGATGGCGCTCGCGCTGGATCCGCAGCTGATGATCATGGACGAGCCGACGACGGCACTGGACGTGGTGGTCCAGCGGGAGATCCTGCAGGAGATCCTGCGCCTGCGGCAGGAGCTGGGCTTCGCGGTCGTGTTCATCACCCACGATCTGCCGATGCTGCTGGAGATCTCCGACCGGATCGCGGTGATGAGAGAGGGTCGGATCGTCGAGATGGACACCGCGGAGAACCTCTACTTCGAACCCCGCGACCCCTATACCCGCACGCTGCTGGGCTCCTTCCCGTCGCTGACGGGGGAGGCCGGCGACTTCGTGCGGGCCGGATTCGATGTGGAGGAGGGCCGATGAGCACGCTGGCCGTCAAGGACCTGACCAAGACGTACCTGCTGCGCGACGGGCTGCGCTTCAAGCGCCTCGAAGCAGTCAAGGGCGTCCACTTCGAACTGACCCCTGGGCGCACCGTCGCCCTGGTGGGGCAGTCCGGATCCGGGAAGTCGACCATCGCGAAGCTGATCGCCCAGCTGGAGAGGCCGACCTCGGGCACCATCACCCTGGACGGGAAACCGGTGGGTCGACGCGGCAAGGCGCTGGCCGCCTACCGTGACCAGGTGCAGATGGTGTTCCAGGACCCCTTCGCCTCCCTGAACCCCTTCCACAGCATCGGCCACCACCTCGAGCGCCCGCTGCTGCTGCACGGCAAGGCGACGAAGGCGAACGTGCGGGAGAAGTGCCTGATCCTGCTCGAGCGGGTGAACCTGACTCCGGCGGAGTCGTTCATCGACCGCAAGCCGCACGAGCTCTCCGGCGGGCAGCGCCAGCGCGTGGCGATCGCCCGCGCCCTGGCGCCGGAACCGACGGTGCTGGTGGCCGACGAGCCGGTGTCGATGCTCGACGTGTCGATCCGCCTGGGCGTGCTGAACCTCCTGGCCACCTTGCAGCGCGAGGAGAACCTGGCGCTGCTGTACATCACCCACGACCTCGCCACGGCCCGTCACTTCTCCGATGAGATCCTGGTGATGTACCGCGGAGACGTGGTCGAGCAGGGACCGGCCGACGACGTGATCCTGACCCCGCAGGCGGAGTTCACCAAGCAGCTGCTGGTGGCCGCCCCTGAACCCGGCACCAATCCGCGCTTCCTCGCCGAGGCGAAGCGGCGCGGGGTGCCGATGCCCGACCATCTCGCCGCCCTGGAGGACCGCACATGACCAGCCCGTCCCACTTGATCTCCCGCCGCGACCTGCACGAGGGCTGGTCCCTGGACGTGACCGACGGGCCTGCGCCGTTCGCGATCACGGGGGTCCCGGCCACAGTCCCCGGCACGTTCCTCACCGATCTGCTGGCGGCCGGCCTGATCCCGGATCCGTACCTGGACCGGCACGAGCACGAGCTCGCCTGGTCCGGCGAGGTGGACCTCACCTACCGGCGGACCTTCCCGTGGGCTCCGCGCGATGCGCACCGGGTGGACCTGGTCGCCGCCGAGCTCGATACAGCGGCGACCGTCGTGCTGAACGGGCAGGTCGTCGCGACCGTGCAGAATCAGCACCGCTCCTGGCGCTTCGACGTCACGCAGCTGCTGCGCGAGGGGGAGAACGTGCTGGAGATCCGTTTCGCCTCTCCGCTGCGCACTGCCAGGGAGAATATCGAGGTGCTCGGCGATCTGCCCGCGGTGGGCAACGATCTGCCGTACAACGCGATCCGCAAGATGGCGTGCAACTTCGGCTGGGACTGGGGGCCGGTGCTGGTCACGAGCGGCATCTCCGGGCCGATCGGGCTCGAGGAGTGGTCGACGGCTCGACTGGAGAGCGTGCGCCCGCAGGTCACCGTCACGGATGGTCGCGGCGTCGTGGACCTGCGCGCTCTGGTCGAGCAGGCCCGTGGCAGGAGTGCGGGTCCCGGAGGCGATACCACGGTGATCGTTGCCGCTCGCCTCCTCGACCCTGCCGGCGAGCGGGTCGACGACGTCGCGGTCTCCTCCCGGGACGAGGAGTTCGACCTGCAGCTGTCGGCGCTGGACCCGCAGCTGTGGTGGCCGCGCGGCTACGGTGACCAGCCGCTGTACACGGTGGCCATCGACCTGCTCGATGCCGATCACGTCCTGCTCGACTCCCGGGAGCATCGTGTCGGCTTCCGCACCGCCGGGGTGGTGGAGCTGCCCGACGAGATCGGCACCTCCTTCACGGTCACCGTGAACGGCACCCCGATCCTCGCCAAGGGCGCCAACTGGATCCCCGACGACTGCTTCCCCTCGCGGTTGACCAGCGAGGACTACCGCGCCGCGGTGGCCGACGCCGTCGATGCCGGCATGAACATCCTGCGCATCTGGGGCGGCGGGCTGTATGCCTCCGAGGAGCTGTACGAGCTGTGCGATGAGCTCGGGATCATGGTGTGGCAGGACTTCGCGATGGCCTGCGCGGCTTACTCCGAGCTCGAGCCGCTGCGCTCCGAGGTCATCGCCGAGGCGCGTGAGCACATCGTGCGCCTGGCCTGGCATCCCGCGCTCGTGCACTGGAACGGCAGCAACGAGAACGTCGAGGGGTACTACCACTGGGGCTGGAAGGAGTCTCTTCCCGAGGGGCAGGGCTGGGGCAACGTCTACTACACGGAGATCTTCCCGGCGCTGCTCGCGGAGCTGGACCCCTCCCGCAGCTTCACCCCGTCGAGTCCCTACTCACGGCCCGCGATCGACCAGCCCCGCAACGCCGACCACGGCACGGTCCACAACTGGGTGGCCTGGGCGGACCCGGACGACAACGACTACACCCGCTACCGCGACACCATCCCGCGCTTCTCCGCCGAGTTCGGGTACCAGGGACCTGCGAACTGGGCGACGCTCCAGCGGGCGATCACCGAGCGGCCCCTGCAAGTGGACTCCGCGACGATGCTCTCCCATCAGAAGGCGGACCAGGGTCAGGACAAGCTCGAGCGCGGCATGGCCCCGCACCTGCCACCGGTCGAGGGCTTCGACGATGTCCACTTCGCGACCCAGCTGAACCAGGCCCGGGCCCTGATCTGCGGGATCGGGCACTACCTGTCGTACTGGCCGCGCTGTGGCGGCACGATCGTGTGGCAGCTCAACGACTGCTGGCCGGTCACGTCGTGGGCTGCGGTCGACGGAGATCGACGCCGCAAGCTGCTCTGGTATGCACTGCGGGACCTGTACGCGCCGCTGCTGATCACTGTGCAGCCACGCCAGGACGGCCCCGTGGTCAGCGTGGTCAATGACAGCCCCGCCCCGCTCGCCGGTGAGCTGCGCCTGCGCCGACAGGACCTCGCGGGCGCCGTGCTCGATACGGCGACGCTGGACCTGCAGGTCGAGGCTCGCAGCGCGTCGACGATCCCGCTGCCCGCCTCGCTCATCACCCCTGATGAGGCGCCCGGCGAGGTGCTCGTCGTGGAGATCCACAGCGGCACGGCTCAGCACGGCGTGGACAGTCGCCATGGTGGCGTGGCGATGCCCATCGGGCGGGCGGTGCACTTCTTCGCGGAGGATCTCGACTCGGAACTCGCCGGTGGGGCGTTCGAGGCGGCGGCTGCAGCGGTCGAGGGCGGAGTGGAGATCACCGTGCTGGCCACCAGCACCGTGCGTGACCTCTGCGTCCTGGCCGACAAGGTAGACCCCGACGCGGTCGCTGATCGTCAGCTGCTGACCCTGCTTCCGGGCGAGAGCGCCACGGTGCGGGTGCGCACCGCGGCGACGACGGTGCCGGAGGCGTATCTCGCCGAGACCGTGCTCATGAGCGCCAATGCTCTGGTCTCCCGAGCACGTGCCCGAGAGGGCGCAGCGGAGCTGGTGAGCTGATGGTGACAGGCCGGATCGGGGTGCCGGCACCCCGTTCGATGTGGTCCGCCGGCTCCGAGCAGTTCCACACGCTGGTGCTGCGAGGGATCGAGGAGACCGCCATCGCAGAGGGCCACTCCGTGCTCAGCGAGGTGGTCGACACCTTGGAGACGGAGCTCGAGGTGCTCCGCGCCTGGGAGCAGAAGCTGCTGGTCGACGTGGTGATCCTCAAGGACCTCCAATTGGATGATCCGCGCCCGTCGCTGCTGCGGGAGGGCGGACTGCCGTTCGTGCTCGCCGGGGACGTCCGACAGACGGGGACCGACGCCGCGGTCCTCACCGACAATGCCGGCGTGATGCGACACCTGCTGACGGACCTGCTCACCCTCGGCCACAGCCGTATCGGCCACATCGGCGGGCCCGGTCACCTGCTGCATTCCCAATGGCGCCGGGAGGCCTACGCCCAGTTCGTCGGCTCCCACGAGCTGCCGTCCCTGCGGTACGAGGGCGACTACAGCGCGGCCAGCGGGGCGCAGGCGGCCCGGTGGCTGCTCGCGCTGAACTCCCCTCCCACCGTCCTGGTCTTCGACAACGACGCGATGGCCATCGGCGGCGCGGATCTCGTCCGAGAGCTCGGCATGAAGGTCCCGCGCGATGTGTCCCTGGTGTCGTGGGACGACTCGCTGGCCTGCCGGACCTACGATCCGCCGCTTGCCGTGCTCGGCCATCGCGCCCACCAGCTGGGCATCACGCTGGGCTCGGTGGCCAGCGACCTGCTCGCGGGCACGGGCGCCGGGGCCCGTGTGGTCGAGGTGATGCCTGTGGTGAGTCCGCGCGAGTCGCTCGCCGCGCCGCTCAGCGTATGACCAGGGCGACCACGACGAGCACGACGGTGGCGAGCGCGAAGGACCCTGCGATGAGGAACGTGGTGCGGGCACCGCGCGTGGTGAAGGATCCCGGAACCTGCGGGGCGATGAAGGTGCTGGGCCGGTCGCGGTCGTAGTGGACGGTGACGCTCTGACCGCGACGGCTGGTGGTCGTGGTCTCCTGCCAGGTGGGCTTGGCCCGCTGGGTGCGCCCCTGACCGTCCGTGAACTCGACCGTCTCGGTGTAGTCAGTGCCGAGCACCGTGCCGTCCTCCCCGCGACTGATGCTCGGCTCGGAGGCGACCACCCGCCCGACGGCGGTCGGTCCCTGCAGCAGGCGCGGGGGACCGTTGCGCTCCCGCAGGCCACGCAGGGCCCACCACCCGGCAAGGACGAGGGAGAGCACCACGAGGATGCCGAAGACCACGGTGAAGAGATCCATGCGGAGAAGTGCTCCTTGCTCAGTCCCGGCTCGGCCGGTTCGGATGCGTCAGCGCTGCCATGCCTGCGAAGCCTAGCGTCGGCATCCTCGTCACCGACATCGGTGCGGAGTATCCTGGCTCCACGGCGAGGACCGCACGAGGAGGTGTGGACCATGGATTTCACGCAGAGCATCGTGGTGGGCTACGACGACACCACTGCCTCGGTGGCCGCAGTCAGGTGGGCCGCCGAACTCACGCGGAGCACGGGGAGCGGGCTGCGGATCGTGCACGCCTGGACCTGGCCGCTGCTCGGGGCCGGGATGGCAGGTGTTCCCGTGATGGACTCCGCGGGTCCCCGCAATCAAGCGCACCGACTGCTGGACGATGCTGCGGAGATGGTCTCCCGACTGGTTCCTGAGATCGGAGTACGCACCGATCTGCTCCCCGGTAACGCGCGCGACGTCCTCGACGAGGTCTCGCAGACGGCGGACCTGCTGGTGGTCGGGACCAGAGGCCTCGGCCCCGTGTTGAGCACACTGCTGGGTTCCGTCAGCCGTGGCATCCTCCATGGCGCCGGCTGCCCGGTCGCGGTGATCCGCTCCGAGCACCACGTGGCCGGGCATGTGCTGGTCGCCTACGACGGGTCCGCAGCGGGTGGGGAAGCCATCGACGTCGCCGCCGACCTGGCCGCCACCTGGCAGTCGACGCTGCGGATCGTGCACGTGCGGGCCGACGGTCATGCTCCCTACACGAGCGGCGCGGAGGCGTGGAGCGGCGGCGCCCGGTCGCGAGACCTGCTCGACCGAGCGGCCCACCGGGCCGCGAAGGGCCACGAGCACCTTGTCGTCGAGACTCGGATGCTCGAAGGGCGGTCTGCCGCCGAGGCTCTGCTGACCGCAGCCGCCGGCGCGCGCATCCTGGTGATGGGGCATCGCGGGCTCAGCAGGGGACCGTTCGGCTCCACCGCCCACGCGACCGTCCTGCACGCGACGGGCAACATCGTCGTGGTCCGACGGGCCCCTGCGGAGTGACGTGACTCGCGTCTGAGCCGCGATGGTTTGAACGAGGGAGTCAACGGCGGCTAAGCTGTTCCGCGGTAGCGTGTCCGAGCGGCCGAAGGTGCATCACTCGAAATGATGTGTGGTTAATAGCCACCGCGGGTTCAAATCCCGCCGCTACCGCCCTTGACCTGGGGTTTACTCCAGTCCACGAAGGCCCTCACCGGTATCCGGTGGGGGCCTTCGTCGCGCTCGGCGCAACGCCGCCGGCGCAGCGAGCGGCCGCCGGCGCCGTGGCGACGACGCTCTCGTGCCCGCGAGGGGGATGGGTGAACGCACCGCGAGGGGACGGCAAGGGGGAGGCGGCCCTGCGCGCGCAGCGAGCCGACGTCGCACCTGTGGGGCGTGAGGTGGAAGCCAGGTGCTCGAGACTGCCCGCCGGCACGCTCCACACCTCATCGGAGGGAGGCTTCGGAGCCGGTGTGAACCACACTCGGCGAACGGTGCCGCGGGGGCCAGTGCTGTGGGTCCCAGTGCTGCGGGTCAACGACTCGTAGGGGTGCCGAAGAGCGAATCGACAGAGCCGTGGATCGACAGCACTGCGGCGTTCAGGGTGTCCGGCTCTGTGGCTCTGTGGCCCTGTGGCCCTGTGGCCCTGTGGCAGGGCGGTCGTGCGGCGGTGGTGCTTTGCCGCTGAGCGTTCAGGCCAGACGCGGGACATGCACACGGTGTGGGTCACAGGAAAAGGGCTGGGAAGCGTGCTCGCGCCATGCTGTGCGCGCAGCGGGCGGTCCCGCAGCGGGGCGACGTCACCTGACTCCTCCCTGCGCAGTAGGCGATAGGCGGGGAACCCCGCGACGGGTACCAGATATACGCCGAATCTCCCGCATCGAGAGAGTGTAGGAACGGTCACCCTCCACAGGGGTCGTTCTGGCTTGACGGCCCCCTCGGATCTGCGTAATGTTCTTCCTTGTGCCCAGCAAGACGGGAAAACGGAAAGGCCGGAAGGCCAGCCCGCGAAACTCGAACTGAACGGGCACAACGGAGAACTTCCGAAATCAGTACGGCGCGGATCACACCGCACCGAATTGACAAGGAGAACCGGAAGCCCTAAGATTTAAGGGTTGCCTCGGAGCGGAAGAGCCGGAAGGTTTGGACGGCCGAGTGCGCGTGTTGCTTGATATCTCAATAGCGTGTCTGTTTGTTGATGCCATTATTT
>NZ_JABUXV010000054.1 GCF_014897705.1 Brachybacterium sp. FME24 | reverse complement strand
AGGATCGCGTAGCGCAGGGCGGCCAGGTTCATGGCCGAGCCGTGCTGGGCGACGTCGCCGTCGAGGTCGAAGGGGATCGGGGAGCCGTCGTCCAGGGCGTGGCGCTGTTCGGCGTGGACGGCGCGGGCGGCGGCGTCCAGGCGCTTCGCCAGGGAGTGGATCTCGGGGATCGGTCCGGTGATCCGCAGGCAGGCGATGCCGTCGTCGTGGCCGGAGCGTTCCAGGGCGACGTCGCGGGAGTTCTCGGGGCGGGGCCGGGCCCCGTCGGCGTCGAACCAGGCCAGCAGGAGTCGGTGGGCGGTGTGGAACCGGTCTGCGGGAAGGGAGGCGAGGTCCCATTCGGAGATGAGTTCGTCGACCTCGGCGCGTTGGAAAGGAGTCAGGTTCCGGACGGATTTCAGGAGTTTATCGTGCCATTCCACGGGCAGGTCACCGAGGGCGAGTCGGGCGAAAGTCTCGGGCATCTCGACCACGGCAGTGTGGGCGTCACCGAGCAGGGTGGTGGCTTTGGGGGTGGTGGTGCGCAGCGCGATCGCGACGGCGAGGTCTTTTTCTTCGCGGTCATCGGACTGTTCGGGATCGTCACGATCGACCCAGAAACCAGCGGCCCGGCGCAGCAGGGCGGCGCGGGCGCGTGACGCCTCGCGTTGCATCTCCATCAGGCCCGCTGCGGCGTCGGCGTCGGCGGAGCCTGGTTCGAGGTGGCCCCGTTTGACCAGTGACTTCTTGGTCAAGCGAGTGCGGGCCTGCACGGTCTGGCGAGGCGGCCGGGCACTGCGCGACGCGGCCTGCGCAGCACCGGCAGTACCGGACACAGGGGTGGGCGTGGCGGGTGAGGGGGTTTCGATCAGTTCCCCACCGGAGAACTCCAGTGTCGTCATCACAGCCACCTCC
>NZ_JABUXV010000065.1 GCF_014897705.1 Brachybacterium sp. FME24 | reverse complement strand
CACTGAAGGCCGCTGCCGCGGCCCGCGGCAGCCTCAAGGGAGCGATCTTCCACAGCGACCATGGGTCGGTCTACTGCTCGAAGGACTACGCCAAGCTCTGCAAGAGACTCGGCGTCACCCAGTCAATGGGTGCGGTCGGCTCGTCGGCCGACAACGCGTTGGCGGAGTCGTTCAACGCCACGATGAAGCGTGAGGTCCTCCAAGACACCGCCTGCTGGAGCGACGAGCCGACCTGTCGCCGGCAGGTCTTCAGGTGGCTCGTCCGCTACAACACCCGGCGCCGTCACACCTGGTGCGGCTACCTGTCCCCGTCCACCTACGAGGCCCGCCGGGCCGCTACGCTGCCGACCGCTGCGTAATCACACCCCGTGTCCAAGATCCGGGGGTAGGGCCC
>NZ_JABUXV010000053.1 GCF_014897705.1 Brachybacterium sp. FME24 | reverse complement strand
AGTGGTAGTGTCCGTGACAGTACAGCACGCCACCGCCTTCGAGGAGACATCACATGCGCTATCAGACCTTCGGGCGGCTCAGCGGGCTTCGCGTCTCGCAGTACGTCCTGGGCACCGCCAACTTCGGGTCGGCCCCGACCGCAGCGGGCCTCGAGGGGTCCCGGGCGATATTCGACGCCTTCGTGGCTGCCGGAGGCACCACCTTCGACGTCTCGAACGTCTACCAGAGCGGCGAGGCCGAGACTGTCCTCGGCGACCTCCTGGGTCGCCGGCGCGAGGACTTCGTGGTGATCTCCAAGTACGGCGGAAGCCGGCAGGCCGAGGTGCGCCCCGGGACCACGGGCAACGACCGCAGGACCATGATCCGTTCTCTGGAGGAGAGCCTGCGGCGGCTGAAGACCGACTACGTGGACGTCTTCATGCCGCATATCCCCGACGGCGTGACTCCCATGCCGGAGATCCTGGCCGGCTTCGACACTCTGATCCAGGCGGGGAAGATCCGCTACGGCGGGCTCTCCAACTTCCCGGCCTGGCGGATCGCGGGCGCCGCGGTGAGGTCCGAGCTGGGCGAGCGTTCCCCGCTGGCAGGAATCCAGACGGAGTACAGCCTTGCCGAGCGCTCCGCGGACAGGGAGCTCCTCCCGATGGCGCAGGCACACGGACTGGGAGTTCTCCTCTACTCCCCGTTGGCCGGGGGCCTGCTGACCGGCAAGTACCGCCGTGGCGAACAGGGACGGCTCAGTGCCCGGACCGGGGAAGCGGGCGCCGGTGAAGGCACGGCGCAGCGGGCCGCCGTCCTCGATGCGGTCCTCGCCGTGGCCGAGGAGAACAGGGTGAGCCCGGTCCAAGTCGCACTGGCCTGGTTGCGCGGCCGAGCGGCACGCGCGCAGACCTCGATGATCCCGA
>NZ_JABUXV010000006.1 GCF_014897705.1 Brachybacterium sp. FME24 | reverse complement strand
CATCTCGGAGAAAATCCCAGGAAGATCCTGTCAACGATCTCCTGAATCCAGACACTCTCGTCTCCGCCGATGGAAAAGGCCCCTCACCTGCGACGATGTCGCGGGGGAGGGGCCTTTTCGCGCCTGCTCAGCCCTCGTGGCCGCCGATCGTCGTCCACTCCGGGCCGGAGGTCTCCAGCAGATCGGGATCGCGCACCACATCGGCATCGGCTCCGAAGCGAAGTCGTCCCGCGAGCTCCTGCAGCGATTCGCGCAGGAGGGCGCGCGCCCGGGACCCGTTCCCCTCGGCGAGGGCGTCCAGCAGCGCCTGGTGGGTGGTGGTGAGGTCAGCGCGCACACCGAAGCCGAGCGGATCGGAGAAGCTGCCCATCCGGGTGAGGATCACTATCGTGTTCATCGCCGTGCTCAGGAATCGGTTCCGAGCGATCTCCGCGAGCTGCTGGTGCAGGTCGAGATCGGCGTTGCCGGCCTCGATGACCTCTTCGGCGGCGAGGGCGGCTCGGCTGCGCTCGAGGGACGCACGCAACGGGGCGAGGAGCTCCTCGGCCGCCGCTTCGTGGCCGGACCTGCGCAGGTCCGCGACCCGGTCCGCGACGATCGTGGCGGCCTGCATCTCGATGCCCAGGCGGTAGTCGATGAAATCCGACATGGTCGAGGCGTTCATGCGGGTGACGAACAGGCCGCGCCCGGGGATCTGCGTGAGCAGACCGTCGCGCACCAGTCGCTGACAGGCCTCGCGCAGAGAGGAGCGGGAGATGCCCATCTGCCGGGACACCTGGACCTCGGGGATCGGGTCGCCGGGGCGGAGGTCGCCGTAATAGATGGCATTGCGCAGCTCGAGCTCGGCCTGATCGATGATCGAGGGCCGACGCAGCGGCTGCATCATCGGCAGCTGTACCCGTTCGTGGCGAGACGCCATCGCCATCCTCCTCTTTCCTGCGCGGAGCGCACCATGTCGAGCCATCGTAGAACGGCGTGGACCGTGCGACCGCACCGGACCTCCGGTGCAGTCGTCGGCCTCACTCGACGGCTTCATCCGATGGCTTGTCCCGGGTGGTCCGCCCTCTCCGGGACCGCCTTTCGGAGGCGCGCGCCGTCCCCATGGAGCTCACCTATGAGCGCTGGGCCCGCGGGTCACGACCGCATCACGAAACACCATAGGACCGGAAGGGTGGCCTCGGACACCTATACCGTGGACGGGAATCCGATATCCCGACATCCGATTGTCCGACAACGCCCGTCCGGCCCGGATGTCGATCACCCAGCGAGAGGGAGCACCCCCATGCACAACCGCCGATCATTCTTCCGCGGAAGCGGCCTCGTCCTGTCTGCCGCAGCCCTGGGTGGTGGCCTCGCTGCCTGCAGCCAGACCAGCACCGGCGGTGGCGGTGGCGGTGGGGACGACTCCAGCGATGGCGGCGGGGGTGACCTGCTCTCGAAGCTCCAGGAGGCCGGCACCATCACCGTCGGTTTCGCGGGAGAGGCACCCTACAGCTTCGATGACAACGGCGACCTGACCGGTGCGACCGTGGCCATGCACCGCGAGATCTTCGGCGAGCTCGGCATCGACGAGGTCGTGGGCAAGGTCACCGACTGGAACTCGCTGATCCCGGGTCTGAACGCAGGACAGTTCGACGCGGTCAGCGCCGGCATGTCGATCCTCCCTGAGCGCTGCGCCGAGGCCGCCTTCAGCGAGCCGGAGTTCCAGTACACGACGGCGCTCATGGTGCCCGCCGGAAACCCCGAGGGCCTGGAGAACATGCAGTCCTTCGTCGACTCCGGTCTCACCGTCGCCACCATGAGCGGCGCGATCGAGAGCACCTACGCCACGGACCTCGGACTGGAAAGCATCGAAGTCGGCGGCCCGCAGGATGGCGTGGACGCCGTCACCAGCGGCAACGCTGACGCCTTCGCGCTCACCGCGATCTCGTTGAACTGGCTGGCGGAGAATTCCAACACCGACCTCGAGGTGACGGAGAGCTTCGTCGCCGAGATCGATGGCGTGAAGCAGGTCGGCGCCGGCGGCACGGTCTTCCGCAAGGAGGACACCTCCGTGCTCGACGCCTACAACGAGAAGCTGGCGGAGATCATCAGCGACCCGGAGCGCTACCTCTCGATCGTGGGCGACTTCGGCTTCACCGAGGAGGAGCTGCCCCCGGAGGACATGACCGCCGCGATCCTGTGCGAAGGCGACCTGTCATCCCTTCAGTGAGTCCTGATCCTCGCATCTGTACCGCTCCGGCGCGTCCCCTTCCGGGGCGCGCCGGAGCGGCGCGCACCCAGGAGGTGATCCCCCGATGGACGGTGTGATCGGGTTCTTCGAGCAGCTCGGCCCCAATCTGCAGATCCTCGGCGAGCGGATGCCGCTGATCGTGGAGGGCATCTGGGTCACGGCGCAGGCCACCGCATTGGGTGGGCTGCTCGCCCTCGCGATCTCGATCGTCTTCGGCGTCGCCCAGGTCGCAAAGTACTCCGTCGTGCGCATCATCGCGCGCATCTTCGTGGAGTTCTTCCGTGGCACCTCGCTCGTGGTCCAGCTGTTCTGGCTGGCCTTCGTGCTGCCCCAGCTCCCGTACCCCTTCGGCTGGCAGCTCGCGCCCTTGGCGATCGGCGTGCTGGCGCTGGGACTGAACTACGGAGCCTATGGCGCCGAGGTGGTGCGCGGCTCGATCGGATCGGTGCCCAAGGGGCAGTACGAGGCGATCAGCGCGCTCAGCCTGAGCCCGGTGCGCGGGATGTTCCGGATCATCATCCCGCAGGCCTGGGCGCTGATGATCCCCTCGCTGTCCAACCTGTGGATCCAGCTGCTCAAGGGCAGTGCGATCGTGAGCACGGTGCTGCTGTACGACCTCTACTTCCGTATCGAGCAGGTCCGTGACCAGACCGGCACCTGGTTCGCCTTCCTCTTCGCCCTTCTGGCGTACTACCTCATCGCCTGGGTGATCGTGATCCTCATGAACGCTCTCGAGGTGCGCGCCAAGCACAAGATCGGACGCGGCCCCGCCCTCTCGAAGTCCTGGGGCACGCTGTTCCGGTCGCCGGGGAGCGTCATCACCGAAGGATCGTTGTTCCGAGCGCCGATCTCAGGAGGTGGCAAGGCATGAATCCATCATGGTGGGATTGGGACCACGCCTTCGCCGTCTTCCCGCTGCTGCTGGAAGGCTTCAAGATCACGCTGCTGGCGACCGTGCTCGGCACCCTCATCGCCGTCGTCCTGGGCCTGGTCGTCGCGATCATCCGGCGGATCGCGCCGGGAATCATCCGCACTCCGGTGACCTGGGTCGTCGAGTTCATCCGGATGACGCCGCTGGTGGTCCAGCTGGTGTTCGCCAATCTGGTGCTGTCGCCGTACATCGACTCGACGCTCGCGATCGGCATCTGGGTGCTCGGCATCCACTACACGACCTATATGGCCGAGGTGTACCGCGCCGGCATCGACTCCGTCGCCAAGGGTCAGTGGGAGGCGGCCACCGCGCTCTCGCTCCCGCAGTCCCGCACCTGGCGGGCGGTCGTCATCCCGCAGGCGATCCGCAACACTCTGCCGGCACTGGGCAACTACGCCATCTCCATGTTCAAGGAGACCCCGTTCTTCGTGGTCATCTACATCCCGGAGATGGTGCGGGTCGCCCAGACCTACGGCGGGGACACGTTCCGGTACACCGAGTCGATCACGCTGGCCGGCCTGATCTTCCTCGCCGCCAGCTACCCGACATCCCTCCTGATCCGACGACTGGAGAAGAAACTTGCCTGAGAACACTGCGCACCCCGAGTCGCCCCACATCGAGTTCCGCGACGTGGTCAAGAGGTTCGGCGACAACACCGTGCTGAACGACCTCAACTTCACCGTCTCGAAGGGCGAGCGAGTCACCCTGATCGGGCCCTCCGGGTCCGGAAAGACGACCATCCTGCGCCTGGTGATGACACTCGAGGAACTCACCGGCGGGTATATCCACGTCGGCGGCGAGCCGCTGCAGTACGACGAGAAGGGCGGCAAGCGCCTGCGCGTCGACGACAAGCAGCGCCGCCGGACCACCACCCAGATCGGGATGGTGTTCCAGCACTTCAACCTGTTCCCGAACATGTCGGTGCTGGAGAACATCATCGAGGCGCCCGTGCACGTCATGGGGCTGTCCAAGGCCGAGGCGGTCACCAAGGCCGAGGGCCTGCTGGAGAAGGTGGGAATGGGCGAGAAGAGGGACTTCAACCCCTCGCAGCTCTCCGGCGGTCAGCAGCAGCGCGTGGCGATCGCCCGAGCCCTGGCGATGGACCCTGAGATCCTGCTGCTGGATGAGGTCACCTCCGCGCTGGATCCGGAGCTGGTGGGCGAGGTGCTCGGCGTCCTCAAGGACATCGCCGCCGAGACCGACATCTCGATGCTGATCGTCACCCACGAGATGCAGTTCGCCAAGGAGGTCTCCGATCGCGTGATGATGTTCGACCAGGGGTCGATCGTCGAGGAGGGCAAGCCGGACCTGATCTTCAGCGAGCCCGAGAACCAGCGCACCCGGGACTTCCTGCGCGCGGTGCTCTGACACGGGGTCCATCGGCCGACGGGGAGATGCGCTCGTGCATCCCGTCGGCCGTGCCCCGTCTCGTCCGCTGACTGTCCCGCGCCGTGCTGCCGGAGGCCGTCACGGTAGTCTGTGCCCGTTCGTTCCGCGCCGAGGCGGTCGCCCCAGCTGTCGGCGGCCGCTGCGTGGCGCCGCCGACCCCAGGAGGCCCCGTGCCAGATTCTGACGCCATTGCCGTCCCGACCTTGACGAGTGAGTTCCCCGTCGTCGGTGACGACCCCCATATCGATGCACCCCTGCGTGCCACCGTCCGCCGGCTCTCGACGCTGTTGGGCCGCACTCTCGCCGATCAGCATGGACAGGAGCTGCTGGACCTCGTCGAGCAGGTCCGCAAACTGACCAAGGATGCGAAGTCCTCGGATTCCGGGGCCGAGGCGCGCGACGTCCAGGACCGCCTGGCCGAGCTCCCGCTCGAGCAGGCGACCGCGCTCACCCGCGCCTTCGCCCAGTACTTCCTGCTGGCCAATGCCGCAGAGCAGGTGTACCGGGTGCGTTCTCTGCGTGAGCGACCCGCCTCGGAGTCGTGGGTCCCGCGCACCGTCGCGGCGGTCCACGAGTCGGTCGGGCCCCAGGGCCTGCAGGAGGCGGTCGACTCGCTCGACGTGCGTCTGATCTTCACCGCGCACCCCACCGAGGCGTCGCGCCGGGCCGTGCTGACCAAGCTCCGCAAGATCTCGGACATCCTGGAACGGGACACCGACGAGGGCACCGCCGAGCGGCGTCGGCAGGACCACCTGCTCTCGGAGCTCATCGAGTCGCTGTGGCAGACCGACGAGCTGCGTCGGCAGCGCCCGACCCCGCAGGACGAGTCGCGCAACGTGCTCTACTACCTGAGCCAGCTGTATCGCCAGACCATGCCCGACTTCCTCGACGACCTGCGCGAAGAGCTGCGAGCTCACGGTGCCGACCTGCGCGAGCGCCAGGTGCCCCTGCGGTTCGGCTCGTGGATCGGCGGCGACCGCGACGGCAACCCGTATGTCACCGCCGAGGTCACCCGCGAGGTCCTCCAGCTCCAGGCCGAGACCGCGGTCGAGCTCGCCGTCGACGTCATCTCCGAGCTCATCGGCGATCTGTCGATCTCGAGCGAGCTGACCGGTGAGGACGAGGAGCTGCGCGCGAGCGTGGCCGCGGACCTCGCCTTCGAGTCCGAGGTCGACGAGGTCCAGCAGCGGATGTTCGAGCAGGAGCCGTACCGGCTCAAGCTCGGCACCATGCGGGCCAAGCTCAAGGCCACCGGGGAGCGGATCCGCACCGGTGCATCGCACGTGCACGGCAAGGACTACTACGACAGCGAGGAGCTGCAGGACGACTTCGGCGTGCTGCGCGCCGCGCTGGGTCGCCACGGCGGTCATCGTGCCGCCGATGGTGCGATCGCGGTCGCTCAGCAGGTCCTGGCCGGATCCGGCCTGAACCTCGCCATCCTCGATGTGCGCGAGCACTCGGAGAAGCACCACGAGGTGCTGGCCCGACTCTTCGACCGTGTCGGGGAACTGGACCGCCCCTACGCCGAGCTCAGCCGTGCCGAGCGCACCAAGGTGCTGGCCGCCGAGCTCGCGAGCCGTCGCCCGCTGGTCGGCACGTCGCTCGCCGAGGACGAGACGATCCTGGACGATGCCACGCGCACCACGTACAAGGTGTTCGGGGAGATCCGTGACGCCCATCGTCGGTACGGACCCTCCTCGATCGAGACCTACATCGTCTCGATGACCCACGGTGCCGACGACATCCTCGCCGTCGCCCTGCTGGCGCGGGAAGCCGGCCTGGTCACCCTGCCCGGCGGTGAGGAGAACCGCTCGGACATCAGCTTCGCGCCCCTGCTGGAGGAGGTCGCTGAGCTGCGTCACGCCGGCGAGATCCTCGACGAGCTGCTGAGCGACCCCTCCTACCGGGAGATCGTGCGCCTGCGCGGCGACTTCCAGGAGGTCATGCTCGGCTACTCCGACGGCAACAAGGACTCCGGGGTGATCACCAGCCAGTGGGAGATCCACCAGGCGCAGCGCCAGCTGCGTGACGCTGCGGCCCGCCACGGGGTCACCCTGCGCCTCTTCCACGGCCGCGGCGGTTCCGTCGGCCGTGGCGGCGGTCCCACCTACGACGCGATCCTGGCCCAGCCGTACGGCGTGCTCGAGGGCGAGATCAAGTTCACCGAGCAGGGCGAGGTCATCTCCGACAAGTACACGTTGCCCACGCTGGCCCGGGAGAACCTGGACCTGTCGCTGGCCGCTGTGCTCGAGGGCTCGGCGCTGCACACGTCCCCGCGCACTCCGGAGAAGCAGCTCGACCACTTCGGCGATGTCATGCAGAAGGTCTCCGACGCCTCCTATGCGCGCTATCGCACGCTGGCCGACGACCCGGACCTGCCCGAGTACTTCGTGACCTCGACGCCGGTCGAGCAGCTCGGTGACCTGAACATCGGATCCCGTCCCTCCAAGCGCGCCACCTCCGAGAAGGGGCTGGACGGGCTGCGGGCGATCCCCTGGGTGTTCGGCTGGACCCAGTCACGGCAGATCGTGCCGGGCTGGTTCGGCGCGGGTTCCGGTCTCAAGGCCGCCCGTGAGGCCGGGCTCGAGCCTGACCTCCACGACATGCTGCGCAATTGGCACTTCTTCCGCACCGTGATCAGCAACGTCGAGATGACGCTGGCGAAGACGGACATGCAGATCGCCGCGCACTACGTCCACTCCCTGGCGCCGGAGCGACTGTGGCCGCTCTTCGAACGCATCAAGGCGGAGTACGAGCTCTCGGTCGCCGAGATCGAGCGCCTCACCGGGGTGCTGGGCTTGCTGGACAACCAGCCGGTGCTCAAGCGCACGCTCGCCGTGCGCGACCGCTACCTGGATCCGATCTCGTACATGCAGGTCGCGATGCTGCAGCGAGCCCGGGCCGTCACCGCGGCCGGTGGCGAGCTGGAGCCGGACCTGCAGCGTGCCCTGCTGACCACCATCAACGGTGTGGCCGCGGGCCTGAAGAACACCGGCTGATCCGGTCCCGCCGACGGGGAAGGCCCCCGACGATCCTGGTGATCGTCGGGGGCCTTCCCCGTACCCGGCCCGCGGCGGCCTCCGTGCCGTCGAGTGCGACCTTGGGCACGATATGAGGACGGTTCGCTCATCGAGTGCGACCTTGGGCAGGTCTTGCGCGAAGCACAGTGTGCCGTGCGTCGCAAGGGGTGGCCGAGGGGTCGGAGGGGGAGCGCTCAGCGCCCCGTGCCATCGATCGCGAACCTGTCGATGCGCGTGAGCTCCTCGTCGGTGAAGGCGAGGTTCTCGAGCGTGGCGACGTTCTGCTCGAGCTGATGCACCGAGGAGGCCCCGACCAGGGAGGTCGTCACGGTCGGGTTGCGCAGCGTCCAGGCGAGGGCGAGCTGGGCGAGGCTCTGGCCGCGCGCATGGGCGATCTCCGTGAGGCTGCGGGCGCGGGTCTGGTAGTCGGGTTCGTGGACCTGGCGTTCCGTGAGGGACCCTCCCGCGCCGCTCGCCCGGGAACCGTGCGGGACTCCGGACATGTACTTGCTGGTCAGCAGGCCCTGCTGCAGCGGAGAGAAGGCGGCCAGCCCGATGCCCAAGTCCTCGGCGACCTCCACGAGACCGTTCTCGATGTGCCGGTTGAACATCGAGTAGGACGGCTGGTGGATGAGCAGCGGCGTCCCGAGATCGGCGAGGATCTCGGCCGCCTGCCGGGTCCGTTCCGGGGAGTAGTTCGAGATGCCGACGTACTGCGCTCTGCCGCTGCGCACCGCGTGGTCCAGCGCCGCCATGGTCTCCTCGAGCGGCGTCTCGGGATCCTCACGATGGTGATAGAAGATATCGACGTGACCCAGGCCGAGCCGACGCAGCGACTGGTCCAAGGAGTTCAACAGGTACTTGCGGGAGCCGCCGTCCCCGTACGGCCCCGGCCACATCCGGTACCCGGCTTTGGTGGAGACCACGATCTCGTCGCGGTGATGGCCGAAGTCCTGCGCGAGGATCCGACCCACGTGGGTCTCGGCGCTGCCCGGAGGCGGGCCGTAGTTGTTGGCCAGATCGAAATGGGTCACGCCGAGATCGAAGGCACGGCGGACGATCGAGCGCAGGGTCTGCGGTTCACGGTCCTCGCCGAAGTTCTGCCAGAAGCCCAGTGAGATCGGAGGCAGCTGCACGCCGGACCGGCCCACCCGCCGGTAGGTGGTGTCGGCATAGCGGGTGGGGGACGGGACGAAGGCATCGGTGCTCATGCCGTCAGTTTAGTGGTCCACGCCACGAACGACGATGGGCCGTGCAGGTCAAGAGCCGTGCAGGTCAAGACGTGCGCAGAGGTCGCTCCATCAGATCCATCCCGAGGCCCTGGACCTGCAGCCACTCGGGGTCGCCGGGGAAGGGCACCGCCGCGCCCGTGCGCAGGAATCCATGCCGCTCGTACCAGGCGTGCAGCTCTGTCCGGGACTGCAGGACCTGAATCATCAGCACGTCGACCCCGGCCTGGCCCAGAAGGTCGGCCTGGCTCTCGAGGAGCCGACCGCCCAGACCGCGGGACTGGGCCGACGGGTGCACGGCGAACAGTCCCAGTTCGGCGCGGATGGTGCCGGCGTCGTCGGCCGGGTCCTGGCGGGTGTAGCAGCAGCCGACAAGGCTGGTCCCGGAGGTCCCAGCGGACTCAGCGGCCCCGGAGGTCCCAGCGTCGGCCTCCTCGGCCCCAGGGCTCTCGGGCTCTCGTTCCGTCGCTTCGAGTTCGGCGACCAGCAGGGTCACCGCCGGGTCGGCGAGCATGCCGCGGACCTCGTCGGCATGAGTCCGGGAGCCGCTGACCAGGTGGGCCTCCGTGGTCCAGCCGCCTTCACCGCGGTACGCGGCCTGCGCCAGGTCCACGATCTCGACGACGTCGGCCTCGCCTGCCCGACGGATCGTGAGGGAAGTGGACGAGGGCGTGGTCAAGAGATCACCTCGATGCGTTGCAGGGCGGCCAGCAAGCCGTGCCCGTCGGGCGCCATCACCGTCAGGGGTGCATCGTCCCCGCGATGGCGCTGCTCGAGCGGGCGCAGGGTGCCGTGAGCCAGCAGCTGCTCCGATTCGGTCAGCTGGCGGATCACGATCGCCTCGACCAGCTCGGGGTGCTCAGCGGCGAAGTCCGCGTAGATCGACGGGTCGTGCTGGCCGTCGTCGCCCACGAGGATCCAGCGCATCTGCGGGAACTCCTCGGCGAGCTGCCGCAGGGCGCGCTCCTTGTGCTGGCGGCCGGAGCGGAAGAATCCGGTGTTGGTGGGGCCCCAGTCGGTCAGCAGCAGGGGGCCGTGGGGGTAGCCGTTCTTGTACAGGAACCGTTTGAGCACGGGAAACACGTTCCAGGCGCCCGTGGACAGGTACACCACGGGCAGCGAGGAGTACTGGCGGATGAGTCGCTGGTAGAGCATCGGCATGCCCGGCACCACCTGGCGGGAGGACTGGTGGACCACGAAGGCGTTCCAGAACGCGAGCAGGGGCCTGGGCAGCCAGGTCACCATCACGGTGTCATCGATATCGCTGACCAGGCCCACTGTCGCCTCGGGAGGGACGACGGTGATGTCGGCGGTGACTTCGTTGCCGGGGACGGTCCACAGCACGGCCTGGTGATCACCGGGCTCGAGGTCGACGTCGAGCACGGCGTCGACGATCCCGGAGCGGTCCGCGCGCACGCTGAGCTCGCGCTCACCGATCCGGATGTGGACAGAACGGTTCGGGGCGACCTGGCTGGCGAAGTTCCGCCAGCCGCGCACGGCCATGGTGCGCATGTCGTGGACCGGTTGGTCATGGAAGTCGGCAGGCGTACCCGGGGAGGCATAGAGAAGCTTCGCCAGCACGCGTACCCGCTGGGAGGAACCGTAGCCGTGGAACGGCTGGAGTCGCAGGTCCCAGTGCAGCCGGCGCAAGGCGCTGCCGACGGTGACGTTCTTGACGTCCTCGAGCCGGGCGGCCCAGTGCGGACGCCCGCGATCCGCTCGCGAGCCGACCGTGCGCAGCACGGAGCGGGGCGAGGGGACGCGGGCAGCGACGCGACGAGTGATCGACACCGGGCCTCAGAGGCCGCGGGACATCTTCAGCCAGGCACCGTCGGGGTCGTCCTCGATGATCTCCCACCGGTCTCCGGTGTCCTCGAAGCCGAGCGCCCCGTACAGGGACTGCGCGGCATCGTTGCGGGGACCGACGTAGAGCGTGACGGTATCCGCCTCGTCCTCGCGAGCCCAGTCGAAGACTGCTTCGGCGAGCTTCTGGGCGATACCGCCCTTTCGGGAGCTCGGCAGCACCCACATCGCTTGGAGCTCGCGTTCGTTGGCGGGGGAATCGCCCTCGTGGCGCACGGCGACGACTGCCACCGGTTGGCCGGACTCGACGGCGAGGAACCAGGCGGCCTCGCGGACGCGCTTCTTCCAGATGGAGTCCTCGTAGGTCGACTCCTTCTCCCAGCTCTGCCCGAAGGCCGAGGGGTCGGTGCTGAGAGACCGGAGACGGATCTCGCGCACGAGCGACCAGTCGTCGTCGTGGGCGCGGATGATTTCGGCCATGGCTGTCCTCCTGAGCCGGTGTTGCGTGGTCACGGGCCATGATGCCCTGGCGAACACGCCCTGGCGAATGTGCGCATGCGGGGCCCGAGGCGCCGTATGCGCGGTCAACAGCATTGTAGGGGCCATGGCGATTCAGTGCTCACCTCGTCCCCATCATTGACACAATGGGAGCATGTCTTCCCTTCGCGTCCTCACCGTCTGCACCGGCAACGTGTGCCGCTCCCCGGCTGCCGCTGTGATGCTGCGCGAAGCGATCCGAGAGGCCGGGCTCGCGGACAGGGTCGAGGTCGGCTCGGCGGGCACCAGCTGGGAAGCCGAGGGGATGCCGATGGACGAGCGCACCGAGCTCTCGCTCGAGCGCTCCGGCTATGCGCGGCCCTTCGAGCACACTGCCCGGACCATCCACCTCACCGAGCTGCTCGCCTGGGACCTGGTGCTGCCGATGACCGTCGAGCATGCGCAGCTGCTGCGGCGGATGGCCGAGCAGACGCCCGACGGGAAGAGCGCCCCCGAGATCGCCCTGTGGCGCCGATTCGATCCGGAGGTGTCCAAGGATGCGCCGGAGACGGAGATCGCCGTCCGGGACCCCTGGTACGAGGGCCAGGCGGCATTCGACCGCACGATCGTGGAGATGCTCCGGAGCGTGCCGACGCTCATCACGCATGTGCAGCACACGCTGGAGACCCGCTAGGAAGAACCTGTCCGGGCTCCGTTCGCGGTGGCCGGGTGCGCAGATGCGGACCCGGCCGGGCCGAGGGTCTGCTCAGGAACCTGGACGCTTGGTGGAGCCATTGCCGGCGGAACGCCGACTGTGCCATGTTGCGCCGACGAAACCGGCGGTGGTCAGGAAGCCGATGCCGAGGGCGATCACGAGGACCTGCTGCATTCGACCGAACGCGGAATCAGAATCCTGCGAAGAGATCGTGTTGAGCAGCTGGACGATCGGGCCGCCCTCCTGCTGAATCGCGATCGGCCGGGGTTCCCGTGCCGGCTCGGGATCCGCTTCGGGACTCCGGGAATCGGTGCCCGCACCGCTCGCCTCGGTCGACTCCGACTCCTGCGACGTATCGCTGGGGCCCTGATCGGTGATCGGTGCTGCCGGTGCGGCGCTGTCGTTCTCAGGCTCGGGCTCGGTCGTCTCCTGCACGGGTTCCGCTTCCTGGGCGGGTTCGACCGGCGGTGGTGCCTGTTCCGTGGCGGGCTTCGATGCCGGCGACGTGGAGTCACCTTCGGGCTCGGGCTCGGGCTTGACCTCGGGCCCGATGGTCGGGGGCTCCTGCTGAACCGGTTCCTCGGTCTCGGGGGGCTTGGTCGGGAGACTCGCGTCGCCCTCATCCGGGGTCGTGTCTTCCGTCGGCTCCTCCGGCGGAGTGGACTCCGTGGGCTCTTCCGGGGGAGTGGACTCCTCCGGCGGAGTGGACTCCGTGGGGTCCTCCGAGGGAGTGGACTCCTCCGGCGGTGCGGGGGAGGGCGGAGTCGTCGAGGGCTCGCCCGACGTGGAGTCTGTCGGCTCTGTCGACTCCTCCGGAGTCGTGGTGGCGCTCTGTGCTGGAACAGTCACCGGGTCACCAGTGCCCCCAGCCTCGGTCTCCTCGTCGGAGGGGGCGTCTTCGGTGGGGCTCGGCTCTTCGGTGGGGCTCGGCGACGTGCTCGCGTCTTCGGTGGAGCTCGCGGGCTCGCTCTCCTCGTCAGTCTGGTCCCCGGTGGAGCTCTCCTCCTCTGCGGGCTGGCCCGTGTCCGTGGAGCACTCTTCGTCGGCGCTCTGAAGCAGGCGGGGGACGAGGCCGCACTCGGGGTCGTTCGTGCCGGGCTCCTCGGGCGGTGCCGTGTCCTCGGGCGCCGTCGCGTCCTCTGTGGGGGTGGCGTCCTCGACCGGATCGTCGGCCGAAGGCTCGGCGGCGTCGGGGTCAGTTTCCGGGGCGACGGGCTCCGGGTCTGACGTGACAGCTTCCGGATCAGAAGCATCTGCCTCTGCATCGGGCGTCGGATCGTCGATCTCGGCCGTCTCGGTGGCGGTTTCGGAAGGGGCGACGGACTCTGCCAGAGCGGGCAGCGAGGCCAGGGGGAGGGAGACAGCAAGCGCTGCGGAGCAGGCGCAAAGTCGTGTTCGCAAGCGCATAGGCAATGTCCCCCCTTTCCTGGTCGCGTGATGAGTGACTGTGGTCGGCGTCATGTCGGGTGGGTCCGACGGAGCATATTACCCTACCGAAGCTTTACCTTCGGTAGCCATGCTCCAGGTTCGGGGGCGGTGGGCGCAAGGGCGCTGTGCATGGCGCCACGCAGGCGTGACGTACGCTATGTTGACCGCGATTTGGCCATTCCTTGACCGTCGACCTGCGGAAACGTTGCCCGATGCGCGCTCTCTGCGTTCTTCCTCGAAAATGCCGGTGCATTGTGGAGGAAGGGTCTGAACAGCGGTGACGATCCAGTAACCCTCGATCCTGCCCGTCAGCGGTGCGATCGTCTCCTCGCGCGGAGAGCCCGGCACGACCTGATCCTGCGGCCGGAAGGGGGTGAATCGACCGGGGGCGGGATCGGATGCGATGCGAAGGAACCGGGCCCTCGCGGCGGAGCTCAGTCGGCGAGCACACCGTCCACGAGGGACTTCGCCGCCTCCTGCACCTCGCCCAGATGCTCCTCACCACGGAACGACTCGGCGTAGATCTTGTAGACGTCCTCGGTGCCGGAGGGGCGAGCCGCGAACCAGGCGGACTCCGTGGAGACCTTCAGGCCGCCGATCGCGCCGCCCGAGGGTGCCTCGGTGATCGCGGAGACGATCGGTTCGCCGGCCAGTTCGGTGGCCGTCACCTGGTCGGGGCTGAGCGCCTTGAGCTTCGCCTTCTGCGCGCGATCTGCCGGCGCGTCGAGGCGGGCGTAGGCGCTGGAACCGAACTCCTCGATCAGCTCCGCGTGCAGCGCACTGGGGGAGCGCCCCGTGACCGCGAGCATCTCCGAGGCCAGCAGGGCGAGGATGATGCCGTCCTTGTCGGTCGTCCACACGGAGCCGTCATGGCGCAGGAACGACGCTCCCGCGCTCTCCTCGCCCCCGAAGCCGACCGAGGAATCGATCAGGCCGGGCACGAACCACTTGAAGCCGACAGGGACCTCGTACAGATCCCGGCCCAGGGAGCCGACGACACGGTCGATGAGGCTCGAGGAGACCACCGTCTTGCCGACCTTCGCGCCGGCGGGCCAGCTCGGGCGATGGGCGAACAGGTACTTGATCGCGGTGGCGAGATAGTGGTTGGGGTTCATCAGGCCGCCGTCAGGGGTGACGATGCCATGACGGTCAGAATCCGGATCGTTGCCGGTGGCGATGTCGAACTCGGAGCGCTTCTCGAGCAGCGAGGCCATCGCCCATGGGCTCGAGCAGTCCATCCGGATCTTCCCGTCCCGGTCCAGCGTCATGAACGACCACTGCGGATCCACCTCGGGATTGACCACGGTGAGGTCCAGGTCGTGCAGCTCGCCGATCTCGGCCCAGTAGTCCACGGCGGCGCCGCCCAGGGGGTCCGCGCCGATCCGGACACCGGCCCGCCGGATCGCCTCGATGTCCACGACGTTCGTCAGGTCCTGCACGTAGGTGTGGAGGTAGTCGTAGCGACCCGCGTCCTGCAGGGCCTTCTGGCGGCCGTGGCGACGCACGCCCCGCAGCCGGTCGGTCAGCAGCTCGTTGGCCCGGTCGGCGATCCAGGTGGTCGCGTCCGAATCCGCCGGGCCCCCGTGGGGCGGGTTGTACTTGAAGCCACCGTCGCGCGGGGGATTGTGGCTGGGGGTGACGACGATGCCGTCGGCCCGGCCGGGGTCGTTCGCGGAGCGGCTGCGGTTGTGCACGAGGATCGCGTGGGACACCGCGGGGGTCGGCGTGTAACCGTCCATCGTGTCGACCTGCGCGGAGACATCGTTGCCGGCCAGCACCTCCAGAGCGGTGTCGAAGGCCGGGCGCGAGAGGGCATGGGTGTCACGGCCGATGAACAGGGGGCCGCGGATGCCCTGGCCGGCGCGGTACTCGACGATCGCCTGGGTGGTCGCGGCGATGTGGTCCTCGTTGAACTTGGTATCCAGCGAGGAGCCGCGGTGCCCGGAGGTGCCGAAGGAGACGGCCTGCTCGGGATCGGAGGCGTCGGGGTGGAGATCGTAATAGGCGTCCAGGAGGGCGTCGACGTCGACGAGATCCTCCGGAAGGGCCTTCTGGCCTGCACGGGGGTGCATGATCATCACTCCATCCTCGGTTGCGGTGTGTGGCGCCACTCTAGGTCAGAGGTGGGCCAGGCACGCTGCGAGGGGTCGATCGCTGAGATGGCGAGGGATGAGGGGGTGACGACCGACGGTGGGCGACGGGAGCGAGGGGTGGTGGCGCGAGGCAGCGGGGAGCGCCCGGCTCAGGTGCGACGGCTCCGTACCAGCAGGAGGATGCCGACCACGGTGAGCACGAGCCCCACCAGCCCGGAGACGATGCCGATGATCGGCCCGATCAGCATCGGAGCGGCGACCTTGAACAGGCTGTACGGGCCCAGGTACGCGGGAGCGTCGGTGCCGGTGCAGGAGACCGTCACGGTGGTGTCCTCGAGCACGGCTACACCCAGGACCTGATCGTACTGGGAGCCGTCACCGAAGGTGACGGAGCCGGAGGTCGGCACGGTGCTGACCGCACCGGAGGCCTCGCCCTCAGCGGTGCACTGCGCCCCGGCGGCATCCTCCGAGGGGACGTAGAGGATCAGCATCTCGTTGGCAGCCACCTCGTACTGGCCGGATCCGCCTTCGATCACTTCGGGCCCGGCCGAGGTGTCGCCGACCAAGGAGCTGAATGACCAGACGAGGCCGCCGATGGTCGCGGCCGGCGCGATGATCAGCAATAGCGCGAGCCCGATCAGGAGGGGCCAGAGCCCGCGGCGCCGGTGCGGCACCGCGGAAGCGGGCGGTTGCGGAGGCAGTGGGCCGGAGACCGGGGTGTATGCGTCAGGGCCCGAGGGGGCGCCGGCGCCGAACGAGGATCCGTGAGGGCTGCCGTCGGGAGAGCTCGATGAGGGAGTCGCGGTGCCCGAGGCCCCGAACGCACCGCCCGAACCCGCCGAGGGGCCGGAATCGGGTCCCGCCGGACCGGGAAGCCCGTACATGGGTCGCTTCCGCGGGGCGGGAGTAGTGGACTCACCGTCGGACATCAGCTCTCCTTCATCTCGGGCGCACCCAGGATAGCGGTCCTACCTTCGAGGAGGCCGAGCGCGCGGATCGGCGCCCGACGATGCGTCACCCCAGTTCGAGCAGCACCCCGGCCAGTGCCGCGCCGAGCACGGCGGTCGCGAGCGGCGTCGCCAGCCAGACGAGGACCATGGTGCGCGCGACCGGCCAGCGCACGTGGCGCGGGCCCATCGCGACGCCAGCGCCGACCACGCTCGAGGCGAGGCCGTGCGAGGAGGAGACCGGGGAACTCAGGCCGAAGATCGCCACCGACATGGAGATCACCGCGGAGGACTCTGCCGCCAGGCCCTGTGCGGTGGAGAGATCCGTGAGGCGACGGCCGATCGTGCGGATGATCCGGTGACCACCGAGGAGGGTTCCTGCCGCCATGGCGATCGCCACCGGGACCAGCACCATCAGCGAGGCCCCCGGGGACAGATCCGAGACCGAGCATGCGATGACGATCACGGCCAGCGGGAGACGGGAATCGCTGAGCCCGTGCCCGGTGGCCACCGCCCCGGCGGAGACGGTCTGGGCGAAGCGCAGATGCCCGACGCGCAGGCGCTCGTTGCGGGCCAGCGCAAGGATTCCCTGCATGACCAGATACGCCAGGAGCACGGCGATGACGGGCCCGACGATCGAGGCGACCAGGATCGCTGCCAGCCGATCCCAGGCGGCGGCCGCGCCGATCGCCAGCGAGGCTCCGAGGGCGGCCCCGTAGAAGGCATGCCAGGTAGACGACGGCATCCCGATCCACCAGGTCAGGACCTCCCAGGCCAGGACGGCCAGCAAGATAGCGACCAGCCCGGCCCCGAGCACGTCCGGTGCGCCGGAGGTCTCCTCCATCAGGCGCCCCAGGCCCAGCAGTCGCAGAGCCCAATCGGCGGTCACCGTCAGCAGCAGCATGCCGAGCAGGGCCCCGAGCAGGTTCAGGATCGCCGCCATCGCCAGCGCTGTTGACTCCTTCAGCGAGCGGGTGGTGATCGCCGTGGACACCGCACTGGAGGCATCGTGGAAACCGGTGTAGAACGCCAGCACCAGCGCCAGCACGACGACCAGCGCGAGCAGAGCCGGCGACACTCAGGCGTCCTTGACGCGCAGCAGGTCCGCGAGGCGGGCGGTGCGCTCCTGCAGAGCGACGGTGCGACCCACGGACTCGGTCACGTCGTGCAGGGGGAGCAGCTCGGTGGTGGCCCCGCCGCGTGAGTAGAGCTCACCGAGGCACTGGCGCACCAGGCGGTCGCCCTGGCGCTTGAGCTTGCGGATCTGCGGGTAGTAGTCGCCCAGATCCCGCACGCGGTTCAGTGACCAGGTCGCCGCCACGGTGAGCTCCGCGGCGCGTTCGATGCCCTTGGCCGCCTCGAGCAGCGGGGTGGGCAAGGCGCCGACGCGCGAGAGGACCAGCAGCTCAGCGGTGTTCTCCATGGAATCGACGGTATCGGCGATGGTCAGCGCGAGGTCATAGAGCAGCTCCGCCTCGTTCGGCGTGATCAGGGACTGCGCAAGACGCTGGGAGATGCGTCGGCACAGCTCCTCGGCGCGGGTGGACTGGTCGTGCACCTTCGGGGCGATGCGGGTGCGCTCGCGATAGCCGTGGCCCAGCAGCTTGGAGTGGGTGTCGGTGGCCTGGACGAGGAGTTCGGCGAGCTCGCCGAACAGATCGTTCATCGGGCGTTCGACCCGACGTGGGAAGAGCTGCACCACCCCAGGTCCCCTCCTTGCGCCCATGGCGGTGTACCGCCGGCCTGCGAGCCCGGGTGAGGGGTGCCGGCCTGCTCGTGATGTTGGTGCGCCGGACCGGGATGCGCCTGTCGGCGCGAAGGCCGCTCGAAGCGGCAAATGTTGGAGCCCGGGGCAACCGCGGCCCGACGCCCGTTCATCGTAGGGCACGGTGGTCGGGTGGATCCAGCCGGGGCCGTCCCCGGCATGGCAAGTGCCACGTCGGGAATATGTCGGGAATACATGAGTAACTCGGCGGGAACACGTCGGGACGGCGCCGAGAACACGGCACTACGTCGAGAACAACGGTGCGCAGACAGTCAGTCCAGGCGCCCGGACTCGGCGTGCCGAGCTGCCGCGGCGAGCTCTTCCCCGGTGCTGAGCAGGCGCTCCGCCTGGCGGGTGCGGTCGGGGTCTCGGTCGTCGTCGGCCAGCTGGGCGGTGCCATGGGCCACGATCGTGGCCACCGCACCGGCCCGGGTCAGGGCGAGGCCGAGGTCTCCGGTGAAAGCACCGCGCAGGATGTCGTCCATCGTGCGCTGGACCTGCGCGACGTCCGGCGGCTCCGCGAAGCCGGAGAGGTAGCGCAGGCCGGGGATGGTGCGTGAACCGGCCCGATAGCGGTACACGACGTCCTCCCCGTGGAGCTGCACCCACGTGTGCAGCACGTACAAGCGCCACAGCGCACCGGGCAGGGTCGTGGCGGGAGAACCTGACCAGAGGGCGGCCAGGTCCGACAGGCCGTCGTCGGCGGCGAGACGCAGCACCCGCTCGACGACCTCCGGATCCGAGCTGTGGAACACTCCGTCCAGCAGTGCCTGGGCCGAGTCATGGGCCAGCTCCGTCGAGGTCGACGGGTCGGGGTCGCCGGGGATGGCCTCCGCCGTGGCGGGGAACAGGGGTGCCGGACGGCGGAAGCGGGGGGTACTGGATCCGGGGGAGGACATGGACCGCACTGTACGCGCGCGCGGCGGGGTGAGTCGGTTCGGCGCATGGCGGGCGGGGCGGCGTGAGGAGGGCAGGGCGCCCTCGGGGTACCGCACTGCTCCCAGCGGCGCGGATGGGGAGAACGGCCCATCGACTGCGCTTCGAGGGCGCAATAGCCTGGACGCATGACCATTCCCCGCCAGATCGGCCCCGAGACAGGACTGGGAACGGCACTGCCCGACTACTCCCGCAGCAATGCGACGGTCGAGCGGATGGTCTCGGACCTGCGCCGCCCGTCCCGACCGCGGGCATCGACCGGGCGCGGGGAGGTCCGGGCGCTGCTGCCTCGGGCGGCCATGCGGGACACACTGCTGCGCGCGGTGATCTCTGCGATGGCGCTGGGCACCTCTCTGGTGCTGGCCGTGGCCATCATGATCCTCTGGCTCACGATCGAGGACGGCCACGCCCCGAGGATCGGCCTGCTGCTGATCATGCTCACCCTTGCGGCCGCCGGTGCGGTCATTGCCCTGGTGGGGCTCCGATTCGCGGTGGTCGCTGTGGGAACCGCCAGGTCCAGGGTGGAGATCACCGACGAGGGACTGCGTGTGGTCGGTGCTTTCCGTGCCCGGACCGTGCCCTGGCAGCAGATCCTCGCCGTCGAGTCCCGTGTGGTCCATCCCGTGCACTGGTTGACGGCGGCGCTGCGTCTGCAGGACGGCTCCCGTGTGGTGATGCCCGCCTTCGATCGCCACGTGTGGACCTATGCGCAGCCCTCCGGCCAGGACGTCCGCACACTGCGCACGGAAGTCCGTCGACGCGAGCAGGCCGCGAGGAGACGACCGTTCTGACGAGGCGCTGACGAGACGCCGACCGGCCGGCGAGCGGTCAGACGGTGGGGACCGCGGGAGCCTCGCTGGTGCCGTCCTCCCACAGCCGACGGATCGCCGCGCCGATGTCCTCCCGGCCGACGTCGGAGACATGCAGGATGCCGTTGTCGTCCAGCGGGAGGTGCCCGATCTTCCAGTCGCCGCTCTCCTCGACGTGGAACATCATCGGTGCCTCGGCGGCTCGTTCGGAGATATCGGTGCGGCGCAGGGAGACCGTGCGCTCGCGACCGTCGTCGAGGAATGCGGTGACGATGTCGGCCACCGAGTCGGGCACCTGCGAGGGATCGGGCAGGGCCGAGACCACGAAGGAATCCAGCTCGTCCTGCGTGAGCATCAGGACCGCCTCGTTGGCCTTGATGACGAAGGCCATCCGCATGGCCTCGCCCTCCGCCAGGGCGATCCCCAGCCACCGATCGGCGGCGGTCAGCGCGGTGGCCACGACCTGGCCCTCCTCGCCGAGCAGCCACTGTCCGTCGTCCGAGCGCTCCACCTTCCCGCGGGCACGAAGGCCCGAGGTGACGGCGGCGGTCACGAACTCCCGGGCGGCCTCGGGCGCGCTGCGCAGACCGACCTGCTCACGGGTGATCTCCCCGTTCTCGGTGGGGCGCAGGGTCAGCATGAAGTCGATCTCGTAGGCGGTGTAGATCGTGGCCTGCTCGTCCGTTGCGGTGTCCGCTGCCGTCTCGCTCATGGAGTCCCCTGATGCGCATCGTGGATTCGTCCCGGCGGCGCGTGATGCCGGCCGGCTCTGTCTCACCGGAAGCATGGCAGATGCCGCGGGATCGCTCCAGCCGATCCCGCCGAGGAGGAGGGTCGCCGATGATCGCGAGGAACGGGAACGTCAGCTGGTCCGCTCCCGCAACCATTCCCTGATCCCCGCCATGACGTATCGAGGCAGGGCGTGTCCTCCATCGTGCAGCAGCACATCCAGGCCCTGGCGGTCGGGCCAGTGCTTCCGCGCCTCGCGGACCAGGTGCAGGTTGTGCCCGCCGTCGCAGTCCCCGCCGCCGGCCAGCAGGAAGGGACGCGGGGCGACCAGGGCGAGCAGTTCGTCCTGGTCGCGGTCCTTCGGGATATCACCGTCGAGGTGCCAGGGATCGCCCCAGGTCGGGTGGGCGAACCCGAGCCCCGGCTCATGGACCGCCGCGACCTCGACCCGGTCATCGAGCGCCGCGAGATGCAGTGCGAGCTTTCCGCCCAGGGAATGCCCGAAGGTCGCCACCCGGGCCCCATCGGCGAGGCCGGACTCCTGCAGGGCGGTCACCGCGAGCATGACATCGGCGATGCTCCGCCCGAGACCGGTCATGGGCTGCTCCCGACGGTGCTGCGCGGCGACGGGCCCGTACCGCTCTGCGAGGTCTCGAGCACCGGACAGCGCGGGGTCCTCGGCCGCGACCTGCTCGAACCACCAGGGCACCGCCAGGACCGCATGCCCGACCTCCGCCAGCTGGAGGCCATGGGCGCTCAGGGCCGGGTCCCTGCCGGTGAGCTCGGTGCGCCCTGTCTCCTCGGCGAACAGAGGCGGCGTGTCGTAGTACGGCACCACCACGACGGCGCCCGTCGACGGCACGGACACCGGACGGAAGAACTCCGCGGTGAGTTCGGCGCCGTAACTGGTCAGGACCAGCTGGTGGATCTCGCCGCGCACCCCGGGGTGCTCCGGTTCGCGGCTGCCGCCCGGTCGCCAGCTGCCTTCGGGGTCCGGTACGGCGCCCAGTCGGTCCCGCCACCAGTGGCGGGCGGAGGGCTCGGGAGTTATCGACGGTGAGGGGGACTCGTGAAGGCTCGGCATATCCGATGGGGGTGGCGGGCGATGGATTCCCAGGCTATCGGGTTCGTCGGCCCCTCCGCAGAGGATTCGCGGTCATCGGCAGTCTGTTCCGGTCGCGCCGCCGCCGGTCCGAGCCGCTCCGACGGATAAACTGCATGGAATGCAGGGGAGTGACGAGCAGCAGGCCACGGAGGTGAGCGCGGTGGGGGATCTCGGCAGCGAGAGCATGCGCGCGGTCTATCGGGACCTGCTGCGATTCGGTCCTCGCTCCCGCAGCGAACTGACCAAGCGCCTGGGCCTGTCGGCACCCACCGTCACCCGCGTCACCCGCGACCTGCTCGACAGCGACCGCCTGCACCCGCTCACCGCCGTCGTGAGAGCCAAGGGCCGCCCCCACGAGCCTCTCGACATCGAGGAGAACCGCGGACCCCGCTTCATCGGCGTCAAAGTCACGGCCGACGAGGTCCACGCCGTCGTCACCACTGTGCGGGGCAATGCTCTCGAGGAGCTCGTGCTTCCGCTCGAGGACACCTCGCCCGCCGCCATCGAGGAGGCCGTGCTCGCGCCGGTCGAAGCCCTCGTCGAGGCGCATCCTCGGGTGGCCGGAGTCGGCGTGAGCCTCGGCGGGCCCGTGGCCGATCGGCGCGTCGTGCTCTCCTCCTACCTCCTGGGCTGGCACGAGGAGCATGATCTCGCGACCGCGCTCGAGGCCCGTCTCCACCTGCCCGTGGTCGTGGAGAACGACCTGGTCGCCATGGTGAACGGCCTGCACTGGTTCGGCATCGGCCGATCCTACGGCTCCTTCGCCGTACTCACCGTCGGCGCCGGCATCGGCGCCGGCACCGTGATCGACGGCCGCCTGGTCGAAGGACGGAACCATGTCGCGGGCCTGACCGGTCGCTTCCCCATCGGCCGACGAGAGGACGGTTCGCCGCAGCCTCTGCGCGAGGTGGCGAGCACCGACTCGATCCTGCGACGCGCCCGAGCCTCCTCGCTGCTTGCCGAGGACCAGGGCATGGAGGAGCTGCGACGGCTGGTCGCGGCGAAGGACCCGGAGGCCCTCGAGGTGTCGCGGGAGCTCGCCCGCTCCCTCGCCGGCGCAGCTGCCGGCCTGATCGCGTTCGTGGATCCCGAGGCGATCGTGCTCGGCGGCGAGAACGTCGACCTGGTGCGGGCGGCAGGCTCCGCCTTCGAGGACACCCTGCGCGGGGCCATCGCCTCGGCCCAGCAGGACGTCGTCGTGCGCGTGCTCAGCGGGGACTTCGACGAGTGGGCCCGCGGCGCCGCCGTCATCGCGATCCAGGAGTTCGTCGGGGTCGCTTCCTGACCGACAGACCGACAGACCGACTGACTGACGGACTGACGGACGGCCCGGGGCCGACGCCCGGATGGACGTCGGCCCGCAGGTCACTCGAACAGGGCGTTGACCCGATCGTTGAACGAGGCGAAGTCCGCACCGTCGATCCGCCGCATCCAGCACTGGTCGAAGGCCGTCTGCATGAGCGGCATGATCGAGGAGGAGTTCTCCACCAGCGGGTACAGCCCGGTCTCACCATTCTTCACCCGGTCCGTGAACGGGGTGACGTCCAGGCCGGACTCGGCATAGCTGTCGACCGCCGCCTGCGTGCCGACGTCGGTCGAGGGGAAGAACGGCGCGCGCTCGCCGATGATCTGCTGCGCCTCCTCGGAGGCGAGGTAGGCGATCAGTCGTGCCGCCTCCTCCTTGTTCTCGGATTGCGCGGAGATCGAGTCCCCGAGCCCGTTGAACATCGACACCGGGTGGCCCACGGGTCCGGACGGCAGCGGGGCGATTCCCAGCTCCATCCCCTCCATGTTGTTGTAGGTCGTGATCATCCACGATCCCGCGAGCGCCAGGGCGGCAGTCCCGGACTGCACCTGGGTCTGGGGCGGGCTGGATTCGCCGAACATGCCGAAAGGCGGGAACAATCCCTTGTCGACCAGCCCGAAGTACCAGTCGATCGCGGCGACGAAGCGCTCGTCGTCGTAGTTGAAGCGGGTGCCCCAGGTGTCGGCGTCGGTGAACGTCCACCCGGTGGCGAGGGCGAAAGCCGACCAGCTGGCCTGGCCGACGTAGTCGACACCGGCGTCCGCGGCCATGCCGTAGCGCTCCACACTGGTCGGATCGAAGCCCTCCTCGTCGCCGCGCACCCCGTTCGTATCGAGGGTGAGGCGGGCGAGCATCTTCTCGAAGGTGCCGCCGTCCTCGGGGTTCCAGTCCAGGTTCGCCAGATCGTCCTCAGTCAGCCCCTCCTCCTCGAGCATCGCCTTGTCGTACATCACCGCGATGGTGTCGTAGTCCTTGGGGATGCCGTAGCGCTTGCCGTCCTGGCCGGTCCACAGCTCTTGCAGGCCGTCCTGGAACTGCTCGGCCGGGATGTCGTCGAGCGGGGCCAGACCGTCCAGCGGCGCGATCACCCCGAGCTTCAGGAACTCCGGGTAGCGGGCGAGGTGGTCGGCGAAGGCGTCGGGCCCGGCTTCGGCGACGAAGCTCGCCGTCAGCTTCGTCCAGTAGTCGTCGAAGCCCAGCTGGGTGACCCGCACGAAGATGTCGGGATTCTTCTCCATGAAGCGGTCGATGGCCGCGGAGTAGGCGGGGAGCTGGTTCGCGTCCCACAGCCAGTAGTCGATCTCGGTGGAGCCGGCCGGTCCGGAGGATCCGCCGCAGGCGGACAGCGCGCCGACGCCGACGGTGCCGGCTGCGAGGGCCGCAGATCCCTGCAGCAGACGCCGACGGGTGAGGCCGCTGCGTGTGGAGGGAGCTGCGGAGGGAGCAGAGTGGGGAGTGTGATTTCGAGAGTTCATCTGGGGCACCTCACTTGATCCCGGTGAAACCGATGGAGTTGACGATCTTCTTCGCGAACAGGGCGAAGAGGATCAGCATGGGGGCGGCCGCGACCAGGGTCGCCGCCATCAGCCCTGACCAGTCGGGGCCGGTGCCGGGCGACTGCGCGCGGAACACCCCGAGGGCCACGGTGAGCACCCGGGACTGATCGGTGTAGGACACCATCAGCGCCCAGAAGTATTCGTTCCACGCCGTCATGTAGGTCAGCAGGGCCAGGGTGGCCAGCGGTGCGCTGGACATCGGCAGGATGAGGGTGAAGAACACCCGCACCTTGCTCGCGCCGTCGATCAGGGCGGCCTCCTCGATCTCGCGGGGGACATTGTTGAAGAACTGGCGCAGGAAGAAGATCGCGAAGCTCGAGATGAACAGCGTCGGCAGCATGATGCCGAGCAGGGTGTCCACCAGGCCCAGGTTCTTGATCAGGATGAAGTTGGGCAGCAGGGTGAAAATCTGCGGGATCATCAGCGAGCCCAGGAAGATCAGGAACACCGTCTCCCGCCCGCGCCACCGCAGCCGGGAGAACGCGTAGGCGGCCATCGCGCAGGAGAAGGTCTGCACGATGGTGATCACGGTCGCGACGATCACGGAGTTCAGCAGGTAGCGCCAGAAGTTGATCGAGGCGCCGCTGCCACCCTGGGAGATCGCCGTCTCCACGTCCTGGAGCCCGAAGACGCGCTCGAATCCGCCGGTGTTCAGGCCTACGGGCAGCAGACTGGCCGGATCGGTGGCCAGGGCGTTGTTGCTGGACAGCGCGGTGCGCAGCATCCAGTAGAAGGGGAACAGGGTGATCAGCAGGAAGATCACCATCGCGGTCCAGGCCGCGATCTTCCCCCAGGGGATCTGCTTCCGGGGGCGCTGGGGCACGGGTCGATCCGCCGCGCCGGTGGGACGCGGGGCGCCGTCGGCGACGGTGCGTGATGTGGTGGTCATCGTCTCTCTCCCCTCAGTCCAGGTCCGACTTGCCGGCATTGCTCAACCAGTACTGCGTGAAGGTGATGATCATCAGGATCACCAGCAGCGCCACGGACAGGGCCGAGGCATAGCCGAACTGGTACTGGCCGAAGGCGTTCTCGTAGATGTACATCTGGAGCACCTTCGAGGCGTCGGCCGGGCCGCCCTGAGTCGTCACGGAGATCGTGTCGAACACCTGGAACGACCCGATGATCGTCATGATCAGCACCAGCGCCATGATCGGACGCAGCAGCGGCAGGGTGATCCGGCGGAACATGGCGATCTCGCCGGCGCCGTCGGTGCGGGCCGCCTCGTAGAGGTGCGAAGGAATCGACTGCAGCCCTGCGAACAGCAGCAGCGCCGTGTAGCCCATGTGCCGCCACACGTTGACCAGCGCGACCGTCGGGATCACCCAGGTCTCGCTGGACCAGAACGAGACCGGGTCGAAGCCGATCCACTGCAGGAAGATGTTGAACACACCCAGCTGGGTGTCGAGGATCCACAGGAACACGATCGCGGCGACCACGTTCGAGACCAGGTACGGGGTCAGCACCAGCGAGCGCAGGATGGTGGACTGCGTGAGGCGCTGCATGAGCACCGCGATCACCAGCGCCACGGCGGTCTGCACCGCGATGTTGATGACGACGTAGAGCACCGTCACCTTCAGCGAGTTCCAGAACACCGGGTCGGCGACGAGCGCGGCGTAGTTGTCCAGCCCCACCCAGGTCGGTGGGGTGAGGGTCGTGTACTCCGTGAAGGAGTAGTAGATGCCGGTCAGCAGCGGCCATACGAGGAACACCAGGAGACCCACGGTGGCGGGCGCGATGAACATCAGCGCCAGCTTCGTATCGTCCTTGTGCCTGCGTCGCTTCGGGGCCGACCGCGTCGACGTCGTCGCGGTGGACATGGATACCTTCTTCCTATCTGGGGCCTGCAGGACGGATCCGGAGCTTCCGGATCCGAGAGCGGTGATCAGGTGATCGCTGCGCGGGAGGCGAGGGGCAGCGGCGTGGTGTCGGCGACCTGGACGATGTCGATCAGGAGTGCCTGTTCGGGGTCGAGGAGGGGTGCGGTGATCCCGGAGATCGACAGAACGGCGCCGGGCACGAGCAGTCCGCCCTCGGCGGCCGCCTCGCGTGCCAGCTGCATCCACCGCGGCGGCACGAGGCTGCTGACCCGCGCGCCGGTGGCCAGCGGCAGGATGCGGTAGGTCGCCTCGGGGTCCAGACCGGGGAAGCGGAGTCGGTCGTGCTGGGACCGGTCCGAGCGGCCCATGGCGGCAAGGGTGTACAGGGCTCGATCACGCCGGTCGGAGACGACGCCGTGCAGCCACAGGGGACTGTCCCCGCGGTCGGCTCGCACCAGGTCGCCGCTGAACAGCAGCCCGCGTCGGTCCTTGTAGAGCTCGATCCAGGTGCGCAGTTCGGCGAGCTCTGCGTCGCTCGCCTGCGCCAGGTCCCACTCGATGCCGAGGTGCCCGAACAGGGCGGAGGCGGCACGGAAGTCCAGCGTGTGCAGGCGGCCGGTGGTGTGCGAGCGCCCCGAGGCGACGTGGCTGCCCATGAGCTCGAGGGGGATGAGCTGCGCGGTCCAGCGATTCATCTGCTGGCGGTCCAGGGGATCGATGCAGTCCGAGACCCACACGCGATCGGTGCGCTCGAGGATCTCGAGGTCGACGCGGGCTCCGCCGGAGGAGCAGGACTCGATCTCGAGGCCGGGGTGAGCCGCCTTGAGCTCGTCCAGCAGACGGTAGGTGGCCAGGGTCTGCGCGTGGACCGCCGCGCGGCCGGTGCGCCGGGTGGCGGCCTCGAGCAGGTCGCGGTTGTGGTCCCACTTGAGGTAGCCGATGTCGTATGCCGACAGAACGTCCGTCATCTGGCCGTGCACGTGGGCGTAGGCCTCGGGGATCGACAGGTTCAGCACCTGCTGCTGGCGGGATTCCAGGGGGATGCGCCCCGGGTCGGGCGCCATGATCCAGTCCGGATGTGCGCGAGCCACGTCGGAATCCTCGTTGACCATCTCGGGTTCGAACCAGAGCCCGAACTCCATGCCGAGCGCCCGCACGTGGTCCACCAGCGGGCCGAGCCCGTCGGGCCAGACGTCCCGCGAGACCACCCAGTCGCCGAGGCCCGAGGTGTCATCGCGCCGGGAGCCGAACCAGCCGTCGTCCAGCACGAAGCGCTCCACGCCCAGCGTCGCGGCGCGATCGGCGAGATCGGTCAGCCGGTCGAGGTCGTGGTCGAAGTAGACGGCCTCCCACACGTTCAGGGTGACCGGGCGGTCGCGGCTCACGTGGTGCTCGCGGGAGCGCAGGTGGCGGTGGAAGCGGGAGGCCACGGCGTCGAGCCCCTCGCCGTAGGACGCGTAGAGCCACGGGCCGGCGTAGTCCTCCCCGGCGTCCAGGACCAGCTCGCCGGGAAGCAGCAGTTCGCCGCCGCCGAGCAGCCGGGCGCCGGTGCTGGTCTGCTCGGCGAGGTGGCGGTGGTTCCCGGAGAACGCGGTGTGCACGGCCCAGACCTCCCCGTGGCGGAAGCCGAAGCCGGCGCGCCCCGCGTGGAGCACGTGGGCGCTGTCGGCCCCGGTGCGGCCGCGGCGGTTCTCGCGCAGGTGGGTCCCGACCCCGAAGGTGCTGCGCTGCGGGGTGCGCTCCTTCGCCCAGCGGCCGGCGAAGTCGAGCAGCTCGTCGGCGTCGCCCGGCACCGGGACGCTCAGGGTGAGCTCGTCGAGGGCGAAGGGCGTCCGGGCGAGGTTGGTGAGCGTCGCGCGCAGGCGCAGCAGGCCGGAGGGGAGCAGCTCGACCTCGAGCGCGACCGCGAGGCCGAGCTCCTCATCGGCGAGATCGAAGCGGACCAGGCCCGAGCCGATCTCCCGATGGGGAGCGGTCAGGTCCTGGCCGTCGACGGTGATGGACCGCGTGACCAGTCGGGACACCCACCCCGAACCGTCGGTCCGAGCGCCGCTCAGGCCGGGCCGGCCGATCCAGCCGTCGGATTGCTGGGCGATGATCCCGATCCGCACCGGAGTGTCCACCGCATTGTGCGGGACGGGTTCGACGGCCGCCTCGCACATGGCGTCCAGACCGTTCGCGCCGAGCACGCCCAGGGGCGCGCCCCAGTGGGTGATCGCGGGAAGACGACCGTCGGTGACGTCCAGGACCACCGAAACGGCGGGGGCGGTCAGATGGATCCGCTGCGTGGAACCCGGGCGAGGGGCGGTCACAGCGGTGTCGACGGGGAGTCGGCGCGGGGACATCGGTGGCCTCCAGGAGGTCGGACGGTGCGGAGCATGCAGGTCGCGCGGGGTGCGAGCGGCGGTGCGGGCGATGGCGCGAGCGGTGGCGTGACTGACGTGCGGCGGTGGTGGAGGAGGACAATACCGCTTTAACTGAAACTATGAAACTAAAGGGAGGGTCGCACGTCAAGACGCGTCCATGGGCGCATCGCGGTCGCTTTCCCGGCCTCCTGCCTCGCGGCGCTACCCTGGCCTCATCCCGACCAGGCCAGGAGCCCCCGAATGATCTTCACCCAGTCCTCCAAGCTGCGCGACGTGTGCTACGAGATCAGAGGACCGGTGCCCGCCGAGGCTGCTCGCATGGAGGCCGAGGGGCACACGATCATCAAGCTCAACATCGGCAATCCCGCGCCGTTCGGCTTCGAGGCGCCCGACGAGATCCTCGTGGACATGATCAAGAACCTGCCCACCGCGCAGGGCTATTCGGACTCCAAGGGCATCCCTGCGGCCCGCCGGGCCGTCGCGCAGTACTACCAGACCCGCAGCATGCCCGGTATCGGGCTGGACGACGTCTACCTCGGCAACGGCGTCTCCGAGCTGATCCAGATGGTGTGCCAGTGTCTCGTGGACGACGGCGACGAGGTGCTGGTCCCGCAGCCCGACTACCCCCTGTGGACCGCCTCCGTCTCCCTCGCGGGCGGCCGCGCGGTGCACTACCGCTGCGACGAGGAGGAGAACTGGTGGCCGGACGTCGACGACATCGCCGACAAGATCACCGAGCGCACCAAGGCGATCGTGGTCATCAACCCCAACAACCCCACCGGCGCCGTCTACCCCGAGCACGTGCTGCGCGACATCGTGGAGGTCGCCCGCACGCACGGGCTGATGATCCTGGCTGACGAGATCTACGACAAGATCCTGTACGACGACGCGGTCCACACCCCGATCGCCTCCCTTGCCCCGGACCTGCTCTCGATCACCTTCAACGGCCTGTCCAAGGCATACCGGGTGGCGGGATTCCGCGCCGGGTGGATGGCGCTGTACGGCCCCAAGGACGATGCGACCAGTTTCATCGAGGGCCTGGACGTGCTCTCGAACATGCGGCTGTGCCCGAATGTCCCGGCCCAGCACATCGTGGCCACGGCCCTCGGCGGCCACCAGTCGATCAACCAGCTGCTCCTGCCCGGTGGGCGTCTGCGCGAGCAGCGGGACGTCGCCTACGAGGGCCTCAGCGCGATCGACGGCGTGAGCGTCGTCAAGGCGCAGGGCGCGCTGTACATGTTCCCCAAGATCGACCGGGAGATGTACGCGATCGAGGATGATGAGCAGTTCGCCTTCGACCTGCTGCGCGCCCAGAAGCTGCTGGTCACCCAGGGCACCGGCTTCAACCTCGACACCCCGGACCACTTCCGCCTGGTGACGCTGCCCAGTGCCGAGCTGCTGGCCGATGCCGTGGACCGCATCGGCGACCACCTCGCCAGCATCCGTCGGTGAGGGGAGCGGGGTGCGTTCACATCGCGAGCGAGATCAGCACCCCGAGCACGGCGAGCAGCGGGAGCAGACCCTGACGGATCGCCGCCCCGCGATGCGTGGGCGAGCTCAGCAGGAGCACGGTCGCGGCGGCGAGCATGCTCCCGGTGCCCACGAGCATCAAGGTCACGCCGACCGTGCTCAGCCCGGCCAGGGCGAGCACCGCACCGAGACCGGCGGCGATGGCGAGGAACAGGTTGTAGAAGCCCTGGTTGAACGCCAGGGACCGCGTGAGCGCGATCTCCTCGTCGCTCTGCGCTCCGAAGATCCCCTGCGCCCGCTCGGACCCCCAGGCGAACGACTCGAGCCAGAAGATGAACACGTGCAGCAGCGCTGCGGCGAGGGCGAGGACCGATCCGAGAGTGAGCACTGCGGCCTCCGGGTTCGTGGGCGATGATGATGACGGCGATCCTGCGTGGTCGACGTCTCCGCGTCGACGATCGACGTCGGTCGGGGTCCCCACCATTTTACGGCGGCGAGCGGCTGAGAACCTGACCGAGAGCATCGGGGGCCCGCGCGGCGCGGCGCCGATCCCGCCCACGCGGCGCGCCGCGGCCGGTGAGCGCAGAAATGAGTGATTCTCAGCCGCTTTCTCTCCGGAAGCGGCTGAGAATCACTCAGTTGATGCTGTAGGCCTCCCGGGCCGCGCCCGCGCTCGCGGGTCAGGTGCGGGAGGGCGCCGGCATGCCGGCGCGGGAGACGTCGACCATCTCGTCGCGCTCGACGACCTTGATGCGGGCACGGGGCTCGCCGTCGGCGTCCACCGCGGCAGCGCCGAGGGCCTTCTCGTGCTCGTCCAGCGCCATCCAGCCGTCCCAGGTCGTGTACGGCACGCCCCGGTCCTCGAGCAGGCGCAGGATCGCGTCCCCGTCGCGTTCGGGAGCGGCCGCCAGGGCTCCCGCGGTGACGTCCTCGAGCAGGGAGGCGATGGTCTCGATGGCGTCGGACTTGGTGGCGCCGATCAGGCCCACCGGGCCGCGCTTGATCCAGCCGTTGGCGTAGACGCCCGGGAGGATCGCGCCATCGGCCTCGGTGACCCGGCCGGCGACGTTGTGGATCACGCCGCGCGCCGCGTCGTAGGGGATGCCGGGCAGCTCGGAGCCCTGGTAGCCGACGGCGCGGTAGACGGCGCCCAGCTCGTAGTCGACGAACTCGCCGGTGCCCTCGACACGGCCCTCGGCGTCCAGCCGGGTGCGTTCGAAGCGCATCCCGGTGACTCGCCCGTCCTCGCCGAGGACCTCGACGGGGCGGTGCCAGAAGTGCATGTGCAGGCGGCGCTGGACGGCACCGCCGTGCTTGTCCGTCGGCTCCTCGCCGGCGGCTTCGCGACGCTGCTGCTCCTCGAGCCAGCCCACGAAGGTCTGGACGACCTGGTCGGTGCGCTTGTCCGCCTTGATGGTCTCCCACTCGGCCTCGGTGATCTGCTCGAGATCGCGGGGATCCATCACGACCTGGAGGCCCTGGGGGTGGGAGAGCTCGCGGGCCTCGAGCGGCGAGAACTTGGTCTGCGCGGGGCCTCGTCGACCGAAGATGTGCACGTCCGTCGTCTCCGCGGACTGCAGACCCTCGTACACGTTGGCGGGAATCTCGGTGCGCAGCAGCTCATCGGCGCTCTTGGAGAGCACGCGCGCCACGTCGAGCGCCACGTTGCCGTTGCCGATCACGGCGACGGACTGTGCATCCAGCTCCCAGGTGCGCGGGTAGTCCGGGTTGCCGTCGTACCAGGCGACGAAGTCGGCGGCGCCGTAGGAGCCCTCCAGCTCGATGCCGGGGATGGCGAGGTCGGTGTCCTTGAGGGCGCCGGTGGCGAACACGACGGCGTCGTAATGGGCGCGCAGGTCCTCGGCGGTGAGGTCGGTGCCGAACTCGACATCGCCGAGGAAGCGGATGTCACCGCGACCCAGGATGCGATGCAGCGCGGTGATGATGCCCTTGATGCGCGGGTGGTCCGGGGCGACGCCGTAACGGATCAGGCCGAACGGTGCCGGGAGGCGATCGAAGAGGTCGATCGAGACCTCGAGCTCACCGCTCTTGACCCGCTCATTGCGCAGCAGGGTCTCGGCGGCGTAGACGCCGGCGGGGCCGGAGCCGATCACGGCCAGACGGAAGGGCTGCTGGGAGAAGGACATCTCACCTCGGTCTCGTGGCGCGGGGCGCCGGGTCGGGTGCGTCGTCGAGCGCGCGCTGATTTCCGCACCACTCTATACGCGAAAATCATGGTGGCCCTGGTCGATGTGAGCGGCCCGACGCAGTCCGGCGAGGGGTGCTCGGTGCTCCGCAGGCGGGGAGGTTTCGGCCCCACGGGGCGGCGAGCGAGGGGAGTTCGGCAGGCTCCGGATCACCCTCGCGGAGCCTGCGGGGTACTCGGAAGTGCGCGCCGACCAGCGCGGGAACACTGAAGCTGCCGCGCTGCGGTGCAGGGGAGGACGGACCGCGCATGCCGGAGCTGCCCGTGGCTGCCCTGATTGGGACAGTCGCCGGTGCCGGCGGCGTCCTGGTACCGCGGGAGCCGGAGAATCCGTCCGCGCAGATCGTCACAATCGGACTCGAAGGGTCACGTGCGCCGGAATCGTGCGCGCACTCCGGAACCTCCTGCGCGCCCGGAGCCTCCTGCTCACTCCGCGCCGGACGCAGAAGCGACCGGGACCACCCCGACGGCGACGTCCAGGGTGCTGCTCGCACCGGGCGGGCCGACGACGATGCCCTTCAGCGGTGGCACGTCCCCGTAGTCGCGGCCCCACGCGGTGGTCACGAAACGCTGGTCGACGAAGGTGCGGTTGGTGGGGTCGATGTCGACCCAACCGGTACCGGGCACCAGCACGCTGAGCCAGGCGTGGGAGGCGGCCGAGCCGACCATCTCCCCGGCGGGCTGCGTGACCAGCGCGCCCCCGGCCGACGGGGCGGTGCGCAGGTACCCGGAGACGTAGCGGGCGGCAAGCCCGGCGGCGCGCACCGCCGCCACACCGACATGCGAGAAGTCCTGGCACACGCCGTGCCGGGCCGCGAGGACGTCCTCGAGGGTGGAGGTCACCGTGGTGGCGTAGGAGTCGTAGGTGAATTCGGTGTGGATCAGCCCGGTGAGCTCGGCCAGGCATTCTCCGATGGGGCGTCCGGGCGTGAACACGCTCTGCGAGAGCTCACGCGCGGCGGCGCTCTCGGGGATCCGCGGGGAGGGGTGGACGAAGTCGATGCTCTCCGCCGGAAGCAGCTGGCCCCAGTGATCCGGGGTGCACTGCTCCCAGGAACGGGACATCGCGTCGAGCGGATAGCGACGCTCCGCGACGGTCACCCGGGCGTGGGAGTGCACATCGAGTCGGTCGTGCGGCTCGTCGACCAGCAGATACGTCGAGGAGTTCCCGTAGAAATCGGTGTGTGCGGTCAGGCGTGCAGGGGTCGGATCCACGACGACCTCGTGAGACAGCACCCGCTGGTAGGGGGTGGCGCGGGGTTCGACGTGGGCCCGGCCGTAGTTCCGGGAGACGGGCTTCGCATAGCGGTAGGTGGTGAGGTGGTGGACGAGGTAGTCGGCCGCCTCGACCACCGTCTCGTCCTCCCGGCGCAGGGGGATCAGCGGGACGGGCGGGCGAGAGTGCGCCACGGAGTGCTCAGACATCATCGACCCCCCACAGGGACGTGGACTCCGAGGGACGGAAGAAGCGGTTCTCCAGGGCGGTGGCGAGTTCGCGCAGGGAGACGATCGCCGCGTCGGCCTCCTCGAGCAGCGCCGTGGGCGCCCCGTCCGTGGGGTCGCCGCCGTCGGCCGGTCGCAGCAGGTCGCGGGGCACCCAGGAGCCGATACGGGTGCGCAGCGCGATCAGCGGTGCGCGCAGCTCCGGGGAGGGGGTGACCTCGGGCAGCCGATCGAGGGTCGAGGTCAGCCGGTCCAGCTGGAAACCGAGCGAGCGGGGCAGGCTGGTGTCCTGCAGGAGCAGCTCGAACAGCAGCTCGGGCTGCACGGCGGCGTGGAACGAGCGTCGGTACGAGGCTCCGGATTCGGTGATCAGGGCGACGGCGCCCGCGATGCGCGCCTCGGCCGCGCGGGTGCGGCGGCGGCCCAGGGTGGCCCGCAGCAGGGCCAGCAGCCCCATGGTCCGTTCGATCTTGCGGCCCACTTCGGTGAGGTCCCAGCCGAGGTTGCGCGGCATCGAATCGGCGACCGCGCCCGACAGGGTCAGGCAGCCGTCGACGATGTCCGTCAGCCCCTGCTCGAGAGGCTGGGCGTCGTAGCCGCCCAGCGTGTGGAAGCTGCCACGCATGCCCGCGATGACCGGCCAGACGTCATCGGAGATGAGATCCCGCAGAGTACGGGTGGTGTGCGCGAGGGAGGCGTAGGACTGTGCCAGGGACCCGGGGCGGCCGACGTCGGTGAGCAGGCTGGTGACCTCGGTGTGCACGGCTGCTGGATCGTGCGGATCCAGGGTGAGGAAGCCCGGATAGGTGGTGGTCACGTCGGTGACGGCGCCCAGCAGCACGGTCTGGGCGGCGCTCGCGGTGCGGCTGTGCTCGGATCCGAGATCGTTGGTGGTGTCCAGCACGGTCCGCAGCAGGCGGGCGGTGGAGTCGACCCGTTCGAGGTAGCGGCCGAACCAGAACAGGTCCGATCCGGTCGATCGGGTCATCGCCGGGTACGCGGTCAGGACGCCGCGGGCGGCGGTCGAGATCACCTGGTCGGACAGCTCGGCCCCGGGCCGGATCTCGTCGGGCCCGCCGGGCAGGGCGGAGGTCTCCGGCACGGTCACCCAGATGTCCTTGAGCGCCTCGGTCTCGTCGTCATCGGTGTGGGCGACGCCGCCGGGCAGCACCTCGAAGCCGTCCTCGGAGGCGATCACCAGCAGGCGCATCCGCACCGGTCGCTCCACGAGCCCGTCACCACCGGCAGGATCCTGAGACAACCAGCCGGCCCGATCGGCGCGGGATTCCGGATCCGCGGGACGCAGCTGGAGATCCTCGTGCAGGATCTGCCGACACAGGTCCGGCAGTGCGGCGCGCAGCGCGGGATTCTCGAGCAGACCGGCGCCGAAAGGATTGAACATCTCGACATCGCCGCAGCGTGCGGCCTCGATGAGCCCGGTGACCCCGCCGAAGGGGGTCGGGCCCAGGTCCAGCGGATCCAGCAGCTGCGAGGGGAGCAGACGGATCAGGGCATCCACCGTGTCCCCGGGATCGGAGTCGAGGCCAGGCAGGCGCAGTGTCAGCGTGCCGGAGCCGGTGCGCAGGTCCCCGGCCGAGACCACGGGGGCGCCCAGGAGGTTCGCGAACCAGCTGTGGTCGAAGGCGCGCAGGGGATCGTCGCCGCCGCCGTCATCGGTGAGGACCACGGTCCGGCCGGCGCGGCCATCGGTGCGGGTGCGATGGTGCAGCGAGGTCCGGATGGTGTCGAAGTAGGGGTGCAGGCGGCGCAGGGCCGTGGTGCGGTACAGCGTCGGCGCGCAGCGCGAGAGCACGCGACGCAGCTCGAGCGCCGTGCCGGCCCCGTCGGGCACGTCGACCGAGTCCTCCAGCACCACCCAGGTGCCGTCGGCCGTGCGCGCGACCGTGCTGGTCAGCGCGAAGAGATGGTGACTGCCGCGGGCCGGGATCCCGATCGCGGAGCGAAGGTAGGCCGGATCCTGGAGGAGCTGCGAGACCGGTGCGACGTCGGTGCCCAGCACGGTGCGGGGACCGTAGAGGTCCGCGTAGAGGGCGTCCAGCAGGCGCACCCGCTGGATCAGGCCCGCCGAGAGCGATTCCCAGTCCTCGGCCGTGAGGACGACGGGGACGGGGTCCAGGACGGGTGGGGCGACGGGGACGTCGGCGGCGAACATCGCCGCCGCCGACGTCGCGGCACGCCGTCGGCCGACGGGGCCGAGGGCGGCCAGCTCGTCGACCAGGGCCTGCGGTGGTGCGATGCTCACCGGACCATCGTAGGCACCGTCCGCGGGCTCTGGGTCAGCAGGCGGTCAGGAAGACGTTGTGACGGGCATGCCCTCGGAGGGCTGGACCACCACGAAGCCCGGGCCGTGGAAGCCGAGCTGGAAGGATTCGCCGGAGCCGCGTCCGATCAGGGAGCCCATCTTGAAGTCGTTCTTGATCTGGGGCTGCAGGTTCGCCGACCAGCACACCGCGGCCTGCGGATCCACGAAGGTGGGCTGCTGGGAGCAGTCCAGCAGCATGGGCGGGCCGTCGGAGGTGACGGCGACCATGCCCTGTCCCTGGAGGAACAGGTTGAACAGGCCACCGGCCATGAATCCCGCTCCGCCGAGCGACTTGATGTCCCACTGGATGGAGCTGTCGAAGGCGAGCATGTTCTTGGTGTTCAAGGTGAGGGCCTCGCCCTCGAGCTGGATCAGGAAGATCTCATTGGCCTGGCGGGCGAAGAAGATCTCGCCCTGGCCCTGGGTGCGCATCAGGTTGCCGCCCTCGCCGGTGGCCATCTTCTTCAGCAGCTTCATGCCGCCGCCGGAGCCCTGGTACGAGAATTCCATCTGGCCCTGGTAGGCGACCATCGCGCCGGCGGCGGAGATGATCTCCGGGGACTGCGGGTTCAGCGAGCAGCGCAGCAGCTTGTTGGACTGCAGCGCCCACCGGTCGTTGGTCTGACGTTCCTGGTTCGAGGCGTCGAACAAGTTGGAGCGCATGGAGGCCCTTCCTCTCGGGTGCCGGGACGGGCCCGGTTCGCTACGACGCCCACCGCGCCGCTCGGCGATAATCTCACGATCGGGGGATCACCGGGAGCGCTGATCCGACTCGGAGCGTGCCACGGGGCGGGCGCAGCCGATGGTTCGCGGGTGGGGACCCTGTGGGGGTGCGGTGAAGTCGGCACCCTTCTCCTGGCGCGCCTCGTAGCATGGCGCCCATGGACCAGCCCTCTTCCTCCCGTGGCTCCCGCCGTGACCCGCGGCTGACGGCGCTCGCCGAGGAGTCCGGATACGAGATCCTGGATCGGATCGGCGCGGGCGGCATGGGGATCGTCTATCGGGCGCACGACGCCGACGGCAACGTTGTGGCCCTGAAGCTCCTGCGCCACGAGATCTCCGAGGACCCGCGCGCCCGGGAGCGCCTGACCCGCGAGGTCACCGCCCAGAAGCTGGTGCGCAACGACAACATCGTGCGGATCCTGGACGCGGAGCTCGACTCCTCCGATGCCTTCGTGGTCACCGAGTTCATCCCGGGCCCGACGCTCGACGACGCGGTGCGCCTCCACGGCGGCCTGCACCCCGAGGCGGTGCGCGAGATCGGGCTGGTGATGGGTGACGCGCTGAGCGACATCCATCGCGCCGGGGTGATCCACCGCGACCTCAAGCCCAGCAACATCATGCTGCGCGGTGCCTCCGAGGGGGATCTGGCCGGGTTCGACCCCGACGGGGACCGCTTGGATCCGGTGATCATCGACTTCGGGATCGCGATCGCCGCCGAGGAATCGCGACTGACCTCGACCGGCCTGGTGATGGGCACCTCCGCCTACCTCGATCCCGAGGTGATCCGCACCGATCACTCCGGGGAAGCGGGGGACTGGTGGGCCTGGGCGGCACTGCTGTCCTTCGTCGCGACCGGCCGTGAACCCTTCGGCAGCGGCCGCGCCGATCTGGTGTTCCTGCGCGCCGAGCGCGGCGAGATCGACGTGGACGGGCTGCCCGTCGAGCTCGCGGACTGGCTGCGCTCGGCGCTGCAGTCCGACCCGGCACTGCGACCTGCTCCGCAGGATCAGCTCGCGCGCCTGGCGGAGCTCGACCTCACGCGCTACGAGGATGCGGGGCCGACGGAGGCCCTGGCCGCCGATGGCCGCACCGCGGTGGTGCCTGTCGCGGGCGCTGCGGCTGCAGCGGGAGCCGGAGGCGGGCTCGACGACGCAGCCGAGGCCCGCGGTGCCGGCGCAGATGCCGGTGCGGAGCCGGCCACGGAAGCGCTGCCGGCGACCACCACGCCGGCCGAGGAGCCCACGGAGACGCTGTCGCGGATCACCACGCCCGCTGAGGCGCCGACGCAGGCCTTGCCCGTCCAGCACTCCCCAACGGACGCGCCGACGGAGGCGCTGCCCGTCTTCGAGGCCCGGACCCGGCAGATGCCCGTCGTTCCCCTGCCGCACGAGCCACCCCCGATGCCGCAGGACTCGGCGACGCAGCAGGGCGCCGGTTTCATGGGGCCGACGCAGCGACCGGTGCAGCGCGACCCCCAGCAGCTCGCGCCCGGGCCCGCCCCGCAGCAGTCGCCCCAGCACGGGCCGCCGCCGCACCACGCCCCGCAGCAGCACCCGCCGCAGCAGCACCCGCCGCAGCAGCTCGCTGCCCAGCAGGGTGTCCAGAACTATCCCGGGCAGCAGGAACCGTGGGCGAGGCCGATGGCCCCGCCGCCGCGCCGACCGCTCCTGGTGTGGATCGGACATCTGCTGATCATCACGCTCGCGGCGATCGCCCCGTACGCGGCGCTGACCGTCTTCCTCCTGCTCGGCGCTCTCGCGCGCACCTGGGAGCGTTCGCATCAGGCGGTCGCCGGGAAGCGTCTGCGGGGGTCGACCGGTGCGGGCCCGCTGTGGTCCGCCGGCCTCGCCAGCCCGTTCGCCTTCGTGCTCGGGCTGCTGGAGATCGCGCTGCAGGCCTTGTTCCCCCTGGTCCTCGGCGTTCTGGTGGGGATCGCGCTCGATGCCTCCTGGACCCTGCTGCAGGGCGCGCCCCCTCCCGATGGCATCGCCTTCGCCGCGGCGATGGCGGTGACACTGCTGATCACCTGGGTGGGGCTCGGCAGCCGCACCACGCGCAGCGGCGCGCACCGGATGCTCGATGCGGCGGCCCCGGACGCGATATGGACCACGGTCGTGGTGGTGCTGCTCCTGCTGCTGGTCGGCGCGGTGGGCTTCACGCTGCTCGCGCGAGAGGGCATGGTCGACTACTTCCCCTTCTCCGGCGGGCCGCGATTGGAGGACATCGCCCTGTGGCGCCGCTGAGCGACACCGGTGCCGATCGGGAGGCCGGGAACCTCGTGTGGTGACCGTTGCGCCGTGAGGTGCCCCATCCTGTCCCGCCACGCCCAGGGACCGACAGTTAAACTCTCACCGACCTGTTACCCACCGCAGCCCCGGCACGGGGGCTAGGAGCATTCATGGCCGCGTCCGGTTCCTCGAAGTCAGCGCCGTCGAAGTCAGCGCAGGAGCGCCGTGAGGCCCAGCGCGACGCACTGCGTACGCAGCGGCGGGCGGAGCTGCGCCGTCAGCGCACCGTGCGCAACGTGGTGATCGCTGCGATCGCCGTGGTGGCCCTGGTCATCGCCGGCGGCGTGGGCTTCCTGATCTACAAGTCCCAGCAGCCGGCCGGCCCGGTCGCCACGCCCGCAGGCGTGTCCGAGGACCAGCCGTACCTCACCTTCGGGGCCCCCGAGGGCTCCGGCAAGCCGGTCCTGGAGATGCACCTGGACTTCATGTGCCCCGTCTGCGGACAGTTCGAGGAGATCAATGGCGAGGATCTCCAGACGATGGTCGACAACGAGGAGGTCACCCTCCACCTCGTGCCGCGCAAGATTCTGGACACCATGTCGACCACGGGCGACTACTCCACCCGCTCCGCCGGTGCCATGGCAGCGGTCTATGGCGAGGATCCCGCTGCGGCGCTGACCTTCATGCAGCTGATGTTCGCCAATCAGCCCGCCGAGCGTTCCCCCGGTCTCACGGACGAGGAGATCTGGTCCTACGCGGAAGAGGCAGGAGCTTCCGAGGAGGTCAAGAGCGCGATCGATGGCGACACCTACCAGCCGTGGGTGCGCCAGGTCGCCGATCCCTACGCCGCTGACAAGGCCCAGGGCACGCCCTATGTCGAGATCGATGGGACGCAGTTCCAGGAGTGGAACGCTCCGGGGGCCATGCGTGAGGCCGTGCTGGCCGCGGGCGGTGAGTCCGCTGCGTCCGATGGTGGTGGCGCAGCCTCCGACGGCGGCGAGGGCTGAGCCCAGCAGGTCCGCGGGGCTGAGCAGGCTCCTCTACACTTTCGGGGTCGGCCGATCCGTCGGCCGGCCCCACCCGCTGGAGTGGCGCAACGGTAGCGCACCTGTCTTGTAAACAGGCGGTTGCGAGTTCGAATCTCGTCTCCAGCTCGATGCCCGGCCCGTGCGCCCGTTCGCCCGGACCGACGCCGCAGCGAACCTCGGAGCGTCGCGGCCACGACCGAGGCTGCACCCGACCTCAGAGGTCCAGCATCGCCGCCGCGACCTCGCTGGCGGCCGTCTCGGGGATCGCCGTCGCGGCATGCTCGAGGACGAGCAGTCGCGCACCGGGAATCTCCCGTGCGAGCGCCTCACCGTTGCCGACCGGAAAGAACGGGTCGCGACGACCATGGATCACCAGTGCGGGGAGTGCGAGGTCAGCGAGCTGCTCTCGCCAGCGCGGCGAACAGTCGAGCCCGGCGAAGACCGTGCCCTGCTGGTTGGCCTCGTGCACCGCAGGCGCCGCGCCCGGAATGCGGCTCTGGATGCGCTGAGCGGCGACCCGGGCGGCGGCCGGGTCATCACCGAGGATCTCCGCACTTCTGGTGGCGTAGTCCGCCACCGCTTCGCGATCAGCCCAGTCGGGCGGGGAGAGTGAGAACAGCTGGTTCATCGTCGACTCGTCGTGATCGGGCAGGTCGTCATCGACCGGACCAGGAGCGACCGACCGCGTTCCGACCAGGGTGAGCGCCGAGAACGCCTGTGGATGCTCGAGGGCGGCGACCTGGGTGACCATCCCGCCCACGCCGATGCCTGCCAGGTGCACCGGGCGGTCGTCGAGCTCGCGGGCCAGTGCCGCGGCGTCGGCGGCAAGATCACGCAGCGTGTATGACGGGTTCTCGGGATCGACGGTGCTCGACGTCCCGGAATCGCGCAGGTCGTAGCGTACGACGTGACGCCCGCCGCGCGCGAGCGCTTCGCAGAGAGTGTCCGGCCAAGAAAGCATGGTGGTGCCACCGGCACAGAGGATCAGCGGTGCGTCAGGGTCGCCGAAGTGCTCGATGCCGAGCGTGACGCCGTTCGCCTCGATCGTTGTCATGGTCGTCTCCTTCGACTCCGCCCGCAGTGCCTGATATGTTAAACATACTGCGCTACGGAGAAGTTGCCTGTCAACGAGGAGAGGGCGAGGAACCGAGAATGCCGATCAAGCAGAGCTACGCCCGGCATGGCGATGCCTGTGCGACCGCGCACGCGATGGAGCTGCTCGGGGACAAGTGGACCTATCCGGTGCTGCGCGAGCTCATGCTGGGTCCCAAGCGGTTCGGGCAGCTCGCCGCCTCCGTTCGCGGCGTCACCCCAGCCGTTCTGACGGCGCGTCTGCGAGAGATGACGCGCAACGGCCTGGTACGCCCTTCCTCACTTCCCCTGCCGACGAATGCCGCGGTGTACGAGCTGACGGACTGGGCACGCGAGCTCGCACCGGTGTTCGAGTCACTGGGCCGCTGGGCGCAGGCCTCACCCACGCGCACCATGGAGGGTGGTGGGCTCACGCCGGATGCCGCCGTGCAATCGATGCTCACCATGGCCCCTCACCAACCGCTCGACCCGCCGATCGACCTGACCCTGCACCTGTACGACGGCCGGCTGCCCGACGACGAGGGCTACCGGTACCGAGTCCGGTGGGCAGCTCACCTCGACATCGTGCGGGGCACGGACACCGACGTCACACGCAGCACCGTGACGGCGGATTCTTCGACCTGGGCAGGAGTGCTCCACCAGGGGCAGCCGCTGGACGAGGTCGACGTGGAGGGGGCGCCGGGCGATGTCGAGCATCTGGTCGCCGCCTTCAGAGCCCCCGCACCTGCGCACCTCGGCTAGGAGTCGCAGGGGAGGGGTCGCCCGCCCGGCCTGCTCCGTGCTCGGCAGTGACACGCCAGCTGCGTCCCGATGGAGGCCCGAGAGCGGCCCGGGCGCGCCAGGTCCCTCAGCGCTGAGGGACCTGGACCGCCTGCAAGCGGGCACGATCGGCCAGCACATTGATCTCGGTGACCCGGCCTCCGACGACGGAGAACGCCATCACCGAGCGCACGCGCCCGCCGACCACCACGACGGCGCCCGCCTCGCCGTTGATCCACGCCGGCACGGCGTCGGGGGCGAGGCGTCCGAACATGACGGCCTGGGACGCCACGACGGTGCCGCCGTGCAGGATCGTGCTGAGAGCGCTCGGGCCGGTGCCGGCGTCCGAACGGAGCACGACATCCGGGTGCAGGACAGCCACCAGCGCCTCCAGGTCCCCAGCCTGTGTGGCGGCGAAGAACGCGGCCACCGTGCGCTCGAGGAGGGCGGGATCGGGGGCGTCGGCCAGCGAGTCACTGCGCACCGCGTGGCTGTTCTCGACGCGCCGTCGTGCCCGGCTCGCGAGCTGCCGGGTCGCGGGGGCCGATCGCTCCACCAGGAGCGACAGCTCCTCGAACGGCACGGCGAACATGTCGTGCAGGACGAAGACGATCCGCTCGTCGGGGCCGAGGGAGCCCAGCACCACCATCAGCGCGAGGCTGACCGACTCGTGTTGAAGGGTCGAGTCGGCGGGGTCCGAGGAGCTCTCGTGCACGATCGGGTCGGGGACGTGGGTCTCCAGCGGAACCTCGCCCCGCCGACGCCTGCCGCGCAGGACGTTCAGGCACACTCTGCCGACGGCCGTGGTCACCCATCCCGGCAGGTTGCGGATCGCCCGGGCGTCGCTCGAGGCGAGACGCACCCAGGTCTCCTGCACGGCGTCCTCGGCCTCGCTGACCGAGCCCAGCATCCGGTAGGCGACCGCGGTGATCCGGGCGCGCTCGAGCTCGAACCGGGCTGCGAGATCCTCGGAGTCGCTCACCTGTCACATTCTTGCAGTCTCCGGGGTCATATCGATGACCCGCCTCCTCGACGGGGGCTCGTACGACGACGAAGGAGCACATCATGACCATGAAGATCCTGGTGACCGGAGGAACGGGCACGCTGGGCCGCCTGACGGTGCCGCTGTTGATCGAGCCGGAGACCGCGGTGCGGGTTCTCAGCCGGCACCATGCGGAGGTGCCCGACGGTGTCGAGCACGTCGTGTGCGACCTGAAGACCGGCGACGGGCTCGAACGCGCCCTGGACGGGATCGACGTCGTGCTGCATCTGGCCGGCGGCGCCTCCGGGGACGACAAGACCACCCGGCGCCTGGTCGCTGCCGCCGAGGCCGCGGCGGTCAGGCATCTGATCCTCATCTCGGTGGTGGGAGCCGATGCGATGCCGATCAGCTATTTCACCACCAAGCACCGCGCAGAGCTGATCGTGGAGGAATCGACCGTCCCGCACACCCTCCTCCGCGTCGCCCAGGTCAACGACCTCCTGCTGCGCGCCGCACGGGCCGTGGTCACGCTTCCGGTGGTGCCGATGCCCCGAGGGCTGCGCGCGCAACCGGTCGATGCCCGCGAGGTCGCCCACCGCCTGGCCCAGCTCACCCTCGAGGTCCCGGCCGGTCGCGTGGAGGATCTGGTCGGCCCGGACGTCATGGAACTGGGCGAGCTGCTGCGCTCCTATGCCCGGATCACCGGACGCCGTCGCCTCTACCTGCCGATCCGGGTCCCGGGCAAGGTGGGAGCCGCCTACCGGGAAGGCCGGAACCTCACCCTCACTGGCTCCACGACGACGCGCACCTGGGCGGACTTCCTCGCCGAGCGTGCACCCGCGAACTCCCCGTCGTGAACGATCTGCGCGGTGGCGACGTCCCGGATCTGTGCGCTGCGGAAGGGTGTTGCTGCGCACGGACACTGCCTAGGGTGGGTGGCGGGCGCTCACGGGGCCATCCCCTCAGCGCGACAGGACGGAGTGCACCATGAAAGTTCTCCTCGCCGGGGCGACCGGAGCGATCGGCGGCCCGCTGCTGGCGTCGATGTCGGCTCGCGGCCACCAGGTGCACGCGATCATCCGCAATCCGGCCCACCGGGAACGGATCGTCGGGGCCGGTGCGATCCCGGTCGTGGCCGATGTGTTGGACCGGGAGGCGCTGCTGCGGGCGGTCGAGGGGCTGAGCGCAGATGCCGTCATGCATCAGGCCACCGCTCTGCGCGGCGCCGGGCGCACGCTGAGCGCTTCTGACCCGACCCTCGCCCTGCGCCGGATCGGGACGACCCACCTTCTGGCCGCGGCGCGGTCGGTCGGGGCCCGGCGGTTCGTCACCCAATCGCTGATCACCGGTTACGGCTACCGCGACCACGGACCTCACCTGCTCACGGAGGATGATCCCTTCGGCGTCCCGGTCGGCAACGTGGGCGATCTGGTCGCCGCCGGCAGTCTGGCCACCGAGCAGCAGGTGTTCGACGCCGAGGGCATCGACGGGATCGCGCTGCGCTACGGGATGTTCTACGGTCCCCGCGCCTTCAGCGACACGTTCGCCGCTCTGCTGCGCAAGCATGTCCCATTTCGCCCGCGCGGCACGTCCGGCACCGCGGGATTCGTGCACGTCCAGGATGCTGCCGACGCCGCCGTGCTCGCGATGGAACGCGGTCGTGACGGGCAGGCGTACAACGTCGTCGATGACCGACCGGCGACCTGGCAGGAGTTCGTGGACACCGTGGCCGCGGCCCATCGCACCCCGCGTCCGGTCTCGACGCCCGGGTGGTTCATCCGCGCGATGGTGCCGTACCTGGGATGCCTCATGCTCGACGCGTCGATGCAGGTCTCGCACGAGCGGGCGAGCGCAGAACTCGGCTGGACGCCGAACTATCCCGACCTCCGCACGGGACTGGGCCTGACTGGCAGGGGAACTCAACCCCCGAGGACCGGACCCCACACGAAAACCCACACGGAAGGAGAAGTGCCATGACAGCAGCAAAGGAGCCTTCGCGCACGGGGCGGCCGGTGATCGGCGGGGCGCTGGGGGCGATCGGGGTCATCCATCTGGCGCTCACTCCCGTCGCCTACGCGACGTCCGCCCGCAGTATTCGCGACGCCGGGATCATCGGCTCGATCGACGCAGACCCCGACCTCGTCGATCTGCGAAGCGCGGGCTTCTGGTACGCCACCAGCGGCTGGGCGATGCTGTTCCTCGCCGCCCTCATCGGGCGGGCAGAACGACGCGAGGGGATCGTCCCGGCTCCGGCCGTGGGCGGTCTGGCGGGGTTGTCGCTGTGGGGGCTCCTGTTCATGCCGAAGTCGGGATTTCTCTCCCTGCTGGGGCTGGCGATCTTCGCTGGACTGCGTCGACGCCGGTCACGCTAGCTCACGCGTTCTGCGCGCCCCGGGTGAAGGGGAGCATTCCCCACGCCGTGATGCTCAGAACGTCTCGTACGTCGCCCGGTTCACCATGAACCCGTGACCGGTGATGGTGTTCCAGCAGGTCATTCCGTCGAAACGGCTCGTGCACGCCATGTCTCCGTGCACGGCGCTCTGGTCGTACTCGAGAGTCGCTCCGGTATCGGTGAGGAACGATGAGCCACAGGCGAGTGCGGCCTCGGCCTCGGCGACCCGGATCGAATAGGGGCCGTCGTCGCAGTCTTCGAGCCCGGCCTCGGAGAAGTCCCGCTCCACGACGCTGCAGCCGACGGAATTCTCCTCGAGGGTGCAGGTGATGTTCCCGGTGGGAGAACTGAGCGTGTCCATCTCGACGGCACCGTCAGGAGCAGGTGAGACCGGGTCCTCGGCAGGGGTCTCTTCCGTCGTCGGCGAGGCGTCGTCGGCGGGAGCCTCCTCGACGGTGGTGGAGCTGTCGCGCTGGTAGTCGTCGTCGCCCGAGGTCATCCAGGCGCGGCCCGCGAAGACCCCGACCACCAGGAGCAGCAGTGCCAGGAGCAGGCAACCGCCGCAGGCGTACCAGAGGCGACGGCGGGAGGGTGGGGGATCTTCCGGAACGGGGGGCGGGGCGGCAGCCGACGCTGCAGGTGGATGCGCGCCGGGACCGACGGCGTAGGCGCCCGCAGTCGGTGCGTCGCCGGGCCCCGGCGCGGCCGGAACGGGGGGCATTCCGTAGGGGAAGGTGGCCGTGGCGGCGGTCGCGCCGGCCGCTGCGACGGGGCCCAGGGGCACCACCCCGGCATCCTCCGACACTCGCACGGACGGGGTTCCGAGGGCGGAGGGCACATCGGCCGCTGCAGACGCAGGCTCCCCAGCGGCTCCCGTACCGGAGGACGGGGCACCGCCCCAGAGTGCCTCGTCCGAGTAGTCGCCCCACGCGGAGACGGCGTCAGGATCAGGGGGTGCGGGTGCGGGTGCGGGTGCGGGTGCGGGTGCGGGTGAGGGGCCAGGCGCTGGCTCAGGCGAAGACGCCGAGCCAGGGGCCGGCTCGGATGCGGCGTCGGTCGCGCTCTGCTCGTAGGCCGTCTTCGCCCACGGGTTCGTGGCCAGGATCCACTGCCGAGCCACCTCGGGGCACGACGGGTTCAGCACGATCAGACTCTGCAGTTGGGGGTGCTTCTCGGTGAGTTCGAGAAGGCGCTCCGCAGACGTGCTCGGATCGCGTGCTTCCTCGGCTGCTGATCGTGGCTCTGCCACATCCAACTCCCTCATGTCGACGCGGGCTGGGGGCCCAGGGCGGGTGCCACAGTGCGTCTGCACGCTCGGTGGACCCCCGAGAGTCTGACACCACCACCATCCTCGGTCCAGCTCCGGGGAGGCAGGGAACGAGTGGACCGGTGTGCGGTGTCACCGCACTCGCAGGCTGTGACCGCTCGTGGATTCCCGCGCGGAACCCGTGATCAGCGCGAGTCCGGCGGGTCCTCGTCCTCGGCGATCACCGGCATCGCGGTGGTGACAGTCATCGGTTCGCCGTCGGGATGCAGCGACCGCACCTTGAGCCAGTAGTACCCGTGCCCGCCGAGCATGACGGTCCATCTCCCGTCCTCACCGATCGCGGGGAACTCATGGCCACCGAACAGGTCGCGGACAGTGCGCCGCGCCAGACCGCCCAGGTCGAGGGACGCGGTGACCGGTTGCGCAGACAGGTTGAACACGCACAGCAGCGTCTCCGCATGGAACGGAGACTCCTCACCGTGGTCGGAGCCGTCATAGGTGCGGGTGAAGGCCAGCACCCGGTCCGACTCCGCGGGGACGTTGCGGTAGGTGCCCATGCCGAAGGCGTCGTGCTCCTTGCGCACCGCGAGCATCCACCGCACGAAGTGCAGCAATGAGCTCGAATGCGCCATCTGGGCTTCGACGTTCGTGGTGGCGTAGTGGTAGACGAGGGACTGGACCACCGGCAGGTACAGCTTGCCGGGGTCCGTGATCTCGCTGAACCCGGCGTTGCGATCCGGGGTCCACTGCATCGGGGTGCGCACTGCATCGCGGTCCACCAGCCAGATGTTGTCGCCCATGGCGATCTCGTCCCCGTAGTAGAGGAACGGGGAGCCCGGCAGCGACAGCAGCAGGGCGTGGATCAGTTCGAGTTCGCCGCGCGAATTGTCCAGCAGTGGGGCGAGCCTTCGGCGGATGCCGACGTTCGCCCGCATCCGGGAGTCCGGGGCATACCAGCCGAGCATCGCGGAGCGTTCCTCGCCGGTGACCATCTCCAGGGTCAGCTCGTCGTGGTTGCGCAGGAAGGTGCCCCACTGGGCGCCCGAGGGGATGTCCGGCGTGTCCTCCAGGATGTCGATGATCTGGCTGGCGCTGCCCTCGCGCAGTGCGTAGAACAACCGCGGCATCACCGGGAAGTGGAAGCACATGTGGCACTCCGGCTTCTCTTCGGTGCCGAAGTAGTCCACGACGTCGCTGGGCCACTGATTGGCCTCGGCGACGATGACGCGACCGGGCCAATGCGCGTCGACGTATGCGCGCAGCTCGGCGAGGAAATCGTGGGTGGCCGGCAGATTCTCGCCGTCGGTGCCCTCCTCTTCGAAGAGGTAGGGGATCGCATCGGCCCGGAAACCGTCGATCCCGGTGTCCATCCAGAACTTCACGACGTCGAACATGGCCTCACGGACCGCGGGATTCTCGAAGTTCAGGTCCGGCTGGTGAGAGAAGAAGCGATGCCAGAAGAACTGCCGACGCACAGGGTCGAATGCCCAGTTCGACTCCTCGGTGTCCACGAAGATGATGCGCGCCTCGGCGTACTTCTCGTCGGTGTCGGACCAGACGTAGAAGTCGCCGTAGGGGCCCTCGGGGTCCGAGCGGGACTCGAGGAACCACGGATGCTTGTCCGAGGTGTGGTTCATCGGCAGGTCGATGATCACGCGTATACCGCGCTGGTGGGCCTCGGAGACCAGACGCTCGAAGTCGGTGATCGAGCCGAACTCGGGCAGCACTGCCTCGTAGTCGGAGATGTCGTACCCGCCGTCGCGCAGCGGGGATGCCATGAACGGCGGCAGCCACAGGCAGTCGATGCCCAGCCACTGCAGGTAGTCCAAGCGGTTGATGAGGCCGGTGAAATCACCGGTGCCGTCATCGTTGCCATCCGCGAAGGCGCGCACGAGGACTTCGTAGAACACGGCCTTGCGGTACCAGTGCGGGTCGTAGTCGACCCCGGGGCCCTGGGGCGAGAACTGGGCGGCGTTCAGGGGCATCGGATCCTCCGCGGCTGAGGGCGCACTGGTCGCTGGGCGTGGCACCAGCCTAGTGCTCTCCGTACGATGGCAGAGATACTCGCGGGCGTCGTCGCCCCGGGAGCCATGCCGCGCGGCCAGGAGGGGACATGGGGCAGCCGAATCAGGGGCAGTTCGCGCAGGAACACGCAGGGTCAGGGTCCCCGCCCGAACCGATCCCGCCGCGAAGGTCCCGAGCCGGGATCTGGATCGCGCTGGGCTGCGCCGTCCTCGTGGTCGTCGTGCTGCTGCTCGCCGTGACCGGCGGCGTGGTCTACCTGGCGACCCGCGGCGGGTCGTCGCAGGAAGATCCCACCTCTGCGGCCATGACGCAGCACTCCGGAGAGGTCTTCTCCGTGCAGTACCCGGCGACGTGGTTCGCCAGCGAGAGCAGCGAGGACGATGAGAGTGCCGGCCTCGTGCTCGAGCTCGGCGACGTGCAGATCGCCGAGGACGAGTACGACGAGTTCGCGACGAACTCCCTGACCGTCTATCTGTTCGACTCCACGCTGCATGCCCAGAAGGAATGCGAGATGCAGTCCAGCTGGATCGGGTTCGGCTGGGATGCGGTCGACGAGCCGACCGCGCTGGACCCGGTCACCCTCGACGGCCGCGAACTGGTCGCGTATCGGGCCCTGGGCACCCACGACGACCAGGATGCGGCCGGGGAGATGTACTGCGCCGACGTGGGCACCCAGGTGATGCAGATCGTGGTCGAGACCCACGGAGCGACCGAGCTGTCCCCGGAGATCACGGCCATCCTCGACAGTTGGACCTGGACGCGCACGGAGTGATTCTCAGTCCGGGATCCGCCAGTCCACGGGCTGCGCGCCCTGTTCCTGCAGCAGAGCGTTGACCTGCGAGAACGGCCGCGACCCGAAGAAGCCCCGGGAAGCAGACAGGGGGCTCGGATGCGAACTCGCCACGTGCGGTACGTCGCCGAGCAGCGGGATCAGCGACTGCGCATCGCGTCCCCACAGGACCGCGACCAGGGGGCCGCCGCGTGCGACCAGCGCGCGGATCGCGAGCTCGGTGATCGCCTCCCACCCCTGTCGGCGGTGCGAGGCAGGTGCCCCCGGAGTCACCGTGAGGACCCTGTTCAGAAGCAGCACACCCTGGTCCTGCCAGGAACTGAGGTCACCGTGGGCGGCTCGCGCGATCCCGAGGTCGCTCTCGAGCTCGGTATAGATGTTCGTCAGCGACCGCGGCAGCGGGCGCACCTCGCGGTCCACGGCGAAGGACAGCCCGATGGGGTGCCCGGGTGTCGGGTACGGATCCTGGCCCACCACCAGGACGCGCACGTCCGCCAGTGGGCGGGAGAAGGCCCGCAGCACCAGCTCCCCGTCGGGGAGGTACCCGCGACCGGCGTCCACTTCGGAGCGCAGGAACTCTCCCAGGGCATGGATCCGGTCCTCGGCGGGGGCGAGGGCCGTCGCCCAGTCGGCGCTGATGATCTCGGTGAGCGGCTTCGGCATGTGAGCAGTCTTCCATCGGTTGTGCCGACGCGGCGAGCCGCCCCGGAGTCACGCTCGCATCGCCGTATTCTGCTGCCATGCCCACCGAACCTGCCCGCGATACTGACCGCGTGCTGCGCGACGCGGAGGGGGCGACCCCGGTCGCGGAAGCACGAGAGGCTGCCGACACCCCCGGGACGGTGTCCGATGTGTCACTGCCGGGCCCCCGGGTCGGCCTGACCGATCGGGACCGGTCGATCCTGGCCCTGGAATCGCGCACCTTCCGCTACGTGGGGGCCAAGGAGCGCGCGATCCGCGAGGAGGTCGGGGTCTCCAAGGTCGCCTATTACGTGCGGCTCAACGCCCTTCTCGACGATCCTGCGGCACTCCGCGCGGCGCCCTCGGTGGTCAACCGACTGCGGGCGCGTCGCACCTCCGAGGACGGCCCCGCAGCGGCCCGCGACGCCGATCGCGTTGCCTGACCGAGCGCCCCGCGGGGCGTGTGCTCCGTCGCCGCGCCGGATGGAGCAGGTTTAATGGGGCTGTGGCTGATTCCCAGTATCCTTACCCGCCAGACCGTTTCGACGACGAGGCGGACACCGTGTCCTTCCACGGCGCCCATCGCGCCGAGGAACCGTTCTGGCGGCAGAACCTGCTCTACATCGTCATCATCGGCGCCGCCCTGGTGATGCTGATCGTGCTGCTCTTCCTCATCGGAGGGATGGGCGGTGGCGACGACGATCGCGCCGAGGACCCCACCTCCGCCGCCGCGAGCGAGACCTCCGAGTCTCCCGCGGAGGAGACCACCGAGGAGGAACCGGCGGCCGAACCCGACCTGTCGACGCCCGTGCTGGTCGTCAACGCGGGCGGCATCAACGGCCTGGCCGGCACCTGGCAGGAGACCCTCGAGGGGGACGGCTGGACCGAGGTCGGCGTGAGCACGGCCGATAACGTCCAGCAGGAGCCGGTGGTGTTCTACCGCGACGAGGCCGACGCGGACACCGCGAACGCCCTCGCGGAACAGGTCGGTGCGGGCGAGGCGCGCCAGAGCGACGAGTACGACGCCCGCATCACCTTCGTGGCCGTGGGCGAGCCGGACGCGGGCGATGACGGCACGGAGGGTGACGGGGGCGACGGCGAAGGCTGAGCCCACCGCACCCGAGACCGCGCAGTACTCGACACTGGTCAGCACGCGGGACCCAGCATCATCTGACGCGCGCCGACCTCCCATCACGGGAGGTGCGGCGCGCGTCGCGCTGTGCCTCGGGAGTCGGTGGCATCGCGCCTGCGCCGTCGGCCCACAGCGGAACACGAGATTCCTGCCGCTCAGAGTTAGCACTCTCCGGCCCAGAGTGCTTATGATGATCTGGCACTCGATGATCGAGAGTGACAACGCCTCTCGGCGTGACCGCACTCGTGAGTCGTGAGCCTGATCGGGGAGCAGAACACTGTTTCCCGGCCACGAACATTCCGGCCCCGTGAGGGATCCGGCGCCGTGGGACATGAACACGGCGTGGGATCTCGTCCGTCGCGGGCACAGGGTCGGGTGGACACCACACCACACGGGAGAGATTCCACAATGGCCAAGCTCATCTCTTACGACGAAGAGGCCCGGCGCGGCCTCGAGCGGGGAATGAACCAGCTCGCCGACGCCGTCAAGGTCACCCTCGGCCCCAAGGGTCGCAATGTCGTGCTCGAGAAGTCCTGGGGCGCCCCCACCATCACCAACGACGGCGTGTCGATCGCCAAGGAGATCGAGCTCGACGATCCCTACGAGAAGATCGGCGCCGAGCTCGTCAAGGAGGTCGCCAAGAAGACGGACGACATCGCAGGCGACGGCACCACCACCGCCACCGTCCTTGCCCAGGCACTGGTCAAGGAAGGCCTGCGCAACGTCGCCGCCGGCGCCAACCCGATCGCGCTCAAGCGCGGCATCGACAAGGCCGTCGCCGCGGTCTCCGACACCCTGCTCTCGCAGGCCAAGGAGATCGAGACGAAGGAGCAGATCGCTCACACCGCCGGCATCTCGGCAGCTGACCCGGCCATCGGCGAGCTCATCGCCGAAGCGCTCGACAAGGTCGGCAAGGAAGGCGTGATCACGGTCGAGGAGTCCAACACCATGGGCCTCGAGCTGGAGCTCACCGAGGGCATGCGGTTCGACAAGGGGTACATCTCCCCCTACTTCGTCACCGACGCCGAGCGCCAGGAGACCGTGCTGGAGGATCCCTACATCCTCCTGCTGTCCTCCAAGGTCTCCTCCGTCAAGGATCTCCTGCCGCTGCTGGAGAAGGTCATCCAGGCCGGCAAGCCGCTGGCGATCATCTCCGAGGACGTCGAGGGCGAGGCCCTTGCGGTTCTCGTCGTCAACAAGCTCAAGGGCTCCTTCAAGTCCGTGGCCGTCAAGGCCCCCGGCTTCGGCGATCGCCGCAAGTCGATGCTCGAGGACATGGCCATCCTGACCGGTGGCCAGGTCATCTCCGAGGAGGTCGGCCTCAAGCTGGAGACCGCTGGTCTCGAGCAGCTCGGCCAGGCTCGCAAGATCGTCGTGACCAAGGACGAGACCACCATCGTCGAGGGCACCGGCGACGCCGAGCGCATCGCCGGTCGCGTGTCCCAGATCCGCGCGGAGATCGAGAACTCCGACTCGGACTACGATCGCGAGAAGCTCCAGGAGCGTCTGGCGAAGCTGGCCGGCGGCGTGGCCGTCATCAAGGCCGGCGCGGCGACCGAGGTGGAGCTCAAGGAGCGCAAGCACCGCATCGAGGATGCTGTGCGCAACGCCAAGGCCGCCGTGGACGAGGGCGTCGTCGCCGGTGGCGGCGTCGCGCTGCTGCAGGCCGGCAAGGACACCTTCGACAAGCTCGATCTCGTCGGTGACGAGGCGACCGGCGTGAACATCGTCAAGGTCGCCGTCGAGGCCCCGCTCAAGCAGATCGCGGTCAACGCCGGTCTCGAGGGTGGCGTCGTGGCCGAGAAGGTCAAGCACCTTCCCATCGGCCAGGGCCTCAATGCGGCCACCGGCGACTACGAGGACCTCCTCGCCGCCGGCATCATCGACCCGGTCAAGGTCACCCGCTCGGCGCTGCAGAACGCAGCCTCGATCGCGGGCCTGTTCCTGACCACCGAGGCCGTCGTGGCCGACAAGCCGGAGCCCAAGGCCCCGGCCGGCGGCGGCGACGACATGGGTGGCATGGGTGGCATGGGCGGAATGGGCGGCATGATGTGATCCAGCCTCACGGCTGATCACGTCGCTCCCACCCGAGCGTCACGGGCCCCGATCCTCTCCGGAGGATCGGGGCCCTTCGCTGTCCAGGGCCCGGACTGGCCCTGCAGCCATTCACCCGTGTGCGTGACCTCGTTGTCCAGCAGTCGGCGAGTCGACGCGTGGCGAGGTGAGTTCGCAGCAGGACGCTCAACGGAGCACCACTCCAGTGAAGGCCAATCAGGCTACCAATGGCTAGCACTTTCCCAGGTCACGTGCGGATTTGTCTCCTCAGAGCGCAACCGTGGCAACCGTTGGCAAGCGGTGAGACCGATTTCTCAGCGACTGGCACTCTGTCCGAGGTCGGCTTCGCGAAGCGACCGGGCACTGTCGCCTCGGGCACAGATGCCCTTCGATGGCACTCGAATGACCGAGGACCGTTGTCTCGTGCGAAGTCGCCGCTCTCGGCCCCCGGGAGCCTTGTCCATCCGGCACGCCCGGGGAGGACGACGACAGCGCGGTGTGTCGTGCGCCTCCTGCTGGAGCGACCCATTCGAGGAGGAATGCAGTGCGAACACGTTTGCCCCGCCGACGAGGAGCGCCCCGCTCCGTCTCCGGCGCGACGGGAGGAGTGGGCCGCCGAGGATTCCTCACGGCCCTTCCGTTCGCCGGTGCAGGTGCCGCTCTGCTGGGCGGCTGCGCCACCCAGGAAGGCGCGGTCACCGACGTGGACCGGGTCCTGTCCATCTCGCTCGGACAGGCGGAATCCCACCCCAGCTACGGGTCACTGGTCTCCTTCGGCAAGCGCATCGCCGAGGCCACCGACGGTCGCTACGGCGCCCGCGTCTACGCCAACAACTCGCTGGGCGACCAGCAGGAGACGGTCCAGCTGGTCTCCGACGGCGCGATCGACATGGCCGTCATCTCCGGCACCCAGATCGAGAACTCCTCGCCCCGGTTCCTCCCGATGAACGTGGCGGGAGTGTTCGACGACATCGATCACCAGAACCGCGTCATGCTCGATGAGTCGATCGTCGGCGAGCTGTTCGCCTCCCTCGAACCGCACAAGCGACTCTCCGTCCTCGGCGGGTACACGCAGGGTGGGAGGCATCTCTACACCGCGGGCGGGCCGATCGAATCGCCGGACGACCTGGCCGGGAAGAAGATCCGCGTGCAGGAGTCCGAGATCTTCCTGCGTCTGATCACCAATATCGGCGCGGTGCCCACCCCGATGGCGTACAGCGAGGTGTACACGGGCCTGCAGGCCGGGGTGCTCGACGGGGCGGAGAACAACGAGATCTCCTACGTCACGCAGCGCCACTACGAGGTCGCCGGGCACTTCACCAAGACCAACCACCTCGTCGGCTTCGACTTCCTGCTCGCCAACACGGACCTCCTCGAAGAGATGGACGAGGTCGATCGGGACGCGGTGCGGGAGGCCTGGGCCGAGACCCAGAGCGAGTTCGTCGAGATCTGGAAGCAGGAGACTGCCGACGCCACGCAGGAGATGCTCGACCGCGGCGTCATCATCACCGAACCGGATCCCGAGGTTTTCACGCCGATCATCGAGGAGACCGGACTGTCGATCCTCGAAGACCCGGCGGACATCGCCCTGTATGACGCGATCCGTGCCGTCTCCGAGAAGGAAGGTGCCTGATGTCAGCGATCCGTCACGGACTGGTCTCCGTCCTCAAAGCGCTGTGCATCGTGCTGTTCTCGGTGCTCGTCCTGGTCGTCGTCTGGCAGGTGTTCACCCGACAGGTCCTCGGCGCACCGAGCCCCTGGACCACCGTCACCGCCCAGTACATGTTCGTATGGCTGAGCCTCTTCGCCGCCACGCTGGTCTTCGGCGAACGCGGCCATATCGCGGTCGACTTCCTGGCTCAGCGAGCCCCGGGGGCCGCTCGGCAGGTGCTCGTCGTCCTCGTGCAGGGCTGCATCCTCGCCTTCGCCGTGCTGGTCATGGTGTGGGGCGGCCTCCGCGGGATGTCGATGTCCTGGGACCAGGTGATCCCCGGCTTCCCCTTCACCGTGGGTCTCATGTACCTCGCTCTGCCCGTCACCGGCGTGCTGATCGCGTACCTGGCTCTGGAGGATCTCGTCCTCTCGCTGCGCGGCGATGAGCTCGCCCCCTTCGAGCAGTCCGACGATGAAGCAGCAGAGAGGTCCGGTGCCGCGGCCGCGGCCGCCGCCGTCCAGGACCAGGAGGTCCAGGGAAGCCAGCTGCCTGACCGTCCCGATGCCTGCCCCGACACCGAGAAGGAGCGCTGATCATGGATCCCGCCATGCTCGCCGGGATCATCCTGATCATCGGCATCTTCGTCCTCATCGCTATCGGCGCCCCGATCGCCATCGCGATCGGTCTCCCGTCCGTGGTGGCGCTCATCGCCGTCATCGGCATCGAACCGGCCGTGTTCGTCTCCGCCCAGCAGATGTTCACGGGCGCGAACTCGTTCTCCCTGCTCGCGATCCCCTTCTTCGTGCTGGCCGGTCAGCTCATGAACACCGGCGGCGTCGCGGCCCGGCTGATCGATGCCGCAAAAGTCGTCGTGGGCCGGATGCCCGGATCCCTGGCGCAGACCAACGTGGTCGCCAACGCCCTGTTCGGCTCCGTCTCCGGCGCGGCTGTCGCCTCGGCCGCCGCGGTGGGCGGCATCCTCGGCCCGCGGCAGCGCGAGGAGGGGTACGACCCGGCCTTCGCCTCCGCGGTGAATGTGGCCTCCGCCCCCTCGGGAATGCTGATCGCTCCGTCGAACACGCTGATCGTGTACTCACTGGCGTCCTCGACCTCGGTGGCGACCCTGTTCGCAGCCGGGTACGGGCCGGGGCTGGTCTGGATGCTCGCCTGCCTGGTCATGGTCTGGGTGGCCGCGAAGAGACGCCCGGAGCTGGTGGGGTCCGGCACCGAGACGGCGCGCGGTGAGCTCACCCTCGCCATCGCGCTGCGCACCGTCCTGGCCGCCGTGCCGGCCATCTTGATGATGGTGATCGTCATCGGCGGCCTCGTGGCCGGGTTCTTCACCGCCACCGAGTCCGCCGTGATCGCGGTCGTCTACTCGCTGGTACTGGGCTTCCTCTACCGCGAACTGACCGTGAAGAAGCTGCCGGCCGTGATCCTAGCGGCGACCAGGACTACAGCCGTGGTGCTGCTGCTGATCGCTGTGTCCGGCGTGCTCGGATGGGTGCTCGCCTACGCGACCATCCCGCAGTTCATCTCCACCACGCTGCTGGGCGTCTCGAGCTCCCCGATTATCGTGCTGCTGCTGATGATGCTGGCGCTGCTGGTGGTGGGCATGTTCATGGACCCGACCCCGGCGATCCTGATCTTCACCCCGATCTTCCTGCCGGTCGCGCTCGAGCTGGGGGTGGATCCGATCCACTTCGGTCTGATGCTCACCTTCAACCTGTGCCTGGGCACGATCACTCCGCCGGTCGGCGTGATCCTGTTCGTCGGGGCCCGGGTGGGCCGGATGAAGGTCGAGCCGGTGATCATGCGCCTGCTGCCGTTCTACGTGCCGCTCGTGATCGGTCTGCTGCTGATCATGTTCGTCCCGCAGATCTCGATGTTCATCCCGCACCTGCTGGGAATGTCCAGCGAATGACGTGGACGACGATCCGCGGCCCGATCGGCGCAGAATGGGGTCATGACCTATGCGCTCCAGGAGTCCGTCGTCGTCCCCGCTTCACCGATGGCGGTCTACGCCGTGATCAGCGACGTCACTCGCACGGGGGAGTGGAGCCCGCAGTGCCGCCGCTGCACGTGGGACAGCGATGCCCGGGGAGTCGGTGCCCGGTTCACCGGGGACAACCGCACCCCCGAGCGGGAGTGGAGCACGACCTCGGCGGTCGTGGCCGACGTGCCCGGCGAGCACTTCGCGTGGTCCGTGGGCCCTGGCCGGGTCGAATGGGGTTTCCGTCTGCGGGCCGTCCCCGGAGGCACTGAGCTGACGGAGTACACCCGCACGACACCGCTCCTGGAGACGGCGTTCGCCGAGCGCTACGGGCAGCGCGCCGAGGAGGAGATCGCCGTGCGCCAGAAGGCGGCGCGGGCCGGGATCCCGGCCACTCTGGAAAGGCTGCGCGAGGTGCTCGCTGCGGGGTGAGCGTCTGCCGCTGCGGCTGCCGCGACCGCGCTGCCGAGGAAGATCAGACGAGGAAGATCGGGATCGCGCCCGGGTTGTGCGCGTGGACGATGGCGAGGAAGACGACCACGTCGAAGAGCAGGTGCACGATCAGCACGTACAGCAGGGAACCCGTCCTGGTGAAGAGCCAGCCTTGGAGCAGTGCGAAGGGGGGCGGTGAGGAGGGGGCCCCACGCCTGATACCCGAGCTCCCAGAGGAACGAGACGAAGATGATCGCTTGCAGCACGTTCGCGACCCACACGCCGAAATGTCGGCGCAGGAGCGTGAAACAGGTGCAGATGAAGAACAGCTCGTCCCACGTGCCCACGAAGTTCACGCCCACGAAGAACCGCGCCAGCTCGCTCCCGCCGGTGATGTGCGGCCAGTTCTCGTACGCACCGGACGTGATGAAGTAGAACGGCAGGATCAGCCAGCCCAGCACCGGGACGGCGACGATGTACCCCTTCTCGAGCCGGGTCCACGCCTGCCCGGGACGCCACGGGAACCGGATCGCCCGACGTCGGAGGACCAGACGGTCCACCAGGATCGGCACCGAGAGGGCAAGCAGCAGCACTGTGCCGATCACGGCGAAGCGGTCCCAATCCACGTCCGCCTTCACCGAGGTGATCGAGATGATCGCGATGCCGAGGCCGATCAGGGACAGATCCTTGGCGAGCTCACGCGAGACGACGTAGGCGCCGACCAGGCTGAGCAGGAGCACCGCGTGCCCCCACCCGGGCAGCTGCAGCCCGAACAGCAGGAATGCGGACAGCGACACACCCGCGGCCGGCAGCATCCCGACCGTCGGGGTGTCGTGCACGGGGAGGTCTGCGAGGGGCCGAGGTGCCATGGGCACCAGCATGCCAGGCTTCCGGCGCTCCACCTCGCTCGTGCGGTCGAGGCCGCGGCCGCCGGGGAGCTCAGCCGAAGGGGTTCCAGAACCGTCCGCCGTTGACGCCCAGCAGCACGATCGGCGCGGCGACCAGCAGCCCGGCCGCGAGCATCACCAGCACGTCGGGCGGGCGCAGCGCACGGCGCACCAGCCAGGTGCGGCCCGGGCCACGACCGAACCCCCGCAGCTCCATCGCGGCGGAGATCGATTCGATGCGGTCGAAGGTGCCCATCAGCAACGGCATCAGCGTCGAGCCGAGGTTCCGCGCCCGGGTGCGGAGGCCGACGGCACGGCTGATGTCCAGGCCCCGCGCCTGCTGCGCCAGGGAGATGGTGCGGAACTCCCGCTGCACGTCGGGGATGTAGCGCAGGGCGAGGGAGATCGCGTACGCGAACCGGTAGGGCACACCGATCCGGGCCAGCGAGGAGGCGAACTCCGGAGGCCGGGTGGTGGCCACGAACAACAGCACCGAGGGCAGCACCGCGACGTACTTCAGCGTGACGGTGAGCTGGTAGAACAGCTGCTCTGCGGTGACGTCCCAGTGCCACGGGCCCGCGACCAGCACATGGCGGGTGCCGAACAGTTCGGTGCCGTAGCCGGGCGCGAACAGGAAGATCCCGATGTTGTTCAGGGTCGCGAAGATCGCGATCAGCCACAGCACCAGGGCGAGGTCGCGCAGCCGCACCCGGGAGAGTCCCCACAGGGCGATCGACCCGGCAGCGACCACCGCGAGGTAGCGCACGTCGAAGCCGATCATCGCCCCGAGGACCACGCCGAGAGCAAGCACCAGCTTGGAGACGCCGGACAGCGCGTGCAGCGGACCGGGCCGGTCGATGTATCCCAGGACGGGGGTGCTCATCGGCACGCCTCGCTGTCGGCCTGGTCGGCCCGGTCGGCCTGGACGAAGCGGTGCACCAGGGCGTGGGGGTCGGCGATGTCGCAGCGGCGCGCCAGGTCGTACAGGCCTGTGGTCACGAGATCCGCACGGCGGGTGAGCTCGGGGTCGGTGAGCACGACGGCCGGGTCCGCATCGGCCAGCAGGCGGCCGGCGGACAGGACGAGCACCCGCTCGGTGTGCTCGACCGCCAAGTGCATGTCGTGGGTGATGAGGACGACGGTGGTGCCAGTGGCGTTCAGCGTCCGTAGGAATCCCATGAACTCGGAGTAGTGCGCGAAGTCCTGCCCCGCGGTGGGCTCGTCGAGGATCAGCACCTCGGGCTCGAGGGCGAGCACAGAGGCGATGGTCACGCGCTTCTTCTGACCGTGGCTGAGCGCGGAGACCGGCCAGGTGCGGAAGGGCGTCAGCCCACAGGCCTCCAGCACCACGGTGGTGCGTCGCGAGATCTCCTCCGCCTCGAGGCCCTGGGCGCGCAGGCCCAGGGCGATCTCATCGGTCACCTGCGGTTGGGAGATCATCTGGCCAGGCTCCTGAAGCACGAAACCGACCCGCTTGCCACGTTCGGTGACGCTCCAACCGTGCGCATCGACCCCACCGATGAGCACTTTCCCTCCGCTGAGGGCCTCGGCCCCGCAGATCACGCGGGCGAGCGTGGACTTGCCGGCACCGTTGGAACCCAGGACTCCGATCATCTCGCCGCGGCGCACCGAGGCGGTGATGCCCTCGAGCAGGACGGCAGTGCGCGCGGGACCGACAGGGACCTCGCAGCGCACCGCGTGCAGATCGAGGGCGAGAGGGGCGTGCGGTGCCTCTGCCGGCGTCGACACGGTGCCGGGTGCTCCGGGCTCGCCCGATCCGGGGGCCGGGCCGGGCGTGGATCCGTCGGTCGTCGGAGATCCTGGGCCGTGGGTCCCTGCGTCGACCCATGTGCGTACCGCGGCGATCTGCGCGGAGGTCAGGTCGATGTCGGCGCTGCGGGAGGGACGCTGGGCGGCGGTGACCGGCTCCCCGGCATGGCGCAGTGCGGCGACGTGCAGGGGTGGACGGATCCCGTGCTCCTCGAGCAGACCGGAGGCGAGGAGATCATCGGGCGGTGCATCGGCGATGATCCGACCATCGGCCATCAGCACGATCCGGTCCACGTCGCGGTGCAGCACGTCCTCGAGCCGGTGCTCGACGATGACGATCGTCGTCCCGCGCTCGCGGTGCAGGTCGTCGAGGAGTTCGACGGTGGCGCGCCCTGCGGCGGGGTCGAGGTTCGCGAGCGGTTCGTCCAGCAGGAGCACCTCGACGTCGTCGACCAGCACGCCGGCGATCGCGACCCGCTGCTTCTGCCCGCCGGAGAGGTCCTGCGGGGAGGCGTCCAGACGGTCCCCGATCCCCGCGAGCGAGGCGGCCTGGGCGATCCGCGCGGGCATCTCGTCGTGGGGGACCTGCTGATTCTCGAGGCTGAAGGCCACGTCCTCGGCGACGGTGAGCCCCACGAACTGGCTGTTGCTGTCCTGCAGCACGGTGCCGACCACGGAGGCCGTCGACACCAGGGGCACCGTGGCCGGGTCCTGTCCGCCGACGCGGACCGTGCCGTGGGTGGTGCCGCGATGGTGATGGGGGATCAGCCCGTTGATCGCGCTGATCAGCGTGGACTTACCGGATCCGGAGGCCCCGACGATCGCGATCTTCTCCCCGCGGCGCACCGTGAGATCGATGTCGTGCAGGGTCGGCTCCGACTGGGCGCGGTATTGGAAGGAGTACTCGGCCAGCTCGATCAGCGGGGCAGCACCCTCCGCGTCCCGGGTATGCGAGGGCATCACTGATCGTGGCTCAGCGACCCGGTCCTGGTGCGGGTACGGGCGTAGACCGACAGGATGATGGTGCCCAGCACGCATGCGGTGACCGAGTTGGCGGCGAAGGCTAGGGCGCCCTGTGCCCACACCTTGCCGGCGGGTTCGGAGTAGAACAGAACGTCCCCGAGCGGCGCGATGAGGAGCCAGGCAACAGCGTTGGCCAGGAGGATCGCGAGGATGAAGCGCACGGCGACCGCCCGTGGGAATTCTCCCTCCGCAATCAGGTTCCGAAGCATGAGCAGGCCCACGACCAGGCCGAACGCGCCGGAGGCGAGCTCCCAACTGATCCAGATGCCGTACCCCGTCATGTCGATCAGGAGATGACCGATGACACCGGCCAGCGCGCCCACCAGCGGACCGTAGAGCACGGCGAACACGGCGAGGACCGCGTACTGGATGTTGATCGACGTGTTGGGGATCGGCGTCGGGATCGCGGCGAATCGGCCGAGTACGAAGAACAGGGCGGCGCCGATGCCGATGGCGACCACCTGGGTCACGGGGGAGTGGGAGCGGATCATGAGGTGTCCTTCGGTGAGGAGGAGCGGTCAGCGCACAGGGACCAGCGTGACGTGCCACGAGGCGCCGGTGTCCAGGGAGAACGCGCGGGCGTAGTTGCCGCGGTTGATGGCGATCGCCATCCGATCCAGGGAGTTCACGTACAGCAGCGACTCGCCCACCTCGACCGCTGCGAAGCTGCGTGCGTAGGTGACTTGAGCGGCGTGCACGACGGTGTCGTGGTGGTGGACCCGAACGGTCACCCGGTCACCCGCCTCCACACCGAGCTCGCGGAACAGAGCGCGCGGGATCGAGGTCCACAGGGAGCCGTAGCGCACGTCGAGGGTGTCGATGGTGCCGATCACGGTGCCGTCCCGGAGTGCGGGCTCGGTCACCGGCAGACGCACCATGTGTGCGAGGTCGAGGAGTGGGCCGACCTCCTCGAAGGTGGTCGCGCCGGAGGCGAGACGGGCACCGGTGAACGCGTAGATGTCCCGACCATGGAAGGTGTAGGACTCCTCGGAGCCGGGGCGCCGATTGCGGGTCTCGTCGATCTCGCGCACCTCGGTGATGCCGAAGATGTTCTCGAGATGGGTGAGGGTTCCGTTGTCCGGAGTGACCACATAGTGCCCGGTCATGGTGCGGGCGACGACGGAGAGGCGGTCCGAGCCCACGCCGGGGTCGACGACGGAGACGAACACCGTGCCGTTGGGCCAATAGGTGAGCACCTGCGCGAGCCGGTAAGAACCCTCCCAGATGTCGTAGGGCGGGATGTTGTGGGTGACGTCGTGGATCCGCAGGGCGGGATCGACGCCGACGGCCACGCCGTACATCGCGCTGACCGCGCCGTCGTCGAGACCGAAGTCGGACTGCAGGACAAGTGCGCTCATAACGGAATTATGCAGGCACCGGCGGCGGGTGCACGGCAGCATGCGACTCGAGGGGTCATAGTGCGTCACAGGGTGTCATGAGCGTGGTCCGTGCGACAGGATGGAGGTATGACTTCCACCGATCCCGGCCCGTCGAACGCCCTGCGCCTGCTCACCCAGAACATCCGTCTCGAGCGTCCTGTCACCCGTTCCGGCGACTCCGACCACTGGGGTGACCGGGCCCCGGTGCTGGTGGACCTGCTGCGCGGGACCGATGCCGATGTCGTGGGGACCCAGGAGGTGCTTCCCTCGCAGATCCCGGTGCTCGACGAGACGTTGGGGCAGACGCACCTGCGGCTCGGCTTCGGTCGGGAGGGCGGCAGCCACGGGGAGCACAACCTGCTGTTCCTGCGTCGTGAACGCTTCGAGCTGCTCGAGTGGGACCAGTTCTGGATCTCCGAGCAGCCGGAGCTGATGGGCTCGGTGGGCTGGGACGGTCACTGCCCCCGCATTGCTGTGTGGGCACGCGTTCGCGACCTCATGACCGATCAGGAGCTGGTCCTGGCCGTGACCCATCTCGACCACGCGGGCCATGTCGCACGGGAGAAGGGCGCCGGGGTGATCGCGCAGCGTCTGCGCGAGGCGGCCGACGGGGCCCCCGTGGTGCTCATGGGGGACTTCAACGCCGCCGGCGGGGACAGCACCGCGTGGCGCGTGCTGCGCGATGCCGGTTTCGAGGACGCGCACGATGTCGCGGCGACCTCGGACGGGGAGGACATCGGCACCTTCCCGGACTACGGACCACCGACCGTCGGCGGGGAGCGGATCGACTGGGTCCTCTCGCGCGGGTTGGTCGTCGAGTCGTACACGGCACGGGTGCATGAGATCGACGGCCGCGCCGCGAGCGATCACGCCGGGCTGATCGTGCGCCTCCGCTCGACCTGAGTCCCCGTCGGTGCGGCCGGGTCCCACAGCGACCTGCCGGAGCGGCGCGGCGGCTGCTCACATGTCGTGGGCGGCGATGATCAGGTGGCTCCCGCCTTCGCAGAGGACCGCTGCCTCCAGCATGTCACCGGCCTCGGTGATCTCCGATTCCGCGAGGGCCCTGCCCACCGGGATCCACCCGCTCGGGCAGGACGGGATCACGGTCTCGAGGGTGGGCACGATGATCGCGAACAGCTCCTCGTCGCTCATGACCTCGGGTGCGGAGCCCGTGCCCCCGTCTGACTTCTGCGCCGCTCGGCCGGCTCTCCACAGACTGTCGATCTCCTCGGCCTTCAGGCCGATCACCGCCTGCCACCAGTAGTCGTCCGGGGCGGGGATCACGACTCGCTCGTCCGGGTCGGTGAACTGTCCCTCGCTGATCGTCAGGTCCTGCACCTCCGTGATCTGCGGGAAATGCTCATCGATCAGGGCAGTGGACTGCGTGACGAGCTCGGGGTGGAAGTACCGCCCGCTCTCCTCGTCGTACTCCATCTCCGATCCGCCGCGGTCAGATCCGCCGAGCAGACCGCAGCCCGCCAGAGCGAGCACTGCGACGGTGACCGACGCGGTGGCAGCGATCCCGCGTGCACGCAGAGAGGCGGGCGGCGTCATCGAGGTCCTCTTCGGGTACCGGAGCCGGTTCAGGCGCCGAGACCCCAGGCATCGGCCAGGAGCTCGAGCCCTTTGATCCGGTCCGCGGGGTCGTAGTAGTACGCGGTCAGGATGAGCTCATCGGCGCCGGTGGCCGCCACGATCTCCTCGAGCTGGCGGACCACCGTGGTGGGGGAGCCGACGGCGCGGATCGAGAGCGTCTGGTCGACCTGCTGCACCAGGTGGGAGGCGGCGACCTCGTCGATCGGGCGCGGCGGCTGGATCTTCTGACGCTGCCCGGTGATCACCCCGAGGAACATCTGCTGCAGCGTGCTGAAGTGCCGCTGCGCCTCCTCGTCGGTCTCCGCGACCACGAGATTCACGCCGACCATGGTGCGGGGCGTGTCGATCTGGGCGGACTCGGCACGGGGGTTGAAGTTGTCCCGGTACGTGGTCAGCGCCTGCAGGTACTGGAACGGGGCGAAGTGCGAGGCGACCGAGAACGGGAGGCCGAGCTGGGCGGCGAGCCGGGCGCCATTGGCGGTGGAGCCCAGGATCCACATCGGCACCTCGGTGCCCCGGGCGACGGCGGCGCTGATCGGGAGGCCGCCGGTGGATTCGGTGCGGGACCAGTCGCGCATCTGCTCGACCGCCGCGACGAAGGCCTGCGGCTCCGCGGAGGTGCGGGCCAGCAGCTGCGCGGTGAGCTGGTCCGTGCCCGGTGCGCGACCGAGGCCGAGGTCGATGCGGTCGCCGTGGAACTGCACGAGCGTGCCGAACTGCTCGATGACGGCGAGCGGGGAGTGGTTGGGCAGCATGATGCCGCCGGAGCCGACCCGGATCCGCTGCGTCATCGAGGCGGCCCGGTCGATCAGCAGGGAGGTCGCGCTCGAGGCCAGCGCATCGGTGTTGTGGTGCTCGGCGAACCAGTAGCGCTCGTAGCCCAGCCGGTCGGCCGCTTGTGCTCCTGCCATGGAGGCCCCGATGGCCTCGCGGGTGGACATGTCTTCGGAGATGGAGACGAGATCGAGCAGCGACAGCGGGACATGGGGGGCATTCATGCTCTGAGCCTATCGACGCAGCCCGCTGTGTGAGCGGGTCCGTCTCTGAGAGGTGAATGACTCGCTCGCCGGGAAGTTCCGCGCGATGGTCCGCGTTGGTCACGGCATGAGGTTCTCCCTGCTCGACCGCTCGCGCACGCGCCACGGCCACCCGGAGACCGCCGCTCTGCATCACAGCGTGGACCGGGCGATCGCGGCGGAAGGCGCCGGGTACGAGCGGTTCTGGGTGGCCGAGCATCATGCGGTGCCGGGCATCGCCAGCGGCTCCCCGGCCGTGCTGCTCAGCGCGATCGGTGCGCGGACCGCGAGGATCCGTCTGGGATCCGGGGGCGTCATGCTCCCCAATCACCGCCCGCTCCTGGTCGCCGAGCAGTTCCGCATGCTGGAAGCGCTGTATCCGGGCCGCGTGGATCTCGGGGTGGGAAGGTCACTGGGATTCACCGAGCCCGTCCGCCACGCCCTCGGACGGCTCGAGGCGGACTCCGACTCCTTCGCCCGCGAGATCGCCGAGGTGCGGGCGTACCTCGAGGGGGCCGCGCCGCTCACTGCCCGACCCGACGACGCCGGCGACGTGCCGCTGTTCGTGCTCGCCACCGGCAGCGGAGTGGACACCGCTGCCGCCCTCGGGCTGCCCGTCGTGATCGGCGGTCCGATTCTGGACTCACCGGATCTGCCCGCACGGCTCGCCGCCTACCGTCGCGCGTTCCGCCCACATCGGGGCGGCGCCCCGGAGGTCATCGTCTCCCTCGACGCCCTGATCGCCGACACCGACGAGGCGGCCCGCGAGCTGGCGTTGCCCGAGATCTGGGCGATGGCCCGCTCCCGCTCCACGGGCGTGTTCGAGGCGCTCGAACCGGTGGCACGGATCCGCGCCATGACATGGAGCGCCACGGAGACGCGACGCATGGAGCACGGTCTCGCCACCACCGTGGCGGGATCGGCCCACACGGTGCGCCGATGGATCGAGCAGATCCTTGAGCGCACCGGGGCGCAGGAGATCCTCGCGACCAGTTCGACCTTCGATCGGGAGGCGCTGCGCGCCTCGGATGTGCGTCTTGCCGACCTCCTGCATTGACGCGAACCTTGCCTCCGGTAACTCTGTGAAGTGCGTCAAGACAACCCGTTGAGGTCAGCGGCGTCTCTGGCGGCGAACCATGTCGGCGGCGGTCGGTCGAGCCCGCACCGCTCTGCGTGAACACCACGATCGAGCCAGCCCTTGTGTTGGCCGCTACGCCGTGCCATGCTGTCGGGCATCAACAAATTGCATCCCGCACGCAACATGTTGCGCCCAACGGAGGGAATCGTATGCGCAGTCCTGCACACCTGCCGGATAGAGGTCTGAGCGGACCGCTCCTGATCGTCAACCCGAAGGCGTACCTGCACGGCGAGGAGCTCCTGCGCCTGGCTCGTCTCACCGACGAGCTGGCCGGGCTCTTCCGGATCCCGACGATCTTCACGGCGCAGCACGCGGACCTGCGACTCGTCGCAGAGCACACCCTGGATCTCACGATCACCGCGCAGCACATGGATCCGATCACGCCGGGCCGGGGGATGGGTCATGTCCTCCCCGAGTCGCTGGTCGACGCCGGCGCACGTGCCGTGGTCCTGAACCACGCGGAGCATCCGCTCTCGATCGCCGATCTCGACGCGACCATGGAGCGGGCACGGGAGGTCGGACTGGCCACCATCGTGTGCGCAGACTCCGACGCGCAGTGCCATGCAATCGCCCACCTCGGCCCGGGCGCGATGATCTGCGAGCCCACCGCTGCCATCGGCACCGGCGAGATGGACGCGGGCGACTACATCCAGCGGACGACGCGGATCGTCAAGGGCGTGGACCCCTCGATCCTCGTGATCCAGGCGGCCGGCGTCAGCCGCGGTTCGGATGTGGCCCGCGTCCTGTCCCAGGGAGCGGACGGCTCCGGGGGCACGAGCGGGATCATCAAGCACCCCGACTGGCGCGAAATCCTCGTCGAGATGTATTCGGCCATCCGTGACCACGCCGCCACCCCCACCCGCTGAGAGGAGCGGACACCATGCTGATCACCCTGCCCCAGGCGCTTGAGCACGCGGAGCGCCGTAACATCGGCCTCGCCGCCGTCAACACCCCATTCTTCGAATCCCTCCTGGCCGCGATCGACGTCGGCGAGCGCACGGGAACCCCGATCATCCTCCAGTTCGCCCAGGTCCACGAGAGCATCGTCGGGATCGAGGAGATCGGCCCCGCCATGGTCGAGATGGCCCGCAGATCGAGCGCGCCGTTCGTGGTCCACGTCGATCACGGCGAGGACATCGACTACATCCGCACGGGCCTGGACATCGGGTTCAACTCCTGCATGATCGACGGCTCCCTCCACCCGTACGAGGAGAACGTGCGCCTGACCGCCGAGGTGGTCGACATGGCCCGTAGCCATGGCGAGATCGGGGTGGAGGGCGAGCTCGGTGTGATGACGGGCAATGAGAATGGCGACCCGTCCCAGGGAGTCGCCGATGCAACCCTCTACACCGATCCCGATCAGGCCCGTGACTTCGTCGAGCGGACCGGGGTGGACTGCCTCGCCAGCTCCTTTGGCACCGTCCATGGCCTCTATCGGCAGAAGCCGCACATCGACTACGAGCTCATCGCTCGGCTGCGCGCCGCCACGGGCGTACCGATCGTCATGCACGGTGGGTCAGGGCTGTCGGACGACGAATACCGCCAGAGCATTACGCACGGCGTGCGCAAGATCAATTACTACACCTACGCGGCTCGGGCCGCCTATGACGCGATCGTGCCCCTGGTCGAGGACGAGAACGTCTTCCTGTTCTCGAACCTCGCCGCGGCCGCTCGTCGCGCCGTCGACGGCAAGGTTAGCCGCTTCGTGGACGTCCTGAGCTTGACCGGGAACGGACACGGAGACCCCTCATGACCACTTTCCAGCGCACCATCGACCTTCATTCCCACGGCACGACGGCGAGCTTCCTCGACATCACCGACGAGGTCCGCTCCGCGATCGCCGCCAGTGGTATCTCCGCCGGTATCTGCACGGCGGTCTCCCCGCACACCACCTGCGCGGTGTATTTCGACGAGTTCGCCCACGACCAACTCGACGACGGCACCGACTTCCTCCAGGCCGACCTCGACGCCGCTCTGTCCCGGATGTTCCCGGCACAGACGAGCTTCCCACCGGCCCAGGGCTACCAGTACCCGGGCGAGGAGCACTTTGTCGAGGTGGAGTCATGGTTGAACGCCAGCAACTATCTGCCGGGCGGAGACCGGAGTCAGCTGCTGAACGCGGACGCACATCTCAAGGCGAACATTATCGGCTCCAGCGAGACGATCGCCGTCATCGACGGCCAGGCCGCCTTCGGGTCCACGGGGTACGTCTTCTTTCTCGACTTCGACCGTGCTCGCGCCCGCGACCGGAAGTGCCACCTCATCGTCACCGGCGACTGATACTCACCGACCACATCCCGATCCGGACCGGGGCACCGGAGAACAGGAGGGCACCGACGTCCACACGCCGAGGCACCGTCGCCGCAGCCGACGGCCTGCTCGCCCACCCAGCCTCACCCCACGGCCGTGACGCGCTGCGGCACACCGACCTGGCGACGTGTCAGGACATGGCACGTGCCGCGCTGTCAGCCCCCGATGCCGTCCAGGCACGGCGGGCAGTCGTCTCACGCCTCAGCGATGAGGTCCGTGAGGCACTCCAGATCGACCCCATGGGCTGAGACCCGACAGGCCGATCCCACCTCGGGACCACACAGACGTGTCCCGACCATCTTGATTGGAACCATCATGGGAAACAACCCCATCATGAACGGACTGACCTGGGGAGCCGAAGCGTTCATCGGACTCTTCCAGGAAGCGGCCGATTCCTTCATGGGCCTCGTCACTGGGGTCCTGCCTCTGCTCATGGTCATGCTGACCTTCATGTATGCGCTCACCACCTGGATCGGTGAGGAGCGGGTGACCAACGCCGTCCGCTGGGCCGGCCGCTTCACGATCACGCGCTACACCCTCATGCCGATGCTGTCGATGCTGCTGCTGACCAACCCGATGGCCTACACCTTCGGCCGCTTCCTACCAGAGCGGTACAAGCCGGCCTTCTACGACTCGACGGTCTCGTTCTGCCACCCGGTCACCGCGCTCTTCCCGCACGCGAACGCCGGCGAGATCTTCGTGTGGGCCGGGGTGTCGGCCGGAGTCATGCAGGCGGCTCCGGAGAAGTACGCGACCCTCGCCATCCTGTACTTCCTCGTCGGCATGGTCGTCATCCTGATCCGCGGCATCGCCACGCAGTGGATGACGAACCTGCTCATCAAGCGCGGTGGCCACGCGAAGGTCTTCGCGAAGTACGACGAGGACTACGCCGCAGGTCGTATCCAGGGGGCGTCGGCATGAGTGACTTCCACACCGTCAACGTCACCAAGGGCCACGGCGGCTGGGGCGATGGGCTCACGCTCACCCCCACCCCGGAGAAGAAGATCGTCCTGTCCGTCACCGGCGGCGGCATCCACCCGATCGCGCGGCACATCGCCGAGCTCTCGGGTGCCCAAGCGGTCGACGGTTTCAAGAACCACGTCGAGGACGAGAAGGTCCTCGCCGCGGTCATCAACTGCGGCGGGACCGCCCGCATCGGGGTCTACCCGAAGAAGCGGATCCCCACGGTCGACATCTATCCCGGGTCCCCCTCGGGCCCGCTGGCGAAGTACATCACCGCGGACATCTTCGTCTCGGACGTCGGGGCCTCCCAGATCACCCTCGCCGAGGGCGAGGACGTGGTACCCGCCGCAGCCACCGTGGCACCCGGTACCGCTGGGGCTCCAGCCTCCACGGACACGGACGCGGACGCGGACACGGACACGGACACGGAGGTGGAGGAGGAGACGACTTACGACGAGACCGTCGACGCCAAGGGGTTCACCGGGCTTGTCGTGAAGTTCGGCGGCGCGATCGGGTACATCATCAACACCCTGCTGGCTGCGGGCCGGCAGTCGATCGACATCATGCTCAAGACAGTCATCCCGTTCATGGCATATGTCGGACTGCTGATCGGCTTCGTGAACTACACCGGACTGTCGGACCTGATCGCCCAGGGTGTGAGCCCGCTGGCCTCCAACCCCTTGGGTCTGCTGCTCCTGTCCGTGATCGTCGCGCTGCCGTTCCTCTCGCCGATCCTCGGCCCGGGCGGTGCCATCGCGCAGGTCGTCGGCGTGCTGATGGGCACCCAGATCGGTGCCGGCGCTCTGCCCGTTCAGTACGCGCTGCCGACGCTGTTCGCCATCGACGGCCAGGTGGGCGCGGACTTCATACCCGTCGGCCTGTCTCTCGGTGAGGCGAAGCCCGAGACGGTCAGCGTCGGCGTTCCCGCTGTGCTTTTCACCCGCCTGGTCACGTCGCCGATCGCCGTGCTCATCGCCTACGCGGCTTCTTTCCTGCTGGTGTGATCGGCGACCCCGGCCTCGCACCACCCGACCCTCCCACTGCCCTGCATGACGAAAGAAGGAGAATCACCATGACCACCATCTGGAGCGCCACCGTCTCCCGTATCGGCGGCGATGCCGCCGACATGATCGAGGAGGGCGTCATCATCCTCTTCGGCGAGCCGGTCCCGCCGGCCCTGTTAGATGTCAGCGTCGTCCACGAAGGGGGTGCAAGCCCGTCCCGGGAGATCGCCGCCGGGGACGCCGTCACCTTCGGGGAGCAGACCTTCGAGGTCACGGCCGTTGGGGACAAGGCGAACGCCAACCTCTCTGAGCTGGGCCACGTGGTCCTCTACGTGAACCAGCCCGATCAGGAGCTGCTGCCTGGAGCCGTCCTCGCCACGGGGCCCGACGTCATCGTCCCCGCCTTGGGCGCCGCCCTCGCGGTGACGGGCGCCTGAGATGCTCGACATCGGCTGGCAGTTCCCCGCGCTGCTCTTCCTCGCGATGGTCGTCTCCGGCCTGCTCACGCTGCTGCAGCAGAGGCAGTATTCGCGGGAGCTGACACGGGTTGCCGAGGCCTCTCGCGGATCGGACGATGTCCTGCTCTCCGGGCGAGGTCGGTCCATCCGGGGCGGTGCCGTGCTCATCCTCGTCGTGGATCGTGCGAACGGGCGGATCACCACCGCGCGGGGCATGGTCGGCGCCAGCGTGTTCGCCCGCTTCCGTGATCTGCCCGCCCTCCTCGGTCCCACTGCGACGGTCTCCGAGCGGACGCGTGGCAAGCAGCTCTCCGCGGCCGTGACGATGGCCCTCGCCCAGATGCCGACTCCGCGCCGGCCCCGTGCGACTGCTCCCAAGACCACCTTCATGGGATCGCGCTCCACCGTCCGCCCTGCCCGACGGCCCGTCGCGACTGCCTGAGCAGCCCACCACAGAGAAATTCTCACTCCGCCCTCCGGGGCACGCAGTCGCCATCATCACCGGTGGCAGAAGGGACACAATCATGGGTTACACAAAGGGACTCCTGGGCCGCCAGGCAGAGGTCGGCCACCCCGTCCGGGTCGGCGTCGTCGGCGCCGGCCAGATGGGCTCCGGGCTGATCGCCCAGATCCAGCGGACGCCCGGCATGACCGTCGCGGCGGTCGCCGACATCGTGCTGGAGAAGGCCGAGTCCGCACTTCAGAATGCCGGCGCGTCCGATGTGCTGATCGCCGGCGACGACATCGAAGTCGCCGGCGAAGCCGTCGCCTCAGGGCGCGCCGTCGTGATCCGCGACGGCCTGAACATGCCGAAACTACCGGTCGACATCGTGCTCGAGGTCTCCGGGGTCCCGGAGATCGCGGCGCAGATCGCCTACACCTGCATCACCCACGGCACGGATGTCGCCCTGATGACCGTGGAAGCGGACATCACCGTGGGTGTGCTGCTCAGCAGCATGGCGAACGCCGGGAACACCGTGTACACGATCTGCCGCGGTGATGAGCCGGTCGAGTGTCTCAAGCTCGTCGAGTACGCGCAGGACCTCGGGCTCGAGGTGGTCGCGGTCGGCAAGGGCAAGAACAATCCGAACATCCCGACGTCGGTCCCCGCGGACAACGAGGGCGAGGCCGCACGCAAGCAGATGAACCCGCGCATGCTCACCGAGTTCACCGACGGCACGAAGACCCAGCTCGAGATGGCCGCGCTGTCCAATGCGACCGGATTCCCGATCGAGATCGAGGGGATGCACGGCGTTGCCTGCAACGTCGACGAACTCGCCCAGAAGCTAGTCCCCGTGGTGGACGGCGGCATCCTCGAGGGTGGCCGCGGTCCGGTCGTCGAGTACGTCACCGGAGACGTCGCCCCCGGCGTCTTCGCCATCGTGAAGTCGACCAGCGATGTGGTCACACACGAGCTGGACTACCTCAAGCTCGGTACGGGTCCGTACTACCTCCTGCTCCGGCCCTGGCACATCGCCTCGATCGAGGCACCGTTGTCCATCGGCGAAGCTGTGCTGAACCGGCAGGCTGACTTCCAGTCCACGACGGTGACCACGGAGGTCGTCGCCCGTGCCAAGTTCGATCTGGAGCCGGGTACGACGCTGGAGGGGATGGGTGGCAACCACTACTATGGGTGGGCTGTGCCCGCGGAGACCGCCCGTGAACAGAACCTGGTGCCGATCGGCTTGCTCATGGGATCCGAGCTGACCGCTGCGAAGGCACCGGGCGAGACCATCTCCTACGACGATGCGCGCGTGGACGAGACCCGCCCTCTGGTCTCGATGAGGCGCCTGCAGGACGCGATGGTGGCGCGCGGCGTCCTCTGATCACGTCGCAACGAGGCCGGCCCCGGCCATAATGGTGAGGGGTCGGCCTCGCCGTCTGTCGAGGAGGCATAGGCGGCTGCGGCCGTGGACAGGAGAACGTCAATGAGTAGGCGAGACCGGCGGATGCTCATCGAAGTGGCGCGCCTATATTACGTCGACGGTATGGACCAGACGGCGATCGGGGAGACCCTGGGGCTGTCCAAATCGGGAGTCTCCCGAGTGCTGCGTGCGGCCAAGGACGAAGGGATCGTGCAGTTCCACGTCGTCGACGACGAGGAGGTCCCGCGAGCGTCAACGCTCGAAGAGAGGCTCGTTGCGGTCTATGGGCTGCGCGGTGCCCGAGTTGCTCGGGACCAGGGGAACATGAGTGACCCGCTCGAGGGTGTGGCCCAGCTCGGTGCCGAGGTCTTCCAGGAGCTCGCGCCGGCTGCCTCGCGCATCGGCTTCGGGTGGGGGGTGACGATGCAGCGGATGATCGATGCCGTCCCCCCTCGCCGGCTGGCTTCCGGGACGACTCTCACGTCCCTTGTGGGAGGTATGCCGACGGTCGATACCGGCCCCTCGGGGAACAATATGCTGGTCACGCTGGCAGAACGGTGCGCGATCCGCGCCGAGCGATTCGACGCGCCAGCGATCGTGGAGTCCGCGGCCACCTACGAAGCCCTGATCTCAGAGTCTTCCGTGAGCACGGCTCTGGAGCGCGCGCGGGCGAGCGATCTGGCGTTCGTCGGCATCGGTTCCTTCGGGCGAGGGACATCGCGCCTCATCGTGGAGGCTATGCACTTCGATGAGGCGGAGTACGAACGCTTCAGCGCGCAGGGGCCGGTGGGTGACCTGTGCGGGCACTACTTCGATGCCTCGGGCCATCCGCTCGGGGACCCCTCTTCGCACCGGGTCATCGGACTCTCCCTCGCGGACGTCCGGACACTGCCACTGGTCGTCGCGCTGGCCGCGGGGGCCGAGCGGCGCCCAGGGGTCCAGGCGGCGCTCATCTCCGGGTCGGTGGACGTGCTGATCGTCGATGAGGCGCTCGCGCTGGGGTTGTTGGAGAAGGCGGACACCTCCACGGAGACGGGCCCGGAGACGAGCGGCGCCACGTGCCCGCAGTGCGGATTCCCGCTGACCGCAGCTCACTGATCGAGCGCTCCCGGCAGGACCTCGACGTGCCTGCTGTCGCTGTGGCAGCCGCTGCAGAGGGCGGCGGCACCGGAGCCGTCACGGTGCACGAATAGATCACTGCACGAGGACCGTGCCGCTATCATGCGGCTCTCTATCGAAGAACACTGAAAATTGCGAACGGGCCACACCCCAGTGAGGCGAAGAGCAATGGTCACGGGCTCTCCGCGTGCCGCTCCAAGAACTCGAAGACCTCCGTGTCGTCGACACCGGGAAAACGTCCCGAAGGCAAGGTGGCGAGCACGCGGGCGTGCATCCGGGCGCTCGGCCATGCGCTGTCCGCCCACCGGTCGGACAGGTCGGTCGGAGGGCGCTTGCAGCAGGACTCGTCGGGGCAGGTCGAGACCTGTCGTTCTCGGGTCGCCCGTCCGCGGAACCATTGCGCGTTGTCGAACCCCACCCCGAAGGTGATGGTGAAGGCGCCGTTCGGGCCCGACCCGGTCTGGGTGGACGACCAGAAGGTGCCAGCGACGTTATCGGTGTACTGATGCGCTTCCGAGGTGCGATTGCTCCGGTCCCGGGCACGGCGCGCCATGAGGGCGCTCTCGATCAGCGCGGCCACGAGGTGGTTCAGGAGGAGGGCGCGGGGAGCGGTCCGAGGCGACGCCGAGGCGTCCTGGGTCACCATGGCGCCATCGTGCCATCGCGCGCCTCACCGCGCAGGCGGTTGCGGGAGCTGGCGGAAGCGGGCGCTGACCTCGTCGGTCGGATCGCGGCGTCAAGCTGCGGAGCTTTCGGGCCTGACGCTCAGAAGCCGGGGTGGGGCCCGTGAGGGGCAGACTGCTGGGCCTGCATCTGCTGCGCCTGCACCTGCTGCGCCTGTGCGCGCAGCCGTTCATTGTGGCTCGAGGCGGCGAGGCAGCCCCAGATCATGCTCGTGATCCATATCGGGATGCCCAGCAACGGCGCGAAGGCGACGAGCAATCCGCCGACGCCGAACGTCACCAGGGTGATCAGGCCGATGATGATCCCGGCCAGAATGCTGACGCCCAGACCGATGCCGAGCAGGATCAGCGCCCCGGCGACCGTCGAGTAGAACATTCCGAAGGGGCCGAAGAAGAAGGTGAGCACGAACGCGACGCCCACGCTCTTCGGTGCCTGCAGGACGTACACGTTCGTCGGCGAGCCCTGGTGGTTCGGCATCGGAGAATACGGCTGGAGAGCCTGGTGCTGAGGCGGCCCTGCAGGCGATTGCCCTGGGCTCAGCGGGGCGTACGAGCGGACGGCGGGGTCATAGGTCCCGCTGGGAGCGGAGCCGCCGGCAGGAGCATCGAGATCGGTGGGGATGAGCTGTCCGGAGAGGACCGGTGCGGCGGTGTCCGGTGATGCTGGCTCACCGAACCGGGCATGCGGTTCGTACGGCGATCCGGTCATGGCAACCCCTTCGGTAGGTCACGCCGCTGATCCCGGCCGGCGTCGGGGGCGGTCTGAGACTCGGAACCCATCGTAAGGCCGACCCGGACAACCGGGGCAGGTGCGCGGATTCCCGAGCGGAAGGGGCTCGACCTATCTCGAGCTCCCTCGACCTTTGTCGATCTACCGGTCCTCGGCGGAGTCGATTCGGGCCCACCCCGGCGGTCGCGTCGGATCGTGCTCATCGTCATGGATCGGCACGTGCGCCTCGGGGATGTCCATGTAGGAGGCGGGGTCCGAGATCGGCTCGAGGTGGGTGAGCACCGTGAGGTCCGGCAGGCAGGTCCTCAGCTCGTCCTCGAGACCCTCGATGTAGTCGTGGCCGTGCTTGACGGTCCACTCGTCGGGGACGAGCACGTGCACGTTCATGTACTTCTGCTGGCCCGCCTCGCGGGTCTGCAGGCCGTGGAAGGTGGTGGTGCCGTCCGTGCGGCGACGCAGGATCTCGGTGATGATCTCGTGGTCCTCGTCGGGCAGGGCCTTGTCGAGCAGGCCTGAGACGGACTCGGACAGGAGGGAGATGCCGGTGACGATGATGTTCACGCCGACCGCGAAGGCGACGACGGCGTCCAGCCGTTCCCAGCCGGTCAGCACGACCAGTCCCACCCCGAGCAGCACGCCCGCGCTGGTGACCACATCGGTCATGAGGTGCTTGCCGTCGGCCCGCAGGGTGATCGAGTTGTGCGTCTTCCCGGCGCGCATCAGCACCAGCGCGACGCCGCCGTTGAGCAGGGAGGCGATCACGATGATGATCAGGCCGAGGCCGACGTTCTCGAGCGGGCGCGGATTCACGAAGCGCTCGACGGCGGTGACCAGGATGACTGCGGCGGCCACGAAGATCATGAGGCCCTCGACGGCCGCCGAGAAGTACTCGGCCTTGGCGCGGCCGTAGAGGAAGCGCTCGGTAGCGGGACGCGCGGCGACCGTCAGGGCGATCAGGGCGACGACGGCGGCCACCAGATTCACGGTGGATTCGGCGGCGTCGGACAACAGCCCGACGGAATCCGTGAGCGCCCAGGCGCCGGTCTTCAGAGCGATCGTGAGGATCGCGGTGATGATGGACAGCCAGGCGAACTTGCGCAGGTCGACCTTCGTACCTGGTGCCCGTTCGGCGGGAGCGGCGCTGGCCGCGATGGGGGAGTCGGAGCGCGGGGGAGTCATGCGCGGGAGTCCTTCATAGGGGGATCGGGGGCGAGGGTGCCGTCCGGGGCGATGTGCTCGAAGATCTGCTCGACCAGGGACACGACGTGCGGATCATCCACGGTGTAGTAGCTGTGGCGACCCTCGCGGCGGGCGGAGACGATGCCGGTCAGGCGCAGCTTGCTGAGGTGCTGGCTGGTGGTGGGCAGGCTGAGTCCGACCTGTGCCGCCAGCGCGCCGACGTCGAAGCGCCCGGAGCTCATGAGCCACACCAGGTGGAGGCGGGCGGGGCTGGCGAGCATGGCGAAGGTGTCGGCCGCCGCCGCGAGCTGCAGCTCGGTCGGTTCTCCCGGTGGAGTCTGCTCCGCCGGTGCCTGCTGAGGAAGGGTCTCGTCGTGCACAGCCCCGAGTCTCCCCATGATTCAACGATTGCGCAAGGAACGAAGTGTCTCGCGTGACCGGGTCGACGGTCCAGGGGCGGCACCCAGTGAGAACGGCCCGAGGGGCGTCGTTCGCGTCTTTCTCCAAGATCCGAACGATTCGGGCCGACGGGTCGTACCGTGGCACGCATCGTGACACCGTCGTCCGAAGGAGCCGAGCCGTGTACAACCTTTCCGTGGTCCTGGAGGACAGCGCCCGCACCGCTCCCGATCGGGCCGCCCTCGTGCTCGGCCCGATGAGCCTCACCTATGCGCAGGTCGACGCGGCCGCGAACCAGGTCGCCCACCTCCTGGTCGCGCTCGGCATCGAGCCCGGGGACCGGGTGGCGCTGAGCTGCCCCAACCTGCCTCAGTTCCCGATCGTCTACTTCGGGATCCTCAAGGCGGGGGCAGTGGTGGTGCCGTTGAACGTTCTGAACAAGGCCCGGGAGATCACCTACTACCTCGACGACGCCGAGGCGAAGGCCTACTTCTGCTTCGAAGGGAGCGAGGAGATGCCGATCGGCCGGTATGGCCACGACGGCGCCCTCGCGGCAGCGCACCCGCCCCAGCTCGTACTGATGACGGCGGATCCGTCGGTCCCCAGCCCGTACGACGGCGTGAGAACCCTCGCGCAGGCGGTCGCTGACCTGCCCACCACGTTCGAGACCGTGTCGACCCGAGAGACCGACACGGCGGTGGTCCTCTACACCTCGGGAACCACGGGGCGGCCCAAGGGGGCGGAACTCAGCCACTCCAATCAGCTCATGAACGCTCTGACCTGCAACCGGCTGTTCGATTCGAGGCCGTGCGAGGACACTCATCTCGTCACCCTGCCGCTGTTCCACACCTTCGGGGCGACCGTGAACATGAACGCCGGCTTCTCGATGGGCGCGACGCTGGTGCTGATGCCCCGCTTCGAGGCGGAGCAGGCGCTCGCCCTGCTGCTCCAGCACGACGTCACGGTGTTCGCGGGCGTACCCACGATGTGGTGGGGCCTGCTGCATGCTCTCGGAGAGGGGGAGGGGGCGACGACTGTTGCCAAGACCCTGCGTCTGGGGATCTCCGGCGGCGCCCCCTTGCCCGTGGAGATACTCACGGACGTGCGGGAGCGGCTCGGGATCTCGATCATGGAGGGCTACGGGCTGTCGGAGACCTCGCCCGTGGTCAGCTTCTCCCTGGCCGCGACGCCGAGGCCCGGCTCCATCGGCGTGCCGGTCTGGGGCGTCGAGGTCAAGCTCATCGACCCCGTCGACCCGGACTGGGGAGAGATCACCGAACCGGGCGCGGTGGGGGAGCTCGCCGTGCGCGGCCACAACGTCATGACCGGCTACCTGAACCGGCCGGAGGACACGGATGCCGTCATGCGGGAGGGCTGGTTCCGTACCGGTGACCTGGCCCGACGCGACGAGGAGGGCTTCTACTTCATCGTGGACCGCTCCAAGGACATGATCGTGCGCGGCGGGTACAACGTGTATCCGCGAGAGGTCGAAGAGGTGCTCATCTCGCATCCACAGGTCTCGCTCGTCGCCGTGGTCGGGGTTGCCGACGAGCAGTTCGGCGAGGAGGTGAAGGCCTTCGTGATCCTCGAGGACGGAGCCACGATCACGGCGCAGGAGCTGCGGGCATGGGGCAAGGAGCAGATGGCGTCCTACAAGTACCCGCGCGAGGTGGTGCTCCTCGAGGAGCTGCCGATGACCGCGACCGGGAAGATCCTCAAGCGCGAGCTGTCCTGAGACGAGGTCGGGGCCGGATCCCGTGAAGGATCCGGCCCCGACCGAGGCTGCCGCGGCAGGGCCGCAGGACGGTCAGCTCACCTCGTGGGTGGGCTCCGGCGTGGTGGGCAGCTCCGCGTCGCGGTAGGCCCGGAAGCCGCCGACCAGATCGGTGGCCCGGTGGAAGCCCAGGTCCCGCAGATCGCGCGCGGCGAGGGAGGAGTAGTAGCCCTCGTTGCAGACCACGATGACCAGGTCGTCATGGTCCGGGCCCTCGTCCATGCGGTCCGCGCTCTGCGGATCCAGGCGCCACTCGAGCACGAGGCGGTCGATGACCGTCGCCCCGGGGATGTGCCCTTCGCTCTCACGGCGGGCCGCGGGACGGATGTCGATCACGTGGGCGCCCTGCTCGATCAGCGTCGACAGAGCGGCCGGTTCGATGCGCTCGACGCTCTGACGGGCAGCGGCGAGGATCTCGTCGATGCTGTGGCGTGCAGGGGTCTCGGCCCGGCGCCGTCCGGCGCTGGTCTCGGTCACCGGTTGCGTCCCGAGGAGAAGGACGCGAGGCCGGAGCCGCTCGAACCGCCCTGGCGGCGTGCGCCACCGGAGCTCGAGGAACCGCCCTGACCGCCACGACGGCCGCCGCCTTCGCCGCCGGAGCGGCCCTGGCCACCGGAACGGCCTTCGCCACCCTGGCCGCCACGGCGACCGCCGCCGGCGCCACGGCCCTGGCCGCCGGAGCGACCACGGCCGCCGCCCTGACCGCCCTGGCCTCCCTGACCGCCCTGGCCCCCGCGACCGCCACGGCCGCCGCCGGAGCGCTGGCCCTGGTTCTCGGTCGGCGCGGGCTCGCGGGGCTCATGCATCTCGGTGCGCTCGCCGGGTGCGAGCTGGGACAGCACGGGGGAGGTGGGGATGACGCGCTCGTGATAGGTCGGCTTGATGCCGGCCTTGCGCATCAGATCGCTGACGTCGCGCTTCTGATCAGCGGACTGCACGGTGATCACGGTGCCGGACTCGCCGGCGCGGGCGGTACGACCGGAACGGTGCAGGTACGCCTTGTGCTCGACGGGCGGGTCGGCGTGGACCACCAGGGCCACCTCGTCGACGTGGATGCCGCGGGCGGCGATGTCGGTGCAGACCATCGTGGTCGCGTCCCCGGAGCCGAAGGCCTCGAGGTTGCGGGTGCGAGCGTTCTGCGAGAGGTTGCCGTGCAGGTCGACGGCGTCCACCCCGCGGGCGCTGAGCTTGCGGGCGAGGTTTTTCGCGCCGTACTTGGTGCGCGTGAACATGATGGTGCGGCCGGGGGCGGCCGCGAGGTCGCGCAGCACGTCGAACCGGGTGGCGGCGTCGACCTCGAGCACGTGGTGCTCCATGGTGCCAACGGCGCTCGTGGCCGGATCCGCGGAGTGCGTGACGGGCTCGTGCAGGAACTGCTTGACGAGCTTGTTCACGCCCGAGTCGAGGGTCGCGGAGAACAGCATCCGCTGGCCCTTCGGCGGGGTCTTGTCGAGGATCTTGCGGACCATCGGCAGGAAGCCCATATCGGCCATGTGATCGGCCTCGTCGATGACCGTGATCTCGATGGCGCTGAGGTCCACGTGACCCTGACCCATGAGATCGAGCAGGCGCCCGGGGCAGGCCACCAGCACGTCGACGCCGCTCGAGAGTGCGTTGACCTGGGGGTTCTGGCCCACACCGCCGAAGACGACGGTGCTGCGCAGGCCAGTGGCCTCCGCGAGCGGGCGCAGGGCCTCGGCGAGCTGCGAGGCCAGCTCGCGGGTGGGGGCCAGGATGAGCGAGCGCGGCTTGCGGGCGACGCGGCGACGCGGCTCGGCGATCAGGCGTGCCACCAGCGGCAGCAGGAAGGCGTAGGTCTTGCCCGAGCCCGTCTTGCCGCGGCCCAGGACGTCGCGCCCGGTCAGCGAATCCGGCAGCGTCGCGGCCTGGATGGGGGTAGGCGTGGTGATGCCCTGGGGCGCGAGGGCGCCGAGCAGGACGGAGGGCACGCCGAGGCGTGCGAAATCGGGGGAGGTCACGGGGGATCCGTTCTGAAGATGCAGATCCCGCCCGGTGCAAATGATGCCCTGGCGCTGCCGTGGCAGCGGCTCGAGGGCTGCGCAGTCACCACCAGTGAGGTGGGACCTGTGCCGCGGCGGGATGACGGCACGCTCGCCCTACGGTAGACCCGGCTCTGTCCAGGGGGAATGATCCACGCCCCGGATGTGAGATACACCTGTCCCGCGGCGCGCCCGCTGCTGCTCTGCGAGGGCCTCGGCGGGCCGGTAGAGTTCCCACGTGAGAGGGCCTGTGGGGTCCCGTGCGGCGGCGCGACGGGGCGCCCGTGGTGACAGCGTAGGGGGTGCGGCGTCCCTCCGGGGCCCGAGTCGAGGACCGATGCAGAAGGAGCACATGATGACGCGCAGGGTGAGCATCAAGGACGTCGCGCAGCGTGCCGGGGTCTCGTGGAAGACGGTCTCCAACGTCGTCAACGAGCGTCCCGTCGTGCGCGCCGACACCCGGGCGAAGGTGCTCACCGCGATCGATGAGCTCGGCTATGTGCCCAATCACGTCGGGCGCGAGCTGCGCGGCGGCCCCACCCGCTCGCTCGCCCTGGTGGTCCCGGAGCTCCAGAATCCCTACTTCGCCCGGCTCGCCGAACTCATGCAGGCCGCTGCCCGACAGCGCGGCTACACCGTGAGCGTCGAGGTGTCGCTGCACAGCGCTGAGACCGAGCGCGCCCACGTGCGCGGGCGCACGGCCCGGCCCGTGGACGCCGTGATCATCTCCCCCTCTGCCCTGGATCCCGCCGATCTCGTCGACCGCGACGGGGGCCCGCCGGTCGTCCTGCTGGGGGAGAGGCTCCCGGCTGCGCCGGACGTCGTGCACGTGGCGATCGACAACGTCTCCTCGGCGGCCGACGTGGTGCGATTGCTGGTCGCCGGCGGGCACCGGCGACTGCTGTTCCTCGGCGCCGATCATGCCGTGCGGTCCACCGGCACGGATCGCCTCGCCGGATTCCGTGCCGCGAGCCGCTTCGCCGAACTCCCGCAGGATCCGGCGCTGATCCGCGGTGCAGGATCCTGGACGCGTGAATCCGGTCGGCGCGAGGTGCACGCCGTCCTGGACGCGGGCATCGAGTTCGATGCTGTCGTGGCCGGAAACGACCTGCTCGCCGTCGGCGCGCTCGCCGCCCTGCACGAGCGCGGGTTCGACGTCCCCGGCGATGTGGCGGTGGTGGGATGGGACGACGTCGCGGAGGCCGCCTGGGCCCGCCCGTCCCTGACCACCGTCGCCCCGGATCTCGACGCGCTGATCGACGCCGCCCTGGAGGCGGCGCTCGGCGGCGCCGGAGCGGGGCGCGGCGAGTCGGTCAGTGGCAGCGACAGCGGTCACAGCTCTCGTGGCGGCAGCAGCAGCGCGGAGACGGTGATCTCGCACCGTCTCGTCGAGCGCGAGTCCACCCGAGCCGTCCCTGCCGTCGACGAAACCGCCTGACCACTCCGAATTCCCACGTTGCAATTCTGGGTGTGGTGCGATTGACTGGTTCCTGACCGATCCGTGCCGGCGCGGCGAGAGCGCCGGTGACTCAGTGCCGAGCACCACCGATCCCAGGAGCCGTTCGTGAACGCCCAGACCACCGATCTCCCGGAGCACCTGAGCTCCCTCTTCTCCCGCGCCGATGAGCTCGCCGCGCAGCTGGACGCCCCGCTGTCGACGATCACCGACGTGCCCCGGCCCGAACATCCTCGCCCCCAGCTGCACCGCCCCACCTGGCTCACCCTCAACGGCACCTGGCAGTTCGAGATCGACCAGGGCGATTCCGGGCGCGACCGCGGCCTGCTCGAGCGCGATCTCGCCCAGTCGATCACGGTGCCCTTCGCCCCGGAGACCGAGGCCTCCGGCATCGGCAACCGCGACTTCCTCGAGGCCGTCTGGTACCGCCGCACGGTCACCGTGCCCGCGCAGTGGGAGGGTCTGCGTCCGATCCTGCGCTTCGAGGCCGTGGACCACGACGCGACCGTCTGGGCCAACGGCGTCGAGGTGGCTCGCCATCGTGGCGGCTTCACCCCCTTCAGCGCCGATCTCTCGGTCATCCCCGACGTCGGCCCCGGGGCGGATGTCGAGATCGTGGTGCGTGCCCGTGACCCGCATGACGTCCCGCAGGCGCGTGGCAAGCAGTCCCACGAGTTCCGGCCCACCGCCGCCAACTACCACCGCACCACCGGGATCTGGCAGAGCGTGTGGCTCGAGGGGGTTCCGGCGGACGAGATCCGCTCCCTGCGGATCCTGCCTTCGCTGGCAGGTCGCTCCTTCGCGGTCGATGTGCCGCTGGCGCGCACCACGCGGGGTAGCCGTCTGGAGATCGTGGCCTCCGTGCCGGGCGGTCACGAGGTGGCGCGCGCCGAGGTGGGCGCCGATCTCGACCTCGCCCCGCACCTGGAGCTGGCGATCCCCGAGGACGCCGTACGCATCTGGGGCCCGGGCGCGCCCGAGCTCTACGCGCTGACGGTGCGCCTGCTGGGCGCCGACGGCAGCGTGCTCGATACGGTCCACTCCTACGCCGGCCTGCGTTCTACCTCGCTGCGCGACCACGAGTTCCGGATCAACGGCGAGAAGGTCTTCCAGCGCCTTGTGCTCGATCAGGGCTACTGGGAGGAGTCGTTCATGACCTCCCCGACGGACGCGGCGATGACCACCGACATCCGCCTCGCCCTGGAGGCCGGCTTCAACGGAGCGCGCCTGCACCAGAAGGTCTTCGAGCAGCGCATGCTGTTCTGGTCCGATCTGCACGGCTACCTCACCTGGGGCGAGTTCGGCGACTGGGGAGTCTCCGGCTTCGGCCCGACAGGGGACAACCAGCAGCCCACCGCCACCTTCATCGGCCAGTGGGTCGAGGCGGTCCAGCGCGACCTCAATCACCCCTCGATCATCGGCTGGTGCCCGCTGAACGAGACCCACCAGGTCATGCACGATCGCATCACGCAGCTGGATGCGGTCACCCAGGCGATGTACGACGCGACCAAGCTCGCTGATCCCACCCGTCCGGTGCTGGACGCCTCCGGATACTCGCATCGGGTGCGCGGGGTCGACGTGTACGACTCCCACTCCTACGAGCAGGATCCGGCGCGCTTCCGGACCGAGCAGTCCGGTCTCGCCGATGGCACGCCGTTCGCGAACCGTCGTGACCTCGGACCCGACGAGATGCCCTTCGCCGATGGTGCCTTCTCGCTGCCGTACGAGGGTCAGCCCTACTTCGTCTCGGAGTACGGCGGCATCTGGTGGAACGAGCGGGAGGCCCGCGAGGCCGAAGATGCCGAGCGCGCCGGCAACAACGCTGCCGAATCCTGGGGGTACGGCCAGCGGATCCGCAGCGAGGAGGAGCTCTACGAGCGCTTCGAGGGGCTCACCCGCGTGCTGCTCGAGGATCCGCTGATGTTCGCCTACTGCTACACGCAGATGAGCGACGTGTTCCAGGAGAAGAACGGCGTGGTCGACTTCGAGCGCGGCCGCAAGCTCGACCTCGCCCGGCTGCGCGCCGTGCAGGAGAAGGCCGCCGCCTACGAGCAGGAATCCTGATCCAGCTGGGCTCCTGACCCAGTAGGACTGCGGAGCCGGCAGCCCCACCAGGTCGCCCGGAGCGCCACGGAAATTCCCGTGACGCTCCGGGCGACCTGCGTCACGATGGGGGCATGGTCGATCAATCACGTCTGTGGGACGCACACGCCGCCGCCGAATACGACACCCCCGGAGAGGGCATGTTCGCCCCCGACGTACTGGGGCCGACGGTCCAGCTCCTGGCCGGGCTCGCTGACGGCGGCCGGGCTCTCGAGCTCGCGATCGGCACCGGCCGGGTCGCGATCCCGCTGCGGGAGGCCGGGGTCGAGCTCACCGGGATCGAGCTCTCGGAGGCGATGATCGCCCGGCTGCGCGAGAAGGCCGCAGACACCGAGATCCCCGTCGTGACCGGGGACATGACCACGGCGAGCGCGGGGGAGGGCTTCTCCCTCGTCTATCTCGTGTTCAACACGATCTCGAATCTCCTCACCCAGGAGCAGCAGATCGAGTGCTTCCGCAACGCCGCCCGCCACCTCGCCCCGGGCGGCTGCTTCGTCATCGAGCTCGGGGTACCGGATCTGCGCTCGCTGACCCCGGGCACCGGCGGCACCCTCGAGGTCTCCGAGCCCGGCTACCTGCTGGTGGACACCTACGACACCCTGAACCAGATCCTCGTCTCCCACCACGTGCACTTCGATCCCGCGGTGGACGGCTCCCGCGAGGCGAGCATCGACCGGACGCCTCAGCGCTACATCTGGCCCTCCGAGCTCGACCTCATGGCACAGCTCGCCGGCTTCACCCTCGAGTCACGCTGGGCCGACTGGGACCGCTCGGAGTTCACCACCGATTCGCGGTCCAGCCTCTCCGTCTACCGGCTCCCTACACTTGACCGGTGACCCCTGCTGACACCCTCACCCGGATCCCGCTGACCCTGGAGGACGCGCCGGCGCTCACCGCGCTGCTGAACCGCGTCGATGTGGCCGACGACCTCGGCGAACCGGCCGAGGAGCCCAGCATTCGCGAGCATCTCGCGATGCCTGGACATGATCTGGCCCTGGACAGCGTCGCCGTGCGTGACGGGGATCAGCTGATCGCCTTCTCCCTGGTCGACATCTCGAGCTCCACCGATCGTGACGGACGCGTGCGCTGTCAGCTGATCGGCGTTGTCGATCCCGCCCATCGCCGAGCTGGTATCGGCTCCGAGCTGCTCGAGCGTGCCGAGCAGCGAGCCGCGAAGGTCGCCGCCGAGCGACACCCCGGCCGCGCTGCCGTGTTCCGCGTCTCCGGCGGTCGCGACCCCGAGGACTCCGCCTCCGCCGGGGTGCGCCCGACCGGCGGCGCCGACGTGCGCCCGATCCTCGAGCGCCGCGGGTACCGACGCGCCCGGAGCTGGCTGAGCATGCTCCGCGAGCTCCCCGGCGCGGCGCTGCCCGCCTCCGCGATCGACGAGGTCAGAGTGATCGCCTCGCGCGACGACCATCGGGACGCCGCCCGCCTGGCGCACAACGCCGCCTTCGCCGATCACTGGGGCTCCGCGCCGGTGCACGAGGACCGCTGGAGCAGCTGGTGGTCCTCGCACACCGCGCGTCGGGACCTGTCCACCGTCGCCGTGGACACGGGCGGCACCGTGCTCGGCTACGCGATCGCCTCGGAGGACAAGCCCGGGGTGCTGCACATCGCGCTGGTGGGCACCCGCCCCGAGGCGCGCGGTCGTGGGATCGCCCGCGCCGTCATCGCCCGCTCCCTCGAGGCGGCCGCGCAGGCCGGGTACGCCGGCGCCGAGCTCGAGGTCGATGCCGAGTCGCTCACCGGTGCGACCCGGCTCTACGACGCGCTGGGCTTCACGCGTGGCGGCGTGTTCGCCACCTTCGAGAAGCCGGTGATCTGAGCCGGACCGCTTGACGCCACCGCACCTTCTGTCCATAGTGGATATGTACAGTAGGTGCGGTTGATTGTCGACGCCGAGGAGGGGCCCGGATGCACATCCCGCTGGACCCCTCCGCGCCCGAGCCGATCTACGAACAGATCCGCGCCCACCTCACCACCGCGATCCTGCGCGGCGATCTCCCACCCGGCGAAGCACTGCCCTCGATCCGGGTCCTCGCTCGTGACCTGCGCGTCAGCGTCATCACCACCACACGCGCCTACAACGAGCTGGTCGCCGACGGCTTGGTCGACGCTGTGCGCGGCAAAGGCGTGTTCGTGCGCGCCCAGGAGAGCGATCAGGTGCGCATCCGGGCTGTGGAGCGGATTGACGGCGCGCTCGTCGAGGCCGTCCGCACCGCCCTCATCGCCGGTATCGGGGCCGAGGAGCTCCATGACCGCCTGACGCAGACTCTCGAGGAGGAGGGCCGATGAGCACGATGCATCCCGACCCGGTGACGTCGACGGCGCCACCGGCGGTGGCGGTCCGCGACCTCCAGGTCCGAGTGCCTTCCCGCGACAGGGCCTATGCCGCCCCGCCGGAGGTGCTGCGGGGACTCACCTTCACTGCTCCCGCCGGGCAGGTGACCGCACTGGTCGGCGCGAACGGCGCCGGAAAGACGACGGCGCTTCGGGCGATCACGACGACCCTGCCGTTCGCCGAGGGCGCCCTCGAGGTGCTGGGGGTCGAGCTGGGCCCCGCGCACGTCCCCTTTCCCGCCCACGCCGCCCATGTGCCGGACGATCCCGCCTATCCGGATCACTGGACCGCCCATGATGTGGCGCGACTGCGACGACGGATCGACCCGGATTTCGATCTGCGTGCGTTCGGGGCCATGCTCACCACGCAGGGCATCGCGCACGATCGCCGGCGCAGCGCGCTCTCCCGCGGTCAGATCACGCAGCTCGGGGTCGCCGCGGCCCTCGCCCAGAACCCGCATCTGCTGATACTCGACGAGCCCTTCGCCCGCCTCGATCCTCTGGCCCGCACGGATCTCGTCGATGAGCTCCGCACCCTGATGGCCCGTGAGGACCGCTCGATCGTGCTGGCCACGCATGATCTCGAGGGGATGGAGCATTTCGTCGATCATCTCGTGGTCGTCGCGGACGGGAAGGACCTCATCGAGGGGGATGTGGAGTCCCTGCGTGAGGACTTCCTCGTGCTCGACGCCGCCTGCGACGGGAGCGAGCTCCGTGGCACGGATGCTCCGCTGATCGGCGCGAGCACCATCGGCGGGAGGACGCGGGCCCTGGTGAGCACGGAGGACGTCGCCGGTCTGCCACCGGGAAGCGACCTGCGACGCCCGACGGTGAGCGAGCTGGTCACGCACTGGCTCCGCGCCGCAGGGACTGTCGAACACAGCGCCAGGAGGACGACGGCATGAACGCGAACACCCGCCCCGGGCAATCCGTCGACCTGCTCGCGACCCGGAGCCAAGCGCTGCGCCGAGCTCTGATGGTCGATCTCCGGCTCAACGGGGATCGCTTCGCCGGGACACTCGTCTCCTGCGGGCTCTGCCTGATCCTCGCGGCGGTGCTGAGCGACGCGTTCGCGGACCTGCTCCTGCTCTGGGCCGTTCTCGCCTGGTACCGCTACGGCAGGGCGGACACGGTCGAACGGGACGAATTGCGGGCGAGCCTCGGGATGAGTCGTGCTGATCGGACTCGTGGACGGGTCGCGCTGATCGCGCTCGAGACCCTGGTGATCCTCCTGACCACAGGCGTCGCCACCCTGATCGCCGGGGCCTTGGGCGATGGCAGCGACCTGACCGGGTCCGCGGCCTCCGTCGCGATCCCGCCCTGGTTCGCCGTCGTCCTGGAGGCGACGATCGCCACGCTGTCCTCCGCGGCGATGCTCCTGCTGACGGGGATCTGGGTCGGCGGGGACTGCCTCACCCGGCGCCCGGGACGGTCGATGGCAGTCCTCAGCGTGCTGGTCTATCTGCTCGCCGTGCTCCTCGGGGCGTTCGTCTTCTCCCTCCCGCTGATGGTGCTCTCCCGGATCGACGCCCCTGTGATCCTGTCGAGTCTCATGGCTCCGCTGGGCCTTCTCGTCGTGGTCGTCCTGCTGGCACTCCTGCTGCGCGCGCGGATGCACGCGTGGACTCGTCAGTTGGATTCCGGATTCCGGCAGCGGTTCGAACCGCTGGCCTGACCTGCGCGAGGATGGCCCCATGAGAGCAGTGCGCTTCGACGCCTTCCGAGAGCAGCCCCGCCTGGTCGAGGTCCCCGATCCAGTCTGCCCGCCCCGCGGCGCGGTGATCACGGTGCACGCCACCGGCGTGTGCCGCAGCGACTGGCACGCCTGGCAGGGCCACGACGACTCGGTTCAGCTGCCGCACATCCCGGGTCACGAGTTCGCCGGCGTCATCGAGCAGGTCGGCGCCGAGGTGACGCGCTTCGCCCCGGGGGAGCGGGTGACCGCGCCGTTCATCCTCGCCTGCGGGCGCTGTGCGCAGTGCCTCGAGGGCGCCCCGCAGGTGTGCCCGGCCCAGCGTCAGCCCGGCTTCGACTTGCCCGGGTCCTGGGCCGAGCAGGTCGTGGTGATCGAGGCGGACCATAACCTGGTCGCCCTGCCCGAAGCGATCGACATGACGCTCGCCGCCGGGCTCGGCTGCCGGGTCGGCACCGCGTATCACGCCGTGCATGCGCAAGCCGCCGTGACGGCAGGGGAGAGCGTCGTGGTGTACGGCTGCGGCGGGCTGGGACTGGCCTGCGTGATGGTCGCGCTCGCCGCGGGGGCCGAGGTGATCGCGGTCGACGTCTCCGAGGGAGCCCTCGCGGCCGCCGCCCGACTCGGCGCGACAGCTCTCCCCGCCGGCCCCGGCATCGTGGATCGGGTGCGGGACGCCACCGGAGGTGGCGCCCACGTCACCATCGAGGCCCTCGGCTCCGCCGCCACCGCCCGCGAGGCCCTCGAATCGTTGCGCCCTCGCGGCCGCCACGTGCAGGTGGGGCTGCTGCTGGGCGAGGACGCCCAGCCGTCCCTGCCGATGGGCCGGGTGATCGGCCAGGAGCTGCAGATCCTGGGCAACCACGGCCTCGCGGTCTCCGAGTACCGCGCCCTGCTGGCCGACATCGCGAGCGGCCGCCTCGACCTCGGTCGCACCGTCGGTCGCGAGATCCCTTTCGCGGAGCTGCCCGCAGCGATGCTCGCCATGGACCACCCGCCCACCACCGCCGGGATGACGGTCGCGCGCCTGCGCTGAGGATCCGACCCGTCGTGCGCGAGAGGAACACCGCATCGAGCGATATACGGCGGCGCTTCGGCGGGCGGTGTCCGCTCGCTGTGGAACGATTGCGCCATGACCATCACTGCTGCTGCCGACGGCTCCGCCCTGGGCAATCCCGGCCCGGCCGGCTGGGCCTGGTACATCGACGACGACACCTGGCGTGCGGGCGGCTGGCCCCACGGCACCAACAACATGGGTGAGCTGAAAGCCGTTCTGGACCTCCTCGAGGCCACTGCTGTCGCCGCCGACCAGCACCTGCTGATCCTGTGCGACAGCCAGTACGTCATCAACTCGGTCACCAAGTGGATGCCGGGATGGAAGCGCAAGGGCTGGCGCAAGAAGGACGGCAAGCCGGTGCTGAACGTCGAACTGCTGCAGGACATCGACCGTGCCCTCGCCGGCCGCAGCGTTGAATTCGAATGGGTCAAGGGCCATTCCGGGCACGCGTTGAACGAGGCGGCCGACAAGCGCGCCAACGCCGCTGCGACGGCTTTCTCCAAGAAGCAGGACCCGACGGTGGGTCCCGGGTTCCGCGGAGAACCCGCAGGCGGCTCGGCGGCAGGCTCGACGTCGGCCGCGACGTCACCCACCACCGCCTCCTCGGCCGCAGCCCCCGCCGACGACCTCTTCAGCCTCTTCGATGCCCCGGCCGCCGACCCCGCGCCGACCAGCTGCAACACAGCCTCCGACGGCACCGTTCTGACTGCCGACGCCCCGGGGGCGACCGATTTCGAGCAGATCACCGCCCGTGAGCAGGCCCTGCTCTCCGACCTCCTGCGCGCCGACGCCCCCAGCGCCGCCGAGCTGCTCCATCCGGCCTTCACCGAGATCGGTCCCAGCGGCCGCAGCTACGACCGAGAGGCGATCCTCGCCCATCTCGCGCCCGTGCCGGGGATCGAGGCCGAGGAGTTCATCGCCGACGAGATCACCCCCGATGTGGTGCTGCTGCGCTACACCACGACCGGTCCGGACGGTGCCACCGCCCGCAGCTCGCTGTGGGTGCGCGAGCGCGATCGCTGGATGCTTCGCCACCACCAGGGCACCCCGGCCCCCGGGCGCTGATGTCCCTGATCCCGGGCACCGGCTCCGTCCCGCTGTCACGCCGCGCGGGCGGTCCCGACCTCGCACGGGGACTCGCGCTGCTGGGCATCGCGCTCGCCAACACCGTCGGCTGGCTGCACGGTTCGCAGTGGACCGTGCTGCTCAAACAGCTCGACGCCACGGTGCCGGACCGCATCGCCGATGCGCTGATCGGTCTGCTGGCCGATAATCGCGGCTTCCCGCTGTTCGCGATGCTCTTCGGCTACGGCATCGGGATCCTGTACCGCCGCTCCCGCGAGCACGGGGAGCGCACCGGGCACTTCGTGCTGCGCATGCTGCGCCGCCACGTGGCGCTGTTCGCGATCGGCCTGGCTCACGCGGTCCTGCTGTTCAGCGGGGACATCATCGTCGCCTATGCGATGGTCGGGATGCTCTGCGTGCTCCTGATGACGCGCCACCGGGTGGTGCTGCCGCTCGCCGGGCTCCTCGCCCTGCCGGCGCTCGGCGTCTGGGGCTGGGCCGACGGGACGGTCGGGTTCTTCGGGACCGACGGGTACGCCGCGGCGGCCGCTCCGGACTATCTGACCAGCCTGGGCCTGCGGACCGTGGAGGCCGGCTCCGAGGTGGTCACCACGCTGCTCAGCGACATCGGTCTGCTCGCCCCGATGGCGATCGGGGCGATCATCGCCCGGCTGCGCCTGTTCGAGGAGGTCGCCACGAATCGCGACGTGCTCGTGCCGATCGCTCGCTGGGGACTGGGGATCGGGCTGGTCGGCGCCGTGCCGCTGGTGGCGGTCCTGATCGTCGATCCCGTCCATGAGCTCCTGACCTCCGAGACCCTTCTGGGCACCCTGGGGGTCCTGCACCAGTACACAGGGCTGATCGGCGCGCTCGGTCTTGCTGCGGCGGCGTCGCTGCTGGCCGATAACGTCCGACACCGGCAGGCGAGCACAGCTGGGGCAGCGGAGCGACCGCTCGAGGCTGCAGTGCGGGGAATCGAGGCACTGGGCGCGGTGTCGCTGAGCGCCTACGTGGGCCAGTCACTCGTGTTCCTCGCCCTGTTCCCGCCCTACACCCTGGACCTCGGAGCACGCCTGGGCACGGCGGGCGCCGCCGCGATCGTCGTGGTGGTGTGGCTGCTGATGATCCCGCCGGCCATGGTGCTGCGACGCCACGGCCGACGAGGCCCGCTCGAAGTGGCGCTGAGGCGTCTGGCAGGCTCGGGCATACCCCGCGCCGCCGTGAACGCACCGGCGCGACCCCGCAGCACCGGAGGCCGCCCATGACCGTCTACGCCGACACCCCGCGCTGGCCCCGGCACGGCACCCTCTGGGGTCACCTGATCTCCGACATCTCCCTGACCCAGCTGCACGTGACCGCGGAGCGGGCGGGCCTGCCCCCGCGATCCTTCGACCTCGACCATTACGACTGGCCCGAATCCGCCCGCGAGCGTCTCGACGATGCCGGCGTCACCTTCGTCGACAATCGGGACCTGACCCGGATACTCATCGGTTCGGGCCTGCGCATCCCGCTGGTCCGTCGCCCTGCGGCCCGCGCGGCGCGCAGCGCGGAGCATGCCGCGCGGCTGGGCCTGTCCGCTGTCCCGCGGGATCTGATCCACGGCCTGATCGGGCACGTCGATCCGCTGCCGCCGGCGGACCTCGCTGCCCCCGCCGCCTTCCGCCTGACCCGGGACGACCCATCGGCCGCGCCGCGTGTCGAGACGCACGACGAGGCGGGACGCCGCGCCGCCGAGGCACTGCTCAAGGAGCTGGATGCTCGGGCCCGTGCCACGGGCGAGGCGGCATTCATCGGTCAGGTGCTCGCGGACGGGGCCTGAGCGGCGGGAATCCTGCCGCGGTCGGCGCCCGAGGTCACTCTTCGGTGGGCGATTCCGTCGGACGGTCCTGCATGGACGGATCGGTCAGCGCGCGCGCCTGATCCGGGCCGGCACGGTGCTGCGGCTCGATCTCGGTGCCCGGCAGCTCCACCCAGAAGGTGGCGCCACCTCCCGGGGTCTCCGCGACACCGATGCTGCCGCGATGCTGCTGCACGATCGTGGCCGCGATCGAGAGGCCCAGGCCGGCGCCGCCGCCCTGCGTGGCCGAGCGCACGCGCGAGGAGTCCGTGCGGTAGAAGCGCTCGAAGACCTTCTCGCGCTGGTCGTCGTCGATGCCCGTGCCATGGTCCCGGATCTCGATCAGCACGGTGCCCTGCTCCGTGTAGCCCACGGCGATCTCCACCGGGGACCCCTTGGGCGTATGCCGGTTCGCATTGCCCACGAGGTTGAGGATGACCTGGCGCAGGGAGGCCTCGTCGCCCAGCACCCCGATCGATAGATGGGGGTGCACGGACACCGGCATCCCGGACAGTGAGACGACCATGACCTGGCGCGACGGATCCAGGGCACGCAGGTCCTGGGCAGCGTCGAAGAGGGCGTCGGTGAGGTCGACCGGAGTGAGGGCGAGGTCGGGGTTCTCGTCCAGTCGGGCCAGTCGCAGCAGGTTCTCGACCAGGGAGCCCATGCGCCGGGCCTCGTCCTCGATCCGGCGCATCGCCGAGGCGACGTCGTCGTCCGACGGAAGAGCGCCCATCCGGTACAGCTCGCCGAAGCCGCGGATCGCGGCCAGCGGGGTGCGCAGCTCATGGGAGGCGTCGCCGACGAACCGGCGCATCCTGGCCTCGGAGAGGGTGGCATGCTCCTCGGAGGCCGACTGCGCGGCGAAGGACTGCTCGATCCGCACCAGCATCTCGTTCAGCGACAGGGCGAGAGCGTTGACCTCGAGGCTGGTCTCGGTCACGGGGACGCGCCGGGAGAGGTCGCCGCCGGCGATCTGCGAGGCGGTGGACTCGACGTCCTGCAGGGGTTCGAGGGCGCGATGGGTCATGTAGCCGCCCAGTCCCATCCCGACCAGCACCACGAGGGTGCCGACCAGCACGATGATCAGTGCCATCTCGTGCATCGTGCGATCCACGCCGGTCAGGGGGAGGGCGACGTACACGCTGCCCTTGTCGGGACCGGAGTTGAGCATCGCCACGACCCGCCACCGGTTCTCCGAGGAGTCCAGCACGGTGAACGGCCGCCCCCCGCGCTGGATGATCTGCTCATCGCTGAGGTTCGGGAAGGTCACCCTGACGTTGTCGTCGCCGTAGAGGATGACGGAACGCCTGATCGCGTTGCCCTGGTCGTCGCGGATCTCCACCGCGTACTCCACGGGGGTGTACACGCTGTTCTGGGCGGCGGCCTCACCGTCGGAGAGCTCGTGCTGCGCGAGGGTGAGCATCTCGCCCATGCCCGACTGGAGGTTGTTGTCGACGGACTGGATCAGGGTCCGGTTCAGCAGGAAGAGCGAGAGGCTCCCGGTGATGACGACGCCGACGACCAGCAGCAGAGAGATCAGCGCGACGATCCGTGTCCACAGGGACACGGGCCGCTCGGTGCGCAGGGTCGGCAGCGCCAAGCGTCAGCTGCTTTCGGCGGCGCGCAGCACGTATCCGATGCCGCGCTTGGTGTGGATCATCGGGTCGCCGATCACGTCGATCTTGCGACGCAGGTACGAGATGTAGGACTCCACGATGCCGACCTCGCCGGACCAGTCGTAGTCCCAGACATGGTCGAGGATCTGCGTCTTGGACACGACGCGACCGGCGTTGAGCATGAGGTAGCGCAGGAGCTTGAACTCGGTGGGGGAGAGCTCGATCGTGACGTCCGCTCGGTAGACCTCGTGGGAGTCCTCGTCGAGACGGAGATCTCCCACCACCAGCGAGCTGTCGACGGTCGGGTCCTGCCCGCCATGGGTGCGGCGCAGCACTGCCCGGATCCGGGCGACGACCTCCTCCAGGCTGAACGGCTTGGTGACGTAATCGTCGCCGCCGACCGTGAGCCCGGCCACCTTGTCCTGGGTCTCGTCGCGCGCGGTGAGGAACAGGATCGGGTACTGCTCACCGCGATCGCGCAGTCGGCGCGTCACCGTGAAGCCGTCCATGTCCGGCAGCATGACGTCGAGGACGACGAGGTCGGGCTGGTGCTCGGTGGCCTCGCGGATCGCTTCGTTCCCGGTGGAGGCGGTGAACACCTCGAAGCCGGCGAAGCGCAGGGAGGTCGCGAGCAGGTCGCGGATGTTCGGCTCGTCGTCGACGACGAGCAATCGGGCCTCGAAATCTTGTTCTGGAGTCGTGTTCATGCCCCCCACCGTGCTCCTGCTGCTTGGGAATCGTCTGGACGTCGCCTGGACGAGGTCAGCGGGCAGCGCGCTGGATCTTCTCCTGCTGCTTGCGCATCTTGCGGATGGTCCAGCTCATCTGGATCATCCGCACCGAACCGACCAGGGCCATGACCAGTGCGCCTGCGATCGCCGCGAGCAGCATGGCCACGCCGAGGGGAAGATCGAAGGTCGCGTTGAAGTACTCGAAGCCGGCGGTCTCGCTGTTCTGGATCACGAAGATCAGCAGGAGGACCAGCACGATGGCGCCGAGGATCAGGGAGATCCACACGCCAGCCGTCTTGCCGCCCGAGGAGGTGGGCGCCAACGACCCGGCGTCGGGCTGGTCCGCGGCGCGGCGACCGGGACCGGGCTCCTGGGAGCGAGGGGACCCGTTCGTCTCATCGACAGGGTCGACAGGATCTGCGGCGCGGCGACCGGCGGCGGGCTCGGAGGTGCGCGGCCGGGTCGCGGGAGCGGGGGTGCGCTCGTCCGCGACGGGACGCGGCGTCTCCGGGGCGCGGTCGACAGGACGGTCCGTGTTCTCGGGTCCGGTGCTCATGGTCGCTCCTCGATGTCGGGTCCTGGGCCTGCTCCGCGCGGCCTTCGGGGAAGGTCGCCGTGGAGAACACTCTAGCGATCCTGGGGGTTTGCCGTACGGAGGCTCTCAGCCCGCCTCGGCCGCGGCCTCCAGCTCGTCGGCGTCCACGATCGTGTAGGCGTACCCCTGCTCCGCGAGGAAGCGCTGCCGGTGGGCCGCGTAGTCCTGATCCTGGGTGTCACGCATCACCACGGTGTAGAAGTGCGCGGTGCGACCGTCGGCCTTCGGACGCAGCAGGCGTCCCAGTCTCTGAGCTTCTTCCTGACGCGATCCGAAGGCTCCGCTGACCTGCACTGCGACCGAGGCCTCGGGGAGATCGATGGAGAAGTTCGCGACCTTGGAGACCACCAGACGCGAGACCTCGCCGGCGCGGAAGGCGTCGAACAGCTCCTGGCGCCGCTTGACGGGGGTCTGCCCGGTGATGAGGTCCGCCTGCAGGTGCGCGGCGAGCTCCTCGAGCTGGTCGATGTACTGACCGATCACCAGCATCGGCTCACCTTCATGGCGCTGCGCGATCTTCTCGACGACCTCGAGCTTCGCCGGATGCGCGGCGCCGAGCCGGGGCCGGTCGGTCGCCTCGGCCATCGCGTAGGCCATGCGGTCCGCCGAGGGCATCGTGACCCGCACCTCGGTGCAGTCGGCCGGCGCGATGTACCCCTGCGCCTCGATGTCCTTCCACGGGGCGTCGTAGCGCTTGGGCCCGATCAGGGAGAACACCTCGCCCTCGCGGCCGTCCTCCCGCACCAGCGTCGCGGTCAGGCCGAGGCGCCGGCGGGCCTGCAGATCGGCGGTCATGCGGAAGACCGGGGCGGGCAGCAGGTGGACCTCGTCATAGATGACCAGTCCCCAGTCCCGGGCGCTCATCAGCTCCAGGTGGGGATGGATGCCGTTGCGCTTCATGGTGAGGACCTGGTAGGTGGCGATGGTGACCGGGCGGATCTGCTTGGTGGCACCGGAGTACTCGCCGATCTCGTCCTCGGTGAGGGTGGTGCGCTTGAGCATCTCCGTCTTCCATTGCCGGGCCGAGACCGTCGAGGTCACCAGGATCAGCGTGGTGCGCTGCATCGCAGCCATGGCCCCGGCGCCCACCAGCGTCTTGCCGGCGCCGCAGGGGAGCACCACGACGCCGCTGCCGCCGTGGCGGAACCCGTCGATCGCCTCGGCCTGATAGGGGCGCAGCTGCCAGTCCTCCTCGCGCAGGGAGATGGCGTGGGCCTCGCCGTCGACGTACCCGGCCTGGTCCTCGGCGGGCCAGCCGAGCTTGAGCAGCGCCTGCTTGAGGGCGCCGCGCTCGGAGGGGTGGACGATCACGGTCGACTCGTCGAGCCGGGCGCCGAGCATCCCCTGGATCCTTTTCGCGCGGGAGACCTCCTCGAGCACCGCGGCATCCAGAGCATGCAGCACGAGGCCGTGCGTGGGGTGGGACTGCAGCTGCAGTCGCCCGTAGCGGTCCATCGTGTCCGCGACATCGATGAGCAGGGAGTGGGGCACCGGGTAGCGGGAGTTGTCCACCAGGGCAGCGACCACCGATTCGGCGTCGTAGCCCGCGGCGCGCGCGTTCCACAGTCCGAGATCCGTGATGCGGTAGGTGTGGACGTGCTCAGGGGCCCGCTCGAGCTCCGCGAAGGCGGCGATCGAGGCCCTTGCGGCCTGCGCTGTCGGGTGCGCGACCTCGAGCAGGAGGGACTTGTCGCTCTGGACGATGAGGGGGCCGTCGGTCATCCCCTCAGGCTACGCGCGGGCCGGCCCCGCGGGGCCGGCCCGCTGGTGTGAGGGCGGCCTCTCAGGGGGATGACGCTCTCGGCGGATCCGGAACGCGCTCCGCCCGGGCGACATGCGTTCCACCGGAGTCCAGGACCGCCGGGGATCTGCTCAGCCGCGGGCGGGTTCGGGCAGTTCGCGTCCCGACAGTCGCTCGTACATCCCGACCTGGAACAGGACGGCGAAGGGGATCAGCGCGATGAACGTGATGAGGAACGCGCCGACGACCCCGCCGATCACGGCGAGCACGAGGCACGCGAGGATCGTGGTGCCCAGATTGTTCTTCGCCAGGGTGAAGCTCTCCTTGACGGCAGCGACCGGGGAGGCCCCGCGCGCAGCGGCCGGGATGGCGAACATGAGCATCACGGTCGCGATGAGACCGGGGATGTAGAGCAGGATGAAGCCGACCGTTGTGATCGCCATGACCAGCAGCGCGGTGAGGATGATCCGCATCGGGCCCACCATCGCCTGTCCGAGGCGGGGGCGGCCGCCCTCGAGGACCACCACGCCGGCCCGGGCGGAGCCCGACTGCCACAGGAGGCTGAACGGGATGGTCAGCAGGCCGGCGACGAAGGCGGCGGCGTAGAAGGACAGCAGTGCGCCGAGCTCCGCAGCCTCGGAGGTCGTGGCCGCATCCAGCTGCGGGATCATGACGGCGAGGCCCACGCCCATCCCACCGGCGATGAGGAGGAACACCACGACCGTGTAGATCAGCCCGGCGACGAGGAATGCGACGGGGTTGCGCAGCAGGGTGTTGCCGGCGAATTGCAGCGCTCCGCCGAGATCGGCGCCCAGGTCGGTGCCGGGGGCGGGGCCGGAGACCGGCCCTCCGGCGGCAGGGCCCGCCGCAGCGGGAGGCTGGCCGAAGGGCGCGCCCGCGCCCTGAGCAGGATCCGAGGCCGACGGCTGACCCCAGGCGCCCTGTGCAGGCTCCTGGACAGGCGGCTGGCCCCACGCGTCCTGTGCAGGCTCCTGGACGGGGGACTGGCCCCACGCACCCTGCGCGGGCTCCGGTGCGGGCTGCTGTCCGTACGGCCCAGGACCGGGGGACTGCGCGGGCCGGGCGTAGGGATCGTTCGGGGGAGTGGGGATGCTCATCACGTGGCTCTCTCGCGGGGTGGGGCGCCCCCGATCGTGGGGTGTCGCCCTGCGGGACGCGCCCACGGTACCGCGTCGGCCCGTCGTCGGCCCCTTCCGAGCACCCGGCGGAGGTTGGCCGGTCCCTGATCGGAGGTCGAGCGCGGGAAGGGGCTTCGGAGGCAAGGGCTGGCACGCTCGGCGCTCATCGCCCGCAGTTCACTAGGATGGTCCGCGATGGACCGGGCCCGCCGTCCGCCGAGTGCCTCGGCGCTGCGTTCCGGCCCGGCTCGACAGTCACCTGATCTGAGGAGAACCCATGGCTAGCTTCGCTCCGTCCCCCACCGATGTGGCAGACATCGGCGTCACCGGTATGGCGGTGATGGGCTCCAACCTGGCCCGCAACTTCGCCCGCAACGGCTTCAAGGTCGCCATCCACAACCGCAGTGTCGGCAAGACCGAGAAGGTCATCGCCGATCACGGCACCGACGGCGAGTTCTACCCCTCGGAATCCATGGCAGACTTCGTCGCCTCCCTGCAGAAGCCGCGCGTCGCGCTCATCATGGTCAAGGCCGGCAAGCCGACCGACGCCGTGATCGACGAGCTCGCCTCCCTCATGGAGGAGGGCGACATCATCGTCGACGCCGGCAACGCCCTGTTCGGCGACACCCGTCGTCGTGAGGCCGCGCTGCGCGAGAAGGGACTGCACTTCGTGGGCTCCGGCGTCTCCGGTGGCGAGGAGGGCGCCCTGAACGGCCCCTCGATCATGCCCGGCGGCACCAAGGAGTCCTACGACCGCCTCGGCCCGATGTTCGAGAAGATCTCCGCGAAGGCGGAGGACGGTCTGCCCTGCTGCACCCATGTGGGTGCCGACGGCGCCGGCCACTTCGTGAAGATGGTCCACAACGGCATCGAGTACGCCGATATGCAGGTCATCTCCGAGGCTTACGACCTCATGTCCAAGGCGCTCGGCAAGGGCGCCACCGAGATCGGCGACGTGTTCGAGCAGTGGAACAAGGGCGACCTCGAGTCCTTCCTCATCGAGATCACCGCCGAGGTGCTCCACCACACGGACGTCACCACCGGCAAGCCGTTCGTGGACGTCATCCTCGACCGCGCCGCCCAGAAGGGCACCGGCGCCTGGACCGTGCAGACGGCCCTGGACCTCGGCGTCCCGGTCACCGGCATCGCCGAGGCCACCTTCGCCCGTTCCGTCTCCGGCTCCACGCCGCAGCGCGAGGCCGGCCGCAAGGCGCTTCCCGCCGAGGCGCAGACCCTCGAGATCGCCGACGAGGCCCAGTTCATCGACGACCTGCAGAAGGCGCTCTACGCCGCGAAGCTGGTCTCGTACTCGCAGGGCTTCGACGAGATCGCCGCGGGCGCTGAGGAGTACGACTGGGACATCGACCTGGGCGCCATGGCCCGGATCTGGCGCGAGGGCTGCATCATCCGTGCTCGCTTCCTGAACCGCATCACCGAGGCCTACGAGCGGGACGCGAAGCTCCCGCTGCTGCTGAGCGACGAGTACTTCACCACCGAGATCGCCAAGTGCATCCCGGCGTGGCGTCGTGTGGTGGCCTTCGCGGCCGCCAGCGGCTACCCGGTGCCGGTGTTCTCCTCGACCCTGTCGTACTACGACGCGGTCCGCGCCGAGCGCCTGCCCGCAGCCCTGGTCCAGGCCCAGCGTGACTACTTCGGTGCCCACACCTACCAGCGTGTCGACGCCGAAGGCACCTTCCACGTCGAGTGGTCCGAGGACCTCCGCGAGACCAAGCAGGACTGATCACCGCCGGTGCGGGTGACCTGACACCCGTACCTGACGCGCAGAAGGCCCGGACCATATCGGTCCGGGCCTTCTGCTTCGACAGCTTCGGGAACTGATCCCTCAGCGCGCCGATGCGATGATCAGTAGGTCTCGAAGCTCGCCGAGAAGGCGCCCGTGAGCAGCAGGATGACGTTGAGGCCGATGACCAGCACCACCCAGATGATGTAGGCGATCCATCCCCACTTGTAGAATTTGTTCGCGGCCGCAAGATCAGTATCGGCCTTGGTCAGGCCGAGGATCGCGAGGACGATCGTGATGATGTTGAAGAAGCAGAGGACCGACACCACGAGCTGCACGATCCACTTGGTCTTGGACACGGGTGCCTGCGCGCTGGGAGCAGCGGCGTTGAAGTTCTGGTTGGTCATGGTGGTGGTCCCCTTCGAGGTTCCTGCGGGTTGAGTCCCCTGAGCGTGTACTCGGTGAACGCCGCGGGTCCTATCCGCTCAGCGCCGTGGGAAAGCATAACCATGGGAGAACCCTGTATGGCGATGGGGAGGACTGCCCATGGCGTGCCCGATGCGCGCATCGGTGGCGTCTCAGCCGAGAGTCACCCGATGCACGAGCACGGTGAACTCCTCGCTGCGGCCCGCTTCTCGGGCCCGCAGACGGCCGCCCTCGAGGGAGACTGGACGGGCCTGCTTGACGACCACGCCGCCCCGCCCGTCCACGATCCCCAGGGCGATCTCGCTGCCCTGGGCGATCGCGTCCAGCAGCCGATCGGTGACCGAGAGGTCGGCGGCGCCGTCCTCCGCCGCGCGGATCCGAGCCACTGCCTCGGCCGCTGGGAGACGCAGCTCCGGGCCACCGACCGTCACCAGGTCGGGATCGACGGGGCCACCGGGCAGTGAGTGGGCGAGCTCCGCCCCGGCGGTGCGTCCGTCGGGGCCGACGGCCTGCGGGGAGAGGCCCGCCTGTCGGGCGACCTGCAGCGCGAATCCGGGATCCGAGAGGGTCACGGCGACCGTCGGGGCCAGGCGACGCAGGGACAGGGCCGAGGCTTCCGGGGCGACCTGCAGCAGATCCAGCACCTCGGCCTCCGCGGTCAGCACCGTGGTCGCGCGGGAGACCTGGACCCGGCCGTGGCGACGCTGCTCGTCGCGCAGCAGGTAGGTCAGCCCCTGCGGGACCGGGGAGCGGGAGACCTCCTCCAGCAGTGCCAGCAGGGCGTCGCCGTCCCGTCCGGCACCGAGTGCACGCCGCACGGAGGCGGCACTGAACCGCAGCGTGAGGGCACCTCCCCGGGAGACGACCTCGGCCCAGTCCAGCAACACGAGCAGGCGTTCGGAGGGGCGACCGGGGATGACCACGGTGAGGTCGGCATCCAGCAGCACCTCGTCCACCGGTGCCGGGGCCGCCTCGCGCAGGGCTCCGGCCAGACGGGCATCGGCCTGGGTGATGTCCTCGTCGAGTGCCAGCACCAGCGCGTGGCCGAGCACGGTCAGGGCGCCGCTGTCGAGCACCCCGAGGGCCTCGCCCTCCAGCAGCAGCGCCGCCGTCTCCTCGTCGATCACCTCGGCGGGGACCAGAGGGAAGGCCCAGGCCAGCGAGAGTGCGAGGGACTCCTGCGTGGCCGCGACACCGGGGCAGGTGCGCAGGGTGCGCAGCAGGCTTCCACGGCGGGTTCGCACGCCGTCACGCCGGGTGAGGTCCGACAGCAGCGAGCGCCCGGTGCCGGAGGAGTCCGGGGTGCCGACGACCGCGGCGAGATGGTGGCCTCGTGCCCAGGCCAGTACGAGCTCGGCCCAGCGCTGCTCGGCGGGCTGCAGGCGGTGGGCGTCCCAGTCGCGGGTGGGATGCCACTCCTGGCCGTCGTGACCGATCAATCCGGCCTGCCAGGCGGACTGCAGAACGGTCGCGTAGGTCAGCAGGGGGGTGTCGGCGCGGTCCGCGAGCCGTCGCAGATCGCGTTGCGGGAGACCGCCGCGGCGCAGCACCCCGGGCGGGTCCTCGTCGAAGCTGCGCACGGTGCCCAGCAGCCGAAGCGCGTCGAAGGCCCGCTCGACCGCCTGCGCGGAGCGGGACCCCGGGATCCGTTCGGTGACCTCGGGCCCGTCCGGGGTGGGGCGCTGCGCGGCGTGGCTGCGGCGCACGCGAGAGCCGCGCAGGGCCAGATGGACAGATCGGGGGATGCGCAGGGCGCCGTCGTCATCCGCCGCGACGATCCCGGCCCCCAGCAGGGCCGCCGCGAGGCGTCCTCGGCCCTCCACAGCGGCCGGACCCCAGGCCAGAGCCTCGAGCACCTCGGGCATGGTCTCGGCGGCCGCGGCCACCCGGCGTTCCGCGTCCGCTGCGGAGGGGTCCTCCGGGGCCGCGGGGGCGAGACCTGCAGGAGCGCGCAATCCCTCGCGCAACGGTCGGATCAGATGAAGTTCGTCCTCGCCCCAGAGGACGGCGAGCGTGGTGAGTCGTTCGAGCGAGGGAGAGATCGTCGCGGGATCGCAGGAGACTGCCTCGGCGAGCGCGCTCGGGGAGGCGCCGTCCTCGAGCACGGCGAGCGCTTCGACCAGATGCAGCTCCGGCAGCGTCAGTGCGCCGAGCGCACCGCGGGCCGAGGTGGCACCGGCGGCGCGGGCCGCGAGCGGGCCCAGCCCCTTGGGTGGGGGCGAGGAGAGATCCGGTCGGGCGACGAGCAGAGCCTCCAGGCGGTCGTCGCCGAACCGTCGCAGAGAGTCCGCAAGGGACCGGATCACAGCGGTCATGGTGGGAACCAGCATAGGGTGAACCAGCTGCGCGGGTCGCAGGGTCCGCACAGGGTGCGTGGGCCCGGCAGCTCGCCCCCATAGCCCAATCGGCAGAGGCGGCCGCCTTAAAAGCGGCACAGTGCGGGTTCGAGTCCCGCTGGGGGCACGCGGACGCCTGGCTCACTGCGCTCGAGCCGCCGTGCTCGGGCCACAATGGAGGGCATGCACGAGACTTCCCGGACTTCCTCCGCCTCCGACCCGCTCGCCGCACGTCTGGACGGGGTTCTCGCCCGCCTCGATGCCGCCGCCCAGCGGTCAGGTCGCGACGGCCGCGAGATCACGATGCTGCTGGCCACCAAGACCCGCACCCCCCAGGAGATCGCCACGGTGGTCGACCTGCTGCGCGCGCGGGATCGACGGATCGCGGTGGGGGAGAACCGTGCACAGGAGATCGCCAAGCACTCCGATCCGCTGCTGGTGGACAACGGGGTGCCCCGTCACTTCATCGGCCGCCTGCAGACCAACAAGGCCCGCGACGTGGTTGCTTTCGCGGAGATGATCCACAGCGTGGACCGCGCGGACATCGCCGACGCCCTCGAGCGCCGGGCCGCGACGGCGGGGCTCGTGCGCGAGGTGCTCGTGCAGGTCAACACCTCCGGCGAGGAGTCCAAGGGCGGTTTCGCGCCGACCCTCGAGGCCCTCGGTCCGATCATGGAGCGGTTGCGCGCGAGCGGATCCCTTCGACCGGTCGGCCTGATGACCATCGGCGCGAACACCAGTGACGACGAGACGGTCCGAGCCTCCCTGCACGGCCTCCGAGAGCTGCGGGACCAGGCGCGTGAGCAGCTCGACGTGCCGGAGCTCGTCCACCTGTCGATGGGGATGAGCGGCGACCTCGAGATCGCTGTCGAGGAGGGAGCGACGATCGTGCGGGTCGGCTCGGCGATCTTCGGTGCTCGTGCCTGAGGGGCCCGTTCAGTCAGCTCACTCCGGGCCGACGAGGGCCTGAGGCAGTCCGTACTCGTGCGTGAGGACCTCGCAGGCGGCGCCGACGGCGATCAGGTCGGTGCCGCGAGTGGAGAGCATCACCTCGACGTGGATCCATGGTTCTGCCTGCAGGCTCTGTGTGAGTGCCCGGCGGATCGCCTCCATCGACCGCGCGTGGTGGGCGTACACCGTGCGCCCGCCGAGGACCACGCGATCCACATCCACCAGGCGCACGAGGTTGAGCACCACTGTCGCCAGCACCTGGGCGGCGAGCTCCGCATCGCCGTCGTCCAATGCGGCCTGGTATTCGGCCTGCGCGCAGCCGAACCGTCCGCAGGAGCAGGGGGTCCCGCCCATCCGCACGACCGTGTGCCCGGCTTCGCCGGCGTGCGAGTGCGCTCCGCGCACGATCACGCCGTCCAGGCACAGGCTCGCGCCCAGGCCGTCCTCCACCAGCACCAGCGCCGTGTTGCGCAGCAGCCCCGGTTCGGACCAGGTCTCGCCGACCAGGGCGGCGCGGGAGTCGTGATCCAGCAGGACCGGGAGTCCGAGCTCCTCGGCCAGGAGATGCCGGATCGGGGTGCCGCGCCACGGGTCCGGCTCGGAGGAACCGCGGTAGACCCCCTCGGTCCAGTCCACCGGCCCCGGCATCCCGAGGCCGGCACCGAGCAGCTCGCCGGGACCGACGACGGCCAGCTCGCGGGCCTCGGCGGCGAGGGTCGCGATCAGTTCCGGCACGGGCTGCAGGTGGCCGGTCTCGAGCTCTCGCCGTTCCAGGATCTCGCCGGTGAGATCGACCACCACGCCGTGCACCCGTGAGCGGGTCAGGTGCAGGCCGATCGCGCGCCGGGACGAGGGGACGATCCGGTACAAGGTGGTGGGCTTGCCAGGTCCCGAGACGATCGTGCCGGCCTCCGCCACCAACCCGCGGTCCATCAGGCGGCCCAGGATCTTGGAGACGGCCTGAGGGGTGACCTGCAGGGCCTGCGCGACGTCTGCCCGGGAGACGGGGTCGCCCCGGCGCGCGACGGCGAGGACGGCGGCGTCGTGCGCACCCGCTACGCGGTCCAGAGGGCTGGTCGGTCTCACGCCGGTCATCTTCGCACGGGGCCCGGCGACGCAGCGTTCCGCGTCGCGGAGGCGTCGACGGCGCGACCCGGTGTGACGCGGATCGACCCACCCACCCCCTTGACGTAACGCAACAGCGTTTGCTTATCCTGGTGCTGGGTCGATGGAGCCCGCCTGCACCTTCCCGCTCCCGAACGTCGAGGAACCCTGATGACCACTGTCGACGACACCCGCACCGCTTCCCCGCCTCTGACCCCTGCCCGCCGCCGGTTGGCGCTGTTCGCCATCGCCCTGGGTGGCTTCGGCATCGGCGGCTCCGAGTTCGTCTCGATGGGCCTGCTGCCCGGCATCGCGCACGGCCTGATGCCCGAGGTCATGGCCTCCGACCCGGAGACGGGCATCGCCCACGCAGGTCTCGCCATCACCGCCTACGCCCTCGGCGTGGTGGTGGGAGCCCCCGCGCTCGCCCTGCTCTCGGTGCGCTGGAGCCGCTCCTCGATGATCGTCGCGCTCGCCGTCGCCCTCGCGGCGGGCACCTTGCTGTCCGCGGTGATGCCCACCTTCGAGCTCACGGTGTTCGCCCGCTTCCTCGCCGGCATTCCCCACGGCGCCTACTTCGGTGTCGCCTCCCTGCTCGCCGCCTCGCTGATGGGGCCCGGGAGCCAGGGCAAGGGCACGGCTCTGGCCCTGTCCGGGCTCACCGTGGCCAACCTCATCGGCGTGCCCATCCTGACCGCCGTCGGACAGGCCGCCGGCTGGCGCTCCGTCTACCTGCTGCTGACCGGGGTCTTCCTGGTCACCGTGGCGGCTCTGTACCTCACCGTTCCCCGGCAGGAGAAGGTCGAGGGTCGCCGCATGCTCGACGAGCTGGTCGCGCTGCGCCGGCTCCAGCTGTGGATCGTCATCGGCATCGCCGCGATCGGCTTCTCCGGCGCCTTCGCGGTCTTCAGCTACATCGCGGACATCACCACCGAGGTCACGGGCGCCCCCGCCAGCGCCGTCCCATGGGTGCTGGCCGCCGCAGGACTGGGGATGACCATCGGCAACGTCATCGGTGGCGTGACCACCGACCGCTCCCTGAACGGCACCCTGCTGATCGGCTTCCCGCTGTACATCACGGCGCTGGTGGCACTCTTCCTGGTCGCCCACAGCTCGTTCACCGCCCTCGTGGTCGGCTTCTTCGTGGTGAACCTGGTCAACTCCTCGCTGAGCCCGGCGATGCAGACCTGGATGATCCGCATCGCCCACCGCTCCGAGCTGCTCGGGGCATCGATGAACCAGGCCGCGTTCAACGTCGCCAACGCCCTGGGCGCGACCCTCGGCGGCGCGGTGATCGCCGCCGGCTTCGGCTACGAGGCCCCGATGATCGTCGCGATCGTGCTGGCGAGCACCGGGTTCGCGATGGTCGTCGCGACCCTGGTGGCCCTGCGTGTCCGAGCTCGCCGCACCCTGGCTGTGCTGGACAGCAACGAGCTCGCGACCACCGGCTCGATCCCCGCGGTGCCCGCGAGCGTCTGATCACGAGCCTTCGGGCCTGCGGGCCTGGGGGCCTGGGGGCCTGCAGGCTCCGCGGGTGCAGCCGGGCCTGGATTCTGCGGCGCGTCACACACGGTCATCCCGCTCCGGAGTCGACGTGCCCGGTGGCTAGGGTGGAATCGGAAGCTGAGTCATCGACCCGACCCTCGTGGAGGCCCCGTGCATATCCAGACCGCCGCCGTGCATACCCTGCGGGACCACGAGCACGGAGCCGTCGTCCCCCCGGTGCACCTCTCCTCGACCTTCGAGCTCGATCCCGGCAGCGAGGACGGCGCCTACGCCTACCAGCGTGGATCCAATCCCACCCGGGCGCAGTTGGAGACGGTCCTGGCGACCCTCGACGGCGCCGCCCACGGCTTCGCCTTCGCGTCCGGGATGGCCGCCACCGCCGCCTCGCTGTCCACCCTCACGGTGGGCGATGAGGTGATACTGCCGGCCAGCGTCTATGGCGGCACCTACCGCTTCGTCGACCTCGTGCTGCCCGGCCGTGGGGTCACCGGGCGCTTCGTGGACGATCTCGGCGCGCTCACCGACGAGGACTTCACGCCGGCCACCAAGGCGATCTTCATGGAGACCCCCGCGAACCCCACGCTGCGGATCACCGACCTGCGCCGACTGGTCGAGCTCGCCCATCGCCACGGCGCCCTCGTGATCGTCGACAACACCTTCATGACGCCGGTGCTGCAGAAGCCGCTCGACCTGGGGGCCGACGTCGTCGTCCAGTCCGCCACCAAGTACCTCGCCGGGCACTCGGATCTGCTCGCCGGCGCCATCACCACGAACGACCCCCACCTCGCCGAAGCCTTCGCGCTCGCCCAGAAGGCGCAGGGCGGCGTGCTGGCCCCGGGCGAGTCCTTCCGACTGATCCAGGCGATCAAGACCCTGCCCCTGCGCCTGGAGCGCCAGCAGGACAATGCGATCGCGATCGTCGACTTCCTGCGTGGCCACGAGGCCATCCGCGAGGTCTGGTACCCGGGCTCGTACAGCGAGGACGAGGCGCGGGTCCACGCCTCCCAGGCCACCGGGACCGGCGCTGTGCTCTCCTTCGAGCTCGCGGCAGGGCTGGACCGCGTCGCGTTCCTGCGCGCCCTGCGGTACCCCGCCTGCGCGGTCAGCCTGGGCGGGGTCGAGTCGCTCATCTGCCGCCCGTCGGCCATGACCCATGAGGCCATGACCCCGCAGGCGCGCGAGCGGGCAGGCATCTCCGAGGATCTGCTGCGGCTGTCCGTGGGCATCGAGAACGTGGACGACCTGATCGAGGACCTCGATCACGCCCTGCGCGCTGCTCGCTGAGAGCGGATTCCACGTCCAGCCCAGGCACGGGAATCGCCGGTAGGATGGACGAGTCGGTGCGCCGGGGACCCTCCAGCATGCACCCCGACGTCGGCCCACCATCTCTCGTGAGGAGCGCCATGGCACGCCACAACATCGTGTTCGGCCAGGACCAGGCAGTGCAGCAGGGGCGGAACTACAACGCCCCCCAGTTCGGTCAGTCGCAGGGCGGACCGGCCCAGGGGACCCAGTGGTCCTCAGGGTTCGACCAGCAGGGCGGCGACCAGCTCGAGGCCATGTACGCCCGCCCGGCTGCGACCGGTCAGGACACCGGCCGCATGACCATGCGGGACGCCCTGAACGCGATCACCGCGACCCTCGGCCTGATCGTGGTCGTCGGGTTCGTCATCGCCGTGACCCCGATGCTGCTCGGCGTGGTCGCCGGGGAAGCGGGACAGCAGCTCGGCCTGCTGATCGCCGGGGCCGCCACGCTCATCGGGCTCATCGGCGGTCTGGTCCTCGCCCTGGTCAACATCTTCAAGAAGCAGCCCTCAGCGGTCCTCGTGCTCGCCTACGCCGGGTTCGAAGGCCTGCTCCTGGGCGGCATCAGCGGGACCATGGAGAACATCTACCCGGGCATCGCCCTGCAGGCCGTGCTCGGCACGCTCGCCGTGGCCGGCACCGTGCTGGTGCTGTTCCGGATGGGGATCCTGCGCACCTCCCCGGCCCTGAACAAGATCTTCATGGTCGCGATGATCGCGTACCTGATCTTCGGTGTCGTCAACATCGGCTACCTGCTGATCTCCGGCACCAGCCTGCGCGAAGGCGTCGTCGGTCTGATCATCGGCGGCCTCGCCGTGGTCATGGCCTCGTACTGCCTGGTGATGGACTTCGAAGATGTCCAGCGCGCCGCCAGCGCCGGTGCTCCCCGCAACTACGCGTGGCGCTGCGCCTTCGGCCTCGCCGCCACCATGGTGTGGCTGTACATCGAGATCCTGCGGATTCTCGCGATCCTTCGCGGCAACTGACGCAGCGCTCGGGCAGCGGCACCCGCTCGACCGTATGCTGACACGGCGGGTCCCCAGGTCGGGGGCCCGCCGTTCCGGTGTCCGAAGGAGGGGCTGATTCATGGCTGAGGCGTGGCAGTGGCTGCTCGACCACGGGGTGGTCGTGGCGACCTATGCCTTCCTGGTCGTGGACGTGATCCTGCGGATCCTCGGTCTCCTCCTGGTGCCGCGCAATCGTCGCCCGGGCTCGGCGCTGGCCTGGCTGATGGCGATCATGATCTTCCCGCTGATCGGGTTCCCCCTGTACCTGATCCTGGGCAAGGCCGAGCTGCCCCGGAAGCGACGCGAGAAGCAGAAGATCGTCAATCGCCTGATGCATGTGCGGGCGCAGAGCATCCCTGACAGCGAGCTCGACGCCGACGCCCCCAGCTGGCTGCAGTCCGCCGTGCGGTTGAACCGAGAACTGGGCGCGTTCCCGCTCACGGGCAACAACTCCGCCGATCTGGAGATCGACTACAAGACCTCGATCGCCCGCATGGCCGCGGATATCCGCACCGCGCAGCGTGAGGTGCACGTCCTGTTCTTCACCATGGCGCTCGACGACGTCACCGAGGATTTCTTCGCAGCGCTCACGGAGGTCTCCGAGCGCGGTGTCACCGTGCGGGTCCTCTACGACCACTGGGGGTCGCTCAGCCACGGCTCGGTCTACCGGGCGATGCGGCGACGCCTGAACGCCCATGGGATCGAGCACTACCCGATGATGCCGATCAAGCCGTTCAGCGACGGCGCCTTCCAGCGCCCCGACCTGCGCAACCACCGCAAGCTGCTGATCGTGGACGGCCAGATCGGCTGGATGGGCAGCCAGAACATGATCGCGGCCCACTACAACAAGCGGTCCAACATCCGTCGCGGGCTGCACTGGCAGGAGACGATGGCGCGTTTCCGGGGGCCGATCGTCTCGGAGATGAACCTGCTGTTCTCCACCGACTGGTACTACGAGGCCTCGGAGCAGCTGTCGCTGGAGACTGTGGTCACGAGGCCGTCGGACACCTCCGGGGGCTACGAGTGCCAGCTGGTCCCCAGCGGACCGGGTTTCGTGTTCGAGAACAATCTGCTCCTGCTGAATCAGCTGTTCTATTCGGCGAGAGACCGCATCAGCGCCGTCAGCCCCTATTTCGTGCCCGACGAGTCCATGCTGTCGGCGCTCATCACCGCCGCTCGCCGCGGGGTGGAGGTCGAGCTGTTCGTCTCGGAGATCGGCGATCAGTTCCTGGTCTTCCACGCCCAGCGCTCGTACTATTCGGCGCTGCTCGAAGCGGGCGTGAAGATCTGGCTCTACCGGGCCCCGACGATCCTGCATGCCAAGCACGTGACCATCGACGATTCGGTCACGGTGATCGGCTCCTCGAACATGGATATCCGCTCGTTCCTGCTGGACATGGAGAGCTCGATGATGATCGGTGGCACCGACTTCATGGGGAAGATGCACGTGGTCGAGGACGTCTACCGGTCCTGCAGCCGGGAGCTCACGCTCAAGGAATGGAACCAGCGGCCGATGCCGATGATGATCCTGGACAACCTCTGCCGGTTGGCCTCCGCCGTCGTCTGAGCGGGACCCTCAGGGTCTGTCCGGTCACCCGGAGAGGGCGGTCAGGGAGGTATAGGCCTCGTCGGCCGCTTCCTCGTGTGCGGTGACCCCGACGGCGGTCTCGGTGATCAGAGCACTGGGTCCCTGCTCGGTATCGAGCACCACCACGACGATCTCGCTGGCGTCGGTCTTCTCGAGATCGTCGGAACCGAAGTTGACCATTGCCCGGGTCTCGTAGCCGGGCATCCCGGCGACCGTCACGGGCTGGGTGGTCTCGTCGTCCCACGTGCGCTCGCGGGCCTGCTCGCCCCAGTTGCCATCGGTGAAGAAGCACTTCGCGATCTTCTGGGAGGCGACCTCGTTGCCCGGGTACTCGACGTCGGGCTGCCATTCGACCTTGCCGACCGTGATCGTCGAGATCCAGCTGTCCTCGACTTCGCCGTAAGCGATCTGGGAGTCGTTGACGAAGTGGGCGTAACCGCTGGAGCCCCGGCCGCTGTATGCCGCCGGGGGGATGAACTCGAGGCCCCCGCCGCGCAGTTTGCTGGAGGGGTTCGAGGAGGTCCGCTCGTATTCGGGCTCGAAGCAGCGCTGCTCCACCACCTCCGTCGGTTCGCCGGAGGGCTCAGGATCCTGTGAGGTGCTCTCGGGGTCCACCGGTGTCGCCGAGGCCGACGTCGTGTCACCGGCCTGGTCTCCGCCACCGGTCGGACGCAGTACGAGGTACCCCACGGTGGCGCCCACGATCAGCAGGAAGACGATGGCGAAGGCGAGGGCGCCGATCAGCAGTGCGCCCCCGCGCCCGCCGCCCGGGCCGGGGCTCTGCGGCTGGGTCGAGGTGTACTGCGGTCCGCTGTCCACGGGCTGCTCCTTCTGCGGTCGCTCGCGACTGCCGCGGCGTCACTCCACGACGTCGAGGCTGGCGATGATGTCTTCGAGTTCCTGGACGTGTTCGGGCTGGTCGGCCGCGACGTCGCTGGCCAGGGCGCTGGGACCGTTCGGGCCCTCGACGACGACAGCAGTCACGACCGAGGCGCTCGAGGTCTCGAGGATCTCGGGATCCTCGAAATGATAGGTGGCCTGCACGATCCAGGCGGGGTGGCCATCGACCGTCGTGGCCTCGGAGCGGTAGTCCGTGACCTCGGGGTGCTCCCCGAAATAGGAGACGACGCCCGACGTGGTCGCGTAGCACTGGAAGATCGCGACCCCGGCGGTCTCCAGACCGGGGTAGCCGCCCTCGTCCTCCGGCCAGACCACGCGACCGAGGTTGACGACGCTGAACCAGCTGCCCTCGACCACTCGGGCCTGGGCGTCGGTCTCCGTCAGATATGGAAGGTAGGACGACCCCCAAGGATGCTCCCAGGTCTCCGGGACCGTGTACTGCAGGTCCCCGCCCCGGATGGTGCCGGGGTCCGCTTTCGCCGCCGGGGTGCCGTCCTCCGGCATCGTGCAGTTCGTGGTGGGCTTCTCGGTGAAGATCGGCGGGGGAGGAGCGATGTCGGGTTCCTCCGGATCGGGCACGTACTCCGTCTGCCCCTCACCGGTGCGCTCGGCGGTCTTGTACGCGGTGGGATCGTCCTCCTCCAGGACGGAGCGGAACACCGTCTGCGACAGCACCAGAGCGATGACGGCGAGCAGCACGACGCTGGAGGCGATGACGCTGAGCACGATCGCGAGGGTCCGGTTGCGAGTGCGCTGACCGGGTTCGCCGAGGGTGACGCCCTGATCGGCAGCCCCGTGGTCGGGAAGCCCGCCCTCCTCGTGACCGGTGAAGTCGGGCAGGCCGGAGCCCGCCGGTCGCTGATCGCCGCCGTGCGGATCCTGAGTCATCGCCACCTCCCCGGCGCGGAGGGCCCCATGCCCCCGTTTCGGGACCCTCGTCCCCGGGTGATTCTCGCACGCTCGTCGCGATGCGTGCCCTCACAGGATAGGGAGTCGGAGCCGCGCAGGAGCGACCAGTCGCGGTTGGTACTCTCCGGGCACATGGCCGACGGAGCCTCCTGCTCCGGCCCCGGCCTCGACGGATGGAGTCCGCATGCGCCCGCCTCTGGTCTTGACGATCGCCGCCTCCGACTCCGACGGTGCCTCGGGCATCCAGGCGGATCTGAAGACGTTCACGGCGCTCGGGGTGTACGGCGCCAGCGCCGTCAGCATGGTCTGCGCCGTGAACACGCAGGGGCACACGGGCATCCACTATCTTCCCGGCGACGTGGTCCGCAGCCAGATCGACGCCGTCGCCTCCGATCTCTTCCTCGACGCCACCAAGATCGGCGGCCTGGGCAGCGCCGCCGTGGTCGAGGCCGTCGCCGGCGCGGTGCGGGAGCATCGGGGACGACTGGGGCGACTCATCCTCGATCCTGTGATGGTGGGCAGCGACGGTGCGCCGCTGATCTCCGCCCAGGGTGCTCGCGCGCTGCGGGAGTCCCTGCTGCCGCTGGTGGACGTGCTGACGCCGAACATGGCCGAGGCGGCCCAGCTGCTGGGCAGGCCGCTGGCGACCTCGATCGACGAGATGCGCGACCAGGCGCTCGCGCTGCAGGCGCTGGGCCCGCCAGCCGTGCTGGTCACCGGAGGACGCCTGGTGGACGACGACGCGGTCGACGTGCTCGTCCACCCCGGCGGCACCGATCTGCTGCGCGCCGACCGCGTGCCCGACCGGCACGTGCGCGGGGCTGGTTCGACCCTGTCGGCCGCGATCGCGGCGCAGCTCGCACGCATCGAGGAGTTCGATCGCGCCGGTGAACTGGGGGACAGCGGTCAGAAGGGGGCCGACGACGACCTGGTCACCATCGTCGCCTCGGCCCGCGAGTTCCTCGCCAGCGCCATCGACAACGCCCGGGACTGGAAGGTCTCGCGCAGCAGTGGCAGCGGCTACGGTCCCCTGAACCACCTCATCACGCTCGACAAGGCCTGAGCGACGTCACCGCTGGAGCAGTCCCAGCCCGTCCTTGAGGGCGAGCATGCGGCCCGCGGACTCCTGGATCCGCTGTTCGTTCTCGGGGCTCTGCCGGGCCCAGTCCTCGATCGCGTCGACCAGCTCGCCGGTGAGCGAGGCGTCCGCGGTCACCACCACGTCCCCGCCCGCCTCGAGCAGCCGCGTGGCACGCTCGGCGACGGGGATGGCCGCGACGGCTTTCGCAGCACCGATGTCGTCGGTGACCACGAGCCCGTCGAAGCCGAGCTGCCCGCGCAGCAGCTCCTGGATCGCGACGCGCGAGAACATCGCGGGGACGCCCGCCTCGAGCTGCGGGTAGATCGCCGAGGACATCATCACCAGCTGCGCGCCGGCATCGATCCCCGCGGTGAAGGAGTCCAGGAACGGGTCCTCGGGCCCGGTCGTGGGGTCTTCGATGCCTTCGGCCGAGAAGTCGGTGTTCTGGTCCACCCGTCCCAGGCCCGGGAAATGCTTGAGGGTGGCGGCGACGCCCTGCGCCGCCAGCGCCTCGACTGCCGCCGCCACGCAGGCTCCCACCTGCTCGGGATCCGTTCCGAAACCACGGTCGAGACCTCCGACGGGCTCGTTGGCGTCGCCGAGGGCGGGGTCGACGACATCGGCGACGGGGGAGAGGGCCACCTGGATCCCGCGCGCAGCGAGGTCCTCCCCGATGACCGTGTATGCCTCGGAGACCGCGCTCGGGCCGTCGGAGCCGAGCTCCTCGGCCGACGGCGTCCGACGGGCGGCGTCCCCGCGCAGCATCCGCACCTGGCCACCTTCCTGGTCGACCGCGATCAGCGGCGGCAGATCGACCCGAGATCCCTCGCGGGCGGTGGCCACGGCGTCGTCCACCGCGGAGGGGCTCTCCCAGACCTGCAGCAGGAAGACCCCACCGGCGTGGTGCTCGGTGAGCACTGCGGGGGGAATCTCGCTGCCGGCGGGGATGCCGACCAGGACCAGTTGGCCGGCCAGCTCCCGGGGCGAGAGCTCCGCGAGCAGCTCCTCCGCGGCGGTCGGTGGCGCAGCGGTCGTGGTCGGGCGGCCGGTCGGTTCGGCGGTGGTGTCGTCACCCGTCGCTTCGGGGTCACCCGGGCCGGTCGCCTCCGGATCACTCGGCGGATCCTCGCCCTGCGGGGTACAGGCGGCGAGCGCGGCCGCGGGGGCCATGGCGAGGAGATGGCGTCGGCGCATGGCGCCAGTCTTCCACGCGGCGCCGACGGTCTGCGAAGGAGTGACCTGGGGCACCGGAACCCCCGTAGGCTGGGTCCATGAGCACCGATATGTCTCCCGCGGAGCATCCGCGGGCCGCATCGATCGAATCCGGCACCGGCACCGCGCTGGCCACCTGGGTGGACCGGATCGAGCAGGCCGGCGGCCGGGATCTCGACCACACCGCGATCGCGCGCCTGCTCCCTGAGCGCTGGGACATCACCGAGTGGTGGGCCCAGGGCGTCACCGTCACCTACGAGCAGCTCATCGGCCGGCGCGTGGTGGGGCAGAGCTGCGAAGGCGACTTCGCGGCCTCCGCCTCCCGCACCCTGGTGGGGGACCCGGATGCGGTGCGGGCGCGCTGGGATGCCTACATGACACCGGCGCGACGGGCACGACTCGGGCTCGAGGAGCCGAGCCTCACCGACACCGCGACGTGGCGCTACTGGCGCGCAGCGGTGGAGGACGGCACCCGCCTCAGCGTGAACATCACCGCGAAGGCCGCAGCGAAGGGCAGCGCCACTCGTTCCCCCGGCGCCGGCAGCTCCCGGAACCCGCGCAGCACCCTCAGCATCGAGCACAAGGGCCTCGGGAGCGCCGCGGATCGTGACGCCTGGAAGGCTGCTTGGACACGCACCCTCGACGACTTCACGGCTCTCACCGGCCCCGACAGCACCGTCCCCATCAACACCGCCCCCGGCAAGGAGAACAGATGACCGACACCGCCCCGCAGCACTCGCCGACCCCGCAGCTGCCCACCCCCGACGGCACTCGGGACCCCCATCAGTGGCTCGAGGACGTCACCGGCGAGAAGGCCCTGGCCTGGGTCCACGAGCGCAACGCACAGGCGGAGTCCGAGCTCGACGAGGTGCGCGATCCGCGCGATGTCAGCGGCGACCCGCTCGCCGCGACCCTGCAGCGCGAGATCCGCGAGATCCTCGACGCGAAGGACAAGATCCCCGGGGTGGTCAAGCGCGGGGAGTTCCTGTACAACTTCTGGACCGACGCCGAGCACGAGCGCGGGCTGTGGCGCCGCACCACCTTGGAGTCCTACCGCACCGACGATCCCACCTGGGAGATCCTGCTGGACGTCGACGCGCTCAACGAGGCCGAGGGCGAGGACTGGGTATGGCACGGTGCGAGCCTGCTGCGCCCGGTGGGACTCGAGGACGGCGAGCCCTACCGTCGTGCCCTCGTGGATCTCTCCCACGGCGGCTCCGACGCGGACGTCACCCGGGAGTTCGACCTCGAGACCCTCGCCTTCGTCCCCGAATCCGAGGGCGGCTTCTTCCGCCCCGAGGCCAAGGGCGGCCTCAGCTGGATCGACGTCGATACGGTGTGGGTCTCCACCGACTTCGGGAAGGGGACCCTGACCAGCTCCGGCTATGCCCGCCAGGCCCGCTTGTGGACCCGCGGCACCCCGCTGGCGCAGGCGCAGCTGGTGCATGAGGTCGCGGAGAACGACATGGCGGTGTTCGCCGCGCACGACTCCACCCCCGGCTGGGAGCGCGACTGGGTCATCGAGGCGCACGCGTTCTACGACACCACCGTCCACGTCGTCGATCGCAGCCAGCAGCCGCCCGTGCTCAGCACGGTCGAGGTGCCCCGGGACATGGAGGCCAGCGCGCACCGCGACCTGGGCATCTTCAGCCCCCGCAGCGACTGGGAGATCGGCGGCTCGACGTTCCCGTCCGGCTCGCTGGTCGTCGGCGACTTCGAGCGCTTCCAGCGCGGCGAACCCGAGCTGGAGATGCTGTTCGAGCCCACCGACACCACCTCGCTCGAGGGCATGACCATCACCCGCTCGGCCGTCGTGCTGTCGATCCTCGAGGATGTCGTGCACCGCCTCGAGGTGCACACCCGCAACGAGGACGGCGCCTGGGAGCGCCGCGACCTCTACCCCGAGCTGCGTGGATCGATCGGTGTGGCGGCGGTCGACGCCGACGTCAACGACGAGATCTGGGTGAGCGTGACCGGCTTCATCGAACCCACCACGCTGCATCTCGGTGATCTCGCGGAGGTCGCCGCCGGCGGGGACCCGAGCGACCTCGAGATCATCAAGTCCACGCCTGCCCGCTTCGACACGGACGGACTGGACGTCAGCCAGCACTTCGCGACCAGCGAGGACGGCACCCGCATCCCGTACTTCGAGATCTCCCGCACCGACCGCGCGGAGTCCGATGCCCCGGTGCCCACCCTGCTGTACGGCTACGGCGGCTTCGAGATCTCCTTGACCCCGAGCTACCTCGGGGCCATCGGCAAGGCGTGGCTCGAGCGCGGTGGCACCTATGTGCTGGCGAACATCCGCGGCGGCGGCGAGTACGGGCCCCGATGGCACCAGGCGGCGCTCAAGGAGAATCGTCATCGCGCCTACGAGGACTTCTCCGGTGTCGCGAAGGATCTTCTCGAGCGCGGTGTCACCGACCGCGATCACCTCGCGGTGCGCGGCGGCTCCAACGGCGGCCTGCTCACCGGAGCCATGGTCACGCTGTACCCCGAGCTGTTCGGGGCGGTCGTCATCCAGGTGCCGCTGCTGGACATGAAGCGATACAACCAGCTGCTGGCCGGCTATTCCTGGATGGCCGAGTACGGGGATCCGGATACGGACGACTGGGAGTTCCTCCGCACCTTCAGCCCGTACCACCTGCTGCGCGAGGACGTGACGTACCCGCCGACGTTCCTGCTCACCTCCACCCGCGACGACCGCGTGCATCCCGGGCACGCCCGCAAGTTCACCGCCGCGATGGAATCCCTGGGAGCCGACGTGCGCTCCTGGGAGAACACCGAGGGCGGGCACGGCGGAGCGGCCACCAACGAGCAGGCCGCTCGGATGAACGCCCTGCTGTACACCTTCTTGTGGAACACCATCGGCCGGGGCACCGAGGAGCAGGCGTGAGCCCGAACCACCGCGCGGAGCCGGGGGAACCCGCGGCCGGCCCAGCCTCCGCCGACGTCCCGAAGGTCCCGGACGAGCTCGACATCCTGGTGGACCGTCTCGCCGACGAGCAGGCCGCGGTCGAGGCGGACAGCGGCGATGATGCCTTCGCGACGCTCCCGGGAAACCGCCCCGTGCCCCCGGCCGTCGCCGCGGAGACGGAGACTCTCCAGGGCTTCCTCGACCTCCACCGCGCCACCGTCATCTGGAAGGCCACGGGTCTCAGCGATGAGCAGGCCGCGACGCGCCTGGTCGGTTCCGGGACGACGGTCACGGGCCTGGTCCGGCACCTGGCCAATGCCGAGCGCTACTGGTTCCGCGAGTTCATGGGCGGGGTCCCGCAGGAGCAGGTCGACTACACCCGGTATGAGCAGTCCGGACCGCACGCCGAGTGGGCCGTTGCGCCTGACGCCTCCCTCGATGCCGCCCTCGCCGACTATGCGGCCGCGACCGAACTGTCCCGCACTCAGCTGCACGGACGGGATCTTGACGAGGAGATCAGCGACGGGGAGCACCTGCGCAGCGTGCGGTGGGTGCTCACCCACATGGTGGGGGAGACCGCCCGCCATGCCGGCCACCTCGACGTGCTCGCGGAGCTGCTGGACGGTCGGACCGGCGAGTGAAGCTTCCACTCCTGCGTTCCGCTGACCTCTTCGACCGTCCCGCGCAGGACGATCTGCTGCAGATCCGCAACGACCTGATGACGGTCTACCGCGAGATCTCCGCCGACGACGAGCGACTGTTCCCGCTGCGCTACGCCCGCACGGTCCCGCGCCGCCCGCGGCCGGGCCGGGGCATCCGGGCCTCCGCGCCGGCGGCCGAGGAGGCCGACGCCACGGCCCGAACCGCGAGCGCTCAGGCCCCGGTGCTGCTGATCCCTGACGGCCCCGATCGGGCGTCGGTGCTGCCGTACGACGTGCTGCGACGCAATCTCGCCGGACGCGGCCTGGACGTGCTGATGATGGAACATCGCGGTGTGGGGCTCTCGCGCCTGGACGCCGCCGGGGACGACCTCCCCGCCCATGCCATGACGCTGCGTGAGGTGATCCGTGATCTGCTCGCGGTGCTGGACCACGCCCGGGTTCCGCAGGTCGCGGTCTACGGCGTCGGATACGGCGCGTACCTGGCACAGGCGCTCGCCGTCCTCCACCCCGAGCGGGTGCATTCACTGGTGCTCGACTCGCCGTTGACCAGCGCCGACGACGAACGCATCGCGCAGGCGACACTTCGGGCCCTGTACTGGGAGGGCACGAACCCCGCGACCTCCACGACCGCCTCCGCCCTGCGCCGACTGTCCCGGGACGGCACGGTCGACGCCCACCGTGCGGGGCCGATCCTGCTCGCCGTCCACGAGCATGGCGGCCCGTCGGCGGTGCGCGACCTGGTGGACCTGCTCGCGCTGGGCCGCGGCCAGCTGACCTGGAACAGCGTGCGCCAGGTGCTCAACCAGGGATGGTTGCAGTCTACGCCGTACGTGATGGAGTACGACCTGACCGCGCGGATCGCGCACACGGAGCTCGGGAGGGGCCATCACGCCGACGGCGGCCCCCTGGACCCGCTGATCATCTCCGGCGAGCACACCCGTGCGGTGCCGCCCTTCACCGGAGAGGTGCTGGACCTGCATGCGCTCGCCCCCGCGATCACTGCCGCGACCCTCGTCATCGCCGGCTCGCAGGATCTGATCGCCCCACCCCGGATCGCCAGGGACCTGGCCGAGAGGATCCCGGGCGCGCGGCTGCTGGAGGTTCCCGGGGCGGGCCATTCGATGCTCGACACCCGCAGTCAGATCACGCAGATCGCCGCGCGCTGGAGCGCCTGCGGGACAGCGCATCTGCTGCCCGAACGAGCGGCCGAGCTCGCGGCCCTGCCCGCGACGCCGACGGATCAGGCGCTCTCGCGAGGACTCCAGATCGCCCTCGCGGCGGAACGATACTCGCCGTGGCGACTGTGGGTGGAGTCGGCGAAGGCGAAACGGGAGCAGGCCCAGGTCGATCCCCGGGCCCGCCGTACCCGCCACGTGAAGATGGACTGATGTCGACGTCGCTGCTGGTGCCGCTGTGACGCGTCGCGGACGCGGTTCCCTTCTCCGGGCGACGCGTTTACGCTGAGATGCACAGGACCAGCAGGTCGGATGCGGGCAGGACCGACTCGCCGGCACCGGTACAGGTACTGGCGCAGGCAGAGGAACAGGGGGAGAGCGTCCATGCGCAGACGAGTGACGGGCATCCGCAGCGTTGATCCGCTGCGGTCGCGACCGCGGGCCGGCATCGCCCTGGCTGCCGCGAGCGTCGCTGCCGTCGGCGCCCTCTCAGGATTCGGCGTCGCCGGCGTCGGCCCCCTGGCCGCGCTCGCCGGGGACCCCGATCAGGCCGCCACGACTGCGACATCTGAGACCGTGCCGTCCGATGGCGGCGGTGAAGCGACCGACCCGCAGAACTCGCCGACGGCGGTCGATCCCTCGCCGACCGCCGAGGAGACCGACGCGGAGAGCCCCACCGCCGAGGAGACCGAGGAGCCCGCACCCGAGGACGCCGTCGATCCCACGCCGGCAGAGCCCGCCGAGCCCACCGCCGTGGACCCCCCGGAGACCGAGGACAGCTCGACCGGGAACAGCGGAGGTCGTGAGGAGACGCCCCAGGGCGGCTCGGGCGGAGACTCTCAGGACGAGGGCGGGAGCACCGGCGGGAGCGGTGGTTCGACACCGCCCGCGCCCTCCGAGACGACCCCGCCCTCCGAGACGACCCCGCCCTCCGAGACGACCCCGGAGGATCCGGAGAACTCGCCGACGGAGGACCCGGACACCTCGCCCTCCCCGGAGGAGACGACGGGGGAGTCGACGGACCCTGAGCCCCCGACGGAGTCTCCGACGACGGACCCCGAGCCCCCGACGGAGTCTCCGACGACGGACCCCGAGCCCCCGACGGAATCTGAGTCGCCGACGGATTCTGAGTCGCCGCCGATCACGGTGACCCCGACGGCGACCTCGACGGTTACGGAACCCCCGACGGAGACCCCGACTGACCCTGGGAACTCGACGGAATCCGCAGACTCGACATCGACGGTCCCTGAACCGACGTCGACGTCGAACCGGGGAACCGAGTAGGTCACGCCCCGACCCGGCGGCCCCGTCAGGGGCGGCAGGCGACGGTGAAGCCTCCGTTCTCGTACACGGTCTCGTAGCTCGCGCCCCAGGTCTGCTGTGCCCACACCGTGATGTCCGCAGGAGGCCTGTTGGCCCAGGAGAAGGCGTACTGATCGCTCAGCACACAGTCGGGGGCGCGCGTATTGGGGCCGTGGATCCACTGCACGTCGTGATCCGGGACGGCCTGGGCCATCAGCGTGATGTCGACGGAGAGCACAGAGCCGTCGGGCACGGCTTCGAGGGCCGCGGCGGCGGGCTCGGCCCTCCAGGTGCGCTCCCACTGGTCGGGGCGGACGATGTCCAGCAGCGGCATCGCGCCGGCCAGCATCAGGGTGACCACGGCCGAGGCGGCGACCGCCGTGACCCGGATCCGGCGCGCCGGGATCGGGGCGTCGAGGCGCAGCCAGGCGGCGGCGTGAGCTGTGCGGCGATCACCGAGGGCGTCCAGCATCGCCGCGAGCGCGATCGGCATGAGCACCGCGTTGTAGTGCCAGTACCAGTCCCAGTAGAAATCGACGGTGCCGGTGAAGCGCCAGGCCAGGGTGGGCAGCATCAGGGCGATCAGCGGTGAGCGGCCCCCGATGAGTCCTGCGGCGAGCAGCAGCATGAGCACGGTCAGCCACTTCACGGGCGGCCAGAACACCTCCAGCGGCGAACCGAGGTTGTCGGTGTAGTCGTACTGGCCGGCGGTGTTCAGCAGCGGCAGGATCACGAAGGTCGACAGGACGAACCAGCCCGCACCCCAGCCGGCGAGGCCCAGTCCCTCGAGCCGGTGCGAGCGGTGCCGCAGCGCGATGAGCCCACCGAGCAGGGCGACCGTGAGCCCGAGGTCCTCCTTCACCAGCACCAGGGGTGCCGCCCACAGGATCGCGGCCAGTGGGCGCTCGCGCAGCAGGGCGGTCAGCGACAGCGCCAGCAGCGGCACGGCGAAGGCGATCTCGTGGAATTGCACGGAGGCCGCCGCCTGCAGGCCGAAGGAGAACACGTACGCCGCGCCGGCGAGAGAGCCCAGTGCGGGCCCGAGCCGGTCGATCGCGAGGCGGGTCAGGGGGATCGCGGAGATCCCGAACAGCAGAGCCTGGGTCCACAGCAGTGCCTCCCCGGAGGGCCATACCCACCACACCGGAGCCAGCAGTGCCAGGATCGGGTGGAAGTGGTCGCCCAGAAGATTCACCTCGTCGCCCTTGATGGGGACGATGGGGGCGCGGAACTCTCCGTAGGCCCGCGCGAGCTGAGTGAAGATCCCCAGGTCCCAGGACCGCGCGACGAGGTTCCGGAACTGCTGGGTGCCGAGCAGCCCATAGGCGGCGGTCGCGAGCACGGCGAGCAGCGGCGGCACCACGCGCCGGGCGATCTCCACCGCAGGGGCAGGCACGGCGCGGGTGCGCCGCACGGGGCGAGCAGTGGCGTCGGGGGTCACGGGGCGAGGGTATCCGGCCCTGCGGAGCGGAGCGCGACGGGCCGTCGTTGCACGATCGTGGCCGACCATCTCGGTGATATGGCCCACGCCGAGCCCCATTGCGTGGTGAGATGCGCAGTGCCGGTGCCCGCCGGATACCCGGGCGCAACGATGCGCAGTGCACCGTCCGTCCCATCCCCGGAGGATTACTTCGATGTCCGTCAACCATCCTGTCCTGGCGCGGTCGCGCGCAGTGCTCGCGGCCGCAGCCGGCGCGACGCTCGTCGCCGGCCTGCTCGTGGCCCCACCAGCTCTCGCCGACGGCGGAGACCCCCAACCACTCGGCTCCGCCTCCGATCTCGGGGTCGAGGCCCCGGCCCCGGACGAGGTCCTGGACGCATCCCCGGCGGCTATCCCGGGCCGTTGGCTCGTCGAGGTCGAGGGCGAGCCGGTTCTGCGAGGCGGCACCCGCGCAACCAACTCCTCGGCGCAGGACGCCGTCAGCACCCGCGCGGAGGCCGCCTCGATCCCGCTCACCGTTGAGGAATCCTTCGTCCAGGGCTGGAACGGCATGTCGGTGGAGATGGACGACACCGACGTGGCGAAGCTGCGCGACGTCCAGGGCGTCAGCGCCGTGTACCCGGTGCTGGAGGTGTCGGCCCCCGTACCGTCCGACTCCGCCCCGGAGGACGTGTACGGCAATGCGATGACCGGGGTCGACCAGGTGCAGGAGGTGGATGGTCTCACCGGTGAGGGCGTCACGGTCGCCGTGATCGACTCCGGGATCGACTACAACAACCCTGACCTCGGGGGCTCCGGCGTCGACGACGAGACCGCGGACTTCCCGAACGACCGTGTGGTCGGCGGGTACGACTACGTCGGTGACGACTACGACTCCAGCAACGGAGTCCCCGTGGCCCCCGACGACTATCCCGATGACTGCGGCGGCCACGGCACCCACGTCGCGGGCATCGTCGGCGCCGACGGCGAGGTGACCGGCGTCGCGCCGGAGGCGGACTTCCTCGCCTACCGGATCTTCGGCTGCGACGGCACCAGCAGCACCGACGTGATCCTCGAGGCGATGGAGCAGGCGCAGACCGACGGCGCCGACATCGTGAACATGTCCCTCGGCGCCAGCTTCATGACGTGGCAGGACTACCCCACGGCGCAGTTGACCGATGCACTCACCGCGAACGGTGTCACCGTCGTCATCTCCGCCGGCAACGAGGGGACCGCAGGGACCTTCTCCAGCGGAGCCCCCGGCGTCGCCTCCGACGCCATCACCGTCGCTTCGGTGGACAACACCCATCTGCGCACGCCGTATGCCACGGCGGCCGACGAGGAGCGTGCGTATTCGGCCGCGACCGGCGGCCCGGCGGCGCCCACCTCCGGAGAGCTCGCGCTGATCCCGGCCGGTGCCCCGGGATCGGAGGCCGGCCAGGCCTGCGATCCCGCCGCCGTCGCCCCGGCCTCCGGGGCGGGCGAGGCCCTGCTCGTCGAGCGCGGGGTCTGCTCGTTCCACGAGAAGGCGCTGGCGGGTCAGCTCGCCGGCTACGACGCCGTGATCCTCTACAACAATTCGCCCGGTGCCGTGAACCCGTCGGTCGAGGGCGACCCCGCGATCACGGTCCCGGTCGTCATGATCGGTCAGGCCGACGGTGCGGCCCTGCAGGAGGCGCTCGCCGCCGGTGAGGTGACGTGGACCTGGCAGCAGGGCACCACCGTCGTCGAGAACGCGACCGGCGGGCTCGTCTCCGACTTCTCCTCGTACGGGCTCACCGCAGAACTGGCCCTCAAGCCGGACGTCGCAGCTCCCGGCGGCTCGATCTGGTCGACCGTCCCTCTCGAACAGGGCGGCCACGGCTCGAAGTCGGGCACCTCGATGGCGGCTCCGCACGTCGCGGGCGCTGCTGCACTGCTCCTGGAGTCCGATTCGACCCTCGAACCCCATGACGTGAAGTCCGCGATGATGAACACCGCGGATCCGCTGACCTGGTCGCTGATGCCGGATCAGGGCTACCTCGAGCCGGTTCACCGCCAGGGTGCGGGCCTGCTCGACATGGTCGAGGCCACGCATTCGACCACGACGGTCGAGGAACCGTCCATCTCGCTGGGCGAGGGCGAGAACGGGCCGCAGGCGGTCACGGTGAGCGTCACCAACGACTCCGACCAGGACCGTACCTACGACGTCGGCGTCCGCCACGGCATCGCCACCGGCGCCCCCACCTTCGACCCGACGTTCTACACGGCCGAAGGGATCGCCGAGCCCTCGGCGTCGACCGTGACGGTGCCCGCCCGCGGCACCGCGGAGGTCAGCGTGACGCTCGGCGAGGACTTCGGCGAGGACGGCATCATCTACGGCGGCTGGGTGACCCTCACCGGAGCCGACGATGATCTCGTGGTCCCGTTCGCGGGCCTCTCCGGTGACTATCAGGCCCTTCCGGTCCTCGATGACCAGGGCATGGGTCTGCCTTCGCTCGGGGTCAGCGATGGCGCGGGCGGCGTGCTGCTGGACCCGGAGGGCGGGAGCACCTACACGATGCAGCAAGGGGACGTCCCCTACCTCGCGTACTACTTCTCCTACCCCGTCGAGACGATGGAGATCCGTGCCTACGAGGTGAAGAAGAACGGGACGATGAAGGTCGTCAACCCGTCCGTCGGCCTGATCGACTCCGCCGATCATCTGGGTCGTTCCGCGGAACCGGAGGTCTTCGCCTGGGACGGCAGCTACGCGCTGAAGAACGAGAAGTCCAAGACCGTGAAGAACGGGGACTACGTCCTGGAGATGCGGGTGCTGAAGCCCCTCGGTGATCCGGAGAACCCGGAGCACTGGGAGGAGTTCACCTCCCCGCAGTTCACCATCTCGAATCCGGCCCCGGGCAAGCCCGGCGCGCGCTGAGCCGGACCCCTCGCGTGGGCGGCGGCACCCGGGGGATCGGGCGCCGCCGCCCACGACCACGTCGGGCCCGCCGGGACGGGCTGTGGCCGAGGGAGATCACCGCGAGAGGATCCAATCCAGGTCGAGTCGAGCGAAGGTGATGGCCTCATCCTGCGCCTCGTACAGGAGACCGTACTCGCCCCTGCCCAGTGCGATCAGCACCGAGTACGCACAGGCGCCGGGCTGGAAGACACGCTTGCGCTCCCAGGTGGCACCGTCGTCGGTCGAGATCTCGATGGTGCCCCGCTCGCGCGAGTTGGGCACGTGATCCGCATGGGAGAACAGCAGCACCTTCGCTGTGTCCGAGCCCTGCGGGGCGTCCGGATACGCGCGGGTGATGTGCGCGTTGTTGCCCGGGTCCACGAGGCTCGGGTCGCGGTGGAGGTCCTCCCAGGTCTGTGCGCCGTCGTGGCTGAGCGCCACCCAGCGGTGCCCGGTGCGCACGTGCTCGCGAGAGTTCATCATCAGCGTGCCGTCGGAGAGCTCGACGACCTTGTTCTCGTCCATCTCGGAGCCCACAGGAGTGCCCATCGTCCAGGTCTCGCCGTGGTCGTCGGAGTAGACGGAGTATGCCTGGACGATCTCGTCGTCCCCCGTGCCGCGGAAGAACCCGGCGTACTGCTGGACCAGGCGCCCAGTGTGCTTCCCGTAGCGCAGCTGGATGCCGGCGCCGGAGGTCGCGAAGGTCGCGCGACAGTCCGCGGGCTTGACGACTTCCGTCATCGAACGGTGCTCCCAGGTCTCGCCGCTGTCGTGGCTGACGGACACGGCGGCGCTGAGCACCTGACGGTCCTCGTCGTCGTTGCCGTACTGCGATCCCCACACACCCTGGTCCTTGGAGAACACGTGGAAGTTATAGATGATCCCGGCCTCCGTGTCCACCACGTAGGAGGGGTCGGAGTAGCCGAGCTTCTCGCCGGGGACCTCGGACTCGAAGCCCTGGTGGACGACGGTCGGCTCCTCCCAGGTGCGCCCGCCGTCCCGTGAACGGCGTTGCCAGATGGAGTTCGGGGCGGGCGCGTCCCCGAACTGCGGCCGCCCGTCGAATCCGGCCAGCAGATCGCCGTTGGGGGCCACGGCGAGGGCGGGGATGCGGAAGTTCGCCACCCCGTAGTCGCCGGGGGCCGCGAGGACCTGCTCCTCGTAGATGCCGTGGCGGGTGCCGTGCTCCTTGGCGGGCGGCAGGGCGGCCGCCGATACGGCGCCGGCTCCGAAGGCGGTCAGGGCGGTGGCTGTGCCGAACAGTCCTCGTCGACTCATGGGCATGTCCATCGATGGTGCTCCTTCATTGGGGGTGCATTCTTCAGGGTCTCGCCCCGCTGGGTCAGGGGGCGAGGGCGTCGGCGACATCGCCGACGAGAATCGGGGCATGCTCCTCACCGGCATCGGATTGGTGGCCGATCAGGCGCACCGGCGCGCCGCTGCCCGGTGATCCGCAGGTCGGACGGGGCACAGCCGGTGAAGGTCCAGACGCTCGCGGGCAGATCGCGGGCGCTCTGCGGGTTGCCTTCCATGGGTCTCCGTTCGGCGGTGAACAGGTGCAGCGGTCAGGACGTAGCTCTACAGGAGCTCCACCGATGCCACGGCGTCGCGGAACCAGGTCGTGATGCTGGTGGGGTGCGTGATCGCGGTGCCGACGACGACGGCGAACGCCCCCGTCTGCCGGGCGGCGGCGGCCTGGGCGAGGGTGTGCACGCGCCCTTCGGCGACCAGGACGGAGGATGCCGGGAGCCGGCCGGCGAGTTCGCTCAGCAGGGCGAGGTCGGGGCCGTCGGTCTTCTCCCGGGCGCCGGTGTACCCGGCCAGGGTGGTGCCGATGAGCTCGATCCCGAGGTCTGCGGCGATCAGCGCCGATTCCACGCTGTCGCAGTCGGCCATCAGCGGGCCGTCGAAGCGCTGACGCACCGCCTCGACGGTCTGGGCGAGGGTGCGGCCGTCGGGCCGGGGACGGGTGGTGCCGTCCAGGGCGAGGATGTCGGCCCCGGCGTCGATCACCGCGAGGCAGTGCTCGAGGGTGGGGGTGATGAACACGCCCTCGGCGCCGTCCTTCCAGATCCCGATCACGGGGACATCCACGATGCCCGCGACCTGCTCGATGTCCGCGAGACCCTGCGCGCGCACCGCGCTCGCCCCGCCGCTCTCCACGGCCGCGGCAACCCGCGCCATCGTGCCGGGATCGCGCATCGGTTCCCCCGGGTAGGCCTGGCAGGACACGATCAGCGTGCCCTCGAGAGGAGCGATCAGGGGATGCATGCGGAACCTTTGACTCAGTGAGCGGGAGAGCGGACTCGGGGGATGTGCAGTGCGGAGTGCGCCGCGCGAAGCCGGAAGATCGTCCAGGGCGCGGGCGGCGGCGCCCAGCAGTGCGGCGTGGGTGCCGGCGCTCGCCGTCAGCACCGGGGTGGATGCGACGACGTCCATCGCGTCGTGGGCGATGCCGTCCTCCAGCGCCGCGAGCCAGGGGCCCTGGACCTCGGCGACGCCCCCGGTCACGGCGACGACATCGACGTCCAGGGTGTTCAGCAGCCCGCCGATCACGCGGCCGGTCGCGAAGCCCGCGACCCGGTACGCCTCCAGCGCCGCCGGATCGCACTCCTGGGCTGCGCGCGCAAGGCTGTGTCCGTCGGTGAGGGGAGGAGCGGTCGAAGCCCCGGAGCCGGACCCGGCCGTCTCCGCCCGGTGCCGCTGCGCGAGGTGCACGATGCCCGGCCCGGAGGCCAGCCCTTCGAGGTGGCCGATACGCCCGCAGGGACACGGCACGCCCTCGGCTTCGGGGACGGCGAGGTGGCCGACGTGCCCGGCGGCGCCGTGGGAACCCAGGACCGCGGAGCCGTCCACGACGTGGCAGCCGCCGATCCCGGTGCCGACGGCGAGCAGCAACAAGGAGGCATGGTCGCGGCCGACCCCGAAACGGGCCTCGCCGATCCCGTGGGCATGCACGTCGTTCAGTACGCTGACCGGGGCTCCGAACCGCTGGGCGAAGGGACCGCAGACGTCGGTCCCCGCCCACCCGGCCAGGGAGCCGGTCGCATGGGTGACGAGGCCGCGCGCGGCGTCGATCACCCCGGCCGAGGAGATGCCTACGGCGCGGATACCCGTCGCGCCACGTACCTGCGCGGCGAGGTCGAGTGCGGCGCCGAGGATCGCCTCGGGCCCCTCGCCCGCCGGCGTCGCCACCTGTGCCACGCGCTCGATCCGAGGAGTCAGTGCAGTTCCGGCGAGGCCTGCGGTCGCACCAGCGGCGTCGGACGGATCCGCCCCGTGCACCAGGGCGGCGCGGATCTTGGTGCCCCCGATGTCGAGGGCGAGGACCGGGTCAGGCATGGGCGCCGTCCAGCAGACCGGTCTGCTCGAGGATCGCGCGGATCCGGCCCACGGCCTCTCCCTCGATCGGCGACATCGGGACGGTCATGGCATTGGTGGAGATGATGCCGAGCTCGCGCAGCGCCGTCTTGAAGGCCCCGACACCGGCGGCCGGGCCCACCTTGTCGGTGGGCTGGAAGACGATCTCGAACAGGGCGGCCAGGCGGTCCTGCTCCAGGCGCACCTGCTCCCAGTCGCCGGCCTGCGCCGCGCGGTGCATGCGTGTGTACCCGGCAGGATCCACGTTGCCCAGGCCGGGTACGGAGCCGTCGGCCCCGGCGAGGTACGCGCCGTCGACGACGACCTCGTGGCCGGTGAGCAGGGTCAGCGGGGAGCCCGCCGCGCGGTTCGCGGCCGACAGCCGGCGGAAGCCGACGTCGTCCCCGCTGGAGTCCTTGACGCCGGTGATCACTCCGTCGCGTCCGAGCTGCAGCAGCTGGGCAGCGGCGAGCTTCACATGCACGCACACGGGGATGTCGTACGCCCACAGGGGGGCATCCGCGGCGGCTGCGACAGTGCGGAAATGGGTATCGATCTCCTCCGGGCCGGTGATCGCGTAGAAGGGGGCGGTGACCACGTACCCGGAGAGGTCGAAGCGCTCTGCGGCACGGATCTGCTGGATGACGCGGTGGGTCTGGGTGTCGATGACACCGGCGATGACGGGCACCTGGCCGGCGACGACGCCGGTGACGGCCTCGAGCACCTGGGCGCGTCGCGCATCGTCGAAGTAGGCGATCTCGCCGCTGGAGCCGAGCGCGAAGATGCCGTCGACCCCGCCCTCGAGCAGGTGGGCGACGAGGCGCTCGAGCGAGGGGACGTCGAGCTCACCGTCGGCGGTCAGTGGTGTGATCAGCGGCGGGACGACGCCGGTGAGGCCCTCGGACGCGGAGGCGGGCGTGGGGGTGCTGGACTGCGGGGAGGTCATGTCAGGGGTGCTCCTTCGGGAGACGAGTGCTGAGTGGTTCGAGCAGGGTGTGGGGTCGGGCCGTCAGAGCAGCGAGGGGGCGGCGGCGAGGAGGGTGCGGGTGTACTCGTCCTGGGCATCGGTGAAGATCCGCGCGGCGGTGTCGTGCTCGATCACCTTCCCGTGGTTCATGACGATGATCGAGTCGGAGACGAAGCGGACCGTGCTGATGTCGTGGGAGATGAACACCAGGCCCAGGCCCAGCTCGCGCTTGAGGTCCATGAGCAGGTTCAGCACCTGGGCGCGCACCGAGACGTCCAGGGCGCTGGTGGGCTCGTCGGCGACGATGATCTGAGGCTCGAGCGCCAGGGCTCGGGCGATCGCCACGCGTTGACGCTGACCACCGGAGATCTGCCGAGGCAGCACCTCCAGCGCCGATTGCGGCAGGCCCACCAGGTGCAGGAGCTCCTTGACCCGGGCGATCCGGTCCCGTTCCGTGCCGATGCCGTGCACCCGCAGCGGATCCAGGAGCGTCTCCCGCACCGCCAGGCGCGGGTTCAGGGCGGTCGCCGGGTCCTGGAAGACCACCGAGACGGTGCGACCGAGCTCTCGGCGGCGTGCCCGGGAGCGGCTGAAGGGGCGACCGTCGAAGAGCACGCTCCCGCTGGTCACCGGTTGCAGGCCGGTCATCACTCGGGCCAGGGTCGACTTTCCGGACCCGGATTCGCCGACGATGCCGAGCACCTCGCCGCGGCGCACCGACACGCTGACCCCGTCGACGGCGCGGATCGTGTCGGGGTGCAGCAGGCTGCCGGTGCGCAGCTTGTGCACCACGTGCACGTCCTGCAGCTCGATCGTGGGTACTGCGTCCGTGGTCGAACGTGTCGTCTCGGTCATCGCAGGTCTCCTTCGAGAGGCGCGGGAACGGCGCCGGTGCTGGCCACGCGGTGACCGGACTCGCCGATCTCCAGCAGCTTCGGGCGGCGGGCGGGATCGGCCGACGGATCCAGCGAGCGCGGGGCGAAGCGGTCGCCGAGGGCGAAGTCGCGCGGGGAGGGGACGATGCCGGGGACCTGGTGGAGCCGTTCGGCACCGGCCTCGATCGACAGCACCGATCCCAGCAGCCCACGGGTGTACTCGTGGCGCGGGTCCATGAGCATCTCGTGCTGGATGCCCTGCTCGATCACCTGGCCCGCGTACATGACGGTCACGCGGTGGGCGAGCTGGGCGACCAGGGCGAGGTCGTGGCTGACGAACACCATCGCGAAACCGAGCTCCTCGCGCAGGGAGTTCAGCAGCTCGACGACCTGCTTCTGCACCGTGACATCGAGCGCGGTGGTGGGCTCGTCGGCGATCACCAGCGTCGGATCGCGGGTCAGCGCCATCGCGATCAGCACGCGCTGTCGCTGGCCACCGGAGAGCTCGTGCGGGTAGGCGGCCAGGGTGCGCTCGGGGTCCAGGCCCACCAGCTCCAGCAGGTCCCGAGCGTTGCGGGTGCCGCCGCGGCTGGTCAGCTGTGCGAGCTGCGAGCGGATCAGCATCGAGGGGTTCAGAGAGCTCAGCGCGTCCTGGTAGATCATGGCGATCTCGTGCCCGCGCAGGGCATTCATCTGCTTCTGCGACACGGACAGCAGGTCGGTCCCACCCAGCATCACCGTGCCGCTGACGCGCGCGGTGCGCGGCAGCAGCCCCATGATCGCGAGGCTCGCGACCGACTTGCCGGATCCGGATTCCCCGACCAGGCCCATGGTCTCGCCGGGCCGGACCTGGAAGGAGACGCCGTCGAGGATGTCGACCTCGCCGTGCGCCTCCGGGAACGAGACGCGCAGATCCTGGACGTCCAGCAGCGGGGGCACGGAACTGTCAGCCACGGGCCGGGCCGGGCGCGACCGCTCGGCCGCGCGCAGGGAGGCCAGGGAATCCAGCAGCAGACGCTGCGCGGTCGCCCGGTCGGTCGCGCCGAGCGCCTCGTGGGACTCGACGGACTGATTCGACTCATGGGGCTCGGCGGACTCTGCTGCTTCGGCAGCTGCGACGTCGACCGTCGCCTTGATGCGCGGGCTGGCCATGGCGTCGGTGAGCCCCTCGGAGAGGATGTTCAGGCCGAGCACGGTCAGCAGGATCGCGAGGCCGGGGAAGAACGTCGGCCACCAGTAACCGGCCAGCAGCAGCTGCTTGCCATCGGCGAGGATGTTGCCCCACGACGGGGCCGGTGGCTGCACCCCGGCGTTGATGAAGGACAGCGACGCCTCCAGGACGATCGCGTCGGCCACCAGCACGGTCGCGAACACCATGATCGGCGCGATGCAGTTGCGTGCGACATGCTTGAGCAGGATCCACGAGGTGGAGGCGCCCATGACCTGGGAGGCCGCGACATAGTCCTCACCGAACTGGGAGAGCACATTGGCGCGCACCACCCGCGCCAGCTGCGGCACGTAGAGGAAGCCGATGGCGAAGATCAGCACCGGCAGCGAGGTGCCGAACACGGCGACGAACACGGCGGCCAGGGCGATGCCCGGGAACGACATGATCACGTCGAGCACTCGCATCAGGATCTCCGAGGGCATCTTCGCGGCGGTCGCGGCGAAGGAGCCCAGCACGGTGGCGGCGACCAGGGCGCCGGCGGTCGCCGCCAGGCCGATCAGCAGCGAGGACCGGGCGCCATGGGAGACGCGCGAGAAGATGTCCCGGCCGATGGCGTCCGTGCCCATCCAGTGCTCCGCGCTCGGCGGCAGCACGGGGGTGCCGCTGGCGAGGGGGCTGTACGAGCTCGTCAGCGGCGCGAAGATCGCGATCAGGGCGAGCAGCGCCAGGAACACGACCGCGAAGCGACTGGGCAAGGGCAGGGAGGTGAAGGAGGCCAGCGGGCTGCCGCTGACGGACTGGAGGCGGGATCCGAGCTTCGGTCGCATGTCAGACGCTCCTGATGCGGGGATTGACGACGACGTACAGGACGTCCACGGCGATGTTGACCACGATGAAGGCGATCGCGACCACGAGGGTCACGCCCTGCACCAGGAACACGTCGTTGCGGGTGACGCCGTCGAGGATGAGCTGGCCCATGGCCTGGATGTTGAAGATGATCTCGATGATCACGGCGCCGCCCATGAGGTAGCCGACGCGCAGGCCGAGCACCGTGATCGGGGTGATCAGGGCGTTGCGCAGCACGTTGCGGCTGATGACGATCGAGTAGGGGACACCGGCTCCCACGGCGGTGCGCACGTAGTCGCGGTCGAGTTCCTCGACCATGGCGGTGCGGACCACGCGGGTGAGGGAGCCGGCCACGGGGATGGCCAGGGCCAGGGCCGGCAGCGCGATGTTGCGCAGGTAGGTGCCGGGGTCGTCGAAGAGTCCGACCCAGCGGGTCACCAGGGCGGGGAAGATGCCCCAGCCGCCGGGGATCTCCCCGAGCCACTGGATCATCAGGATCGCGAGCCAGAACGACGGGGTCGCCAGGGACGCGACGGTGAACACGCGGATCGCCTGGTCCACCCACCGGTCACGGAACAGGGCGGCCAGCACGCCGAGGATCGCAGCGATCACGATCGCGATCGCGAGCCCCAGGAAGGTCAGCTGCAGGGTGATCGGGAAGGCGCGGGCGACCACGTCGGTGACGGGGACGTTGCCACTGCTGGTGCCCAGGTCTCCGCGCACCAGGCCGGCCAGGAAGGTGAAGTAGCGCAGCCAGATCGGGTCGTTCAGGCCGTTGTTCTCGCGGTAGAGGTCGAGGGCCTCCGGCGAGGCGGACTCGCCGAGCGCGAGGCGCGCGGGGTCCGAGGGCGAGAACGACATGATGACGAACACCATCAGGGTGACGCCGAGGATCATCAGCGGCAGCGCGATCAGGCGCCGCCCGATGAGTCGGACGAGTTGGGACACGAGGTCCTCCGTGGGTCGAGCTGTGGGTCAGGACAGTAGGTACGGCGGGGCCGACGCAGGACGGCCGTCGGGTCTCGGCGGGCCGAGCGCGAGGCAGGACGGAGCGGCGCCGTCCCGCCTCGCGGAGGTCAGGCCGTCTGCGTGGACGCGACGTCGATGAAGCTCAGCCCGGTCAGCGAGATCGGCTTGAAGTCCACCAGCGTGGTGGGGGCCCAGGCCGTGGGGGCCTTGCGGTGGAACAGTGGATACAGCGGGACCTCGTTCGACAACAGGTCGAACAGCTGGCCCCAGACGGTCTCCTGCTCGGCCGCGTCAGCGGTCTCCAGGCCCTGGGTGAGCAGGTCCTGGACCTCCGTGTAGGAGTCCTGACCCTTCCAGTGCATGCGGGTGTCGGTCCAGACGTCGCCGCCGTACCACCAGCGCATCAGCAGGTCGGGGTCGTTGCCGAACACCGAGGGGTCGCCGGGAGCGATGACCACGTCGTAGGAGTCCGGGTCCGAATCGATCGTGTTGTAGACGTCGGCGGACTGCTTCTGCTCGAAAGTCACCTCGATGCCGAGCGCGGTGAGGGACTCCTGGATGATCGGGGTGACCTGCTGGACCCAGCCGTGGTCGGTGACCAGCATCCGGAAGGAGGTCAGCCCGGTCTCGGCGAACAGGGACTTCGCCTTGTCCGCGTCCAGGGAGTAGACCGTCGAGGCCTCCTTGTGGTTCGGGTGGTCCGTCTGCACGAAGCAGCTGGCGGGTTCCGCCTGGCCGCTCAGACCGGTCTCGATGACCTTGTCCATGTCGATCGCGTAGAGGAAGGCCTGCCGGTTCTTGAGGTCGTGGAACGGATTGGACTCCGCGTTGTTGAACATCGCGAACAGCAGGCCGAAACCGCCGACGGACTCGACCTGGCCGGACCCCTTGAGCTGGTCGATCGACAGGTAGGGGACGGAGTCGATCGACTGCACGGTGCCGGACTGGAGGGCGTTGGTGCGCGTCGCGGCGTCGGGGATGATCTGCCAGCTCATGGTGGCGCCCTTCGCGGGCATATCGCCGGTGTAGTCGTCGAATCGTTCGAACTCGACGACCTTGGACGCGGCTCCGTTGTCCGTCATCTTCCAGGGACCGGTCCCGATCGGGTCCGAGTCGAACGCCTTGGCGTCGGCCTCGACGGCGGCCTTCGGCACGATCTTCACGGTGGACAGCCGGTCGGCGAACACGCCGGTGGGAGCGGTCAGGGTGAAGGTGACGGTGGTGTCATCCTTCGCGGTGACCGAGTCGATGAACGGGATGAACTGCGCGTAGAGCGAGGCGTTCGCGGGGTCCATCACGCGCTCGAAGGAGAACACCACGTCGTCGGTCGTCACCGGCGTGCCGTCGTGGAAGACCGCGCCCTCGCGCAGGGCGACGTCCACGGAGGTGCTGTCGGCGGAGGGGACCTCGGTGGCCAGCGCCGCGTAGACCTCACGGGTCACGGGATGCAGCTCGGTCAGGCCCTCGAGGGTGTGCCAGTTGACCGCGACGGTCAGGGCGGCCGACGTCGTCATCGGGTCGTAGCCGTTGGTGCCGAGCTCATAGCTGATGGCGGCGGTGAGGTGGCCGTCCGGGTTCGCCTCACCGGCGGGGGCGCCGCCGGAGTCGGACCCGGTGCCCGCTTCGGAGTCGCGAGGAGCACAGGCACCGATGCCTGCGACGAGGCCGGCAGCGCCGGCGAGGGCGGCGGAGCCGCGGAGGAAGCTGCGTCGGCCGAACCGATCGATGGAGGTGGTGATCACCGTTGATGCCATCCCTTCAGTGGGTGGTCCCGACGCCCGTGGCGTCAGGGTCGTGGGGAACCCGTCCTCGCGACTCGACGGGATATCCGCCACCTCGCGAAGATCAGACGTATGATGTCTGATGACTCGGGAGAGTACAGGACCTGAGCCGTGACCGCCACTGCCGCAGTGAAGATCGAGACCAGGTGGTGACCCGTCGGGCCGATCCGAGGCCGACGGGACGAGTCACGGCATGATGGGGCGGACGTCACAGAGCGTGGCAGTACGCCGGGGAGGGGACGACATGGTGCACACCAAACGGGCCGGGAACGGCGCCGTCGAACGGATCCAGGAGCTGATCCTGGCCGAGGCCCTGGTGCCGGGCGATCCGATGCCCACCGAGACCGCGCTGTGCGAGCGCCTCGAGATCTCCCGTTCCTCGGTCCGGGAGGCCATGCGCACGCTCGCCTCGTTGGACATCGTCGAGGTGCGCCACGGGCACGGGACCTTCGTCGGCCAGCTCTCGCTCGCGCCGCTCGTGAACGGGCTGCTGTTCCGAGCGCGACTCGACGACGACAACGACCTGCGGGCCCTGCGGGAGGTCGTGGAGCTGCGCATCGCGATCGACCTCTCCGTCGCGGATCAGCTCGTGGACATCTATCGCGACACCGTGAACCCCGAACTGGAGACCCTGGTGGGCGAGATGCGCTCGCTCGCTCGCACGGGCCAACCATTCCCGGAGGCCGACGCCGCCTTCCACGGCGCCCTGTTCTCGAAGCTGCCCAACAACCTGCTGCGCCAGCTCGCGCAGGCCTTCTGGGAGATCCACACCACCGCCGTGCCGCTGCTGGACATCCCTGCGTCCGAGGACATCCTGGACACCGTCAATGCGCACCAGGCGATGCTCACGGCTCTGGAAGCCGGAGACGCCGAGGCGTATCGCGAGGCTGTGCACGAGCACTATCGGCCGCTGGGTCGCACCCTCGACGCGGCCGGTCGCGCGGCCGCGTCGGTATCGGCGAGATGACCTGGCAGTCGCCGGACGACACCCAGGAGGTGCGGCCGGTATCCGAGCTCGCCTCCCCGTCCCCGCGGGTGCTGCCGTGACCCCGGAGCAGGTCGTCGCCCTCCTGCACGCCCGGCCTTGGGCCGCGCAGCCGTGGGCGCACGATCTCGTCGCCGCCTTTCCCGAGCGTCTGCGCGGAGTGCTGACGCACTGGGGTCTGGAGCTGCGGCAGGTGCATCTGGCCGGCGCCGGACTGCCCGTGCTCGAGGCGGAGCGTCGGCCGGGACCCGCCGGCCCGCAGGACCGACCAGAGGGGCGAGAAAGCCCGGAGGGTGACGCGCAAGCAGGCCGTGGTGTCGTCGTGAAGTTCGGTGGCGGGGGCGCCGACGTGGCGCAGCAGGCTCGGATCCTGGACGCGGCGGACGGGCACGGCTACGTCCGCCTGCTCGCCTACGACCCGCGGCACGACGCGCTGCTTCTCGAGCGGCTCGGTCCGATACTCCCGCAGACCGTCCCCGATCCCGTCGCGCAGACCGATGTTCTCGGCGACCTGCTGCTGAAGGCTTGGGAGGTCCCGCTCGCCGTCGGCATTCCCTTCACCCCGCAGCACAAGGCGCGCTCCCTCCTCGCGATCATCGACAGTGCCCTCGCGGCGGACGGACTCGACTCGCCGCTGCAGGCCCACAATCCTGCCGATATTTGCGCTGACACTCATGCCGACGTGCTCGCCCGGGCCCGGACGCTGGCGCTCGACCTCATCGAGTCACCCTCGCCGCATCAGGTGGTGGTCCACGGTGACCCGCATCCCGCGAACGTCCTGCAGCGAGGCGATTCGCACGTGCTCATCGACCCCGACGGCTTCCTCTGCGAGCCCGAGTACGACCTCGGAGTGGCGCTGCGTGATCACCAGCAGGTCATCGAGGCTCTCGACCGCACCGACGGGCCGGGATCCGGCAGACGCTGGCACGCCGCGCTCGCCGAGCGTCTGGCCGGGCGCGTCGGGCTCGATGCGGAGCGGACCCTGGCCTGGGCGCATCTCGAACGCGTGACGAGTGGGGTCTACCTGAGCCGGCTCGGCTACACCGAGGAGGGCGAGGCGTGGCTGCGGACGGCGCGGCGAGTACTGCGCTGACCGGCCCTGACCCCGCCCCGTCCAGGCGTGGGGTGGGCCTCGCGCCCCGTGGGTCGGACAGGGCGCTACCGTGGTGGTCATGAACGACGCGGATGACCTCGGACAGCTGGCGGGACTGGACATCTTCCTGCCCTCTCCGCCACCGGATGCCGAGACGCAGGAAGCCTTCCTCGACGACGCTGCCGCGCTGGCACTGGACGGCCATCCGATCACCGTCTACCTGCGGGACGAGGATGCCTGGGCTTTCGAGGAGTGCGAACCCGTGCGGGCGCTGCTCGAATCCGCGGGGGATGGTGCGCTGCCGGTGACTCTGCTGGGTCTGGACATCGTGGTCAGCGCGGCCTACCCGACCACGGAGCAGATGACGCGCTTCGCCCGGGCCGGCGTGGAGGCCCGGGAGCGTCGCTCGGCAGCGGCTTCCGCCTGCGGTCCCGGTGGTGCCCCGCTGCCACGCGAGGCCGGCGGATTCGCCGCGCAGCTCATGGGCGCAGCGCCCGCTCCAGCGCTCCCGGCCAGGGGGCCCGAGATCGGCGAGCGCCGGAACCTCATGGGCGGGGACATCGGTGAGGGGCTGCCGCGCACGGCATCCGGCGGGACGACCGGCTGACCTTCACGGCAATCGCACGGCGGTCAGAGCGAGCAGGCCACCCCGTTGAACCCGTGATTGCAGTAGCCACCGGGGTTCTTCTCCAGGAACTGCTGCTGTTCCGGCTCGGCCGTGTAGTAGATGCCGTTCCCGGCCTCGGCCAGGGGCTTCAGCTCCGTGGTGATGCTGCCGCGGCCGGCCTGGTCCAGCGCCTGCTGATAGCGCGTGACGGACTCCTGAACGACCATGCCCTGCGCTGTGGAAGTCCAGTACACGGCGCTGCGGTACTCGGTGCCGACGTCATTGCCCTGGCGGTTCGCGGTGGTCGGATCGTGCTGCTGCCAGAACTGCGTGAGCAGCGCCCGTAGAGTCTCGTCGCCACCGGAGTAGATGACACGGACGGCTTCTGTATGGCCGGTCTTCGCGGAGAAGACTTCTTCGTAGGTGGGGTGAGGCGTGTAGCCGCCGGCGTACCCGGAGGACGTGGTGTGCACTCCTGGGATCTGCCAGGCGATGCGCTCGATACCCCAGAAGCAGCCGCCGGCAAGGATGATCTCCTCGGTGTCCGTCGGCCAGGGGCGCGGATCGATGGGGGAGTCCGGGCCGAGCATGTCGGTGCCCAGCACCAGGTGCTCGCGCGCGAGGGGATAGGGGTACTGGTCCCGACCGGGGAGGGCGTCCTCCGGTGCGACCATGTCCTTCTTGTGCCCGTACAGGAGATCCATCATCTGCCACATGAAGGTCACCGTAGTCCTCGCGGATGGCCTTCGGCAGGCCGCAGGGACGCTTCTCACGAGGAGCGCAGATGGGGAATACGTGAGGCGAGCACTGACAGCGACGCAGGATGCATCCTCCCCGACGTCGGTCGTCCACAACTTCGGCGGAATGCTGGTGGGGCCGAGGAGCCCCCGGTAAGGTCGCGGTGATCTGTTGCACATCCGGAAGGTTCTCGCATGTCCCGACGACTCCTGGCCGCCGTGGCCGCGGCCGCCCTGACCTTCGGTCTTGCCGCATGCGGTGATGGCGGCGACGGCACCGTGACCGAGCCACCCCCTGAGGTCGGCATCGGCAGCGACGACGGCGGCGCCAGCGACGGAGGCGGCGATGAGGCCCCCTCCAGTGACGGCGGTGGGGCCGAGGGGGACCCGGTTGAGGCCGCGCCCGACATCCCGGCGCCGGACCCTGCGGACTTCCCGGGGATGGACGAGAACACGCCTGAGGGGGCGGAGCAGGCGGTGCGGTTCTACTTTGCAAACGTGTACTGGGGGTACCAGACAGGAGATTCGGCTCCCCTTCGAAATTTGCATACAGAGGAATGTGCGGCATGTGTTGATTTTGTTGAGCGAATCGAAGGGCAGTCCAATGGTCTGTCTTGGAGTGAAGTTGAGATTACGGATTTTGGTATAACGCATCTATCTTCAGATAGCTTCGACTACGAGGTTGGTTATGTATTCACGGTTGGCGCGCACTCCGAACCGACCGTGGATGGCGAAGAACTACGTAAAGTCGGAAATGTAGACTATACGGCGGCCGTGGGTGTTGAATGGGATGGAGATGCTTGGATAGTTAGCGGGATGACGTTTGGGGAGTCCGGAAATGGGTGAAGGGGCGCAGTGGCGATTTGATAGGAGTCACGCTTGGGTTCGGAGTCTCGCGATCTTAGTTTGCATGGTCGCGGCACTTTTGCCAATGACCGCCAATGCTGACGGAGAGTCGATCTCCGAGTCGACTTCGAAGGCCGCGCCCGATTCTGCCGTTACACCCACTGTCGAGGATAACGAGGTGGGAATCGGCCTGTCTGACATCGAAGACATTGTGGGTTACGGGAATTCGAAGAATTCGTCGAACGGGAGGTCGGGCGCCAGTACTGGTGGTCGTCCCGATGAATATGTCACTTCAAGAGAGCTCGGCGTAAACAGTAAATTCGAATGCTCAGACCTGCCGCCAGACTCAAACAGGTTTCGAGAATTGGCCTGCGGGGTTGGGAATATGGCTTGCACCTTATCCGACATATTGGCCCCGGAGGGGGAAGGGTACGTGCCCACGGAAACTGTCCGGATAGATACCGTAAACGACGAAGAGGATCTCTTAGGGTTTAATTGCTTGGAGCGTGGAGCGGCATCCCAGGAAGGTTCTGCGCCTGTGGTCATCACGATCACCGTGAGCGACTTCCAATCGATGCCGGTCGCACCCCTAGTGGCCAGCGCTGGTCCTGAGGATGGATGGTTGCCGGTCAGTATGGTGAACGTGCTGCACGCTGATGCGGATTCGCAGACCCTCGAGACCGAGGTTCTCACGGTGCCGGTTTCGGTTCGTGCTGTCCCGGTCTCCTATCACTGGGATCTGGGCGACGGTAACGAGATCACAACGAAGAGCCCAGGGGAGGCGTATCCGTCGGAAGAGGTCTCTGGGACCTACGCAGGTGAGGGCTGGTACGACGTCACTCTGACCACTACGTTCAGTGGCCAGTTCGCCGTGAACGGCGGCCCGTGGCAGGACATTGACGGTACGATCGAGGTGGCGTCGGAGCCGATCCCCATCTACTCGAAGTCGCTGGAGTCGCGTCTGGTCGACGGGGATGTTCCTGTCGACGAACAAGGAGACCCGTGGATCCCCGAGCGCACACCTGAGACAGAAGGGCCAATAGATCCGGAGGCCACGCACCGCGAGATCTGAGACTCTCTCCTGACGACCGTGCAGCCAGCGCCCAACGCCACCAAGGTGTTGGGCGTTTGCCATGCCTGCAGGGTCTGGCGGGCGAATCGTCGTGCGGAGGAAACCGGCGCGTAACCGGTGAGAGGAATGCGGGCCCCACCTCATCGTGAAGGTATCCACAGTCGGTGCACGAATGTGGACTTCTCCAGTTCTTTCCTCCACACAGCACCCTTTTCCACAACTTTCTCCCCATTTTCTGGTAGGGGTTGTCGGCGCCCGCGCGACGAGTGATGCTTGAGCGATTGAAGCGAACGGAGAATCGAGGGAGAGAAGCTGCCTCGTCCGGGGACCTCGCAAGGAGGCGATCATGAGCTCGGCGCTGCAGGACTGGACAGAGGAGCTCGCGAGCCTCCTCGAGCGAGCGCCGTGCGTCGAGGGCCCGGTGGCTGCCTCAGATGCCCAGCTCATCGACGTGGTCAGGACACTCGAGCGGAGCAAGGGGACGATCAGTGCAGTCCAAGCTCGCACCGAGATCGCCTTCCGAGACTCGCAGGTCGAGCGGCAGCGTCGTCAAGATGTACCGCGGGCGCTCCTTGGCCGTGGTGTTGCTGATCAAATCGCACTCGCCCGGCGGATCACGCCGAAACAGGGGTCCGACCAGTTGACGCTGCACCGTGTTCTCGTCGAAACTCTGCCGCGCACCACGCAGCTCCTTCAACGAGGCGAGATCAGTGAGTGGGCTGCGCACGAGGTGGCCAAGAATGTCCTCATCCTCGATGACGAGGACCGGGATCAGATCGATCGGGAGCTCGAGCTCGAACTCCCCGCCATGACGGCCTCGAAGTCGGGGCATGTCACCCGTGCGAGAGCGCAGGAGCTCGACCCGGAAGCGGCCGTGAAGAGAGCGCAACGAGCCGTGTCGCAGCGGCGAGTATCGCTCCGGCCTGCACCGGACGGGATGTCGATATTCCGCGCGGTACTTCCCGCGAAAGAGGGCGTCGCCGCCTTCAAAGCACTGACGATCGAGTCGAAATCTGCGAAGAGCTCCGGGGACCGGCGAGGCAAGGGCCAGATCATGGCAGACACCCTGGTCGAACGCGTGACGGGAGCCGCAACCGTCGATGAGATACCGGTAGAGATCAATCTGCTCATGACGGACACGACCTTGCTCAACGATGAGGACAGGACCGCGTGGATGGAGGGGCACCCGATTCCCGGGCGGATCGCCCGCGATGTCGCCCTCGGAGTCGCGACGAGGCCTGAGACTGGGCAGCGCAGCGCCGCAGCTGAGGGGAAGTCCTCGGTAGTTCCGGGCCTGAGCCAAGAGTCGGAAAAAGCGTCAGAGTCGCCCGGAGAGAACGAGCTGGAGCCCACCGATTCGACATCGGGAGACGTGGGCGACGAGTCCCAATTCGGGCCGGAACCAGAGTCCGGGCCCGAAGCCGAGCCCGAGCCCAGAACCGATGACCGGCCCATGTCGCAATCCCCGCAGGATCCGTCGCTAGAGCGCGAAGCCCACGGTGGGCCGGCGGTTGCAGACTCGAGGCCGACGCGCAAAGTGCTCATCGACGCCACGCGATGGATACGCCGCTTGTACACCGATCCACACACCGGGGAGCTCACCGGCGCTGACCCCCGCCGGCGACTCTTTCGAGGCACAGTTCGACACTTCATCCTGCTTCGCGACCAGCGTTGCCGCACACCATGGTGCGATTCGGCGATCCACGATGTCGACCACGCCACGAGGTACGCCGACGGCGGCAAGACGACGCCCGACAACGGCATCGGGCATTGCCAGCGCTTCAACCTGGTCAAGGAGATCCCCGGCTGGGAGACCTCGAACGAGCCGGCCGCCGAAGGAGAGCCGAGCACGCTGACCATCATCACTCCGACCGGGCACCACTACAGCTCCACCGCACCCTCGCTACGAGAACCTGCGGAAGGGGCAGAACAGAAACCACCGGAAGGTGAGGACCCGGACGTGCAGGCCGAGGTGATGGGCACCGGCGACCCCACTTCACCACCCATCGACACACCCGAGATCACCGGCTCCACCGGCGCCAACCGAGCCGACCAGGACCGAGACGACAGTGACGCGGAGCCGCGCGCCGGGTGAAGGCGCTGCGCCACGGCAGCGTGCCAGCACCAACGAGATCACGGGGCGCGTCGAGAGAGGGCGTGCCGGGAGGTCCGGTGCGAGAATGAGCCCATGGAGCCGACGATGACGCCTCACGATCAGAATGCCGTCCAACCGCCCCGACCACGAGCCGGTGCGGCAGGGACAGCAGACGAGCCTCCGAAGGCCCGTCCCAACGTCGTCTTCATCCTGACCGACGATCACGCGGCGCACGCGATCAGCGCGTACTCGGGCAGGGTCAACAGCACCCCGAACCTGGACCGGATCGCGGCCCAGGGCGCACGGCTCGACTCGCTGTACTGCACGAACTCGATCTGCACCCCGAGCCGCGCAACGATCCTCTCGGGCACCTACTCGCACGTGAACGGCGCCGCCACGATCTACTCCGGCTTCGACTATCGCGTGCGCACCTTCCCGCAGGTACTTCAAGACTGCGGCTACCGCACCGCCCTGTTCGGCAAATGGCACCTCGGTCACGAGGCGCACAACGATCCCCAAGGCTTCGACGAGTGGAGGATCTACCGCGGCCAGGGCGAGTACAACGACCCCGTCATGTACGGCGTCGATGCAGCCGGTGAGCGGGTGGACGACGTCGTCCCCGGCTACGCGACCGACACCGTCACCGACCTCGCCCTCGACTGGCTCCACCGCGCGCAGGGCGAGGACCCCGACGCGCCCTTCTGCCTGCTCCTTCACCACAAGGCACCGCACCGGAACTGGATCCCGCACCCCCGTCACGCGGATCTCTACCCACTTGGATCGATCCACGAACCCGACACGCTCTTCGCCGACCACTCGACCATGAGCCGGGCGGTCCGCGACGTCCGCATGAGCGTCGCCGACGACCTCACCGAGAATGATCTCAAGCAGCCGCTGCCGCCGGAGCTGGCCGGCGAGGAGAACCGTGAGGCGCGCGCCCGGCGCAATTATCAGCTGTACATGCGCGACTACCTGCAGACCATCCAGGCCATCGACGATTCCACCGGTCGGGTGCTCGCCGATCTCGAGGCACATGGGCTCTCTGAGAACACGATCGTCATCTATACCTCCGACCAGGGGTTCTTCCTCGGCGACCACGGCTGGTTCGACAAGCGGTTGATGTTCGACCAGTCCCTGCAGATGCCGATGATGGTCCGGTGGCCGGTTGCCATCCCGGCCGGCACCGTGATCGACGAGCTCGCCACCAACGTCGACCTCGCCGCGACCGTGCTCGACGCCTGCGGTGCGGACCCGACCGAAACACTGCCCGACCAGCAGGGCCGCAGCTTGCTCCCGCTGCTCGATGGCACGGCCGACGACGAGGCCCTCGCAGACTGGCCGGATGCCATGTACTACCGCTATTGGGAGCACGAGGACCCCTCGCACAATGCTCCCGCGCACTACGGGATCCGCACCAGCACCCACAAGTTGATCCACTACTACGGCGATGGCATGGGGGCGCCCGGTTCGTCCGACGCGCTCCGTGAGGCGGAGTGGGAGATGTACGACCTGGTCACCGACCCGGCGGAGCTGACGAACATCGCCGATGATCCGGCGTACGCCACGGTCCGAGCCGACCTCGAGCAGCGCCTCGGCCAGCTCCAGGCACAGGTGGGGGACCGGCCCTACGAAGGCCCGGAGACGCCGCGCCCGACGTGGGGGTGACCGGCGGGAGCACCTGAGGCCCAGGCTGCGCCGACCGGTGGGATGAGTTGGCTGCCGGACCTCACCGGGTGCGGGGCAGCACGGTCGCGAACAGGGCGATCACCGCGAGGACGCCGAGAACCAGCATCCATGATCCGAACTGGATGCCCGACAGGGCCGCGACGACGAGACTTCCCACGACGCTCACCGCGAGCACCAGCAGCAGTCCGCGACCACCCAGCAGCCACGCCGAACGTTCGAACACTCCGTGGACCGGGATCGTCGCCGCGAGGGCGAACGCCGCATGGGACAGCAGCAGCGCGAACCCGACGCCGGTTGCACGGAGCATCGTCAGGTCGCCCTGGCCGGCCAGGGCGATGATGATCGCTGCCGGTGCCAAGAGACCGAGGTCGCTGTCCGGGCGCAGGAACTGCACGATCAGTGCCAGCGCGACGGCCAGGGAGACGATGCCGGCCCCGACGTTCGAGAACAAGCCGGCGGGCAGGGTCGTGAGCAGGGCCAGAACCATCGCGGCGATGCCGGTCAGGCGCAGCACCCACTGCGTGCCACTGACGCTCTGCAGGTCCAGCAACCTGCTCGCGATCGGATCGACGAGGCCTCCCAAGCGCATCAGGACCTCCTCATCCGTGGCGCGGAGCGTGCGGCCGACAACGACAACAGCACCGGTGCGAGGGAGGACGGGCCGTCCCACGCCGTGACGGGGACTCCGGCCTCGCGCAGTTCTCGCACCGTTGTCTCGCGCAGCAAGCGGCGAAGGGCCCACGCCTCCGGCCAGAACCTGTCCGAGATCTTGGAGTCGATACGCATCGCCTTGCCGCGCAGCACCGAGACGTCTCCGATGCTCGGCGGCAACGTGTCCACGACGATGACGTCGGCCCCGTGTGCCACCAGCACGCCGATCTGCCCGATCGCCTCCGCGTGCAGCAGCGGGGTGCAGACCACGGTGAGGGTGCCGGGACGGACCGTGCGCAGGCGTCGCGCAGTGCGGGTGCGGCCGTCCTGTCTGCCGGCTCGCGCCAGCGCGTCGGTGAGAACGCGCAGCTGGCGGGGCCCGGTGCCGGCGCGGACCGGGCCGATGAGGTGCCCGATGTCGAACAGGGAGACCCGGTCGCCGGCGGTCAGGTAGTGGCGCGCCACTGCGGAGGTCGCCCGGATCGTCATGTCCAGGCTGGTGGGGGCCTCGTCGCTCGACCACGGGGCGGGAGAGATATCGGAGATCGTGTCCGTCACGATGAGGACCTCCGTGTCCTGCTCGGTGAAGGTCGCGTTGGTGTGCAGCTTCCCGGTGCGATTGGTGACGCGCCAGTTGATCCGATGCAAGCGGTCCCCAGGGCGAAACTCCCGTACCTCCGACAGCGCCGTGCCGTCGCCGCGCCGGCGAGACAGGTGCACGCCGCTGACCCCGATCGGCGTCGGCACTTCGACCGGGGCATCCAGAACGGTCGAGGACGGCATGACCTGGATATCCAAGGCGGGCAGCTGCTGCTGGCTTCGGAAGGCACCGAGCGAGTCGGTGACCAGCACGTGCATCGGGCCGATGCGAATGCGACCCCATCTCTGCGCGGTCACTCGCAGGCGCAGCGACCCGTCACCGGCGGCGGAGCCGTGCCGCGGGCCGAACAGCGCGTGGGCCCGCATCGGGATCGTCGCCGCGGTGAGCACACCCGGCGCAGTCGTGAGCGTGACGGCGGCTGTCCCACCCTCTTCGATCGTGCGCCGGGTGGTCCGGGCATGCGGCGCAGCGACGCCGTGCTCCTCGCCGCGGGCCAGCCGCCGCGCGAGGGCGACCAATGCCCAGGCCAGGAGGGGCAGCCCGGCGAGGATCAGCACGGGCCGGCCCACCAGCACCGCGAGACCCACCGCGGCGCAGCCGATCACCGCGGCGCGCACCAGGGCGGCCGACGGCCCGGTCCGCACCGGCGGAGGCTGCGGAGGGTGGGAGGTCACGCCGAAGCGCCCGACGGGACTCGCGGGGCGGGCTCGACGGCTGCCGGCACCGGGACCTGGTCCAGCACGGATTCGACGACGCCGGCACCGGTGGCGTTCTGCAGCCACAGCTCCGGCTTCACGGTCACGCGGTGATCGAGCGCGGGATGTGCGAGTGCTTTGACGTCCTCGGGGACGACGTAGGTGCGCCCCCGGATCACCGCGAGCGCACGGGCGCAGGTGATCAGCGCGAGGGTGCCGCGCGGCGAGGCCCCCACCAGGGCATGCTGATGGCTGCGGGTCGCGGCGACCAGCTCGACCGCGTAGTGCCCCACCGAGTCCTCGACGTGCACGTTCTCCACGGCGTCCTGCACGGCGAGCAGGCCTTCGGCATCGAGCATCTCGGGCACGATCTGCTCCTCGCGGCGCCGGTCGATGCGGCGGGAGACGACCTCCCATTCCTGCGCGGCGGTGGGATACCCGAAGGACAGCCGGAGCAGGAAACGGTCCAGCTGCGCCTCCGGCAAGGGGTAGGTTCCCTCGTGCTCGATGGGGTTCGCGGTGGCCAGCACATGGAACGGCTGGGGCAGCTTGCGGGTGGTTCCCTCGACGGAGACCTGCCGCTCCTGCATCGCCTCGAGCAGCGCCGACTGGGTCTTCGGGGGCGTGCGGTTGATCTCGTCGGCCAGCAGCAGCCCGGTGAACACGGGTCCTGGCCGGAACACGAACTCGCCGGTGCGCTGGTCGAACACTTCGGCGCCGGTGAGGTCCGCCGGCAGCAGGTCCGGGGTGAACTGGGCGCGGGTGAAGGGCAGCCCGAGCGCCTGGGCGAAGGAGCGCGCGGCGAGGGTCTTGCCGAGTCCGGGGAGGTCCTCGAGCAGCACGTGGCCGCCGGCGAGGATGCCGGTGAGCACCAGCTCGAGGGATTCGCGCTTGCCGACCACCGCGGTCTCGACGGCGTCCAGGACGGACTTCGCGGCGGCGGTCGCCTCGGCAGGTGACATGGGGGTGGGTTGGTTCATCGGTCCCTCTCCTCGCCGACGGCGAGTTCTCGTAGGTAGCGGTGCAGGGCACGGCGGTCGATCGGGGCGACGGGATGGCTCTCCGCGTCGGCGTGGCGGGACTGCGCGATCAAGTGGGTGAGGCCCGGGCTGAGCGGTGGTGCGTCGGGGTCGCGGGAGCGTTCGTCGGCGACATCACCGAGGGTGCGGGCCAGGCCGCGAGAGGTCATGCGGCGGCTGGGCTGGGCGCCATGGATGAGATCCTCGAGCCGCCGCACGCGCATGTCCTGGGCATGTGGGAGGGCGTAATCGGCGTCGCGGTCGAGCTGCGGGGCGTCGAGCTGGTCCGCCCGAGCGGCTCCGACATGGATGATCCACCAGATCGCGCCGATGCTCAGCCCCAGGGCGATCGGGACCGGGATGGGGATCAGCAGCTTGAACAGTGCGCAGACGCCGACCACGACCAGGGCCGCTACGACGCTGATGGCGAGGCGCCAGAGCAGGGGAAGCAGGTTCCGGATCACTCGGGGCCGCCTGCCGGAGGGGCCCCGAGATGGTCGGTCAGTCGGTCCAGCAGGGTGATCGCTTCGTCGCGATCCCCTTCGCCGAGCGGCTCGGCGTCGAACAGTGCCCGCCGATACAGGTGGGCGAGGCGGTCCAGGGAGGCCCTGTCCAGATCCAGGGCCCCGAGCACCGCGACGACGAACTCGAGGGTGGTCTGGGAGGGCTGACGGCGCACGCCGGTTTCGCCGATCGCCCGCTCCAGGGCGAGCCAGGCGGCGATCACCGCGTCGTGGGCGTCGACGACGGTCGACAGGTGGGAGCGGGCGTCGTCGAGAGCGGCGCGGGCCTGGGCGGGCGTGAGCTCGTCCTCATCGGCCGCCGCGGCGACCCCGGGCGCCGGCCGGGCGAGCTTCCGCATCCGGTACAGCACCCAGAGGGCCACGACGGCCAGGAGCACGCCGATCACGATCAAGGTGGCGGTGAGCCCCGAGTTCGTGCCGGTGGATTCCGGCGGTTGGGCGGGCATGTTCTCCGTCGGCCACTCGGGTGGTTCGTAGTCCTGCTGCTGTTGCTCCGGGGGGTCGAACTCACGGCCGGTCTGCCCGACGAAGGTGGGGCCGGGGCCACGCTCGGCGCCGGCCCCGAGAGTGGCCAGACCGAGGCCGCCGAGGGCCGCGATCAGAAGGAGCAGGGCGACCAGGCGTCGGTGCATGTCGGCGCCACGGCCGGCGGTTCCAGCGTCGGTGACCGCAGCGGTGGTGGCACCGGCGCTGGCGTCGTCACCGCTGGCGGATTCGGTGTCGGGGTCGCGTGCAGTGTGGGCGGATCGGGGGTCGAGGGAGCTCACGGCGCCGCCTCGGGCGCTGCCGCTGCGCCATGCGGGGAGGCGATGATGATGGACTGCTCCCCGGCGATGCGGGTCAGGATCAGCGTGGCGGACTCGTCGCCGAAGCGCCGCGGGCGCAGTTTGCGGCGCAGGTCATCGGGCTCCACCGCGGTGCCGCGCTTCTTGATCTCGAGCACGCCGAGGCGGTGCTCGCGCAGGTAGGCGGTCAAGCGCTTGAGACCGAAGGGCATCACATCGCGCACGGAGTAGCCGCGGGCGAAGGGCGTCCGCACGTGACGGTCGCCGGTCAGGTACGCGATGGTCGGGTCGATCGTATGGGCGCCCAGATCCTCGGCGAGACGCCCGATGAGGTTCGCACGGATCACGGCGCCGTCCGGCTCGTAGAGGTGATCGCCGAGCGTGCCGGGCTCGGGGTCGCCGGGGGCCTCGGGCCCATGATCCAGGCGGTGCGCACCGGCGCGGTCGATGAGCACCGCCGAGGAGGCGACGCCGGCGCGCGCGAGCGGCCCGAACCACGCTGTGGCTTCGAGGACCTGGCCGTGGAACGAGAGCCACTGGGTCTCGACGTCGGCCGGCAGCGCCGAGCGGTCGATGCCGGGCCCGAGCTTCGCGCCGAGGGGGCCGACGTCACCGTCGGTGCCGAGCCGACGGGCGAGCTCGATGACCGTGGACAGCGGCGGCTCGTACTCCTCGGGATCGTGCAGCCGGCGGGTGCCGCCGCGGGTGGGAGCTCGACGGGCGGGATCCAGCCAGATTCCGTCGGTCTCGGCGGGATCGTGGCCCTCCGCCTCACCGAGTCTGGCCCGGGCCGAGGGGAAGGGCCGCAGGTTCATGGTGGCGACGGCGACCGCCAGGGGATCGCGGTCCACGGCCCGCACCTCCAGGCCCAGCCCTGCCAGGGCCATGGCATCGCCGCCGATGCCGCAGCCGAGGTCCGCGACCGAGGTGACGCCGGCGCGCTGGAACCGTTCGGCGTGCATCGCTGCGACCGGCAACCGGGTCGCCTGCTCGAGGCCGTGCGGGGTGAACAGCATCGAGGCGGCGAACTCGCCGAACTTGTCGATGGCCTTCGTGCGCAGCCGCGATTGGGTCATCACGGCGGCGACCAGCTCCGGAGGGTGGCCCGCCTGGCGCAGTTGCGCGCCCTGACGCAGCGCGTCCTTCTCCTGATAGGGCGGCAGGGAGTTCAGCAGCGCCCACCCGGAGCTCTGCAGGACCGGCTCGAGAGCGCGAACGGCTGCATCAGAGTCGTCGGGGGAAGGCGAAACCATGCGGGCCAGGCTACCTGGTGGACATGTGTCCGGCGTCACCCGTTCGAGGGGTGGCGCAGCGAGGGAGTCGGGAGGTCGGGCTCAGGCTCGGGCGTCGAGCACGAGCTTGCCACGGGTGTGGCCGTCCTCGAGCAGGCGGTGAGCCTGCGCGATCTCGGCGAGCGGCAGCACCTGGGAGACCTCCAGCGGGTAGCGGCCCGCGCGGATCCCCTGCACCAGCCGGTCCAGACGGTCCCGGCCGGGCTTGATGCGGGGCACCTTCGCGTCGACACCGCGCTCATGGGCCGGGGTGAGGTCCGCGAGGGTCGGCAGGGTGACCAGGAGCCCGCCCTCGGTGACGTGATCGAGGCTGGGCAGGAACGTGGAGTGGTAGTGGGTGTCCAGGACGACGTCGACGCCGCGGCCATCGGTCTGGCGATGAATCTCCGCCTGCCAGTCCTCGGCGTCGTAGGCGATCGGGATGGCTCCCAGGTCGCGGATGCGCTCAGCGTTGGCGGCGCGGCCGGTGGCCCAGACCTGGGCGGCGCCCGCCTCGAGGGCCATCGGGATCAGCAGCTGGCCCACGCCGCCGCTGCCGCCGTGCACGAGAACCGTCTGGCCGGGTTCGATCCGGGCGGTGTCCTCGATGGTGGCGATCGCGGTGAGGCCGACCAGGGCCAGGCCGGCCCAGCGCGGGAGGTCTTCGTCCTGGATCTCGTCGGGGATCGGGGCGAGCTCGTCGGCTCCGATCGCGATGACCTCGGCGGCCATGCCGCGCACGTCGCCCGGTGCGCGCATGCCGAACACGCGGGTGCCGGGGTTCAGGCCGCGGGAGCCGAGCTCCGCGTCGTCCAGGCCGGAGCCCGCGCTGATCACGGTGCCGGCCATCTCGCGGCCGGTGCCGGCAGGGAGCTGCAGGTCCTTGGACATCCCCGACGAGCCGTCGCGGACCTTGTAGTCCAGAGGGTTCAATCCCACGTAGGCGACCCGGACCAATACCTCGTCGGGCGCCGGTTGCGGGCTCGGGGCATCGGAGTGCAGGGTCAGGACCTCGGGGCCGCCGAAGCGGTCGAAACGGATCTCGCGCATGGACCCATCATGCACCCCCGGACCGACCGATGGGTGGGAGCCCGCTGGGCTGTGGATGGGGGATCATGGAGAGTGGTCGCCCCACCCGCCCGGACCCCTCAGGAGGACCATGACCGCCGCAGGCCTCGAGCCCTGGCAGTGGCGTGACCTCCTGCGCCGTGAGATCGATCTGCCGCGCGGCGTTGTCGACGTCCCGGTGGGCGACGCCCTGGGCAGGGTGCTCGGCGCACCGGTGAGCAGCCCGGAGGAGATCCCCGCTGTGCCGACCGCCGCGATGGACGGCTTCGCGGTGCGACGCGAGGACCTCGCCACGGGCTCGACCGCGCTCCCGGTGAGCATCGACATCGCCGCACGCCCGGGCGAGATCGCGGCGCTCGAGCCCGGCACGGCGGCACGCATCATGACCGGCGCCCCGGTTCCTGCCGGAGCCGACGTCGTGATCGAGGTCGAGGCCACCGACGCCGACCCGTTCGGCTCGGCGCCGGGGATCGTGACCCTCATGCTTGCGGCTCTGCCCCCGGCGCAGCGTCACGTCCGCGGGCCGGGCGAAGAGGTCGCGCGCGGTGACGTGCTCGCCCGCCCAGGGGACCGGGTCGGAGGCGGTCTGATCGGCTTGGCCCGCACCCTCGGCCTGGCGACCTTCCCGGTCCTGCGGCCGCTGCGCGTCGGGGTGGTGGTGACCGGGGACGAGCTCACCGGGGAGGCCGCGGAGCCCGGCACCGTGCGCGAGTCCAACGGCGCGATGCTGAGCGCCGCCCTCGCCGCCGATGGCGCCGAGGCTCACGCGGTCCACAGCGGCGATGAGCACGAGCAGCTGCGCAGCGGTCTCGAGGTGGCGGCGGTCGACGTCGATCTGGTGATCACCACCGGCGGGATCGGGCACGGAGCCTTCGACGTGGTCAAGACTCTGCTCGGCGAGCGCGGCGCCGGCACCTCCCGTTTCGAACACCTCTTGCTGCGGCCCGGCGGCCCTCAGGGGTACGGGCACCTGGCCGATGGCACGCCGATGATCCATCTTCCCGGGACCCCGGTGGGGGCGCTCGTGGGCTATCACCTCTTCGTGCGACCGCTGCTGCCGGGGGCATCTGCCGAGCCTCGTCGCGTACTGCTCGGGGACGACGGTGCGGAGGCGGGGCGCCGCCGGCCGGACGGCGTGCGCGCGCTGCCCGGCCGTCTGGGTCGGGACGGGACCGGACGGGAGCGAGTGGATCTGCTCCCCGGCAGACGGCTCGCGCCCTATGGGCGGGCCGACGCGATCGTGCTGCGTGGAGGCGATCAGCGGCGCGGCGGATCCGGCCCGCTGAACGAGGAGACGACGCTGATCATTCCCCTCTGACCGAGGGCTGCAGGCCGAGGGGTTGGTGGCCGAATGGCCGGCGACCGACGAGCTGCGCCGTCGTGCGGTGCGACGGTGGTGACCGTTTGGTAGGGCTCAAAGGGCGACGTCTCCGGCGCGGGGTCAGCGATCGCGGGTGAGTGGCTCCTCGAGCTGGCGGGATCGGGAATGCTCTCGTTGACGCGCCTGCTCTCGGCGGGTCTGACGCCGGTGCACGAACGATCGGGTCCACGAGGTGACGATGACACCGGCTGCTCCGACCGCCAGGCCCAGGGCGAAGGCGGCGATCCAAGGGCTGTAGAACCACCCGGCCACCGGGATCAGGGCAAGAGCAACCAGGCCGATCGGCCAGGGGCCGATGTTCCGGTGCCCGAGGAGATCGGCGGCAGCGAGGGCGGCAGGAATGCCCAGCGCCAGCACGAGAAGGTGCAAGAAGGTCACGATTCGAGCATAACCGTGTGCCTGGTGGTGGCTGGCCGGTCCAGTGACGACACAGTGACGGCGTGTGAGGCGCTATCGTGTCGACGTGCAGGACGGGGGAGACCCGCAACACACCGATGTGTCATGGGTCGTACGGACGTCTCGAGCCACACCGATGTGGCCGACCCGGTCATGGCTCCGGAACGGAGCGAAACCGCTCCGGCACGGAAACTGGACAGATGTACCCGCGAGGTACTGAGAGGAATGCTGGCGGATGTTCGACAGTTTGCTCAGGAGACACCGTGATTAGGTTCATCTCCATCCGGCTGCTCACGTACGTGATCCTGGCGTTCGTCGCCACGAGCTTCGCCTACCTGTTGGCAGCTTCCCTGATGCACCCCGAGGAAGTGCTGTATCCGCCGGCGGCGACGGAACCCGTTCCGCACCAGACCGCGCAGCTTTACCTCAACACCCGCAACATCAATCCCGACACGCCCCTCTTCGAGCGCTACGCCAACTGGCTCGGAGGCCTCATCCGCGGCGACCTCGGCGTCACCACCGGGACGAACAAGTCGATGGTCCCGGTGTTCGACGAACTGAAGACACGGATCCCGATCAGCCTCCGCCTCATCGTGCTCGGCACCGTGATCGGCACCGCCCTGGGCATCATCCTGGGCATGGTCGCCGCGGTGCGCCGCGACTCCCTCGGCGATCGCGCCTCGACCCTGCTGGCCTTCTTCCTGCTGTCGCTGCCGACCCCGGTCATCATCCTGATCGTGCAGCAGACGAACCAGCTGATCATGGACGGCACCGGCTGGGGGCTCCCGGCGATCAACCCGATCAACCCGCTGCTGGAAGCAGGGTCCTGGGAATCGATCCGGTACCAGATCAAAGCGCTGGTGATGCCCACCATCGTGCTGGCCCTGGCGGCCGCCGCCTCGTACTCGCGGTACATGAAGGTGACCACCCTGGACGTGCTCGGGAGCGACTACCTGCGCACCGCGCGGGCAAAAGGTCTGACCCGCGGGCGGGCGATGAACCGCCATGGCCTGCGCATGGCCCTGATCCCGATGGGCCAGTACTTCGCCTTCGCCGTCGGCGGTGCCTTCTCCGGATCGCTCTTCGTCGAGCTCATGTTCAACTGGCAGGGCATCGGACGCTTCGTGATCTCCGCGATCGCCATGGCGGACGTCAACGGCACGGCGGGCGTGGTGCTCTACACCGCGATCCTGACCCTGATCTCCGCGACCTTCGCAGACTTCCTGCAGGGCGCGCTCGACCCGAGGATCCGGTGACACCATGACGAATCCCCAGGACATCCGTTCCACCGGCGACGCGGCACAACTGCGCGCGAGCACGGACCCCGAGGCCAACCCCGTGCTCGGCGCTGCCGTCGGCGATACCAACACCTCGACGCCGGGCGGCGATCCGGAGAACATCTCAGGGCTCGAACTGATCGAATCGTTGAGCCGGGGAGAGCTCCTGCGCCGCCGGTTCCTCCGCAGCACGAGCGCCTGGTTCGGCATGATCATCTTCGCGCTGCTCGTGCTGATGGCGGTCTTCGGGCCGATGATCTACCAGTACGGACCGTTCGAGCGGGACCTGCGCAACGCACTGACAGGCCCGAGCATGTACCACTGGCTCGGCGTGAACGAGAACGGTCTGGACATCTTCGCGCGCACCCTGCAGGGTCTGCGCATCTCCCTGGTGATCGGCATCGGCACCGCCTTCCTCACCTCGTTCCTCGCGCTGGCCGTGGGCATCGTCGCCGGCTACGTCGGCAACAAGGGCAAGTGGGGCGCCATCGCGGACGGCGGTCTGGTCAACCTGATCAACCTGTTCCTGGTGATCCCGTCGCTGCTGCTGCTGATGCTGTTCAGCCCGGTCCTCCAGCAGGCCACCTGGCTGTGGATGATCCCGCTGCTCGCGGGTTTCGCCTGGATGCTCACAGCTCGTGTGCTGCGCGCGATGACGCAGCAGCTCGTGCGCACCGAGTACGTCGAAGCCGCACGCTTCATGGGCGTGAACCCACTGATCACGATGACGCGGCACATCATCCCCAACATCGCCAGCTGGATCATCATCGACACCACCCTCGGAGTGAGTGCGGCGATCCTCGGCGAGACGGGGCTGTCCTTCATCGGCTTCGGCATCCAGTATCCGCAGGTCTCGCTGGGCACCGTTCTGCAGGACTACAACATCTCCGCGCCCTACACCTGGATCCCGCCGGCGGCGGTCCTCGCGGCACTCGTCATCTCCATCAACCTCATGGGTGAAGCCCTCCGCGATGCCCTCGACCCGACCAGCGGCTCCAGCCGTCTCTGAGGGGAACTGCTATGTCTGAACCGATCCTGTCCGTCCGGGACCTGAGCGTCTCCTTCCCCTCCGAGTACGGCACCGTCCATGCCGTCTCGAACCTCAGCTACGAGGTGCACAAGGGCGAAGCCCTCGCCATCGTGGGGGAGTCCGGGTCCGGGAAGTCCGTGAGCTCCCTCGCCGTGATGGGGCTGCTCCCGCGCAACGCCACCGTGAGCGGCGAGATCGAACTGCTCGGCCGGAAGCTCTTCACCATGGATGACGGCCAGCTCTCGACGCTGCGGGGCAACACCATCTCCATGGTGTTCCAGGACCCCCTGTCCGCCCTGACCCCTGTCTTCCAGGTGGGGAAGCAGATCGCCGAGGTCGTCCGCATCCACCACCCGGAGGTGTCGGTGTCCCGGGCGGACCGGCGAGCGATCGAGCTGCTCGAGGCCGTGGGGATCCCCGAGCCGGCCCGTCGAGCGACCCAGTATCCCCACGAGTATTCGGGCGGGATGCGTCAGCGCGCGATGATCGCCATGGCGATCGCCAACGAGCCCGAGATGATCATCGCCGACGAGCCGACGACTGCGCTCGATGTGACGATCCAGGCGCAGGTCATGGATCTCCTGAAATCCGCTCAGGAGATGCTGGGTGCGGCGACCGTGCTCATCACCCACGACATGGGTGTCGTCGCCGGCTTCGCGGACAGGGTCCTGGTCATGAAGGACTCCCAGATGGTCGAGACCGGGGGAGTCGACGAAATCTTCTACCGGCCCCGCGAGGAGTACACGCGCAGCCTCCTCGCCGCCGTCCCCCGGGTGGATCTCGCCGAGTCGGAAGGGTCCAAGAGTATCGCCGGCTCCGCGCTGCGTCATGTCGCCGACCCCGCCGCCGGCTCCACGGTGAGCACGCCGCGCGAGCAGCGCCCCACAGTGCTCGAGGTCGAGGACCTCCACCGGATCTACCCGATCACCAAGGGTGCTCTCGTGCGCCGGAAGATCGGCGAGCAGAGGGCGGTCGACGGGATCTCCTTCGACATCCGTGAAGGCGAGTGCCTCGCCCTGGTCGGAGAGTCCGGCTGCGGCAAGACCACCACGCTGATGGAGATCATGCAGCTGCGCGCCCCGCAGCAGGGCGCCATCCGCGTCAACGGCACGGAGGTGCAGGACCTGACCCGTAAGGAGCGGGCGGCCCTGCGCTCGGACGTCACGATCGTGTTCCAGGACCCGATGGCGGCGCTGGATCCGCGGATGCCGATCGCCGACATCCTCAAGGAGCCGATGCGCGTCCAGGGGTACACGAAGGAACGCATGGATGAGCGTGTCGAATGGCTGCTCAAGACGGTGGGCCTCCTCCCGGAGCACGCGGCACGCTTCCCGACAGAGTTCTCCGGTGGTCAGCGCCAGCGGGTCGGCGTGGCGCGGGCCCTGGCCTGCGACCCCAAGCTGATCGTGCTCGACGAGCCGACCTCCGCTCTGGACGTCACGGTCCAGGCGGGAGTGCTGGCCATGCTCGCGGATCTCAAGGTCCGTCTGGGCGTGAGCTTCCTGTTCGTGTCCCATGATCTCTCGGTGGTCCGGCACATCTCTGATCGCATCGCGGTGATGCGAAAAGGGAAGATCGTCGAACTGGGCGATACCGAGGATGTCTTTTCCGATCCACAGCATGAATACAGCCGAGAACTTCTCTCGGCCGTTCCTATTCCGGATCCGGAGATCGCGCGCCAACGGCGTCGGGACGTCATCGATCGTTCCGCTTTCAAGGGAGTGGGGGGAGCTGCCGCTGGCGCCGGTACGGCTTCCTGACCAGCGGTGACCAGGAGGAGCGGGCGCCTCGGTCGGCGGCGCCGCGCTGTCGTCATGCCGGTCGGGAAATGCGAACGCGCCCTGCGTAAAACGTTGTGTTGCGAACCGGTAACAGCGCCTCGAAGGAGTGTGTTGTGGATCGCACCGGTGCCTAGACTGTCGGAACCGCAGGCGGGCGATGCGACCACGGTGGTCGTTGTTCCATCTGACTTGCAGGTCATAGAACTCGAGCGGGCACGAAGATCTCGGCGCCCGCGAACGAAGGAGTAGCACATGCGTTTGACGCGGCGTTCGATGCTGGGGGCGACGGCTCTGTCCGTCTCGATGGCGACGCTGGCTGCGTGCAGCCAGGATCCGGGGACCGGGGGGTCCGGCGGGTCAGATGGTGGCGGTGACGGTGGGGAGCAGATCGCCGTCGATGAGAACGACGTCAATGCGATGGAGCGTGACGAGCTCGGCGAAGGCGGCGTGCTGCGTCTGGCGAACAATGCGTTCCCAGCGAACTGGAATCCGCTGCACTCGGATGGCAACGAGGCGAACACCAGCGAGATGCTGCGGGCTATCTTCCCGCTCGAGCTGTGGTACTCGAATGCCACCGGTGAGGTCACCCCGAACCAGCACTACGCCAAGCGCATCGAGCTCACCTCCGAGGACCCGCAGGTCATGGAGATCGAGCTCAACGAGGGCATGACGTGGTCCGACGGCACCCCGATCGACTTCACGTCCATCGAGAACGTCTTCACCACGATGGACGGCACCAAGGAGGAGTACGGCGTCTCGTCCTCCGAGGGCTATGACAAGGTCGAGAAGGTGGAGCAGGGCGATAGCGACCTCATCGCCGTCATCACCTTCAAGGAGAAGTACGCCGACTGGATCGGGCTCGCGGCCATCGCTCCGGATTCCCTCGTGGAATCGGCCGAGGCCTTCAACACCGGGTGGCTCGCGGAGCCCCTCGTGACTGCCGGCCCGTACAAGATCGGCAAGATCGACGCCTCGAACAAGACCGTGCTGCTCGAGCCGGATGAGAACTGGTGGGGCGACAAGGCCCTCCTAGAGCAGGTTCTCTTCACCACCATCGAGGATCCGACCGCGACCGCGACGAGCTTCCAGAACGGCCAGCTCGACGTCATCGAGACCACCGTCCCGGCGACGTACTCCGTGGTGGAGCCGATGATCGGCAGCGGGGTCACGCTCCGGAAGGCGGCCGGCCCGAACTGGTCGCACATCACGCTCAACGGCGCCGAGGGCCGTCCGCTCGCGGACCAGTCCGTGCGCCAGGCGGTCTTCCTCGCGATCGATCGTGAGGAGGTCTTCCTCTCGGTCAACGCGACGATGCCGTACCCGGAGAATACCGAGCCCCTGAACAACCATGTCCTGATGACGAACCAGGAGGGTTACCAGGACAACGCCGGTGATCTCGGCACCCCCGACCAGGAGGCTGCCAAGGCGCTTCTGGAGGAGGCCGGGTACACCATGGAGGGCGACCTGGCCACGAAGGATGGCGCCCCCCTCGAGATCACCTACGTGTACAACGACGGGTCGAAGACCAATGAGGCCGTCGTCCCGGTGGTGAAGGAGCAGCTCGCCGCAATCGGCATCACCATGAAGGTGCAGAAGGTGCCGCCGACGGACCTCTTCGCCAAGTACGTGATCCCCGGCGAGTTCGACCTGACCCTGTTCGGCTGGGTCGGCAACCCGTTCCTCTCCTCCAGCGACGCCATCTGGAAGACCGAGGGGGAGCAGAACTTCGGCAAGATCGGTGACTCCGAGACCGACGATCTCATCGACCAGGCCGCCGTGGAGACCGATCCCGCTGCGCGCCTCGAGCTGATCAACCAGCTCGATGCGAACCTGTGGCAGCTCGCGGGCGTCATTCCGCTGTGGCAGTCCTACGACTTCTTCGTGACGGTCGACGACCTCGCGAACTTCGGCGCCTGGGGCTTCCAGCGGCCCGACTGGACGACCATCGGCTACGTGGCAGGTTCGGACAAGCTCGAGGGCTGACCGACCTGGAGGACGGCGGGGCCCCGAGCGGAGACGCTCGGGGCCCCGCTCTCTTCACCCGCCGGCGAAGGGCGGCAGCACGTCAAGGCTGTCGCCCTCGGTGAGCGTGCGCGTGAGATCAGTGCAGGCCACGGCGTTCACCAGGAAGCTGGAGCGGCCGATCACTCGCGCGGCCTCCGGGGGTGCGGTGCGCAGCAGGTCCTCGAGCGCGTCCTGCAGCATCGCCCCCTGGGCGGTAGCGGTCTCGGCCCCGTACTCGGCGGCGGCACCGGCGAACAGCCGCACCGTGATCGTGGGAACCCTGTCGATGGTGGTCATGTCGTCTTTCTCAGTCTTTCTGTCTCATCCGCCGATGGCGCTCATGGGGCGCTCGGGTTGGACGAAGTCGGCACGATCCATGCCGTGCCCGGCCTTCTTCCCCCACTGCGCGGCGCGCCAGATCTGCGCGATCGCCTCGTCGTCGGCCCCGGAGCGCAGCGCGCCGCGCAGATCCGTCTCCTCACGGGAGAACAGGCAGGTGCGCACCCGGCCCTCGGCGGTGAGCCGGGTGCGTCGGCAGTCGGCGCAGAAGGGCCGGGTCACGGAGGCGATGATCCCGACCCGTCCGCGATGCAGGCCGCTGACGGGGTCGGCCACCTCGAACAGCTCCGCGGGGGCGCCGTCGCGGGCCTCGGCGACCAGGGTGAGCGCGTAGCGCGGGGCGAGCATCGCGTGGACATCGGCAGCCGAGATCATCGAGGCGCGGTCCCAGATGTGGTCCGCATCCAGCGGCATCTGCTCGATGACGCGCAGCTGCAGGTCGCGGGTGAGGCACCAGTCCAGCAGGTCCGGCAGCTCGTGATCGTTGACGCCGGGCAGCAGTACCGCGTTGACCTTGATCGGGTCCAGACCCGCCGCGCGGGCGCCGTCGACACCGGCCAGTACCCGGTGCAGCAGGGGGCGGCGGCTGAGCCGCTCGAAGGTCTCGGAGACCACGGAATCCAGGGAGACGTTGATCCGATCCAGGCCGGCTTCCCGCAGGCGGGCGGCGCGGTGGTCCAGGCCGATCGCGTTCGTGGTCAGGGAGATGTCGGGGCGCGGGGTCAGAGCGGCGACGCCGGCGATGATCTCCTCGAGATCGGGCCGGGTCAGCGGCTCCCCACCGGTGAAGCGCACCTGCTCGATGCCCAGGCGTTCCACGCCGATCTGCACCAGGCGCACCACCTCGTCCACCGAGAGCATCTGGTCCTTCTTCAAGAAGGTGAGGCCGGAGGCCGGCATGCAGTACGTGCAGCGCAGATTGCAGAAGTCGGTGAGGGAGAGGCGCAGATCCGTCGCCTCGCGACCGAAGCGGTCCGCCAAGGCAGGCGTCGCCGGGCGGTCCGAGGTGTCGGGCAGAGCAGAGGTGGTCTCGTCCGTCGTGCGCAGCTTGGGGATGCCCAGGCCGATGCGGCGGGAACTCATGGCATGTCCTCCTCTCGCGTGGCGAACGGGTTCTGCACCCAGGATAGGCCCCCGTGATGTGCACGAGCCGGGACCTCGGGGAGCTCCCGGCGTCGTGGCGGGGGTCGGCGAGGAGTCCAGGGTGCGCCGCGGGCCGAGACGGGCGGGAGTGCCGCACCGGGGAGTCAGCAGCAGGCGCGCCATACTGGAAAGGGGTCGCGCACGACAGTGGCCCACCTGGCGACGACGGGAGACCCTGACGATGGCTGGTGCTGACCGCATCCCCCTGGCCGACCATGTGGCCGACGCCACCGCCCTGCTCGCCCTCGCCCGACGGGGAGAAGTGGCATTGCTGGACGAGAGCGCCGTCGGCCGTGTTGCGGCCGCGCAGGCGCGGGCGGGCGTGGACGTGCCCGGGCACGACAACTCGCAGATGGACGGGTACGCGGTGGCGGGGGTCGATCTCGCGGGCGCCGGCACGGTGACTCTGCCGCTCGGGCCGACGATCGCCGCGGGCGACCTCCCCGGAGAGCTGGCGGCGGGCACGGCGCGGCCGATCATGACCGGCGCCCCGATCCCTGCGGGCGCGGATCTGGTGATCCCGGTCGAGGAGAGCGAGTCCGGCCGATTCGGTGCGGGGGACGACGCGGCGCGCGTCGTGACGCTCACCGCGCAGTCGACCGTGCCGGGCCGTTTCCTGCGGCGGCGGGGCTCCGATACGCACCGCGGCGACACGATCCTGCGGGCAGGCCAGGTGCTGACTCCGGCGCGCATCGCCCACCTCGCCGCGTGCGGCGTCGCCGACGTCGAGATCGAGGCGCCGCTGCGGGTGATCGTGCTGTCCACCGGCAGCGAGGTCGCCAGCCGCGGTGCGACGCCGATCGCCGGGGGCGTGTTCGACGCCAACGGCCCCGGGCTGGCCGCCGCGCTGAGGGCCGCCGGCGCCGAGGTGATCCATCGCGGAGCCGTGCCGGATGACGCGGCCGCGCTCGTGGGCAGCTTGCGCGAACAGGTCGCGACGCACGACGCGGACCTGATCGTCACTAGCGGAGGCGTGAGCGCCGGTGCCTTCGAGGTGGTCCGGCACGCCGCCGCCGGGGACGGCGTCACGATGACCTTCCCGAGTGTGGCGATGCAGCCCGGTGGGCCGCAGGGCATCGGCACCCTCGACCTCGCGGACCGCCGCTTGCCGTGGCTCGCCTTCCCCGGCAACCCCGTCTCCGCCCTCCTCAGTTGTGAGCTCATCGCCCGCCCCGCTCTCGGCGCACCGCCGCGCAGGCGTCTGCGCCTTCCGCTGCAGCTCGAGGCGGCCGAGGCGTCTCCGTCGGCCCTCGAGCAGTACCGGCGGGCGCGTGTGCTGCCGTCGGGGAGGGTACGACTGGTGGGCGGAGCGTCCTCGCACCTCATCGGGGGCCTCGCGGCCGCCGACGCCCTGGTGACGATCCCCGTCGGCGTCGACACCGTGCGCGACGGCGACATCCTGGAGACCCTGCTGATCCCTGGAGGAGACTCATGAACGACCACGCCAGTGGCCTGTCCCATGTGCGGGCCGACGGCTCCGCCCACATGGTCGACGTGACCGACAAGGCCATCACTTCCCGCGAGGCGACCGCTCGCGCCGTGCTGCGCACGCGGCCCGACGTCGTCGACCGCATCGCTCGTGGCGATCTGCCCAAGGGAGAGGCGCTCGCGACCGCCCGCATCGCCGGGATCATGGGCGCCAAACGCACCAGCGAGCTCATCCCGCTGTGCCATCCGCTGCCCCTGACCGGCGTCGAGCTCGACCTCGACGCCCGGGAGGACCGGATCGAGATCACCTCTCGGGTGCGCACTGCCGGCGTCACCGGCGTCGAGATGGAGGCGCTGACCGCGGCCACCGTCGCGGCGCTGACCGTGTACGACATGATCAAGGCCGTCGACCACCTGGCGGTCATCGAAGACGTGGTGGTGCTGGCGAAATCCGGCGGGAAGAGTGGCGACTGGACCCGCGAGAGCGAGCAGGAGGGGACGTCATGAAGGAGATGCCCGCCCAGCGCAGCGACGCGGATTGCGCCGTGCGCGAGGATCAGACCGTCGGCCCGGACCTGCAGGGCAGCGCGCGGGTCCTCATCGCCTCGACCCGTGCGGCCGACGGCACCTACGAGGACCGCACCGGGCCGCTGCTGGTGGACTGGCTGCGCAGCCGGGGCCTGGAGGGTGTCGACAAGGTCGTGGTGGCCGACGGGCCCGAGGTCGGCGCGGCCCTGCGCGCCGCGGTCGAGGCAGGGATCGACGTCGTCCTCACCTCCGGCGGCACGGGGATCAGCCCCACCGACGTCACCCCGGAACAGACTGCCCCGCTCCTGACCCGGGAGATGCCCGGCGTGCTCGAGGCGGTGCGCCGTCTCGGCGCCCAGAAGTCCCCGACGTCTCTGCTCAGTCGAGGGCTCGCGGGGATGGCAGGCAACAGTTTCGTGGTGAATCTGCCCGGTTCGCGCGGGGGAGTCCGCGACGGGATCGCCGTGCTCGACCCGATCCTGGACCACCTGCTGGACCAGCGAGACGGCGGCGGGCACGAGTTCGACGGCGGTCAGCAGGCTGGACGCGCCGACGGGACAGTCTCCGCTCACAACGCCGGCGAGGACCCCGCGCGGGGAGCGACCCCCTTCGGGGCCGGTGGCGCCCAGCTGCAGATCCCCGAGGACCCTGAGATGGGGCAGGGCATCGACCGCGTGCGCCTCGCCGAGGTGTGCGAGGGCGAGGTGACGGTCGCGCGGATGGTCGACGCGGTGACCGACCCTCGCTGCGGCGCGATCGTCACCTTCGACGGCGTGGTCCGGGACCACGACGGCGGTCGCGGCGTCGAGCGCCTCGCGTACTCCGCGCACCCCGGCGCCGGGGACGTGATCGGCGAGGTCGCCCGCGAGATCGCCGAGCGCTACCCGGACACCCTGGTGGCCCTCGCCCACCGGTACGGCGACCTCGAGATCGGGGACAGTGCGCTCACCTGCGCGGTGGCCGCACCCCATCGGAAGCAGGCGTTCGTGGCCTGCGACGACCTCGTCGACACGGTCAAGCAGCGCCTCCCGATCTGGAAGCACCAGGTGTTCGACGACGGGGAGACCGAATGGGTGGGCGCCCTGGGGTAGCGACGCCGTGGCTGCGCCCGGAACTGCCCGGAGATCTGTACGCCACCTGCACGTTACCTGCAGTGGTTACCGTGACCCCATGCGCATCCTCCACCTCAGCGACACCCATCTCTACGGTGACCCGTCGGCCCGGCACTACGACCGCATCGACACCACCGCCGCGTTGCGCGGACTGCTCGCGCGGCTGGACGCGGTCACCGGTCTCGACGCGATTATCCACACCGGGGATGCCTCCGAGGACGGCACCGCCGAAAGCTACCGCCTGCTGCACGAGATCCTCGAGCCGTTCGCGGCCTCGAAGGAGGCGCCGCTGGTCGTGGTGATGGGCAATCACGATGTCTCCGCCGTCTATGGCGAGACGATCTCGCTCGGCGATCGCGGGACCGCGGTCCAGGACCGCGTCGTCACGCTCGCCGACGGCGGGCGCCTCGTCGTGCTCGACTCGAGTGTTCCGGGTGCCGGCTACGGACATCTCGACCCCGAACAGCTGGAATGGCTGCGCGGCATCCTCGCCGAGCCGGCACCGGCCGGGACCGTGCTCGCCATCCACCACCCGCCTCTGGTCGGCGCAACGACGCTGCTGCGCGGGCTGGACCTCGACGGCCTGGACGCACTCGCCGCGGTGCTCGAGGGATCGGACGTGCAGATCGTGCTCTCGGGCCACTACCACCACGAGATGACCGGCGCGATCGCCGGGATTCCGGTGCACGTGGTCCCGGGCATCACCAACGTGGTCGACCCCGTCACGGCAGGCGATCACGAACAGTCACGAGCACAGTCCGGAGCCAGCATCGTCGAGCTCGGCAACGGGGCACCCCGAGTGGTCACCTCGGTGTTCGCCAACGCCGGGGACACCTTCGAAGACCTCGAGCTCCCGGTCTACGACTTCGGCCCGGAGCAGGTCGCCGCGATCGTGGAGGCGGCGGGACGCTGAGCGTCCCGGCCGATTCCGGGCACGAAGAAGCCCCTGCAGAGATCTGCAGGGGCATCGCGGATCGACAGCAGCTGTGCTCAGTATCCGAAGCCGTACGGGCGGATGCCCTGCGTGCCATGTGACCTCATCGTGGCGGTGGAGGCATCGGCTTCGCGACGACCGGCGGCGCCGGCCTCGACGATGTCCTGGGCATGCAGGCGGTCGGACTTGCGGCTCAGAGCGGTGCTGAGCTTGCGGAGGAAGGTCATGGCGGAGTGTCCCCTGTGGTTCGGTGCGACATGGATGGCCGAGCCCTGGATCGCAGGTGCTGCGGTACGTTCGACAGCGTCCGTTCTACCCCGGTCGGGCCGCGACTTCCAGAGCCGGAGCCCGCCTGGTTGCCGAGTTCACAATAAGTATGTGACCTGCCGCGCAGGTGGTGCTCGAGGGTGTGGGGGCGTGCCGTGGCAGGCGGTCAGGAGATCCGGAATTAGCACTCGCCTTGCACGAGTGCCAAAGCGGTCCTAGAGTTGGGGTCGTTGGCAGTCGACGGCCGAGAGTGCCAGAAGCTGCTGCAGAGGGATCCTCCTCGATCGGCACCGCGACGACGATCGGGATCGGGATCCCTGACCCCCTACTCATACAGAGTCATCTCTTCATGAAGGAGTGAGCCGCATGTCGGTCTCCATCAAGCCCCTCGAGGATCGCGTCGTCGTCAAGCCGCTCGAGGCCGAGCAGACCACGGCCTCCGGCCTGGTCATCCCGGACACCGCGAAGGAGAAGCCCCAGGAGGGCGAGGTCGTCGCCGTCGGCGCCGGCCGTTTCGACGACAAGGGCCAGCGCGTCCCCATGGACGTCCAGGTCGGTGACAAGGTCGTCTTCTCCAAGTACGGCGGCACCGAGCTGAAGTACGGCAGCGACGAGTTCCTCGTCCTGGGCGCCCGCGACATCCTCGCGATCATCGAGGCCTGAACCCTATGGCCAAGGAGATCATCTACAACGAGGACGCGCGACGCGCCCTCGAGCGTGGCGTCGACAAGCTCGCCAACACCGTCAAGGTGACGCTCGGCCCCAAGGGCCGCAACGTCGTCCTGGACAAGAAGTGGGGCGCCCCCACCATCACGAACGACGGCGTGACCATTGCTCGTGAGATCGAGCTCGAGGATCCGTACGAGAACCTCGGCGCTCAGCTCACGAAGGAGGTCGCGACCAAGACCAACGACGTGGCCGGCGACGGCACCACCACCGCCACCGTCCTCGCCCAGGCCATCGTGCACGAAGGCCTTCGCAACGTCACCTCGGGCGCCGCTCCGTCGGCCCTGAAGCGCGGCATCGAGCAGGCTGTCGATGCGCTCTCCAAGAAGCTCGGCGAGATCGCCACCCCGGTCGACGGCAAGGAGCAGATCGCGTCCATCGCGTCTGTCTCCAGCCAGGACCGCGAGATCGGCCAGCTGCTGGCCGAGGCGTTCGACAAGGTCGGCAAGGACGGCGTCATCACCGTGGAGGAATCCTCCACCACGGCGATGGAGCTGGACTTCACCGAGGGCATGCAGTTCGACAAGGGCTACATCTCCCCGCACTTCGTCACCGACGCAGAGCGCCAGGAGGTCGTCCTCGAGGACGCCCACGTGCTGCTGCACCAGGGCAAGATCTCGGCCGTGGCCGACATCCTGCCCCTGCTGGAGCAGGTCGTCGAAGGCGGCAAGCCGCTGTTCGTGATCGCTGAGGACGTCGATGGCGAGGCACTGTCCACGCTCGTCGTCAACAAGATCCGTGGCACCTTCAAGGGTGCGGCCGTCAAGGCTCCCGCGTTCGGCGATCGCCGCAAGGCGATGCTGCAGGACATCGCGGTGCTCACCGGCGCCCAGGTCATCACCTCCGACCTCGGTCTTGATCTCAAGACCGTCGGCCCCGAGGTGCTCGGCCAGGCCGGCCGCGTCGTCATCACCAAGGACTCCACCACGATCGTCGGTGGCGCCGGTGACGAGCAGGCGGTCAACGACCGCGTCTCGCAGATCCGCGGCGAGATCGACAACACCGATTCCGACTGGGATCGCGAGAAGCTCCAGGAGCGCCTCGCGAAGCTGGCCGGTGGCGTGTCCGTCATCAAGGTCGGAGCTCACACCGAGGTGGAGCTCAAGGAGAAGAAGATGCGCATCGAGGACGCGGTCTCCGCGACCCGCGCTGCCATCGAAGAGGGCATCGTGGCCGGCGGCGGAAGCGCCATCGTCCAGGCCTCCTCCGTGCTCGAGGGCGATCTCTCGCTCTCCGGCGACGAGGCAGTCGGCGTGCGCGCCGTGGCCCGTGCGGTCGTCGAGCCGCTGCGCTGGATCGCCGAGAACGCCGGCCTCGAGGGCTACGTCGTGGTCGAGAAGGTCAAGGAGGCTCAGGTCGGTTACGGCCTGGACGCCGCGACCGGCGAGTACGTCGACCTCGTGGCAGAGGGCATCATCGATCCGGTCAAGGTCACCCGGTCCGCGCTGCGCAATGCAGCGTCGATCGCTGGGATGGTCCTGACCACCGAGACCCTCGTGATCGAGAAGCAGGACGACGACGAGGCGTGAGCCGAGATGTGAGCTGACCTGAGGGTCGCTCACGGTCGTCAGACGGGCGGGCAGTACGGGGAGACCCGTGCTGCCCGCCCGTTCCTCATGTCGGCGACCAGATGGTCGGGAGCCGGTGTCCTCGCTGGTCGTGCGGGTTCCGCGACGCGGAGTCCCACGTGCGGTGAAGCACTCCTGAGAACGAACTGCGCGGATTAAGATGGGCACGTCCAACAAGTCCATGAGTGCCGACGGTCGGAGGAGAAGTGGTGATCAGCAGTCCGGATGCCATCCACCCCGTGGACGACGGCGATCTGCCCACCCGTACCTTCGGGCCGCCCGCCGGCGTCGTGATCGGCACCCTGGTGGCAGGGTTCGTCTTCGTCGTCGTGCTCGAGTTCCTCGTGCTCATCAGCTTCGTCGGCCAGCGGCTGTGGAACCATCCCGACATGCTGCGCGATGTCGTGTTCACGGCGCCCCTGCTGATCTGGGTCCTGGTCGCGACGCTCGCCGCGATCGTCTGTCTGCGGACCCTCACCGCCTGGTTGCAGATCGATGCCGAAGGCTTCGAACTGCGCAGCCTGGCCCGACGCACCCGCAGGGCCCGCTGGGACGAGGTGGGCCGGGTCATCGCCGTGCGCGACATCGATCGCGGCGCCACCCCCGCGGAGATGCTGGACGCCACCGAGACCGCGTATGACGGCGTCTACGTGATGGACTCCTCCGGCCGACGAGTGCTCGCCGTCTCCAGCCGCTTCTTCGGCCCGCGGGCGCAGGAGATGACGCTGCATCGGGCCCGAGAGGCCGGCGTGAGGATCGACCATATCGACGCGATCACCACGGCGGACCTTCTCGCCCAGGCGCCGCAGGCACTGAGCGTCGTGGACCGCCACCCGAATCTGCTGCTGCTCGCCCTCGCGGCGTTCTACGTCTTCCACAACGTGCTGACCTTCGCCGTGTGGGGTCTGTGAGCGAGCGACCGGGCCGCGCGGCCCGACGGCGTGCGCGCAGGCAGCCCCCGCCGTTGCCGCAGCGTGACGGCCTCGATGCCGTCCGCTGGTCGGTCCCACGGGAGGCACCAGAGTCCCGGCCCGCTCTCGAGTCTCTGCTCGAGCGGTTCCCGGCCCTGGCGGATCCGCAGGCGAAACCGTTGGGCGAGCGCTTCGCGTGCGGCGAGATCGTCGGTGCCGACGGCCGGCCCTGGGCGGCAGCGGATTCTGTCGGCCCCGGGGCCGAACTGTGGTTCCACCGGCAGCTGCGCGCCGAGGACGTGCCGGAGATCGACCTGTCGATCCTGCACCGCGACGAGCACCTGCTGGTGCTCGACAAGCCCCACGACATGGCGACCATGCCGCGGGGAGCGCATGTGCTCTCCAGCGCCCTGGTGAGGCTGCGCCGGGCCACCGGGATCGAGACCCTGGTGCCGCTGCATCGTCTCGATCGCCGCACCGCCGGGGTGCTCGCCTTCGGTATCCGTCCACAGGAGCGCTCGGCCTACCAGCAGCTGTTCGCCCGGTCCGAGGTCGCCAAGGTGTACGAGGCCCGCGTGGTCCCTGCCCCCGAGTGCGTCCTGGCCCTGCAGGAGGGCGAGGAGGCGATCCTGCGCGACCATCTCGTCAAACTCCGCGGCGAGCTCACCGCCCGGGTGCTGGCGGGGGAGCCGAACGCCGTCACAGACCTCACGGTCCTCGAGGTGGCCGGCGACGGTACCGCGCTGCTGCGGCTGCGGCCCCGCACCGGCCGCACCCACCAGCTGCGCCTCCAGCTCTCGAGCCGTGGCGCCCCGATCCTCGGGGAAGATCTGTACCCCGCCCCGCGCGCCGCACCCGCGATGCCGCTCCAGCTGCTGGCCCGCACTCTCTCCTTCACCGACCCCTTCAGCGGGGCGCAGCGGCGATTCGTCTCCCGTCAGCATCCCGCGTCCATGACCAGGGCCCGGAGTACGTAGGCTGTGGCCGTGAAGGCAAGCAGCACCGAGGGGCCCGGGGAGCAGCCATCCCGCGATGATGCCCCGCAGCCGCGACGCACACGCAGTGGCGCCGTGATCATCGGCCCCAGCATCGCAGGGCGGTACCGGCCCGGTGCCCTGATCGGTCTGCCCCTCGTCTCCGTCCTGCTCAGTCCGTTCGCCGGGGCCGGCTTGCAGCAATGGCGTCGTGGCCGGCTCGGCGACGGGCACGACGGTCTGCTCGAACAGCTCCTCGCGCCGGCCTGGACGCAGCTGCTGGTCGGCGCTGCGCTGCTGTGGGCGCTGTTCGCCCTGTGGGGACTCATCCCGGTGCTCGTCACCCATCGCGTCGCGCTCCTGGACGAGGCCGACGGCACCCTCGGGCTGCGGCGCGGGCTGCGGGTGGTCGATCGCGCCCGGGTCGCGGAGGTGGACTATGCGGTGGGGGAGGCCGAACGAGGGAGCCTGGCACTCATCGGGCTGCAGCAGGCCGGTGGCACGTCCCACCAGTGGGTGATCCCGGAGATCGGCTGGGATTCCGCGTCCTTCGACGGGCTGCGTGTCCTGCAGGGCGTCGCCGGACTGCGCCCCGCGCCCTCGCGTGCGGTGCTCGTCGATCTCGCCCGCAGTCGGCGTCGCGTGGCTCGCGACCGGGAGCTCGCCGCGCGCCTCGGAATGCCCTGGCATCCCTGCTACGAGGACGACGCCGTGGCCTTCCGGACCGAGTTCGACCGGGTGCGCAGAGTCCTCGGAGGCCAGGAGCCTGCTCGACCGGGCGACCCGAAGCCCTAGGCCCTCGAGCCGCAGCAGCGGGGAGCGGTGCCCCTCAGAAGACGGCGCGCAGAACCAGGACCCCGAGGGCGCCGATGCCGGCGGCCGCCGGCAGCGTGATGAGCCACGCGAGGAAGATCGGCCGCATCAGCCTCCAGTTCGCCGAGCGGTTCACCATGCCCACGCCGAGAACCGCGCCGATGAGGATGTGGGTCGAGGACACCGGGAGGCCCATGACGGAGGCGGCCAGCACCACCGCGGCGGCCGAGAGCTCAGCGGCGAAGCCGGAGGACGGGTGCATCGACGTCAGGCCGGTGCCGACGGTGGCGATCACCCGTCGGCCGATGAACCACAGGCCGGAGACGAGGGCGATGCCGAAGGCGACGAGCACGGCGGTGGGGACCGTGGCCTCCTCCGAGATGGCGCCGGTGCGCAGCACGTCGAGCACGGCTGCGAACGGGCCGATCGCGTTGGCGATGTCGTTGGCACCGTGGCTGAACGCGAAGGCGCAGGCCGTGAACACCTGCATCCAGCTGAACATGATGAACGTGGCCCGGTTGATCGACTGCTTCTTCAGGGCACGTGCGAACAGCGTCACGCCCATCCACACGGCGACCCCGACCATGAGCAGCAGCAGCAGACCGCCTCCGAGGGAGATGCCCAGCTCGAGATTGCGCAGGCCCTTGAACACGAGCATCGCCGCGATGATCACGGCGCCTCCCGCGGCCAGCGGCGGGACCCGCCGCTCCAGGGCGTGGTACGCGGCCTTGCGCTCGATCTTGCGGGCGGCCTTGCGTTCCTTCTTGGACAGCAGCGCGGCGGCTTCGGCGAGCTGCGCCCCCGGTCCACCGGGCCTGAGGTCGAGCGCGGCCGATTCGGCGAACGCAGCCTGCTGGAGCTCGGAGACGCGCTCGTAGCCCGGGACGTGGCGCCGTTCCTGGTCCTCGTCGTCGTCATCGTCATCGTCGTCGAGGTCGTCCTCCTCGTCGTCGAAGCCGTGCGAGCCCAGGGCGACGGCACGGGCCGCCGGCGTGAGGATATGCCTCTTGATGAGACCGAACAGGATGAAGGAGGCGGCGCCGCCCAGGAGGGGGGAGAGGACCCAGGAGATCGCGATCTGCCCGATCTCGCCCCACTGGACCATGTCCAGCCCGCCGGTGCCGGTGACCACTCCGGTGGTGAGCGCGGCCCCGACGATGCCGCCGATGATCGCGTGGGTGGTGGAGACCGGCCAACCCATCTTGGTCGCCAGCAGCAGCCAGACCGCTGCGCCCAGCAGGGCCGACATCATGATGTAGACGAAATCCTGGGGGTCCACGTGCATGCTGTCGAGGTCGACGATGCCGCTGCGGACGGTCTCGGTGACCGAACCACCGGCGAGGATCGCGCCGGAGACCTCGAAGACGGCGGCCACCATGAGCGCCTGCTTCATCGTGAGGGTCCCGGCTCCGACGCTCGTGCCGAAGGAGTTGGCGACATCGTTGCCGCCGATGTTGAACGCCATGAACAGGCCGAACATGATCGCGATGATCAGCAGCGCCGGGCTCACCGAGGCGTCGGTGTGGGAGAACGACCAGATGGTGAGGGAGATGAACGTGGCAGCCGTGAGGAGGCCGAAGCTGAGGTGCCAGTTCCGGTTGCTTCCGGCTCCGGTCGAGCCGGGGAGGGCGGAATCGGTCTGAACGCTCGTGGGGGACATGGTCGAGCTCCCGGGAAGAAGGTGGACAGTCTCGTGGATCGTCTGCATGCCCCGCCTCCGGGGCGACGCCACTCTAGGCCACGATCGACCCTCTCAGCGGGCCCCCTCGATGCCCCGCCGTGACGGATCCGACTCCCAACGCGCGCCGCAATCCGGGGTGATGCCTCCCACCCGCGACATCACTGCAGGTCACATGGTGGAGCGAGGAGAGTAGGGCGGGAGGCAGGACTGCACACGGTGCGCCGACGCCGGTACCATCGATACATGACGAGCGCGGATCCCTTCGGTTTCATCGGACTCACCTACGACGACGTCCTGCTTCTGCCCGGGGAGACCGACGTGATCCCCTCGGAGGCGGACACGTCCAGTCGGCTCACCCGGGACATCACCCTGAACCTGCCACTCGCGAGCGCTGCGATGGACACGGTCACTGAATCCCGGATGGCCATCGCCATGGCCCGCCACGGCGGCATCGGCATCCTCCACCGCAACCTCTCCATCGAGGACCAGGCCCACCAGGTCGACCTCGTCAAGCGCACCCAGACCGGCCGCATCACCAACCCCGTGACGATCGGCTCCGGGGCGACGCTCGAGAGCTTCGACGCGGTCTGCGGCCAGTACCGCGTCTCCGGCCTGCCGGTCGTGGACGAGAGCGACCGCCTGCTGGGCGTCTGCACCAATCGCGACCTGCGTTTCATCCCCGTCGCCGAGTGGGCCACCACCAAGGTCGGCGACGTCATGACCACCGAGCTGTTCACGGCTCCGGTTGACGTCACCCCCGAGCAGGCCACTGCGCTGCTGCGCAAGAACAAGCGCGAGCGGCTCCCGCTGGTCGACGCCGACGGCGTGCTGCGCGGCCTGATCACCGTCAAGGACTTCGTGAAGTCCGAGCAGTTCCCCGACGCCTCCAAGGACCGCCATGGCCGCCTCCTGGTCGGGGCCGGCGTCGGCTTCTTCGGAGACTCCCTCGAGCGCGCGGGCGCCCTGCGTGAGGCCGGGGTCGACGTGCTGGTCGTCGACACCGCCAACGGTCACGCTCGTCTCGCCCTCGAGATGATCAGCCGGATCAAGCAGGACCCGTACTTCGCGGACGTCCAGGTGATCGGCGGCAACGTCGCGACCCAGGCCGGGGCGCAGGCCCTGGTCGACGCCGGGGCCGACGCCGTGAAGGTCGGTATCGGGCCGGGGTCCATCTGCACCACCCGCGTGGTCGCCGGCGTCGGCGTCCCGCAGATCACGGCGATCCATGAGGCCTCCAAGGCCTGCGGGCCGGCGGGTGTCCCGCTGATCGGTGACGGCGGTCTGCAGTACTCCGGAGACATCGCCAAGGCCCTCGTCGCGGGCGCGGACACCGTCATGGTCGGCTCCCTGCTGGCCGGCACCGAGGAGTCCCCCGGTGAGGTCGTGCTGGTGGGCGGCAAGCAGTTCAAGGCGTATCGCGGCATGGGCTCGCTCGGCGCGATGGCCTCCCGCGGCAAGCAGTCCTTCTCCAAGGATCGCTATTTCCAGGCCGACGTCGCCAGCGACGACAAGATCGTGCCCGAAGGCATCGAAGGCCGGGTCTCGTACAAGGGCCAGCTCGGCACCGTCATCCACCAGCTCGTGGGCGGCCTGCACCAGACGATGTTCTACGTCGGTGCGAACACCGTGCCCGAGCTCAAGGAGCGCGGACAGTTCGTACGGATCACCCCGGCAGGGCTCAAGGAGTCCCACCCCCATGACATGGCGGCGATCATGGAAGCCCCGAACTACACCTCGCACTGAGGCGCTCGGCGCCATCGCGGGCCGGGGCCGCCGGCGCCACCTCGCACGGTGGAGGCTGGCACGACCTTCCGCGGTGGCGACCGGCTCCTCGCTTCTCGTGTGACTTTGCGCAGGTCTTGACGCGTTCATTCCGTGCCCAAGGTCGCACTGGTCCTCGCCCTGCGGTGATCGGGTGGGGGACTGGTCGCGGGAGCACGGCGGGTGCTCTGGGGAGGAACGATCGTCGGGCCCGGCCGATACGCTGAGGGCATGACCAGCACCTGGCTCGACGCACCCCTGCTCGGCTTCGATACCGAGACCACCGGCACCAACGTGGCCACCGACCGGATCGTGACGGTGGCCCTCGTGCACTCCGTGGGCCCGGGTCGCGACCACGAGACCGTCGCGACCTGGCTGATCGATCCCGAGATGGACATCCCCGAGCCCGCCCAGCGCGTCCACGGGATCAGCACCGACCACGCCCGCGCCCACGGTCTGAAAGCTGCCGACGCGCTCGAGGAGGTCGCCTCGATGATCGCCGAGTCCCTGGGCAAGGATGTGCCGCTGGTCGCCTTCAACGGCAGCTTCGACCTGGCTATCCTCGAGAACGAACTGACCCGGCTGGGTCTGCCCACGCTCACCTCGCGCCTCGGTCACGACGTCGCCCCCGTGATCGACCCGCTGGTCGTGGACCGTGGTGTGGACCGTTTCCGCAAGGGCAAGCGGACCCTGACGGACATGCTCGCCCACTACGGGATCGAGCAGGACGGGCGCCTGCACACGGCCGACGTCGACGTCTCCGCGACCCTGGATGTGCTGCGTGCCATCGTCGCCGCGCATCCGCAGGTGGGCGCGTCCTCGCTGGAGGACCTTCACCGCGAACAGATCGGATGGCACCGGAGCTGGGCGGAGAACTTCAACGAATTCCTGAAGAAGAAGGGCAAGACGCCGGACGTCTCCACCACCTGGCCGCTCTGAGGGGTTCCGATCGGGTCTGCTCAGATCCCGTCGCCCGAGGCCGTCCACCGCGCCGTCGTGCGCTGCCAGGCCAGGCGTGCGAGGAGCGCCACCAGGGCGCCGATCAGCAGCGAGGGCCAGCCGGGCTCGAGCCCCGAGGGGAGCCCGCCGAGGAGGGACCACAGCCCGAGCAGCCCCATGAGCGCGATCGAGGCGCCCACCCCGATCACCCACACAGCGTGCAGGGAGTGGACGTCGGTCAGCTGCCAGGGGACCTCGCGGCGCGGAGCTCCGACGCCTGCGGTGTGCCGGGTGCGTCGGGAGCCGGCGAAGACCATCAGCTGCAGCAGCCGCGTCATCGAGAATCCGCCGCATGCGAGGGCCGCGGCGAGGATCAGGCCGTTCAGGGGCCTGGCCTGGCCGTCGGCGGGGGCGAGCTGCACCAGGCGTCCCACCTCGAGGATCGTCAGCACCAGGCCGGCAGCTGCGACGATGCAGGGCCAGAGCAGGGTCGGGCCGGAATCGAGCGGGGGAGGACCATCCGTCCCCGGCGTCGAATCGGGTGCGGCACCGGTGTCGCGATCGGAGCTCATCGACTCACGGTAGCCCGGGCCGCGCACCGGGAACCCGACGGTAGACTCCCCCTGTGATGAGCGAGATCGAGATAGGCCGCAACAAGCGGGGACGCCGCAGCTACAGCTTCGACGACGTGGCGGTGGTGCCGTCCCGTCGTACGCGTGACCCCGAAGATGTCTCCACCGCCTGGCAGGTGGACGCCTACCGCTTCGAGATCCCGATCTTCGCCGCTCCCATGGACTCCCTGATGTCCCCGGAGACCGCGATCCAGCTCGGTCAGCTCGGGGGGCTCGGCGTGCTCGATCTCGAGGGGCTGTGGACCCGCTACGAGGACCCGACGCCGCAGTTCGACCAGGTCGCGGGCGCCTCAGACGACCAGGTCGTCCAGGTCATGCGCGAGATCTACGAGGAGCCGGTCAAGCCCGAGCTGATCCGCGACCGGATCCAGCAGTTGCGCGACGCCGGCGTCACCGCGGCCGGATCACTGTCCCCGCAGCGCACGCAGGAGCACTGGAAGACCGTGGTGGATGCGGGCGTGGACCTGTTCTTCATCCGCGGCACCACCGTCTCCGCCGAGCACGTCTCGACCGGTCGTGAGCCGTTGAACCTCAAGAGGTTCATCTACGAGCTGGACGTCCCCGTCATCGTCGGCGGCTGCGCGACGTACACCGCGGCCCTGCACCTCATGCGCACCGGCGCCGCGGGCGTACTGGTCGGCTTCGGCGGCGGTGCTTCGCAGACCACCAGGGAGACGCTCGGCATCTCCGTGCCGCTCGCGAGCGCGGTGGCCGACGTGGCCGCCGCCCGTCGCGACTACATGGACGAATCCGGCGGCCGCTACGTCCACGTCATCGCCGACGGCGGCCTCGGCCGCTCCGGCGACCTGGTCAAGGCGATCGCCTGCGGTGCTGACGGGCTGATGGTGGGGGCGGCCCTCGCCCGCGCCGAGGAAGCGCCGGGCCATGGACATCACTGGGGCAGTGAGGCCCATCACCAGACTCTCACCCGGGGCCACCGCGTGGACGTCAGCACGGTCGCGCCTCTCGAGCAGATCCTGTTCGGCCCGTCGCTCGCGGCCGACGGCACCACCAACCTGGTCGGAGCGCTGCGCCATGCCATGGCGACCACCGGATACCTGGACCTCAAGGAGTTCCAGCGGGTCGAGGTCGTCACCACCGCCTGAGGTCGGTTCCCCGGCCTCGGGGATTCTGCCGCAGGCGACGATCACGCTACCCGAACGTCCCGGGACGCGACGGCGGACGTGAGCGAGGGGAACCGAACAGTTCGGCCTCCCCGGGATGCTCCCGGTGGGAGTCTGCGCGTCAGGAGGAGCGGATCAGGGCGATGGTGCCCCAGATCGTCAGCGCGAGGGCCACGAGCCCTAGGGCCAGCGGCAGGACGATGCCGATGCCGAGACTGATGAGGGTTCCCCCCATGCCCATCTCCCAGAGAGCGACCGCGCTCGCTCCCTCGCAGTCGACCGTGACCTCCTGGTTGCTGTTGACGGTGATCTCGTAGACGTCGTAGTAGTCGACTCCGTCGACCTGTCCGGACGCGACTTCCGAATCACCCGGCTCGACGCTGATGCTCGTGCCGTCGATCTCGCAGGTCACTGTCTCGAGGTCCTCCTGGGGCACGGCGATGGAATAGGCCTTCATCGCGGAACCTTCGAAGCGTGCCTGGTCGGGGTCCAGAGGTGTCAGTTCCATGGAACCGACCCCGGCGATCATCAGGGCGATGAACCCCGCGACCAGCGGCATGACGAACAGTCCGATGGCGTTCGCGATGATGCCCAGGATCCCGAAGACGAGACGCTTGATCCCGCGGCGCTTGCGCGGCGGCGGCAGGTACCCGTAGGACGTCTGGTAATTCATGTGTTCCCCCTGAAAATGCAACAACTTGTCCCCAGCAGAGTACGGCGACCAGGACCGATGTCCCATGGGGAGGACTGCCCATGGGACGGCACTCCACCGCTGAATGTCCCTCCCGGCGCGGCGAAGCGCGGGTCGGGGCCAGGGAACCGGGGTCAGGCTGCGGTGCGTGCTACCTCGGCGGCCTGCTGCGCGATCGAGAGTTCCTCGTTCGTCGGCACGATCATCACCAGGGTCCTCGAAGCGGGCGTCGAGATCACGCGGGCCTCCTTGCTGCGGGCCGCGTTCGCCTCGAGGTCCAACTCGATGCCCAGCTCCTCGAGGCCGCTGAGCAGCCGCTCGCGCACCATCGGCACGTTCTCGCCGATGCCGGCGGTGAAGGTGAGGACATCCAGCCCGCCGAGGACGAAGGTGTAGGAGCCGAGGTACTTGCGCAGCCGGTGCACGTACACGTCCGTCGCGAGCGTCGCCGCCTCGTCGCCCGCCTCGACGGCCGCCGTGATGTCGCGGAAATCGCTCATCCCGCACATGCCCTGCATGCCCGAGCGCTTGTTGAGGATGTCGTCGATCTCCTCGGGGCCGAAGCCCGCTCGTCGGTGGAGATGCAGATAGATCGTCGGGTCGATGTCACCGGTGCGGGTGCCCATCACCAGCCCCTCCAGCGGGGTCAGCCCCATGGAGGTCTCCACCGCGAGCTCGCCGCGCACCGCTGAGGCGGAGGCGCCGTTGCCCAGATGCATGACGATCTGGCGCAGGTCCGCCACGTCCTTGCCCTGCGCAGCCAGCAGCTCCGAGACCGTGCGGGAGACGTACTGGTGGCTGGTGCCGTGGGCGCCGTAGCGACGCACCTTGTACTCCTTGGCGATCTCCCGGTTCAGCGCGTAGTTCGCAGCGGCTTCGGGCAGGCCTGTGAAGAAGGCGGTGTCGAAGACCGCGACGTGCGGAACGTCGGGCAGCAGTGCCTTCGCCCCGTCGATCCCGTCGACGGCGGCATAGTTGTGCAGCGGGGCGAGCTTGCCGAGGTCCTGGATGTCCCAACGCACCTGCTCGTCGATGAGGACGGGCTCGGAGTAGCGAGCCCCGCCCTGCACCACGCGGTGTCCGACGGCGCGGATCCGGTCGTCGGCCAAGGAGAGATCGACCTCGCCGAACAGCTTCTCCACGATCTTCATCGCGGCGCCGTGGTCGGGGACCGACCCCTCGAAGGAGGACTCCTTCTCGCCCGCGCTGATCGTCGCGGTGCCCTGGTCCTGGCCGACCCGCTCGACGATGCCGACGGCATCGACGGTGCCGTCGGAGGGGACCACGAGCTGGAACTTCAGCGACGAGGATCCCGAGTTGATGACGAGGACGCGGGCGTCCGAGGCGATATCGGTCATGAGGTGGATCAGCTCCTGGACGGTTCTGTCAGTTCTCGAGGTGAGTTCTCGAGGTCAGTTCTCGGCAGCGGAGTCGGCGAGGCGCGCCGATTCTGCTTGGGCCTGGATCGCCGTGATGACGACGGTGTTGATGATGTCGTCCACGAGGGCGCCGCGGGAGAGATCGTTGACGGGCTTGTTCAGACCCTGAAGCACCGGGCCGATGGCGATCGCCCCGGCCGAGCGCTGCACCGCCTTGTACGTGTTGTTGCCGGTGTTGAGGTCCGGGAACACGAACACGGTGGCGCGGCCGGCGACCGAGGAATCCGGGAGCTTGGTCTTGGCCACCGAGGCGTCCACCGCCGCGTCGTACTGGATCGGGCCCTCGACGTCGAGCCCAGGATTCGCGGAGCGGACGATCTCGGTGGCTTCGCGGACCTTGTCGACGTCGGCCCCGGTGCCCGAGGTGCCGGTCGAGTAGGACAGCATCGCGATCCGCGGGGCGATGCCGAACTGCTCGGCCGTCGCGGCGGACTGCGCGGCGATGTCGGCCAGTTGCACGGCCGTGGGATCGGGATTCACAGCGCAGTCGCCGTAGACCAGCACCCGATCCTCCAGCGCCATCAGGAACACCGAGGAGACGATCTGGGCGCCGGGCTTCGTCTTGATGATCTCGAAGGACGGCCGGATCGTGTGGGCCGTGGAATGGGCCGCCCCGGAGACCATCCCGTCGGCCTCGCCCATCTGCACCATCATGGTGCCGAAGTAGGAGACGTCCTGGATGGTGGCGCGCGCCTGGTCGAGGGTGACCCCCTTCTTCGCGCGCAGCCGGGCGTACTCCGTGGCGTACCGCTCCAGGTGCTCGGGGTCCTGCGGGGAGACGATCCTTGCCTCGGAGATGTCGTGGCCGAGCTGCGAGGCCTTGGCACGGATCTGGTTCTCCTCGCCCAGCAGGATCAGGTCCGCGACGCCGCGCGCGAGGATCGCTTCTGCTGCCGCGAGGATGCGGGGCTCATCTCCCTCGGGCAGCACGATGGTCTTCTTCTCGCCGCGAGCGCGGGCGAGCAGTTCGAACTCGAACATCATCGGGGTGACGACCTCGCTGCGGCTGACCTCGAGCGCGGCGAGCACCTCGGAGGTGGGCAGGTGCTCGGCGACCGCACGACGAGCGGCATCCATCTTCTGGCCGCTGCCGGCTCGGAGACGGCCCCGAGTGCGGTCGACCCTCACGGCGGTGTCGAAGGTCGACAGATCGGAGGCGATGATCGGGAGGTCCTGCTGGACACCGGTGATGAGGCGAAGAACCTCCTCGGGGACGTCGTAGCCGCCGGTCAGCACGATCGAGGACAGCGACGGGAAGGTGCCCGACTGCTGGGCCATGATCAGCCCCGGCAGCAGGTCGTACCGGTCGCCGGGGGCGATCACGGTGCAGTTCTCGGTGAGCCGGCTGAGCACGTTGGGCAGGCTCATCGCGGCGATGACGGTGCCGATGGAGACGCGGTCCATCCACTCCGGGTTGCCCTGCAGCAGGCTGCCGTCCACCGCGTCCTTCACCTCCTGCACGGTGGGTGCCATGATCACGGGGTTCTCCGGGATCACGGCGACCAGCACCCCGGGGGCCCTCGGGGCGACGGCGGCCTCGATCGCGTCGAGGGACTCGATCTCGGCGCGGTTGACGACGACTGCGATCGGGGCGGCGTGGTGGGCGCTGAACTCGCTGACGGACACCGCGGCGAGGGCCGCGATCTGGTCCGGGCTGCGGTCAAGACCCGACAGGACGAGGACGACCGGGGCGCCCATGTTCGCGGCGACCTCGGCGTTGAACGCCATCTCCGTCGGGTTGGCGAGGTCGTCGTAGTCGCTGCCGAGCACGACGAGCATCGAGTAGCGCTCGGCGAGGTCGCGGTGGCGGCTGAGGATGCGCTCATGAGCGGTATCCGGGTCCGACAGCAGCAGTTGGTGATCGACCCCGATGGCATCGTCGTAGTCCTGGTCGACGGCGGGGTGGCTGGTGAGCAGATCGACCGCGTAGTCGCGGGCGTGATCTGCCTTGACGACGGGGCGGTAGACCCCGACGCGGTCGGATCGGGAGGCGAGGGCTTCGAGCAGACCGAAAGCCACCATGGACTTCCCGGTCATTCCCTCCGGACTGGCGATATACACACTCTGAGTCACGTCCCTCAGCATAGAGGTGGGGCGCCTCGGGTGACACGTCGCTCATCGGGTGGTCCCAGGTGGGACTCGTACGATGGGTCCTATGCTCCGCGTCGCACTCCGTCCCCACTTCCTCGGGCTGCTCGCCCTGATGGTCGTGGCGACGATCGTGTGCGGATTGCTCGCCACCTGGCAGTGGGAGCGTGCGCACCACGCGCTCGCCGACAAGGCCGCGGGGGCGGAGCAGCTCGGCGACATCCGGGACGTGGTCGGCATCGGTGACCCTGTCACGAACGCGGTCGTCGGCGACATCGTGACCGCGACAGGACAGTACGCCGCGGACGAGCAGATCATCGTCCCGGGACGGTTGATCGACGGCGAGGAGGCAGTGATCATCGTGGCCTCCCTGCACCTCGATCTCGAGGACGGCACCGAGGCCCGTTTGCCGGTGGCGCGCGGCTGGGTTCCGGCCGACGAGATCACCGGACCCGACGGCGAGCTCGACCCCGCGCTCGCCCCACCGCTGCCGAGCGGCGAGGTCGAGGTCTCCGGTCGCTTGGAGGCGAGCGAGTCCGCCGCCGGCGGCATCGATGGCGGCATCGCCGGCGAGATCGCCACCACTCTGCTGGTCAACGTGTGGGGCTCGCCGATGTACTCCGGCTATCTCGCCCAGGTCGATCCGACCGGCGCATTGGAGCCGATGCCGGAGGCGCAGTCAGAATTCTCCAAGGGCCTGGACTGGCAGAACATCGGCTACTCCCTGCAGTGGGTGCTGTTCGGCGGCTTCTTCCTCTACCTGTGGTGGCGCTCCGTGCGCACCGCCCATCTCGACGAGCTCGCAGAGCGCCGCGAGGCGATGCAGGAGTCCCTGGAGGGGCCCGGACCCGCCGAGGGCACTGCCCGACCTGACGACGATACTGTGCATCCTGCCGACGATTCCGGCCTGACGGCCGTCGCCGCTTCTTCCTCCCCGGCTTCCGTGCAGGCCGGTTCGACCCCCGAAAAGGACGTGTGACCCGTGCCCACCCCTCGCCCCCTGGACGAAGTCGCCATCAGGACGTCCTTCGCCCGCTTCCGTGTGGCCTCCATCGTGGAGGGCATCGCCCTGCTCGTGCTGGTCGCGATCATGGTCATGCGGTACGTGGTGTTCGGCGGCGATGCGCTCTTCACCACCACCTCCGAGACGTGGACCCAGATCTCCGAGATCTGGTCCCCGATCCACGGCCTGATCTACATGATCTACGTGATCCTCGGCTTCGACCTGTGGGTGAAGATGCGGTGGGGCCTGCCTCGCATGGTGCTGCTCATGTTCTTCGGCGTGATCCCCGTCCTCTCCTTCTTCGGCGAGCGGTGGACCCATCAGTCGGTGGAATCGGATCTGCAGCGTCGGCCGACGCTGCAGGACAAGGCCGGGTCAGACCGCGGGGAGTGACCTCGGCGCGGGAGCGGAGCCGGGGTTGCGGCGCCGCGGCGCAGACGGACGTCTCGGAGCGCGGTCGTGCCCCTCGGGCGTGATGAGGATTGCGCCGCTATCGGCCGGACGGTGACGCCGTCGGGCGGCGCGCGCCCGTAGACTCGGCCAGGTGACCGACACCGACCAGCGCCCAGTCCTCGTCGTCGACTTCGGAGCGCAATACGCCCAGCTCATCGCTCGACGTGTCCGCGAGGCACGGGTCTACTCCGAGGTCGTGCCCCACACGATGTCGGTGGAGAAGATCCTTGCCAAGAAGCCGCGCGCGATCATCCTCTCCGGGGGGCCCAGCTCCGTCTACGCCGAGGGTGCGCCACGCCTTGACCCGGCGATGCTCCAGGCCGGGATCCCCGTGCTCGGGCTCTGCTACGGCTTCCAGTCGATGGCCGCGGCCCTGAACGGCACCGTCGCCCCGACGGGCGTGCGCGAGTACGGCGCCACCCGTCTCGAAGCACTGGATGCCTCCTCGCAGCTGCTGAGTGCTCAGGACGTCGACCAGAACGTGTGGATGAGCCACGGTGACTCCGTGACGGCCGCCCCCGAGGGCTTCGAGACCATCGCGACCTCTGCCGCGAGCCCGGTCGCCGCGTTCGAGAACGTCGAGAAGCAGCTCTACGGTGTGCAGTGGCACCCCGAGGTGGGCCACTCCGACCGCGGCCAGGAGGTGCTCGAGAACTTCCTGCACCGGGGCGCCGGCATCGAGCCCTCCTGGACCACCGGCAGCGTCATCGAGGAGCAGGTCGAGCGGATCCGTGCCCAGGTGGGCGAGGGCACCGCGATCTGCGCCCTGAGCGGCGGCGTCGATTCCGCCGTCGCGGCGGCGATCGTGCAGCGGGCCATCGGTGACCGGCTCACCTGCGTCTACGTCGATCACGGACTCATGCGCCAGGACGAGTCCGCGCAGATCGAGAAGACCTTCGGCGAATCCACCGGTGGGGCGAAGCTGATCGTCGTCGACGCCGAGGAGCAGTTCCTCACCGCGCTCGCCGGTGTCGCCGATCCCGAGCAGAAGCGCAAGATCATCGGTCGCGAGTTCATCCGCACCTTCGAGAAGGCGCAGGAGGACATCCTGCGCGAGCAGGGCGTCATCGCGGGCGACGGATCGGCCACTGCCTCCAGCACGTTCCTCGTCCAGGGCACTCTGTACCCGGACGTGGTCGAGTCCGGCGGCGGCGAGGGCGCGGCCAATATCAAGAGCCACCACAACGTGGGCGGGCTGCCCGAGGATCTCTCCTTCGAGCTGGTCGAGCCGCTGCGTGCCCTGTTCAAGGATGAGGTCCGGGCCGTCGGCTCCGAGCTCGGCCTGCCGGACGAGATCGTCTGGCGTCAGCCCTTCCCGGGCCCCGGCCTCGGCATCCGCATCATCGGCGAGGTCACCAAGGAACGGTTGGATCTCCTGCGACAGGCTGATGCGATCGCGCGCGCCGAGCTGACCGCGGCAGGCCTGGACCGCGACATCTGGCAGTGCCCGGTCGTGCTGCTGGCCGAGGTGCGCTCGGTGGGAGTGCAGGGAGACGGCCGCACCTACGGCCACCCCGTCGTGCTGCGCCCCGTCACCAGCGACGACGCCATGACCGCCGACTGGGCCAAGGTGCCCTACGACGTGCTCAGCCGCATCTCGACCCGCATCACCAACGAGGTCAACGAGATCAATCGCGTGACCCTCGACATCACGAGCAAGCCGCCGGGGACCATCGAGTGGGAATGATCGAGCGGGTGTGACGGCGGGGCACGTCATGCTTTTGTGAGCTGGGGACCGATGTTCTGCGAAACATCGGTCCCCAGCTCACATTTCTGCGGGTGCCGGGCGCGGGCGCGGGCGCGGGCGCGGGTGCGGGTGCCGGGCGCTCGGCGCGAGGCGCCGGGCGCGGGACCGCGGGGCGCGGAGCGGCAGCGTCAGGCCGGTGGGGGCTCGAGGAGTCGTGAGGGGTGCGCGGGGGCGAAGGAGTGCCAGGACTGGGTGCGCTCGTAGGCCTCCCAGCCCATCGAGCCGTACAGACCGTCGGCGCCGGTGGGGGAGTCGGCGTCCACCTCGAGGTCCACGTGGGTGCGGCCACGCTCGGCGGCGTCTCGGGTCGCGGCACGCAGCAGGGACTTCGCGATGCCGTGCCCACGCGCGGCGCGGTGCACACCCAGATACTCGAGATACGTGCCCTCCCCGAGGGTGGGCGTGGCCGGCATCCTGGCCGCGACCAGCCCGCCGGCGGGAAGCCACCTGTCCCCATGCTTGATCTCGGCGATCCACCAATGATCCCACGCGGCCTCGTCCGGGCTCTCGATGAGGCGCTGGACGAACTCGGCGAAGGATTCCCGGTAGGAGTTGAAGTGGTCGGCGAAGGACTCCTCGAGCATCCGGTGCACGGTGCGGACGTCCTGCGCGACCGGGAGGCCCGACTCGTGCCGGTGCACGGGGCGCACCCGCGTTCCCTCGCGCGGCGCGGGGGTCGAGGTCGCCTCCTCGACGGTGACTGGGCGGCGCATGTGCAGCCAGGTGCGCACCATGTCGTACCCCGCGGCGCCGAGCAGGAGCCCGCGGTCGGTGTCCAGCTCGTGGGCATCTGCGGAGAGCTGCGTGCTCCCCAGGCCGCGGTGGCGGGCGAAGGACCCGGCGACCTCGACGGCCCAGTCCAGCAGCGAGGCGACGAGGGCATCGCGCTCCGGGACCTCCTGGCCGACGACGAACTGCACGTTGGTGCGGCCTGCGGCGCGATCCTCCAGCGCCGTCCAGGCGACCGGAGCCCGGTCGAGGGTGGGGGAACCATCGGGGGCGGCCGGAACGACCACCACCTGGCGGCGCGACCAGGACTTCAGACCCACCATGCGCGAGCGCAGCCCGGCGACATCTGCCACCCCGTCCGCAGTATGCCGCCGGATGTCCGCGGTGATCAGCGCGGCAAGAGGCTCGACGTCGGACTCCACAGGCAACCGGGTGGTCAGGTGGCCGACCAGGGTCACGGGGATCGTGGGCGGGAAGTGATCGATGAGAAGCACCCGATCATGGTGCCACGCGGTAGGGGAGAAGAACCGGGCAGTGCGAGAAAAGAGAGATGGGAAGCAGTGGCGAATCAGCGGTCCGCGGACCGCACGAGATCCCCGTCGGACTCCGTTCCTGACCTGTCCTCCGCGCGGTCGATCGCCTCGCCCTCGCCGGTGCCCCCGAGCTCTGCGGAAGCCTCCGCGCTGGGCTGCGCAGCAGCCTCGTCGGCCGTGTGCAGGGTCTCGCGCAGGGGCACCTGCTTGATGAACAGTGAGAGCACCAGGGCGATGAGCACGAACGGCACCGCGGTCAGGAACACCACGTGCATCGCCTCACCCATGCCCATGCGGATCGGGGCCACGAGGAAGGAGGGGAGCTGCTCGAGCGCGGCCGGGTCGAGCACTGCGGCCTCGAGCCCCGAGGAGTCGAGGTCCCCACCGGGCTGCTGGAGCGCCGCCAGCTGCTCGGCCGGCAGCGACTCGATCTGGGCTGCGATAGCCGTGCCCATCTGCGAGGTCATGACGGTGCCGAGAACGGCGGTGCCGATGGTCGAGCCGATGTTGCGGAAGAACTGGATGGCGGCGGTCGCCACACCCAGTTCGCGCTGTGCGACGACGTTCTGGACCACCAGCGTGTACACCTGCATCGACAGTCCGATTCCCAACCCGATGACGATCATCGCCACGGTGAGCTCCAGCTGGGAGTCGCCGTACTGCATGCGCGAGAGCAGCCAGTATCCGGCCACCAGCACGACGCCGCCCAGCACCAGGAACCCCTTGTAATGCCCGGTCTTCGAGATGAGCAGGCCCACCAGGATCGAGGTGGCGATCATCGCCACCGACAGCGGGATCAGGATCGCACCGGAGTTCGTGGCGGAGACGCCCATGACGCCCTGGGCGTAGACGGGGATGTAGATGATCGCACCGAACATGGCGACGGCGATCGCGAAGGAGGCGGCCACCGACAGCGCCACGATCGGGCGCAGCAGCAGGTGCATCGGCAGCAGCGGCTCGGCGACCTTGGTCTCGATGATCACGAAAGCGGTGAGGAACAGGGCAGCGACCGCGTACATCCCGATGATGACGGGGGAGGACCACGCGTAGTCGCCGCCGCCCCACGTCGTGGCGAGCAGCGCGATGACCATGCCCGGGGTCAGGGTGAGCATGCCGAGGATATCGACCTTGCCGTGCTGGTTCTCGGTGCTCAGGTGCAGGAACCGCAGGATGAAGGCGAAGGCGACGACGCCCACGGGGAGCATCAGGTAGAACAGCCAGCGCCAGCCGAAGTTGTCGGTGATGGTGCCGCCCAGGAGGGGACCGACCACCGAGCTCACGCCGAAGACGGCGCCCATCATGCCCTGGTACTTGCCGCGCTGACGGGGCGGGATGATGTCGCCGATGATCGTCTGGCTCAGCGGCATCAGGGTGCCCATTCCCAGGCCCTGGACGGCGCGTGCGAACACCAGGAACCAGAAGCCCTGCGCCATCCCGGCCAGGATCGAGCCGATCATGAAGACAGCGAGGCCGCCCAGGTAGAACCAGCGACGTCCGTAGAGATCGGAGAGCTTGCCGACGATGGGCACCGCGACGGCGGAGACCAGCATCGCCGCGGTCGCGATCCAGCTGTAGTGCTCGACGCCGCCGAGCTCGGCCACGATGCGCGGCATGGCGGGGCCGACGATGGTCTGCGACATCGAGGCGACGAACATGCCGAGCATGAGGCCGACGAAGACGAGCTTGCCCTGGCGGTCCAAGCCGGTGAACGCCTGAGGGTCGGAGGCGGAGGCGGGTGTGGCAGCAGCGGAGCCGGTTGCTGCCGCAGTAGTCGATGACGTGCTCATGGAGCTCCTCGGGGAGGATGGGGGCGGATGACGGAGGTTCTCGGGCGGGAAGAACTCGTCCGACGGCCGCAGCGCCTCGTTGAGCCTCGACCTGACTATCCTAGCCAACTGTTGCATTGACTGCACTATTGCATCGAGTGCAGATTCTGTGATCTCGCGGACCTAGCATGGAGCCTGTGACTGACACACAGATCTCCGCCGCGGGCCCGGACCCGGATTCTGCCGCCGCCGGTGGCGCCTGCGACGACGGGCTGGGTTTGCGCGAGCAGAAGAAGCGTCAGACCCGGATCGCCATGCATCGGGCCGCGCTCGAGCTGGTCGCCGAGCACGGCTTCGTCCACGTGACGGTGGAGATGATCGCCCGGCGCGCGGGCGTCTCGACCCGGACGTTCTTCAACCACTGGAGCACGAAGGACGCCGCGGTCCTCGGGATCATCATGGGCGAATCGTTCGAGATCTCCGAGTCGCTGCGCATCCAGCTCGAGGTCAGCTCCCCGCGGGAAGCGATGCGCACCGTGCTGCGCGAAGCTCTGACCGCGATCCCGTCGGATTCCGACCTGCGTGAGCTCAAGAAGCAGGTGATGGCCAAGGAGCCGCGGCTGCACTCGATCTCCTCCGGGAAGCTCATCGAGGTCCAGACCGAGATGGTCGAGGTCCTCGCCGAGCATCTGGAGGGGGAGCAGGCCGGGACCCTCGCGGTCATCGCGGTGCAGGTCGGGTTCGCCCTCACCCGCAGCGCCTTCGCCCTGTCGATGTCGGAGGGGATCGATCTGATCACCGCCTTCGACGAGGTCGTCGACCTCTACGACTCGGGTCTCATCGAGGCCTGAACGGGACGTCGGAGGTGCTTCACCGCACCAGGCGACCGAGGCCGTTCTCCCAGCCACGTCCGTCGGCCAGTCGCTCGGCGACCGTGCGCTCCAGACGGGTGGTGCGCGGCAGCGCCGCGGCGTCGTACGGCGGTCTGCGGTGGAAGACGAAGAAAGCTGCCCCATCCGCTCCGGGAGTGGTCGACAAGATCTCCCAGCGGTCCACGAAGGCTCCGATGTTGGAGCCTGCGCCGAGCTCCTGGACGAGCACGGGATTCATGAGCCAGGAGTCGCAGAGGAACTCGTGACCGAAGCGGGCCGCCCCCTCCGGACGATCTGCATCGAGGTCCGCGAAGTGCGTGGTGAAGTACTCGGTGGCACGGACGAAGGAGTCCTCGACCGCCGTCGGCGTCAGCGGGCCGCGGGCGGGGATGTGGGTCCCGACCACCCAACGCTCCTGGCCGGTCCCGGTGCCGGTGCGATGCAGGTCGAACTGCAGGCGCCCCAGGTGCACCAACCGGCCGCACCAGTTCAACGCCATCCAGCCCAGCTGGTGCAGGCCCAGGCGCCCGGAGCTGAGTCGGTGCACCCGCATCTGCTGGCCGAGATCGGCCAGGACCTCCCAGGACTGCTCGACGCTCAGCCCGCGGGCCTCGTGCCAGGCGCGCACCGTGCTCGTGCTCACGACGAGCGCGAGGATCGCGATCAGTCCCTCGCCCGGGGCGAGCCGTTGCGCAAGGGCCGCGTGCTGCGAGGTGAGAGATTCGAGTTCCACGGTGGGGACCTCGAGACCGGCGCCTGCGCGCAGCAGGTTCGCGGTGCGGGTGACCTCCGCGAGGATCTCCGGATCCGACGCCGCCTGCGGCAGCAGGGGAGCGAGATCCTCCTGGTCCTGCCCGCTGATCCCCAGCTTCTCGAGCAGGCCCGCGGCCGACGGCGCGGTCAGCATCGCGGCGACCGCATCGACCGAGAGGTCATCGGAGGCGAGGACGGAGGTCGGCGGATCGCCGAGGAACTGGGGGCGCGCATCACGGCGATCGGTCATGGGCAGACACAGTACCGCTGAGCGCGCACCGACTGTGATCTGGACCGCTACGATCTCAGGGTCGAGACCACGAACCCGTCGGCCCGTGCCGACGCAGGAGGAGCATCAGGATGAGCACCCAGGATCACGAGCAGAGTCCCGCCCCGGCCGCGAGCGAGCAGGAGACCGTGACGCCTACGGAACTGAGCGAGTCGGCTCTCGCGGTGCGTGAGGCCTACGCCTTCGACGGCCAGCGCATCCACCTCGGAGCCCTGCTCGAGGGCGAGGAGCCCAACGCCGCTGTCGCCGTGAACCTGGCGGTCGGCATGCTGAATCGGCACGGCCTGATCGCCGGTGCCACCGGCACCGGCAAGACCCGCACCCTGCAGGTCATCGCTGAGCAGGCGGCGCACGCCGGGGCCTCCGTGTTCGTCGCCGATATGAAGGGGGACCTCTCCGGGATCGCCGTGCCGGGCGCCGAATCGGAGAAGCTGACCACGCGCGCCGCAGCTCGCGGCCAGGAGTGGGTCTCGCGCGCAGCCCCCACCGAGTTCTTCACCCTCGGCGGGCAGGGCGAGGGCGTGCCGATCCGGACCACGGTCAGTGACTTCGGGCCGGTGCTGATGGCCAAGGTGCTCGAGCTCAACGAGACCCAGGAGAGCTCGCTGGGCCTGATCTTCCACTACGCCGACACCCAGGGCCTCGGACTGCTGGACCTCAAGGATCTGCGTGCGCTGATCCAGTTCCTCACCTCCGACGAGGGCAAGGACGAGCTCAAGGGAATCGGCGGCATCTCCACCTCCACCGCGGGCGTCATCCTTCGCAGCCTGTCCTCGTTCGAGGCCTCCGGGGCGGACGTCTTCTTCGGGGAACCGGCCTTCGATACCGAGCAGCTGCTGCGCAAAGCCGAGGACGGCACCGGGATCATCTCCTGCCTCGAACTGCCGGGAGTCGCCTCGCGGCCCGCACTGTTCTCCACCTTCATGATGTGGATGCTCGCCGAGCTGTACCAGGATCTCCCGGAGGTCGGCGACGCCGAGGTCCCGAAGCTGGTGTTCTTCCTCGACGAGGCGCACCTGCTGTTCAAGGACGCCTCCAAGGCGTTCCTGGACCAGGTGGTCCAGACCGTCCGCCTGATCCGCTCCAAGGGCGTGGGCATCTTCTTCATCACCCAGACCCCGAAGGACATCCCCGGCGACGTGCTCGCCCAGCTCGGCAACCGGGTCCAGCATGCGCTGCGCGCCTTCACCCCCGATGATGCGAAGGCGCTCAAGGCCACCGCCTCCACCTTCCCGACCAGCGAGCACGATCTGGTCGAGGTGATCCCGGCGCTCGGCACCGGCGAGGCGATCGTGACCGTCATGAGCGAGAACGGCGCGCCCACACCGGTCGCGATCACCGCGGTGCGGGCTCCGGAATCCTCCATGGACCCGGCCGGGACAGAGATCATCTCCGCCGCGGTGGAGACGTCACCGCTGACCGAGCGGTACGGGACTCCGGTGGATCGCGAGTCCGCCTACGAGATCCTCGCCGCCCGGGCCGAGAAGGAGGCGGCGGCGGCCGATGAGGCCGAGGGGAGCGCGGCCGACGCACCCGCCGCGTCGAAGTCCTCGGGGACGAAGAAGTCCTCTCGCTCGGAGGCGAAGGATTCAGGGCTGTTCGGCAATCCTGCGGTGAAGTCGTTCATCCGCTCCGCCGGCACGGTGCTGGGGCGCGAGATCACCCGCGGCCTGTTCGGCACGAAGCGCCGCCGCTGAGGCTCACCAGAAGTAGCCGCGTCCCGCGCAGTACGTCGCGACCTGCTTCGGCGAGAGCCAGTGATGGGACGGGAGGGACGCGGTGAGGGTCGATCCGGCCGGATCCGCCACGCGCAGGGTGCGGGCGTCGGCGTCGTACCCGTCGATCGTCACGAAATGGTAGATGTCCGACGTGTTCCCGCCCCAGTTCGGGTACTCCCCGGCGACCACCCACCAGTTGCACACCGTGGCGAAGCCGTCGTCGACATTGGTGGTGGCGCGATCCCACAGGAGGTCCGCATCGGTGGTGCTCGCCGTGGAGGCATCCATCCACTGATCGCGATAGGTGGCCCCGGCCAGGCGGTTCGTGAGCACGGGGGAGACGGCGCCGAAGTTCGTGCCGTTGTCAGTGGTGCCGAGCTCCGCGGCGAGCGTGTCCAAGCTCGGCGGCGTCACCTTCGCGCTCAGGGCGATGGAGACAGCGGTGGGCCCGCAGTAGAAGAAGTTCGGCTGCTCCCGGTAGGTCGTCGGCAGCACCTTCTCACCCGCGGCTGTAGCGGCGGGGGCGAGCGCGGCTGTGCCGAGCCCGGCGGCTGCGGTGAGCCCGAGAGCGCGGAAGAAAGTTCGGCGGTCAGGTGCGGAGATGGTCATTGGTAGCCCTTTCCCTGTGCGTCGTCACGGTGCGTCGTGCTGCGGATCTGCCGGATGTGACCGGCACCACGACGCTATGAGACGGCGGCCCGGAAGGGAAGACCGATCGGTCACCTGGCCCGCCTCCACACGGACTGCCTGGACCGCTTGGACCGCCTGGCTGCGACCGTAACCGTCCGGACCCGTCCCGGTGTGCATCGGCCGGCGCACAGGAGACGGACGACGGGCCCACGATCTGCTGAGATCGTGAGCCCGTAGGGTCACCGGTTCTTGAGAACGGGGAGGATTACTTCTTGCCCTGGTTCGCGACGGCCTCGGCGGCGGCCTTCGCAGCGACCGGGTCGAGGCAGCGGCCACCCTTCTCGACGGGCTGGAAGTCCTCGTCCGGCTCGTACGCCAGCGGCTGGCCGGTGGGGCCAACAATAACCCTATGGGAAATTTTAGACACCACTGAAGGGTTAATGCAAGCATTCAAATGATGAACGTACTGTTGTGTAGATCGGGCTGAGAGTGACGAGAAATATCAGCTCCAATCCGCAGACATCATTGCGAAGTGTCCCCTGTGTCCGGATTTGTCAAAGACTTCTTCGAACACCTTGAAGTACTGGTCCGGAGTTGCTGAAGTCGGGGCGAAATGCAGGCCATCGAAAAGCGAATGGGAACCCTCGTTTATCCAGCTAAAAAAGGACTTGGCGACGATTGCTTCATCGCCCGAGAATCCCGCAAGGAGCGACCTCTCATCAACCCTGCCGATGGTCTGAAAGTAGAATTCGATAACGCGGCGCATTGCATTCTGCAATCCGGTATTAGAGTCGTGTGAGTCACGCCAGTTGCCAATTTGCCTCCAGAGACGAACGTACTCCACCTCTACCGGATTGGAATGTCCGCGCGCGGACACCTTGGTTCCTGTGGAAGTCTTATTGAGAACGTAGAAAGCTCGCTCGGCAGACTCTTCACCGCGTCGGGCGTACGAGACCTCTTTTAGGAAGTGTATATTATGGGTGAGGAGTAATAGCTGACCCACATTAACGCGACTCTTGTGGATATCTAACATCAGCCTCTTAATAAGTGCCGAAACTACAAACATGACATCGCTATCGAGACTTGCGATGGGGTCGTCGATTATGGCGATCTGCTTCCGACCCTCACCGCCCTCTCTGACGGAACTCAGCGAACTCACGTAGTACATGAAGCTCACAAAGGTCCGCTCCCCTTCGCTCAAAGTATTGTTCGCGGCCGAACCGTCGGCTCGAACGATTGTGTAAGCACCTTCAACGACGTCAGATTCGTCGAAACGGAAAGTTCTGAAGCCGACGTTCTCAAGAAGTTCATTGACAGTATCCATCCATGGTCGATGAGTTCGTATACTGCTTGTTGCATCGGAGAGTTCTTGTTTTAGTGCGACGACAGAGTCCAACGCTTCATTGATCCGCCCTTGCTGTTCGCTGATTTGCTGTTCGAGTTCAGTTTCCAAAGCACTAAAGGCCTGCGCTTGTCCTGCAAGTGCGTGAGATATTAGCTCCCAAGCTTCGTTAGCGTACTTCCTGCGAGTCTCCTTGTGTGACTCCCGCTTGGTGCGAAGCTCATTGCGGGCATTATTCTCCGTGCGGACGATCTCATTGAGTGCAGATATTGCTGTATCGATATTTGGCAAGTCCACAGCTGCCGCAGGGGCGTGAAGTTTCTCTGAAATCTTCTCTCGAATTGCGGTGGCAGATCGCTCAACGGCTTCAAATGCGGCCAATGATTGAACGGTTTCTGGTAATATTGCACGGCTTGATTGGATTTGCAGCTCGAGACCGACGAGCTTTCTAGTTGCAAACTCTTCAAAAGAGGATAACTGCTCGAGTTCGGAACTATATTGAGCATCTGATAGGCCCAGTATTGCATCTCGAAGGGGGTCGGAGAGTTCGCGAAGACACATCGGACACTCGTTGTGTTCGGTTAAATAGTCGACGCCTTGGACTGCCCAATCGATACTCCCATTTGATCGGAGTCCGCGCGCCAGTGGAGTGTCCGCCGTTGAGACAATTGGAGTCGAGACTAGCCCTCTGGAGGGGTGATCTTCGAGCTTGCATGAATCAATGCTCGGTACAACATCGGACAATGAGGTGTCATCGTTTTCGAGCTCATCAACTGCTTGACTTAACGCTTGAAGGGAAGTTCTGAAGGAACCCTCGCCGGTGTTCGACGGATGGCCTTCGTCTACCTTGCTGGAGCTCTTTGGGGATGGGTTAATCCTTGAGAGTTCGCGTATCGCCCTTTCGGCGAAAAGCTTTTTCGTTCCGACACTCCCTGTTAATAGACCCGTGATCTGTGGCGATAGTGACTGCCGAACCTTCCATGCATCCTCGTCGAAGGTTGTGCGGGCGGCGTTTAGCCGGGTCTCTGGACCGGGTTTCTTGTCGGTTCCTGAAAGGGATCCCCTTAAGCCTTCGACCTTCTTTTCTGCTTTCGCAATCTCGCCATTTTCTGAAGAGAGCTGATCAATCCGTTCAAGTGCGCGCGCAGAGTCGCCGCCGAGGGCGAACACTCCAGGAATAGTGGTCGAGGAGTGCAGTATGCTTGTGACGTATTCGCGATTATAGATGCATGCTTCAAAAGTGTCTGCAGGGTCAAGCCATTTCAGTGTTGACCCCAATTGGTCGTCGGAAGTGTCAATTGCTTTAGTGATTGACGTCTTTCCGGAGCCGTTTGATCCAAAAATGAAGTTTATGATAGCAAGGTCAGCTATGCGCGCTGCGGAGTCATATGCGGCAAGGTTGCCTAAATTGAGTTCCACGAGCATGGGGTCTCCTCAAGGTTGTGCCGGTTTCATGGTGTAGGGCGACCGGTCGCTGTGTCGTTGCGGGGCTTGCGCTTAGTATCGCCTGAATACGGTGCGTGTGGATCGAGCCCGGTGTGTCGGGTGTCCTGAGATGGGCGCTCGGCGTTGTGCGAGGAAGATTCTCTTTGGGGTGCGAAAAGGCCCGCGAGCTATTTGGTCGCGGGCCTTCCTATCGTGAACTTGATCGCGGGAGTTCAGATCACTTCTTGCCCTGATTGGCGACGGCTTCGGCGGCCGCCTTCGCGGCGACCGGGTCGAGGTAGCGGCCACCCTTCTCGACGGGCTGGAAGCTCTCGTCCAGCTCGTACACCAGCGGCTGGCCGGTGGGGATGTTCAGCCCGGAGATCGCGTCATCGGAGATGCCGTCGAGGTACTTCACCAGCGCGCGCAGCGAGTTGCCGTGGGCGGCGACCAGGACGACCTTGCCGTCGGCGAGGTCGGGCTTGATGCCCTTCTCCCAGTACGGCAGGAAGCGCTCGACGACGTCCTTGAGGCACTCGGCCTTGGGCAGCTGCTCGCCGAGGTCCGCGTACTGCGGGTCCTGGTCCTGGCTGAACTCGGTCCCGAACTCGATCTCCGGCGGAGGGGTGTCGTAGGAGCGGCGCCACGCCATGAACTTCTCCTCGCCGTACTTCTCACGGATCTCGGACTTGTTCATTCCCTGCAGGGCGCCGTAGTGGCGCTCATTCAGGCGCCAGTCGCGCTTGACGGGGATCCAGTGGCGATCCGCGGTGTCCAGGGAGAGGTTCGCCGTCATGATCGCGCGACGCTGGAGGGAGGTGTGCACGACATCGGGAAGGATGCCGGCCTCCTTCAGGAGGTCGCCTCCTTCGAGGGCTTCCTGGCGGCCCTTCTCGGTCAGGGCCACGTCGACCCAGCCGGTGAACAGGTTCTTTGCATTCCAATCGCTCTCGCCATGGCGGAGCAGCACGAGTGTGTACGTCATGGGGCAAGCGTACGCGGGGCCGCTGGGACGCGCATGTCGTGCCCATCCGGCAGGCGCTCGCGGGCGATGGCGCAGACTCGATGGACGCGCCGATATTGTCTGGCCCATGACCGCACACGACGGCGCCCGCCTCACCGACATCCCCGTCGTTCTCCTGGACCTGGACGGCACGATCGTCGATTCCGGGCCGGGGATCCTCGACGGCCTGGCGCACGCGTTCGCCCGGTGCGGCGAGCCGCTCCCTCCTGCTTCTGTGCTGCGCACCTTCATCGGCCCACCGCTGGCGGATTCGTTCCAGGGCACGCTGGGGTTGAGCCCGGAGCGGTCCGAGGAGCTGCGTCTGGCATACACCGCGCACTACCAGCAGCACGGCCTGCTCTCCGCAGCTCCCTACGCGGGGATCCCGTCCCTGGTCAGCGCGCTGACCTCAGCGGGCCGCACCGTCGCGGTCGCGACGAACAAGCCCGAGTCGAGCGCTCGCCGACTGCTCTCCCATCAGGGCCTGGACCGTGAATTCGCCCTGATCGGCGGCACGGATCGGGCCATCGGCCGTGAGGACAAGGCGGCGGTCATCGGGAGTGTTCTGGAGCGACTGGGCGTGGGCGTGGACGCGGACGATACCGCGGGCGCACCGCCCGCGGTGATGGTCGGGGACCGCCTGCACGACGCCGCGGGCGCCGCGGAGCACGGTCTGCCGGCCGTGCTGGTGGGCTGGGGCTACGGCGGGGAGGTCGAGAGCGAATCCGGTCTGCCGCTCGCGCGCACGGTCCAGGAGCTCACGGAGATGCTGCTGGGCTGATCAGGCTTCGAGGAGGATCGTGACTGGTCCGTCGTTGACCAGCCCCACGCGCATGTGTGCTCCGAAGCTGCCGGTGGCGACGTGCACGCCGCGCTCGCGGATCGCCACCACGACCTGCTCCACGAGCGGCTCGGCGACCGCGGCCGGGGCTGCGGAGCTCCAGGAGGGTCTGCGTCCCTTGCGGACATCGGCGTACAGCGTGAACTGGGAGACGACCAGGACCTGGGCGCCGACATCGAGCGCCGAGCGCTCTGCGTCGAGGATCCGCAGTTCACAGATCTTGCGAGCAATCGTGGCGACCTGCTCCGGCCCGTCGCCGTGGGTGACCCCGACCAGCGCCAGGAGCCCTTCGCCCTCGACCGCACCGATCATCTCGCCGTCGACCTCGACCTGGGCGCCGTCGACCTTCTGCAGCACTGCTCGCATGCCCCGATGGTGGCACAGGGGGCGACGGGGACCGGAGTCGGTGGCGACGGTCAGCTGGGCAGGATCGAGTCGATCCGTCGTTCCTGGGTGGGGGAGTCGTCGCCGCTGTGGACGTCTTCGGCACCGTTGGACCGCCCTGGGAGCGGGGCCGATTCAGTCGCCGGCGGCGACTGCCGTGGGGTGGTGGAGGGCTCAGGAGACGCGAACTGGGGAGTCGGCGGCTGGAGCGGTGCGGAGTACTGAGCAGGTGCGGACTGCTGAGCGGGCGCGGGGACGGGCGGGGAGGGCGGAACGGGTGCGGACTGCTGAGGGGGAGCCTGCTGCCCCGGTGCCTCCTGGGTCGACGACGTCGCGCCGGCGAGGCGGCGGGACTCGGCCTGGCGAGCTCGGGAGACCCACTCCTCGGCGACGCGCACGATCGCCTCGGTGGCCGCCTCCCAGGACGCCTCCTGCTGGCGATGGGGGCCGGTGGCGAGGGAGAGCACCACACCCGCGGAACGCAGGGCGAGCTCGGTGGGGTCGACCCGGTCCGCGAACGTCGTGTGCCAGGTATGGATCGCCTCCTCGACGCGCACCTGCATGGCGCGGTCGATGCGCCCGGCGTTGCCGTAGTCGGCGAGCACGCTGAGATGGGCGAGCAGGCAGGCGAGGTCGTCGGCCCTGCGGCCCGGGCCCACCGTGTCGATATCGAGCAGGCCCACCACCTTGCCGTGCTGGACGAAGACCTGGGCCTCGTAGAAGTCGCCGTGGACCACGTCATGGGCACGCATGTCCATACGTTGCTCGAGGGCAGCCAGACCGTCACGGATGGTGCGCACGAGCGCGTCCAGTCGGGGACCCAGCGCGGGCACCGAGGAGCTCACGATCCCGGCGTAGAACTCCACGGAGTCGGTCCACGGCGGGCGCAGCGGCAGGGTGTACATGGAGGCGGGCAGGCGGTCCAGCAGCGCCACCAGGTCCTCGGCGGTGCAGGCCGCGACTCCCTCGTCGATGACCGCGCGGGCCAGCGGGCGGCCCGGCAGCTCCTCGAGCACCACCAGCCCGTTGTGATGCGCCTTGACCGCAGGGACCGGGACCCCGGCCGCCAGGAGACGCTGATGACGCTCGACGATCTCCGTGCTGCGATGAGGCTGCATGACCTTGAGGTACACAGCTCGATCGCCCTGGCTCGCCCGCAGCACCGCGCGGCGACCGGGCCGGTAGGAGACGACGTCGATCGCGATCGGCTCCGCGGGGTCCGTCGGTGCCAGGGAAACACCCAGGTCCTGCAGGGTGCGGCCGACGACGTCCGGATAGCAGACCAGCGGAAGCATCGGCAGCCAGGGGTCGTGGGGGTAGCGCCACACGCGCACGTTGATGTCGCCGTCGGTCATGACCAGGGTCTGCTCGGCGACGTAGAGGTTCTTCTCGCGCTCGCCGATATGGGCGCTCGCGCCGAAGAGCTCCTCGCGCGCCGGGGCCTGCGGACCATCGAGCTCGGGCCACGAGACCATGGTGCGGTAGAGCGCTTTCGTGCTGCGACCGGGCCGATGATCGACGTGATCCAGCTGCCAGCTGTGCAGCACGCCGCCGGAGTTGCCGACGGCGGAGCGGAGCAGGCCTCCTGCGCCGGGGCCGGTGAGCAGCTCCGAGCCGTCCTGCGTGTGTGACATGGATGGTTTCTCACTGGTCCGGGGGTCATCAGGCGCCAACGCCTACGATGCGTGCATGGCTGATCGTACCGATAACCTCACCAGCGGGAACCTCCTGGGCATTCCGGAGACCCGACTTCCCGACGATTTCATCGATGTCCAGGTGACCTCCGAGCTCGCCGACGGGGAGCCGCGCGAGATCGCCGCCCGGCACCCGGAGTCCCCGATGGTCTGGGCGGCTCTCGCCCAAGATGCGCTCACCGACGGCGACGAAGTCTCCGCCTACGCCTTCGCCCGCACCGGGTACCACCGCGGTCTCGATGCGCTGCGCAAGGCCGGTTGGCGAGGTCAGGGGCCGATCCCTGCCTCCCATGCGCCCAACCGCGGATTCCTGAGGGCCTTGGCGATGCTGGGGGAGACCTCCCGCCGTCTGGGCGACCAGGCCGAAGCGGATCGTGTGACCGAGTTCCTGCGCGAGGCGGATCCCACCCTGCTGGGCTGAGACCCGTCCCTTCCTGCTGGGCCCGGATGCGTCCAGCGCGTCGGCATGGCGCACCTCACCGTCCGCGCCCCGTCCAGGCGGCGTGCGGACGGTGCTTGGTACGATCCCCGGGTTCCCTTCCGCTCATCCAGGAGTTGCTATGCCCGCCGTCGTGATCGTCGGAGCCCAGTGGGGTGACGAGGGGAAGGGCAAGGCCACCGATCTCCTCGGTGAGAGGGTCGACTACGTCGTCAAGCCCAATGGTGGCAATAATGCCGGCCATACCGTGGTCGTCGACGGCGAGAAGTTCGAGCTCAAGCTCCTTCCCGCAGGCATCCTGTCCCCGCAGGTCACCCCCGTGATCGGCAATGGAGTGGTGGTCAACCTCGAGGCACTCTTCGAGGAGATCGGCATGCTGAACGCGCGCGGCGTGGATACGTCGCGTCTGCGCATCAGTGCCAATGCCCACATCGTGGCCCCGTATCACCAGACCCTCGACAAGGTCACCGAGCGCTTCCTCGGCAAGCGCGCCATCGGCACCACCGGGCGCGGCATCGGGCCGGCGTACATGGACAAGATCGGCCGCCTCGGCATCCGGGTGCAGGACCTGTACGACGAGTCGATCCTGCGCCAGAAGATCGAAGGCGCCCTGCGTCAGAAGAACGAGCTGCTGGTCAAGCTGTACAACCGTCGGGCCGTCGAGGTCGAGGGGATCACGCAGGAACTGCTCTCCTATGCCGAGCGCCTGCTCCCGATGGTCGTGGACACCACCGAGCTGCTGAACTCCGCGCTCGACCGCGACGAGGTCGTGCTGATGGAGGGCGGCCAGGCCACGTATCTGGACGTCGACCACGGCACCTACCCCTTCGTGACCAGTTCCAACCCGACCGCGGGCGGCGCCTGCATCGGCACCGGCATCGGTCCCACCCGCATCGACCGGGTGATCGGGATCGTGAAGGCATACACGACGCGCGTGGGCGCCGGGCCGTTCCCCACCGAGCTCGAGGACGAGTGGGGCGAGTTCCTGCAGAGGGTCGGCGGCGAGGTCGGGGTCAACACCGGGCGCCCCCGCCGCTGCGGCTGGTACGACGCCCTGATGATCCGCCACGCGGTGCGCATCAACGGCTTCACTGACATCGTGCTGACCAAGCTCGATGTGCTCACCGGCATCGACGAGGTCCCGATCTGCACCGCGTACGACGTCGACGGCGTGATCCATCGCGAGATGCCGATGACCCAGACCGAGTTCCACCATGCGGTACCGGTCTACGAGACCCTTCCCGGCTGGACCGAGGACCTCTCCGAGTGCCGCACCTTCGCCGATCTCCCCGACAACGCCCGTGCCTACGTGCAGCGGCTCGAGGAGCTCGCCGGCTGCCGCATCAGCGCCATCGGCGTGGGCCCCGATCGTGCCGCCACCATCGCCGTCCACGACCTCCTGCCGGAGGCGACCAGCTGACGTGGTGACCCGCCGTACCGATCCTGAGGCAGGGCGCAGTGCCCTGGCCACGTGGGCCACTGCTCCGGAGACCGCCACGCGCTCCGTGCTCGCCCCCGCCGTTCGCCACACGCTGGAGACCTTCGCCCAGGAGTACCCGGGCGGAGCGGTCGAGCTGCGCGTTCCCCCGCATGCCGCCGTCCAGGCGATCACCGGGAGCCGGCACACCCGCGGGACCCCGCCCGCCGTGGTGGAGACCGACGCGCTCACCTGGCTCTCCCTCGTGAGCGGCGACCTGGCCTGGGCCGACGCCCTCACCGACGGCCGCGTCCGTGCGAGCGGGGAGCGCAGCGACCTCACCGAGCTGCTGCCCCTGCCGGGGGCGCGCCGCACCGTGCGCACCGCCCGTGCGAGCACGACCGAGATCGTGACCGAGAACCCGACCGAGGAGGGGACCCGATGAGTCTCGCCGTGGAGATCGCCGTCCAGGACCTCGCCGGTCTCGAGGCCGCCGCGCTCGGCGGCGCCGACCGCGTGGAGCTGTGCGTCGATCTCGCCCGTGGGGGAGTGACCCCTCCCGTGGACCTGGTCGAGCAGTGCGTGCAGCGGGCCGCGACCCTGGTCGCCGCCCGCGACGCGAAACCGCATTTCGATGTGCACGTGCTGATCCGCTCACGGGCCGGGGACGGTGACTTCCTGGACCGGCCGGAGGAGTTCGCCTACCTGCCCGAGGAGATCGAGCTGATGGCCCGCCAGGCCGGCGACACCGTCGCCGCCGGAGCCGCCGGCGTCGTGATCGGCGCCCTCACCCCGGCCGGCTCCCTCGACATCCCCGCCATCGAGACCATCCGGGACTCCGCCCTGCGGTCCGCGCAGACCGCGCTGCGAGGCATCACCCTGACCTGTCATCGCGCCGTCGACGCCCTGGCCGGTCGCGAGGAGCGCGCGGAGGCCATGCGAACCCTGCTCGGCCTCGGCTTCCACCGGGTGCTCAGCTCCGGCGGGGCTGCGCGAGCGCTCGACGGAACCGACGACCTCGGAGCCATGGTCGATGCCGCCGAAGGCTTTCTCGACGTGTGCGCCGGAGGAGGGGTCCGCCCTGCTGACCTCGCCGATCTCGCCCATCGCAGCGGGGTCACCGACGTGCACCTGTCCGCCCGCCGCCGCCCGGGCGCTCCGGTCGAACCGGGCGCCCCCGATACCGAGACGGACCCGGCGATCGTGGCCGCCGCGGTCGATGCTGCTGGAGTGCTGTGAACAACCCCGAAGAACCTGTGAACGACCCCGTGGAACCGGACCCCGTGGAACCGGACCCCGTGGAAACTGTGAACGACCCCGTGGAACTGGACTCCGTGGAACCGGAGGGCCCCGAGGATCGCCCCGAGGGCGCCACGGACACCAGCGTCTACGTGCGCCGCAGCCGCACCCCGACCCTGGGGTTCTGGGTGGCTCTCGTGATCGTGGTGCCCGCCGTCGTCGCGCTGGTCATCTCGCCGTTCTTGGACTTCGTCGATCTCGGCGGCGTCGTCAACTTCGTCCTGCTCACCGCGGTCTTCGTCGGTGTGCCGCTGGCGGCAGTCGCGGCCGGGATCGACGCCTTCGTCCATCGCTCCTCAGGGCGTCGCAGCCGCTGAGGCACGGCCCCGGACCGCGCCGCCGGATCGGCGCGGGCTGTGGCATCATGGTGCGGTGGCACGCGGCGACGGAAACCTTTCCCATGACCTGCTCCCCGGGGAGAAGGGCCCACAGGATGCCTGTGGCGTCTTCGGCGTCTTCGCCCCCGGAGAGGACGTCTCCAAACTGACCTACTACGGTCTCTACGCTCTGCAGCACCGCGGGCAGGAATCAGCGGGCATCGCTGCCAGCGACGGTTCGCAGATCCTCGTCTACAAGGACATGGGCCTGGTCTCGCAGGTGTTCGACGAGGCCTCCCTCGAGGCGCTCCAGGGGCACATCGCGATCGGGCACACCCGGTATTCGACGACCGGCGGATCGATCTGGTCCAATGCCCAGCCCACCCTCGGCCCGCGACCTGACGGCACGGTGGCCCTCGCCCACAACGGCAACCTCGTGAACACCGAGGAACTGCTGGAGCTCGTCGAGGAGCGCCAGGGAAAGCCCCGCACCGGAGAGCTCGCCCGCGGCAACACCACCGACACCGCCGTGGTGACCGCGCTGCTGGACACCGAGGGCAGCCTCGAGGATGCGCTGCGCGAGATCCTGCCGCGCCTGGTCGGCGCCTACTGCTTCACCCTGATGAACGAGGGCACCCTGTACGCCGCGCGCGACCCGCAGGGGATCCGCCCCCTCGTGCTGGGACGCCTCGAGCGCGGCTGGGTGGTCGCCTCCGAGACCGCGGCCCTGGACATCTGCGGCGCGAGCTTCGTGCGCGAGGTCGCTCCCGGCGAGATGATCGTGATCGACGAACAGGGACTGCGCAGCGAACAGGTCATGGATCCCGAGCCCAAGGGCTGCGTGTTCGAGTACGTCTACCTCGCCCGTCCGGATACCCGGATCGCCGGGAAGAGCGTCAACGAGGCCCGCGCGGAGATGGGCCGCCAGCTCGCCCGGGAGTACCCCGTGGACGCGGATCTCGTGATCCCCACCCCGGAATCCGGCACCCCCGCGGCGATCGGCTACGCGCAGGAGTCGGGCATCCCCTACGGCCAGGGCATGGTGAAGAACGCCTACGTCGGCCGCACCTTCATCCAACCCAGCCAGACCATCCGCCAGCTCGGCATCCGTCTCAAGCTGAACCCGCTGCGCGAGGTCATCGCCGGCAAACGACTGGTCGTCGTCGACGATTCGGTGGTGCGCGGCAACACCCAGCGCGCCGTGGTGCGCATGCTGCGTGAGGCCGGCGCCGCCGAGGTCCATGTCCGGATCTCCTCGCCGCCCGTGCGCTGGCCCTGCTTCTACGGCATCGACTTCGCCTCCCGGGCCGAGCTGATCGCCAACGGTCTGGGGATCGCCGAGATCGCTCGTTCCCTCGGCGCGGACTCGCTCGGCTACATCTCCGAGGAGGGGATGATCGCCGCCACCGACCAGCCCGCCGAAGCGCTGTGCACCGCCTGCTTCTCCGGGACCTACCCGGTGGCACTGCCCGAGCCCGTAGCTCGTGCACAGGGAATCCTCACCTCGGGTGAGCACGACATCACCGCCGTCGGGAAGGACGCATGAACTCCACGAACTCCGCAGGCCCTGCGATCACCTACGCCGATTCCGGCGTCGACACCGCCGCGGGTGACCGCGCCGTCGAGCTGATGAAGGAGGCCGTGGCTGCGACCCACGGGCCCCAGGTGCTCGGCGGGATCGGTGCCTTCGCCGGCCTGGTCGACGTCAGCGCACTGAAGGACTACCGCCGCCCGCTGCTGGCCTCCTCCACCGACGGGGTCGGCACGAAGATCGCCATCGCCCGCGAGCTCGACGTGCACGACACCATCGGCCGCGACCTCGTGGGCATGGTCGTCGATGACATCGTGGTGGTCGGGGCCACCCCGTTGGCCATGACCGACTACATCGCCTGCGGCAAGGTCGTGCCCGAGCGGATCGCCGACATCGTGCGCGGCATCGCCGAGGGCTGCCAGATCGCCGGGTGCGCGCTGGTCGGCGGCGAGACCGCCGAGCATCCCGGGTTGATGGCCCCGGAGGACTATGACGTGGCGGGCGCCGCGGTCGGCGTCGTCGAGGCCGACGCCCTGCTGGGCCCGGACAGTGTGCGCCGTGGCGATGTGGTGATCGGCATGGATGCCTCCGGTCTCCACTCCAACGGATACTCCCTGGTGCGCGCCGTGATCGCCGCCCAGGGCCTTGCCCTGGATGCGCACATCGACGACTTCGGACGCACTCTCGGCGAGGAGATCCTCGAGCCCACCCGCATCTACGCCACGGACGTCCTCGCCGTCCTCGCCGATCCTCGGACCGCGGGTGCCGTCCACGCGCTCAGCCATGTCACCGGCGGCGGGCTCGCCGCCAATCTGGCCCGAGTCATGCCCAGCGGTCTGGCTGCGCGTCTGGACCGCGCCTCCTGGGAACCGGGGCCGGTGTTCGCGCAGATCGCCCGCTGGGGCTCGGTGCCGCAGCTCGATCTCGAGGGCACCGTGAACATGGGCATCGGCATGGTCGCCCTGGTCGGCGCCGACCAGGCGGATGCGACTCTCGCGGTGCTGACCGAGAGGGGGCTGGGAGCACGGGTGATCGGCGAGGTCGTCGGTGAGGACTCCCTGCCGGAGCCCGGAGCGCCGCTGGAGCGGGTCGTCGCCGGCGCCAAGGGGGTCGAGGGCGGAGCCGTTCTGCTCGCGGGCCAGCATCCGGGGTGGGCCTGAGCGCCCTGCCCTCAGGCACGAGCCCTCCTGCACGAACGAGGGCCGACCCGGTGGGTCGGCCCTCGTGCATGGTCACGGTTCCTGCATGCGCCGGTCGGTCCTGAGCCTGCTCGACAGAGAACTTCCCGCTACCGGCACGATACTCGCCGGATACTGCAGGCTCTCGAGTCGTCGGGCAGTTCTCAGCGTCGACGTACGGACGGTGCGTCCTCGTCGGCCCACTCGTCGCTGTCCTCGGCCCGCTCTTCGCCGTTCGCGGAAGTCTCGCTCCGCTCGGACTGCAGCTCGCGCTGCAGTGCCGTCAGGTCTGTCGGCGGGCTGAAGTACTTGAGGTCCCGTGCCACCTTGGTGTGCTTGGCTTTCTGTCGGCCGCGACCCATGGATCTGACCCCCTGTGCGTCGGCTGCCGGGCGTTCTTGTCGACCCGGAAGATGGCATTGATACGGAACCCAAGAGTACATGCATGCCCTCGGATCCGGCGAACCTCAGGCCCGCAGACGTGCCCGACGTCCCTTCCAGGCGTGCCGGGGCAGGCGGCAAGACGCCCGGGAACTTGGCCCGACGCGGACAGAGTGTTTACCTGCTGCGGAACCCGAGCGTCTAAGCTGGCGTCCCCGAGCCTCCGGGGCACCGCGTCGAGGCTCCTCGTGGCGACCTCCGGGTCGCGGACGAGGCCGACCTGGAGTCGACGGCGCCGACTTCCCTTTGCACCGCTGAAAGGTCCCTGCCTGATGAATGGATCCTCGGATCAACCGCATGAGAGCGACGATCACGCCGCTGAGCTGCTGACCCCTGCCCAGGTGGCCAAGATGTTCCACGTCGATCCCAAGACCGTCACCCGTTGGGCGCAGGCCGGCAAGCTCAGTTACATGCGGACTCTGGGCGGCCACCGCCGGTACCGGCGCGACGAAGTCGTCGACCTGCTGCGGGACAGCACTGAGAGCTCGTGAGCTCGGACCCGGTCCTCGGTGACGGGTACTCGACTCGACGACTCGAGCTGGGATCCGACGCCGAAGGGCCGGTCATCGCGACCCTGATCCACCGCGAACGCGGCAGCGGAATCACCGGGCGCGACGCCGGGAAGGGTCGGGTCCAGCCGGCGATCCTCGTGCTGCACGGGTGGTCGGACTATGTCTTCGATCGGGATCTCCTCGAGCACCTCGGCCGTGGCGGATACGACGTGTGGGGTCTTGACCTGCGCAAACATGGGCGCAGCCTGCTGCCAGGTCAGACGGCCACCTCGGTCGACCACCTCAGCCGGTACGACCAGGAGATCGACGAGGCGCTGCGGATCATCGGCAGGGACCGCCCGCCGATCCTTCTGGCCCACTCCACCGGAGGTCTCACCGCCGCGCTGTGGGCGCAGCGCCGCCCGGGAACGGTCCGTGCCGTCGCGCTGAACTCGCCGTGGCTCGAGATGCATCTGGGGCCGGGAGCGCGGACCCTCGCGGAGACTCCGGTGCGGCTCCTGGCCCAGAGACTGCATCAGCGTCCCATCCTGCCGAGCGGTTCCTCGCACCTCGCCCGGACCACACACCGGGACTTCGGCGGAATGTACGACTACGATCTGGCGCTCAAACCGCCCGGCGGCCACCCTTTCCCCGCCGATACCCTCGCGGCGGTGCTCGACGGGCAGAAGCGACTGCGCGCGGCGGGACCGTTGACGATCCCGGTGCTCGTCCTGCACTCGGCCCAGAGCCGGATCGGGGCGTGGTTCCTCGAGGACATGCGCCGCTCCGACTCGGTGCTGGATGTTCGTGCCCTCGCCGCCGCGGCCCGGCGCCTGGGCCCCCAGGTGCAGGTCGAAGCGATCCCCGGAGCGCGGCACGACGTCTTCCTCTCCGACACGGACGCCCGGACGCGGGCGATCGGGGTCCTGGACCGTTGGCTGGAGACGCTCGAGGCCTGACCCCCTACGATGAGAGCGCCCGACCGCGTTGTACCGTCCACGCGAGCGGCATCGTGAGCAGCGGGAAGGAGCAGCTGGATGACCTCGGACCTGCGTCAGCTGCGTGGGCACGCAGGTGCCCTCCGACGAGGCGCCGATCGGCTCACCCTGCTCCGCCTCCGACTCTCCAATGCCATCGTCGACGTCACCCGGTCCGAGGATCGCGGGGCTCGGCGCATCGGCGATCGGATCCACGAGCACTGGACCGCCCAGGAGTACACCGAGCTGGGGCGGATCGCAGCGGGCCTGCGCGCCAGCGCCCGGCGGCTCGACGAGGTCGCGACCGCGCGCGAGCGCACCGCCGGCCGACGACTCGGCGGCTATTCGGGGGCCGGCTTCCTGGGCCGCGGTGATGACGCCCACCGCCACGTGGTCGAGGTCGCGGAGTTCGTGGGCACCGCCCAGGGGGCCAGCATCGGCGGCTACCCTCTGGTGCCGCTCGCGGAGGACGGCTTTCTGGCACACCCCTCCCACACCCTCGGCATCGATACGCCGGACTACGCCGAGGAGGACTGAGCGGAGAAGGACTGACGGGACGAGCGATGGGTGCCAGTGGCCCCGCAGGCCTCGCTCTTCACGCCCTGCGGCGCCGAGCAGGTGCGCGCACGAAGGACACCGTCACGGCCATCGCCCCGGCGGCCAGGGGCACCACCAGCGTCGTGATCAGCAGCAGGAGCATCGCCGCTGCAGCGTCGGCAGCACCGACCCCCAGCGCGACCAGCGCCGCCGCTCCCACCGTCTCGGTGATACCGGCGCCGCCCGGGGTCACAGGCACCAAGGAGAGCACCCGGCCCAGGGCGAAGATCGCCACCGTCAGCAGCAGCGGCACGTCGGCGCCGACCGCGTTGATCGCCACCAGCAGCGCCGCCCACTGCAGCACCCGCGCCGCGAACGTCGGCAGCACCAGCGGCACCGTCCGACGTCGCAGTATCGCCACCAGGGCGTCACGCTGGGTGAGGACCATCGGGGTGAGGTGCGACGGGATCATGTCCCCGAGCCGGTCGAGGATCGACGTCAGCACGGCCCGCCGCAGCAGCACCGTCGTCAGGGCCAGGGCGATCATGGCGCCGAGCACGGCGAGCAGGGCGGCCCAGATCGCGCCGGGCAGTGCGATCCCGGTGGGGGCCAGCAGCGAACCGGCGGCGTAGGAGGCGAGCCCCAGCAGAGGGATCAGAACCGAGGTGATCACCATCTCCACCAGGGATGCCGCGATGATCCCGGTGATGATCACAGGCACGGCCGGGCCGGCCCGACGCAGGATCCAGCCCATCAGCGCGAGACCCACCACGGAGCCTCCCGGCAGGGCGAGACCCACCCCGGTCGAGGCGGTATGGCCGAGCAGGGCCGAGGAGTAGTGCGAACCGGTCACCGCTGTGCGCACGGTGAGGCCCTCGAGGGCGAGGGCACCTGCGCCCAGCAGGGCCACTGCGGGCAGCGCCCAGGCCGGAGCCTGCAGGAGGGTGTCGATGATCTGGGGCCACTGCGCACCGGTGGCCCACGGCAGGATCCAGGCCAGCACCGCGGCGACCAGCAGAACGGAGAGAGCACCGGTGACGACCTTCCCGGCACTGATCCGGGGCGGCTGCTCGATGTCCAGTTCCTCGGGCAGCCAGTCCGGGCCCACGGCGGGGCCGGGGTGCGCAGCGGGGCGGGGGTCGGATGCGGGGTCGGATGCCGGATCCGGGGTGTCGGGGGAGCCGTCGGAAGCCGGTGACATGCGGCGATTCTCGCACGTCGCACGGGGAGGGCTCCCAGGCCGCGCGGGCTATCGTGGAGGCATGTCCTTCGTGATCTCACTCCTCGTCGTGCTCCACATGATCTGCTGGGCCGTGGCGCTCGGCACCTGGGTGGCGTCCGCTCGCACCCGTGTCCCCAACCCCGGTATGGCACATGCCGTGGCCGGTGCGTTGGTGCTCGGCATCGTGCTGGCCGCGCTGGTCTCCATCGTCGGTGACCCGAACCATATGAAGCTCGGGATCAAGCTGGTGTTCGCCGTCGTCGCGACCGTGCTGGCCTACATGGCGGCCAAGAAGGGCCCCGAGACGCCCTCTGCGGTCTGGTTCGGCATCCCGCTGGCCATCATCGTGAACATCGTCGTCGCGGTCTTCGTCTGAGCGACGCCCTGCGGCGCGAGCGGTACGACGAGCGGTACGGGGTCAGCAACCGGGCGCTCCCCGGAGATCCTCCCCATTGTTTTCCTCTGTCCACACGGGACCCGACAGCGTCCGCGCTGTCGGGTCCCGCGCCTATCCTGGGAGCCTCATGAGCTCACTCTTCGACGATCTCTCGCTGCCCGACGCCTTCCGCCGCCTCGACGGTGTGACGGTCACGCCGTCGGCCGAGCCGGCGCCACCGCAGGAGGGCGGGGCGCGACCTCCCTTCGAGCAGGAGCCGCCGCCGCAGGACGAACCGCCCTCCGAGGAAGAGGCCCCGTACGACGAGCCTCCGTACGACGAGGCGCCGCCGGTCGAGGACGATCGGCCGACGCCGCAGCCCCCGGCCGAGCACGAGCTCGCGCCGCATCCCGCCGAGCGTGGAGGCCCGGAGGGCGCTCCGAGCCGCGCCAGGCCCTGGGGGCCCTCCGATCCTGCCGTGCTCACCGAGCTCACGGACGGCCTGAATCCTGCCCAGCGTGAGGCCGTCGAGCACCGGGGCAGCCCACTGCTGATCGTCGCGGGCGCCGGCTCCGGCAAGACCCGGGTCCTGACGCGTCGCATCGGCCATTTGCTGCGCTCCGGAGAGGCGCTGCCCGGAGAGATCCTCGCGATCACCTTCACCAACAAGGCGGCCGCCGAGATGCGCGAGCGCGTCGAGGAGCTCGTTGGGACGGTCGCGCGCAGCATGTGGGTCTCCACCTTCCACAGCGCCTGCGTGCGGATCCTGCGCCGGGACGCCCAGGCCGCGGGGCTCAAGAGCTCGTTCACCATCTATGACAGCGCCGACTCGCTGCGGCTGATCACCACGATCGCCAAGGATCTCGAGCTCGACACCAAGAAGCATGCGCCGCGGGGCCTGGCCTCACGGATCTCCTCGCTGAAGAACGACCTCACCGATCCGATCGACTTCGCCGACCAGGCCGAGAGCTCGAAGAACCCCTTCGAGAAGACCCTCGCGCGGATCTACACGAACTACACCGAGCGCCTGCGGCAGGCCAACGCCGTGGACTTCGACGACCTCATCGGCCTGACCGTCACGCTGCTGCGTGAGAACCCCGCGATCCGCGAGGGCTACCGACGCCGCTTCCGCCACCTCCTGGTCGACGAGTACCAGGACACCAACACCGCCCAGTACCAGCTAGTGCGGGAGCTGGTGGGGGAGGACCCGCGCGCGGACCTCACGGTGGTGGGCGACTCCGACCAGTCGATCTACGCCTTCCGGGGCGCCACGATCCGTAACATCATCGAGTTCGAGAAGGACTTCCCCTCGGCGCGCACCATCGTGCTCGAGCAGAACTACCGCTCCACCCAGAACATCCTCACCGCCGCGAACGCCGTGATCGAGGAGAACGAAGGGCGGCGCAAGAAGGACCTGTGGACCGACCAGGGCGAGGGCGAGCAGATCACCCTGTATGTCGCCGACGACGAGCAGGCCGAGGCCCGCTACATCGGCCGACAGATCGACGCCCTGGTCGACGACGGTCGCAGCGCCGGGGACATCGCGATCTTCTACCGGGCCAATGCGCAGTCCCGCGCGCTGGAGGATCAGTTGATCCGCGTGGGGCTGCCCTATCGGGTGGTCGGAGGCACCCGCTTCTACGAGCGGCGCGAGATCAAGGACGCGATGGCCTATCTGCGGGTTCTCGCGAATCCTGCCGATGAGATCAACCTGCGTCGCATCCTCAACGTCCCCAAGCGCGGCATCGGCGACCGGGCCGAGGCCGCGATCGCGATGCTCGCCGAGCGGGACCGGATCAGCTTCGGCGAAGCTCTGCGGCGGGCCGACGACGCGCCCGGCATCGCGACGCGCTCGCTGAACGCGGTGCGCACCTTCGTGGCAATGCTCGAGGACCTCCAGGAGATGGCTGCTCGCGGCGACGGCCCCGCGGAGCTGGTCGAAGCGATCCTGCAGCGCTCGGGCTACTACGCCGAGCTGCAGGACAGCGATGACCCGCAGGACGAGTCCCGGCTCGAGAACCTCGCCGAGCTGATCAGCGTCGCCGCGGAGTTCGAGGCCCAGACCGAAGCTGCCGACGCCGCCGCCAGCGAGTTCGAGGAGCTCGACGAGGAGAATGCCGAGGTCGACCCAGACGCAGGAGCCGACACGGATTCGGGCGCTGACTCGGTTTCAGGTGGCGCGGCGGGCTCGTCGGCAGAAGCAGAAACAGACGCCGCCGAGGGATCGCATCCCGATGGCCCCGAGGCTCGGGGAGCCGCCTCGGCGCCGACGCCTGCAGGGTCCGACGTCGCCCCCGATGCGGCACTGAATGCCCCGGATGACCCGGAAGCGACTCTCGTGGACCGCTTCCTGGAGAAGGTCGCCCTGGTGGCCGACGCCGACCAGATCCCGGGCTCGGAGGACCAGTTCGTCACGCTGATGACCCTCCATACCGCCAAAGGACTGGAATTCCCGGTCGTCTTCCTCACCGGCATGGAGGACGGCACCTTCCCCCACAACCGCACCCTGGGGGACCCCGATGAGCTTCAGGAAGAGCGACGACTTGCCTACGTGGGCATCACCCGTGCTCGCGAGCGGCTCTATCTGACCCGCGCCCAGATGCGAGCCATGTGGGGCCAGTCGCAGTTCATGCCGGGAAGTCGGTTCCTCGACGAGATCCCCGAGAGCGTGCTGGACGTGGCGCGTGCAGGTTCCACCCTCGGCGGGTCGGGCTTCGGCGGGTACGGCCAGGGGTCCGGCTCTCGTTCCGGCGGGTACGGCGGCAGCAATCGGTCCGATGGCCAGCGTGGACCGTCGTTCAGCGGCGGTATCGGCGGCGGGCGCAGCGATGTGAAGCGGCCGAGCTTCGGGTCCGGTCGCCAGCCCACGTCAGCGGCGAACATGCCTCAGCTCTCCGTGGGCGATCGCGTGACGCACGATTCCTTCGGGATGGGCTCGGTGACCGAGATCGCCGGTCAAGGTGAGAAGACCCAGGTCGAGGTGCAGTTCAAGGCACCGCATGGCACGAAGCGCCTGCTGCTGCGCTACGCCCCGCTCACGAAGCTGTAGAACCCGGCGCCACCACTTCGACCTCGATGCCCTCCGGGTCCTCGCCGTACCAGGCGATGTGGTCCGGGCCGCCGGCGTGCGGATATGTCGCGGCGAACAGCTCACCCCAGCCGTGAGCCGGCGCCGCGGCGCGAATCGCGTCCAGGTGGTATCGGTCCGGTGCGGTGAGGGCGATGTGGTTCATTCCCGGAGCGCGGCGCTCGGAGCGCTCACCGATCACCGCCTCGGACTGTTCGAGGACGATGTACGAGCCGTCGCCATGTCGCCAGATCCGGCCTGTGGCCCACCCCTCGACGGGCTCGGGGATCCAGCCGAGCGTGGTCAGCAGCCAGTGCCAGCCGGGCTCGGTCACGGCGAGGTCGGCGGTCCACAGCTCCAGGTGGTGCAGCCCGGCGCGCGACGAGCGGGACCCCAGCTCATGGTCACGATTCATGCCGAGAGTCTACGGCGCGGACCCTCGAGGATCCTCCACCGGGAGAGGTCGGGACGGACCGGAGAATGTCCCCTGAGGACCGGTGCTGTCACGACTATCGGTCCTCAGGGGACATTTCGACCTTGGCCCCGGGTGCCGGCTCCGGCCCCGCGTGCCGCCGCCGGGCCCGCGTGCTGGCTCCGGCCCCTGGTGCTGGCCGCGGCCCCTCGAGTCGCCTGGGCCCCTTCTGCTGGCCTCGGCACCTCGTGCTCACCGGCGGGGCCGTGGATGCCTTCAGTCGTCGGGGGTTTCACCGTCTTCGGCACCCCTGCCGCGCTGCCGGAAACGGGAGTACACGCCCCCGGCGAAACTCAGGGCGACGATCACCAGGACCACGATCAGCACCGTCGTGAACGGAATCTGGAGGCCCGCGGCCGCGAGCACCAACCAGATCACGAACAGGGAGAGCCCGATGAGCAGGGCGTCGCGCAGGGCACGCAGGACGCGCGGAACGATCTGAGCGGAGCGCATCCGGCGTTCGGCCACGGTGTAGTACGCCACAGCGTCCTTGCGGAGCTTGTCGGTATCGACCGCCGGGCGCTGCTGGGTGGCCGTTCGGGGGGTATCGGATCGGCCGGCTCCCTCGCGGCGGGCATCGGGGCGCGGAGCACGGGTGCCCGCGGTCGGGCTGTCGGTGCGCGGGGGGCGCGCACCGTCAGGGGAGGATCGGTCATCCCCGCGCGATGCATCGTCGCCACTTCGGCCCTCGTCGACTGCCCGACCTGCTGCCCGGGCGTAGTCGCCGGCGCGCGACGTGGCCCGCTTCGCGGCGTCACGAGCGCCGGGCGCCTGCTTGCGGGCAGTGTTGCGTGCGGCCTTCGCGTAGGTCTTCCAATCGGCCATGGCGTCTCCTCGCCTCAGCGGTCGTCGCGCGGACGATCGTCCTCACGCCAGCGGATGTCGCCTCCACCTCGGCCTTCGACCTGCGGTCGCGGATTCCGGGCGCGGCGGTCGTTGTAATAGGAGAGCCCGACGTTCAGGGCCAGGGTGATCCCCACGGATAACGCGAATCCCGCGAAGGTGGAGCGCACCCCGAGCAGGCGCAGCACGATGAAGAGCACCCCGATGGCGATGACGCTGAAGCCGAGGTGCTCTTGCACACGCTGGGCGAGACTGCGGGATCGTCGGCTCATCCGACCATCGTATCCGTGGCACCTGAACAACAGATGGCGTGGACGCTTTCGCGCGTCGTCGACGTGAGACAGCGCGCACCCTGGCTCCTGCGGCCCGTGAGCGGTGGCGGAAGCGATACCCTGAACGCGTTCCCAGGGGTGGCATCGTGGCCGCAACGGCCAGCCGCCCTCTGCCGATATCGAGAGGAATGCAACCCCGTGGACCTGTATGAGTACCAGGCCCGCGATCTCTTCGAGAAGCACGGCGTCCCCGTGCTCGGAGGAGTAGTCGCGGAGGATCCTGCCACTGCAAAGGCCGGCGCCGAACAGCTCGGCACCCCGGTCGTCGTCGTCAAGGCCCAGGTGAAGACCGGTGGTCGCGGCAAGGCCGGTGGCGTGAAGATCGCCAAGTCCCCCGAGGAGGCGGAGCAGAAGGCCTCCGAGATCCTCGGCATGGACATCAAGGGCCACACCGTGCATCGCGTCATGATCGCCGCCGGAGCCGACATCGCCGAGGAGTACTACTTCTCGCTGCTGCTGGACCGGGCCAACCGCAACTATCTCGCCATGTGCTCCGTCGAGGGCGGCGTGGAGATCGAGCAGCTCGCCGTCGAGCGCCCCGAGGCACTCGCCCGCGTCGCCGTGGATCCCAACGTCGGCATCGACGAGGCCAAGGCGAAGGAGATCGTCGAGGCTGCGAAGTTCGACGCCGAGACCGGTGCGAAGGTCGCCCCGGTGCTGCAGAAGCTGTGGGACGTCTACCGCGAGGAGGACGCCTCGCTGGTCGAGGTCAACCCGCTGGTCAAGACCGGCGACGGGGAGATCATCGCCCTGGACGGCAAGATCACGATCGACGAGAACGCCGAGTTCCGTCACGAGGACCACGCCGCTCTCGTCGACACCAGCTCCGAGGACCCGCTGGAGACCAAGGCCAAGGCCCTGGACCTCAACTACGTGAAGCTCGACGGCGAGGTCGGCATCATCGGCAACGGCGCGGGACTGGTCATGTCCACGCTGGACGTCGTCGCGTACGCCGGTGAGGAGCATGGGGTCAAGCCCGCCAACTTCCTCGACATCGGCGGCGGCGCGTCCGCCGAGGTGATGGCCAACGGTCTCGACGTCATCCTGAACGACGAGCAGGTCACGGCGGTGTTCGTCAACGTCTTCGGCGGCATCACCGCCTGCGACGCGGTCGCAAACGGCATCGTGGGCGCGCTGAAGAAGGAGGGCGACGCCGTGCAGAAGCAGATCGTCGTCCGACTCGACGGCAACAACGTCGAGGAGGGACGCAAGATCCTCTCCGATTTCGCCCACCCCCTCGTCACCCAGGCCGACACCATGGACGGCGGCGCCGCGAAGGTTGCCGAGCTCGCCGCCGCAGGAAAGTGAGCAGCACCCGACATGTCTATCTTTCTCGATGAGAACAGCAAGGTCATCGTCCAGGGCATGACGGGCTCGGAGGGCATGAAGCACTCCCAGCGCATGCTCGACTCCGGCACGGACATCGTGGGCGGCGTGAACCCCCGCAAGGCCGGCCAGTCCGTCAGCTTCGAGGGCGGCACCGAGGTGCCCGTCTTCGGTTCCGTCGCGGAGGCCATGGAGGCTACCGGCGCGAACGTCTCGGTGGTCTTCGTGCCGCCGAAGTTCGCCAAGGGCGCCGCGATCGAGGCCATCGACGCCGGTATCGAGCTCCTGGTGATCATCACCGAGGGCATCCCGGTCAAGGACTCCGCCGAGTTCTTCAACTACGCCCAGGGCAAGGGGACCACCCGCATCATCGGTCCCAACTGCCCGGGCGTCATCACCCCCGGCGTGTCCAACGCGGGAATCACCCCGTCGAACATCACCGGCACGGGCAAGCTGGGCCTGGTCTCCAAGTCCGGCACGCTGACCTACCAGATGATGTACGAGCTGGCGGACATCGGCTTCACCACCGCCATCGGCATCGGCGGCGACCCGGTCATCGGCACCACCCACATCGACGCCCTCGAGGCGTTCGAGAACGATCCCGACACCGTCGGCGTCGTGATGATCGGTGAGATCGGCGGCGACGCCGAGGAGCGCGCTGCCGCATACATCAAGGACAACATGACCAAGCCGGTCGTCGGCTACGTCGCGGGCTTCACCGCCCCGGAGGGCAAGACCATGGGTCACGCCGGGGCCATCGTCTCCGGCTCCGCGGGCACCGCCCAGGCGAAGAAGGAGGCCCTCGAGGCCGCCGGCGTCAAGGTCGGCAAGACGCCGACCGAGACCGCCGACCTGATGCGCGAGATCGTCACGTCTCTGGCCTGATGGACAGCACCCAGGGCGAGATCGGCTGAGGCTGCATCGTCCGACCACAGTGCCCCGGATCCTCCAGGATCCGGGGCACTGTGCGTTCCACGGCCAGCGGCGATCGCGACCACAGGATCTCCTCCGCATGGCGGAGGCGCCGCCTGCGTGTTCCGCTCACGATGTCCCCATGATCGATTCTTGCCCGCCGCGCGCCGCGGGCACGCCGCAGTCGGTGACCCGTGCCCGCGCCGACCGTCCGGTGATCCTGGGCACCCTGATCGGGCTCTTCGCGCTCGCGATCGCTGTGACGATGCTCCGCAACCCCCAGGGTGTCGTCGTCTCCGCAGACCCCGGGTACGCACCGGTGGCGCTCCCGCTGCTGCTGGCCCCTGCCGCTTTCGCGATCGTGGTGACTCTGCTGCTGCCGACGGAACGGGGAGGCAGCACGGTCGCCGTGCGCCGCCGGCGCAGCGCCCTCGGGGAGGCCTGGGGACTGATCGCCCTGGCCCTCGGGTTCACGCTCCTGGTCCCGGTGCTTCCTCTGCCCGAGGACTACATACTGCTCAAGGCCGCGCTGTTCCTGGTGGTGCCGGTGGTCGTGCTGGGCGTGCTGGGCCGGCGGCGCGGTCACTCCCTGCGCATCGAGCGGTCGCAGGTGGCGCCCTGGATCATGCTCGGACCGGTGCTCGTGCTCGGGGTGCTCTCGAGCGTGGGACCGTTCGCCTCGGGCATGCCCAGCTCGTGGCCGCACCTCGCGGTGCTGGTCATCGCTGCGACCGCGACGGCGATCACGGCGGGGGTCGGCGAGGAGGTTCTCTACCGCAGGTTGCTGCAGACTCGCCTGGAGGGTCTCACCGGCCCGTGGACCGGCATCCTGGCGGCGTCGCTCCTCTTCGGTCTCATGCACGCCTTCTCCCATGGTGAGGGCCCGCTGTGGGCTGACGGTCTGCAGGCGATAGCGTTGCAGGGCACCACGGGGATCGCTCTCGGGGTGATCTGGGCCCGTTGGCGGCGGCTCTGGGCCTGTGTCCTGGCCCATGTCCTGCTCAATGGGCTCGTCGTCATCCTCCACCTGCTGGATGTGCTGACCTGAACCGGGACGGAACGTCCGCGCCGCCGACTAAGCTGTCCTGAGCCAGCCGAGCGCCGACCTAGGAGGGGACCCGTGAGCGGAGATCTCATCGATACCACCGAGATGTACTTGAAGACGGTGTTCGAACTCCATGAGGCGGGGATCGCCCCGATGCGCGCCCGGATCGCGGAGCGCCTGGGCCACTCCGGCCCCACCGTCTCCCAGACGGTCGCTCGGATGGAACGTGATGGATTGCTGCACCTCGACGACCAGCGACGGATCCGCCTCACTCAGGAGGGCACCGCGGTCGCCACCGATGTCATGCGCAAGCATCGCCTGGCCGAGCGCCATCTGCTCGATGTGATCGGGCTGGACTACGCCCTGGTCCATGAGGAGGCCTGCCGCTGGGAGCACGTCATGAGCCTCGAGGTCGAGCGTCGTCTCGCCGAGCGTCTCGAGCCTCCTTTCGTCGATCCCTACGGAAACCCGATCCCGGGTCTCGCCGCACTCGGAATCACGGAGATCCAGCCCACGGCCGACGGTAAAGACTCCGCCAATCCGACCCGTGAGCTGATCGAGTCCGTCGCCGACGGCGAGACCGTGCGCGTGTGTCTGCGACGGATCGGTGAGCGAGTCCAGAGCGACGTCGAGCTCCTCGGCGAACTCGCACGTCAGGGCATCTTTCCTGGCGTCGAGATCCAGGCTGAGAGAGTTGCGGGGACCGTCGTCCTCGCGGGGCCTTCCGGCGGTGAGGTCGCAGTCTCGGAGCTCGTGGCGGGCCAGCTGCATGTCACTGCGATCTCCGCCGGGTAAAGGCTCCGTCAAGCTCTGCCCCAGAGCTTTCTGTCGACCTGACGTCGGTGCCGTGCTGCCCCTATGGTCGTAGTCGTGCCGAGGCGTCCGAGCCGCGGCATTCCGCCTGGAGAGCCCCACCGCGCACCAGGTACGGAGTGGGAGAAGCTGCAGAGCGCGGGGGCTGACGCCCGGGGGCTGGGAGCCACAACGTGTCGAAGATTGCGAACCACACCCACCGCCGCGCCATGCGCACGGTGACCCCCGCCGTCCGCGCCGGGCGCGCCACTGCAGGAGCGGCGATGGCTGCCGCCATGCTGTTCGGTGGTGCCTCTGCTGCGACCGCTGAGCCGCAGGCCGACGCTCCGGCCGCACCCCAGGCCGATGCCGTCGTGATGGCCCCCGTGGCCGCTCCCGCCGTCGGCATCCCCGCTGCCGAGTCCGGCGCCGAAAGCGCCGAGCCCGCCTTCGCTCCGGTCAGCACCTCCATCTCGGTCGAGGTCGGCCCCACGGCAGAGGAGATCGCTGCCGAGGAGGCTGCCGCCGCTGAAGAGGCCGCTGCCGAGGAGGAAGCTGCCGCTGAGGAGGCCGCCGCCGCGGAGGAAGCTGCCGCCGCGGAAGAGCAGGATTCCGAGAGCGAAGAGCAGAGCGAGACTCGCGAGGACGACAGCGCCAGCCGCTCGAACGAGCGCTCCAGCCGTGACGACTCCGACAGCTCCCAGAACAATGAGTCCGAGGGGTCCACCGACTCCGAGGAATCCTCCACGAAGGAGTCCGCGCCGGCTCCGTCCGCCGCCAAGGGTGGCTCGATCCTCGCCACTGCCCGTTCCGGCATCGGAACCCCCTACGTCTTCGGCGGTACCTCGACCTCGGGTTGGGACTGCTCCGGCTTCGTCCAGTGGGTCTACGGCCAGCACGGCATCGACCTCCCCCGTGGCGCGAACGCTCAGGGGGCTTCCGGCACCGTCATCCCGCGCTCCGAGGCCCGCCCCGGTGACCTGGTCTACAAGCCGGGCCACATCGGCATCTACGCCGGCGGCAACCAGTTCGTCGACGCGGGCAACCCGCGCGTGGACACCACCGAGCGCAACATCTACTCCGGCAGCTGGACCTTCGTCCGCGTCGGCTGACGCACCCAGCGCTGATCACGGCCCCGTACCACTTCTGTGGTGCGGGGCCGCTCCCATTCCCGAGCGCGCACGACCTCCTGAGCGCGCACGACGTCGGACTCGGTGAGCGCCGGATTCAGCGCAGTGCCGGTACCGTGGCAGGGTGTCCGCTGCTCGTGATCTCCTCGCCGTCGTCCTGCTGGCCGTCGCCACGCTGCTGGGTGCCCTGTGGCTGCCCGCCGTCTGGTTCGACGACCATGTCGTGGAGCAGGAGGGGTTCCTCGCGATCACCCAGCCCCTCGCGGATGACCCTTCGTTCCACCGTGCGATGACCGATGGCGCGGTCGAGAAGATCCTGGACAACGAGACCGTGCCGGGATGGATCGCCGATCGCGTGGAACCGCTCGCGCAGGAGCAGGCCGGCAAGGCCACCGAGACCGCGGCGTACGAGACCCTCTGGGGGGCCACCATGGTCGAGCTCCATGGCGCACTGTTCGCCCCAGGCGCCTCCGACCTCGACGTCGACCTCGCACCGGTGATCGAGACCGTGCTGGGCGCCGTGGAGGGGCAGGTGCCGGTCCTTGAGATCCCGCGACCGCAGGATGCCACCATCACCCTCGTCACGATCCCCGACGTGCCCTTCCTGACCCAGGCCACTGTGCTGGATCCCTGGGCTCACCGGGCGGGCCCGGCCGCGCTGATCCTGGCGGCGGCGGCCCTCCTGATCGCCGCGCACCGTCGCATGATGCTGACCGTGGCCGGCATCGGCACGATGATCGCGGGCGCTGCCACCTGGGTGCTCGCTCAGAACATCGGGGACCTCGTGCCAGATCGGGTCGACCAGGCGCTGTTCCTCGGCCCGATCGTGCAGGCCTTCGAAGGTCGTTTCGCAGCGGACCTGATGCCCCAGGGCGTGATCCTGCTCGGCGTGGGCGCCCTGTTCGCCGCCGTCGGTCTGGTGCTGGTGGGTCTGCACCGCCGCACGTGACGCGCAGCCCGGGTACCCGCGGGCCCGCCCGGCCTCGCCGGATCGACGCCCGGCCTCGCCGGATGGACGGATCGGTCAGATCAGGTCGAGCCGTTCGAAGGCCGTGACGATCCCCAGTGCCGCCGGCCCGGGCACCGCGAAGTCCGCGGCCGCGCGGATCTCCGCACCGGATCCCGCGATCGCGATGGCGGTCCCGGCAGCCCGCAGCATCCCCAGATCGTTCATACCGTCCCCGATCGCCACCGTCATGGCGAGCTCGACGCCGAGGTGCTCCGACACCCGGCGCAGCCCGTCGGCCTTGTCGACGGCCAGCAGGTGCAGCTCCCCGGAGCTCGTGTCCTCGGTCGTGATCGAACTGGGCAGCGCCCCGACCTCGGGGCCGATCTCGGCGGCCAGCTGCTCGATCGGCACCTGCGAGCCCCACAGGGAGATCTTCGCGAAGGAGCAGGAGGCGAGGTCCTCGCGGATTCGCATGGCGTCGAGGATGTCGCGAGACCCGTTGCCGATTCCCGTGGCATCCTCCGAGTCGGACGGCCGCATCCGTGCGCGGAGCCGCTCCGCGGAGGCGGGGGAGCACCACAGCGCCTCGGGGGCCTCGAGAGCGAACGTCACGTCGTGGCCCAGCAGCACCTCGACGGCGCGGCGACCCAGGGCGGCGGGGAAGCGTTCATCGTGGAGAACCTGGTCGCCGATCCGCAGGTGACCACCGGCGGAAGAGACCACGCCGTCGAACAGTGCGGCGACCTCCGGGGCCACGATCGAGGCGGGACGTCCGGTGCACAGCAGCACCGCGTGCCCGTTCCCGCGGGCGGCGGCGACGGCTCGGGCGTGGGCAGCGGGGGCCACGCCGTGATCGGCGAAGGTGCCGTCGAAGTCGATGAACACGCAGTGCTGTGGGGTCATGGGTTCTCCGTGCCTGGTCAGATGCGACGGGCCCGCGCCTGCCGCCGCCCCAGTATGTCGCGGCGCCGGGGCAGCGGCCATCTGGCAGCGGTGCGGTGTGCGGGACCTGTCACGGCCCCGCAGAGCGATCGGGTCCGCTCAGCGAGGACGGTGCGCGCTGATCAGCACCGAGACGGTGACATGGAACGGCACCGGTGCGGAGCCGCCGGCGAGCTGCGAGGAGCCGGAATCGTCCTGCGGGGCTCGGGCGAGCAGGTGATCGAGATCGGCCACCTCGACGTGCCGCGCGCTCGGCGTCATGGCGACCAGGTCCCGGATCCGCTGCGGGTCCAGGGGCAGCTGGTAGCGCACGACGCGCTGCTCCAGGACGTCGAAGAACGGGTCGAGCGCCGTGTGCAGGCGCTCCTCCTTGTGCGGGTCCACCGACACCATCGCGGGGATGAGGTCACGCAGCTCGGCGAGGTGCTCACCGGCCGGGCGCACCACGACGAGCCGTCCGCTCGGGCGCAGCACCCGGGCGAATTCTTCGGGTTGGCGCGGGGCGAACACATCGAGCAGCAGGTCCACGCTGCTGTCGACCAGCGGGAACGGCGCGAACACGTCGCCGCTGTACACCGCGGCCCGCGCATGGGCCCTGGCGGCGAAACGCAAGGACCGGGCGGAGGTGTCGAAGCCGAGGCCGCGGGCGGCAGGGAAACGATCCAGGAGACCGGCGAGGTAGTAGCCCGGGCCGCAGCCCGCATCGAGGATCGTCGGCGCGCTCGTCCGCGGCGCTCCTCCGGCCGCGACCGGAGACTGCGCGGCCAGCTGGGGGACGGTCCCGGCGGCGAGATCCCCGATCGCCTCCAGCAGAGGGGAGTAGGCGCCGGTGGTCAGGAACCGTTCACGGGCACGGGCCATCTCGTCGTCGTCGCCGCTGATGGCACCGCTCCCGGCGAGCAGCGAGACGTAGCCGGCGCGCGCGAGGTCGAAGGTGTGGCGATTCGCGCAGCGCAGAGCGCGCTCGGACTCCTGCAGAGAAGCCCCGCAGGAGGGGCAGCGCAGGATATCGAGGAGCCCGGTCAGGGCGGCGGGAGCGGTGGCGGGCACCTCGACAGGATATCGGGGCATCGACGTCCCGCCTGACCCCTGCGTGGTGTCAGCCGCTCACGTACTCCTTCAGATGGGTGCCGGTGAGCGTCGAGGCGTCAGCGACGAGCTGCGCCGGGGGGCCTTCGAACACGACGGCGCCACCCTCGACGCCGGCACCGGGGCCGAGATCGATGATCCAGTCGGCGTGGGCCATGACCGCCTGATGGTGCTCGATGACGATCACCGTCTTCCCGGAGTCCACGAGCCGGTCCAGCAGGGTCAGCAGGTTGCCGACGTCCGCCAGATGCAGGCCCGTGGTGGGCTCGTCGAGCACGAAGATGCCGCCCTTGTCGCCCATGTGGGTGGCCAGCTTGAGCCGCTGGCGCTCACCGCCGGACAGCGTGGTCAGCGGCTGCCCGATGGTCAGGTAGCCCAGTCCCACCTCGCTCATATGACCCAGCAGTTTCGCTGCCGCCGGCACCTTCGCCTCCGGGGAGGAGAAGAACTCGTGGGCCTGGTCCACGGACATCTCCAGCACATCGGCGATATTCGAGGCTCCGAGGGTGTAGTCGAGCACGGCGGCCTGGAAACGTCGGCCCTCGCACTCCTCGCAGGGGGTCGAGACCGTCTCCATGAATCCGAGCTCGGTGAAGATGACCCCGGCGCCCTTGCACACCGGGCAGGCGCCCTCGGAGTTGTTCGAGAACAGGGCGGGCTTGACGCCGTTGGCCTTGGCGAAAGCCTTGCGGATCGGTTCCAGCAGGCCCGTGTAGGTGGCGGGGTTGGAGCGGCGGGAGCCGCGGATCGCCCCCTGGCCGACCACGGTGACGTCGGCGTCGCGGGGCAGGGAGCCGTGCACGAGCGAGCTCTTGCCCGAGCCCGCGACGCCCGTGATCACGGTGAGCACCCCGAGCGGGATGTCGACGTCGACATCGCGGAGGTTGTGCTGGTCCGCGCCACGGATCTCGAGGGACCCGGTCGCCTCGCGCACCTGCTCCTTGAGGCTCGCCCGGCGATCGAGGTGACGCCCGGTGAGCGTGTCGGACGCGCGCAGCCCGGCGATGTCGCCCTCGTACTGCAGCCGCCCGCCGTGCGCGCCGGCGTGCGGGCCGAGATCGACCACGTGATCGGCGATGGCGATGGCCTCGGGCTTGTGCTCGACGACGAGGACGGTGTTGCCCTTGTCACGCAGCGCGAGCAGCAGCTGGTTCATGGTGGCGATGTCGTGCGGGTGCAGGCCGATGGTGGGCTCGTCGAACACGTAGGTGATGTCCGTCAGAGCCGAACCGAGGTGGCGGATCATCTTCGTGCGCTGGGACTCGCCGCCGGACAGTGTCCCGGAGGGACGGTCAAGGGCCAGATACCCCAGGCCGATCTTCACGAAGGAGTCCAGCAGGGCCGACAGGTTCGACAGCAGCGGCGCGACCGCCGGCCCCGTGTGCCGCGCGCGCAGTCCCTCGACCCAGTCGGCGAGATCTGTGATCTGCAGAGCGGTGGCGGTGGCGATCGACACCCCGTCGATGTTCGAGGTGCGGGCGTGCTCCGCCAGGCGCGTGCCCTCGCACTCGGGGCAGGTGATGAATCTGACCGCGCGATCCACGAAGGCCCGCACATGCGGCTGCATGGACTCGCGGTCCTTGGACAGCAGTGACTTCTGGATCTTCGGGATCAGACCCTCATACGTCATGTTGATGCCGTCGATCTTCACCTTCGTCGGCTCCTTGTAGAGGAAGTCGTGGAGCTGGCGGGTGGTGAAGGAGGCGATCGGCTTATCGGACGGGAAGAAGCCCGAGGAGGCGAAGATCTTCACGTACCAGCCGCCGGCGGAGTAGTTCGGGATCGTGAAGGGCCCCTCGTCCAGCGAGAGGTTCTCGTCGTACAGCTCGGCGAGGTCCACGTCGGAGGTCTCACCCATGCCCTCGCAGCGCGGGCACATGCCGCCCACCCGGGAGAAAGTCGTCTTCTCCGCGATGGTCTTCGCGCCCTTCTGCACGGTCATCGCGCCCGAGGCGGTCACGCTGGGCACGTTGAAGGAGTAGGCGCCGGGCCCGCCGACGTGGGGCTCGGCGAGCTTGGAGAACAGAGTGCGCAGGTAGGCGCTCGCATCGGTGACGGTGCCGACGGTGGAGCGCACGTTCGCCCCCATCCGCTCCTGGTCGACGATGATCGCGGTGGTCAGCCCCTGCAGCTCGTCGACGTCGGGGCGGGCGAGCGAAGCCATGAAGCCCTGGATGAACGAGCTGTAGGTCTCGTTGATCATCCGCTGGGACTCCGCCGCGATGGTGCCGAACACCAGCGAGCTCTTCCCGGAGCCCGAGACCCCGGTGAACACCGTCAGCCGGCGCTTGGGAAGGTCCAGGGAGATGTCCTGGAGATTGTTCTCGCGGGCACCACGCACTCGGATCACGTCGTGGGCATCGGCGGGTCGGGAGCTGGGTGCGGGGGCGGTCATCAATCCTCCAGGGCGTCGGGAGCAGGCGGCCGGAGCAGTTCCCGCCACGCTCGATCGTATCCTTGAGATTCCCGTGTAGACCTGGATCGGCCTGTCGTGCCCGAACAGGAGAAGAATCGCCACAGAACCTCAAAGGAGGTCGAGATGCGACCGGTCGATCTCGCCCGAGAGCATGGTCTGTCGACCCAGGCAGTGCGGAACTACGAAGAGGCGGGCGCCCTGCCGGGCACCGAGCGCACCGCGTCCGGGCACCGCATGTACACCGCCCATCACGCGGCGGCGCTGCGCGCCTTCCTCGCGCTGGTCCGCGCGATCGGCCACCGCTCCGCGCTGGAGATCATGACCTCCCTGCACCGCGATGACCTCGAGGGGGCGCTCACGCTGCTGGATCGTGCGCATGAGCAGCTGCTGCGAGATCGCGCCACCCTCGCCGTCCTGGAGCGCACCGTGGAGGAGCTCGGCGAGGACCCGCACCGGTATCGGGCCAGGGCGACCCGGGTGCTGCGGATCGGGGAGCTCGCCGGTCGGCTCCGGATCTCTCCCGCCACGCTGCGGCACTGGGAGAGCCTGAACCTGATCACTCCGCAGCGCGAGCAGGGCAGCGGTCAGCGCCTGTACCCACCTCAGGAGGTGCACGATGCCGAGCTGGTCCACCTCCTGCGTCGTGGCGGACACCCGCTGGTGGACATCGCGCTGGTGCTCGGCGAGGTCCGCGGCATGGGGAGAACTCCTCGGTCCGCTCCGCCCTGGCCGTCTCGCGGGATCGGGTGACCGGGCGGGGCCTCGCGCTGCTGGCGGCGTCCGCAGAGCTGACCGCCTATCTCGGCGTCGGGACGACTACTCTGGGGCGGTGACCGACGTGACCCATTATGACATCGCCCTGATCGGCTCCGGCTCCGCGAACTCGTTCCCGGGCCCCGAGTTCATCGACCGCAGCATCGTCCAGATCGACCGCGGCGTAGGCCCGGACCACGTCTTCGGAGGGACCTGCCTGAACCTCGGGTGCATCCCCACCAAGATGTTCGTGCACACCGCGAACCTCGCTGCCACCCCCGCGGAGTCCGCCCGCTTCGGCCTCACCGAGCAGCTGCGCCATGTGGACTGGCCGGCGATCCGCGACCGCATCTTCGGGCGCATCGACCCGATCATCGCGGGTGGGGAGGAATACCGCCGCGCCCACGAGGACAACGCCAACCTCACCCTGCTGCGTGGTACCGCGACCTTCACCGGGGCGAAGTCGCTGCGTGTGCACACCCCCGACGGCGGGGAACGGACGATCACCGCCGACACGATCGTGCTGGGCGCCGGCTCCCGGCCAGTGCTGCCTCCGATCGACGGTCTCGCCGACGCCTCCCCGCACACCTCGGACACGATCATGCGGATCGCGCAGCTGCCCGCCTCCCTGGCGATCCTCGGCTCCGGAGTGATCGCCGTGGAGATGGCGCACGTGTTCGCCTCCCTCGGTGTCGAGGTCACGCTCATCGCTCGCTCCGAGCGGGTGCTGAGCGCGGCCGACACCGATGTCTCGGCACGACTGACCGAGATCCTCGGCGAGCGTCTGCATCTGGAGACCCGGCTGTCGACCACGTCCGTGCACCGCACCGACGCCGGGGTCCAGCTGCGGGGCGAGCGCGATGGCACGGAGGTCGTGCTGCACGCCGAAGAGCTGCTGGTGGCGGTCGGACGCCGCCCCAACTCCGATCTGCTGGAGGCACCGGCCGCCGGGATCGACATCGCGGACGACGGCCGCGTGGAGGTCGACGAGTTCCAACGGGTACTCGGCGGCGGCGGCGTCCTGGAGGGCCTCTGGGCGCTCGGCGACCTCTCGAGCGCGCATCAGCTGAAGCACGTCGCCAACCACGAGCAGCGCATCGTGCGGCACAACATCCTGCACCCCGAACAGCTGCGCCGCTCCGACACGATGCCGATCCCCAGCGGTGTCTTCACGCACCCGCAGGTGGCATGGGTGGGGCTCGACGAGGAGACGGCCCGGCGCAGCGGCCGCGCGGTCAGGGTCGGGGTCCAGGAGTACGCCTCCATCGCCTACGGCTGGGCGATGGAGGACACCACCGGCTTCGCGAAGATCATCGCCGACGCCGAGACCACCGAGATCCTCGGTGCGCACATCATCGGCCCCGAGGCCACCACCCTGATCCAGCTGCTGATCCAGGCGATGAGCACCGGACAGACCGCCCGCGACATCGCCACCACCCAGTACTGGATCCACCCGGCCATGCCCGAGCTGATCGAGAACGCCCTGCTGCAGCTGCTGGACTGATCAGCACAACGTTGCGACCTGTGCCGGTGGGGGCGGGAGCGGTGGAGCGCGTCGCTCGGCGGCGCTGATCCGCTGAGCTCCTGCCGTGCAGTCAGCCCTGCTCGGCGCCGGGGAGGCAGGACTTCAGCGGATCCTGATCGATCACCGGGGCCTCGGTCTCCGTCGCCTCGGTGGTCTCCCCCTCCGAGGAGGAGGTCTCCTCCGTCGGCTCCTCCGTCGTCTCCTCCTCGGAGGTGGCGTCCGCGGAATCCTCGGAACTGCTCTCCTCCTCGGGCGCAGCTCCGGTATCGGCGGGATCGCTCGAACCAGGCTCGGTCTCCCCTTGTACGGACTCCGGCGGGTCCTTCTTCATGGAGTCCTCGATCGAGGCGTCCACCCAGGATTCGAGGTACTCGAAGTCCGGGTTGGACGACGGGGTCACGTCCGGCGTGATCGGGTAGGAGGTGAACCCGCCGTCCTTGATCCGCAGGGCGAGGTCGACGAAGGCGTCCAGGTTGGAGACGGGGATGTCCGTCTGGATGTTGGCCTCGGTGGCGGAGACCAGTTTGGGGACCGAGAGGGCCAGGGTCGCCGGATCCGCCTCCTCCGCCACCCTCCGCACGATCCGCTGTTGGCGGCAGTTGCGGTTGAAGTCATTGGAGCCCTCGCGGGAGCGGGCGTACCACAGGGCGTGGAAGCCGTCGAGCTTCTGCTGGCCGGGTTCGATGTACCCGTCGATCGAGCTCGCGCCGCCGCCGATGGGGATTCGACGCTCGACGACCATGTCCACCCCGCCGATCGCGTTGACGAGGTCCTCGAAGCCCTGGAGGTTCACCATCGCGTAGAAGTCGGTCTCCAGCCCCAGCGTCTCCTCGACCGCCAGGCGTGTCGCCGTCAGCCCGGGGTTGGGGTCGTCCGGGAAGAGGTCGGGTCGGTCCTCGGCCCAGGTCCAGACCGCGTTGATGAGGTCCTGGTTCGGGCCGAAGTAGTCGAATCCGTCCGGGAAGGCCTTCGCTGCCGTGGTCCCCTTCGGGAACTCGACCTTCTCGAGGTTGCGAGGGATCGAGAACAGGGCGGTCTGCCCGGTGTCGGTGTCGACCGAGGCCACCATGATCGTGTCTGGACGGGTACCGGTGCGGTCGTCTCCCGCATCCTGCCCCAGCAGCAGGATGTTCACCCGTTCCGTGTTCGCCCAGGGGTCCTTCCCTTCGGCGAGCGGGTGGTCCTCGCCGCCGAAGCCCCCGAAGACGGTCTCCGAGCCGAGCAGTCTCTGCGTCGCCCAGAGCGACTGCAGGCCGCGACCGAAGGGAAGGGCGACACCGACCACCATCAGCGCAGCCAGGCCCAGGGCCACATAGCGTTTCGAGCCCTGGAGGCGCTGCCGGGTCGAGTGGGCGAGATTCGCCAGCACGATCTGCAGCGCCCAGATGAGACCGACGACTCCCGCCATGACCATGAGCCCGAGCAGGACGGATCGGTTGGTCAGCAGCATCATGCCGTTGCGCAGCGGATCGCCGAGCGCCAGGAAGGCGGCCAGCGCGACAATGGTCAGGACCAGGATCGCCAGCAGCACCCAGCCGAACCGGCGCAGACGTGTGGTGACCAGTCCGGAGCCGGGGAGGAAGGACGTCAGGACGGTCCAGAAGGCGACCTTGCGGAGTGAACCGGTCGCTGCGGCGGGCGTTCCTGCGGTCCCGCCACCAGATCCTGCGGCATCGTCACCAGATCCTGCGGCATCGTCACCAGATCCTGCGGCACCGCCACCAGATCCTGCGGTCCCGTCACCAGATCCAGCTCCAGCGGCACCGACCTCCGGGGCGCTCGCCGGCGCCGGCGCGGGGGACTGTGCGCCGGGGGTCCCGGTGACAGCAGTGGGGGCGCCCTCGCCGGGCGCCGCGGGTTCTGTCGAGGACTGCGGGGCGATCCCTGATGACCACGCATCGTGCTCTGTGGCCGTGTGATCGCTCGACCAGGCGTCATGCAGCGGGTCCGGATCGGGCGCCGAGCGACTCTGCGGATCGGAGCCGGCACGTGCCGGGGTCCAGGCGCTCGGAGAGCCAGGGGATGAGGCCCTGGCGCCGGCGGCCGGGCCTGCAGCGGAGGCCGTGCCCGCGTTCGCGGCGGCTCCGGCGTCCTCGGTGAGGGGGAAGGCGGCGCGGCGGCCACGGGGACGTCGCGGGGGCGCGTCGGTCGAGGGCTGCGGCGCGGAGGGCTGTGATTCCGTCGTCTGCGCAGTGGGCTGCGAGCCGGCTGGTTGTGATCCCGGGGTCTGCGGCGCCGAGGGGCTGGGCGCGGCATCTGCCGACGGTGCCGAGGAGTCTGCCGAGGAGTCTGCCGAGGAGTCGGAGGAGTCGGAGGAGCCGGGGGTCGCAGACGCTGCGGAGGGAGCGGACGACGCGGACGGTGCTGAGGAGGCGGACGTCGCTCCATCTGCGGACGACGCGGATGCAGCGGAGTCGCCGATCCAGGTGCGTCGTGGGTTGGGGGAGCCGAAAGCGGCGTCCCGATTGTTCCGAGCCTCGTCGGGCGGAAGCGGCGTCGACGACGCGCGTCGAACCGGCTCCTGGTGTCTGCCGGACCGACGGCGCCTGCGCCGAGAGGCTGAGGAAGGGTCCGTCATGCGCTACATCCTAGATTCACGAGGACGAATCGTCCCGCATCTGCCTGTGAGAACCTCGTGGAGGTCGTATGACCGCCCGAGATCCGTATCCTGGCCCCATGCGCCTGATCCATACCCCGTCGACGGACCTCACCTACGACGACTGCTTCTTCCTGCCCGCCCGCTCCGCGATCACCTCGCGCTTCGACGTCGATCTCAGCAGCGACGACGGCACCGGCACCACGACTCCGCTGATCGCCGCGAACATGACTGCTGTCTCCGGCCGCCGGATGGCTGAGGTCATGGCGCGCCGCGGTGGCCTCGCCGTGCTTCCCCAGGACCTCTCCCCGGAGCGGATCGACTCGATCATCCGGTCCGTGAAGCAACGGGATCTGCTGGTGGATCATCCGTTGACCCTGACTGTCGACGGCACCCTCGGTCAAGCCGCCGACCTGCTCCCGAAGCGCCCGCACAGCATCGTCGTCGTCATCGACGAGCAGGGTCGCCCGTTGGGCACGATCTCCGCCGAGGAGATCGCCGGTCGCGATTCCTTCGCCGTCGTCGGTGATGTGCTCAGCGAGGACGTCCCCGTCCTGCGCCCCGACGATCTCACCGTCGCCCCTGCTGAGCTGCACGCGCGGATCGCCGCCACCCACCACGACGCGGCCATCGTCGTGGACTCCGAACAGGACGGCGGCGCCCTGCGTGGTGTGCTCACCGCCCATGGCGTCCTGCGCTCGACCATCTACCGCCCCGCGACCGACGCGGCCGGGAAGCTGCGCATCGCGGTCGCGGTCGGGATCAATACCGATGTCGCGACCCGGGTGCGTGACCTGGTCGACGCCGGAGCCGATGTCATCGTGCTGGATACCGCGCACGGTCACCAGGATCGGATGCTCGAGGCCCTGCGCGCCGCGCGCAGTGTGCTCGATGACCGTGACTCGACCTCCGTGCGTCTGGTCGCGGGGAACATCGTGACCGCCGAGGGCACCCGCGAGCTGATCGAAGCGGGCGCGGACATCGTCAAGGTCGGCGTGGGACCCGGCGCCATGTGCACGACGCGGATGATGACCGGCGTCGGCCGCCCCCAGTTCTCCGCCGTGCTCGAGTGCGCCGCCGAGGCGCGCAGGCTCGGCGGTCACGTATGGGCCGACGGCGGCGTCCGTCACCCCCGAGATGTGGCGCTCGCGCTCGCCGCCGGTGCCTCCAACGTCATGATCGGGTCCTGGTTCGCGGGCACGTACGAGTCCCCGGGACAGATGCGTACGGATGAGCAGGGGCGTCGCTACAAGGAGAACTTCGGCATGGCCTCCAAGCGTGCCGTCTCCCATCGCACCGCGCACGAGGATGCCTTCGCCCGCGCCCGCAAGGGATTGTTCGAGGAGGGCATCTCCACGTCGCGCATGTTCCTCGCCGAGGGCACGGGCGGCGTGGAGGACCTGCTGGACGAGATCACCGCCGGTGTGCGCTCGTCCTACACCTACGCGGGCGCCGGCAGCACCGCTGAGTTCCGCGAGCGCGCAGTGATCGGTCTGCAGGGCGCTGCAGGGTATGCCGAGGGCCGCCCGGTCGCCAGCTCCTGGAGCTGAGCGCAGGTCCGAGGCGACGGCGGAGCGCCACCGGATCTCCGCCGTCGCCGCGCCGTCTCTGCAGGGTGTGCCTGCTGAGGCCCGGTACGCTTTCCCCCATGACAACTCTCGTGATCGGTGGCGCTGGATACATCGGGTCGCACGTGGTGCGACTTCTCGTGGAGAACGGGGTGCAGGTGGTCGTCGTCGACAACCTGTCCACCGGGAACCAGGAGCGTACGAAGGGTGCCGAGCTGATCGAGCTCGACATCACCGCCGCTGATGCGAGCGAGAAGCTCGCCTTCCAGATGCGTGCCTCCGGTGCGGATTCGGTGATCCACTTCGCCGCCCACAAGCAGGTGGGGGAATCCGTCGAGAAGCCCGAGATGTACTGGCACGACAACATCGGTGGCCTCGCGAACGTCCTGGCCGCCTGTGCGCGCGCCGAGGTGCGCGACGTGGTGTTCTCCTCCTCCGCCGCCGTGTACGGGGTGCCGGACGTCGACCTCGTCACCGAGGACCTCACCCCGGCGCCGATCAACCCGTACGGAGCGACCAAGTATGTCGGCGAATGGATGCTGGCCGACGCCGAACGCGCGCACGACATGCGCACCGTGGCTCTTCGGTATTTCAATGTCGCCGGAGCCGGCTGGCCCGAACTCGCCGACACCGCGGTGATGAACCTGGTGCCGATCGTGCTGGATCGCCTCGAGCAGGGCAAGACCCCGATCGTGTTCGGCGACGACTACGACACTCCCGACGGCACCTGCATCCGGGACTACGTGCATGTCCTGGACCTCGCCCATGCCCATATCGCGGCACTCGACTACCTGCGCGGCGAGGACCGGCCGCACCGCGTGTTCAACGTCGGCACCGGCGAGGGCTCGAGCGTGCTCGAGGTCATCGACGCGATCGCACGTGCCCAGGGGACCGAGATCACGCCCGAGATCGGGGCACGTCGCGCCGGGGACCCGGCTCGTCTGATCTGCTCGGGGGACCGCATCGCGCAGCACCTCGGCTGGAAGTCGGAGCACAGCCTGGACGACATCGTCCGTTCAGCCGTCGAGGCCCGCTCGAGGGCGGTGGCCCCCGATGTGGAGGCCTACCCCGAGACCTGACCTCGCCTCCTCGACTCCCTGGTGGATCGGCGGGAGGCGTGACGCAGCACGGCGTGATCCAGCCGAACCAGACCCCGCAGGGCGTGGTGCAGACGGACCGGACCCAGCAGAACGTGGCGGCGCCGCGCGCTCGAGGGCCCCTCTGATCGCTCAGGTGAGGTAGCGGTAGATCGGGTCGCGGGGATCGACGCGCTCGATCTCCATGTTCGAGGCTGCCATCCGAGCCATCAGCGGCTCGAGATCGCGGTGTTCGCCGATCTCGAGGCCCACCAGTGCGGGCCCCTCCTCGCGGTTGTTGCGCTTGATGTAGTCGAACAGCACGATGTCGTCGTGGGGCCCGAGCACGCGATCCAGGAAACGACGCAGCGCCCCGGGCTCCTGGGGAAAAGTGACCAGGAAGTAGTGCTTCAGGCCCTCGTGCACCAGGGAACGCTCGATGACCTCGTGGTAGCGCGAGACATCGTTGTTGCCTCCCGAGAGGACCACGATGATGTCGCCGCGATCCTCGTCCGGGCGCGTCTGCTCCTGCGCGGACGACGCCTCCGCGACCGCGCGTTCGGGCTGTTCGGGGCGTTCCAGCCTGCCGGTGGCGACGGCGGTCGCGGCCAGGGCCCCGGCGGGCTCGGCGATGATGCCGTCGACCTGGTAGAGCGCGAGCATCTCCGTGCAGACGGCGCCTTCGTCGACCGCGACCAGCTCGGGATCGATCGACGACACCATGCGCAGCGGCTCTGCGCCGACCTGGCGCACGGCGGCGCCGTCGACGAAGCGATCCATGTCGTGCAGGCTCACGGGGTACCCGGCCTGCATCGCAGCTGCCATCGAGGCCGCACCGGCGGGTTCGACCCCGATGATCCGCACGGACGGGGTCCGCTCCCGCAACCAGGCTCCGCTGCCGCCGAGGAGCCCACCCCCGCCCACCGGCAGCACCACGGTCGCGACTTCGCGGCCGTGCTCGGTGCGCAGCTGATCGACGGCCTCGAGGGCCACAGTGCCCTGGCCTGCCATGATCATCGCGTGGTCGAAGGGGGGAACCTGGGTCGCGCCGGTGCGCTCGGCGTCGTCTGCCGCAGCTCCTGCCGCATCGTCGAAGGTGTCGCCGAACAGCACCAGCTCGACGAGATCACCGCCGATGGCGGTGATCCGCTCGCGCTTCTGGCGCGGGGTGGTGCTGGGCACGTAGATGCGTCCGCGGATACCGAGGGTGCGGCAGGCCTGGGCGACGCCCTGGGCATGATTGCCCGCACTCGCGGCCACCACGCCGGCTGCGCGGGCCTTGGGGCCCAGGGAGTCCAGGAACAGGTGTGCGCCGCGCAGCTTGTAGGAGCGCACCGACTGCAGGTCCTCCCGCTTGAGCCACACCGGGGCCCCGGCGAGTGCGCTCAGTCGCTCGCTGCGATGCAGAGGGGTGCGCCGCAGCACCGGTTCCAGGCGCGCGGCAGCAGCTTCCACGTCCGCCGCGGTCACGGGCAGCGGTCGATCCGAGGACTGTGGCGTGGTCGGAACGTTCGGGGCGGTCGGCATGGTCAGTTCTCCTGCTCGGCGACGACCAGGGCGGTCGCCATTGCCGCGAGGCCCTCGCCACGGCCGGTCAGGCCGAGCGAATCGGACGTGCTGCCCGAGACCGACACCGGGGCGCCGGCGGCCGCGCTCATCGCGGCGCAGGCCTCCTCGCGCCGACCGGACAGTCGCGGGCGATTGCCGATGACCTGCACTGAGATGTTTCCGATCAGGAAACCGGCTGCGCGGACCGACCGCGCCGCCTCCGCGAGCAGGCGCGCGCCCGAGGCGCCGTCCCACTCGGGACGGTCGACCCCGAAATGCGTCCCGAGGTCACCGATCCCCGCTGCGGAGAACAGGGCGTCGCACGCGGCGTGGCAGGCGACGTCCGCATCGGAGTGCCCGGCCAGACCGGGCTCGCCCGTCCAGTGCAGTCCGGCGATCCAGAGCTCGCGCTCGGCCTCGACGGGAGCGAAGGCATGGACGTCCACCCCGATGCCCACACGGGGTAGGGGTGGGATGGGGCTCATCGAGCCTTCCCCTCCTCGTCGATCCGCGCCAGCAGGCGATCGATGTCGTCGTAGGTGACCTGAGGGTTGGTTCCCAGCAGCAGGGGCATTCCCGAGACCTGCGGGATCCCGAGGGCCGCGGGAAGGTCGACGGTGCTGACCACCATGTCGGCCTGGAAGTCGGCGGAGAGCAGGTCCATCACGGTGGCCTGCACGACGTGCGCGTCGCGCCCGCGGGACGCGAGGTGATCACGCACCTGCTCCGCGACCAGCGCGGAGGTGGCAATCCCCGCGCCGCACACGATGGCAATGGTGAGCATTCGATCTCCTGGGATGGTCGAGTATGGGGCAGCGGACGACGACCCCTGGACGTGCAGGTCCACAGGGGCGTTCCGGCCCCCGGCGACGGTCGATTCTGTCACGAGTGACCTGTGCGGTGCACGAGGCCCCCGGGGGCGTCTACGATGCCAGCGTGAGCCAGACCCGTCGACACCGTTCTTCCCGCCGACGCGGCCGCGCCGCGGGCGTGGTGCTGGCGGGTGGTTCCGGAACCCGCGTGGGAGCGGGGATCAACAAGGCATTCCTCCCTCTCGCCGGCCGCAGCATCGCCAGTTGGGGTCTGAACACGCTCGGCGCGGTCGAGGGGGTCGGGATCCTGGTGTTCGTGGTCCGCCCCGACGACCTCGAGCACGCGCGCTTCGTCGCCGGCCGGGAGACGGATCGCCCGCTGGAGATCATCACCGGCGGCGACACCCGTCAGGAATCCGAACTGCTGGCCCTGCGCCATCTCGCGGACCGCATCGACACCGGCGTGATCGACACGGTGCTCATCCACGACGCCGCCCGCCCCCTGGTCTCCCACGGGTTGGCCGCTGCGGTGCTGCACGCCGCACGGGAGAGTGGGGGAGCGGTGCCCGGGATCCCGGGCACCGACATCGCGCCCGCCGGCGACGCGGACCGGCTGGACGCTTCGGGGGCGCTGCGCCCGGACGACCTGGTGCGGGTCCAGACCCCACAGGGCTTCCGGGCATGCACCATCCTGGACGCGTACGAGGCCGCCGCCCGCGATGGGTTCGTCGGCACCGACACCGCCTCCTGCGCCGAGGAGTACACGGACATCCCGGTGACGTGGGTCCGCGGCGAGGAGACCAACTTCAAGATCACGTACGCACAGGATCTGCTCCTGGCCCAGGACGTGGTGACCGCGCTAGGTCTGAGGACCGGGTGAGGAGGAACGGATGAATGTCGAGGAGAGCTTTCTGCGCTGCACCGCCTGCGATCAGGAGGCGGAGCACGTCGTCGTCTACGCGGGGCGTTTCGTGTCCGAGATCCAGTGCACGGGATGCGGGGCGGTCACCCGCCTGGACGTCTCCGAGGAATACCTCCCGGACCTGCGCCAGCGGATCTCGAGCAAGCCAGGCCGCCTCATGCGTCGTCTGCGCAGGGACCCCGGTGAGCTCGCCACGACCCTCCCGCAGCGCACGCTGTCGAAGCCGCTGCGGATGGTCGGCGAGTTCCGGACCGTCTGGCGCAGCCGCCGAGGTCGCTGACTGCGCAGCACGCCTTGCGTCAGAAGGTCGCCCCGGTGCCGGTCACGGGCTCTCAGGTACGACGGGACAGCCCGTGGCGGTGTGACGTATCCCGCGCAAGCCCCCGGGAGATCTGGGCCTGCCAGAGGCTGAGCCGGTCGCGCACCGCGAACCCGGCATGCGAGCCGTGCACGGTGCGCACCTGCGCGCCGGTGCTGAGCGCGGAGAGGATCTCGTCGAAGCGTTCCGGGGCGTTCTCGGCGAGAAGGCGGCGGTCAGCGGTCAGAGCCGCCTTCGACATGCCGCGCTCGGCCTCGATGCCGGCAGTCCGTGGTTGTGCCAGCGCGGCCTCCAGCGTCGCCCGACGCAGCAGCCGCGGGCTCTGCATGCCGACCACGGTGGAGCGATCGATATTCCGCAGGCCCTGATCGTGGACCGCCTTGACCGAGTCGGTCAGCGCGATGACCGGGAGCGCTGCATCGGCTTCGACATCGAGCGCGGCCAGCACCTCGGTGACCACCGAGACCGGGGTGAGCGCCCGCTCGGCATCGTGCACCAGGAGGGCTTCCTCCGTGGTCGCCGCCACCGCAGCGCTCAGGGCGTTGCGCCGACCGCCGTCGGTCCCCAGCACGTGAGCGCGCTCGCGCAGCACTCGGCGCAGTGCAGGGACGGAGTCGTGGCCCGACACGACCAGGGGGGAGGGGAGGCCCGCGGCGGCGAGGGTGTCGAGCAGGTGTTCGATGAGCCGCGCCCCGCCGAGCATCTCCAGGCAGGGCGTCGTGGACCCATGGGAGACGCCCGGAGCGGGAGGTGCGAGCGCGAGCACGACCGGCCGCACTGCGGTGGTCGTCGGACTCGCCGAGGGTGAGGACATGGAGCGCAGCCGGTTCAGGAGGCGAGGACCTCGTCCAGGATCGACTCGGCATGGACCTCGTCGGTCTTCTCCGCGAGTGCGAGCTCGGAGACCAGGATCTGGCGCGCCTTGGAGAGCATGCGCTTCTCGCCGGCGGACAGGCCACGATCCTGATCGCGGCGCCACAGGTCGCGCACGACCTCGGCGACCTTCTTGACGTCACCGGAGGCCAGCTTCTCGACATTGGCCTTGTAACGACGCGACCAGTTGGTGGGCTCTTCGGTGTAGGGCTGACGCAGCACCTCGAAGACCTCATCGAGGCCCTCCTTGTCCACCACGTCACGAACGCCGACGAGGTCGACGTTGTCGGCGGGGACCTCGATGGTCAGGTCACCCTGGGCGACCTTGAGCTTGAGGTAGGTGCGATCCTCGCCCTTGATGGTGCGGGTCTTGACCTCTTCGATGAGCGCGGCACCATGGTGCGGGTAGACGACGGTCTCGCCGACAGCAAAATTCATGTGGTGGGTCCCCTTTCCGCAGACCAGTCTAGCATCGGTGCATCGTGCTAGGATCCGCGCGCTGTGCGTGAACGCGCTGTTCATGTCGGTTCTGGACGCTCCGGGCGGGCCCCCGCGGCCAGGGCGTGACCTCGGGCGACGCGCAGCGTGCGGGGGTGACGGAGCGGGCCGGTCCGACGTGCCCGGTGCGGTATCCTGTCAGTGCTGTCCCCCGAATGTCCTGCCGTCCTCAGCGGCATCGAACAGGAGTCCTCTGTGCGCCGTCCCCGCCGTCTCGTGCTCTCCGCAGCTGCCCTGGGGCTGGCCCTCGCCGCCTCCGGCTGCACGTACCTCAGCCCGGTGCAGACGCACGACTTCTATCAGGCCGCCGATGGCACCAACGGCACTCTCGAAGAGGCCGGAACGTGGACCGCCGGCGTCCGCAACATGATCGTCGTGATCGATCCCGAAGGGCCCGCCGAGGTCGCCGGCAGCGTCGTGAACTATACGGACCAGGAGCTCACGGTCGATCTCGAAGGCACCACGGAGGAGGGCCTCGTGTTCTCCACCCGAGTGGCCGTCCCCGCTCACGAGACCGTCGAACTCGGCTCCGGCGAGGGGCAGCAGTCGGTTCCGATCGGCGACGTGACCGTGAATCCGGGCGTGATCATGGAGCTCTCCGTCAGTGCGGAGGGTGAGAGCGCTGTCATCAGCATGCCGGTCACGGACGAGAGCCTGGAGCACCTGCAGGACGACGGCGAGACCCCGGCCCCGCAGGCCTGAGACCGCCTCCCGTTCGCGGCCCGAGCACAAGCACCCGTACCGACCCAGCCCCCGTGAGCATCGCTGCGGGGGCTGAGCCGTCGGTGGCCTCCTGCCGGGTCAGCTCCCGGTGGACTCGAACTTGTAGCCGAGTCCTCGCACCGTCACCAGATGCACCGGATTCTTGGGGTCATCTTCGATCTTGGCGCGGAGTCGCTTCACGTGCACGTCCAGCGTCTTGGTGTCGCCGACGTAATTGGCACCCCAGACCCTGTCGATGAGCTGACCGCGGGTGAGCACGCGATCGACGTTGCGCAGCAGCATCTCCAGCAGTTCGAACTCCTTGAGCGGCAGCGCGACCTCGTCGCCGTGGACCTGCACCACATGGCGTTCGACGTCCATCATGATGGTGCCGGCACTCAGCGTGGTGTCCTCCTCGGCCTCCGCCGATTCCTGGCCGCGACGCAGCACCGCCTTGATACGGGCGAGCAGCTCGCGGGAGGAGTAGGGCTTGGTGACGTAGTCGTCGGCCCCCAGTTCCAGGCCCAGGACCTTGTCGAACTCATCGTCCTTCGCCGTGAGCATGATGACCGGCACGCTCGAGGTGCGTCGGATCTCCCGGCACACCTCGGTGCCGCTCATCCCGGGCAGCATGAGGTCCAGCAGCACCAGGTCGGCGCCGTGGGCGGAGAAGATCCGCAGGCCGTCGGTGCCGGTGTCCGCGACCGCGACCTCGTAGCCCTCCTTGCGGAGCGAATAGGACAGGGGATCGGAGAACGACTCCTCGTCCTCCACGATCAGGATGCGCGTCATATCAGCTTGCCTTTCCATGCGCGTGGTCACTCGCCACGTCGCGTCGATCGCTGTCGGGTCCGACGGACCCGGAGTCGCCGGCGGCCGTCGAGACGCGGCCTGTCCCGGTAGGTGCAGTCGGCTCCGCGCGGGACGAGGCGCGGGAGGTCGCGGCGATGAGCGTCTCGGTGTCCCCCATCTCCGGGAGGCGGAGCGTGAAGGTGGAGCCCTGGCCGGGCATGGACCAGGCCGTGACCTCGCCACCATGGTCGGTGGCGATGTGCTTGACGATGGCGAGCCCGAGACCCGAGCCGCCGGTGGTGCGTGAACGGGCCCGATCGACCCGGAAGAACCGCTCGAACACCCGCTCCAGATTCTCCTTGGAGATCCCGATGCCCTGGTCCTTGACGGACAGTTCGATCATCCCGCCGTCACGTCGCACCGACACCCCCACCTGGGTGTGCGGTTCCGAGTACGCGATCGCATTGGAGACCAGATTCGACAGCGCCGTGGTCAGCAGGGAGGAGGAGCCGAAGACGCGCAGCCCGCTCGCCGCACCGAGGGCGACCTCGATCGTCGACCCGAGCGCGAAGTTGCGGTTCAGGGCCACGGCCTTGTCGACGACGTCGTCGATCTCGACCGGCTCGGCATCCGGCAACGAGGAGTTTCCCTGGACCCGCGAGAGCTCGATGATCTCCTGCACCAGGTGCGCAAGGCGACGGGACTCGACCTGCATGCGCTCGGCGAAGCGTCGTACGGCGTCCGGGTCCTCCGCCGCGTCCTCCATGGTCTCGGCCAGCAGGGTGATCGCGCCGACCGGGGTCTTCAACTCGTGCGACACGTTGGCCACGAAGTCACGGCGGGTCTCCTCCACCCGGACAGCGCGGGTGAGGTCGTCGGCCAGCAGCAGCGCGCCGTGCTCGCCGAGCGAGCCGATCCGCACATCGATCACGGCGTCGGTGTCGCGGTGGCTGGATCGGCGCAGGGTCAATCGTTCGTCGCGGAACCCGCCATTGCGGCCGACGTCGGCCGCCAGCTCCATGAGCTCCGCATTCGCCAGTCGGGGGTAGTCGCCCTCAGCGGCCCGCACGATGCCGTAGGAGTACGCCAGTGGCGAGGTTCGCAGCACGTCGCCGCTGGCGTCGAGCACGACGTACGCCGAGGACAGGATCGCCAGCACCTCAGCAGTGGCCTCCGGGACGCCCGGATGCGGCGCTGACGGCGCGGCCGTGCCGCGACGGTCGGATCGCAGCAGGGCCAGCGTCGCAGCGCAGCCGATCACGAGACCGATCGCTCCGGCGAGCAGGAGGAGGGCAGTCAGGGGCACATGTACAGGGTAGGCCTCCGGCGCTCCTGCCTGGTATTCCACCGCGCGTCGGGAGACACTGGAGACCAGGAGTTCACGGGGACTACGCTCGGAGTTCATCGACCGGTGACATCTGTTCATCCGCCCTTGCGAGAATGAGGGGCGAAGGCCCGTCACACAGAGGAGTAGTCACCATGCGCGAGGCGTACCAGAGCGATCTTCGGCACATCGTCGACGACCTGATCGACATGGTCGACCTGGTCGGGACGGCCCTCGAGAGCGCGACCAGGTCCCTGCTCGAGGGGGATCTCGCCCTCGCGGAGCGCGTGATCGCCGCCGACCCGCACCTCGATGAGCGGCAGCTCGAGCTGGACTCCAAGGCTGTCGAGCTGCTTGCTCGCCAATCCCCGGTCGCCACCGACCTTCGTCTGCTGGTCGCGGCCCTGCGCATGAGCTCCACGCTCGAGCGCATGGGCGATCTGTGCGCCCATGTGGCGCTGGTGGCCCGCCGTTCGCATCCGGCGCTCGCCGTCCCCGAGCAGCACCGCGAGCAGGTCGCCCGGATGTCCGCGCTCGCACACGCCGCGCTCCATGAGGCCGGCCAGGTCATCGCCGAGCGCGACTTGGCTCTGGCCGCTCAGGTCGAGACGGAGGACGACGAGATCGACGCCCTGATGCTGGAGGTCTCCCGCGAGATGTCGCGCGGTGACGCCTACACCAACGCCCAGATCGTCGACCTCACGCTGCTGATCCGCTTCTACGAGCGACTCGGTGACCACGCCGTGTCTCTCGTGCGGCGAGTCGGCTTCCTGGTCACCGGTGATTCGGCCGACACCCTCCACGAAAGCGTGGACGTCTCCGAGTTCTGAGCGTTAGTCTCGCAGACCAAAGGTGCCCCACGGTATCCGTGGGGCGCCTTTCGTCTACAGGCAGTCAGGCAGTCAGGCAGTCAGCCGCGGTTGGCGCGCGGGCGGCGGCTGGTCAGCCCCTCCACGCCAGCCTGGGCCCCGCGCTGCGCGGCGAGCTTGAGGCCCTGCAGCACCACCCCGGAGACCAGGGTCCACAGCAGCGCCTTCCAGATCGGCTGATCCTGCGTCGGATCCTTGATCTCCTGGATCTCGGCCTTCGTCAGGCCGTCCTTCTTGGCCTGCTTGCGGTTCTTCTGGGTCTCCTTGCGGGAGGACTTGGCGGCCTTCACGGTCGGCGCGTCCTCTCCGAACACGGCACCCCACCCGGCCTGGGCGGCTTTGTTGCCGACGACGGCGGCGGCGACGCCGGCCAGCGGCACAGCGATCTTCACGAGCGGATTGGCCACGGGTTTCCTCCAAGCGGTGGGTGATGCGGCAGTGACGTCAGGACCGATGGATCAGTAGGTCCCGGCATGCTGAGCGTAATAGGTGCCCATGTCGTCGGCGCGCAGAGCATCGCGCAGCACGTCCATCGTCTCTTCGTCGGTCGCGACGACGCTCGCGCCGCCGCTGGTGGTGTACGGGTCTCCGTAGGGGATCGAGAGGAAGTGGAGGTCTCCGGTGCGCACGGAGCGCAGAGACAGCCCGAGCTCCACCATCGTGCTGGCTGTGAGGTCGGCGTCCGTCGTCAGGAAGGGCGAGATGGAGTCGATGGTGGTGGACAGCTTGCCCGGGTCGCTCAGGGTGTCGGCGCTGATCAGCTTGCTCGCGATGCCCTGGAGCACTGCTTGCTGGTTCCGGTTGCGCTGGAAGTCGCCGTCGGAGAACTGCTTGCGCTCGCGGACGAAGGTCAGGGCCTCCTCGCCGTTCAGGGTCTGGGTGCCCTCGGTGAACTGATGGCCGCCGGCTTCGAAGTCCTGCGGGATCTTCACGTCGATCCCGCCGAGCGAGTCCACGAGCCCTTCGATGCCGTCGAAGTCGATCAGCGCGACGTGGTCGATCGGGACTCCGACGTAGTTCTCCACGGTCGTCACCGCGAGGCCGGCCCCGCCGAAGGCGAGCGCCGCATTGATGCGGTCCTTGCCGTAGCCGGGGATATCGACGTAGAGGTCACGCGGGAAGGACATGATGTACACGTTCTGGTTGTCGTCCGAGACGTGGACCAGCATCATCACATCCGAACGCTGGCCGCTGACCCCTTCGGAGGCGGCATCCTCCTCGGAGCGCTTGTCCGAGCCCAGCAGCAGGAAGTTGCGGCCGGCGCCGTCGATCGCCTCGGGGCGCTCCCCGTCGGAGGCGCCGCGGGTGATCTGCACGGTCGTGCGCTTCTCGTAGGAGTCGTTGATCCCGCGCAGATAGTTCGCGACCACCAGTCCGACACCGAGCACGAGGACGGCCACCAGGCCGAGTCCGATCAGAGCGATCCGTCGGCCGCGGCGCTGCTGGGGATCGGGCTGGTCGTCGTCTTCCCAGTCGGAGGGAAGATCGACATCGTCAGGGGCATTCATACGGGCTCGCTCTCACATGGTGTCGCGGGTGCGACAGGAGTCCTGAGGAATCAGAGGGGGTCGCCCACCGAGGGCCGAGGCACTCGGGTGTACGCGAGATCCCATACTAAACGTCCGGCACCGCCGCCCTTGTTCTCGAAGCTGGTCTTCACACGACCCTCGAATCGTGGTGCCCAACCTGTGTGCGCGAGATCCACGGGAAGCGTGTCGCTGGTGACGCCCTCAGGGCGCGGTCCAGCGGGGTGGAGCAGCTCGAGCTCGGCGCGCGCGTCCAGAAGCCGACGCATGTGATGGGCGTACTGCGCCCAGTCCGTGGCGAGGCGGAAGGTCGCGCGGTCGCTCAGCAGCGGCAGCACCGCATCCAGGAACGGCGGGTTGATCAGCCGCCGCTTGTGGTGGCGCGCCTTGGGCCAGGGATCGGCGAAGTACACCCACAGCTCGGAGATCGACGCCTCCGGCAGCAGGGCGGGAAGACTTCGCTGCGCATCCAGCGGCAGCAGTCGGAGGTTCCGGGGGCACCCGGCGCGATCGATGCGGTTCAAGGTCTGGGCGAGTCCGGGGCGGTACACCTCGACCGCGAGGTGATCGCGCTGGGGATGCGACTGCGCAGCGGCGACGATGTTCTCGCCCAGCCCGGTGCCCACCTCGACGACGAGCTCCGCGCGACGCCCGAAGACCTCCTGCAGATCGAGGCTCGCATCGGCTCCTGGGACGGTGTCGCGCGATCCCCGCGGGGGATCCAGGACGTACTGGTCCGACAGACGGTCCCACGCGCTCTGGCGACTCGGGGTCAAGCGCTCGCCGCGACGGACGAACGAGACGATCTCGCGGGGCGCCTTGTCCTCGCCGCTGCGGTCAGCTCGCACGGCGGAGGAGCCCCTCGGTGACCACCACGTCCACCTCGGGCAGATGCCGGGTCGCAGGACCGACCAGCACCTCGCCGCTGGCGGCGTCGAACTTGGAACCATGGCACGGGCACTCGAGCTCGGCGGTCTCCTGGCGCAGAGCACACCCATTGTGGGTGCAGTAGCCGGAGTAGGCGGCGATCTCGTCGCCGGTGCCACGGACCAGCAGCACGAAGGGCTGCTCGCCGCCGAAGTTGACCAGCGTGCTGGCATTCTCCGGGATCTCGTCCAGGGGGATCGCGCCGTCGTCGGCACGGACCGGTTCCGCGGTGCCGAAGCCCTCGTCCTCGGGTGCGCAGGCGGCCAGAGCGCCGACCCCCGCGGCAGAGGCGGGCAGCAGGAGGGCATGACGACGGGAGAGGCACGGGCGTTCCATCCCCCCAGGATACCCAGCCTTGCTGAGGGTGCTGAGGCATGACGGGCCGCTGTGACCCTCCGGACGACGATCGCCGGCGCCGACGTGTCGAGAGTGGTCGTCGGCCTCAGGTCAGACGTCGGCGGCCTCGAGCTCCAGAGGGTCCCAGGTGAGGATCCCCACGGCGCGCCAGCCGCGCTCGGTGACCGCGTCGAGCGCCTCGCGCTTGCGGGCAGGAGTGAGGCGGTCGAGGTACAGGGTGCCGTCGAGGTGGTCGACCTCATGCTGCAGAGCGCGGGCCAGCACGCCGCCCTCGTCCTGCACGGTGACCTCCTGGCCCTCGAGGTCGGTGCCGGTGACTCGCGCGCCCCGGTGCCGAGCGGCCGGGAAGCCCTCGCCGGGGACCGAGAGGCAGCCCTCGAGCGTCTCCTCGTCCAGGGCGATGCCCCCGAAACGCTCGAGCCGGGGGTTCAGGACCACTCCGCGCTGCATGGTGCCGCTCGCATCGGCGCACGAGTAGACGAACAGGCGCCAGCGCGAGCCGACCTGCGGGGCGGCGAGTCCCGCGCCGTGAGCGGCCTCGTTGGTCTCGAACATGTCTGCTACCAGGGTGCGGATGTCATCGGTGACCTCGCGGACCCGGCGGGTGCGCTGCGCGAGAGCGCGGTGGCCGACGATCGTGATCGGGCGGACGCTCATGCGGTGGGGTCTCCTGTCTTCGAGTGATCCCTGGGTTCATGGGGCTCGTTGGATTCATGGGGATTGCTGGGGCCACTCGTGACGGGGTGGCGCGCCGGCGGGTTCACGGCCAGCAGATTGCGGGCCTCCACGATCCACGGACCGCGCTCGCGGCGCAGTGATGCGCCCGTCCGCGTGGCCTTCGCGACGGCGCGGCCGATCGACTCGGCCTCGGCGGCATCCGCGGCCAGGAAGTCCATGGTGTGGGTGGCATGGGAGTCCAGCACGATGTGGTCCCACGCATCGAGACCGCTCGCGATCTGCCGGGCCCGCAGGAACTCGGCGTCCAGGGCCGCGCCGGAGACGACCACGATGTTCGCCAGCCACAGCAGCAGCAGGATCGCGATCAGGCCGTTCAGAACGGTCAGCACCTCCGCGAAGCGCGTCGCATAGACCAGCAGCTGCCCGGCGATGAGGGCGGCGCCGAACAGCACCAGCACGGACACCGTGGAGCCCAGGCTCATCAGGCGGTAGCGCGGCAGGCGCACGTTGGGGAAGAGGAAATAGGCCAAGGACACCCCGATGATCAGGATGACCAGAATGATCGGCCATTTCACGAGGTTCCAGGCGAGGAAGGCGAAACGGGGGATGCCGATGAAATCACCGATGCGCTGCGAGGCTTCTCCGCCGATGATGATCATGCCGATGGCCAGGAGCACGACGGAGACCAGCAGCAGCGTCTCACCGAAGACGATGGTCCGGAACCACAGGAAGGGTCGTCCCTCGCGGGTGTCGTACACGCGGTGCAGGGCCCGATGGAATGCGGCGACGCCGTTGGAGGCCGACAGCAGCGAGCCGACGGTGCCCAGTGCCAGGCCCAGCAGGCCGCCGCTGGTGGAGGAGACCGCCTGGATCGCGGTGAGGAACGGCCCGGGATCCAAGGTAGGGAAGATCTCGGTGAACATCCCGGACAGGGCCTCGAGAGTCTGGTACTCGATGCCGATCAGCGACATCATCGAGACCACGGCGACTGCTCCCGGGAACACCGACAGCAGCGTGTAGAACGTCATCGTGCCGGCCACATCCCACACCTGGATGTCCAGCAGGCGCATGCGCACCCGGTTCAGGACATGCATGATGCTCAGCCGGGGTCGGGCGTACTCGACCACGGGCCTGGGTCGACGGGGGCGGGATGCGGTCACCGTGTGCTCATGCTCCGGGCTGAAGTGGACGGGGAGCGCCCGAGGGGCGCGGCTGGAGCCTATGCCACCGAAGCCGGCTCAGCCGCTATCAGCCCGCCTCGATGATGTCGTCAGGATCTGTCGCGACCGGGTACTGCCACGGGTCCTCGGGATCCTGGGGTACGTAGGAGGTCATGATCGACCCGTCCGCACGGCGGTCGCCCAGGCCGACGGGGGAGGCCAGCACGGAGTCATCGAGGAGCGGACCCTGATCGACGAGCGGGACGGAGGTGCCCGCCGTGGTGACACGCACGCGCACCCCGCGCACCGTGACGTCGATCTCGGAGCCCGATTCGAGGGTGAAGGAGATCTCCTCGCGCAGGACGCGGACGCGGAAACGGGACCCGCGCACGGTGAGGGGGAATCGCAGTTCCGGCCAGTCCGCCGGCAGGCGCGGATCGAAGCTGAGGTGACCCTCGTCCTGACGCATGCCGCCGAAACCGTGCACCAGGGCGTTCCACACGCCACCCGCGGAGGCGATGTGAGCGCCATCGGCTGTGTTGCCGTGAAGGTTTCCGAGGTCCACGAACAGCCCGTCACGGAAGTAGTCGAGGGCAGCCTTCTGATGGCCCACTTCAGCGGCCATGATCGACTGCACCACGGCGGACAACGAGGAGTCCCCGGTGGTGATCGGGTCGTAGTACTCGAAATCGGCGCGCTTCTCCTCGGCGGTGAATTCGCTGCCGCGCAGGAACAGGGCGAGCACCACATCGGCCTGCTTGAGCACCTGGAAGCGATAGATCACCAGGGGATGGAAGTTCAGCAGCAGCGGGAACGCCTCGGGCGGGGTGCTGGAAAGATCCCAGACCTCGCGCTCGAGGAAACGATCCTCCTGCAGGTGGATGCCGAGGGAGTCGTCCTTGGCGACGAACATGCCATCGGCGCAGGCCTCCCATTGCTCGAGCTCCAGCTCGTCGAGGCCCAGATCGCCCCGCAGCGTCTCGTACGCGGCGTCGTCGGCGTCGCGCAGCTCGCGCACGGCGCGGGCGGCGCGACGCAGATTGTGGCGGGCCATGACATTGGTGAACATGTTGTTGTTGACCACGGTGGTGTACTCATCGGGGCCGGTCACGCCGTTGATGTGGAAGCTCGCGTCGCCGTCGGCGGTGCGTCGCCAGAAGCCGAGGTCGGCCCACATGCGTGCCGTCTCGACCAGCACCCGCACCCCGTCCCGATGCTGGAAGTCGACATCGCCGGTGACGTCCACGTACTGCGAGAACGCGTAGGCCACGTCCGCATTGATGTGGTACTGCGCCGTGCCGGCCGCGTAGTAGGCAGACGCTTCGTCGCCGTTGATGGTGCGCCAGGGGAACAGGGCTCCGCGCTGGTTGAGCTCACGGGCCCGCTCGCGGGCCTTGGGCAGCAGATTGCTGCGGAATCGGAGGGCGTTGCGCGCCCAGCGAGGTTCGGTGAACGTCAGGAACGGGACGACGTACACCTCGGTGTCCCAGAAGTAGTGACCCTCGTAGCCGGATCCCGTGACGCCCTTGGCGGGGATGCCCCATTGATCGGAACGGGCCGCGGCCTGCGCCAACTGGAACAGGCACCAGCGGGTGGCCTGCTGCTCGACGGGTCGGCCGGGCACCTCCACGTCCGAACGCTCCCAGAAGTCGGCGAGATAGTCCCGCTGGTCCTGGTACTGCGGCGCGAACCCGTCGGCCCGCACGCGGTCCAGCGTGCGCCGGCAGCGGTCGAACAGCTCGCGGTGGGGGACCGAGCGGGACGAGTGGTAGGCGACCGCCTTGCGCACGGTCAGGGTGTTGCCTTCGCCCAGATCGGCACGGACCACTTGACGGCCGCGATCCGCGCTGGTGTCCACCAACTGCTCGACCTCGACGTCGGACTCGATGGTGTGGTCCGCGCCGACGGCGAGGGTCATGCCCGAGGTGGCCACGCGGTAGCCCAGCAGCATGCGCCGCTCGCTGTGCCAGTCCTGCTGCGGCTCCAGCACCCGGTGGGTGAAGTCCGTGGTCCGGCGCGGGTCGTCCTTCTCGGTGACCGGTCCGCCATCGACCCCCTTGCCGTAGTCGTCCGCGATGTCCTGGCGATTGATGATCTGCGAGGACACGGCGACCGGTGCGGCGCCATCGAGCATCGTGACCTGAAGGGTCATCAGGGCGAGGTGCCGCTGGGTGAAGGAGACCATGCGACTGGTGGCGACCTTCACCCGCTTCCCGGAGGGAGTGCGCCAGATCAGCTCACGGTGCAGCACGCCTTCCCGGAAGTCGATCCAGCGCTCGTACTCGGGGAGGTCTGCGATGGACAGCAGCAGCGGTTCGTCATCCACGTACAGCTTCATCACGGAGGAGTCCGGCACCGAGATCATGGTCTGCCCGGTCCGGGCGAACCCGAAGGCGGACTCGGCGTGGTTGATGCTCCAGGTCTCGTGGAAGCCGTTGAGGAAGGTGCCGTGGCTCTCCACGTCACGTCCCTCCGAGGGGGTCCCGCGCATCCCGAGGTAGCCGTTGGCGGTGGTGAATAGGGTCTCCAGATGCCCGAGGTCCCCTCCCGGGCGGGACTCGACGAGTCTCCATTCGTCCACGGGCAGGTGGGTCCGGTCGACGGGATCAGAGGGCACCGAACGCAGACGGCTCACGCGATCTCCTCCAGATCCTTCACGACGAGAGTGGCTCCGGCCGCGGTCAGTTCTGCGGCCCCGGCACCCCGGTCGACGCCGATCACGGCACCGAAGGACCCCTCGGCGCCGGCGGCCACACCGGAGACCGCGTCCTCGTAGACGACAGCATCGGCGGGATCGACGCCCAGAAGGCGAGCGGCGTGCACGAAGGTGTCCGGTGCGGGCTTGCCGGGCAGGCCCTCGCGGGCGGCGACGTTCCCGTCGACGATGTGCTCGAAGCGGTCCAGGAGGCCCGCGCCGCGCAGCACCTCCTCCGCGTTGCGCGAGGAGGAGACGATCGCGAGTCGAGCCTGCTCGGGCAGAGCGTCGAGATAGGCGATGGATCCGGGATAGGGGGTGACGCCCTCGTCCCGGATCAGGGCGAGGACCAGGTCGTTCTTGCGGTTTCCGAGCCCGCGCACGGTCTCCTCGCCCACGGGCTGGTCGCCGGGGTCCTCCTCGGCGCCCTCTGGCAGCTCGAGATCGCGCGAGGTGAGGAAGGTGCGCACCCCGTCGTAGCGGGGGCGGCCGTCGACGTGGGCGAAGTAGTCCTCGTCGGTGTACGGCTCCTGCACCCCGCGCTGTGCGAGGAACTCGCTGAACATGCGGGACCAGGCCCGCATATGGGCCTCGGCCGTCGGCGTGATCACGCCGTCGAGGTCGAAGAGATGCGCGGTGAGATCGTGTGGTCGGAAAGCTGCCTCGTCAGTCACGCGGATCATGCTACGGGCCGGTCCCCTCGGGACGGGCTGCTGCGGGCGTTCGCTCACAGCGGTGGCCGGCGTCGTGGCGCGCCGTGCGCGGGTCCGCTACCCTTCGAAGGTCCGTCCCCGCGCAGAGGCGCCGGTGCGGAGCGGTTTCGACCCTGCCGAGGAGAAGATGGCTGTCACGGAGTCGCTGCCCGTGGTCGACGCGGTGCGACGCGAGCTCGAGATCGATGAGCAGTTCCACGAAGGACGCACCCAGGTGCGCGCAGTGCTGACCCTCACGACCAATATCACCCGTTCTCCTGCCCAGCTCTGGCCGTTGCTGACGCGCCCCGCGCAGCTCGCAGGGTGGTTCGGTCCGGTCTCCGGCGACCTGCGCGAGGGCGGTCTCTTCGAGGCGCCCCAGGGGGCCAGTGGCCGTGTGCTCCAGGTGGAGGCGCCCCATAAGATCGCCCTGACCTGGGATCGCCACGGCCGCGCTGATCCGTTGCTGATCCGTCTGGACCCGGAGGATGACGGCACCACGGAACTGCGCCTACGACACACCACGCTGATCGAGCGGGAGGAGTTCGACCGCGCCGGCCCCGGTCTCGGGGCGATCGACTGGGAGATCGCCCTGCTCGCGCTCGCCGCGGCGACCGACGGCTGGCGGGCGAGCTGCCTGCGAGACGTCCCGGTGCCGACGAGCGGCTGGCTCGCCACGCAGGAGGGTGCGCAGCACGTGCGCGCCTGGTCGGTGCGCTGGGCAGCCCAGGCCGTCGCCGCCGGGGTCGACGAGGCCACCGCACGTCAGGGCGAGAAGGCGACGACGAGCATCTTGGGCGGCTGAGCACGGGGCGAACGCGTCCGCCCGCTGGAAGTGTTTGCCCAGGCTCACTACCCGGTGAAAGACTCCCGCAGTGACCACCCCTGCGCCGCCTTCCCCGAGCGGGGGGTCGCGCACCCCGAAGCAGGTCCTGTGGTCCCTGACGCCGTCCGTCTACGCCCCGAGCCTGCTGGAGTTCTCCGGTCTCGCCGCCCTGATGCCGGTGATCCCGCTGCTCGCGCTCGATCTCGGGTTCACCGTGCCCCAGTCCGCGGCACTGACCATGATCTTCGGCCTCGCGTCATTCGTGGGGCCGATTCCCGCGGGGCGCGTCATCTCCCGCTTCGGGGCCCGGCTCTCCCTCGTGGTCACCGGCTGCCTGCTGGTGATCGCGAACGTGGTCGCCTACTGGATGCTCGCCCCGGCGCTCGAGGGCGATCCTGAACCCGTCCATCAGGTGACGCTGGTGGCGCTGCTGCTGGTGATGGCCGCCAGCACGCAGGTGTGGCAGCTGGGCAGGCAGGCCTACCTCGGCACGGCGCTCCCGCCGACGATGCGCGCCCGCGGCATGACGATATTCGGCGGGGTGATCCGACTCGGACAGGTGATCGGGCCGCTGCTCGGCGCCGTGGTCATGGTGCTGGGCTCGGAGGCCGGAGTGTTCATCCTGTTCGCGGTCACCGCCGCGGCGGGCACCGCGATGATCGCCCTCTTCCTGCCGCCGGGGGAGACAGGGAGGGTCCCGGCCGGTGCTCGCCGGGCGAGCATCCCTCGCAGCCAGGCCCGCCTCCGCCTGAACCGCGCCGTCCTGAGCCGGATGGTGATGGTGGGGGTCGGGATCACGCCGGTGATGATGGCCCGCGTGAACCGGCCGGTGATCGTTCCGCTGCTGGGGGCTTCGCTGGGGCTGGATTCCGTGTGGGTCTCGATCGTGTTCGGCGTCAGCGCCGCTGTGGAGATCCTGCTGGTGATCCCGGCCGGGACGCTCATGGACCGCTACGGGCGCGTCGCCGTCGCAGTGCCCTGCGCCCTCCTGTTGGGCGCCGGGTTCCTCCTGCTCGCACTCCTCGGGACCACCCTGGCCGGGCAGGGACCTGCACTCGCCCTGGTCGCCCTGTTGGTGCCCAGCGTGCTCATCGCGCTCGGCAATGGTCTGGGCTCGGGGATCGTCATGACGCTGGGGATCGACGTGTCCCCGGTGCACGGTCGCACCCGGTATCTGGCCTGGTGGAACACCATGCTCGGCGCCGGCCGTCTGGCGGCGCCGCTCATGGTCACCGGCATCACCGTGGTGGCACCGATCGTCGTGGCCGGCGCCGTCACCGGCGGTCTCTGCCTCGCCGGCGGGGCGTGGCTGGCACGAGCTCTGCCCCGCGTCACGCCCTCCGGGGGGACCCGGAGAGGATGAAGCAGGGCAGATCGTCGTGCGGTCGTGCGGTCGTGCGGTCGTGCGGCGCGCGAGGTGGCCTCAGGCGGCGCCGGCCGGAGCGGCCTCGACGGGATCGACCTCGACGGGAGGATTGGCGATGCCCTCTGCGACCGCGCGGGCGGCGGTGTCCTGCAGCAGTGCGTCGGCATCCTCCCGGGAGATCGTGCGGGCGATCGCGATCTCCGCCGCGAGCGGGGCGATGGCCTGCTTGAGCAGATTGCGTTCCGCGAGGCTCGACGGAGCTCCGCCGGAGTCTCCCAGGATCCCGCGGATGACCTCGATCCGATCGGTCAGTCGGCCGGACTGCAGCTGCATCGTCAGGGACTTGATCCGGTGGGCCCAGGAGGCCTTCTTCGCCGGAGGTGCGATCGGCTGGGAGAGCTGCTCGATGAGCTCGGCGATCTCCTTCTCCTCGAGCACGGCGCGCAGCCCGATGACATCCCTGCCATCGGCCGGCACGGAGATCCGCATCTCGTCGCCGATGACCTCGAGGTCGACGTAGGCCCGCTCGGTCCCGCGGACGGTGCGAGTGCAGGTGGAGACGATGCGCACCGGTCCATGGACCGGGTGGGCGAGCACGTCGCCGGGCTTCGGGACGGCGACGTCGACGGACGGAGTGGCAACGGACAAGGGGATACCTCCTCGGTGGGCCTGTGCACCGTCGGTACCGACGACCCACGGGGATCATGGCGGCCACTCCCGGTACTGCGCAGTGCCCGGTCAGGGCGCGGCAGCGGTGTTCTCCGAGGCGGCTCGAGCGCCGCTCGACCTGCAGGAACAGGGTGGCGGCACCTACGACAACGCCTCCCCATGATCTCATGGTTCTGACACGATATCCAGAGGGTGACGTTTCCGGATGTGTCACACCCTCGAGGGCGGCGACATCCGGCGCCCAGGAGCCGACCGAAGTCGGTCGTCCGCGAGCATCTCCGTGCTGTCAGATGGGGACATGAGAACCAGGCCAGCACGCACCGATGATGACGGTGCCACGACGCCATACCCGGTCCGGTTCGCGGGAGTCGGCGTCGTCTCCGAGGGCAGCGTGCTGCTGCTGGAGGCCACCGGGCAGGCGCGCGCCGGAGAGATCCTGGCGATCACCGGTGCCAACGGCTCCGGCAAGACCACGCTGCTGCGCGTGCTCGGCGGTCTCCTCGAGCCCACCGCAGGCACCGTCCGCATCTCCGGGAGAGCCCCGGACGACCGGGACCCGGTCTTCCGTGCCGCGCTCGCCGCCCACATCGGACCGCCGCAGACCGCCCGCGATCTCACCATCGTCGAGCACCTTCAGTTCATCGCCGCCACCTGGGGGATCGGTGCGAAGTCTGCCCGTGCTCGGGCCGAGGAGCGGCTCGCCGAGCTGCAGATCGACTCCCTCGGCCGTCGTTTCCCCCATGAGCTCTCCAGCGGCCAGTCCCAACTGGTCGCGCTCGCCCTCACTCTCGCCCGCCCCAGCCGAGTCCTGCTGCTGGACGAGCCCGAGCAGCGCCTGGACCCCGACCGCCTGGGGCTGGTGATCCAGGCGATCCGGTCCCGGGCCGAGGCCGGTGCCACCGTGGTGCTCGCAAGCCACAGCCCGCGCCTGCTCGAGGAGCTCGCCGGATCGCGCCTGCATCTCGAGGAACAGGAGTGAACGGCTCGCTCGACGCCGTCCGGGAGGTCTGGGCGCAGCGCTCGGAGGCACGCACCCGCGGCGACCTGCTGTATCTGGTGTACGTCGTCGTGCTCAGCGCGCTGATCTTCGGCATCCCTGCCCTGCAGACGGCTGGGAGTGCGCTGGCGCGGCCCGACGTGCTGCCGGTGCTGCTCATGGAGCGAGCTCCGCAGGTCAGCGCCGCCATCGCCTGCGCCGGAGGAGCAGTGCTGGTGCTCCTCGGCGCCGTGCGCGGCCCCGCCCTGCTCTCCCCGTTCTTCACCGCGACCCTCGCGGCGAGCGGGATCCGCCGCCGCGCCGTGCTGTGGCGCCCTTTCGCTCGCGCCCTGCTCGTGCCGGTGCTGGGGATGGTGATCCCGGCCGTGCTGGTCTCCGTCACTCTGGCCACCGTCGGGCACGCGAGCACCGGCGGTGTCGTCGGGTTCGCGCTCGCCGCCGCCGGAGCCGGCCTGCTGCTCGGGGCCGCCTGGCTCGCTGGACAGCTGCTCGGGGCCGTCGCGCGTCGGACCCTCGTTGCCGTGCTCGCCGCCCTCGCCCTCGGCGCCCTGTTGCTGCCCATCGGTGTCGGGATCGGCGGCGCCTACCCGATCGGCGTGACTCTGCCGGTCCTTTCGGCGGGCAGCCTGCTCCTCGCCGGGCTCCTCGCGGTCGGGGTGAGCGTGCCGCTGCTGGACCGATTGCGGGGCGCCGTGCTCCAGGACCAGGCGGCCCGCTGGGAGGCCGCCACCGTGGCGGCGACCACCATGGACCTGGCCGGGGCCGGTGGGATGTTCCGCGCCCCACCCACCGCCGGTCGCGCCCTGCGTGCGATCGGCTCCGGCCCGCTCGTGGTCCTGTACGCCCGACGGGACGCGATCGCCTGGCTGCGCAGCCCGGAGCGGATGGTGCTGGGGGTGGTCGGAGCACTGCTCGCCGCAGCAGCACTTGCCGGGTCGACCGTGCTCACGGGACCGCTCGCCTGGTTCGTGGCACTGGTCGGAAGCCTCGCCCTGTGGGCCGCCAGCGGCTCGTTCGTGGACGGCATCCGGCACGGGGTGCACACGCTCGGTGCCCCACGACTGTTCGGACAGTCTGCCGGGAAGCAGGTGCTCCTGCATCTGGTCGCCCCGATGCTGCTGCTGTGCGTGCTCGGAGCATTCGGCGGCGCAGCGACCTGGATCACGGCAGCGGCGGGAGCAGCCTCGGCCGCTGACGCGGTGCTCCTGCCACTTGCGCTCGCGCCGGTGCTGATCCTCGGCCGTGCCCGGGACGCCGCGAAGGGACCGATGCCGCTGGCACTGAGCACCCCGATGCCCACCCCGCAGGGCGACACGTCCGTGGTGGCGATGCTCGCCTGGCAATCCGACGCCCTCCTGCTCGCCCTCGCCGCGGGGGTGCTCCTGCTCGCCGTCGCCCCGCTGGGCGCGGCCTGGCTGTTCGCCGCGGCGGCCGCCCTGACCGCCCTGATGACCTTGATGACCTGGGGGCGCCTGCGCGCCCTGCGGGCGTGACCCAGGAAGGAAGCCCTCGATGAATATCCGTACCACTGCGAACCCGCTGGTCCGATGGATCGGCCGGCGGCTCGAGCAGCTCAACGCACGCCATCCCTGGAGCCATAACCACCACTTCCACCCGTGGATCCTGCGCGCGCTGCCGACCCCTGCCGGGCGCGTGCTCGACGTGGGCTGCGGCCGGGGCGACCTGATCGCGACGCTGGCCGGTCACGCGGGCCGCGTGGACGGCATCGACCCGGACCAGGAGATGGCCTACGTCTCCGCCTCCCGTTTCCGGGAGGAGCCTCGCGTGCAGGTGTGGCGACGCAGCCTCGCGGAGCACGTCGGCGAGCCGGAGCTTCTCGGCGCCTATGACGCGATCACGATGGTCGCCTCCCTGCACCACATGGATCTGGACGAGGCGCTCACCGACGCCCGGGCCCTGCTGCGTCCTGGCGGACGACTGCTCGTGGTCACCCTGACGGATCCGGTCAGCACCCTCGACCAGATCTGGGACGTGACCAACGCGCTGACCAATCCGCTGATCGGCGTCGTCAAGCACCCCCGCCCCGTCCGGGAGACCCCTGCCGAGGTCCCGATCCCGGTGCAGGACCCGGACTGGTCGATCGCCGAGCTGCGCGAACGGGCGGGGATCATCCTGCCCGGTGCGGTGACCCGCCGACGCGAAGGATTCCGTGCGACGCTGCGCTGGCAGAAGCCCGGAACCGTGCTGGAGACCGGCTGAGCGCTCGCCCGAGGGCATCGAGCTCGGCGTCGGGCGGGTGGACTGGGCCAGTCAGGCCCGACTGTGCCTCTCGATGACCCCACCGAGGTGGCCGACGGCCTCCTCGATGACGGCCGGGGCGTGGGTCACGAAGCTGAGCCGCATCGTGGACCGGTCCGCGTGGTCGGCGAAGAACGACCACCCCGGGAGATAGGCGACTCCGGCGGCGACGGCGTCGGCCAGCATGACCTGCGCGTCATACCCTTCGCCGAGCGCTGCCCACAGGAACATTCCGCCGTCGGGGTGGGTGACGTGGGCACCTGCCGGCAGCACCGGGGCGAGGGCGGTGGCCATCGCGTCGCGCCGCTCGCGATAGACCGCGCTGACCCGTGCCACATGGGCATCGAGATCCGTCGTGGCCAGGTAGCGGGCCACGGTGAGTTGATCCACCACGGAGGACTGCATGGAGATCGCGGCCTTGGCCACGGCCAGGGTGTCCAGGATCGGGCCCTCGGCGCGGATCCAGCCGATGCGCACACCGGGGCTCATCAGTTTGCTCATCGAGTTCAGCAGCAGGGTGCGCTCGCTCATCCCCGGCAGAGAGGCGATCGGTGCCCACGTGCTGCCGGTGAAGCTCAGCGCACCGTACGGATCATCCTCGATGAGGGGGACATCCGTGCGCTGAAGGACGTCGGCCACGGCCTGGCGGCGCTCGAGGGGCATGGTGCGACCGGTCGGATTCTGGAAGGTGGGGATCAGATAGACCATCCGAGGATGGTGCGTGCGGATCGCCTCGTCGAGCGCCTCGGGCACCACGCCGTGGTCGTCGGTCTGCACACCGATCATGCGCGCCCCGTGGACGGCGAAGGCCTGCACGGCGGCGAGGTACGTGGGGGACTCCACCAGGACCACGTCGCCGGGTTCGAGCAGCGCCTGGGCGACGACGAACAGTCCCTCCTGGGAACCGGAGGTGACCCGGATCTGGGAGGCATCGGTGGGCAGATCGCGGGCCAGGCGGCGAGCGGCCTGCTCACGCAGCTCGACCTCACCCTCGCTGACGCCGTACTGCAGTGCGCGGTGACCCTGGTGGGTCAGCACCCACTCGTAGCAGGCGGCGACGTCCTCGAGGGCGAACAGCTCCGGGTCGGGGATGCCGCCGGCGAAGGAGACCACATCCTTGCGGGCTGCGAGGGCGAAGATGTCCTTCAGCGGTGAGGACTCCATGCCCGCGTAACGGGCGGCGACAGGGAACCGGAAGGGGTGGTGCTCGGATCGGGCCATGTCGCACATCGTGTCACGCGAGCAGGGCGCCCTCGAGCACCAGCAGTGCCTGTTTCGTCTCGATCCCACCCGCGTACCCGGTGAGCTCTCCGCGTGCGCCGAGCACCCGGTGGCACGGCACCACGATCGAGAGGGGATTGGACCCGACAGCGGCGCCGATGGCCTGTGCAGCACGGGGCCGATCCAGGTCCCTCGCGATCTGCCCGTACGTGGTGGTGGCGCCGCGAGGAATCTCCCGCAGCCGGTTCCAGACGGCGCGCTGGAAATCGGTGCCGCGGGGCGCGAGGGGCAGGTCGAAGTCGTCGCGGTCGCCGGAGAGATAGGCCAGTAGCTGCTCCTGTGCGGCGCAGAGCAGGGGGTCCTCGAGCGGAGCAGTCGCGCCGAGCCGCTCCGTCCCGGGAAAGCGGGACTGCTCCTGGCGCCAGACGCCGGTGAGGGCGCCGTCCTGGGCCGCGATCAGGTACGTGCCGAGTGAGGTGAGGACCCGGCGGTGGTGGGGGAGGGGCGGTGCCTCGACCGGGGCACGGACAGGTGCAGGGGCCGGTGAAGACGTTGCTGTGGTGCGGGAGTCGGTCATGTCTGGGGTCCTTCCGAGGACTCGGGGGCCGAGGCGGGGTGCACGGCCCGGGTGGTCGAGGGGTTCCGGGTGGTCGGGGCAGGCGCCGCGGAGCGCAGTGCAGCCTGGTGGTGCCACAGGTGGAGCGCGGCGTACGAGCGCCACGGGGAGGCGGCGACGAGCGCCTGCTGCAGGGAGGCGTGGTCCTCGGCGAGGCCCAGGTCGCGAGCCGCGCCGAGCAGGGCGACGTCCCGTGCCGGGACGATGTCGATGGCGCGCACCGCCCGCAGCAGCACGTAGGCGGCGGTCCAGGGTCCGATGCCGCGCATCGCGGACAGCCGGGAATGCAGTTCGTCGACGGGCAGGGAGAGCTCGAGGTCGGCGGCTTCTTCGATCGCAGCGCTCAGGGTGTCCCGGCGGGCCCTGGGCCCCCGGAACCACTGCGCGGCGTGGGCGCCGGCCATGACAGGGTCCACCGGCGCCCGGTGCACTCCGGACAGATGGAGCTCCTCGGGCAGCTCGTCCCCGAAGAGGTCGGTGGCCCGGGTGATCTGCTCACGCGCCTGGGCAGTCGTGATCTGCTGGCCGGTGACCGCCCACAGCAGCGCCTCGGGGATGCTCGGCGTCCCGGGCAGTCGCACCCCGGGACGCGCGGCGAGCAGAGGAGCAAGAGCGCTGGGCGCGGCGGCGAGTCCCTGGTCGATGCCGACAGGGTCCGCGTCGAGGTCCAGCAGTCGGCGCGCCAGCGCGATCGCCGCGGCGTGATCGCGCAGGTCCGCCAGGCGCATCGTCACCGGCAGTGCACCCTCGGCACCGAGATCGACCTGCAGCACACCGGGGCCATGGGGCAGGTTCACCGCGCGTGTCCACCGCAGTTCGGTGACGTCCTCGACGCCGGGGACCGCTCGATGGGCGAACCACGCGGCCAGTCCCGCTCCGTCGAAGGGGCGGCGCACCGCGAGCTGCGCGGTGACGGCGGCGCCACCGGGCGCCCCGGCGTCCGGGGAGCCGGCACTGCGCTCTCGTGCCCGCCGGCCGGGCAGGGCGCGTGCGCGCACCACCGAGGGGGCGTGGCCGAAGATCTGCGAGAAGGTGTCGTGGAACTGGCGCTCGCTGCCGAAGCCGGCGGCGTGCGCGACCCGCGCGAGCGGCAGCTCGGTGCCGGCGACGAGTTCATGGGCGCGACGGGCGCGTCGCATCCGAGCATGGGCGAGCGCGCCTGCCCCGGTGGCGGTCACCAGGGCGCGGTGCAGCGTCCGCTCGGACACGGCGAGGCGTCGGGCCAGATCGGGGACCGTGCCGTCGTCGTCGAGCGCACCCGCGTCGATCAGGCGCAGCGCCCGCCCCGCGAGCGAGCCCACCGGGTCGTCGTCCGGGCTCCCGGGAGGGGCCGTCGGCCCGCAGCGCTTGCAGGCGCGGTAACCGCTGCCGGCCGCCGCGGCGGCCGAGGGCACGAACTCCACCCCGGAGCGCTGCGGTGTGCGGGCGGGGCAGGAGGGGCGGCAGAAGATGCCGGTCGACCGCACGCACGTGAAGAACATCCCGTCGAAGCGGGTGTCCCGAGCGCGGATCGCCGCATATCGCTCGTCATCGGTCATCACGGTCGTCGGGGTCATGACACCAGTGAACCGCGCCTAGGCCTGCGGCACCAGCGGGATTCGGACAGCGTGGTCCCCGCGGGTCGACGTCGGCGCCCTCTCGCCCGGCGCGGCTTCGCCTGGTGCCGGTCGCCGCCACCGGGAAGAATGCCGGGATGGAGACATCGGAGCTTGTCGCACGACTGCGACGATCCGGCTGCGTCTTTGCCGAGGACGAGGCCCGGATCCTTCAGGAATCAGCCGGCGACGAGGCGGATCTGGAGCGTCTGTGTGCGCGTCGCGAGGCCGGGGAGTTCCTCGAGCACCTGGTCGGCGCGGTGGAGATCGGTGGGGAGATCCTCTCCGTGGAGCCGGGGACCTTCGTGCCGCGCCAGCGCACCGTTCTCCTGATCGAGGAGGCGATCGCCCAGTGTCGAGTACGGCAGCGACCCGTCGTTCTCGAGGCGTACTGCGGAGTCGCCCCCGTCGCCGCATTGATCGGGCGCGAGGGCCTCGGCGCGCGGCTGCATGCGACGGACCGTGACGAGCGCGCGCTCGTCCACGCCCGGCGCAACCTCCCGGGCGATGCGGCGACGCACCGCGGTGCCGGCCTCAGCGCCCTGCCGCCGGATCTCACCGGTCAGGTCGACGTGCTCGCGGCGGTGCCGCCCTACGTCCCCGCGGGCGAGATGCGGTTGATGCCGCGCGAGGCCCGAGAGCATGAGCCGGAGGGGGCGCTGGTCGGCGGGCTGGACGGGCTCGACGACGTGAGGGTATTGCTGCAGGAGGCGCCGAGATGGCTCGCCCCCGGCGGCGTGATGCTCATCGAGATGCACCACGACCAGGCCGAGGCCGCGCTCGCCGCCGCGGGAGACGGCGGCGCTCTGGGAGCCGGGGACATCCTGGAGGGGGAGGACGGCGGGACCGTGATCGTACGGATCCCGGCCCGGCAGGCGGCCGCCGGCGTTGACGCGATCCGGGAGCCGGACGACCGATAGCAGGGGGCCCGGGACGACGCCGGTGGTGACCCCGCGGGACCTGATCCGCGCCCGACGGGCCACTTCCAGGCCCGTCGGTACGGCTCACTCCCACCGGAAGAGCCAGGCGGCGACCGCGACCCCGACCACGATCGCTGCGGCGAGCGAGAGGAGTGGCGCGGCACCGATGGGCTGCCCCGCCCAGGCCGCGCCCAGCGCCTCGACGGATGCGCCGAAGGGCAGGTGAGCGCCGATCTCTGCGATCGGCTCCGGCAGCGATTGAGTCCCTCCGAACATGCCGCCGGTCGCCCCGAGCAGCAGGAAGGCGACCAATCCGAACGCGACCGCGGAGTTCGGCGTGGGGGCGGACGCCGCCACGATCATTCCCATCGCGCACATGGCCGTGGCGGTCAGTGCGAGCACGCCGAAGGCGGGAATCAGGTCCACGGGCGGTTTCGCACCGAAGGCGGTCATGGCGACCACGAGAGCGAGGATGATCCCGAGGGCGGACTGCAGGATGCTCACGATGACCTGCGCCGAGAGCACCATCACCGGGGAGGCGGGGGTGACGGCCAGTCGGCGCAGGATTCCGGTGCGCCGGTAGTAGGCGAGGAAGCTGGGCATGTTCAGCACGCCCACCATGGTGAGGACCATGGTGATGACCAGGGGGAGCACGAACAGGTCCAGCGCGGTGCGATCGGCCGTGATCATCTGATCCGCGGTGGAGCCGGCGCTGGTCAGGAGGATCAGCAGCGGCAGGCCGAGCGGGACGATCAGGCCGGCGGAATCGCGAATGACCATCTTCGTCTCGCAGAGGACCAGAATGGCCAGGGAACGCAGGCCGGGTCGGTGGATGCGGGTCGAGACGGGTGCGGGGGTATCGGTGGTGTTCATTCCGCGACCTCCAGATCGTGTCCGGTGAGTTGGACGAAGGCCTCGTCCAGTGTCGAGGTGCCGGCCCGGGCGACGAGCTCGGCGGGGGTGGCGGAGGCCAGCACTCTCCCCGCCTCGAGCAGCACGATGTGGTCGCACAGCCGCTCGACCTCCTCCATCGTGTGGCTCACGAGGATGATCGTGACGCCGTCGTCGCGCAGGCGATCCAGCGTGCGCCACATGCGGCGTCGGGACGCCGGGTCGAGGCCCGTGGTGAGCTCATCGAGGATCACGACGCGGGGCTTGCCGGCCAGAGCGAGGGCGACGGAGAGGCGCTGCTGCTGCCCGCCGGACAGACGCTCGAATCGGGTATCTCGCTTGTCTTCCAACTCCACCAGATCGAGCAGCTCCTGGGCGGATCGGGGATCGGGGTAGAAGCTGCGGTACAGCCCGATGAGCTCCGCGACGGTCAGGGCGCTGTGCAGCTCCGCGTCCTGGAGCTGGACCCCGAGGACCTGCCGCACGGCGCCCCGGTCGCGTCGCGGGTCCAAGCCCAGCACCCGCACGTGCCCGCTGTCGGGGGGTCGCAGGCCGGCGATCATCTCGACGGTGGTGGACTTCCCGGACCCGTTGATGCCGAGGATCCCGAGGGTCTCGCCCTGCTGGATCCTCAGGCTGACGTCGTCCACGGCGACCGTGTTCCCGAATCTCTTGGCGAGGTGCTCGACCTCGACTGCTGGTGCTCTGCTCATGCCTCGACGCTAGGGACCCGGGCGGGGGAGAGGGCAGTGCCGAGGGTCATCGGTTCCACCCATGACCATCGGCACGGGTGCAGGAGGGGTCCCAGCTCTAAGGTGGCCTCATGCGACGACTGGGCATGGAGGGATGGGCGGGCGTGGTGATGCTGGTCATCGCCGTGGCCGTGGCACTCCCCGCCCTGCTCGGCGACATCCCGCTGCGCATTCCCCGCCCCCTGTGGGCGCTGGTGCTGGTGGTGGCCCTCGCGGCCATCGCTGCAGTGGGGGTGCTGTCCGACCATCGCCGCGCCTCCCGCGCGGTGCTCGTGACCGGCGTGGTCGCGGTCTGGGTCCTCGTCCTCTCCGTCCCCGCGATGGGCCTGCTGCACGTTCTGGTGGTGATCACGGCCGCCGTGAGCGTCTACGTCGTGCCGCTCCCGGTAAGCCTCGCCATCACCGGGATGAACACCCTCGTGGTGCTGATCGCCAACAGCCTGGTCGCGGGGGGTACCTCCGAGACGCTGATCCTGACCGGCTTCTACCTGCTGATCCAACTGGCCACCGTCTTCAGCACCGCCACCATGCTGCGGGAGAAGCAGATGCGCACCGAGCTCGCCCGCGCGCACGTGGACCTCCAGGCCGCGGGCATCCTGCTCGAGGAATCCGCTCGTACTGCCGAGCGCCTGCGCATCTCCCGCGAGCTGCATGACCTCATCGGCCACCAGCTGACCGTGCTCACTCTCGGCCTCGAGGCTGCCAAGCACCTCGGAGCGGGAGCGGGTGGGGAGCACATCGAGCGGGCCGATCAGGTCGCGCGCTCGCTGCTGCGGGACGTGCGGTCGACCGTCGGCAGCCTGCGCGACGAGGGGCCGGATCTCGCGGCCGCACTGACCCGCATGGTCGATGGTCTGCCCGGGCTCGAGGTCGAGATCACGGTCCAGGAGGGGCTCGACCTCGATCAGGAGCGCACCCTCGCCCTCGTGCGACTGGCACAGGAGGCGCTGACCAACACGATCCGGCACGCCGAGGCGGAGCACCTGAGCATCGATGTCTCCCGCCGCGACGGCTCCGTCGAGCTCAGTGCTGCCGACGACGGCGTCGGGACCCGCGAGGTGCGGCTCGGCAACGGGCTGCGCGGGCTGCAGGAGCGGTTCGAGGGCCTCGGCGGAGGGGTCGAGGTCGACGGGCGCAGAGGGTTCCGCGTGACCGGACATCTGGAGGCGACATGACCCGCGTGATCGTGGTCGACGACCAGGCCCTGGTGCGCGAAGGCATCCGCACCCTGCTGCAGATGGCGGGGATCGACGTGGTGGCCGAGGCGTCCGACGGCGAGGCGGCGATCGAGGAGATCCAGCAGCACCGCCCGGAGGTGGTGCTGCTGGACCTGCGGATGCCGCACCGAGACGGGATCTGGGTCCTCGAGCAGCTGCGCGACCGTGGTGAGGAGACCCCGGTGCTGGTGCTGACCACCTTCGACGACGACGAGCTGGTGCTGGGCGCGCTGCGTGCCGGCGCGCGCGGCTATCTGCTCAAGGACGTCACCCTCGAGCGCCTGACCCGGGCCGTGCGCGCCCTCGCCGACGGGGGCACGCTGATCTCCCCGTCCCTCACCGACCGCTTGCTGCGCGCGATCCGGGCAGGGGAGCCGAACACCGACGGGCATGCGACACCGGTGCAGCCCTTGACCGAGCGGGAGCTGGACGTCCTGCGTCTGATCGCGGAGGGCTACAGCAATCGGGAGATCGCGGGCTTCCTGCATCTGGCGGAGGGGACGGTCAAGAATCACGCCTCGGCGATCCTGCAGAAGACCGGCTCACGCGACCGCACCCAGGCGGTGCTGCGGGCTCTGCGCGAGGGGGTCCTCGGGTGAGCCACCGCGGAACCAGCACGAGCCGCAGCCCTGTGACCAGGACTGCGGCTCGTGCTCGGCGGAGCGGGCGACGGGAATCGAACCCGCGTAATCAGTTTGGAAGACTGAGGCTCTACCATTGAGCTACGCCCGCATGTCCCGTTCATTTAACCAGATCAGGGACGCCGAGGCACATCCGGAGTGGGCGAAGCGACATGCATCTGCTCACAGCGCGCGCGGGAGAATCGGGCACGCCCCCAGCGGAGCAGGTAATATCTCCTGGGTTGCCCTCCGGGGTGTAGCTCAGCTTGGTAGAGCACCCGCTTTGGGAGCGGGAAGTCGCAGGTTCAAATCCTGTCACCCCGACTCCGCCTACGGGTCGCCGCCGCGTGCGAGCTCCGAGGCGTTCGTGAGAACAGACCATAGTCCGACCATCCACAGGGAGACCTGACCAGTGAAGACCGAGTCCGAGAAGCTCAGCCCCACCCGGGTGAAGCTCACCGTCGAGGTGCCTTTCGACGAGCTCAAGCCGGCCGTCGCGGCCGCCACCACGAAGATCGCCGACCAGGTGCAGATCCCCGGCTTCCGCAAGGGCAAGGTCCCCTCCAGCCTCGTCGAGCAGCGCTTCGGCCGCCCCGCGATCATGCAGGAAGCCGTCAACGACGCGATGCCCGACTTCTACCAGCAGGCAGCAGCCGAGGCGGAGATCAAGCCCGTCGGCCGTCCCGAGGTCGAGGTCAGCGAGATCCCGGGCCTCGACGGCTCCGAGGAGGGCAACCTCGTCTTCGTCGTCGAGCAGGACGTGCGTCCCGAGTTCGACCTGCCCGACTTCTCGACCCTCGAGGTCGAGATCGAGGAGCCCACGGTCGATGACGACGCCGTCGACGTGCGCCTGACCGAACTGCGCGAGCGCTTCGGCACTCTCGTGGGCGTCGACCGTCCCGCCGAGGACCGCGACTTCGTGTCGTTGGACCTCGTCGCGACCATCGACGAGGAAGAGATCGAGACCGTCGAGGGCGTGTCCTACCAGATCGGCGAGGGCAACATGCTCGAGGGTCTGGACGAGGCACTCATCGGCCTCTCCGCCGAGGAGACCACGACCTTCACCTCGAAGCTCGCCGGTGGCGATCATGCCGGTGAAGAGGCCCTGATCAAGATCACCGCGCAGTCCGTCAAGGTCCGCGAGCTGCCGGAGGCCGACGACGAGTTCGCCGAGATGGCCTCCGAGTTCGACACCATCGACGAGCTCAAGGACGACCTGCGCCTCAAGGCGTCGGCCGATGCCGAGGGCAACCGGGTGGCGCTGGCTCGTAACGCCCTCCTCGAGAAGCTCCTCGAGGAGCTCGAGATCCCGGTTCCCGAGCAGCTGGTGATGGACGAGATCAACGCCCACCTCGAGAACGAGGGCAAGGAGGTCGGCGACCCGCACGGTGAGGAGATCCGCGAGGACACCACCAAGGCCGTGCGTGCCCAGTTCCTGCTGGACGAGATCAACGCGACCCGTGAGGTCAGCGTCGAGCAGAACGACCTCATGAACTACATGACCCAGCTGTCGACGCAGTACGGCATCGAGCCCAACCAGCTCATGCAGATGCTCGCCCAGTCCGGTCAGCTCGAGCAGATCTTCGGCGAGGTGCAGCGCTCCAAGGCCCTCGAGGTCGTCCTGGCGGACGTCACCGTGAAGAACGCCGCCGGCGAGGTGCTGGAGCTGGATCTCTCGACCCCGTCCGAGGACGACGCCGCCGAGAGCGACGCCGCCGAGGTCGAGGCTGCCGAGGGCGGCACCGAGTCGGACGCGACCGCCCCGGAGGCCGAGTCGACGGATGACGCTGCCGACGAGGCCGCCGCGCCGACGAAGAAGGCACCCGCCGCGAAGAAGTCGGCCACGAAGGAGTGAACCTCCGGGCCAGCTGATCCGGCTGGAACAGGACCGACGGGCCGTCGCCCCCTTGCGGGGCGGCGGCCCGTCGGCCGTTCCGGGAGGGCGGCTCTTGTGCGGGCGTGGTTCGCGTGGAAGCGTGTGCACCCCGCGATCGAGCCTGCTGGTCCCGAACGTCGGGGCGCTGCCGGGCACCGACCGGCAGCGGGTCGATCGACCTGGGAGGCAGCATGGGAAAAGTGGCCTGGGGATTCACCGCCTCGCTCGACGGATTCATCGCCGGGCCCGGCCACGATATGAGTTGGCTCGAGGCGATGGAGGCGATGGAGCCCACCGTCGACGACGTCACGGAATCCATGGCGGCGCCCGTCGGCGTCATCATCTCGGGCCGTGCGGGCTACGACGCCGCCCGGGCGCAGGCCCAGGAGCGCAGCGAGCTCACCGCGCAGGCGTACGGCGGGGCGTGGTCGGGGACCGAGTTCGTTCTCACCCACCGGCCCCACGAGATCGACGCGGATCCAGCCATCGTGGCGCTGAACTGCGATGTGCGCGAGGCCGTGCGCCGAGCACAGGAGGTCGCGGGGGAGAAGGACGTGCAGATCATCAGCGCGGACATCGCCCGTCAGGCGCTCGAGCACGACCTCATCGACGAGCTGCAGATGTTCGTGGCGCCGGTGTTCCTCGGGGACGGCACACGCATCTTCGCAGTGCCGGGCGGTCGCCTGGTGCAGTGGGAGCTGGTGGAGACCCTCGGCGATTCCTCGTCGCAGCGTGGGTGGATCTTCCGGCCTCGTCGCCGGTCCTGACGCGGGACGCGGCTCCTGCCCGGGCACGGGCGACGTCGCGCGCCGGGCCCCTTGTCACGCACGAGGGCCTGGTCCCCGTGTGGAGACCAGGCCCTCGACGAGGTGCTGAGGATCAGCGGTAGGTGACGAACCCGATCGGGTTGCCCCAGATGCTGCGCTCGACGACCTGCTGCTTGGAGCCGGAGGCGTCGATGATCTTGCCGTTGCCGGCGTAGATCGCGACGTGGCCCGACCAGGCCACGATGTCGCCGGGCTGGGCCTGGGACTGCGAGATCCAGCGGCCGCCGTTGGCGATCTGGCCGGACGTGCGCGGCACGTCGATGCCGGCCGCCTTGTAGGCGAAGTTCACCAGGCCGGAGCAATCCATGCCGCCCATGGAGGCGCCGCCCCACGAGTAGGGGGTGCCGATCGCGGAGCGGGCGGCGTCGACGATCGAGCTGCTGCCGCTCGAGGAGGACGCGGCGGGTGCCGAGGCGCCGCCGGAGGGGACGGTCGCGGAGCCGTTCAGCGCGCCGAAGGTCTTGGGGCCGACGACCCCGTCCACCTGGAGGCCCTTGCTGGACTGGAAGTCCTTGACCGCGGAGTGGGTGCGGGGACCGAAGACGCCGTCCTCGGAAATGCCGGCGCCGCTCTCGTTGAGCGTGGCCTGGAGGTTCTGCACGGTGTCGCCGCGCGAGCCCCAGCGCAGCTTCTGGCTGGTGTCCAGCGCGGCAGTGGGCGCGGTGGCCACCGGGGTGGCGGGAGCGGTCTGGGCCGCGGGCGCTGCCGGAGCGGCGGGGGCCGCGGGGGCGGCCTGCGCGGAGCTGCCGGCGAAGGCGGTGCCGACGAGGACGGTCCCGAGGACTGCGGCGCCACCGAGGCCGCGGGCAGTGTTGCCGGCGGGGGTGTGGGCGCGTCCGGGGGTGCGGTGAGTGTTGTACTTGGCCATGATGTGCGGATCGTTCCTTCCGGTCCCGGCATCAGGCCGGGTGCTACCTGCGGGTGCGGTGATCACCGTCTTCGGGGCGATCGACTGGGGCGATGCGACCACAGTAGGAGGGCGCCCCCTGCCACGCAGTGGGCTTGAGACAGCCGGGCAGGGGAATTGACGCGCTTTTTGCACGCTGACGGGTCATCGTGACCAGAACCCGCCCCGACTTGACGTTCCGGGGCGACCTGAGCCACATCCGCAGGAGGATCTGGGGCGCTCGGAGCTGGGTCCCGCCCGCAGAGTCCCCTCCAGTGCGCCTGCGGCGAACAGGGCACCGCGCGCTCCCGCCCAGCGCCTAGAGTCGAGTCATCGACAATCCCGCCACGAAGGAGACCCCGTGACTTCACAGAGCACTCAGACCTCCCCGTCCTCGCCGCCCCGCAACGCGATCGGTGACGCTCCGATGGGCCTGGATGACAGCGTCTACCAGCGTCTGCTGCGCGATCGCATCGTGTGGCTCGGCTCCGAGGTGCGCGACGAGAACGCCAACGCGATCTGCGCGAAGATCCTGCTGCTGGCCGCAGAGGACCCGGACAAGGACATCTACCTCTACATCAACAGCCCCGGCGGCTCCATCACCGCGGGCATGGCCATCTACGACACGATGCAGTACGTCCAGCCCGACGTCGTGACGATCGGCATGGGCATGGCGGCGTCGATGGGACAGTTCCTGCTCTCCTCGGGCACCCAGGGCAAGCGCTATGCGACCGCGCACACGCGCGTGCTCATGCACCAGCCTCTGGGCGGGCTCGGGGGCACCGCCACCGACATCAAGATCCAGGCCGAGCTCATCCTGTCCATGAAGAAGCAGATGGCAGAGCTGACTGCAGAGCAGACCGGCAAGAGCGTCGAGCAGGTCATCGCTGATGGGGACCGCGACCATTGGTTCACGGCCTCCGAGGCGCTCGAGTACGGCTTCATCGACAAGATCGTCACCGGTGCAGGTGACGTCACGGGCGGCGGCGGCACCGACGACTGACCGCCCCTTCCGTCCCTCACAGACACCCTCGAAGCAAGGAGACCCCGTGACCTTCGATCCCCGCACCATCGGTGCCCTGCCAACCGCCCATGCCGGTGGCATGCCCACCTCGCGCTATGTGCTCCCGCAGTACGAGGAGCGCACTGCCTACGGCATGAAGCGCCAGGACCCGTACACGAAGCTGTTCGAGGACCGCATCATCTTCCTGGGCGTCCAGGTCGACGATGCCTCGGCCGACGACGTCATGGCCCAGCTGCTGGTCCTGGAGTCCCAGGACCCGGACCGCGACATCACGCTGTACATCAACAGCCCCGGCGGCTCGTTCACTGCACTGACCGCCATTTACGACACGATGCTGTATGTCAAGCCGGACATCACCACGGTGTGCCTCGGCCAGGCGGCCTCCGCCGCTGCGGTACTGCTGGCAGCGGGCACCCCGGGCAAGCGCCTCGCGCTCCCCAACGCCCGCATCATGATCCACCAGCCCGCCATGGGCGGCGAAGGCGGCGGCGGACAGGCCTCCGACCTGGAGATCCAGGCCAACGAGATCATGCGCATGCGCGAATGGCTCGAGCAGACCCTCGCCGATCACTCCGGCCGCACCAAGGAGCAGGTCAGCAAGGACATCGAGCGCGACAAGATCCTCACCGCGCAGGGTGCCCTGGACTACGGTCTGGTAGACCAGGTGCTGGAATCGCGCAAGGTGCCCCGCACGGCCATCTCGCAGTGACGGTGCGCCGCGTCCGGGGAGCACGTACTGTCCCCGGTCGCGGCGTCCGCCCTTCGCCGTCGGCTCCTTGCACGCGCCCAGCGCTGTGCAGGGCCGACCGGCGTTCCGCCGCCCCCCGGGGTTGGCACCACGGACGGCCCGCCTCCCGCGTCATGTGGGGCCGGCGGGGTACCGTGGTCGGGTTCGCGGATCTCGGGTCGAGATCCTGCGGACGACGACGAATGCACTGAGGGTGGCCCGACGAAAGGACACGGACATGGCGCGCACGAGCGATGGGGCCGACGTGTTCAAATGCTCGTTCTGCGGGAAGTCGCAGAAGCAGGTCGAACGTCTGATCTCCGGGCCCGGGGTGTACATCTGCGAAGAGTGCATCGAGCTGTGCAACGAGATCATCGCCGAGGAGATCCAGGCGGCGCAGCCGGTCTCCGAGGAGCAGGCCGCGCTGCCCACTCCGCAGGAGATCTTCGCCTTCCTCGAGGACTACGTGGTCGGCCAGGAGCCGGCCAAGCGTGCCCTCGCCGTCGCCGTCTACAACCATTACAAGCGTGTGCGCGCCCAGGACTCCGAGTCCGCGGCACCCACGGCCAAGAGCGCCGCCGCTGCACTGGCCGAGGTGGCGGACGGCGAACGCGATGAGATCGAGGTCGCGAAGTCCAACGTGATGCTCGTGGGCCCTACGGGCTGTGGCAAGACCTATCTCGCCCAGACCCTCGCGAGGATGCTCGACGTGCCGTTCGCGATGGCCGATGCCACCGCGCTCACCGAAGCCGGCTACGTCGGCGAGGATGTCGAGAACATCCTGCTCAAGCTGCTGCAGGCCGCGGATTACGACGTCGCCAAGGCCGAGCGCGGCATCATCTACATCGACGAGGTCGACAAGATCGGTCGCAAGTCGGAGAACGCCTCGATCACGCGCGATGTCTCCGGCGAAGGCGTGCAGCAGGCTCTGCTGAAGATCGTCGAGGGAACCGTGGCCGCGGTGCCGCCCCAGGGCGGGCGCAAGCACCCGCACCAGGAGTTCATCCAGATCGACACCACGAACGTGCTGTTCATCGTGGCCGGTGCCTTCGCCGGCATCGAGGACATCATCGGATCGCGCATCGGCAGGCGCGGCATCGGCTTCGGAGCCGAGCTGCACACTCCGCTCGAGCAGGAGGCGATCTACGCCAAGCTGGCCCCGGAGGATCTGCTCAAGTTCGGCCTGATCCCCGAGTTCATCGGGCGTCTGCCCGTGATCACGAGCGTGTCCAATCTCGATCGCGCGGCCCTCATCCAGATCCTCACCGAGCCGCGCAACGCGCTGGTCAAACAGTTCCAGAAGATGTTCGCCCTCGATGGCGTCGAGCTGGACTTCGAGCACAGCGCCCTGGAGGCCGTGGCCGATCGCGCGATCGAGCGCGGGACCGGAGCGCGCGGTCTGCGTGCGATCCTCGAGGACTCGCTGCAGGCCATCATGTTCGAGCTGCCCTCACGCAGCGATGTCGCCAAGGTGGTCATCACCGAAGGCGTCATCACCGAGGGCCGGGCGCCGCTGATGGTCACCGGCAAGGACAGCGACCGAGAGGTCGAGCAGTCGCGCGAGGAGCGGTCCGCCTGATGCCGCAGCATCCCGCTGCCGACGCTCCCAAGGCCACGGCGGCCACCGGGACCGACGCTGTCACCTCCGACGCTGCCACGCATGCCCGTGAGGTGCTCGTCGAAGAGCGCCGCAGCATCGACAACATCGATGCTGCCCTCGTGCATCTGCTCGCGGAGCGCTTCTCCCATACCCAGCGCGTCGGGGTCCTCAAGGCCACCCACGGCCTGCCACCCGCGGACCCGTCACGCGAGCGCGAGCAGATCGACCGCCTGCGCTCCCTCGCGGACGACGCGGGCCTGGACCCCGTCTTCGCCGAGGCCTTCATGCGCTTCATCGTCACTGAGGTGATCCGCCACCATGAGCGGATCCGCGACGAGGGCTCGGCCGACTCCTGACCCGGTTGACCGGGATCGGGGTTCTGTCCCCCTCGACGCGTCGTGTGGAGCAGCGAAGCCGCGTCCTCCGGCTGGTGCGATCAGGCGTCCTGTGGAGGTCCGCCCGGGGTGAGCGCCGGCAGATCGGCGAAGGAATACGGCGGCCAGGGTCCCAGGAAGCGGATCTCCAGGCCCGGTCGTGAATCGCGGATCTCAGCCAGCTCGATGCCGAGCAGTTCGACCTCAGTCTCCGCGACCAGGACGGCGACGTCGAGGATGGGTACCATCCCCTCGCCGGTGCGCGACTGGCGATTCTCCACGACGTCGACGGCGTGCTGGAGGATTCGGCGCCGGAACTCCGGATACAGGGAGTCCGCGACCCGCTCGCTCACGTCGCGGCGCATCGTCTCGAGCTTCTTCCGGTACAGACGCTGGACGCCTTCGGGCTTCGAGGCCATCTCCGCGGTGACGCGGGCGATCTCCGAGGCATCTGCCGCAACGGTGTCCGTCTCCACCGCGATCTGGATGCGCAGTTCGACGTGGTCGGTCAGTGCCGTGAGCCGCTCCCGGATTGTTCCGGCATTGTCGTGGAGCCACTCCTGCAGCGCCTCGTCGGCGGGGGACTGCTCGCCGGGAGCGACGATCACGTTGAACGAGACCGGCAGCACCGCGCCGGCTGCCTGCCATGCCCGGTCGATGACGCCACTGTGCTCGAGCACCCAGCGGCGCACGTCATCGTCCGGCCCCTCGTACGGGGTGGTGCCCTGCCGGTGGGCCAGTGCGCAGACGCCGTCCGCGCCGTCGATCACGAGGACGTCCTGCCCATCGATGCCGGTCCCGGGATCCCTGATCTCCCCGGAGGGAGCGATCGCATAGACGTACAGTGCCTGCTCGCTCATGTAGTGCGGTCCTGGTTCTCCTCGGCCCAGCGCTGAGGGTTGATCAGCTTGTCGACCACGTCGTCGACGACATCGTCGAGACCGCGGTGCAGGTCGGAGACGGAGCCGGTGATCCCGTTCTGGGCTTTGATCTCCCGCATCGCCTCGTCGAGCTCGAGCAGGGCATCGCCGAGTCGCTCCTGCTCCTCATCGGTCAGGTCGCCGCCCTCGAGACGACGCATCGCCTGGGTCTCCAGCGCCTCCTGGATGACTTCGACGAGGGTCACCACCAAGGTCAGCACCCCGTGCTTGAGGCTGCTCTCATCGATCTCCAAGCCCATCGATGGCCTCCCTTCCGTGAGTGTCGGTGGTGTCATGTCGTCCGGCGAGATCCTGCAGGGGATCTCCCCATCGGGAGGTGTCACCCGCGAGCACGAACTCGCCGGCACTGGTGGCCAGCCGTATCAGGGTGCTCTCCCCGGAGGGCACCTGCCCATCCTCGAGGCGGACGTCGCGCAGCTCGCCGGGGCGAAGTCGGATCGCCGGACGCGTGTCCATCGCACTCTTCCACGTGAATCCGTGCTCGTCGAGGCGCCCGGTGCCGCCCCGCCACTCGGAGCGACCTGCCAGGCTCTCCTGATACCAGAGATGCCCCTCCACCTGCGGTGAGGCATTGTCGCTCTCGACGTCTGCGGGCCTCGGGCGATCGCCCGAGGCGCCTACCTCGCGACGAGCGGCCGGTGCCTGCTGCAGCACCATCTCGCGCAGACGCTGCGGTGCGGAGGCCGACAGCACCGCCTCCTCACCCTGCGCGGTGCGCAACTTGAGACGGTCCAAGGTCTCACCGCCGATGGTGGTCTCCGGGCTGATCTCGACAGATCGGATGTCCTCGAGCGGGGTCTCCCACAGGACCTCGCGCGGATCGCGGCGAAAGACGAGGAGCCGACCGGTGGTGAGGTAGACGCTCCCCGGTCGCCAGTCGCGGTGGAAATCGTCCTGGGAGAAGTAGCCGCCCGCCATCTTCGCCAGCAGTTCCTCGTCGTCCTCCAGCGGCAGGTCCCTCGTCGCGGTCCGCTGGATCCAGGCCCGGGTGCGCTGATCCCAGTCGCGCATCATGCCGTACTCCAGCATGGTCTCCATGCCCGCCAGCGTCGCTCGGAGATTGAGGCCGATGAGGGGGATGTCCGCGACGGAGATGATGACATCGAGGTTGAGGTAGAGCCCTCGATCCAGCAGCGTGTCGACGAGCTCGACCAGCGTGACCCGGGGATCGCGCACCGGCTCGAGTCCCGTACGACCCGACGCCTCCGCATCCGGTGCGGCCACGGAGGAACCAGTCATCCGTCGGCCGGCTCCGGGTCGTGCCGCGCACGGGATTGCGTGCTCCCGGCGGAGGGACGCGCAGCGCCCTTGCCGGTGGGCGAGGTCGCGCTCGCTGCGCGGGAGCCCTTGTCGCGCTGGTCGGCGCCGGAGAGCTCACCGGCAGAATCAGTGGCATCGGTCGTCTGGGCCGAGCCTTCCCGCAGTGCGTAGGCGCTCTGCCATCCGCACCACGGGCAGTACTCGTTCAGGAGCTGCTCCAGCGGGACTCGTTTATCGCACTGGGGACAGGTCTCCTTCTGCTCGATGGCCTCCCGCCAGGCGACCGTCTCGGTATTGGTGCCGGCGGGGAATTCGAGCCCGTATCGTGCCGCTGTCTCGAAGGATGCCAGGGCGGCGCGGAGCCGGATCCCCAGCAGTTCGACGCCGGCGACGGAGACCATGATGTCCGCGTTCAGGACCAGGCCCTTGTCGAGAAGCGTCTCGACCACGTGTATGAGGGTGCCCTCGCTCTCGCGACGGGGCTCCATCCCTTTGTTATTGGACCTCGGCACAACGGTCATCTCGTCGCGCTCCTCTCCTCGCTGGCGGACTCATCCCGGCATCATCCATCGACGCGGCCACGCGTGTAGCGAGCCTCTCGACGGTAGGAGGTGAGCTCCCCGCGGTCGTCGATGTACGCGGAGTACTCGGCGAGGATGTCGGTGGTGTCCGGAATGCGCCGGGACTCGACCAGCTCCAGCGAGACCTTCCACCCGTCCTCCTGCCGCTCCACCGCGATGACGCTGTCGGGTGTGCGTCCTGTCAGCTCCTCGAGCTGGTCTGTGGCGCGCCGGATCGCCCCCTTGGCGGTGAGGACCCTGCGCTTCGTCGTCCTGCGGGAGCTGCTCTGGTCGCTGTCGGTCTGCTCGTGATCGTCGCCGGGGACATTTTCGTCGGCGTTGTCTGCCATGTCAGGCTCCCTCGTTCCGGTCGGATCGGATAAGTCTGGCCACGAGCTCTCGCTCGGCGCTGTCCGCTTCGTCCTCGTCGATCGTGCCTGCGCGCCGTGCGTCGGCGATCTGCTCGAGCTGGCGTCGGATGGCGGCGGGGTCGTGGAACTGTTTGTCCGCCTCATCACGGATCTGCTCGGCGACCCAGACTGTGCCGCGCAGGGGGGCCAACGGCATTCCGATGAGCCCGCTCAAGATTCCCATCATTGCCCCCCGCCGACGAAGTCGTATGGTGCCTGCGGGCCCAGGAGCTTGTATCGCATCCTCGGGTGATCGCGTTTCGCGGCCGCCTCGAGGGCCTCCTCGAAACGGTCCGTCTCGGGGCGGCCGACGAGGAGGGCGACGTCCAGGACATCGTCGGCCTGACCTCCCTCATGCACGGCGAGGTCGCGCACGAAGGGGTCGAGGGTCTGGAGCAGTTCCTGCGCGTCGGGACCACGCAGGGAGTCGAACCCGGCGACGACGGCCTCGCCCAGGGCGATGCGCTCGGTGCGAGTCTCGTCCTCGGTGGTGCCGGCGATTGCCTGCTGGAGGCCGATCAGCCGGGGGTCTTCCCGGAGGATCTCCGGGAGGACGACGTCCTGGTCGTACTGCACGCGCACGGTGTATTGGACGGCCCCGTCCAGCTGCGACAGCACGTCGGTGAGTCCTGCCGGCTCGGCGAGCACCTCTTCGCGAAGATCCTGCCACGAGGGCAGCACCGTCCCGAAGCGCATCGGAAGCACCGTGGTGACTGCCGCGATCGTGTCCAGAACGGCCGAATGGGCGACCAGATCCTGGGGTGTGCCGAAGTCGGCGTCCTCGGGCAGCTCGGAGACGACGGCTGCGAGCTCGTCGTCCTCGAGGAGATGGGGGATGGTGGCCACGACCCCGACGAGGCCCTCCGGGAGCTGGGTTCCCGCACGGACGACGCCGTACAGGTAGAGCTCAGCCCCGGTGGGGGATTCGCCTTGGTCGGGATGGTCGGTCCTCATCACGACTTCGATGCCTCGGCCTTCGTCGAGGACTTCTCGTCGTCATCGGGGCTCAGAGCAGCTTTGGCGCCTTCGAGCGCGCCACCGACCTTCCCCTTGGCTCCTTGTTCCTGAGTTGCGCCGATCACCTCGGTGAGGTCCTTGCCGCCCTTCTGCTCGAGGTCGAGCCGATTGGTGGCTTCAGCGAATCGCAGGTAGGTGTCGACGCTGGCGATCACGATGCGGGCATCGATGGTGAGGATCTCGATGCCGACCAGAGACACGCGCACGAACGCATCGATGACGAGTCCCTTGTCGAGGATGATCTCCACGACATCGGCCAATGAGCTGGACGAGGGGCGATCGACGTATCCACCCCGTGAGCGCTGCTGGGTCGTAGCGGTGCTGGTCATGATGTGCCTTTCGTCGTGTCGGAATCTTCGTCGACGTACACGAAGTCCTCATCATCTTCAGGTTCATCTGAGTCCTCGTCCGAGGGCTCGGTGTCTTCTACGGCGCCCTCGTCCGTGGACTCGGGGGCCTCCTCGGAGTCCTCGCCCGTGGGCTCGGTGTCCTCTTCGAGGTTCTCCTCGTCATACTCCGCCTCGCCCGCGGTCTTCGGATCGTCCTCGGAGTCGTCGTCCTGCTCGGCATCGGGGTCGGCGACCGAGGCCTCATCCTCGGCATCGCTGCCCGGATCGTCCTGGGAGTCGGCCCCGGAGGCGACGTCCTGCGACGCTGACTCCTCCGGCTCCTCCGGCTCCTCCGGCTCCTCCGGCTCCTCCGGCTCCTCCGGCTCCTCCGGCTCCTCCGGCTCCTCCGGCTCCTCCGGCTCCTCCGCCTCGGCCTCCACGACTTCCTCGTGCGTGCGAACCACCTCTTTATCGCGGACTTCGCCGCGCCAGCCTTCGACGGCATCCTCGTCGAGGATGGTCGTGGTCATGACATGACGTGCGAACTGCTTCATGTTCAGATGGATGCGGCGACCGACGGGCCGCCACGCGTTCCCGAACTTCTCGACGAAGCCCTGCGGGTAATAGTTGACGATGACGAGGATCCGGGTCAGGCGTGGACCGAGCTCGTGGAAGGTGACCGCACCGTCGAGATGGCCCTTCTCGCCCTTCGACTCCCAGATGATCTGCTCGTCGGGGACCTGCTGGATGACGGTGGAGGTCCAGGTGCGGTGGGAGAACAGGACCTTGCCCTTGATCTCCACCTCCGCCTTCTCCTCCTGCTCGGGCTCCTCCTGCTCGGCGTTCTCGACCTTCTTCATGAAGTCGGGCCAGTCCTCGTACTGCGTCCACTGGTTGTAGGCGACCGTGATCGGGACTCCCACGTCGATCGAACCGACGATGTTGGAGAACTTCTTGAGGTTGGCGGACCCACCGGATCCGCCGCTCGTTGACCCGCCGGTCAGCTTCTCCTTGGCCCCGGCGGCGAGAGCAGATGCTCCTGCGGATGCGGGGTTCTTGCCCTCCGCGAGCTTTTCCGCGCCCTTCTTGAGGCCTTCTTGCGATGCGCCGCCGCCGTCCGGCGAGAATGTCTCCGTCAGACCATTCAACGTGTCGGTCAATGAGGAGGCGCCCTTCTCGGCATACGCCTTCGCATAGTTGGTGGCTTCGGACTTCAGGTCGCCGAGGGGGAGATTGGACAATGCGGCCTTCCACCAGGGCTGTTCGTTGGTGTCTTCCGCAGTGTCCGTCGCGGTGTCTTCGCTGGTGTTCTCAACCATTCGAACCACCCTCTCCATCCTTGGCCTTGCTTCTGATCGTCTTCGCGGTGGAGGCAGGCTTCCGTGATGCTGAAGAAGAACTGGACGTCGCCGGGGATTTCCGTGCGGTCCGGGGCGTCGAGCTGCCGGATGAGGTTCGCGTCGGCGTCTCCTCGGTCTTCTCTTCGGAGCTCTTGGTCTCCGCAGGGGTTTCCTCGGCGTCCGTGGCCTCGTCAGAGCCCGTGGTGTCCTCGGAATCGGTGGTGTCGTCCTCATCGCCGTCGTCCGAGCCGGAACCTGCCGCGCCCTGCAACTGTGCAGTGCGCTCCTTCAGGTTCGAGGTCACCGAGCTGACGCCTTTGGCTGCGGCTGCCGTGGCGGCACCCTTGGCTGCCTCCGTCACTCCGCCCGTGAGCTGCCCGAAGAACGTCTTGGCCTCGTCCGACTCCAGGACGGTCGTCTTCGCGGAGTTCAACTGCTTCCCGCCCTGCTTCACAAGGGTGTATCCGAGAATCATTGTCGCGAGTCGTGCTTTCTTCCCTCGGCCGAGGACGTATCCGCCGAGTTGAGTCCCGCATAGTGGTGTAGCGCGGTGGCCCCGTGATCGTCTCTGACGAG
>NZ_JABUXV010000052.1 GCF_014897705.1 Brachybacterium sp. FME24 | reverse complement strand
CTGTGGAAGATCGCTCCCTTGAGGCTGCCGCGGGCCGCGGCAGCGGCCTTCAGTGCGTCCTCGACGAGCTCGGTGCGCATGTGGTCGGCGACCGCCCAGCCGGCGAGCCGACGTGAGTAGCAGTCGATCACGGTGGCCAGGTACAGGTTCGTGCCGTCGGCCAACGGCAGGTAGGTGATGTCCCCGACGTAGCGTCGGTTCGGCGCTTCGGCGGTGAAGTCCCGCTTGAGCAGGTCGGGGTACTTCTGCCCCGACGGCTCGGGGATCGTGGTCCGGACCCGACGCTTCTTCACATAGCCACGGATGCCCTCGGCCCGCATCACCCGGGCGACGCGCTTGTGGTTCACGCAATCGCCGACAGGTGCGCCGTCGTTGAGCTCAGCGGTGATCCGTGGGGCACCCTGGGTGCTGTCCTGGCCATGCACAGCTCTGATCCGCGTCGCGAGCTCGGCATCGGCCCGGGCGCGCTCCTCGCGTGCTGGGGCGGCCTTGAGCCAGGCATAGAAGGACGAGCGCTCGATCTCGACGAGCTCGCATAGTCGCTTCACCTCGAAGGTGGCGGAGTTGTCGGCGACGAACTGGAAGCGACTCACCAGCGCGTCTCCCCGGCGAAATACTTCGCTGCCCGTTGGAGGATCTCGCGCTCGGTGGTGAGCTTGGTGGTCTCGACCTCAAGCTCGTTCACCCGGGCCTGAAGCCGGGCGATCTTCTGCTCCGGTGTCTCGCCCTCGGGCGCCGACGGGCTCTTTGACGAGTTCTTGGACTGCAGTGGGCTGGAGGTCAGCGTCCCGTCGGCGGCGGTCTTCTTGCCGGTCCCGTACGTCTCGAGCCAGTGCCGCAGCGTGCCGCGCACGATGCCGAGGTCCTCGGCGATGCCGCGGACCGTGGCGCCCGGGGTGGACTCGTACAAGTCGACGGCCTGACGACGGAACTCCTCGGAGTAGTTCTTTCTGGCCATAGTTCTCGGATCATCTCGCTTCCCCAGCAGCAGATGCTGGATTCAGCGTGTCCAAGAACCGGGGTCAGGCCCC
>NZ_JABUXV010000051.1 GCF_014897705.1 Brachybacterium sp. FME24 | reverse complement strand
AGGACGTCGAGGCCGAGGTAGCGGCGTCCTTCGGCCCATTCATCGGTCTGTTCTGCCAGCACCGCGCCGACGAGTCGGATGATCGCGTCGCGGGTAGGGAAGATCCCCACTGAGTCGGTGCGCCGGCGGATCTCGCGATTGAGTCGTTCGGCGGGATTGTTCGACCAGATCTGCATCCAGACGTCCTTGGGGAAGCCGGTGAACGCGAGGACGTCAGCGCGGGCGGCGTCGAGGTGTTCGGCCACGTCGGGGAGCTTTTCGCCCACGTAGTCCAGGAGTCGGTCGAACTGCGCGGTCACCGCGGCGGCATCGGGCTGGTCATAGACGCTATGCAGCATCGCCTTCACGGCAGGCCACATGCTCTTGGGGCAGATGCTCATCAGGTTCGCGGCGTAGTGGGTGCGGCAGCGCTGCCAGGATGCGCCGGGCAGGTGAGCTGCGATTGCCTCGACCAGTCCGGCGTGGGCATCGGAGGTGACCAGCCGGACTCCGCCCAACCCACGTGCGACGAGGTCGGCGAAGAAGCTGCTCCACGCGGCGCCGGTCTCGCTGGTTGCCACTCGCATGCCGAGGACCTCGCGGTGCCCGTCACCATTGACTCCGGTCGCGACCAGGACGACCGCGTTGATCACCCGCCCACCCTCACGGACCTTCATCGTGAGCGCATCGGCGGCAACGAACGTGAAAGGGCCGGCAGCGTCCAAGGGTCGGTGGCGGAACTGCTCGACGTGCTCGTCGAGATCGGCCGCCATGCGACTGACCTGCGATCTCGAGAGCGAGTTGATGCCGAGGGTCTTGACGAGCTTGTCCATGCGGCGAGTGGAGACGCCGGCGAGGTAGCAGTCGGCGATCACGGTGATCAGGGCGGACTCGGCACGTTTGCGACGCTCGAGCAGCCACTCGGGAAAGTAGGTGCCGGTGCGGAGCTTGGGTACGGCGACGTCGATCGTGCCGAGGCGGGTGTCGAGGTCGCGGTGGCGGTAGCCGTTGCGCTGGACAGTTCGACCGGGGCTGGGCCGGCCGTATTCAGCGCCGGCGACCGCGTCAGCATCCGCGGAGAGGAGCTCGTTGATGATCCTTTGCAGCATCGTGCGCATCAGATCCGGGGAGGC
>NZ_JABUXV010000064.1 GCF_014897705.1 Brachybacterium sp. FME24 | reverse complement strand
ATGTGATGTCTCCTCGAAGGCGGTGGCGTGCTGTACTGTCACGGACACTACCACTTAAAACGAACGGTCATTCTCTTTTGCCGAAGGTCAGCCAAGCCCACCTCGACGCGCGACGTCAGCAGATCATCGACGCCGCCCGCACCCTCTTCGCGACGCACGGATTCGCCCGCACCTCCATGACCGACCTCGTCGACGCCTCGGGCCTCTCCACCGGAGCGATCTACCGATACTTCCGCAGCAAGGACGAGATCATCGTGGCGATCTGCGAACAGTCCAGCGGAACGCTCCCGGAGACGCTGAACGCCGAGACCATCGACGCCTTCCTCCAACAGACCCGCCGCCTGGCACGCGAGAAGGGCCATGCCCGACTGATCGCCCAGATCTACGCCGAAGCGGCCATCTCCCCGCA
>NZ_JABUXV010000050.1 GCF_014897705.1 Brachybacterium sp. FME24 | reverse complement strand
TGAAGCGCCCTGGGTTTCGTTCCGAGTCTCAGCAAGGAGAATCGGAACATGCCCAAGAAGTTCAGTCCAGAGCTCCGAGATCGTGCGGTCCGCATGGTCTACGACCGCCACGCCCGCGAAGGTGGCCCCCGCGCAGCTTCGATCCGCGCCGTCGCACCGCAGCTCGGCGTCGGTGAGGAGACCCTGCGGATCTGGTGCAATCGCTATGGCCCCACCGAACCAGCCAGCCCGGGAGAGCCGCTCGAGGAGGAGAACCGGCGTCTTCGGCGGGAACTCGCCGAGGCACGACGCGCGAACGAGATCCTGAAAGCTGCCTCAGCGTTTTTCGCAGCGGAACTCGACCGCCCCACGACGAAATGATCGCGTTCATCGACATGCATCGCGAGAAGTTCGGGGTCGAGGCCATCTGCCGCACCCTCAATGCGACAGAATGTGGGTTCATCACCTCCCGCGGATACCGCGCCTCCAAAAGCAGGCCGACATCTTCTCGAAGCATGCGGGACGAGATGCTCGTAGAGGAAGTGAAGCGGATCCATCAGGAGAATTACAGCGTCTACGGGGTCCGGAAGATGTGGCACGCAATGCGCCAAGTGGGATGGGATATCGGTCGCGACCAAGTAGCAAGGCTGATGAAGATCGCCAGCCTCCAAGGCGTCCGGCGAGGTCGCAAGCCCGTCACCACCCGCCCCGGAGCCGGAGCTGACCAGCGTCCCGACCTGGTCGAGCGGAGGTTCGTCGCGGACCGTCCGCAGCAGCTATGGGTCGCCGACATTACCTATGTTCGGATGCTCACCGGATTCTGCTACGTCGCGTTCATCACTGATGTCTTCAGTCGCAGAATTGTCGGCTGGGCGGTCGCGCCCACACTCCACACACAGTCGCTTCCATTGCTCGCACTGGAGCACGCACTGATTTCCACTGGTGCAAGCAGGAATGAGAGCGGATTAATCCATCACTCCGACAGGGGTAGTCAGTACGTCTCACTGGCCTATTCGGACGCGCTCATCACGGCGGGGGTGAAAGCGTCAGTTGGCACCGTCGGAGATAGCTACGATAACGCGCTGGCCGAGACCGTGAACGGCCTCTACAAGGCGGAGTTGATCTACTCGAAGCGGATCTGGGACTCCGTCAGCGAGGTCGAACTGGCGACGCTGAACTGGGTCCACTGGTGGAACACGTCCCGGCTCCACGAGGCACTCGGCTACCGCACCCCAGCAGCGGTCGAATCGGCCTACACTCGCCTCACGACGACCGCGCCCGCGACCGTCTAACCACGGAACGAAACCCAGGGCGCTTCA
>NZ_JABUXV010000049.1 GCF_014897705.1 Brachybacterium sp. FME24 | reverse complement strand
TGGGCTTGCCCGCAAGTCGTTGACGGTTGATCAAGCTGCTTGGGCTTGATCCGTGTGTTCTTCAGTCTCGGCCTGGTCGCGCTTGATCGTGTTCTCGAACGTGACCGGGCTGGTGTAATCGAGGCTGGAGTGCAGCCGACGACGGTTGTAGACGATCTCGATCCAGCGAGCGACCTTATGGCGTGCTTCGGCCCGGGTCGGCCAGGACCGGCGATCGTAGAACTCGGTCTTGAGCGTGGCCCAGAACGACTCGGCCATCGCGTTGTCCCAGCACACGCCGGTCCGGCCCATCGACTGCAGGATCGCTAGCTCCTCGCAGGTCTCGAACAGCATCTGCGAGGTGTACTGGACTCCGCGGTCGGCGTGGAACACGAGGTCATCGGGGATAGTGCCGCGCAGGGTGTGGGCCATGCGCAGCGCCCGATCCACGAGGCCGGCGTCCTGGCAATCGTCCATCGCCCACCCCAGCACGCGCCGTGAGTGGCCATCACGGACCGCGGCCAGGTATAGCCATCCCTCGCCGGTGCGCAGGTAGGTGATATCGCTGGTCCAGACCGCATCGAGTCGTCCTTTGTCCCACTGCCGCTGGGCATGATCCGCGAAGCCGCGGGCTGCGGGGTCCTGGATCGTGGTCACCGGGGTGAACATGCGCGGGCTGATGCCCTCCAGGCCCTGTCGGCGCATCGAGGCAGCGACCGTCTTGCGGTCGACCTCCACGCCCTTAGCGGCGAGCTCGCGGGCGATCCGCGGGGCCCCGTAGACGCCATCGGAGGCACGGAAGGCATCGCGCACTGCCTGATCGATCTCGTCCCGGCGCCGGGCCCGCGGGCCAGGACCGAGCTCCCGGTGCTTGCGCCAGGCGTAGTAGCCCTGACGCGTCACGCCCAGCAGCCGCGCCATGCGGGTGATCTCGAAGTTCGCCTTCTCCATGTCCATCAGTTCGAACCGTTCCGTCGTGGTGGCTTCGACGCGAAGAAGGCGGCTGCTTTTCCCAGGAACTCGTTATCCGCCTCCAGGTCATGGACCCGCCGCCGCAGGCTCTTCAGCTCCTCGCGCTCACCGGTCGTCAACGCCACATCCGGGCCCGGTGGCGGATCGCGGCGCTCGCGCTCTTGCTGGACCCAGCGACCCAGCAACTGCGCGCCCACGCCGATCTCCTCGGCCACGTGCACGATCGGCCGATCCGTATCCAGCACCAGAGCCGCAGCCTCCCGGCGGTACTCCGGCGTATACCTGTTCCGCTTCGCCATAACGACAACCCTCCCGCAGGCCAGCACGACCCGCCATCTCAGGCGTCAACAACAGGAGGGTAAGCCCA
>NZ_JABUXV010000005.1 GCF_014897705.1 Brachybacterium sp. FME24 | reverse complement strand
TGGGCATGTTCCGATTCTCCTTGCTGAGACTCGGAACGAAACCCAGGGCGCTTCAGAATCTTCGACTTGAAGTTAGCGAGGCCGTGATCGAAGCGGATCGCCACAGCGGCCTTACCGCCCGTATCAATCGGGCCACCCATCGCCGCCATGAACCGTGCCACCAGTGCCTCATGCGCACCCCACGCACCCTCAGTCCCATCGCTCTCATCAGGCGTCGGGGGAGTGCCACCCAGGGGTGCCCAGGGAGTCCACGAGTTATCCGAAATGTCCGCCACGAACCTAATCATAGGCGTAGTCGAGTTGAAACCATAGGGGAAATAGATCTGAGTCGAGACGCGAGTCACTGAACCCAGCACGAGCAGGTTGAACGGGTGGTTCTGCGTGCCCGTGGGCAGGCCGGTCAGTGTCGCGGCGTTCGCTGCACTGGCCCGCCAGAACCCGTTCATGTCGCCCGCATACCAGTCATTCAGGTTAGACCCAGACGGCAGGTTGCCCCGCGTCAGAAGGTCCGGCCTGATCGCGTCAAGGTCCGCAACGCTCGCCCGCGTGCCCACTGCCGCGTCAGCAGTAGACGCGACCAGCTGCCACGCCGACGCGCCATCAGAGGGGATCTGGTCCCCAGGAGACGGTGCCGCAACGCCATTCGGGTAACTAACAGCCATTACAGCACATCCTCTCTCCGCAGCGGGACATTGCCCCAGTCCGCGTACGTGTCGCCCACCTGACGTGAACCCCACTGTCCGTAAGAGGAACCGCGAACCACGGAACCCCACATTTCATACGTAACCGCGTTCCGTGAAACAAACGTCGGCCTAATCGACACGGCATGAGACATGCCCATGTCCGCGTCAATGTCGCGCGAGTCCTCGACAACGATCCCGCGAATCGTCAACCTGGAAACGTGCGTGTCCTGCACCTCAACCACGTCACCCAACTGCAAGCCAGGGAACGGGATCAACGCAACCGACGACAGGACAGGCTGCGGAACCGTGAGCCGAGTCGCCGCATAGTCCGCCGTATACGCCGCCTGATCCGCACGCTGAATCCAGACCCCGGCATCAATCACATGCTCAGGAGCCGTCACAGGACCAGTTGCCGCACCATACGTATCCCGATCCAACAGTTGATACTTAGCCCGGCCACGCATGATCGGCAAATCAAAGCCTGCTCGCCGCTTCCACATATCGGAAGCAACCTCAGCGTCAGGCGTCTTCTGGATCGCAACCAGCGACCCATGCCACTGCGTAGTCAGCTTGAAAGCATTATCCGTGACCCGCTCAATCTGCGTAAGGAACGACCCGTTAAGATGCGCCCACTTATCCGTGTCGCCAGAAGACGACGTGACGCCGCCATACCACGAACCCAGACCGCCGTTAAAGTCGGCCATAGCAGCCGTGCCCACGCGAGACGGCGACAGATCCGGACTAATCCACACCTCATCATCCGGGACGTTAATCCATTCCTCAACATCAACCTCGCCGGGCTGCAACGACTGCCCAGACCCCTGCCAGAAGTCCACCGACGAACGCCAACGCCTCGTCGACACAGGATCGAGCCACTTCACCAGCACGCCAGACTTCACCTGAGACAGATCATGCGACCAGGTGAAGCCACCCTCAGCGATATCGTCATCGGACGACAGTGTGGCCACGGACTGTTCAGCCTCTAGCCGCGCCAGGTCCCACCACTGCAGGACACCCAGCTCATCAATCCAATACGTTGCGCACTCAGCCTCGCACTGCGCCGCCAGAAGCTCCGCACAATCAGCGCCCTCGGTAGCCCGCATAACCTTCAACGAGTTCCTGTTAAACACACGCATCTTCATGTTCACAGTCGGCGTCCACCCGGCCAGGCCACCCGTGCTGCCAGGGAAACCAATCTGGAAACCACCAGCCACCGACGCCGCAACAATACTCGCACGCAACACGCCGCCAGTAGTCACCGACGAATCCACAGTCATAGACTGAGACGCCGACGAGCCACCAGAACGCACAATGCACAACACCGACGTATCCGAAATGTACTCAACCGTCGCATACATGGCACCAGGAGTGCGAGCCACAGACACAGCCTGCGAATACGTACCACCCACACGCACATCCAGATACACCGTCGACTGAGACCAGCGCATACGCACAAGCCCCTGCGACGAATTGTTCTGCGCCTCGATGCGGTTAGCACCCGTCACCGTCGCATCAGCCATCGCCAACAGCTCCATACGGCCACGAGACTTGATCGAGTACCCGCCACCACCAACAATGTACGTCGACGTCACATCGGAGACACCCACACCCCACGACGTAGCATCCCAACCAGGATAGCCACCAGTCGAAGTACGCGCCGAAGTATCAACCGTCCCAGCCTCGGGATTCATAGAACCCATCGCCGGAACCGACAGGCCCGTATACCCAACCCTTGGGGGTGTCGCATACCAGCCACAATGACGCAGAATCCGGTCAGTCCAATACACCGACTGCTGCCCCAAATACGCGTCACCAACACCCTCAGCCACAAGCGGCATCGAATCCGCCAGACTGTCCCACGAAATCGTCTTATTCAACGACTCGTAAGCATCCGCAACCTCCACGTCAACCTCACGGCCAGACGTGCCGCCACTAGCCGACAACACCACACCATTGGCCAGCAGCGACACCGGGCCAGCGCCCGTATCCATCGACACCGACGCCGAAGACTGCGGCACAGGAGGCCACACAGAACCAGGATCCCAAGGCGTCGAAACAATATCCGTGACGCTAGGGCCCTCAGCCGCCGTAAACGCAGCCGACGCAGACGTTAGCGACCCGCCCGCGAGCGGGTCAGGGAGGGAACGATCAACCTTCACCGACGAAACCTCAACCTGCCTACCGTTCACCACCGCCGACATCGACGGAGAATAAACGCCACGCCTAGAAATGGGCTGCTGCAATTCGAGTCACCCCACTTCAGTAATAGTCAAATCAACCGACCCGTACGCGTCATCATTAGCAATCACAGTAAGGGCCTCGGACAGGCCATGAACAACAACCCTCGGTGCGCCACGACCCGGCCTATCCCGACCCACAGAACCCCACGCAATCGACGGACGCGCATACTGCGCACCACTCGACAGTGTGAGCGATACGAACGCTGCACCCGCAGGAACAGTCATCGTGTACTCGCGCCAACCCCAACCCGTAAACGAATAGACAGGGCTGGCGAACGACGTTTGCGTAGCCGAATCGGCGGCACGCCACCAGCCCGTAAACCGCGACCCGTTAAGCCCCCACACACCAACCGTCACCAGCTCGCCCGGAGTAACCGGAACCATCTCGTACGACCCCTGAGAATCACCAGGCGTAACCGGCCCAGTCCCAGAATGGACAATCGCCTTAGCGACCGTGCCATCCGGGAGCGTCACGAACCCGGAATCGGTCGCGTTAGTCGGCGTCGGACTGAACGCAACAGCCTGCGGGGAAAGAAGATTCCCCGCAGTAGCATCAGCCGGATACCACATGACCTCGCCGCCCGACTGCGCCAAAGCCACAAGCCCCGACGTGACCTTCGAGCCCGCCAGATCAACCGACACGCCCCACTCGCGCCGAGAACGCGCACCCATGAAAGCCTTACGCTTCCCACCCAGAGTGCGCGTAAACGACACGGGGCGGTCTGAACTCGTGTCCAGACCACCCCGATACGGGAGAGCCACCAACGCGCCCGGAGTACCCAGATAACCAATCATCAGCGACCCCCCAGACTCTTCCTCGACTGCGCACCAGCCATGGACAACTGCCCAGCCTGACGAGAGCCAATCTGAACAACATTCGGACGAGACGCGAGAGCATCCGCCAACGCCTCAATCGACGTAGCAGACAACTCGATCCGCCCATCATTGCTAGCAAGCGAATCCGCGTGCGCCTGATACGCCTTAGTAGAACGCGGATCAAGAACCGCCTCGGGCTTACGCGTCAGATTGATACCAGCCGTACCCGGCTCCATCAACCCGCCATTGTCATACACGCCGCCATCCTTGAAGCCGACATGCACATGGTTATAGTGATTCCGCTTCGTCGCACCCGTGTTCGCGTACATACCGCCACCACGATGCAAGTTCCGCGAACCAGCAGGCGAGTAAAGAAGCTCAGTCGGACGATACGGGAACATCGCATTGAAAAACCCCATCATCTCCGGCGTAGGACCACCCGAATTCGAGAAGTCCATAGCGCGCCCGAGAGCGTGAAGCGACGTAGCCCCACTACCCGCAGTCCTCGCCCCACCACGCCGGAACGAAGTCATCGTCAAACCAAACGACCGCGCGAGCGACTGAGCCGTACCTAGACCGCCACCAGCCTTACCAGCAGGCGGAACCGCGTCACTGCTAACCTCAGAGTTCAACAGGCGGTTCTTCAACCACTCGCCACCCTGAGACGCGGCATTCGTGCCAGCCTTCTGCACAAGCTCCCGAACCATGCCAGCACCCGGAACCAAATCCATAGCCTGACCGGCAAGCTTCGTCAGCACACCCAGCGGGTCGCTCAGAGCCTCGCCAATAGTGGACGCCTTATCCTTCATCCAATCCCAGGCGTCGCCACCAATGCCCTTGATCTTGCCCCACACGCCACCACCAGCGAACGCCTGACCCTTCCGGGCCTTCATGTTCAACGCGGCAACACCAGCAGGACCACCAACGGCACGAGTGAACTCAGGCCGCATGATCGCCTCACCACCCGACAGGTCAAGACGACCAGCCGTAGGAGAGTAGAACTGGTGCACGTCACGACCAGGCGTGTAGCCCGGCATCACACCACCAGAAGCAAACCCGACCTTCGCGGCAGGCAGCCGCGTATCAATACCCAGCTTCTCGGCAACACCATTGAACGTCGCCCGGATCGTCTTGTTGTAAACATCCTCGACAACGAACTTCGCCGGAACGCGAGCGGCAGACTTGATGCCATCCCACGCCTTCTTCACGCCATCCTTCATGACCTCGAACGCCGACTTGATATTGTCAGTCACCGTCTCGATCTTCGGGGCCAGCGTGTCAGACAACCAGTTAGCAACCGGCTGAATCACGTTCGTCTTCACCGAATCCCAGATCACCTTCAAGCGATCCTTCATCGACTGGAAACCGGCCTTCAACCGGTCAATGACGCGCTTGATCACGGGCCATGCCGTATCGCGGAACCAGGCAATGACTGGGTTGATGACGTTGTTCTTAACGAAGTTCCAGATGCGCTGGAGGTTGTTCTTGAAGGCCTCGAAGTACTGCTTTAGCCAATCGATAACCTTCTGAACAATGGGCCACGCCGTGTTCTGGAACCACTTCACAACCGCATCAATGGCAGTCTGGATCGCAGCCCACACAGGCTTGATCACATTGTTGTACAACCACTTCATCGCGTTAGCCAACATGTCAATCATCAGCTTGAACGCGGGCCAGCCACGATTGACAACCCAGTCAATCACAGCCTTAATCGCACTCTGGATCGCGGCCCACACCGGCTTAACAATCGAGTTGTAAAGCCACCTGAACACAGGGGCAATCACGCTCTCGAACCAGAACTTCAACAGATCGATGTAGACCAGGACCGCAGTCACCGCGATAGCAATCGCCAGCTTGATCCCATTCCAGACCGGCTTAATCACCGACTCGTACAGCCACTTTGCCGCATTGCCGATAGCCTCCCACGCCGCCTGCAACCCAGGCCACAACGTGTCACGAATCCAGCCCCACACCACATCGATAGCCGCCTTGATCCCATCCCAGGCAGGCTTTATCGCGTTCTCGTACAGCCAGACAGCGCCCGCAGCAATCGCGTCCCAGGCGGTCAGAATCCCCGGCCACAGCGTCCCGGAGATCCAATCCCACACCGCGCCCGCCGCCGTCTTAATCGCGGACCAGACCTGCTCCCATATCTTCTGGCCAACCTCGGTCTGAGTGAAGAACCAAACCAGCGCAGCCACCAGTAGAGTGATGCCCGCAATGATCCAGCCAATGACCGGGACGGACTTAATGCCCGTCGAGATGGCCAGGAACACGCCCTTGATGGCCAGTCCTGCCGCAGTCAGCCCGCCAGACGCAACCCACGCCGCAACACCCGCGACCGTAAGGCCTGTCGCCAGAGTGGTAAGCCAGACCGCGTTATCCTTGACCCACCCGATGCCATCCTTCAGGCCATCAACAAAGCCGGGGAGCTTCTCGACCGCATCAACCAGCGCGTCACCCAACGGGCCGATAAGCGGCGTGATCTTCTCGATCAGAGGTAGCAACGTCTCGCCTAGGGCGACTTGAACGTTGTCCTTTGCGATCTTCCACTGACTACTAAACGTCTCAGACGCCGCATCGCCAGCCACAAGCATCTTCTGGAACGTGTCACCAGTAGCGTTCTCCATCACCGACATCACGTCAGTAATGTTGACCTCGCCCTGCGACGCCATCCGCTTCACTTCATCGATGCCGACACCGAAATGCTCAGCCAGACCCGACAAGATCGGGACACCAGACTCCGAGATCATCCCCAGCGAGTCCATCATGGCGATACCGCCATTGTTGACGGCCTTCATCACGCCGCCAGTAGCCTGCTCCAACTGCTGAGTATCACCACCCGCAGCCGTAATAACCTTACCAACGTTCTCCAGCACGCCGATAGCGGACTCGCCCTCAACGCCCGCATACGCCAGCGACTCAGCCGCAGACTGATAACCGCTATAATCCAGCGGCGACCTGGAGGAGACCTTCTTCAAATCCTGTAGCGTCTTCTGCGCCTTACCAGCATCGCCATACAGGCCACTAAGCACCGCCTGGCCCTGCTGCTGATCAATACCCGACCGCATGCCAGCCACAAGCGCCGCACCCGCAACCGCACCCGCCGCAGTAGCACCAACCGCGATACCACGCTTAGCCCACTTACCGAACGCCTGAGAGAACCGGTTGCCCGAATTCTTACCGGTCGCCTCGGCGTCCTTCTCGACCTGTCCAAGCTCCTTAGCCACATCCTTGCCAAGACCCTTGGTGCTCGACACGATCGACACATACGCGGTCGCAAGTTCGACGCCCGTAGCCATCGCATACCCCCGTCACTTCTTAGGTTTCACACGTGACGCGAGGTACGCGTCAATCTCTTCACGGGTAGACCGCTTCGCCGTCTGATACTTCTTCTCTTGCTTCTCAGACACACCCGGACGCGGAATCGGCTTAGGTCGCGGCCCGCGCTTACCACCCTCAGCCCACGCTTGCCCCTGATGGTGATCAATCAGGAACGCCAACAGTTGATTCGTCAGATCCCATTCCCAATCAGGATTCAGGGCGCGGTACACCGCAGAGGACGGGTCCGAGTACGCCACCAGGTCCAACAGGTCGCCCAGGGTGAGGCCTGACCGCACGTCCTCCAGGTCGCGCAGCCGGTGCCCCACCCGCATCAGGTCATGGTTCAACGCTCGTGGATGCTCCGTAGCGAGTTCCACGAGCTTTGTCATTCCCCCAGGCTGGTGCCGCTCGCCTTGCCCCACGCCTTCATGAAGTCCTCGACCTCTTCGCCGCCCAGATCCTCGACTGCCTCCGCAGAATCCGGGGCATACTCGGTCAGGAACGAAACGAGCTTGCCGCCGTTACCGGACTGGAGCGCGGACGCAACACCAAACGGCAGCGTATCCAGCTTCGGCAGAGTAAACTCACCCTCGAACTGCTCCAGCTCAAACGAAACCATCGCGTACTGCTTCTTACCCTTACGCTTCGGACCCATGCTCTTCTTCACTGCTGCTGCCATTGCGCTGGCTCCTTAATAGATCAATTGTGTGCAGGCTCTAAAAGTGAAACACCGTGGCGGGGGCGAGCCTGCGCAAAGTAGGTCCCCCGCCACGGGGGTATTAGGAAGTGGGGAAGAGGTCATCCCCCGGAGACGTGTTGTCTCCGGGGGTCGTCAAGGGACCTCGGGGGCCTCGTCAGACGCCTTGCGCTCAACGAGGGTGTCTCCGTTGTCGTCCGGGTCGCAGGAGATGGTCAGCTCATAGCTGATGGCCTCTCCATCGACGTAGGTAACGTCGCCAACCTCGGTAACCTGCGCGCGGCCCACATCGAGATGACTGGAGTTCTCGCCGTCAAGCATCGACACGAGAAGCTGCACATACGGCAGCGTCTTCTCATTGCGCTTGACAACAATCTCGCCAGCCGTAGACGTATCAACGTTGTCGTCACCGAACACGAACTTCAGCGCCTCAGCGTTGCGCGACTCAATCAGAGTCAGTGCGAGAGTGGTGCCGAACTCGGTCTGGACGGTACGGATCTTCTGGCCACCCCAAGCGCGAATCTCTTCGGTGGAGCGCTCGGAAGTCTCGGTCACACCATCGGTGGACACGTAGCCCACAGACAGATAGGCCGGATCAATCGGGCCAGCAATCGTGGTGGGGCGGGTGGTGCCGATAGGGGCGACGAGGACGCCACCCGACACGGCAAGGTCAGGCTTGCCAACTGCAACATTGGCTGCGGAAGTTCCGGCCATGGTGTATCTCCTAAAGTGAATGGCCCCGGTATGGGGCATAAAAAAGACCCGTCAGACGGGCCGGAATCGGATTGCGAAGGTGAACGTGTACCGCCATTGGAGGGACGCGTCAGCTAGGTCAACAGGCGGTCCCCACTCCTTGTACCCATAGACGGGGTGACCGCCCATCAGGTAAGCGCCCCGGAGATGCCCCCGGATGCGCTGCGCGCGGGCCTGCGCGGCCGACTCGTTGTTGTCCCATGACTCGACCGTGAAGGCCACGTCAGAAAGGAAGCCGTCAACGCCGCCCTCGCCACCCGCGAGCAGGACACGCACGAACGACGCGGGCCGCTCATTAGGAACACGCGAGTACGCCGGAACATCTAGAACGCCATTCAGGAAGCCGATCAACGCGGCCTTGGGGTCTGGGTAGGTAATCGCCTCCACAGTCACCCCCTACCCGCGTCAAGAGCCCGCTGGAGCACGTTGTCTTCCGACTGCCGCTTGCGGGCCTCGAAGGTTGACGCCCCCACCGATGCGCGCGCCCGGTTCTTGCCGACCTTCGCCTGCCTGCGCGTGAACCCCTCGCCAGCCGCATGCGCGATCCGAGAAGCACGCCAGTCGAGATCGCCACGAACCTCCGGCGAATTGCGCAGAGCCTTCCAGTTCTTCAGATGCCACTTAATGCGCATCTTCTTAGCCATCAGCCACCCACCCGCTTCAGCTTGAACATGCACCCGTCAGGACCAGCCGTGAACGGGTTGCGCCACCTAGCGACCTGCCCATCAACGGCGTAACGGACACCGCGTGCCGTTACCTCGTCGTACGGGCCAACCGGGGAATCAAACGTGTCGTACACGTCGTACCCCTCGACGATCATCGTGCGGTTATGCCCGCCCTGGTCTTCTTCCTCGACACGCGGAGCGACCGCACAGAAGGGGCGCGGAATGTCCGCACCCCAACCGGGAATCGGGTTGTTGTAATCATCCCGACCCCCATCCTCCAGATACGGATGCACAATCACCGTCTCGCCCTGCGGATGCCTCACGGCCACAACGGTTCACCACCCGTCAGGACAGCCCCACAATCGCAATACAGGGCACCCATCGAGAACGCGCACCACGGCGTATGCATCTGCGCCGCCGCGATAGGCCCCGCGATAGTGCCGCCGTAAGCCTTCTGCCTACCCTCGCCCAGGGCCTTACGCTCAGACTTAGTAAGGTAGAAGTCGCCGTGAGGATTCGTCGGCGTATAGCTATTCGTGAACGGGCCAGTCGTCGCCTGGAACGTAGACATACCCGCACCAGGAGACGACTGCGCCTCAATCGACCGGCGCACGACAGCGCACACGATACGGCGGCGCGTGTTAGCGGATACCGTGACCGCCGAGGGGCACACGTCTAGAATGAACTGTGACGCGTCCTCCAGCAGCACCTCGGCGTGATCCTCCGCGCCAGCCGGGAAGTCGGGCCAACGCGCCTTCAGTTCCTCCACCGTTGCAAACGGGAAGGGAGTTACTTCGTCAGCCATTGGCCCGACCTCCTATCAAGCGGGGTTTTCCAGCGCGGCCACGCGTGCGACGAGGTCGTTCCACTGCGTCTCGGTGGGGAACCCATCAGCGCCAGCCGGACCCTGCGGACCCTCGGGCCCCTCGGGACCCGCGACGGTCGAATCCGCGCCATCAGCACCAGCCGGACCCTGCGGACCCGTCTCGCCCTGCGCCGCCTTAGCGGCACCAGCCGCCTCAATACGGTTAAGCTCAGCCGCAGTAATCGGAGTACCGCCCGCCTCGCCATCCTTCCACTTACTAGGCATGAATGCCATAAGCTAACTCCTTAGTTAGTTCCGGGGTGTAGCGCCTGACCGGGGTAGGAACTCGACCCCGGAAAGGCGATCAAGGGGCCTCGACGGGCGCGGACTTCAGAAGAGCGAACGCGGCAAGGTCAGCAATGCCCCAGCCGTAAACAACCTCAGCGCGGAACGCGACCTGGTTGTTGCGCTGCAGGTCGCCATTGCCGTCCGGGTCGCCGTACTCAATCAGCTTCAGGCCAATGGACTTCTGCACGCCCCAGCGGATCGCGGAGAAGTCGCCAACGATGCCCTTGATCTCGGACGCCACAGCGGCAACCTTCAGCGCCTCGACGGTCTGCGACACGGAAAGGCGGTGCCCCTCAAGGTTGGACGCCTCAGTCGAGTAGGAGATGTCCGGGTAGACCTTGCGGCCATACTCGTCGCGAACCTGCGCGAACTTCACCGCAAGGGTCGGGTCGAGCGCGAGTGCGGTGGGCAGGTTGCCCGCACCCAGCACCAGCGCGTCAGCCGCATCAATAGCGGCGTAAGGCTGAGCAGCCGGATCGATCTCGACGGAATCGGCACCGGAGAGCTTCTGCGTCATCGACGCAGCGACAACACCGTCCTTCGGGTTGATGCCGTGGATGACACCAAAGTCCAGTGCACGCGAAAGGGCAGGCTGGATCTCGGCAAGGATCTGCTGGATAACGCCCAGCTGGTGATCCTCATCGGCCCACACAACCTCATCGGTCATGCGAACGGTCTTGTGGAACTTGAACGGCTCAATGGTCTGGACGGTCGAGGTGAACTCGGAATCGCCCTTGTTCTGGCCCTCACCGACGTACTCGGCCTCATCGGTGCCGAACGTGAAAGCCTCGCCCTTGCCGAACTTCATCGGCAGGTTCGGGGACAGGGCGGAAACAACCGACCCGTTAGAAACAGCCTTGATCCACGGATCAAGGATCTGCGTGGGAATGGTCAGGTCGCCAGTAGTGAGAACGGCCATGGTGGCCTCCTTCTAGATTAGTCTTTGTTGAAGAGCTGGCGAGTGAACTCGCGCAGCGGGTCGCTCGGCGCATTCTCCGGCGACTTTGCCTGCCCCGGAATCACCGAGTGTGCAGGCTTCAAACGGTCAACCAGGCGCTTAGCCTGTGCAGTCAGATCCTCTTCAGAATCGCCCCGCATCTCAGCGAGAAGGTCGGCATCGACACCGTTGTCGGTCGCCACCTTCTTCACCAGATCGGAACGAGCATCACGCGACTCGAACGACTCAACCCGCTTACGCAGATCAGCGGCAACGCCTTCAAGCTCCGCAGCCTTCTCGGCCTTGGACTTCAGATCGTCGTAATCCGCGAACTTCGCCCGCTCACGCTCAATGCGCTTCTGAACAATCCGGTCAAGCTCGTCCTGCGACTCGGGGGCCTTGAAAGCCTGCCCCTCATCAACAGTCGTCTGCTCGACCTGTTCTCCCGCATCAGCGGTGGTATCAGTGCTATCGGACATGCCGACTACACCCCTTCCGTTTAAGCCCCGTACGGGCATCAATAGGACCACCCATGACGGAGGGTGTGGACCGCTTTACGGGAGAACCGTAGAAGTCTTAGAAATCCGGGTTTGCGTCCCGCTCCCAACGCAGCCACTCGCGCACACGCGCACGGTCAGCGTCGGTCTGCACTCGCTTCCGAGCCGACCCGCCAAGCTCTGAGAATTCCAGAGCCTCGATAGACTCGAACTCCGTTTCGGCTGCACAACGGCAATGGTCATGGGACTTGAACTGAACCGAGATGCTGTCGTACACGTCGCCGCGATGAATCAACATCTTGCAGAAGTCGCACGTCTTAGAGCCGCGCCCAACACGCTTCCAGCCACGCGCGCCACGATCCGCGACCGCGTTACCCATCGTCGTATTCCGGTGCGCGTCAGCAATCGTCCTGTGCGCCCCGCCAACGATCTTCTGGAACGCCGCCGACCAATCCGTCTCATCGACCACCGGGGCGAGCGCCCACGACGCGAGAATGCCCCACCTAGCCGGTTCGGCGGGCGGCGCAAGAGCAGGCGCATACGGCACGACAAGATCAACACCGGACGCATACCGCTTCTGGTCGTAAAGATCCGCCGCAACCGTCGCTGAAGCGTTCTCATACGGTGCCGCCCACCCCGGCAAGGTCTCCATGAGGAGTTCCCTGCCCTCGGATGCAGTCAGCCCGCCCGCGCGGATCTCGCCCTCCAGGAAAGCCCTCAGGTCAAGATCCGCCAGATCGACAACCCTCTGCAGGGTCACCTGCTCCGGGGGCGGCATCAGACAGCCCCAGGCGCGACAGGCGCAGGCTCAGCCGGTGCCGGACGGGACGCGAGCAACTGAGCCACCAGGCGACCATTAGCGGCCCGCCTATCCTCCTGGATACGCTCAACCTGCGCGTCATCGAACACTGATTCAAGAAGCACCGGATACTCGACAATCTTGTCCATATCGGTTGCCAGCTTCTGCACGCCGTCAGCCTGAGCCGACATCGAACGGAACTCCGGGTCAGCAAAACGAGCCGACAGACGCCACGCTTCCTCGGGCTGCTCCGTGAGATCATCGCGAACCATCAGAGCCAGAGTCGCAATATCGCGCACGGCAGGAGTAAGAACCATCTTGTTCTGGTACGTCGCATCAATCAGCATGTCGTGCTCAGCCGCACGGATAGCCTCAGCAGACGCGGGCTGATCATGAACGATGCCCAGCGACGAAGGCGGGATACCAGTCTCGCCAGAGAACGCCGCCGCAACCGTCCGCAACATGTCCGAGTGCGGCGTCATAGTCGCCTGCTGGAGCTGCTGAAGAACCGGCTTGTCCCCGTCCGAGTCCTTCGTCAACGCCAAGAAGCGATCCTGAGCCAGCTTGAACTTCTGCGACTCCGGCATCTCGCCATCAAACGCTTCCTGGTCAACACCCAGAAGCGCAAGCTGCGGCGACGAGTAGAACTCCGCGTTGCCCTCCATGCGAACATACGCACGCACAGCCATATCGTTAAGGCCCATCACAGCGTTAGTCAGCCGCGACCTACCGAACGGGCGGCGAGTCTGCGGATCATTCGTTACCGCGACCGCCTGAGCACGCCCAGACGGATTAGCGAACCGCTCAGCCACCCAGCCACGCCCCGGCTCAAACACGCACGACAGAACCACGTGAGGCAGGTACACAATAAACTCGACCGGCTTCTCATCCTTGCCGATCTCAGCAATCGTCATAGCCGCAGCCACACGCCGCATACGCCGATCCCACAGCGCACTAGACGACTCCGCAGAGTGCGCCTGAATCTGCACCGGCACCTCACCCGGAGCGCCCTTAGCCACCGTCACCAACGAAACGCCATGCGTATACGCCGACACAATCGACTGCCCAAACTCCAGCGAGAAGTTGTTGCGCGCCAGGATCTCGCCCAGCTCGAACGGATCATCAGTGCCTGGCAGACGCAGCCCATCGAACTGGGACCGCAGTGCAGGCTTCCGTACAGCCTGAGTCGCCCACCCCAGCACAAACTTCGCCTTACGGAGCTGCGGAGGAAGGGCGATACCCAGATCCTTAAACGCCTGCTCCGTGTCGTAATACAGTGACCGCTTCACATTCCGCGACAGACGGTCGTTCCACTTCGCCAGAAGCTCAACAACCGCGTCCCGCTCATCATCCGAAACGTTAGCAATCCGCAGAGAGGTAATATCCTCATTGGTCCACGCCATCGGTTACCCCCTCACAGGAATGCTTGCCGCCTCGACGGGTTGCGTTTAGTAGTCTTAGCCGCGTAATGCGCCATAGTTACAGCATCAAGAAGGGTCACCGACTCGCCCTCAATGCCCGATTGCCAGCCAAACCCGCCAGCCTTACCAATCTCACGACGAGTAGCCGCCTCAACCTGAACATCAAGATCAGCCTGACCAGAATGCGTCACCTCGCCCTGAACAACCGCACGATCCAGCATCGAATGCGCCATAATCGCCTGATCAACAGTAGGGATCTGGATAACCAGCTTCCCCACCTTCTCAGCCCTGAGCGCATTCACCAGATAGCCAACGCCCGCCTTGCCATCAATCACGATCTGCGCGACACGGGACTTACGCTCAACCAGGAAGTCAACGAGCCACTGCGTGCCCTCCGACATGGGGGCCTCACGGATCGCCTCGACATGCACCCGGCCATCAGGAAGCTTCAACGCCCCCGCAACCGCGACCGTCACCCCATCCGGCGCGAACTTCACCCCAAACGAACGGACACCCTCATCCGGGGCAGGTGCCACGCGGCCCTCCCACGCCCCAGGAGCAAACGCACGCTTACCCACCTGCCGCTCATCCCAGATGCCCAGACCCTCACGCTTGAAAGCCTCTACGGAGCCGAGAAGCTTTCTCATGCGCAGGATTGCGCCCTCGCCCGTGCGGGACGGGTAAGACGGATTCGCCTTGCGCCACTGCGCCCGGTCATCCGGCCCCGCCTCCTTGTCGGCAGACAGCTCCACGTACATCACGTCCGGGTCATCGCCCGACAGTGCAGCCTCACGCCGCAGACGGAAAATCTCGCCAGGGTCAGAAGGTCGCGGGGGAGTACCGATCATGAACACCAGCCCGTTAGGCGAAGCATTCGTCGCAGGCACCATGTCCTCCATGGCCCGCTCGGAGAGGATCTGCGCCTCATCAAAGATCAGAACATCAACCTTCGCGAAACCGCGCCCGAACCCCGATTCGCGAGCACCAAACAGGATGCGCGAACCGTTCTTAAACACGATGGCCTGCTCGCCGTTGGCCTTACGCACCGAGTCGACGAAAGGCTTAATCCCCGGACGCTCAGCCATCCCCGCCATCGACTGAAACGTCTCCGCATGCGTTCGCGTCCGATGCGCCGTCCACAGAATCAACGTGTCCGGCGTCAACAACCCCAACGCGAACACCAACGCACCCACCGTGTACGTCTTGCCAACCTGACGGGGGATCGACGCAACAACGCCACCCACGCCCGCCGCATACTGCCCGTCCCCACGCTTCCCCAACGCCGCAGCCACAAGCCCCTGCTGCCACGGATCGAGCGGCATCCCCATGCGCTCCAACTGCACGCGCACAGACGGCCACGCCGTAGACACAATCCCGTCGGGGAGAACCAGGTGCCGCGCAAGATCCGAAAGCTTAGATGACTTCGAGCCTGAAGGGCGCGTCTTCGGTAGAGTCGCCGTCAATGACGTTCACCTCCACCAGATTGGCCTGCTCGTTTTCTAGTTCCTCAATCTCCACATTGACCTCGCGGGCCTGCCGGATCAACGGCGACAAGTCGCGGGCCAGGGTGTCGGGGCTAAAGATGTGCCCCTCCAGCACCCGGCGAATCCCGCGCAGGCGATCGAGCCTGGACTCCTCCGACTCCTGCGGAGCAATGGTCACGGGCGCAAGCTGACGCTTACCAGCCATGTCTCATCACCTCCATTCGCATCTGTGGAAATCTATGCGACAGATCGTCTGTGGATGTCAGATGGGGGAGAGTTCGCTATGCCGTGAGGTGCGACTGTGGGTCGAGGGGGACCGGACACCGCCCCCACCTGCGCGTTTGCGGAGGGGGGTCTCGTCGCCGCCGGAGGGGTGCGTGTATGTTTATGCGCACCGGTCTCGCTGTTTATGCAGTGCGGGTCACCATTTGACGCGCGTTGTCGGCTCAACGGCGACGGGTTTTGGTCTTGCGAGCGCTCGTCCGTTGCCTTTGCGTTGGTTACACCATCGGCATATGACTGTCGTGTTGTCCAGCGTGTCGGTTCCGCCTCGGCTGTGAGGTAGAACGTGGTCTACTTCGGCACTGTTTGGTCGTTTCGAGTATTCGTAGTCGAGTCCAACGCCGCATGATGAGCAGTTAGTGATGTTACTTGCGAGTGCTTGCTTGATTGCTTGTGCTCGTATGCGTTTCCATTTACCTGTTCCGGTGCGTGAGGTTGCGATGTGTCTTCATCTCCTCGCGCTGCTCTCATTGCCTCATTGCTTGCGCGCTGCTCTCGTGTGCATGTCGCGTCATTGCGCCATGTGTGCGTGCATACGTGCATGGGGTGCATGGGGGCTTGGTGGGGCCTGCGTGGGCCAATGGGGGCCTTGCGCGGGGCGGGGGCGCATGCATGCGTGGGCACCCCTGCTATTGCGTGTGGGGGCCTGTGGTTGACGTGGGGGCCTCGCCTGTTGGGCAGGGGGCCTCGCGTGAAGGTGGGGGCCTGTGTCGCGCAGGTGGTGGCCCTCACGTCAGGGGTGGGGTTGCGCGCGCGCACGCGCGCGTGTAGCGTGTGCCCCATGACTACTATCGATGATCCTAAGCCCACCAAGTTCAAGCCCGCCGCATTCGGTACGGGCAAGACTGGCATTGTCCAGTTGAAGCGCGATGGCCGCATGATGTATCAGACCCTTGACGGGATGCGCACCAAGAAGGAGCACTTCAACGCCAATGACATTACGTCTGCGACTATCGAGACTGCCGCTGATTACGTCGAGCGCACTAGTGGTGGGCGCGTTGCGGGTGGCGCTGTCGTGGGTGGCATTCTGCTTGGCCCGCTTGGTCTTGCTCTTGGTGCCGGTGCGGGTGCGCTTGCTAAGCAGAAGCATGGTGGCGCGGAATACTTGATCATTGAGCTGAACGATGGCCGCACTGTGACTGTCGAGGTTGCCCGCAAGCATGCGATCCAGGCTCGCAAGCTTCGGGACTCCATTGCCCCTGTCGCTTGATCCCGAGAAGCGAGTCCTAGGCCCCCGGTTGCGTCATCTCTGGCGCTTCCGGGGGCCTTCTCGTGCGCTCACCCGTGTGGGGAGCAGGCGGACGAGAGTGTGGGCAAGTCTGGGGCGTATCGACTGTCCTCGTGAGCCAGTCGATACGCCGTGCCGGGGATGTGCGGCTTCAAGGTCGCAGTGATCTACCGGTCTTTACGCACTGCGAGTGTGCGCTACTCATATGTTCACCTATCCCCGGCAAGTAGCAACGTTTCCGTCGCCTCGGGGAAGAGGTCCACGACCTCTTGTCGGCTGCATGTAGAAAACCCCCGCCAGTTCCGGAGAACGACGGGGAGTTAGGTGCCTCCCGCTATCGAGGGGAGGCGTCCGGCTATCTTCTGGGGATAGCACCGCGTGCCAGCGCAACTAAGTGGTCTGGCTAATTGCGGGGCAACTAAGCCCCTTCACTATACCCGGAAAACTGTGACATCTCGTCTACAGGTCTTCCGGGTTCTCCTGCGTCTTCCGCTTCCCCTTGTCCGCGTAAACCATGTGGCCCGACTCCCTGTCGATATAGACAGTGTCCGGGTTCAGGTGGTCCAGGGATAGCCAATCCTTTCCCGTAGCTGCCATGGCGTCCCTGTACGGCTCTACCGTGGCGTATGCGGGAATGGGTGCGTCGTCGCCCGGCGCTATCTCTGCGGCCCATCTGGCGGGGTAGTGGTATGCGGGGATGTTCTCGGTGGATCGTTCCTTCCGCTTACGCAGTCGTGCCCATTCCCGGTCTGTGAGCGTCGGGAAGGCCGCGTTAAGGTCCTTCCGCTTCATCATGCGGTCGCTGCTCAGCGCCCATGATCTGAGCGCTTTACGGGCCTGGTGTGCGTTCAGGGCGGACAGTGCTTCCGCTTCGCCTTGTGCTAGCCCGTTCTCGTTGACCATGCCGCCGAGTGTGCCGCGCAGTCGCCTGAGGTCTGCCGCGAACGCTTCCCGGTCCTCGCCGTCCAGGTATTGCAGGTGCGCACTCACGTACCGGATGAGTGGCACCCATGCGTTGGTGATGGGCGGGATGGCGCGGTTTTGGGCTGCGAGGTGCCAGGCCCACTGTTTCGCGAACACGACGGGATGCAAGAGGTCGCCGTGCTCGTGCCCGTCTGCGTTGGCTACACCGACTGCGGCGATGGCGTCTGAATCGACGGTGTATGCCTCGGGGTTGATGCGGATAAGCAACTGCACCTCCCTATACAGGAGGTCACACTCAATCAGCCGTCTGCCCCATTCGTCTAGCTGGTCGCTACCAATCGTCATTCAGGCCTCCTTCTTGTAGCGTCGGTTTCGGAGGAAGGCTTCAGAGGTCGCAAGCTCCTTCTCGATGGCGCGCTTGTTGTCCTCGTAGCGCATCGCGTACAGCTCGGCGCGTACGGCCTCGCGAACGATGTGGTTTAGCTGTTCGGCGTCGATGTTCATTCGTCCTCCATGTCTTCGTGTTCGGGCACAACAAGGCCCGCCACCTTTCGTTAGGTGACGGGCTGCGGGTGGTGGTGCTACTTGTCTTCTTCGAGCAACGACACGGGGTGGTCTAACCGCATGTCGCCTATCCATGTTTTGCCTACCGTGATGGCGACCCATGTGGTGTATGTGTTGCCGGGTGCACGGAAGCCGACCTTGGATGGCTGTTCGGTGGTTACGCGCATGGATGTCAGTAGGCCCGTGATGACCGTGCCTGACCTGTTAATGCGGATGTGCTGCTTGCCGACCATGTTTGGGGTGAGGTCACCAACTGCCATGGCGTCTCGTTTCCATCCGCTCTAAGGCGAGTCGTGCGCGTTCCAGTTCCCGATACGCACGCTGTCTCGCGGGTTGTTCGGCTATGTTGCGGGCGTGTGTGTATGCGCGATCCCAGCTCTTCCATGCGCCAGCCATGTGGTCACCGATCATGACCCACCACGAATGGTTGTGCTTGACGATCCGGGGTCTCATGTTGTCTCCTCTGCGATGATTGCGAGCTTGCCGGGGCGGAATCCCGACCATGACTGCCCGTCCGAGAGCGTCACGACGGGGGCCTGCAGGTACCCCATTGCTTTGATTCGGTCGAGCGCGCCAAGGTCCTCATCGACGCGTATCTCATCGAACGGGATATCGAGTTCCCGCAACTTCCGCTTCGTGGCGTCACACTGCACACATTGGGCCTTCGAGTAGACGGTGACGAGTAGATCCATAGGTGATCCTTCCGGGGTATGCGTGTGGCCCGCCGCTTCAACTACAGCGACGGGCCATGTGGTGCGGCTGGTTCAGGCGGGGAGTGTTGCGGACTGTCGGTCGATGCGGTGCTGAATCAGGGGCAGGTAGTCGGTTTCCATTTCGATACCGACCGGCTGGAATCCTTCGATGAGTGCGGCCTCAATCGTGGTGCCTGATCCTGCGAACGGGTCAAGCACGACACCACCAGGCGGAGTCGTCAGCCGGATCAGCCATCGCATGATCGCGAGGGGCTTCACGGTGGGGTGCTGCACCCCGTCCACGTTCGGACGCTCCGACTTCGGGGCCTTCGCGCTGTAGAAAAACCTGGACGCGCCACCGCCTTCCGACCCATAATCCCTGTTCGCTCTACCAGCATAAGAGATGTGGTAGCCGGAAGGGTCGTAATCCTTATCTTTTCCGGATCCGTTGTCAGCCTTATTCCCGGAACCGTGAAGATGCCCGCTCTGTTCGTCTACCCACCCAGCGGCGTGTTGGTCGAGTAGCACGTTCGCAGGCCAACGACCTCGGCTCATGTCGGTGGGGGGTGCGCCTCGGGACTTCCCGCCGACGTACTGGTCCGCGAACCCTCGCACACCGCCTGAGCGGGCTTGCAGGTCCTCGGCGGTCTCGTCGTCTTTCAGTCCGGTCCTGCATGCGTCCACGTTGATTGCGCCGGTCCCGTGCGCGAGGACGTTCCTAGCGACGGTTTTCTCGGCGAGGGGTTTCCGGGCGAGAACGATAGGCTCAAACGCGGGCTTAAGTGCCGTACCATGCCCGGCCCACTGTGCCGCTTCAGGAGTCGCAGGACCCGTATCAGTGCCGTCCTGGATGCCGTAACCGCCGCTGTAGTGCCCCGTTCCCTTCGTAGCAGGATTCGTGTTCGGCCCGTTGCGGAAGTCCGGCGCTGAGCCGCGCACGTACCCGGCGAGCTTGTCAATAGCCTTCCCCACGTCATGCGACTTCGGGAATCCTGACCCGTACAGCCACGCGAGACTATCCCGCATCTCGAAACCAGCATCTTCGATAGCGACGGCGAGGCGGTGCCAGGTTCTCGTGCCACCGAATGCGGCGATGTGTCCACCGGGCTTGAGTACCCGATAGCACGCCTCGGCCCATTGAACTCCGGGCGGCGTGGCATCCCATTTTGTCGACATGAAGGAAATTCCGTATGGGGGGTCGGTGACGATTGCGTCAACGGATTCGGGCGGCATGGCGTTCATTACTTCGATGCAGTCGCCATTATGAATGGTGGTCAAATCGTCTCCTATAGGCATGCGTGAGGCCCCGGCACTGTTCGTTCTAGTGCACGGGGCCTAATGTCAATAGCGTTCCGGTAGTGGTGCGGTGTTGCCTTACCCGGTCCAGGGGGTGTTGAACTAAACCAACAATTGAATACACGGTTAGTATGTTTGTTGGTTTGGTTGTGGGCTATGAGAGCGTGTCGGGCAGGGTGAGCGCGAGTAGCCCGGTGAACATTGCGAGTATGTGCAGCCACTCGTTTAACGCGATCACGATTTCGGTGGCGGCTTGCATGTCAGGCATGGCGTGTGCTCACGGCTTCCATTCCTCTCCGTCCACATGTACACGGACGTTGCTTCCCTTTGGCGAGAAGGTCACTTCCACGTTCCGTCCCCTGTGGCGGATGTGGACGATGTCGGACTTTCGGATGGTGGCAATACCGATCCACGGGTCTTCGGTGTTGCTCATGCCTGCCTCGTCCGGGTGGGGGACTTGAGCTTTACCGTGGATCGTCCGTGTGCACCACATGACGGGCACCTAAGACCGTCATATGCCTGAACGTTGGCATGCACCCGCTTACCCGTCGGCTTCATCGTCTCACCGCACGACGGGCAGGCATTCTCGTCATCAACCCACATGCCCATATGCGGCAGGCCCTTCGCGTACGGGCGCAGACGGTCGAACAGTGCTTCCGACGCGATAATGTCGCCACGGTTGTACTCGGCCAGCTTCTCCTGCGCGGCCTTGTCACCGCTCACTGCAGCCTTAGCAGTGCGGGCATCATACTTATCAGTTTTGGCATCCACACCGAGACGCTTAGCGAGACTGTCCAGGGTGTTTGATTCCATGTTCAGCGACCCCCTAGCGATCTTCAACGTGTCAATCACCTTGTACGGCGACGGGGCAGGCAGGCCCATCTCGGCCCACCCCGACATGAGGTGCTTGCTATCGAAAGCGGCCATGTTGTGGCCAATCAGGATGTCTGCCTCATCAACCCAGGACCACACCTGTCGCATGAACGCGTCGTATCCGCCGACTTCCCACTCTGCGGCGAACATGACTTCCTCGTCGCCGTACCAGCGGGCGGCCGCACAGATCGTGCGCGGCCACTCGATCACATCATCGGCATGGATACGTCGACCGATGACGTGCTTGAGCGCGTTCAGGTCCCAGATGTTGCCGGTGGTGGTGAACCCGCCGTGATAGACGCTGACCCGACCGGGCAGGCGCTCAATGTCGATGGTCAGTGCGCGGGCCGTGACGTTCTTACTGATGCGCGGCTGAATGTTGGCCAGGCGGTTAGGTGCGGTGCTCATGTGTGCTCGTTTCGGTAGGGGTTGGTGGTGTCTTCGTCAATGTCGATATCTCGTCCGATGCCGTACCCGTTGAGTTCGCCTGCCTCGTATCCCTGGTCCCAAATGTCTGCGGCGACGGCTTCGAGTGCGGCGTGGACTTGTGCGTAGAGTTTGTCGTGCTCCCAGTCGAGGGCGAGTGCCCAGTTTTCTCCTGCGGCGTTCACGGCCTTGTCCATGATGTGGTCGGGGATCAAAGCGTCTCCCTCCATCGGCGAATTGACTGTTCGGTAACAACAACGCGTACGTTGTCGTCTCGTGCGTCTCCGGTGAGTGCGCGTGCGAGGTCGGTTGCGGATACGTCGGGGTTGTCGAGGTGGTCGATTGCGGTTTCGTAGTAGTCGGGGCGTGCGTCCTTGAAATGATCGAGGGCGATGATCAGGCCGGATCGGCGGCGGGTATCGGGGGTGATGGTGGCGAGGCGGTTCATGAGTCCTCCTGGTCGTCGGGGATGGCGTGGGGGGTGTGGTCGTTCTTGATTTCGGCGAGGAATGCGAGCCATGCGGGACGGTTGTGCTCTAGCTCTTTGTTGAACCTCATGGACTCGTCGTATCCGGCTTCGGTGAGTTCCGTGTAGAGGTCGGCCCCGGTGTAGGTGTCGTCGGGGTACCAGCTGAAACCGCCTGTGCATCCCCATTCGCCATGCGCTTCGGGGAAGCCTGCGGCGAGGTCGATATTGAGGCTGACCCCGTAGTCGCCGCACGTTTCGCAGTAGAGCGGCTCCATGAAGGTGAAGTAGGTGGGGAGATTGTCGAACCATGTCTTGCTCACGTTGCCTCCTGAGGGCATAGATTTAGCCGCACCCGACACGGGCACGGCTTCGGGGGCGAGAGTTGCGAGACGGGTCACTTGTATTCCTTTTCGAGTGCGAGGGCGAGCGACCGGAGCTGCGAAATGAGTGCAGTCGCGGCGTCCTTCTCTGACGCGGGGTCGGTGGGGAGGTCGACCATTAGGCGTGCATGCGGGGTGTTGCGTGGCCCGAACTGGTAGGCCATGCGCTTCGAGTTCACGCGTCCCATGACGTGGCCTTTCGTTGAATCGATGTAAACGGGCATGAAAGTAGCCGCACCCAACTCGGGCACGGCTTCGGGGGTTACTGGCGTTAGATCAGTGCGAGCTGTTCGGTTCGGGTTGAGAGGCGGTGCGCGATCTTCTCGCAGTACTCCTCCGACTTCTCGATGCCGATTGCGCGTCGCCCTGTGGCTGTGGCGACTTCGAGGGTGGATCCGCTACCTGCGAACGGGTCGAGGATTAGCGCGCCGGGTCTCGTGCTGGTTTCGATCATGTGCCGCAGGAGTGGCGCGGGCTTCTCGCAGGGGTGCTTGCCTGGGTAGGGGCGGACGGGTGCGAAGTCCCAAATGTCAGACGCTAGAGCGCGGGTGGTGGGGGTGAACGTGCGGCGCAGTTCCTCGTACTCGCGGCGCAGTTCCTCGTACTCGCGGCGCAGGTAGTCGCCGGGGGACTGGTTGAGCAGGTCCCTCATCCGCTGGTAGTCGCCGGGGTTCGGGATGCTGTTCCCCTCGGCCCATCGCGTCGGGAGCGCCGAGTCTCGCCCCAGCGCCTTACCTAGCGGGCCTGACTTCCACCCTGCGCGCTCCCACTCGGTTTGCAGGTATCGACCGAACGGCGCGTACACCTCGCGGCGTAGTGCTTTGGCTGCATCCCCGTACTGGTCGGCGTACTGTTCGGCAAAGATGATCGCCTCCCAGGGGGTGAGGAATGACCGGATTGTGTCGAGGCTTGCTTTCTGGTGCCATCCCGCCTGCTTGGTCCACCGGATGCTGTTGAGTACCCGGAACCTGTCGCGCACGGTGATTTCTACGTCGGTGGCGAGCTGCGGGGAGGCGAACACCCAGACGGAGGCGTGCGCGGCAAGCTTCGGCTTGGCTGCGTCGAGGAATGATCCGATCCAGCGCAGGAACTCGTCGGGCTTGGCCCACTGCCTGTCCCAGTCCTCGTTCTTGACTTTGAAGTAGGGCGGGTCGGTGAGTAGCGCGTCGGCCTGCACGCCGAGGGTGGGGAGGATTTCGAGCGAGTCGCCGTGGTGCAGGGTTACGTGGTCGTCCTGGTAGTAGAGGCTCAATGCGCCCTCCTGGGCATAGAAATGACCCCACCGGCTAGCGATGAGGTCTCGGGGGTTACTGCGCTAGGAAAGCGCTACAAAGTGTTTACGGGATGCGTGGGGCTGACAGGTCTGCCGCGTTCTCGACACGCACCCTCTCCCGTGCCTCATCCATGCTGATCTTGTCCGACATGAACGATGCGCGGTGACTGTTGCGGGCTAGGCGTGCTTCGATCGGGCGGGCATGCTCAGCGAAATCAGCGGAATGTGCCGACACCTCGCCAACATGGTGCGCATCGTTCATGCCATCGAGGTACGCGGCCCAGTAGCCATCGGTCTCCGCGAGGCGCTTGATCATTTCCAGACGAGTGCTCATTGGAATCTCCTGTGGGGGTCGGGCCATGTGGCCATGTTGTCGGGGTCGAACGTGTGGTGCCTGCAATGCGTGTACGGGGTCTGGCATTCGGGGCAGATCGCGTGCACTGGGTACGGTTCGGGGCACATCGCGATGACGGCTTCTAGGGTCAGTAGTTGGGTGTCCATGCCGCCATCTCGTTTGCTCGTGCATAGTGGCCCTCGAAGGCGAGTTCGAAGGACCCTGTTGCGCCTTGACGGTTCTTGCCGACCTTCATGAACAGGGAGCCGGGGTGGAGTTCCTTGTCGGCGTGTAGCAGGACGATGCAGTCGGCGTCCTGCTCGATAGCGCCCGACTCGCGAAGGTCGGACACTTCGGGTGCTCGTGGCGCGTTGCCCCCGCCGCCGACGCTGCCCCGGTTCAACTGGGACAGGACGATCACGGGCACGTGGAGTTCCTTAGCGAGCATCTTTAGCGACCGCGAATACTGTGCGACCGCTTCATGGCGGGGAACGTTCTTACCCTTCGTGGACTCCATCAACTGCAGGTAGTCCACGACGACGCCGGACAGTTTGCCGCGCCGTGCGATTGAGCGGGCCGTAGAGCGCACATCGCCGGGCGTGATGGATGCACGGTCGTCGAGGTGGATACGGTTCGCCTGTAGGGCCTCTGCGTGCGTCTGGATGCGTGCCAGGTGTTGCGCCGACAGTGGGTGATCGAACGCGGTCAGGGGGACCTCTGCCGTTTGGGCGATGAGGCGCTTCGTGATCTCGTCGCGGGTCATCTCTAGCGACGAGAACAGGACGGTGCCGCCGTCTCCGGTGAGGCAGTCCGCGAGCTGCAGGCCGACAACGGACTTGCCCGCTGCGGGCCTAGCACCGATCACGTACACCGCGCCAGGCCTCAGCCCGCCGATGAGGTGATCCAGGGACGGCCACGGGGTCGGTGTCAGATGCACCGGGTCGTTGACATGCTCCATGAACTCGTCGAAGTAGTCGCCCGCCTTGATGCCCGCGATGGTGCCACTGATCTTCCCGGCCGCGTCGATCTGTGAACGGGCTTCTTCGACCATCTCTGCAACCTGGTCGGCGTCACCCTCGGTAGCCATCTGGACGATGCGCGTCCCAGCCTCCTGCAGCCGGAGCAGAACCGCGCCCTGCGCCACAGTGTCGGCGTAGTAGGCCATTGCGCCGCCCACTGGTGCCTCGTGCGCGATCTGCCGTAGGTCCATCTCTGACACGCCACGGACGCGGGCCTTAGCGATGATGGCGGTCAGGTCGTGGGGCTGTCCCTTCTGATGCTGGGACCGGATCAGGGTCCACAGTTCACCTAGGCGCGGGTCGCGGAAGTCCTCGGGGTCGAGGGCGTCCACGTCGTCGAGGGCCTTGCGGTCCATGAGGGCGATACCGATAACGGCAGTCTCGGGGGTCGGGTCGAACACTCGTCACCATCCTTGTCTAGGGTCGAACACCGCCTGCTGCTGCTGGGGTGTGTCTGCGGTCAGGTCGTCGTCCCACTGCTCGGCACGGAGCCATGATGCGGGGTAGGGGACGTAGGTCAGCTCTAGGCCTGTCGCCTTGACGTGCTCCCAGTAGGTGCGCGTCTTTGCCATGAGGTCGTCGTGGGGGATGATCTTCAACGCGGCCTTGTATGCCTTGGCTGCGTCTCCCTTGGCTTTCTTCTTCCCCCAGATGGCCCACCAGTCAGGGAACAGATCAGGGACCTTTGCGCTCGCTTGCGATGCGCTTATATATGTCTCTGTCTCTGTCTCTGTCTCTGCATTGCTTGCAGCATTGCTACGTGCATTGCGTGGAGCAGTGCTCTTGGCATCCTTCGACCAGCGAGCCTCAGCGCGCTCTCTCGCTGACCTGCGCCGACCGTCAACATCGGCCTTCGTCTCCTGGAAATCGCCGTACCCGTACAGGATCAGCGACCCGTCATCACATCGCGTGACAGAAGGGTTCTCGGGGTCGTTCGATGCCAGCTCGTCTACTACAGGCATTGCGTAGCGCATTGCTACACGCATCGGGATCACGCCATCGGTGAGGTACTTGCGCGAGTAGACCAGCATCTCCAAGTGCGCCACGATGGCATCCGACGAGAGGCCTGCAACCTTCGGGTGGTCGAAGTAGTCGAGTGCGAGGCGGGCGAACAGTTGCCCCTTAAGCTTCGCCATGGTCCTCCTTGTCAATTAGTGGCGGTGTCACGAACGTCTCGCCCGCGTATTCGGTGACGTGCACGGGGTACGGTGCGTGGTTAGCTTCGATCCATTCGAGCTTCCGTGCCGTCTCGACGGCGGCGCGGGTGATTGCTTCCATCTGCTCGAACGACGGCTGCATGTCGTCCTCAGTGATGCCCACGTCCGAGTACATGCGTTCCATGAACTCGATGTACGGTGCGGGCCGGAAACCAGGAACACGCGAGAACGGGCGGCGTTTACGGGCCATCAGCGAGCCTCCTCGGTCAGGTCGTATTCGGCGTACGGGCTGGGCGTCTCGACTGGCGAATTATTGAGCGTGTCGGTCACACCATCGTTGTAGCCTTCCGCCCACGCCTCGGCTTGTGCCTTGCGGATGCTCGGGAGGACAGCTGCGGTGACCTCTTCGACCAGCGGCCCGTCCGACGCATCGGTGAAGTCCTCGTCGGTCATCGTCTTGTAGAGCCACGCCTCCCAGACCCTGGTGCATTGCAGGGCCTCCCCGTCGGACAGGGCCTGCCGGACGGCCTCGGCCACCTGCTCGGTCAGTGCTGCGTCGGTGGTCATGGGGTGTCCTCTCCAATGTCGCGGGCCAGTGCGCAGATGATTTCCACAGCCTGCTTGCGGGTAATCTCGATGGGCCGCAGTGCCGTGCTCTTGCCGACCGTGGCGAGCATGTAGCCGTCACGGTCGAATCCCCAGAAGTAGATGGGTGCGCTCATGGTGTGTCCTCTCGAATTGTGTGGATGGTGATTCCGGGTGTGTCGCCGTAGCGTTTGCGTGCGGTGGGGATGAACTGCCCCGAATCGTCGCGGTCGCGGACCAAGGACTCGCCCATGTGGCGGTGGCAAGGGCGGCAGCGGGGCGAGTAGTGCGACTGGTCGACGGAGTAGGCGACGACCGAGCCGCGCACGTTCTCGCGCATCTCGTCGGGGTCGTTACCGCTGTATGACCATTCGTGCGCTGGGTTTCCGCACGTGACGCAGGCATGCTTGGATGCGCGTCCCCGGTCGTAGAACAACCGCTTGTGCATGCCCGCATAGCTGGGCACGTCGAGCCGGTTTCTGCCGGGGTGGCGCGGACCCACGATGAGCGGGTCACCGCTCGCCTTCCACCGCTGGTAGTGCTTCGTGCAGTAGATGTACCCGTGCTTGGGCTTCTCACACTCGTCTACCGCGCAGCGTGGCTTTGGTGCGGGCACAGGCCGGACGTGCTCGGGGTCGCCGTGGGTGCGCCAGCGCTTCCAGTGCATCTTGCACCAACCGCGCCCCTGTGCATGCCGCCCGCAGTCGGCGATGGAGCAGGTCTCCCATGAAGCCTTCACCTGCAGCGGGTCGCCATGCTTGCGCCATCTGATGTAGTGCTTATTGCAGTAGCCGCGTGCCAGCTTCCCGCCGTTTTCGCATCCGTTGATACTGCAGGACATGCGACCTCCTTAGATGGGTTTGGGGTGGTAGTCCACGAGCGTGATAGTTGCGCGGATCGTCCGTGCGGGCATGTGCTTGTCGATGCCTGCGTGGTAGAGCCAGGGACCGGATACATGGTGGTAGTCGTCTTCATCAAGCACGCCCATGTTCACGAGTTCATCGACCATGGCCTTGAACGTGTCGGTGAGGTTTACAGGGTCGTATGCGCCACGTGTGCGTTTCTCGATGCCGACCCAGATAGTGGCTTTACCGACCGGGTAACGATCCTTCGCGGCTTCACGGGTGAGGGCCTTCATGCCGTCCTTCACCTTCTGCCGCTTCCAGACCTGCGCGGTGCGGTTGTTGCTGATCGCCAACTCCATCGGGACCAGCATCGAGAACTGCTGCCTCAACACTTCCTCCCATCAATCACGGCGATGATGTAGCGGGGGTGGATTGCTACACCGGCTCGCGCGGCGGTTTCTGCGATACGGCGGACACGTGCCAGAGTCGAGTTGTCCATTGGGTTCGCCTCCTTTTGGGCATGAGAAAAGGCACCCCATGTCGGGATGCCTTAAGTGGTCAGAGAGGAACTGTTACTAGCGTCGAGCCATAGTCACACTTCCAGGGCGTGGAGTATGTCTGCGAATCCGTCATGCAGTGCCGGGTCGTTCGACGTGTCGATGTTGTCCAGCACGTCCCGCACGGACTGGATGCGTGCCTTCATGTACTCGATCTGCAACCCGCGCGTCTCGGACTGTGCTTCCAGGCGAGTGATACGGGTACGCAGGTGCTCGGTGTCGGCGGGCCACACGTCAGGGGTGATGTTCACTGGTTCACGTCCTCGGGGTGGTGGGTGTCGCGGTAGAGGCGTGCGGCACGTGCGGTGTAGGCGTTCGATCCCTGGTCGTGAGGCTCCATGTCGCGGGCCAGCGCGCGGGACTCTGCCGCCAGCCCGTCGAGCGCATCCCTAGCGGCGTCACGCTTGACACGGGCGTCATGCGCGGCGAGCCATTCCCGCGCCGCGTGCATGGACACCACCCAGTCTGCGTAGTCGGGCGGGTAGGAAGTTCCCCCGTCTTCCGCTAGGGATAGTTCCCCCTTCGTAAGTTCGGATGCGTACTCGTGGAATCCTGTTTCGATCTCGTCCCAGGTTGCGGGGCGTGAGGGCTTCTGGTCACTCATTTTCAACCTCCTGTAGATGCTTCTCGTAGTCGTCGCGCCAGTCCGTGTCGCATCCCCCGCCTGCTGATGCTTGGGAGAAGTATTCGTATTGCCCGCATGAGCAGTACACGGTGATTTCTGCGGGCTGCTCCATGCTCCCAGGATAGTAGGTAGGAATCGGATAATGGTCATTGATGCGTGCGCCGAAGCCATCAAAGGGCATGTCGTCTCCGTTCATTGGGCGTAAGGAAAAGCGCCACCGGTTGGTGACGCTTGCTGGGTGCGCGGCCGGACTTGAACCGGCTCGCCTGCCTGTCGCGCGGGTGGTGCGGGGTTAAGCTGGAATAGCGTGGCGACTATTCCGGGTTACCCATCGGTCAGAACGGCGGATCAGTGAGTCCGTAGCCCTGCTGCCGGCCCTGTCCCGGCTGTGTAGCCTGGGGCCATCCCTGCTGTGCGAATCCCTGCTGTTCGGGCTGCTGCGGGGCGTACTGCGGGTTGAACTGCTCGCCCTGGGGAGACGGCGAGGCGGCACCGGCACGCGGCGGGATGGGCACCACGCCGACCGTGTTCGTGGTCGTCTCCGTCCACTGCTTCTGCTCACCCGCGTTGTTCGTGTATGCCCGCGACTTCTGCGTACCCGCCACGGTGACAACCTGTCCCTTGGTGAGCGGCGCGGACTCGGCGAGCCGACCGAACAGCGTCACGTTATGGAACGTCACGCCGCTGTCCTCCCACTCCTGCGTCTGCCGGTTCTGCGCCCGAAAGTTCTCGGCAACGCTGAACGATGCGCGGGGCTTTCCGTCGTTTCCGTACTTGATCTCTGCGTCTGCGGTGATACGGCCTTCAAAGCTGATCTGAGCCAAAGTGTTTCTCCTGTGTGTTGGGGTGTGATGCGGGGGTGGAGCGGGTCAGGCTGTGAGGTGCTTACGGATGATGGCCGCAGCTTCCTCGATATCGCGCAGGGTCAGGTCGGGGCTACTGCTGTCCCCGAGGCTTCCCCGCGCGAACTGGTTCCATTCGGCAAGCGACCGGATGGGGGTCAGGTCGGCCTCGGTGGTGTCCTCGAATGGGATCGGGCATGAGCATCCCGAGTCGGAAGCACGGAACAGTGCGCCGTCCTTCCGGCGATACACCTCGGTCTGGTCGTATTCCCAGGACTCGTATCGCCATTCGACCGAGGCGATGGTCTCGTAATCGTTGGGCCAGCTCACGTGTTCTCCTGTGTTTCGGTGGGTGCTGCTGCCTGGATGGCGGCGAGTTCGTTGGGTGACGCGCCTGCCTGCTGTCGTTCCCGGTAGTAGGCGTGCGCGTCGGCCAGCGTGTTGAACGCGGGGATCGGTGGGGGCTGCTCGGTGGGGAGGATCTCCACGGGGAACTCCCGCTTCTTGCCGCGAGTCACGGAAAGCTTTGCCGTGAACCGTTGCGGGAGGTGGGAGACAGCGGTGACGACGATGCCCCCAACGGCCTTGCCGCCGTAGACGATCGTGGGGTCGGCGGTGAGCTGCACGCGGCGACCAGGCCAGTCCGTATCGTCGTCTCCCCACGCGATGGCGAGTAGGCGCAGGTTGGTTGCGTTCGCCTTAAACGGCTTCCCCGGCTGCTCCACCATGTGGATGGCGACGCGCGGCTGGCCCTTCTCGTCTCGGTAGTCCTCGGTCCGCTCAATGGTGAGAACGGCGGGGCCTGACAGGAAGGACTCGTAGTTGAGTTGGTCGCTGCGTGGCTGGATAGCTGCTCGAATGTCAGCCAAAGGTGATCACTTCCTCTGTGTCGAACGGGTCGAAATGCTCGGTGGGGTGGTTGCCTGCCGTTGTGTCTCCGTACGCCTGGATGAGGGCGCGGATGGCATCCTCTGCCAGATGTGCGGCTTCGGTGATTGCGTCGTCCCATTCCGTGTCCCGGTGCACGCGCTTAACGAAGGGCGACATGCCGGGCGCGTAGGACATGAAATCCCACCAGTCGGCGTCGAATACGAGCATGTTTCCGTGGATCTGGGGAAGGTAGATCCTCGGCACGTTCTGGTCGAGGGTGGTGCGGAAGTGGGTGAGCGGCTTGGGGCACTTGATTTCGAGGCCCCCTAGCTCATCGACTAGACCGTCTGGCGATCCGCCGAACGAGTACCCGTCCTGATCGATGCGACCGAATCCAACCTCGGTGACGGGCGCTCTGCGTTCGGCGTACACCTCTCGCGCTGAGGGTTCGAGTGCGGTCCCTCTTGCCATGTCGAACGTGGGGCGCATGGTTTCGACCCGTCCGGTGATGCGTTCGAGGGCTAGGGTTTCGATCAGCGTGCGTGACGTGTCGTTGTTGGCGACCTTGCCTGTCGAGGTGAGCAGCTTCCCAACGGTGCTAGCGGTGACGATTCCTGCTCGCGCTTGAATCCACTCGCTTGACCCTTGCTCAAGCTCGGGGAAGATGGTTAGCGTCATCGGCGTTGTCTCCTAGCGATTTCGAGGGCGTGGGTGAAGGCTTCGGCTTGGGTTGCGTAGAGTTCCCGCATGGTGCAGGTGGGGAAGGACACGTACCAGAAGCCGTAGCCGCGCGACTTGCACACGAACGGTTTCCAGTCGTCGCGGGTCATGATTCGTACACCTGTGCGGTGATGTGCACACCGTCGTACTTCACGGTGGCGACGGTGATGTCTAGTTCGTTGGTTTCCCAGTAGAGGGATTCGGAGATGAGTTCGGCGGTTTCGGAGTCGCCGTCGAACAGGAACGAGATCGCGTTGCCCTCCGTGTAGATGAACACGGCGCGGGGTTCGGGGAGCTGGTAGTCGGTGAGGAACTGGGTGATGACTTCGGCGTATCCGGTGAACGTGCGCGTGGGGGTCATGTCAGTTGTCCTTTCCAGTGGCGCGGACGCCACGAGAGGCGAGGTGGTCGGCCAGGGCGATGACTTCCTGTGCCGTCAGTGGTCCCCCTATTGCGGTGGGGTCCATGCGGTCCAGCACCTCTGCCAACTCCTCGGCTCCTTCGGGGCGGGACGGGGGCGAGGTGAGAGCGGCGAGGAGAACCTTGGTAGCAGTGCGTGCGCGGGAGATGTGCGACCCGTGAACGGGGAGGGAGTCGGCCACGATGCCCCGGATTGCCTCGGCCCCGCGAACGACCATCTCGTCGGTAATGTCGTCGGCGGTGAGGGGGCGGGGGTTCTTCTGCAGGCGGGCGATCGTCTTGATCTGCTCGGAGTGCATGGCGCGGTACTCGTCCCGCTCGGCCTCGATCGCCTCGATTGCCCGCTGATCTTCCTCTGCGTTACGGGACTGGTTCTCGATCTGCTTAGCCTGCCGCGCGATCTGCTCGTTGCGTCGTCGGAGAATGCGGTCTTGCTCGGCGATGTGGTCGACTAGTGCTTCCCGGTTTCGTTCCTGGTTGTCCATGTCAGTTGCTCCTGTATTCGAGTCCGTCTTGGGTGATGTAAATGTGCTTGCGTGCGCGGTCATGACTACTCCTTAACGGTCGGGTCGATCAGGCGGGCGGCGAGATAGTTGGCGAGCGCTTCGTTGTCCGCGCCTTCGCCCTCCGCCTCGGCCTGGCGGATCAGCGCCTGCAGTTCCTCGGCACCCTCGGGGCGGGACGGGGGCGGGGTGAGAGCGGCGCGCATGGCCTCGCGCATGGCGTCTCGTGGTGCCCAGACCGTCTTGGCGCGGTCCCACCGTGCAAGCGCACGGTCTGCCATCGCCTCGAACTCACGGACCGGGATGTCGTCGGCGGTGAGGGGGCGGGGGTTCTCCTGCGCCTCGGGGCGTTCCTGTAGTGCACGCTGTAGTGCACCGTTGCTGGCCTGCAGTTCGCTGATCTGTCGGTTCTTGTCCTTCACGACGCGCTTGTGTGTGGCGATGAGGTTGGCGGATGCCTGCTGGATACCGGGGTCAAGAATTGCCATGTCATCTGCTCCTGTATTCGAGTCCGTTACGGGTGATGTAGATGTGTGCGCGCATCCGGTGGGTTCGTGTTGTCCACCGGTCGGCGTTGCATGCGATGAGGACCGCTATCTCGTTTACGCGGGATGTCATGCGGCGATCCACTTGGACAGGTGGCGGATCATGTCTGCGCACTGTGCGTTGGTCGCGCGACGTGACAGGAGAGTCGATGTGGCCATGTACGCGATGGGTGCCAGCTCGATACGCGCCCGCCACTTGTCCACGCGGTCGGAGGCGGTATCGCCCGTGGTGTCCGGGTAACTGATCAGCCGTCGCCTTCCGGTGACGTTGCCGAAACTGTGCCTTGCCACGGTTCACGCCGCCTTGGGCGCTGCGTAGTCGCGGCGAGAGAGGCCGTGGACGTTCACGCCGGGTGCCATGTCGCGGGGGATGCGCCCCAGGGGCACGTGTGCCCGCCTAGTCCCACGAGGGTTGATGTAGTCGGCCACGTGCTCCATTGCCAGTTCGAAGTCAAATCCGAAGATGTTGCAGAGTTCAATGGCGGCGTTCTCGCGCTCGATGCGGGTCGATACGTGCATGGTGGGCTTCTTTCGGTTGGTAACGGTGGCGGGGGACTGGTCAGCGGGCATTGCGGCGCGGCCAGGTGAAGTAGGCGATACCGGCGAGGAACCAGCCGACAGCGATGGATACGCAGGCGATACCTGCGAGAGTTTCGAGCGCGTAACTGGTCATGGGTCAGTCCTCCATGTGTCGGTCGAGCCACGCTTCGATGTGTGCGGGGCGGATGAGTCGTTTACTGCCCATGAGTGCGGAGGGCAGGAAATCAACGGGGTCGGTGGTGTGCAGGAGTTTCTGGACGGTGGAGCGGGACAGGCCGAGAGCGTCGGCTGCTTCCTGGACCGTGTATGCGTGCTTCGTGTCGTTCACTTGGCGGCTCCTGCGTTGCGTCGGCCCCAGGTGGGTCGGGGTGTTCCGTTGCGCATGGCGGCGAGTGCGGCGAATGCGCGCCGGTTCGAGAGGGCCATGTCTGCCGACCAGTTGTCGGGGCCGCGATGAGTGCGGGCGAGGCGGGCCTTCGAGTCAGTGATCATCTGTGCCTGCGTTTCGGGTGTTGCGGTGAAGTAGTCGCATGTGGTGTCCATGTGGTGCTCCTCGTGTCCGGATATCAGGAATCGTTGGGCAAAAAATATGCGCACCCCGCCTCGGTCTACCTCCGAGGATGGCCGGATTGAACGGCACGGGGCTTTGGTGTGTGTGGTGGCCGGTTCACTCCGGCGCGGCCCATGTAGTACGGGGACGCTCGCTCCATCACGTACGGGGTGATGGTCTCGGCAGTGTTATGGACTCGTGTGTCCGGCCCTAGCTGCAGGCCTGATCCCCTCGGCAGTCAAACGTCGTAGCGACTCCTAGCCGGGAGTGTCTTGCTATGTAGTTGAGAAGTACCTCTGCCACTCTTCCGTCTGGCTGGTGGGCCGTTCGTCCGGGGCGATAAGTACAAGCTACACGGTTTGGCGGACACTCTGACCGGAAATAAGGACTCTTGACCAGGGTTTTAACAAGCCTTGACCTTACTTACAAGTAGGCTATGCGTCCGCAAGTATGGACACTCTGACCGCATGGACGTACATTTGAGGCATGACCAGCATCGACCCACGCACCATCGCGCTAGGACAAGAGATACGCGCCGAGGCGGCAGCCCAGCGCGTCACCATCTCCGAGCTTGCATTCAAGGCCGGAGTGAACAGGTCCAGCCTCTACACGTGGCTGGACGGCAAAGCGAACTTCCCCATGGACGGGCTAGTTGCGGTCGCTGACGTTCTCCGCGTTGCCCCGCACGAGCTTCTGCGGCGCGGTGAAGATCGCGCACGCCGGGATGCCCAGCCGGTCGGATAGCACCCAGAGTTCCTGCACGGTCGCCGCCTCCCATGCGTGGGGGGCGGCGATTCTGTGTTTCGCGGGGTTGTCGGTCATTGGGTGGCCTCCTTGCCAGCGTTCGAATACATGTTCGAGCAGGGTATCGGGCGCGGCAGACACCTGCCCGGCGAAGCGGGTCACGGTCTGGGCACGAGCAGTGAACACTTGACACAAAAAGTTGGCACAAGAAGCCCCTTGACGCCGCTGTAACTGGGCGGCTACAGTATGAGTAACAAGCAAGCCACTACCGAAGGAAACAAAATGAACGCCTCGACCGCCACCCTCGTCCAGTCCCTCGCCAACGAGTACGCCGCAGTCGTCACCCGGCCCTGGGCCTCCCCGGAGTCGGAGGCCGAATCGCTGGCCGCCACCGCCTCGCTCGCCAACCTCGCCTCCACCCTCGGAATCGCCGGGGACGCGGAGCGGGAAATCGCCCACCTTCTCGACCTCCCCGCGTTCAGCTTCTGACCGCCACGGGCCGGGGCATCATCGCCCCGGCCCCAACCCGAAGGAGACCACCGCGGCCATGAACAGCAACCCAGCAGTGAGTGTCTACAGACAGTGCCAATGTGGGCATACGGCACTTGACCATCACGGGCTCGACCACAACCCTGTGCACGGCGGGTGCCACGGGGCGGGCAATGGCATTACCGCCCCCAAATGCCCCTGCGCCCACACGTGCGGAACCGTCCCCCATGACCAGCAGGCCACCCTTTTTGGGGTGAGCGCGTGACAATAGATGGCCCCCGCCCCGCCCGCACCAAGCGAACCACTACCGAAGGAGACGACATGAGCACCGACGACACCGAACTCACTGGGCAGGTCCGTGCCGCACAAGCCGAAGCGCTTCGGGACGCGGCGGACGCTATGGGCGCATGGGCTGATGAGCCGTACCTCGTGGCGGGCGACGCTTTCGATGAAGACACCTGGACCGAGCTGACGGTGGGCGAATGGCTCCGTGCCCGCGCCGACCAGATCGAGAAGGCCTAGTGACCCTGGATCACCTGCGCGCCGCTCAGGAAGCGCTAGACGTGGCCCAGGAGGCGCTACACGCCGCCACGGCGGGCCGGGACGCTACCGTGCAATCCGCGTACGCCGATGGCGTGCCAGTGCCGCAGATCGCCGCGACGCTTGGCGTGCACCGGCAGATCGTGTACCGCATCATCCGCCGCGCCTAGAGACGACAAAAGCGCCCCCACTCGATCCGGTGAAGGATCGAGCGGGGGCATGAGTCGTGCGCGTCAGGTCGTGAGTTGGAGTCGTTCAGCGACACCATCGAGCGCGTCACGGAGCTGCTGTTGATCATGGTGCATGTACGTACGGGACGACAGGATCGAGCTGTGCCCCATGAGTGCGACGATGATCTGCGTGTCGACCTTCAACGCGAGAAGGATTGACGCGGTCGCATGGCGCATCTCGTGGCCGTGATAGGGCCTGCCTGACGGGTGCGCGACGCCAGCCACCGCCTGCAGGTCGTGGAATGCTCGGAGGTCGTCGCCTTTCTCGCGCACACCGCCACCGGGTGCGGGCCACACAAGGCCGTACGGCGAGTACGGGGCGACCATGCGCCATTCCCTCAGTGCCGCCACGAGCCACGGCACAAGGGGCACCAGGCGCGTCCCGGACTTGGTCTTAGGCCGCACCCAGTGCCAGCGCCCCTGAATCTGCCGGTACTCGTAGCCGTCCGGAACGCGGAAGTGGGGCGAGTGGCAGGACGCCGCACGCTTCTTCCCGCACGTCGGCTTCTCGGGATCGTCGGAGCAGCCGTGTTCGTTGACGAGTTCCTGCTGCTGCCAGGCCACGTCGATGACGCCATGGTCGAGGTCTACGCGGTCCCAAGTAAGCCCGAGCGCCTCGCCTTGACGGATGCCGTTCAGTAGCGCGGCGACCCAGCGGGAACGGTACGGGTCGGCTTCGGATGCTTTCAGGATTCGCAACGCCTGGTCGACGGGGATCGCGGCCCGGTCGGATACGCCCTTCGCGGGCGGGGGCACGAGGAACACGCGGTGCGGGATCGAGTACCCCTCGATCACTGCGGCCTTCATCGCGGCGGTGAGCACTTCGCGGGCGCGCTTGATCGTCGCCTGTCCCGGCGCGGGCTTCCCTGGCTTGCCCTTGCGGATCGTCGCGTCGACCTTGCGGAGGTCGGCGGGGGACAGGTCCGAGAGTCTGCGCTCACCGATAGCCGGGACGATCCAGCGCCTCGCCGCCGATGCGTCGTCCGTGTACGTCTTCGGGGCAACCCTGGTTTTGCGGATGGGGAGCCATAGGTCCAGCCACCGCTTAACGTTCATCTTCTGGTCGATGCTCGACTCCGCGTCGGCCTTCCGCTGATCCCGGACCGCCTTGTTGAGCGCGGCACGGCACTGGTCTTCGGTCTTCGCCGAGACGGTGCGGAACCTTGCCCCACCGCTCGCCGTATACCCGTCCCTGTACCTGCCGATCCACCTGCCATCCGCCCGCTCGAACACGGTCCCGGTGCCGTGCTGCCGACGCTTCTTTTCCTTGGCCATGACGCCTCCTTCTCCGTGTCCGTGAGTGTACTAGTTTGTGTACGAGTTGATGTGTACTGACTTGTACTCACACAACCCGGACGGTGCAGGTCAGGGGCGTTTCCGGTCTGGCCTATAGGGGCGACCCTCTTGTTTACACCCAGGAGGTCGGGGGTTCGAGCCCCTCACGACCCACCCTTCTTCCCACCCGTTCAGCGGGTGAGGTAATACGCGAGCACGAGCACGCACGGGATCAGCAGCACCGCGCAGCCCCAGACCGTCGCCGTGCGCTTGTCCTGGGACTTCTGCTCGTCCGTACGGGGCCTCTCGCCGGAGGGGAAGCCCGCCTCCCGCGCCTCGTCGCGCGCCTGGTTGCGCCGCGAGATCATGCGGTAGACGGCGACCCCGAGGATGACGACGAACGACAGGCCGAATGCGAGCAGGATCAGGGTGTCGATGATGCATCCTTCGAGCGGGGACAGGTGCCGGTGTGGACAGGGTCTCATGACCTCGGGCGGTTCCCTGGACTGTTCCTATACTGAACGGACCCCCGCGCGGTGGGTCAGGCCTTTCCGGTCCTGATCAGAGCCCCGCGACCGGCACCGATCGAAGGAGGAGCCGCGAAGGTGAGTGCACCGAGCAGACCGTTCGACGTCGAGGCGATCCGGGCGGATTTCCCGATCCTGGACCGCATGATGGATCCGGACACCCCGATGATCTACCTCGATGGCGGCGCCACGTCGCAGCGGCCGCGCCAGGTGATCGACGCCGAGGTCGCCTACCTCACCCGCGACAACGCGGCCGTCAAGCGCGGCGCCCACCGCATGGCAGCGGCCGCGACCGACGCCTATGAAGGGTCACGGAAGCGGGTCGCGGACTTCCTCGGTGCCCCCAGTGCCGAGGAGATCGTGTTCACGAAGAACGCCACCGAGGCCCTGAACCTGGTCGCCTACTGCCTCGGGAACGGCGATGCCTCGACCCCGGCCCATCTGCGGGTGCGCGAGGGCGACGAGATCCTGGTGACAGAGATGGAGCACCACGCCAATCTGGTGCCGTGGCAGGAGCTCGCCCGACGCACCGGTGCGACCCTGCGCTGGATCCCGATGGCGGAGGACTTCACCCTCGATCTCACGGATCTGGACTCGCTGATCACGGAGCGCACCAAGGTCGTCGCGTTCACCCACCAGTCAAATGTGCTGGGCACCATCAATCCCGTGTCCCGTCTGGTCGAGGCGGCCCGCGCAGTCGGCGCGCTCACCGTGCTCGATGCCGCGCAGTCCGTCCCGCACATGCCCGTCGATGTCGCCTCGCTCGGCGTCGACTTCGTGGCGCTGTCGGGGCACAAGATGCTCGGCCCCACCGGCATCGGCGTGCTCTGGGGTCGCTATGAGCACCTTGCAGCCCTGCCCCCGTTCCTCACGGGAGGCTCCATGATCGAGGTCGTCCACCTCGACCATTCGACCTACGCGGAACCTCCTGCCCGCTTCGAGGCAGGGACGCCGCCGATCAGTCAGGCCGTCGGCCTCGCCGCCGCCTGCGACTACCTCGACGCGCTCGGCATGGAGAACGTCGCCGAGCACGAACGGGTGCTCACCGACCAGGCGCTGCGCGGTCTCGCGGACCTGGACGGGGTGCGCGTCTTCGGTCCGGCCGCGGGGCCGGGCCGCGCCGGGGCCGTCTCCTTCGAGCTGGAAGGCCGCCACCCGCACGATGTCGGGCAGGTCCTCGACTCCTTGGGGATCCAGGCGCGAGTGGGCCATCACTGCGCCTGGCCCCTGCATCGCCGCTTCGCGCTCCACGGCACCACCCGCGCGAGCTTCTCCGTCCACACCACCACCGCGGAGGTCGAGGCGTTCGTCACCGGCGTCGCCCGCACCGCCGAGTTCTTCGGATCCCTGTCATGAACACGTCACTGAACTCCCTGTACACCGAACTCGTCATCGAGCACGACAAGCGCCCGCTGCACGCTGGGCTGCGCGAGCCGTTCGACGCCGAGGTCCACCACGTCAATCCCACCTGCGGTGACGAGATCACGTTGCGCCTCCACCTCTCCGGAGCCAGCGAGCAGCGGCGTATCGAGGACGTCTCCTACGAGGCGATCGGCTGCGCCATGAGCCGCGCCGCCGCGTCGATCATGGCGGATCTCCTCCTCGGGAGGACGGTCGCCGAGATGGATCCGGTGCGTGAGCATTTCGAAGCTGCGATGGGGTCGCGCGGCACGATCGACGGGGACGAGGAGCTGATCGGTGATGGCGTCGCGCTGCTCGGCGCCGCGAAGTTCCCAGCCCGAGTGAAATGCGTGCTCATGCCCTGGAAGGCATACCAGGCGGCCCTGGTCGAGATCCAGACCCTGGGGGAGTGATGAGCGAGCACGCGGCCCTGAGCGTCGGGTCCGTCATCGGGACCCTCGAAGAGGCCTACCCTCTGGACTGGGCCGAGGACTGGGACCGTGTGGGAATGGTGCTGGGGGAGCGTTCGGCTGCCGTGCGCCGTGTGCTCCTGGCGGTCGATCCGACGCTCGAGGTAGCGCGCGAAGCCGTGGATCGCGGCGCCGAACTGCTGGTCACCCATCACCCGCTGCTGCTGCGAGGGGCCAACTTCCTGCCCGCCGACCAGGGCAAGGGCGCGGTGGTCACCACTCTGCTGCGCGCCGGCGTCGCGCTGTGGTGCGGTCACACGAATGTGGACCGTTCCACCCGGGGGACCGTCGGTGCGTGGATCTCCGCTCTCGACCTGCAGGACGCCCGGCCGCTCGTGCCCGGGCGCGAGACGGACAGCGGCGCCCACGGCTCGCGTCTGTTCGGCCTCGGCGCGGTCGGGACCCTTGCGCGGCCGACGACCGTCGGCGCCCTCACCGCGGCGATCGCCGGCACCGTCCCGCACACCGCCCGCGGGATCCTCCACACCGGACCTGCGGATCGCCCGGTGCGAACCCTCGCGGTGTGCCCGGGCGCGGGTGACTCCTTCCTCCAGGAGGCGGCTGCCGCCAGTGTGGACGCCTACATCACCTCGGATCTGCGCCACCATCCCGCGCTCGAGCACGTGGAGGCCGCTGCGGACCCTGCCGGGGCGCCCGCGCTGATCGACGTCCCGCATGCGGCGAGCGAAGCACTCTGGCTCCCGGCGGCCCGAGATCTGCTCACCGAGACCGTGCCCGGCCTCGAGGTGCTGCTCAGCGAGCACACCACCGACCCCTGGAGCGGCCGCGCGGACTGAGCCGGCTCAGGCGACCCGGTCGACGATCACCAGACGGTCCGCGTCCAGCTCGACCAGCAGGCCCTCCCCGAAGGCGGCCCGGACGACATCGACGACCTCATCGGCCGACGTCGGCGTCCGCTCGGCGTCCAGAAGCGCCCGCGCCACCAGCCCGCGATACCGTTTCGCATCGTGCGAGATCACCTTCCGCACCCCGCCGCGCTCCTGGACCGGAGAGACCTCGAGGACGCGCACACTCTCCGAGCTGGCCATCGCCATCATCGAACGGTAGGAGCCGGAGCGACAGTCGATCACGACGGGGGAGTCGCCGTCGGCCTGCTCGGTGCGCAGCTGCGCGGAGATCGGACGGAGGCGCGGTGTCCACCAGGAGCCGGCCCTCCCGAGGCGGGAGAGGGTGGAACCGGCCGAGAGCCGGTAGGCGGGGATCCGGTCGCTCCCGGCATCGACGAGGCCGAACAGGGCGCTCTGGACCAGCACTCTGCGATCCGGGGCCGGCGAGTGGGACGCCTCGAGCTGGTCGTACAGCACCCCGGAGTACACGGCCAGCGGAGGTGCTGTCGGCTCGTCGTCCAGCTGTGCCATACGCGCCACGAGCTCGGGAGCGGAGGCCGGGACGCCGAGCTTCGCCGCGGCGTCCTTCACAGTCGCGGTGCGCTGGGCCGCGCGCAGGATCGTGCGTCGTGCCCCGGCCAGCTGTGGAAGCCCAAGGGACTCGACGTCCAGGGCGCGCGCGCCGAACTGGGAGGGTCGGGTCTTGGTCTCCGAGGGCGGCAGCAGCATCAGCACCTGCCCATTATCGGATGCGAGCCTTCCGCGCACCGGGAGCGTCCCGCGAGACCTTCCGCACGTCAGACAGCCGCGCGGACCCTCAGCAGTGGTGGGTACGGGCAGGTGTCGGCGTAGAATCCGTGGCGGACCAGTCGGCCGGGCAGCCGCGTCCTCGGGGCTCACGCTCCGGGGCCGAGGAAAGTCCGGGCTCCATCCGGCACGGTGGTGGGTAACGCCCACCCGGAGTGATCCGCGGGACAGTGCCACAGAAAGCAGACCGCCGCCCGTACCCCTCGGGGCACGGTCGGTAAGGGTGAAAGGGTGGTGTAAGAGACCACCGCGGCCTCGGTGACGAGGTCGGCACGGTAAACCCCACCGGGAGCAAGGTCAGACAGGGAACGTTAGAGGGCGCCGGCCCGAGTTCCCGGGTAGACCGCTGGAGATCGTCGGCAACGGCGATACGAGATGGATGGCTGCCGATCACAGAACCCGGCTTACAGGCCGGCTGGTCCCTTACCCCGCAGCGCGTGACGTCACGCGCTGCGGGGTGTTCGGTCAGAGAGGGGCGAATCAGTTCTTGGACGCCTTCGACGTCGTCGATGCCGTCTTCTTGGCCGCCGCCGCCGGCTTCTTCGCGGAACCGGGCTTGCTCGTGGACGCCGGCTTCTTCGCGGAAGCGGATTTCGTGGTGGGCGCCGACTTCGTCGCCGAGGGGGACGTTGTGGTGGACGCCGACGCAGATGTTGTGGTCGACGCCGCCCTCGTGGACGGCGCAGCCTTCTTCGCGGGTGCGGACTTCTTGGCGCTCGTGCCGGCTGCGGCCGAGGTGGTCTTTGTCCGCGCCGTGGAGGCGGAGGCCGTCGCCCCACCGGATGACGTCTTGGAGGCAGGCTTCTTCGTCGCAGGTGCCTTCTTCGCATCCGGCTTTGGGGCAGGCGTCGACGAGGCGTCGCCGGAAGGAGCCGTCGCGCGCTGGGCCAGTGCCGCGGCGCCGACGATACCGGCTTCGTTCCGCAGTCCCGCAGGCACGATCGGCGTGTGCAGATCCAGACGGGGCAGGAACTTCTCATGCTCCTTGGAGATCCCGCCGCCGACGATGATGAGGTCGGGGCTGAACAGGAACTCCACCAGGGAGAAGTACTTCTGCAGACGCTTGGACCACTTCTTCCACGACAGCTCTTCACGCTCGCGCACGGACGAGGCCATGTACTTCTCGGCGGAATCTCCCTTGAGGGGGAGGTGTCCCAGCTCGGCGTTCGGCACGAGCTTCCCGTCGACGAACATCCCGCTGCCGACACCGGTGCCGAGCGTGATCACGAGCACCACGCCCTTGCGCCCCTGCCCGGCGCCGAAATCCATCTCGGCGATACCGGCTGCATCGGCATCGTTGACGACGAACACGTCGTGCCCGGTGCGCTCGGTGAGCAGTGCGTCCACATCGGTGCCGATCCAGGAGCTGTCGACGTTGGCCGCGGTCTTCGCGACCCCGTGCTGGATGACCGCCGGGAAGGTGACGCCCACGGGAGTCCCGCGCGGGATGTCGAACGAGGCGACCAGGTCACGCACGGCGTCTGCCACCGCATCGGGGGTCGACGGCTGGGGGGTGCGGATGCGCACTCGTTCCGCAGTGAGCTGACCGGTGGTGAGGTCGACAGGGGCGCCCTTGATGCCGCTGCCGCCGATGTCGATCCCGAAAGCGATCGGGGTCTTCGCCTTGCTCATCGCGTCTCCTGGTTCCGAAGGGTCGGGCAGGAAATGCCGCCCGGAGGTCGCCGCGCCCTGGCAGAGCGCACGGTGCAATCACGATACCCGGCCCGGGACCGGGCCTCTTCTCGTTCTCAGCACTCTCAGCACTCTCAGCACTCAGCACTCAGCACTCAGCACTCAGCACTCAGCACTCAGACGATGGTGAGCAGTTCGGGGCCCTCCGCAGTGATCAGCATCGTGTGCTCGAACTGGGCGGTGAAGGAACGATCCTTGGTGACCACGGTCCAGCCGTCGTCCCACTGCTCCGACGCCTGCGAGCCGATCGTGACCATCGGTTCGATCGTGAAGGTCATGCCCTCGGTGATCACATCGTCGAACATGGGCGCCGAGTCGTAGTGAGGGATGATCAGGCCGTTGTGGAATCCCTCTGCGACCCCGTGCCCCGTGTAGTCGCGCACCGATTCGTAGCCATGACGGGCCACGAACTTCTCGATCACACGGCCGATGACGTTGACCTCGCGGCCCGGTTTGGCGGCGCGGATGCCGCGCATCATCGCCTCGTGGGAGCGGTCGATCAGCTGCTGTGCGTGCAGGTCGACCTCGCCGACCGCGAAGGTGGCATTGGTGTCGCCATGGACGCCGTGCAGGAATGCGGTGACATCGACGTTGAGGATGTCACCGGACTGCATGACGGTGGAATCCGGGATGCCGTGGCAGATGACTTCGTTCAGGCTCGTGCAGCAGGACTTCTCGAAGCCGAGGTAGCCGAGCGTGGACGGATAGGCGCCGTGCTGGATCAGCACCTCATGGACCACCGCGTCGATGTGATCGGTGGTCACGCCGGGTTCGGCGGCTTCCCCGGCGGCCTGCAGGGCGAGTGCTGCGACGCGGCTCGCCTCGCGCACCCGCTCGATGACGTCGGCGGTCTGCACCCGGGGCCCGGAGTCGGAGACGGCCTCGTCCTTGCCGACGTACTCGGGGCGTTCGATTCGCGCGGGCACCGCGCGAGGTGGGCCGATCGTGCCGGGAACCAGCACTTCACGGCCTTCTGGACGGGTCCACACCTGCTCTACAGTCATACCTACCAGTCTCTCATCGACGTGGAAGGAGATCGACGTGACCGAGGGCACGGAGTTCTATTACAACCTCAGCACCGGCAGAGTGGAGGAGGGTCGCCAGTCGCCCGTCAACGACCTGATGGGGCCGTACTCGACGCCGGAGCAGGCGCAGCAGGCGCTCACGATTGCGGCCGACCGCAATGAGAAGTGGGAGCAGGAGGACGACGCCTGGGAGGGCGACGGCGACGCGTCAGCTCCGGCTGACTGATTCCGCTGATCCTCCCTGTACGCAGCCGCTCCGGTGACCGACTCGGTCACCGGAGCGGCCGTGCGAGGGGAGGGTGCCCTCACTCGAAGGAGTGCTCCGGACCCGGGTACGTGCGCTCAGTCACCTCGGCGCGGTACTGCTCGGCTGCACGCGTGAGATCGCCACGCATATCCGCGAAATTCTTGACGAACTTCCCGTGGAAGCCGGAGAGCCCCGCCATGTCCTGCCACACCAGCACCTGACCGTCGCAGGACGGGCCGGCACCGACTCCGATCGTCGGCACGTGGAGGACCTCGGTGATGCGAGCGGCGACCTGGGCCGGGACCAGCTCGAGCACGATCGCCGAGGCGCCCGCGTCCTGGATCGCCAGGGCGTTCTCGGCCAGCTCGTCCGCGGCCGCGGCATCGCGACCCTGGACTCGGTGCCCGGAGAGCGAGTTCACGGACTGCGGGGTGAATCCGAGGTGCCCCATCACAGGGATCCCGGCATTGACCAGCGCACGGATCTGCGGGACGAGCGCGTGCCCGCCCTCGAGCTTGACCAGTTCGGCGCCCGCACGGACCAGCTCGACGGCGTGGTTCACCGCGTCCAGCGGCCCGGTCTCATACGTGCCGAACGCGAGATCGGCGACGATCAGGGGGCGGTGCACGCTGCGGGCGACGGCGCCGGTGAAAGTGAGCATGTCCTGATGCGTGGTCCCGGTCGTCGTGGCGTGTCCGAGCACCGTGGTGCCGACGGAGTCCCCGATCAGGAGCACCTCGATCCCAGCAGCCTCGAAAGCCTTGGCCGAGTACTGGTCGTATGCGGTGAGCATCGAGAACGGTCGCCCGCGCTCCTTGGCGTCCTGCAGGTGGCGAATTCGGATCTTGGCCGGGCCGACGGATGCGGTGCCGGAAGGGGTGCTCACGATGTGCTCCTGGACGGGATGGAGGAAGGGTGGTGTGCCGTCCGCCGTCGCGCCCCACGGGCGCAGCTGGTCGAGACGGGGCGTCCTGCGTCCCCACAGCCTATCGGCGGGGCCGATCGAACCGGTACCCCGGGTCTCGCGCCCCCGTCGGGCCGGCGCAGGAGCGCGTGGGACGAATGGGGAGTCCTCCCCATGTCGGCCACGGACGGATTATGGAACTCTTATGATTCGTCGGTATCAATGCCGTCATCACGAGGGAGGACACGATCATGACGTCGATCATGCGCAGGACAGTACGGGGAGCGGCTACGGGGCTGGGAGCCCTCGCGATCGTCGCGGGCGCCTCGGCCTGCGGAGGCCTTCTCGGGGGAGAGGACGAGGGCGGCGACGGCACGGTCACCGAAGAGGACCAGCCTGCTGAGGAGGAAGGTGACGCCCCGGACGCTGAGGAGGAAGGTGACGCCCCGGACGCTGAGGAGGAGGGTGACGCTCCTGCCGCTGAGGAGGAGGGTGACGACGCCGCTGCCTCCGAAGGTGAGGAAGGCGCTGCCGGCGGTGAGCTCTCCGAGGACGATCTGACGGCGGGATCCGAGCGCTTCGTCGAGTTCATGCAGGTGCTCGACGATGACGCCGCGGGAGCCTGCGAGATGATCTTCGATCCAACGACCGGAGGCGCGCCCAGCAAGTCCTTCGTTGAGACCTGCGCACCGGGTCTGGAAGCTGGCTTCGAGGGCCAAGGGATCGAGCTCCAGCCGGGCATGTTCGACACGATCGATGCCTCCATGATCGAGCTGACGGACAACGGCGATGGTTCCGCTGCGGTCACGATGGCCGGCCAGTCGGTCAACATGGGCATGGTCAAGGCCGACGACGGCGAATGGTACGTCCAAGCCAACATGTGATCAGGCTCCGGTCGACCGCTCCGCGCCCTGACGTCCACCCCGGATGTCGGGGCGTCGTGCTGTCGTGGGACGGGACATGCTGAGGCAGACTGGGCGCCATGGAACATCTCCACGACGACGTCATCCGAACGGTCTCCGATCGCGACGTGCGGTTCATCCGCCTGTGGTTCTGCGACATCGCCGGGACGCTGAAGTCCATCGCGATCTCGCCGTCCGATCTCGAGACCGCGTTCACCGAGGGCATCGGCATCGACGGCTCCACCATCGAGGGCCTCACCCGCAGCTACGAGTCGGACATGCTCCTGCGCCCGGATCCCTCGACCTTCGAGCTGTTGTCCTGGCGCGGCGAGACCAATGCGACCGGTCGCATGATGTGCGATGTGCTGACCCCCGACGGGGAGCCTGCCGCCTCCGATCCGCGCCGCGTGCTGCGCGAGGCCCTGGGCCGGGCCGAGGAGAAGGGGCTGGAATTCTTCGCCCATCCCGAGATCGAGTTCTATCTCTTCGATGAGCCGTACCGGCGCGGGGAGGGACTGCGCCCGATCGATAGCGCCGGCTATTTCGACCATGTCCACCGCGGGCAGGGCCAGGACTTCCGCCGGGCCGCCATCGAGCACCTCGAGGCGATGAACATCCAGGTCGAGTTCTCCCACCACGAGAACGGGCCCGGCCAGAACGAGATCGACCTGCGCTACGCCGACGCTCTGACCACGGCGGACAACATCGTCACGCTGCGCACGGTGGTCAAGGAGGTCGCCCTGTCCATGGGGCAGGTCGCGACCTTCATGCCCAAGCCGATGATCGAGCACCCCGGCTCCGGCATGCACACGCACCTGTCGATGTTCCAGGGCGGCAAGAACGCGTTCCATGAGCCGGGCGCCGAATACGGACTCTCCCGCACGGGCCGGCAGTTCATCGCGGGCCTGCTGCGCCACGCCCCGGAGTACAGCGCGGTGACCAATCAGTGGGTCAATTCCTACAAGCGTCTCTGGGGCGCGCAGGAGGCCCCGAGCTACATCTGCTGGGGCCACAACAACCGCTCGGCGCTGGTTCGGGTCCCCTTCCACAAGCCCACCAAGGGCACCAGCTCTCGGGTTGAGTTCCGTGGGCTGGACTCGTCGGCGAACCCGTATCTCGCGCTCGCGGTCCTGCTGGCGGCGGGGATGGCCGGCATCGAAGGGGAGTACGAGCTGCCCGAAGGCGCAGAGGATGCGGTCTGGGACCTCTCCGAACGCGAGCGCCGTGCGATGGGTATCGAGCCCCTGCCCACGGACCTCTTCCGCGCGCTCGAGAACTTCGAGAGCTCTGAGCTGATGGCCAGCACCCTCGGCGAGCAGGTCTTCGAGTTCTTCCTGCGCGACAAACAGCAGGAATGGCAGCGTTACCGCGAGCAGGTGACCGACCACGAGCTCGCCTCCACCTTCAGCAGGGTCTGAGGGGAGCAGCGCCATGACGACCGAACCGCCCGCCACGACGGGTGCTCTCGCCCGCCTCGGATTCAGCCGCACCGACCGGGTGCACCGCTTCCTGTCCGAACCGGTGCTGTCCGCCCTCGGGAGAGGGGCCGCTGCGAGACTCGGCGCCACGGCCGACGGCGACGATGCGGTGCTGGGGCTGCTGCGGCTTGCCGAATCCGCCCAAGAGGGTGGGCACGCGGTCCTGATGGACGATTTCCTCGCCTCCGTCGGGACCACCGGGGGCCATGGGGACCGACTGATCCGACTGCTCGGGACCTCGGTCGCCCTCGGGGACTTCCTCGCCCGCCACCCGGAGTGCCTGGAGGCGCTGCGGGACGGGGACGATCAACTGTCCCTGTCGGCCGCCGCAGTGCGTGAGGCTCTGCTGCGAGCCGTCGGGGCGGATCCCGAGGCCGAGGTGCCGGTCGCCGCCGACGGCGCCCGGGAGATGCGCGATGCGCTCCGCGTGGCCTATCACCAGCGGCTGGTGCAGATCGCGGCGGCGGACGTCGTCGCACCCTCACCCATGGCGCTGCAACCGCGGGTGTCGGTCGCGATCAGCGACCTCGCCGACGCTGCTCTCGATGCGGCCGCCGCGATCGCCCGGGCCGCCGTCGACGGACAGCAGAAGGTTCGCTGGGCGGTGCTCGCGATGGGCAAGACCGGTGCCCGCGAGCTGAACTTCATCTCCGACGTCGACGTCATGCACGTGGTCGCCCCGGCTCCGGGTGCCCCGACCGAGGACGACTCGGAGGAGGAGCTGGTGACGATCGGCTCGGCCCTGGCCCGTGAGCTGGCCCGGGCCTGCTCGGATCGCACGTCCGAAGGGTCTCTCTGGCAGGTCGATGCGAACCTTCGTCCCGAGGGGAAGGACGGGCCGCTCGTGCGCACCCTGGACTCCTATCGCCGCTACTACTCGCAGTGGGCGCACTCCTGGGAGTTCCAGGCGCTGCTGAAGGCCCGCGCCGCCGCAGGCGATCTCGAGCTCGGGCAGGACTTCGAGGGCATGGTGGAGCCCTGGGTGTGGCAGGCCTCCACCCGCGACCGCTTCGTCGAGGATTCCCGGGCGATGCGCCGCCGCGTGGTCGAGCACATCCCGCGCGGTGAGGTCGATCGCAACATCAAACTGGGCCCGGGCGGGCTGCGCGATGTCGAGTTCACCGTGCAGCTGCTGCAGATGGTCCATGGGCGCACCGACGACCGCCTCCAGAGCCGTTCGACGCTGGAGTCGTTGGCGCGGCTGGGGGAGGGCGGCTACATCTCCCGCGATCACGTCGTGGAGATGGATGCCGCCTACCGCTTCCTGCGCTGCGTCGAGCACCGTCTGCAGCTGCACCGGCTGCGCCGCACCCAGGTGCTGCCCACCTCCGGCGCGGACCTGCGCCGCCTGGCACGCACCATGGGCCTCACCCCCGATGAGTTCCACCAGCAGTACCACCGCACCCGGCGCCGAGTGCGCCAGCTGCACGAAGAGATCTACTACCGGCCGCTGCTGGTGACCTCGTCGACACTCAGCGACGGCCAGATCACCCTGAGCCCGGAATCCGCGAAGGCGCGCCTCGCGGCGATCGGCTACCGCGATGAGGCTCGGGCGCTCAGTCACATCTCGGCACTGACCGAAGGCATCTCGCGGCGCGCGAAGATCCAGCGTCAGTTGCTGCCGGCCATGCTCGAATGGTTCGCCGACGGCATCGACCCCGACCTCGGACTGCTCTCCTTCCGCCGGATCTCCGACACCATCGGCTCGGCCCACTGGTACCTGGGGCTGCTGCGGGACTCCGGCCTCGCCGCGAAGCGACTTACCCGCGTCCTGTCCGCCAGCCGGTTCGTCGGCGAGCAGCTCGAGCAGATCCCGGAGGCGGTGCGCTGGCTCGCCCGCGACGAGCATCTGCGGCCACTGTCCCGCGACGTGCTGGGCCGGGAATTCCTCGCCGTCATCTCCCGGGTCGATTCCGTCGAGGTGGCGCGCGACGTGCTGCGCCGCACCCGCAGTCGGGAGCTGCTGCGCATCGCCCTGGCGCACCTGACCGGGGTATCGGCCCCACGTGAGGTTGCACGGGCGCTCACCGACCTCGCCGAGGCGGTCCTCGAGGCGGGCCTGCTCGTGGCCTTCCATGTTGTCGCGGTCGAGCGTGACGTCGCCGATGGCGACACCGAGACGCTCGACAGCGTGGACGAGATCGACGTGGACACCGCCAGGCGACTGCGCGAGCGACGCTCCGACCCGGCTCGGGCGCTCGGCGTGGAGATGGCGATCCTCGCGATGGGCAGCTTCGGCGCCCGCGAGATGGGGTACGCCTCCGACGCCGACGTCCAGTTCCTGGCGATCGACCGTGGCGCGGGGAAAGCCACCGGGGAGATCGCGATCGCCGTGGCGACCCAGACGCAGCGGATCCTCAATGCTCCCGCCGCGGGCGCGGACATGAAGGTCAACGCCGATCTGCGACCCGAGGGCAAGATGGGCCCGCTCGCCCGCAGCATCGAGGCGTGGACCGACTACTACCGGCGCGACGCCCAGACCTGGGAGAAGCAGGCGCTGCTTCGCGCCAGACCCGTCGTGGCCTCCGAAGCTGTCGCCGCGCAGCTGATCGCGGAGATGGACCACCACCGCTACCCGGGCGGCGGACTCGACGAAGGGGCGCGACGCGAGATCACGCGGATGAAGGCCCGGGTCGAATCCGAACGCCTGCCGCGCAACGCGGACCCCTCGCGTCAGCTCAAACTCGGACGCGGCGGCATGACCGACGTCGAATGGAGTGCCCAGATCCTGGCCATGGATCATGCCCATGAAGTCGAGGGGATGCGCACTACCCGGACCCTCAGCCAGCTCGAGGCGGCCGCGGAGGCGGATGTCATCTCCCTGCGCGAGGCGCAGGAGCTCTCGGAGGCCTGGGCCCTGGCCTGGCAGATCCGCCGAGGCCTGTTCCTGTGGAAGGGCCGCGAGGCGGATGTGCTCCCCTCGGACCGCAGCGATCTGCTCGCCCTGGCCTGGTTGGTCGACGGGGACGACTCCTCCGCCTCGGATCTCGAGGAGAGGTATCTGCGCCTGACGCGTCGCGCCCGGCTGATCGCCGAGCGTCTGATCTTCGGCGCCGAGGAGTGACTGCGACGGCGCAATCGGGCGGGTGAGGAGCAGGTTCTGCTCGGGGACCCGGACGTGACCTCCGGCGCGTCCGGACCGCGCAGCGCGCCCAGGGCCCTGAGGGGACGTACCGTGTTTCTCGTCCCTGTCACCGACCGCGCCGCAGTCGCCCGAGGAGCCATGACCACCCCGAAGCTCAGCGCCGACACTCCGCGCGGCCGAATGTACCGACTCGAGCCCGACGGCCCCCTCCTGTATCCGTCCATCACCACGGTCGCGGGGATGCGGGCCAAGGACCACCTGCAGGGCTGGTACGCGACCATGGCCTCCAAGCGTGCCCTGGAGATGTACGCCTGGCTGAACCGCAATCCCGATCGGGCCGCAGCGGAGATCTCCCGGGTCTCGCGCGACACCTGGGGAACCCAGAAGCGCATCGCCGCGGCGGCGCCCGAGTACACCCGCTCTGCCGCAGACTTCGGCACCCTCGTCCACGCCGCCTGCGAGCTGTGGGGGACCAGCGGTGCCCGCCCCAGCGGCGCCGAGATCGTCGAGATCGCCGAGAGCATGCGCGCCGCCCAGGGTGCGTTCGCGACCCAGAAGGACCAGAACGACCCGCAGGCGCTGATCGCCCGGGCTGATGTCCGGCTGGATGGGTACGGCCGTTTCCTCGAGGACTACCAGCCCGAGTTCGTCGAGATCGAGCAGACCGTCGTCAACCACACCGTGGGTTACGCGGGGACCACGGATGCGATCGTGCGGATCGGCAACACCATGCTCAGCGCCGACATCAAGACCTCGAAGAAGGTGCGGGGGGACTATGCGCTGCAGGGGGTGGCGGTCTGCCGCGCAGAACAGCTCCTGGACGACGACGGCACCGAGCGTGAGATGCCGGAGCTGACCGGGGCGTTCATCATTCATCTTCCCGAGGCCGGGGGGTATCAGGCGGTACCGCTGCGCACCGGCGATGCCGAGTTCGAGGTGTTCCGCTCCCTGCGCAGCTCCTGGTCGTTCGAGCCCGACGAATGCGCGCTGGGTGCGGCTTCCGGTCCCAAGGATCTGCTGCTGTCCCTGCTGCGCGTGAAGAGCGGGATGGACGCGCTCGACTGAACCGGTCCGGGCATCCGACGCCGGCTGATCACTGGGGCCGCAGGATCCCTCGGGCACGGGCCGTGGCGACCGCCTCCGTGCGGCTGGTGACAGCGAGCTTGTCGAAGACGTGGACCAGGTGGGTCTTCACCGTGGCCTGCGAGAGGAACAGATCCGTCGCGATCTGGGCATTGGTGCGGCCGGCGGCCACCCGGGTGAGCACCTCGAGCTCGCGGGTGGACAGAGCGGTATCGGTGTTGCGCTCACGCAGCCGCTGCGAGATCCGCGGATCAACCGTTCCGGCGCCGTCGTGCGCCCGCCGCACCGCGGAGACCAGCTCCTCGGCCGGGGAGTCCTTGAGCAGGTACCCGCCCGCCCCGGCATCCATGGCGGCGGTGACGTCCTGATCGTTGTCATAGGTGGTCAGCACCAGCACCACGGGAGGCGAGGGCACCGCGCGCAGGGCGGGGATGACGTCCGTGCCGCGCTCCTGGCCCACGCCGAACTGGAGATCCAGGAGCACGACGTCCGGAGCGGTCGAGCGGGCCAGCAGCACCGCTTCCTGTGGGGTCGCGGCATCCCCGACCACCTCGAGCTCCGCCTCACCGCTGAGGACGGCGATCAGTCCCCGGCGCACGATCGCGTGGTCATCGGCCAGCAGCACTCGGATCATGGGGCCTCCTCGAAGGTCGTGTCGCTCGGCGACGGTGTCGACAGGACGGGCGCCGCGGGCCCGCCGTCCTCATCGACGCGGGCGCTCTCCATCGGCCACGGCATCACCACTTGGATGGCGGTGCCGTGGCCGGGTGCGGATTCGATCAGCAGGCTGCCGCCGACGGACGCTGCCCGTGCGCGCGCTGATCGCAGGCCGAAACCGGCCACCTGCTCGGGGACGAATCCCCGCCCGTCGTCGACGACGTCCAGCAGCACCTGCCTCCCGTGGACCCCGAGCGTCACCATGGTGCGGGTGGCGTCGGCGTGCTGAGTCGCGTTGGCCAACAGCGACTCCACCAGGCGCAGCACGGCACGGGCGGTGCTGCGCGGCAGGGCCTCCAGTTCGTCGTCCTCGATCTCGTCGCGCAGCTCGACCTGGGCGCGGCCGACTTTCGCGGCGTCGGCGACGAGGCGATGCAGCTCTGTCCGGAGAGCCGCGCCCGAGGGCACGTCGGGGTCCGCGGCGTCCACGAAGCGGCGGGTCTGCATGCCGGTGCGAGCAGCCGCGGCTCGGGCCTCCTGGACCAGGGTGCGGGCTTCGTCGAGGTCGTGGCGATCCAGCGCAGAATCAGCCGCGTCCAACAGCAGATGGATCGACAGGTTCGATTGCGCCACCGTGTCATGCAGCTCCCGCGCGATGCGGTCCCGCTCGGCCGCGGTGGTCACGGCCCGGGTCTGCTCGGCGATGGTGTCGCGGGCCGTGGCGAGCTGACGGGCCAGCCGAGTGCGACGGTCCACTTCACGCTGCAGGGCGCGCACCGTGATCACCACGGCGAGGGCCACCAGCGCCCCGATCACCGGCCCTGCCACTTCCCCGGGAGCCACGTCCTGGGACCAGGCCGTGAATCCGAGGACACCGATGGCAGTGACCACGGCGAGCGCGATCAGCCCGCCCACGAGGGGCAGGGCGTAGAGCACCGCGAAGTCCAGGCCGAAGGCCACCCACACCGTCTCCGGGCCCAGCGCGAAGGTGCATGCCCAGATCGCTGTGCTCGGTCCGAGATAGGCCAGAGCGCTCCAGGAGCCGTCGGGGCCGGCGCGGTGCCTCAGCGCCCGACGGGCACCGATCGAGTAGACCGCGGCGAAGAGAACGAGCAGCGCGACCGTGATCCAGCCGCGCCCGGAGGACGGCGGGGCCAGAGCGATGCCGGCGACCAGCGCGACCAGGAGATAGACCAGGGCATGCACAGCCCAGCGCAGCGAGGCCGCGAACGGCGTGGGGGTGAGATCGGCGTCGAGTCCTTCCTCGGGCCGAGCCGTCGTCGCCTGATCGCTCATACCCGCGACCCTATCCGGTTCGCCCCGGCCTCTTGCCGCCGATTGAACACGCGTATAGCCTGTTGAACGGCTGTTCAGTCGCGACACGGGTGTCGCTGTCCCCAGGGAGCCCCATGCACGAGATGGTCTCCACCGACGAGAGGATCCTGCAGGCCGCCCTGCGACGTTTCGCAGCCGATGGCCTTGCGGCCCCGCTGCGCCGGATCGCCGCGGACGCGGACGTGAGCGCGGGCCTGATCATCCATCACTACGGTTCCCGCGAGAAGCTCCTGCGAGCATGCGACCTCCGGACGCTCGAGGTCACACGGCGCGAGAAGGCCGCGATGCTCGCCGGAGGATCCGGGGAGCTGCTCGCACAGCTCGCACAGACCGAGAAGTACGCCTCCGTCGTCGGCTATGTGCTGCGCCGACTCCAGGCCGGCGGACCCCAGGCGGGGCAGTTCGTGGACGACTTCGCCGCCGATGCCGTCGAGTACCTGGCGGAGGGGGAACGGGCCGGGACCATCAGCCCCAGCCGGGATCCGCAGGGCCGCGCCCAGGTGCTCACCGAGATGGCATTGGGCGCCCTTCTGCTCCAGCTCCCGGCCCAGCGCGACCATCTCGACCTGGCAGAACTCCCGGGTTGGCTGCGGGCCCGCTCGGATCGGATCATCGGCCCGCTGCTCGAGCTCTACAGCGTGCCTCTGCTGACCGACCGCACCCTGCTGACGGCATACCTGAGCGCCGGCAGCGGCGCGCAGGACCGGAGATCAGCCCGCCGCACGACTCCCCGCCCGGAATCCGTCCCTTCCACCCCGGAGGCCCCCTCATGACCACCCCCGCCGCGACCGACAGCTCGACCTCGAGCGAGGCCCGGAGCATCCACGTGCGCGACCTCACCAAGACGTTCGGCGCCACCCGCGCCCTGGACGGCTTCTCCTTGAGCGTGCCCCCGGGCCAGGTGACCGGATTCCTGGGTCCCAACGGCGCCGGCAAGTCGACAGCCATCCGCATCCTGCTGGGATTGCTGAAGGCGAGCTCGGGCCGCGTCGAGGTGCTCGGGATGGACCCGTGGTCGCACTCCGTGCAGATCCATCGTCGGCTCGCCTACGTCCCCGGGGACACCGACCTGTGGCCGACCCTCACCGGGGGAGAGGCGATCGACGTGCTCACACGCGGCGAGAGGGGCCCGGCGCATCGCCGCCGTCGCGACGAGCTCATGGAGCGCTTCGAACTGGACCCGACCAAGCGCTGCCGCACCTACTCCAAGGGCAACCGACAAAAGGTGTCCCTGGTCGCGGCCCTGTCGAAGGACGTCGATCTCTACGTGATGGATGAGCCGACCTCCGGACTCGATCCGCTCATGGAGGCGATCTTCACCGATGAGGTGCGCCAGTTGCGCGCGAAGGGTCGCACCGTGCTGCTGTCCAGCCACATCCTCGCCGAGGTCGAGAGCCTCTGCGACAGCGTCACCATCATCCGGGCCGGGCGTGACGTGGAGAGCGGGACCCTGGCGCAGCTGCGCCATCTCACCCGATCCACCGTCTCCGCCGCCATCGACGGCGACCCCTCGACGCTGGCAGCGCTGAGCGGTGTCCACGATCTCGCCATCGACGAGGGCCGCCTGCGCTTCGACGTGGACGACGCCGCTGTGCACGACGTGCTGGCCAGGCTCGCCACCCTGGACGCCCGTCACCTCACGATCACACCCCCCTCCCTCGAGGACCTCTTCCTGCGTCACTACGGCGATGATCTGCGCGAGGGATCAGCTCCGGAGACCGGAGACGCGCGATGACCACGTCGGCCACCCCTGGCCGCGCCACCGCGCACACGCATCTGCGCGAGGTCGCGCCGGCCTCCCCGTTCACCGGCCTCGGGGGCCTGCTGCGGTTGTACGCGCGGATCTCACGGCGCCAGATCATCATCTGGACCCTCGCCATGGGCCTCTCGGTCGCCGGCTCCGTCGGGGCGATGAAAGGCGTCTACCCGGATCAGCAGTCCCTCGATGCCCGCGCCGGGCTGCTGGCGAACCCCTCCGCCGTGATGATGACCGGACCGGCCTTCGCCCTGGACGACTACACGTTCTGGGCGATGGTCGCCAATGAACTGATGCTGTACGTGCTCATCGCGGCCGCGATCATGAGCGTGCTGCTCACGGTGCGTCACACCCGAGCCGAGGAGGAGGCCGGGCGGCTCGAGCTGGTCCGCTCGTTGGCGGTGGGGCGATCCTCCGCGCCCGCAGCCGGCCTGATCGTCGTCGCCGTCGCGAACCTCCTGGTAGGGGCAGCCGTGGTGGTGGCGCTGCTGGCCACCGGCGGTCCGCTCGCGAGCAGCTGCGCCATGGGGCTCGCGACCACCCTGACCGGACTCGTCTTCGCCGCGATCGCAGCCGTCACAGCCCAGCTCACCGAGCACGCCGGGGGAGCCTCGGGCCTCGCGCTCGGAACTCTCGCCCTCGCCTTCATGGTGCGCGGCATCGGGGATGTCCTGAACGCGCAGGGCTCCTGGCTCTCCTGGTTCTCCCCCCTCGCCTGGGCCCAGCAGACCCGCGTCTATGTGGATCTGCGCTGGTGGCCACTGGCGATCTCGGTGGCGGTCATCGTGGCCCTGCTCGTCCTTGCGGGGGTGCTCGCGCAACGGCGCGACGTCGGGGCCGGGCTGCGGCCGGCCACGCCCGGACCCGGCGACGCGTCCCGCGTCCTGCTCACGCCCGGGGGCCTGGCTCGGCGTCTGGTCACGCCGATGATGATTGCCTGGGCCATCGGGCTGTTCCTGTTCGCCGTCGCCTTCGGGACGTTGGCCGATTCGCTGAAGGACATGATCTCCGAGATTCCCACCTTCGGCGATCTCGTCCCCCTCGACCTGGAGGACCTCACCTCGTCCTTCGCCGCCTATGTGCTGAAGATGCTCGCCCTCGGGCCGATCGGGCTGCTCGTCGCGGGCATTCTCCGACTCCGTTCCGAGGAGCAGCAGGGTCGGCTCTCCGGCATCCTGCTCACCGGGCGCTCGCGCACCGGCACGGCGCTGTGGTGGCTGCTGGTCGTCGCGCTCGAGGTGAGCGCTGTGCAGGTGCTGCTCGGCCTCGGTGTGGGCCTCGGAGCCGGGCTGGCGACAGGGGAGGCCGTGTGGCTCGCCGACATGACGCTCGCCGCCCTCGCCTACCTTCCGGCCGTTGCGCTGGCCGGAGGCCTCACGATGGCTCTGTACGGGATCCGACTGCGCCTGGCCGGGGCAGCGTGGATCCTGGTGATCTGGATTGCGGTCGACACCTATCTGGGTGACCTGCTGGGCCTGCCCGACGCGCTGCGAGGACTCTCGCCGCTGCACCATGTGCCCCTCGTACCCGATGCCGACCTCGACGTGGCCCCGCTGCTGGTGATGAGCGCCCTTGCCGCTCTGCTGACCGTCATCGGCCTGCTGGCCCTGCGACGGAGGGACCTGACCACGGGGTGACGCGTCACCGCAGTCGTCGCCATCGGTCCTCGAGTTCGGCCAGGCCTGCCCGGAGCCGTCCGATCCCCTCCGGAGGCAGGAAGTCCACGTACGCCGGATACTGCCGGACCAGGGTGAGCAGCTGGAGGGCGCAGATCTGTCGATCCGTGGTGTCCAGTTCCACCTGGGCGACGGCGCAATAGCAGGAGACTGCCTCGTGGCGAGGGACCACGGCCCCGGTCGGGATCGCCCGGGTGAGGGCGAAGGCAATATCCGCAGCCGACGCTCCGATGCGAGCTGACTGCCAGTCGATGAGCGACAGGCTGCCGTCGACCGAGGCCATCACGTTCTCCGCGTGGCAGTCGCCATGGATGAACGAGCGCGGCCCCTCGTCTGCTGCGGATTCCACGTCGGTGATGTCCTCGAGCAGCCTCTGCACCCGGGCGGCAGCATCTGCGGTGCCCCAGAGCCTCCCAGCGGTGTGCACGACTTCAGCCGACGAGATATCGTCCCCGCCCACAAGGCGGCCGATCACGGACGGAACGGGGTCGCCCGGGCGATGGAGCATCGCCAGCGTCGTGGCGAGATCGACCCATCGCGAGGAGCCCCAATCCTCGACCGGCGGGAGCGGGGCCAGGGCCTCCAGGACGATCGCGACCCAGGTCGGTTCGACCCGGTGGGCCAGCAGCCGCGGAGCGGGGAGCGCCAGTCGCGACGCCAGGTCGACGTAGACGGTCAGCTCGCGCAACGCCTGCTCGCCCAGGTGGGCAGGTTGCCGACTCGTGAGCTTCAGGACGACTTCCTGGCCGTCCGTGGTCGCACAGGGGATCACGTCGGCCCCGGACCGCCCGATCGCTCTATCTCCAAGGGTGCTTCGTGCGATCAGACCGAAGGAGCCCAGCACGTCCGCGAGGGGTGGCGTCTCCATACCGCTGAGGCTACGCGCCGGGTACGACACCGCGAACGGCCGGCCCGGACTCGCCTCGAGAGGCGAGAACCGGGCCGGCCGTCGTCGAACTCAGCTCGACTCTGGTGGCTCTGTCATCTCATCTGCCATCTCAGATGACTCAGATGACTCAGATGGCTCAGATGTCGTAGTAGAGCTCGAACTCGTGCGGGTGCGGGCGGTAGCGGAACGGATCGATCTCCGTGGTGCGCTTGAGCTCGATCCAGGTCGAGATGAGGTCTTCGGGGAACACGTCACCCTCGGTGAGGAAGTCGTGATCGGCCTCGAGGGCGTCCAGCGCCGCGCCGAGGGACTCCGGCAGCTGCTTGATCTGCTTGTGCTCCTCCGGGGGGAGCTCGTAGAGGTCCTTGTCGATCGGTTCCGGCGGCTCGATGCGGTTGCGGACGCCATCGATGCCGGCCATCAGCTGCGCGGCGAATGCGAGGTACGGGTTCGCCGAGGGATCGGGGGCACGGAATTCGACGCGCTTCGCCTTCGCCGAGGCGCCCGTGACCGGGATACGGATCGCGGCTGAGCGGTTGCGGGCCGAGTAGACCATGTTGACCGGGGCCTCGAAGCCGGGCACGAGACGCTTGAACGAGTTCACGGTGGGGTTGGTGAAGGCCGTCAGCGAGGGGGAGTGCTCGATGATGCCACCGATGTACCAGCGCGCGATGTCCGAGAGCCCGCCGTAGCCGCGCTCGTCGAAGAACAGCGGCTGGCCGTCCTTCCACAGCGACTGGTGGGTGTGCATGCCGGAGCCGTTGTCACCGAACAAGGGCTTGGGCATGAAGGTCGCGGTCTTGCCGGCGTCCCATACGGTGCTCTTGACGACGTACTTGAACTTCATGACATCGTCCGCCGCCTGCAGCAGCGTGTTGAAGCGGTAGTTGATCTCCTGCTGCCCGGCGGTGCCGACCTCGTGATGGGCGCGTTCGACCTGCAGGCCCGTCTCTTCGAGGACGGCGCAGATCTCGTCACGGAGATCGGCCATCTGATCGTTCGGCGGGACCGGGAAGTAACCGCCCTTGAGGCGGGTCTTGTAGCCCTTGTTGCCGCCGTACTCGGACTCGTCGCGGTCGGTGTTCCACACCGCCTCGTCGGAATCGATGCTGTAGAACCCGGAGTTCACCGTGGTCTTGAAGCGCACGTCATCGAAGATGTAGAACTCGGCCTCGGCGGCGAACAGGGCGGTGTCGGCGATGCCGGTCGACTTCAGGTACTCCTCCGCCTTGGAGGCGACGGTGCGCGGGTCCCGGGAGTACGGCTCATCCGTGAACGGGTCCACGATCGAGAAGTTGATGATGAGGGTCTTGCGCTCACGGAACGGGTCCAGATACGCAGTCTCCAGATCCGGCACGAGCTTCATGTCGGACTCGTGGATCGCCTGGAAACCGCGGATGGAGGAGCCGTCGAACAGCTGCCCGGTCGCGATCGCTTCCTCATCGAACGTGCTCGCCGGCACGTTGAAGTGCTGCATGATGCCGGGAAGATCGCAGAAGCGGATGTCGATGAACTCGACACCTTCCTCTTCGATGTACTTCACGACCTCGCTGGGATTGTTGAACACATCTCCTCCATCCACACCCTGAGGTGCGTGTTGTGCTGACTGACCCCGTGGGGCGATCACCGTCTCGGGCACCGGTGAACGTGCTCAGGCCCGGACTCGGGTGAGGTCAAGCTTATGCGCTCTCCCACGCGGCACCCGATGAGCGACCCGGCTCCCAGATGCACGCATTAAGGTCGGGGACGTGATCGAACGCAAGGATCTGGGCTCGTGGATGGAAGGCGTCCCGAGCGAACCGGACTACGTCAAGGGCTCGTCCCTCGGCCTGCCTGCCGCGGGCCCCGGCTCCGTCGCGCCGTTCTGGCGCCGACCCGTCACCTTGGTCCTGGACTGGGGACTGTGCATGCTCGTCTCCGCCCTGGCGTTCCACTCCGATCCGCTGGCGAACCTGCTCCTCTTCGTGCTGGTGAACGTGCTGTTCCTGAGCTTCTTCGGGGCCACTCCCGGCCAGTTCCTCCTGCGGGTGCGGGTGCTTCCCGTCAGGGGCCGTACCCCGATGGTGCTGCGTGCTCTGGTGCGCACCGGGGCGATGCTCCTGCTGCTGCCGGCATGCGTCTGGACCAAGGACAGGCAGCCCTTGCACGACACGGCCGCCGGCACTGCCGTGGTCACCATCTGAGCACTCCTCACGCGCCTCGGCCCCTGTGCACGACGACGTGACGAGCCTGCGCGTTCTCCATCGAGCCTTCCCAGCATCTTGCTCTGACCTGCGACGACGACTTATGTCACGATAAGGTCACGCAGGACACAGGAAGGTCACGGCCGCATCTCGAGCGGGCGGGGCAGACTGCGGGCATCTCCCCACAGCACGAAGCCCCTGCCGGTCCGTATGGCCGAGCAGGGGCTGCGTATGCGGGTGTGAGCGGCGGGTCAGCGGCCGCGCATCGCCTTGCGGTTGGGGCGGGCGCGCGAGGGGTCGACACCCTTGGGCACGGACTGCCGGATCGAACGATGCAGCGCCGCCAGGCGCTTGCTCACCTGAGCGGATTCGTCCTTGGTCAGAGTCTTCTTCATGCGGGTCATATGGCTGGGGAGCTTGTGCAGCGGCACCTCGCCCTCCCCGTCCCCGACGACGATCTGGTGGATCGGCACATTCTCGTGCTGGAGGACACGGCGAATGTTGCGCCGCTCCTTCTCGAGCAGCTTCATGGAGATCGAGGAGGAGTCCTCGGCGACGACTGCGATGCCGGCGCGGCCGGAGGCGCGGAAGAGCATCTTCTGGCTGCGGGGATCGACCTGGACGGGCTCGTCGCTCACGTTCCAGCCACGACGGATCGACTGCATCGCCGCCAAGGGGGCCCCGGACTGGCCCTTGATCCGACCGAACGCGGCCCGCTCGGCCTTGCGGGCGAGGATCAGCATCGCGAGCAGCACGCCCACGGCGAGGCCCAGGAAGATGCCGTACCAGGGGCTGTTGACCACAAGCCAGCTCACGAGCACGCCGGCGACGATCGCGGCGAGCAGCGCACCGATCATCCAGGGCAGCGTGGTGCGGTCGACCTCCTGGGTGTACTTGAACACCTCGATCATCTGCTTGAAGCGCCCCGGCTTCTTGCTGCCGTCGGCGTTCTTCTTGCCCTTGGCGGGCTTGGTCTCGCTCTTGCGGGCCATGTGTGGTGGGTCCTCTCGGGGGCGCGCGGGCGTCAGCTCGCGGCGGCCTGATTGCTGCGGGCGACGACGCTCGCAGCTTCCTGTCGGGCGGGCTGGTTCTGATCCAGGTGGCGGAGATTCTCGGGGATCTCACGGCCGAGCTTCTTCATCGCCTGCGCCCAGAGCTTTCCGGCGCGGTACGAGGAGCGGACCATCGGTCCGGCCATCACGGCGAGGAAGCCCATCTCGTAGGCGGCCTCGGAGAGCTCGACGAACTCCTCGGGCTTGACCCAGCGATCGATCGGGTGATGCAGCTTCGAGGGGCGCAGGTACTGCGTGATCGTGATGATGTCGCAGCCGGCGTCGCGCAGGCGCTGCAGGGACTCGAGGATCTCCTGCGTGGTCTCGCCCATGCCCAGGATCAGATTGGACTTGGTGATCATGCCGTTGTCCTTGGCCAGGGTGATCACGTCGAGGGAACGCTCGTAGCGGAAGGCGGGGCGGATCTGCTTGAAGATCCGCGGGACGGTCTCCAGGTTGTGGCCGAACACCTGGGGCCCGGCCTCGAAGACCTGGTGGAGTGCGTCGCCGTTTCCCTTGATGTCGTCGATCAGCAGCTCGACCCCGGTTCCGGGGCTCGTGGCGTGGATCTGGCGGCAGGTCTGCGCGAACAGTCCGGCGGCTCCGTCGGGGAGGTCGTCGCGCGCCACACCGGTGATGGTGGAGTAGCGCAGCCCCATCTCCTTGACGGACTGGGCGACCTTGAAGGGTTCCATCGGGTCCACGGCCATCGGCTTGCCGGTGGCGATGTCGCAGAAGTCGCACCGACGGGTGCAGGTGTCGCCACCGATGAGGAAGGTGGCCTCACGGTCCTCCCAGCACTCGAAGATGTTCGGGCAACCGGCTTCCTCGCACACGGTGTGGAGGCCCTGCCCGTGCACGCGCTTCTTCATCGCGCTGTACTCGGGACCCATCACGGCGCGGGTCTTGATCCATTCGGGCTTGCGTTCGATGGGCACTTCGGCGTTGCGTGCTTCGATGCGCAGCATGCGCCGGCCTTCGGGAGCTGTCGTCACCCTCATGCCTCCTACATTCGACGTTTGGGGAAGTCTATCGAGCGGTCAGGGTGCGGGGCGCCTCATCCCATGCGGGCGGAGGTGCGGTGCGCCACGAGTGCGGTCATCGAGTCCGCGACGACATCGATCACGTCGGCCACCGCGATGCGGCGTCCGGCTTCTTCACTGAGGCTCGTCACGCCCGCATCGTCGAGGCCGCAGGGGATCACGTTCTTCGCCCAGGAGAGGTCGTTCGCGCAGTTCAGAGCGAAGCCGTGCATTGTGGCCCGTTTCGACACCCGCAGACCGATCGCGCACACCTTGCGCGCTTCGGTGCCCTGCGGGTCGACCCACACGCCGCTGCGCCCCTCGATGGGGACGGTGTGCACACCCAGCTGCGCACAGGCGTCGATGAGCGTGCGCTCGAGCTCCCGCACGAACCCGACGACGTCGATCGGGATCGGGAGCTTCACGATCGGGTAGCCGACGAGCTGCTGGGGCCCGTGCCAGGTGATCTTCCCGCCGCGGTCGATGTCGACGACCTCGGCGCCGTCGCGCGGACGCTCATGATCGGCGGTGAGTTTGCCGGCGGTGTACACCGCCTGGTGCTCGAGCAGCAGCAGCGTGTCGGGCCGGGTCCCGGCCACGACCTCGGCATGGATCTCCCGCTGCAGGGCCCACGCCGCGCGGTACTGAATCGGTCCCGGGGGCAGGCCGAACTCCTCATGGCGGTCCCCGCCGGGGAGGGGTTCACTGAAACCGAGTCGGATCACGTCGAGCACCACCCCAGGTTACTCCCGCTTTGACCTGTGCGTTGTGGATGACCGACGGAGTGCGTGCGCACGATGAGGTTCACTCGCCTTATGGACGACTACGACGACGCGCGCTACATCCAAGGGCCCGGGCCCTTGGGCGAAGAGCCTTCGCGTCACTCGCGGCCCGGCCCCGGCCCGCGGCGTGCCGCGGGCACTCACCGGATGGTCCTGCGTCAGGGAGTGGACTGCCGCGAGGAGCTGCTCGAGCAGCAGGGTCGCGACGGGACCATCCGGGTTCACGCGCTCACGCCGGCCGGTCATGACGCCGTGCGGGCGGAGATGCACCTGCTGGCCAGCCTCGAGGTGGCCGGGGTCACGGCCGCGCCCTGCGTCCTCACGATCGAGGAGAGGGGGTACGTGCGCGAAGGCGCGCCACCCCTGGACCGCCGGAGCGGGCGCCGGGCGGCCGAGTCGGGCTCCCCGGCGACTGCGGAGCGGGTGGCGCTCGGACGCGCTCGCGATCACCTCGACGCCCTGGTCGATGCGCTCCACGAGCGGGGCTGGCTGCTCGGGGCGACGCCGGGCGAGGGCATCGGGCGGCGTTCCGACGGCAGCGTCGTGCTGCTGGACCTCAGTGGCCTGCGCCCCGGGGAGGAGCTGACGGTCCGGCAGGCGGATCGCCGCTGGGTGGATTCTGTGCTGCAGGACCAGGAGCGCACGCTGCGCCGCCGCCTCCACCACCCCCATGGGCCTGCTCCGAGCGACGGTTCCGGGAGTGCTCTGCCTGCGACGCCCGAGCGGTCCGACGTCCGGGCCGACTTCTCCGGCATCGGCACGATGGCGACCACGGACCCGGACGGCCAGGGGATCCAGCTCGCGGACGAGGAGGATCACGACGTCACCCACGTGGCGGTCGCCGCGCCACCGGTGCCGCCGCCGTCGATATTCCGTCTTCGGCGTGCTCGGAGCGCTCGGGCCGGCGAACTCGTCCCGCACAGCGGTGCCGTTCCCGCCGCTCCTCTCGACGTGATCCGCGAGGTGCTGTCCTCGCCGGGCAACCGCCGGACGGCGATCATGACAGCGGGGACCGTGCTGCTGGTCGGGGCGGTGATCGGCGCCGGTGCCTGGCTGGTCACGCCCTCGTCACCACCGCAGGAGCCAGGAGCAACGGCAGCGGCCACGTCACCTGCCTCTGATGCTCCTGCGCCGACGATCACCGACCCCTGGGCACTGGCCGCCGAGCTCGCCGGATCCCGGCACGCGTACGTCACAGGGCTCTCCACGCAGCCGGTCGCAGCGCCCGGCAGCCCTGCTTTCGCGGCGGACGAGGTGGTGCGCGCCGCATATACGGATCTCACCATCGAGGGCGGAGGGCCGGTGATCCACGAGGCGAGCGTGGTCGAGGGCTCGAGCTCGGACGGCACGGCGCTGCTGCAGGTGACCACCTCCACCGAAAGCTACGAGGTGTTCGAGGCCGACGGGGCCACCCGCGTCGTCCACGCCACGGAGCCGACGGTCGTCGAGCTGGCACTGGCCTGGGACGGCGATCACTGGCTCGTGCAGACCACCCGCACCATGACCGACGCCTCGGCGAGCTGAGGTCGGCCCGCAGAACCGGAAGGGCCCGGTACCGAGAAGATCGGTACCGGGCCCTTCACGAGAACCGGCCTCGCCGACTGACGAAGAGGCGTGTCAGGGCGTCAGGGCCTCACAGCCCGAGTTCCGCCTCGAACGCGCCCTCCTCGAGCCGCTTCTTCATGAAGGTGAGGAAGCGGGCGGCGTCGCCGCCGTCGACCAGGCGGTGGTCGTACGACAGGAACAGGTACATCATCGAGCGGATGGCGATGGAATCGTCACCCTCGGCGTTCGGCACGACCGCCGGACGCTTGGTGATGGTGCCGGTGCCGAGGATGGCGACCTGCGGGCTCGGCACGATCGGGGTGTCCCAGAGGGCGCCCCCCGAGCCGGTGTTGGTCAGCGTGAAGGTCGCCCCGGAGAGATCATCCGGGCCGAGCTTGTTGCCCTTGGCCCGCGCGCCCAGGTCACCGATCTGACGGGCGAACCCGGCCAGGTTCAGGTCGCCGGCGTTCTTGATGACCGGGACCACCAGACCGCGCTCGGTATCCGCCGCCATGCCGATGTTCTCGGCGGCGCCGTACTTGATGACCTCGCCGTCGATGGTGGCGTTGAGCTTCGGGTAGGTCTTCAGACCCTCGACCGCTGCCATCATGAGGAACGGCAGGAAGGTGAGCTTGGCCCCTTCGCGCTGGCCGAAGGCGTCCTTGGCACGGGCGCGCAGCTTGGCCACCCGGGTCATGTCGACCTCGACCGCAGTGGTGAGCTGAGCCTGCTCGTGCAGGGACTCGACCATCCGCTTCGCCGTGATCTTGCGGATCCGGGACATCTTCTCCTCGGTCCCGCGCAGCGGGGAGACCTCTACCGTGGGAGCCGCGGTCGGAGCCGCGGCAGCCGGCGCGGCGGCAGGAGCCGCAGCAGCGGCCTTCTGCGCGTCGATCGCCTGCTGGACGTCCTGCTTGCGGATACGACCGCCCAGGCCGGTGCCCGAGACGCTCGAGAGGTCGACTCCGGCATCGGCGGCCATCTTCCGCACCAGCGGAGTCACGTAACCGGATGATTCGGCGCCGGTGACGGAGTCTGCGGCCTTCGGGGCAGGTGCAGCGGCGGGTGCGGAAGGCTCCTGGGACTTCTGCTCCTGGGACTTCTGCTCCGGGGCCTTCGGGGCCTCAGCCTTCGGCGCCTCGGCCTTCGGCTGCTCGGCGGGCTTCTCCGGGGCGGGAGCCTCCTTCGCCGCGGGCGCCGGGGCAGCGGGCTCCTCGGCCGGGGCGGAGGCGCCGGAGGAATCCCCGACGATGGCCAGCACGGAGCCGACCTCGGCGTCCTCGTCCTCCTGGACGCGGACCTCGAGGAGGGTGCCGGCGACGGGCGAGGGGATCTCGGTGTCGACCTTGTCGGTCGAGACCTCGAGCAGCGGCTCGTCGACCTCGACGCTCTCACCGACGGCCTTGAGCCAACGGGTCACAGTGCCCTCGGTGACGGACTCGCCCAGGGCGGGCATGGTGACCTCCTGGCCGGAGGCTGCTCCGCCGCTGGCACCGGAATCGGCGTCGTCGGCGGCATCGCCCGGCTTCTCGGCCTCGCCGGCGGGTGCTTCCTCCTCGGTGGAGGGGGCGGTGGTCTCGTCGGAGGCGAGATCCTCACCCTGGTCAGCAGGTTCCTCGGCGGCGGATTCCTCGGGAGCCGAGGCACCCGAATCGTCCGCATCGGACGCGGACGAGCCGGATCCATCGCCGATGAGGACGAGATCGGCGCCGACCTCGGCGTCCTCGTCCTCCTCGACCAGGATCTTCTCGATCGTGCCCGCGACGGGGGAGGGGATCTCGGTGTCGACCTTGTCGGTCGAGACCTCGAGCAGCGGCTCGTCGACCTCGACGCTCTCACCGACGGCCTTGAGCCAACGGGTCACGGTGCCTTCGGTGACGGACTCACCGAGAGCCGGCATCTTCACGGTTTCAGACATGGGGGTTTCTCCTCCTGGTGGGCTCAGGCGTGGGCGTGCAGCGGCTTGCCGGCGAGGGCGAGTGCCGCCTCGCCCAGGGCCTCGTGCTGCGACGGGTGGCCGTGGATGAGGGAGGCGACATCCTCGGGGTGGGCCTCCCAGTTGACGATGAGCTGCGCTTCGCCCATGAGTTCGGACATGCGCGAGCCGATCATGTGGACGCCGACGATCGCGCCGCCCTTCTCGCGGACCAGCTTGATGAAGCCGGTGGTGCCGAGGATCTGGGACTTACCGTTGCCACCGAGGTTGTACTCGTAGGACTCGACCGCGTCCTCGCCCAGCTGCTCCTTGGCCTGCTTCTCGGACAGGCCGACGGAGCCGACCTGCGGCTCGCAGTAGGTGATGCGCGGGATCCCGGACTCGATGATCGGTGCGGGGTTCTGACCGGCGATGCGTTCGGCCACGAAGATGCCCTGCTGGAAGCCGCGGTGGGCCAGCTGCAGGCCGGGGACGATGTCGCCGACGGCATGGATGCCGGGGACGTTGGTCTCCAGGGTCTCCTTGTTCGCGAGCACGAAACCGCGATCCATCTCGATGCCCTGCTCCTCGTATCCGAGATCGGCGGTGACCGGGCCGCGACCGACCGCGACCAGCAGGTAGTCCCCCTCGAAGACGGTGCCGTCGGTGAGGGTGACCTTCACGCCGGTCTCGGTCTGCTCGGCCTTCTCGGTGAAGATGCCCAGGGAGAACGTGATCCCGCGCTTCTTGTAGGCCCGCTCGAGCGCCTTGGACAGCGACTCGTCCTCGTTGGCGACCAGGTGGGGGAGGCCCTCGACGATCGTGACCGATTCGGCGCCCAGCGACTTCCACACCGAGGCGAACTCGACGCCGATGACGCCGCCGCCCAGGATGATCGGATTCTTCGGCACCTCGGACAGCTGGAGGGCGGCCTCGGAGTCCAGGAAGCGGCCCCCGAGCTCGATCCCCGGCAGGGTCTTGGAGAACGAACCGGTGGCCAGGATGATGTTCTTGGCGGTCAGTTCGCGGGTCCCGGAGTCGGTCTCCACGCTGACGCTCTGGCGGCCGGTGAGACGGCCGAAGCCCTCGACGTACTCGATCTTGAGCGACTTCACCAGGCCCTGGACGCCCTTCTGGAGGCGCGCGACCATCTTGTCCTTGTAGTCGCGGACCTTGGCGCCGTCGACGGCGTTGAGCGTGATGTCCAGGCCGAGTGCGGACCCTTCGGACGGGGCGTCGGCAACCTCGCCGACGTGCAGCATCGCCTTCGTCGGGACGCAGCCGCGATGCAGACAGGTGCCGCCGAGCTTGTCCTTCTCCACGAGGGCGATCTTCTGGCCGAGCTGGGCTCCGCGCAGCGCGGCCGCATAGCCGCCGCTGCCACCGCCCAGGATCACGACGTCGAACTGGTCAGTGGATGTGTCAGCCACCTGTGTGCTCCTCGGTGTGTACGTTTCTCCGCGGCACGCGCTGACCCGAATGGCCGACGGCGCCGCCTGCGTGTCCCATGTTAGGGCACCAGGCGGCGCCGTCAGGCCCGCTCTACGGGATGTTCAGCGCCGAGTCGCGGCGTGGATCACTTCCCGGCGTCCGCCGCACGCTCCTCGAGGACCTGCAGCACGGTGCGCACGCTCATGCCGGTGGCACCCTTGCCCATGTAGCCCAGCGGCGCCGAGGCGAAGCCGGGCCCTGCGATGTCCAGGTGCGCCCACTGGGTCGTCCCCACGAACTCGGCCAGGAAGATGCCCGCGGAGAGGGCGCCGCCCGGCCGGTCGCCGATGTTGCGCAGATCGGCCACGCGACCGGTCAGATCGGCGCGCAGCTCGGAGGGGAAGGGCAGCGGCCAGAACGGTTCGCCGGAGAGCTTCGAGGCCTCCATGACGAGGTCGCGGGCGGACTCGGTACCCATCACAGCGGCCGTGCGCTTGCCGAGCGCGACCACGGCGGCGCCGGTCAGGGTCGCCACGTCCATCACCAGATCGGGCTCGTCGGCCACAGCGTCGACCAGGGCGTCGGCCATGACCATCCGGCCCTCGGCGTCGGTGTTGAGCACCTCGACCGTCTTCCCGTTGCGCATGGTGACGACGTCCCCGGGACGCTGCGCACCGGCTCCGGGCATGTTCTCGGCCAGGGCGAGGAACGTGGTGACCTTCACGTCGAGGCCGAGCTTGGCGGCGCCGACGGTCGCTGCCAGCACGGTGGCCGCGCCGGTCATGTCGGAGGTCATGTCGTCCATCCCGGCGGCGGGCTTCAGCGAGATGCCTCCGGTGTCGAAGGTGATGCCCTTGCCCACGAGGGCCACGGAGCTGCGGGCGCCGCTGGGGGCGTACTCCACACGCACCAGGCGCGGCTGGCGGGTCGAGCCCTGCCCGACGCCGACGATGCCGCCGTAGCCGCCCTCGGCCAGCTGGGTCTCATCGAGCACGGTGACGGTCAGTGGGAGATCGGCGACGAGTTCCTCGGCTCGGCGGGCGAACTCGGCGGGGTACAGGAGGTTCGGCGGGGTGTTGACCAGGTCCCGCGTGATGTCGACGATCTCCGAGAGCACGGCGGCGCGCTCGGCGGCGGCCGTCGCCGAGCCGTCCCGACTGAGGAGGGTCACGGCGCCGAGCGCGTTCTTGGGGGCGGACGCGCCGGTCCCGGTCTTGTGCGCGGCGAAGGCGTATGCCCCGAGCGCAGCGCCCTCGAGGGCCGCGGCCTGCTGCTCGGCAGTTCCTCCGGGCAGAGCGATTGCCGCCGAGGCGACTCCGCTCAGGGCGCGGGTCGCGGCGCCGAACGCGAGACGGAGATCCTCGGTGCCGGCTGCGGAGAGATCCTCCTCACCGAGCCCGACCAGCAGCAGCGAGCTCGCCGCCGCGAGTCCGTAGGAGGGTATCCGGTGGACGTCGCCGCGAGCGGCGGAGGCGTCGAGACCGGCGATGGCCTCGGAGATCTCGGGGGAGTCGGGCACGGTGGACGGTGCGCCGTCGGCACCGGGCAGCAGCGGCAGGACGAGGACGTCGGCAGCGACGTCGCGCAGGGATGCGTCAGAAACTGAAATGGAGGGCATGGTTCTATCGTAGAGGCGGTTCGGACCCGATGTCCGCGCTCCACCGGCGCTCCCGCGCACGACGGATCCAGGGGCCGGTCCCCTCGCACGAGCAGAACAGGCAGGTCGATGCTGGCGTTGAGCATCCTGGTAGCGGTGGTGTGTCTGGCGACGACGCTGCTGGGCGTCTACTACGCGGTGCGGGATCTGAACGCGGATCTCGTACTGCTCGGGGCCTGCGCCCTGGTCGCCGTGGTGTGGACAACCCTGGGAATCGCGCTCGGGATCCGGGACCTCGGCGGCGGGCACCCCGGCGATCGCATCACCCTGTACGGCTACCTCCTGACCGGATTGGCCATGACGGTCGGCGGCGGATGGGTCGGACTGTGGGAGCGCAGCCGCTGGGGCAGCCTGGTGATCGCCGTGGTCGCCCTGGTCGCCGTGGTGCTGCTGATGAGACTTCACCAGATCTGGCCGGGAGGCTTCGCATGACCGATCCCCGTTCTCCGTCCGGGCCACGTTCCCGCGGGTTCGAAGCCGTGCTGATCATCGTCTATGCGCTGTTCGCGCTCTCGGCCACGGCCCGCAGCCTGGTGCAGATGGGGCGCGACTTCTCGTTCGCGCCGGTCGCCTATGTGCTCTCCCTGCTCGCCGCACTCACCTATATCGCTGTCGCCGTGGCCCTGGTGCGCCGTGGTCGCCGCTCTCCGCTCGCCGTGGTCCTGTGCCTGATCGAGCTGGTCGGTGTCCTGGCGGTGGGGACCCTCAGCGTGCTGGAGCCCGCGCTGCTGGCCGATGACACCGTGTGGTCGGGGTACGGGCAGGGGTACGGATACGTGCCGCTGCTGCTCCCAATCGTGGCGCTGGTCTACATCGTGCTGGGCCGCCGGGCGCGACGTGCCGAGCCGGCCGAGCCGGCCGCGGCCCGCTGACCGCGTACGGTGTTCTCGTGACCACCCACGACACCTCTCGACGCGGGCCCTACGCGGCACTGTTCGGACACGTCCTCAGCCGCCTCGATGCGGAGCAGGCTCATCGGCTGACCGTGCGCAGCCTGCACCTCGTGCACTCGCTGCCCGGCGGCCCTCGCCTGCTGCGCGCCGGTTTCGGGACGCCCGACCCGATGCGCGATCCCCGGCCCGCACGGTCGGTGCTCGGCGCGGAGCACCACAGTCCACTGGGGCTTGCGGCCGGTTTCGACAAGGACGGCGAGATCCCGCTGGCCCTGCTCGACATGGGCTTCGGTCATGTCGAGGTCGGCACCGTGACGGCCAAGGCCCAGCCCGGGAATCCTCGGCCGCGCTCGTTCCGGCTGATCCCGGACCGCTCCCTGATCAACCGCATGGGCTTCAACAACCACGGCGCCCAGGCTCTCGCGAAGAGCCTGGCCGTGGCACGACGGACCGAGCGCGGTCAGCGGGCCGTGATCGGCGTGAACATCGGCAAGTCGAAGGTCACGGCGCTCGAGGACGCCGCGGAGGACTACCGCTTCTCGGCGCGTCTCCTCGCCCCGTATGCCAGCTACCTCGCGATCAACGTCTCCAGCCCCAACACCCCGGGGCTGCGCGACCTGCAGACCGTCGACATGCTGCGGCCGATCCTCGAAGCCGTCCTGGACGAGGCCCAGCAGGCGCAGCGTCGTCTGCGTCGAACCCTTCCGGTGCTGGTCAAGATCGCACCCGACCTGCACGACGACGATGTCCTGGCCGTCGCCCGCCTGGTGAGCGATGTGGGACTGGCCGGCGTGATCGCGACCAACACCACCATCGCCCGTCCCGAGTCCCTGCGCACCGATCGCTCCCGCATCGAGACCATCGGCGCCGGAGGGCTCTCGGGTCCGGTGCTCGCCCAGCGCTCGGAGCAGGTGCTCCATCTGCTGAGATCAGAGCTCCCCGCCGACGCCGTGGTGATCAGCTGCGGGGGAGTGACCACTGCTGCGGATGTCCGTGCCCGGCTCGATGCCGGGGCCGATCTGGTCCAGGGCTACACGGCGATGATCTTCGAGGGGCCGTCCTGGCCGGGGCGGGTGGCACGTGAGCTCGAACCCCTCCGCTGAGGCCCTGACTGCGCCACGTCCCCGCACCGGCCTAGGCTGAGGGCATGGAGGAGGATCTGTTCTCGCTGGCCGGTGACGCACCGGCCCCGCGCACGCTGTCCGATCGCAACGTCGATCATCGTGCGCCGCTGGCCGTCCGGATGCGCCCGCGCAGCCTGGAGGAGATCGTCGGTCAGGAGGCTGCGCTCGAATCCGGCAGTCCGCTGCGCCGACTGGTCGCCGCCGACGACTCCCGGACCGCACCCAGCTCCGTGATCCTGTGGGGCCCGCCCGGTACCGGTAAGACCACCCTCGCCTACGTCGTCGCGCAGTCCGGGGACCGGGAGTTCGTCGAGGTCTCCGCCGTGCTCGCCGGGGTCAAGGACATCCGCGAGGTGGTCGACCAGGCGCGTTCCCGACTGCGCACCGTCGGTCGGGAGACCGTCCTGTTCATCGACGAGGTGCATCGCTTCTCGAAGTCCCAACAGGACGCCCTGCTGCCGAGCGTCGAGAACCGGTGGGTCACCCTGATCGCCGCCACCACCGAGAACCCGTACTTCTCGGTGATCTCCCCGCTGCTGTCCCGCTCGATCGTGCTCACCCTGGAATCCCTCGAGCGCTCCGATCTCGACACCGTGGTGGACCGGGCGCTGATGGATGAGCGCGGGCTGGACGGCGCCGTCACCCTCACCGACGACGCCCGCGAGGCGCTGCTGCGGTTGGGCGGAGGGGACGCTCGCAAGATCCTCACTTCGCTCGAAGCAGCGGCTGCCGCCGCCCTGATGAAGGAGTCCCGCGAGATCGACGCGGCGACCCTCGCCCAGGCGGTCAATCGCGCCGCTCTGCGCTACGACCGCGCCGGCGATCAGCATTACGACGTCACCAGTGCCTTCATCAAGTCGATGCGCGGCAGCGACGTCGACGCCTCCCTGCACTACCTCGCGCAGATGATCGAGTCGGGGGAGGACCCCCGGTTCATCTGCCGGCGCGTCATGATCGCCGCCAGCGAGGAGGTCGGCATGGCCGATCCCACGGCGCTGCAGGTCGCCGTGGCGGCGATGCAGGCGGTGCAGATGCTCGGGATGCCGGAAGGACGCATCCCGCTGGCGCAGGCCGTCGTCCACATCGCCACCGCCCCGAAGTCCAATGCGTCCTACCAGGCGCTGGACGCCGCGATCGCGGATGTCCGCGCCGGCAAGGGCAGCGGGGTCCCCGCGCACCTGCGCGACTCCCACTACTCGGGGGCGAAGAAGCTCGGGCACGGCGTCGAATACCGCTATGCGCACGACGCTCCGCACGGCGTGGTGGGCCAGCAGTACGCCCCGGACGATCTCGTGGGCGTGGACTACTACCATCCCAAGGCCCACGGCAACGAGGCCCAGACCGGGCGCCGGGTCGAGGCGCTGCGACGGATCCTGCGCTCCGAGGACGGCTCCTGAGCCCGCGCCCAGGCGTGGTTGTGTGCGACTCCACAGGAACTGACGCACCACCGGGGGCGATGGCCGTTGAGCGGACGGCATACCTGCGGTAATCTTGGTCGTTGAATCCGCGGCTGCACGACTGGATTCACACCACGCGAACAAGAGGTATACCTCGTGACCAACGTCACCCGTGCGCGCCGTCAGGCGCGCCTGTCCCGAGCCCTTGGGCTCCCGCTCACCCCGAAGTCCGTCAAGTACTTCGAGAAGCGCCCCTACCCCCCGGGCGAGCACGGCCGCGCCCGCCGTCGGACCGAGTCCGACTACGCGGTGCGCCTGAAGGAGAAGCAGCGCCTGCGCGCCCAGTACGGGATCCGCGAGAAGCAGATGCACCGTGCCTACCTGGACGCCAAGAAGGAGCCCGGTCTGACCGGTGAGAGCATGGTCGAGCTGCTCGAGATGCGTCTCGATGCCCTCGTGCTGCGCTCCGGCTTCGCCCGCACGACCCTGCAGGCCCGTCAGTCCGTCGTGCACCGCCACGTCCTGGTCGACGGCAAGCTGGTGGACCGTCCCTCCTTCCGCGTGAAGCCGGGTCAGACCATCCAGATCAAGCCCAAGTCGCAGGCCATGGACACGTTCCAGATCGCCGCCGAAGGTGGCAACTCGGACGTCCTGGCCACGACCCCCTCGTACCTCTCGGTCGAACTCGCCGAGCTGAAGGCCCAGCTCGTGGCGCGCCCGAAGCGCGCCGAGGTTCCCGTGACCTGTGAGGTCCAGATGGTCGTCGAGTACTACGCGCGCTGACCTCTTCTGACCGCGGCGCGAAGGCCCCGGCGGGTGTACTCCGGTACCCTGACCGGGGCCTTCGTGTCCGTACTGTTCGTCCGGCGCCCCCATCCGCCGGCCCCCGGTGTCCCAGGAAGGACCATTCCAGACCATGCGCACATCCGAGATCCATCGTCGCTGGCTCGATTTCTTCGCCACGAAGCAGCATGAGGTCGTCCCCAGCTCCTCGCTGGTCTCCGCCGATCCCTCGATCCTGTTCACGATCGCCGGCATGGTCCCGTTCATCCCGTACATCGTGGGCACGCAGAAGGCTCCCTACGCACGCGCCGTGAGCGTGCAGAAGTGCATCCGCACCAATGACATCGAGAACGTCGGTCGCACCACGCGCCACGGCACGTTCTTCCAGATGGCCGGGAACTTCTCCTTCGGTGACTACTTCAAGAAGGGGGCCATCGACTTCTCCTGGGAGCTGCTGACCACGTCGCAGGACGACGGTGGCTTCGGCTTCGACCCCGAGAGTCTGTGGTTCACGCTGTGGGAGCAGGACGAGGAGTCCTACCAGCACGTCACCGAGGTCATCGGTCTGGACCCCTCCCGGGTCGTGCAGCTGCCGTGGGAGGAGAGCTGCTGGGACACCGGTCAGCCGGGCCCGGCGGGCTCGACCGGGGAATGGCATGTCGACCGCGGTCCCGAGTACGGACCCGACGCCCCGAGCGGCCGCGTGCCCGAGTGGCCCGGCAGCCCGAAGGCCGAGGACCGCTACATCGAGATCTGGAACCTGGTGTTCGACCAGTTCCTGCGCGGAGAGGGCGCCGGGAAGGACTACCCGCTGCTGGGAGAGCTCGACCAGAAGTCGATCGATACCGGTCTCGGCGTCGAGCGCGTCGCCTACCTTCTGCAGGGCAAGGCGAACATGTACGAGATCGATCAGATCTTCCCGGTGATCGAGAAGGCCCAGGAGCTCTCCGGGCGGGTCTACGGCACGGATGCGGAGGACGACGTCCGTCTCCGCATCGTCGGCGACCACGTGCGCAGTGCGCTGATGCTGGTGAGCGATGGGGTGCGACCCGGCAACGAGGGTCGGGGCTACGTGCTGCGCCGCCTGATCCGTCGCGCGGTGCGCTCCATGCGTCTGCTCGGCTATGCGGATCCCTCCATGCCGGCGCTGCTGCCGGTCTCGAAGGACACGATGTCCGAGTCCTACCCCGAGCTGGCCGCGGACTTCCCGCGCATCAGCGACATCGTCCACGCCGAGGAGGAGGCCTTCCGTCGCACCCTCGTCACCGGCACCGCGATGTTCGACCAGCTCGTCGGCGAGGTGAAGGAGGACGGGGGTCGCGCCGTCTCCGGGGACGCCGCCTTCCGCCTCCACGACACCTACGGCTTCCCGATCGACCTGACCGTCGAGATGGCGGGCGAGGCCGGTCTCGCGGTCGACGAGGAGGCCTTCCGCAGCGCGATGCAGGAGCAGCGTGAACGCGCCCGCGCCGATGCCGCCGCGAAGAAGACCGGCCACACGGACACCGCCATCTACAACCGACTGCTGGGCCAGCGCGGCGAGGACGTGCCGTTCCTCGGCTACACCGAGTCCACCGTCGCCACCACCGTGGAATCGGTGCTGGTGGACGGATCGCTCGTGAACTCCGTCGACGCCCCGGCCGATGTCGAGGTGGTGCTCGCCGCGACCCCCTTCTACGCCGAATCCGGAGGTCAGCTCGCCGACCAGGGACGTATCGCAGTCGCCGGCGGTGCCCTCGTCGAGGTCGATGACGTGCAGCGACCGGTGCGCGGCCTGATCGTGCACCGCGGCCGCCTGGTCGAGGGTTCGCTCGCCCAGGGCACCGAGGCGGTCGCGACGATCGATGCCGCACGCCGGGGCGCGATCGCCCGCGCGCACACCGCGACCCACATGGTCCACCAGTCCCTGCGGGAGGAGCTCGGCGACGGGGCCACGCAGGCCGGTTCCGAGAACTCCCCGGGTCGCATGCGCTTCGACTTCCGCTATGGCCAGGGAGTCCCGCACGGCGCGCTCGAACAGATCGAGGGTCGCGTGAACACCCTGCTCCAGGACGAGCTCGCGGTCACCGACCAGCAGATGCCGATCGACGAGGCCCGGGCCCTCGGCGCCCAGGCCCTGTTCGGCGAGAAGTACGGCGATATCGTGCGCGTGGTCTCCATCGGCGGTGACTGGTCCCGTGAGCTGTGCGGCGGCACGCACGTCTCCAGCACCGGTGCCATCGGCACCGTCCAGCTGATGGGGGAGTCCTCCATCGGCAGCGGTGTGCGCCGCGTCGATGCGCTGGTCGGGCTGTCGGCTTACCGCTACCAGGCCAAGGAGCATGCGTTGGTCTCGCAGCTCTCGGAGATCCTCAAGGTCGGCTCCAGCGACGATCTCCCCGAGCGGGTGCGCGCGCTGACCCAGCGCATGAAGGACATGGAGAAGCAGCTGAGCGCCCTGCGCGGGCAGCAGCTGCAGGCCGAGGCCGGCAAACTCGCCGACATGGCGATCGAGGTCGCCGGCGTGCGCCTGCTCGCCCATGACGCGGGCGAAGGGATCGCCGCGGGGGACCTGCGCACCCTCGCGCTCGACGTGCGCGCGCGCCTGGGCGAGGACTCCCCGGTCGTGGTCGCGGTCGCGGGCCACGAGGATGGCCGCGCCGCTCTCGTCATCGCCACCAGTGCCGGCGCCCGTGACCAGGGCCTCGCGGCCGGATCTCTGCTGCGTACCGCCGCGGAGACGATGGGCGGACGCGGCGGAGGCAAGCCCGATATGGCCCAGGGCGGCGGTGGCGAGCCCGCACGCATCCCCGACGCCCTCACCGCGGTGCGCAGCTCCCTCGAGGCGGCCGTCACCGCATGAGCACGGCCGACGCCCAGGACGATTCGGAGGCCCTGCCTCGCGGCGTCCGACTCGGAGTCGATGTCGGCGACGTCCGCGTGGGTCTCGCGCGCAGCGACCTCGACGGCATGATCGCGACTCCGGTCGAGACCATCGAGCGACAGGTCGCGACGCGCCGGGTCGCCGATGAGGCGCTCGAGGCCGAGGCACGTGTGATCATGGTGGGGCTTCCGCGATCCCTGAACGGAACCGAAGGGCCAGCGGCCGCCAAGGCACGCGAGTTCACCAGTGACCTCGCCGCCATGCTGTCCCAGGAGGAGCAGGACGTCGAGATCCGGCTGCTCGACGAGCGGCTGACGACCGTGACGGCGCACCAGGCGCTGCACACGTCCGGTCGCAAGGGGCGCAAACACCGGCAGGTCGTCGACCAGGTCGCCGCCGTGATGATCCTGCAGCAGGCGCTGGACATCGAGCGGTCGACCAGAGCTCGTGCCGGCGAGCTGGTCGACCCCTCGCAGCCCGCGGCACGGGTCACCGACGGAACCGAACAGGAGGACGGCGGATGAGTGAGGACGATGACCTGTCCTTCGACGAGCTCGCGCAGAACCAGACCTCCGAGACGGCGAACCGCAAAGGGCGCCGACGGGCGGGGAGGAAGCGGGGAGGCTTCTTCCTTTCGCTCCTGCCCGTGCTGCTCGTGATCGCCGTCGTGGCCGGCCTCGGCTACGGCGGGTTCCAGGGATATCGCTGGCTCACCTCCAACGTCAGCGTCGAGCAGGAGGCCGCGGACTACCCGGGCCCCGGCAGCGGCGAGGTCGTGGTGGAGGTCGCGGAGGGCGACACCGGTGCGGACATCGCGGCCACCCTGGTCGAGGAGGGTGTCATCAAGACGACGGGGCCCTTCGTGGGCGCCTTCTCCACGTCCCCGGATGCCGCGGGCATCGAGCCCGGTGTCTACCGGCTGAAGCAGGAGATGACGTCGATCGACGCGCTCAACGCGCTCCTGGACCCCGCGAACCTCGCCGGGCACCGGGTGATCGTCCCGGAGGGCCTGCGCATGACTCAGATCTGGCCGCTGCTGGCGGACGCCTCCGGGATCCCCGTCGAGGATTTCGAGGAGGCTGCGGAGGACTACACCGCCTTCGGCATCCCCGAGAATTCCGCTGGCACGCTGGAGGGCTACCTGTGGCCGGGCCGCTACGACATCCCCGAGGAAGCCACCGCCGAGGAGGTCATCGCGATGATGTGGGGCCGCATGGAGGAGGAGCTCACCGCGCGGGAGATCCCGCCCGAACAGTGGCACGAGACTCTGACCATCGCCTCCCTCGCAGAGCTGGAAGTGCGCAACGCCGAGGACTACGGCAAGGTGGTGCGCACGATCCGCAACCGCCTCGAGGGCACCGGGGAGGCGGACGGAACCCCGATGCCGCTGCAGTTCGACTCGACGGTCCACTACGTCACCGGGAAATCGGCGAGCGTGGGAACGACCGACGCCGAACGACAGACGAAGGACCCGTACAACACGTACGTCAACACCGGTCTCCCGCCAGGTCCTATCGCTGCTCCCGGCGGCGCGACCCTCGACGCCGTGATTGCTCCGCCGGAAGGGGACTGGCTCTACTTCGTCTCCGTCAACACCGACACCGGTGAGACGAAGTTCGCCGCTACCTGGGCGGAGCACGAGGCGAACGTCAAGGAATGGCAGGACTGGGCGGCGGCGAAGGGCTGACGATGAGCGAGATCGACCAGAATGCCGCACCATCCCTGAGGTTCCGCAGGTGAGCCCGGGAGCCGCGCGCAGCCGTTCCGGCCTCCCGCGCTTTGCGGTGGTCGGGTCCCCGGTCGACCATTCTCTCTCGCCTGTGCTGCACCGCACCGCGTATCGGGTGCTCGGCATCGAGGGTGGGTCCTACCAGCGGTACGACGTCGCCGCCGGCGCTCTCGCAGAGTTCCTGGCTCACGGAGCGGGACACGAACTCGGCGGTCTGAGCGTGACGATGCCGGGCAAACCGGAGGCCTTTGCCCTCGCTGCGGAGGCCGACGAGACCTCACGCATGCTCGGGATCTCCAACACGCTCATCCGTCGCGCCGACGGCAGGTGGCGGGCCGAGAACCACGATGTGTACGGGATCGTCGCCGCCCTGCAGGACCACGGCACGGTGGCACCTGCCACCGGTGCGGTGCTCGGTTCCGGGGCCACCGCCGCCAGCGCCGTGGCGGCTCTGCTCGACGTCGGGGCCCAGGAGATCCTGCTCTCTGCCCGCAGTCCGCACAAGCTGGCGCCGCTGGAGTCTCTCGCGTCGCACGCCGGGGTGCGGGTGCGCGTCGTTCCCTGGACGCTGAACCACGAGCTGCTCACCACGGATGTGGTGATCAGCGCTCTGGCGGTGGACGGGGCACGAGCAGTCGCGCGTGCCTGGGAACAGCAGCCGGATCTCCCTGTCCCGGAGCAGTTCCTCGATGTGCTCTACGATCCGTGGCCGGCTCCCGTGGCTGCTGTCGTCTCCCGGCGCGGGGGGAGCGTGGTCGACGGCTTGGAGATGCTCGCCCACCAGGCCGACAAGCAGATCCGTTCGATGCTCGGGGTGCCGGCGGCCCCGGTGCCTCAGATGCTCTCGGCCGCACGTGCCGAGCTCTCCCGGCGTGCCGCCGCCGGTGAGGACGTCGACTGATCGACGCCGCGCTCCCGTACCCGACCGGACGGCGGGCCCCTTGTCCGGTTCGGTAAAGGGGTAGTAAAGTGCTCGGCGTCCGGCGAGTTCCGTCGGCATCGGGAGAACGAGCACGAGGAAGTGACTCATGGACCTGGATCGAGGACGCAGGGACGACGTCGGCGGCACATCTCCGCAGCGAGCGAGCGACTCCACGATCATGGCCCCGAGGATCGCACCGGACGGTGACCCCGTCGATCCCCCGCACGATGCGGTGATCGGCCCCGGCATCTCCACGCCGCTGCTGCGTCTGTGCACGGCACTTGCCACGCGGGCCCGCGTCGATCTCCTCACGGCGGGTCGGCACGCCGCCTCCGACGAGCTCGAACAGGTCCTGGGCACCCTCGGCTCCTGGGAGGGCGCGAGGGTGATCGATCCCGATCAGACGATGGTGGTCCTGGCTGCGGCTTCCCTGCAGGACCTCGCCGAACGGCTGCCCTCGTCCTCGCGCAGCACGCTCGGGGTCCAGGTCGAGTCGGCTCTTCGCCTGCTGCATACGCTGATGCAGCGCACGCGCATCGACGCGATGGCGTGATTGTCTTCACGTCCATGCTGGCAGCGGGCTTTTCGTCGCCGAGTCCGGTCCGCCTGCGTGCTATATTTCTGGAGTCGCTGCGGCGGCCACCTGTCCGGGTGGCGGAATTGGTAGACGCGCTAGCTTGAGGTGCTAGTGCCCGTATTAGGGCGTAGGGGTTCAAGTCCCCTCTCGGACACGAACGAACCCCTTCTGATCGGTGGACAACCGGCAGGAGGGGTTCTGCTTTTCTCGCGGTCCAGGCCTCCGCCCCCGAGCGCCCTGCTCCACGTGTGCAACTGTGTGTTTGTGCCGTCGCGACCACTTCCCGTCCACGAACTCCCGCGTGGAAGAATCAGCGCCATGGTCCACGTCTTCCTCCACGAGCCCGCGATCGCCGGCAACACCGGCAACGCGATCCGTCTCGCGGCCGTCACCGGCGCCCGCCTCCATCTGATCGAGCCCCTCGGTTTCGACCTGGAGGACGCGAAGCTGCGGCGCGCCGGGCTCGATTACCACGACCTCGCCGACGTGAGCATCCATCCCGATCTCGAGCACGGACTGGCCGCTGTTCCCGCGGCCCGGGTGTTCGCCTTCACCGCACGCAGCGACGTGACCTTCGAGCAGATCCAGTACACCCGCCAGGACGTGCTGCTGTTCGGCACCGAGCCCACCGGGCTCCCCGAGGAGGTCATGGATCATGCGCGCGTCACCTCCCGGGTGCGGATCCCGATGCTCCCCGCCCGCCGCTCGCTGAACCTGGCCAATTCGGTCTCGATCGCGGTGTACGAGGCCTGGCGGCAGCTGGACTATGACGAGGTGGGCGCATGAGTCGCGGCGACGCGGCGACCCGCTCGGCATTTCCCGCGCGCCTGGAGCGCCGCAACGCCCTGTTCCAGCAATGGCAAGCACTGCTGACTAACCGGACCAAACGCACCCGCAGCGGCGAGATGATCATCCAGGGCGTGCGCCCGATCACCCAGGCCATCGCGCACGGGGTCGAGATCCGGGCGCTGCTGTCCGATGGGCGCGAAACCCCGTCCCGATGGGCACGGGAGCTGCTCGACGATCCGCCGGGACCGGTCGTCGTGCTCGCCCCCGAGCTGATGGCCGACCTGGGGGAGCGGGAGAACGGCTCCCCGGAGCTGCTGGCTCTGGCCACCCTGCCGGGTGACTCTCTGACCCGTCTGGCCCCATCGCCCACCGGGATGCTGGTCGTCTTCGATCGTCCGACAGGGCCGGGGAACATCGGTTCCCTGGCCCGCACCATCGATGCGCTCGGGGGCGAAGGACTGGTGATCACCGGACACAGCGCGGATCCCTGGGACCCCGCGGCGATCCGCGCGAGCACCGGGTCGATCTTCGCCGTGCCCGTGGTGCGCCAGCCCTCGCACCGTGAGGTGCTCAGCTGGGTTCAGGAGCAACGGGCGCAGGGACAGCCGTGGACCGTGCTCGGACTCGACGAGGCCGGCGGATTCGAGCTGGCTGATGCAGACCTCACCGGACCGACATTGCTCGTCGTCGGCAACGAGACGATCGGAATGAGTGCGATGTGGCGCGAGGCCTGCGACCTGGTCGCCGAGATCCCCATGGGAGGAAGCGCCTCCTCCCTGAACGCCTCCGTCGCCGGCTCGATCGCCCTCTATGAGGCGCGCCGACAGCGTGGCCGGTCGGGCGGCTGAGAAGTCGCCGGCTCAGCCGGTGCCGAGCGCGCCGCGTACCAGCGGCGCCCCGAGCAACCCCAGGAACGGACCTGCCAACAGGATCGGCCCGACGGCGAAGCGCACCCCGGTCCGACGGGTCACAGCCATGACCGCCGCCCCGGCGGCCCCGCTGACCACGGCGACAGCCAGACCAGCGGCGATCAGCACGTCGCCACCGAGGGCGGCGCTCATGCCCACCACCACCGGGAGCGTCTTCGCATCCCCCATGCCCAGCAGCGGGGGAGCGATCAGCGCGAGCAGGATCGCGCCGGCTCCCAGAGCCAGGGCGAGGACGAGCGCGGTGGTCAGACCGTCGCGGAGCTCGGGCCTCATCATGGCCACGAGCAGAAGGGCGGATCCGACCCCGACGCTCAGGCCACCCACCCAGCGGTTGGGCAGACGGTGCTCCCTGCCATCGACCCAGGCGAGCACCAGCGCGGGCGGCAGATACACGAGCACAAGCACCGCAAGGATGATCAAGGGCGTCTCAGGGGCAGGGTCCACCCCGCCATTGGACCAGAGATCACCGGGCCGGCACGAGGCCGGGCCATGAAGTGTGGACGAGCGTGCCCGGCGGCGGTCTCAGAGCGTGGGCGGCTGTCCCAGCGTGGACTCGACGCGAATGATCCGGCGGCGCAGCCAGACCTTCTTGCCGCCATCCATGTACAGACGAGTGCGGGCGTGCTCCCAGCGACCGTACTCGGCCTGTTCGGTCAGGGCGGCACGCACTTGCGCCACCGAGCTGTTGCGCGGCACCGTGATGATCTGGAACTCGTAGTCCTCTGCACGCCGCCCGCGCTCGAGCGGAAGATCCTGGAGCCCTCTCGGATGCCGGACGTGCACGACCCGAGCGGCCAGGGGCTGGGTAGTTCTGAACAACGACATCCTCCTGTGATCGATGACCTGCCAGGACGGGCCGCGGAGTCTGCGGACGTCGCGCCGCCGATTCGTGACCTCGCCCGTGACGATGTCACTGTCCATTCTGCCCGCCGACGGGGTACCGTCCACTCATGAACACGGATCCTCGCTCCGCTCTTGCTGCGCTGATCGCTGCCCTTGAACGTCACTACGAGGCGGCAGCCGCCTCCCGCGATGATGACGATCCAGCCCTGGACGCCGCCACCGAGCAGCTCACCACGGCCTTCGACACCTACGACGACGCGCTCTTCGACGAGTACGAGATCGCCACTCCGCTCATCGTCTTCGACACGGACGACGACGAAGACGACGATGATGACGACGACGACGACTTCGACGATCTCGATGAGTTCGACGCCGACGACGATGACGATGACGATGACGATGACTCGAACGATGAGGTGGCCGACGACCGGCGCTGAGGTCGTCCTCTGACACTGCACGTCATCTTCACCACTGGTCCCCACGCGGCGCCGGGCTCGATGCCCGGCGCCGCGTACTCTGTCCAGGGCCGAAGTTCCTGTCGGCCGTGTGATCCGATCGTCGTCCCCCAGGAGTGTCCATGTCTTTCATCGAGGCGATCATCCTGGGCATCGTCCAGGGAATGACCGAGTTCCTCCCGATCTCCTCGAGCGCTCACGTGCGCGTTGTCGGTGAGCTGATGGACCCCGGGCAGGATCCCGGAGCAGCCTTCACGGCGATCATCCAGCTCGGCACCGAGACTGCCGTGCTGATCTACTTCTGGAAAGACATCACCCGGATCATCGGCAAGTGGTTCAAGGCGCTGGCCGGCAAGGTTCCGCACTCGGACCCGGACGTGCGGATGGGCTGGCTCGTGATCCTGGGCTCGATCCCGATCGGGGTGCTCGGCCTGCTGTTCGAGGAGCAGATCGACTACGGTCTGCGCAACCTCTACATCACGGCCACGATGCTGATCCTCTTCGGCATCCTGCTCGGTGTCGCCGACCGCATCGCCCCGCAGCGCAAGGACCTCAAGCAGCTCACCGTGCGCGATGGCATCCTCTTCGGTCTTGCCCAGGCGCTCGCCCTGATCCCGGGCGTCTCCCGCTCCGGCGGCACCATCACCGCCGGCCTGCTGATGGGGTACACGCGGCAGTCTGCCGCGCGGTACGCCTTCCTGCTCGCGGTCCCTGCCGTGTTCGCCTCGGGCCTGTACAAGGCTGCGAAAGAGGTTCCCGTCCTGCTCACGGCCGATGGGCGCGCCGTTGCCGCGGCGGCTGGGGAGCCTTCGCTGCTCGCGCTCGTCATCGCGACCCTGGTGGCCTTCGGTGTGGGCTACGCGGTGATCGTCTGGTTCATGAAGATCATCGAGAACCGCTCGTACCTGATGTTCGTCGTGTATCGAGTGGTCGCGGGTCTCGTGCTGCTGGGCCTGCTCTGGTTCGGCGCGGTGGACCCCCTCGGCGGCGCCTGAGGGAGGACTCACAGCGGCGCCCGATCCTGGTCATGGCCCGTATGATCGAACGGTGCATTCCTGGAACTCCCCGTCGATCTCGCCCCTTCCCGCCTCCGGTGTGCCGCTGAGGCTGCACGACACCCGGACCGGACGCGTGGCGCCCGTGGTGCCGATCACGCCCGGCCGTGCTCGCCTGTACGTCTGCGGGATCACCCCGTACGACGCGACCCATCTGGGTCACGCGGCCACGTACCACGCCGCGGATCTGATGCGTCGCGCGCTGCTGGACACCGGTCTCGAGGTCGTCGTCGCGCAGAACGTCACCGATGTCGACGATCCCCTGCTCGAACGGGCCGACCGCGACGGGATCGGCTGGCGCGAGCTCGCCGCCTCCCAGGTCGCGCTGTTCGCCGAGGACATGGAAGCTCTGCGCATCATCGCCCCGGAGACCTATCGTTCGGTGAGCGAGTCGATGGACGACATCATCACCACCGTGCAGACACTCCACGCCCGCGGACGCGCCTATCAGGTGGAGGCACCGGATGCAGCGGGGCCGGACTGGTACCTCGACCTCGGCGTCGACGGTGCACTGGGTGACGTCTCGGGCTGGAGCGAGCAGCAGATGCTCACGGTGTTCGCCGAGCGTGGCGGGGACCCCGAGCGCGAGGGCAAGCGTGGTCGCTTCGATCCGCTGCTGTGGCGTGCCGAGCGCGCCGGGGAACCCGCCTGGGAAGCCGGCGTGCTGGGCCGCGGCCGCCCCGGGTGGCACGTGGAATGCGTCTGCATCGCCCAGGACGGATTGGGCCTTCCGTTCGATATCCAAGCCGGCGGCAGCGACCTGATCTTCCCCCATCACGATCTCAGCGCCGCACACGCCGTCGCGCTGGGACGAGGCTTCGCCGGCATGTACACCCACAGCGGAATGGTCGCCCATGAGGGCGAGAAGATGAGCAAGTCCCTGGGCAATCTGGTGTTCGTGCACCGCCTGGTGCGCGACGGTGTGGATCCAAGGGTGATCCGCCTGGTGCTCATGGCCCACCACTACCGCGCGGACTGGGCATGGTCCGAGGACGAGGTCGACCTCGCCGCTGCTCGTCTGGAGACTTACCGCACAGCGGCAGCGCTCCACGGGCAGCACCCGAGGACCGTCGCCGCCCTGCGCAGCGCTCTGCGCGACGATCTCGACACTCCCTCCGCACTGACCGCGCTGGATACCTGGGCCGCAGCGGCACGCGCCGATGCGGTCGACCAGGAGCCGGCAGGAACCGCTGAGCCCGCTGGGACGACGGATCCGGCCGATCGCCCCGGCGATGTCGCCGCCGCGACCGACGCCCTGTTCGGTCTCGACCTGCGCAGCTGAGAGCCGGGCGCCTCAGGGCGCCGAGGTCGGTGCCCTCACTCGGATTCGCGCCGCCTGCGCAGGAACTGCTCGAACTCCTTGGCGATCGCGTCGCCGCTGGCCTCCGGCAGATCCGCCGCGTCCTGAGCGCGCTCGAGACGCCGTACGTACTCGGCGACATCCTCGTCGGTGCGGGCCAGCTCGTCGACACCGCGCTCCCAGGCCTCCGCGTCCTCGACCAGTTCCGCGATGGGTATCGGGGCGCTCACGAGTCCTTGGACCTCTCGCAGCAGGCCCAGCACCGCCTTCGGGGAGGCATTCTGCGAGACGTAATGGGGGACCTGCACCCACGCACTGGTGGTGGGCAGTCCCGCGCTCGCGGTGCGGCGGGCCAGGATCGTCGGCACCCCGATCGGACCGGAGTACTGCTCGGAGTCGTCAATCCGGTCGGCGGCTCCCGGTTCGGGGGCGGAGGAGACCGGCAGCGGCCGCGTGTGCGGCGAATCTGCCAGCAATGCTCCCAGGGAGACGACCGAGCTCACGCCCAGGAGCTGCATCTGCTCGAGCACCTCGTCGCAGAATCGCTTCCAGTGCAGCGATGGCTCGGGCCCCATGACCGTCACGATCTCGGGGCCGCTGGGCGGTTCGACGATCCGCAGCTGCGTCTCGGGCCAGTCGATGACGCGCAGACCCTCTTCGGTAGTCCGGATCTCGGGCCGGTTGACCTGGAAGTCGATGAACTCCTCGGCGTCGACCGCTCCGGCAGGCCGTGACGGCCACACCTCGAGCAGATGCTCGATCACCCCGCTGGCGGCCTCTCCCGCGTCGTTCCATCCGCTGAAAGCCGTGATGGCGATTCGACTCATCACTCCATCATAGGCTCGAACGCCATCTCGGAGACGGGGTGCAGGAGCAGCGGATATCCTCGCCCTGCCTGGGGAGCCTCCGCCCCGGAGCCGGAGGAGACAGAACATGACGAGCCCCACGCTGCGCCTGGGCCCGCTGCCCGCGATCCGTGTCAGTCCCGGCACTCTGGTCACCGTGCTGGTGCTCGCCCTGATCCTGTATCCCTCCTTCGCGGGCGACGGCGGATCGGTCTCCTCGACCGGGGTGCTGCTGGCACTCGGGATCGCCGTGTTCATGATCGTGTCGGTGCTCATCCACGAGGCGGCGCACGCTCTGAGCGCCCACGGGTTCGGCGCGACGGTCGACCACATCGCCCTGACCCTGTGGGGCGGACACACCCAGTACCGCAGCGAGTCGATGTCGGCGCCCGCCTCGGTCGTCATCTCGTTGTCGGGGCCGATCGCCAACCTGCTCCTGGCAGCGGGGACCTCCGCGATCGCCTCCCTCGCCGAGCCCGGGTCGGCCGGCGCCGTGTTCTGGTACTTCTGCTCCCGCCTCAACGTCGCGCTGGCGATCTTCAACCTGCTTCCGGGACTGCCGATGGACGGCGGCCGGGCGTTGGAGGCCCTGCTCGGGGGCGTGCTGCGCAGGCCCCTGCTCGGGACCCGCGTGACCGCATGGTTCGGCCGCGGCATCGCGGTGGTCGTGGTGCTGGTCCCGCTGTGGTGGATCATGCGCAACCAGGGCGCCGACACCTTCCTGCTGCTGACCATCCTGTGGGCCCTGCTGATCGCCGGCATGCTCTGGCAGGGCGCGACCCGGGCGCTGGAGGCCGCGAAGCTGCAGCACCGCATCGGAACCCTCGACGCGGCGACCCTCGCGCGGCCGATGCACATCGTCCCCGCGCACCAGAGTCTCGCGGATCTCGGCAGCGACGCCGATCTCGACGCCGTGCTCGTCCTCGAACGCACCGCGCCGCGCCCCGGAGTCCTCGGCCGCGCGTATCGGATCCAGCCCGCCGCAGCACAGGCCGTCCCGGTCCAGCAGCGTGCCGCCACCCCCGTCAGCGCGGTCGCCGGTTCCGTCGGGGAGATCGGCGTGCTCGAGGCCTCCCTGCACGGTGAGGCACTGATCTCGGCCATGCTCGCGAAGCCGACGCCCCTCTACCTGGTGCTCGAGCAGGGCGGGGCGCCACGGGGCGTGATCATGAGCGCGGATGTCAATGCCCTCCTGCGCGGTCGGTGAACATCACTACTCTGGGGCGCTGACGTCTCACCGTGCGTCATATGCTGGGACGCATGACTGATCAGCCGCAGCAGCCCGCCGCCCACGACGGGGCGTCGGCTCCCGCGCCCCGAGCGCCCCGTCGCGGCCTGGACCGCACCGGGCCCTTCGATCTCGGCGACAAGGTCCAGCTCGCCGATTCCAAGAACCGCCTGCACACGATCACCCTGAAGCCCGGCGGAGAGTTCCATACCCACCGCGGCGTGCTCCGCCATGACCAGATGATCGGCGCCGAGGACGGCGTCGTCGTCGAGGACAACCGCGGCACGCGCTATCAGGCCCTGCGCCCGCTGTACGCCGACTACATGCTGTCGATGCCCCGCGGCGCCGCCATCATCTACCCCAAGGACTCCGCGCAGATCCTCATGTGGGGCGATATCTTCCCCGGCGCCCGCGTGCTGGAGGCCGGGGTCGGCTCCGGCGGGCTGACCACCGCGCTGCTGCGCGCCGTCGGCCCCGAGGGCTCCGTGCACTCCATCGAGCGCCGTGAGGACTTCGCCGAGGTGGCCCGGGAGAACGTCGAGACGTTCTTCGGCGGCCCCAACCCGTCCTGGGACCTCTCGGTCGGGGACTTCCAGGACATCGCCCCGACGCTCTCGCCCGGGCAGCCCGCCGTGGACCGCGTGGTGCTCGACATGCTCGCCCCGTGGGAATGCGTGGACGCCGCCGCCGACGTGCTGGTCTCCGGCGGCGTGTACCTGGCCTACGTCGCGACCGTCACCCAGCTCTCCCGCACCGCAGAGGCGCTGCGCGATCACGGCGAGTTCACCGAGCCCTACGCCTGGGAGTCCTTCGTGCGCCCCTGGCACCTCGAGGGCCTTGCGGTGCGCCCGGAGCACCGCATGAACGCCCACACCGGATTCCTGCTGACCGCTCGGCGCTCGGCGCATGGCACCCGCGCGCTGACCCGCGTGACCCGACCCGCCCCCGGCTCCCGGATCGAGGACGAGGTGAATCACCCCGACAACGACGGGTTCGGTGGATCGGACTCCGAGTGGGGTCCCAGCGACGTCGGGGAGCGGGGAGTCGCCCCGCGCAAGCTCAAGCGCGCACTGCGCGATATCCGGCAGGGCCGGGACCGCTGAGACGGCCCGGCAGGGATCGGAAGGAGATGCCGTGACGATGAAGACCTACGCGGAGATGACCGCGGAGCTGGATCAGCTCGCCGCCCACAACGAGCGGCTCACGAACGGTCTGCGCGCCGCCCGCGCCCAGATCGTCGACCTCAAGAGCGACCTGGAGCGGGTGGGTGATCCGCCCAACTCCTACGCGACCTTCCTGCGCCGTGCCGAGGGCACCACCTTGGACGTGCTCCACAACGGTCGTCGGCTGCGGGTCGCGACCGCCGCGAGCCTCGACCTGGACGCTCTGGAACCTGGCACGGAGCTGCGCCTGAACGAGGCCCTCGCCGCTGTCGAGGCCGTGCCGGCCGGGGATGCCGGCAACGTCGTCCCGGTCGTCGAGTCCCTCGCGGACTCGCGCATCCTGGTGGCCGTGGCCCCCGACGACACCCGCGTGCTGCGCCCAGCCGGCACCCTGACGCAGGAGACGCTGCATCCCGGGGACCATGTCCTGGTGGATCTCAAGGCCCAACTGGTCATGGAGCGCATCGACCGCGCCGAGATCACCGACCTGGTGCTCGAGCAGGTCCCTGACGTCTCCTTCGACCAGATCGGAGGGCTCGGCGGGCAGATCGAGGCTATCCGCGACGCCGTCGAGCTGCCGTTCCTCCAGCAGGACCTCTACCGCACCTACGGTCTGCGCCCGCCGCAGGGCGTGCTGCTGTACGGCCCGCCCGGCTGCGGCAAGACGATGATCGCGAAAGCTGTCGCGCACGAACTCGTGCTGCGCAGCGCCGAGGTGCGCGGGGTCAGCGTCGCCGAGGCGCTGGAGAACTCGGCATTCCTCAACGTCAAGGGCCCGGAGCTGCTGAACAAGTACGTCGGCGAGACCGAGCGCTCGATCCGTCTGGTGTTCGAGCGGGCTCGGGAGAAGGCCGCCGCCGACCATCCCGTGGTGATCTTCTTCGACGAGATGGAAGCCCTGTTCCGCACCCGCGGGACCGGCCTGTCCAGCGACGTCGAGACCACGATCGTGCCCCAGCTGCTCGCCGAGATCGACGGCGTCGAGGGCCTGGACAACGTGATCGTCATCGGCGCCTCCAACCGCGAGGACATGATCGACCCCGCGATCCTGCGCCCCGGCCGCCTGGACGTGAAGATCCGGGTTCGCCGCCCCAACGCGCGGGCCGGCCGCGAGATCCTCGGGCTCTACCTCGACGAGAGCGTCCCGTTCCGCGAGGACCGCGGCACCCTGCTCGACCTCGCCGTGCGCGAGATCTACTCCGATGGCCCGGACTCGGCCTTCGTGCGCCTGGAGTACTCCGACGGCACCGAGGGGACCCTGCACTTCCGGGACTTCGTCTCCGGGGCGACTCTGCGCAACATCACCGACCGCGCGAAGAAGCACGCGGTCAAGGACCAGCTCGCCACCGGCGACGTGGGCCTGACCACGCAGCACCTGCGGGACGCGATCACCGCCGAGTTCGTGGAGAACGAGGACATGCCCTCGGCCGCGCACCCCGAGGACTGGGCGCGCATCTCCGGGACCGGACGACGGGTCGATGCGGTGGTCCCGCTGCAGGGACGCTCCCGCGCCGTCTCGGGCCCGGACCTCGAGGAGTCGACCCCATGACTATCCAGCCGATCGAGCCGGCGAGGCCGGATGCTGCAGCCGCGCTGACCACCGAGCGGGTCATGGGCATCGAGACGGAGTTCGGCGTGCTGCACGCCGATCTCGAGGCCCGCACCCGCGCCGGGGCCGGCAGCTCGATCCTGCTGTCCCACCTGGTCGTGGGCGCCTACGCGCTGCTGGACCCGCACGAGGGGGAACGCGGTCGTCGGGTGCGGTGGGACTACGGTGACGAGACTCCGCTGCGCGACGCCCGCGGCTTCGAGCTGCAGCGTGCGGCAGCACACCCCACCCAGCTGACCGACGAGGTCCGCGACGCCCACGTGCCCAGCGTCGAGCTGGATGCGCCGCTGACCGGCTCCGAGATCGCCCCCGACGGGGACGACGCCGAGGTGCTCACCTGGGCCGCCCAGCGCTCCCTCGGCAACGCCGTGCTCACCAACGGTGCCCGCTGGTACGTCGACCACGCCCATCCCGAGTACTCGGCTCCCGAAGTGATGCGCGCCCGCGAGGCCGTGGTCCTGGACCGCGCCGGCGAGGAGATCGCGCGCCGCGCCATGGGCATCATCGAGGCCGCCGACGGCATCCCGGACGTCGCCCTGTACAAGAACAACACCGACGGCAAGGGCGCCTCCTACGGCACCCACGAGAACTACCTCGTGGACCGGGCCGTGCCCTTCGAGCGGGTCGCCGCCGCGATGCTGCCGTTCCTGTCCACCCGCCAGGTGCTGGTGGGTGCCGGTCGCGTGGGCCTCGGGACCCGCGGAGAGCGCCCCGGGTTCCAGCTCTCCTCCCGCGCCGACTTCATGGAGGCCGAGGTGGGCCTGGAGACCACCTTGAACCGGCCGATCGTGAACACCCGCGATGAACCGCACTCGGATCCCTCCCGCTTCCGCCGCCTGCACGTGATCATCGGTGACGCGAACCTGCTGGAGGAGTCCACCTTCCTCAAGCTCGGCACCGCCTCCCTGGTGCTCGCCGCGCTGGAGGCGGAGCATCGCACCGGGCAGGCGATCCTGCCGGACCTGCGCCTCGCCGATCCGGTCGACGCGGTCCGCACCATCAGTCACGACCCCACGCTCCGGGCCACGGTGCCCCTGGCCGACGGCCGAGAGCTCACCGCGGTGCAGATCCAACGGGCCCACCTCGAGGCGATCGCCGCGGTGGCGGACACCAGTGACGAGGAGACGGCCCTCGTGCTGGCCTCCTGGGGCGAGCTGCTCGACCTCCTCGAGCAGGACCCGGCCGCCGCCGCGGACCGCGTCGAATGGGTCGCGAAGCTCCAGCTGCTGAACCGCTACCGGGATCGGCACGGACTCGAGTGGGGCGACCCCCGCCTGTTCATGATCGATCTGCAGTACTCCGATCTGCGCCCGGGACGGGGCTTGTTCGACAAGCTCCGGGCCGCCGGCGCCGTGCGCACCCTCGTCGGCCAGGACGAGGTCGACGCGGCCGTCACCACCGCGCCCACCTCGACCCGCGCTCATCTCCGAGGCGGTCTGATCGCCGCTCATCGCGCGCACGTCCCGTCGGCCGGGTGGGATGCGATCACCCTCGCCGGCCCGGACAGCGGGCATCGACTGCGCCTGGCCGACCCGCGGCTGGGCTCCGCCGCCTGGTGCGAACTGCACGGCATCGACCTGACCACCGATCCCGAGACGATCCTCGACGCCCTGCGCCGCGCCGTCTCCCAGTCCTGAGGAGGACCCATGTCCCAGCAGTCCCTGAACGCCCCCGGCGGCGGCCCCGACGAGGGCGCCGAGGAGTCCGCAGCCACCACCGGCGGGCAGACCTTCGCCTCGGCCCAGGGTGCGGACGATCTGCTCGACGAGATCGACGCCGTCCTGGAATCCAATGCGGAGACCTTCGTGCGGTCCTTCGTGCAGAAGGGCGGTCAGTGACCTCATGAAGCGTCGTGTGGGAGGGCTGGAGACGGAGTTCGGCCTGGTGTGCGTGCGGGCGGACGGCACCCGTGCGATGGAGCCCGAGGCCGCCGCCCGCGAGCTGTTCCGGCCGGTGGTCGCCATGGGGCGCTCCTCGAACGTGTTCCTGCGCAACGCCGCGCGGCTCTACCTCGACGTGGGATCCCACCCCGAATACGCGACCGCCGAGTGCGACGACTGGTGGGACCTGGTCGCCCAGGACCGCGCCGGCGAGCGCATCTTCGCGGATCTCACCGCGCAGGCCAACCAGCGCCTCGCGGCCGACGGGCAGGACGCCCGCATCCACCTGCTCAAGAACAACGTGGACTCCCAGGGCAACGCCTTCGGCTCCCACGAGAACTACCTGGTCGATCGCCGCGGCGAATTCACCCGCCTCCCGCGCTACCTCCTGCCCTTCCTGGTCACCCGCCAGATCATCACCGGCGCCGGGGGAGTGGTCCGCTCTGACGACAGCGCCCAGTTCGTGTTCTCGCGGCGCAGCGATCACATGTGGGAGGCGGTCTCCTCGGCCACCACCCGGACCCGACCTATCATCAACACCCGCGATGAGCCCCACGGGGACCCCACCCGCTTCCGGCGCCTGCACGTCATCGTCGGCGACTCGACCATGAGCGAGGTCTCGACCTACCTCCGCTTCGCGACCACCGATCTGGTGCTGCGCGCGATCGAGTCCGGTCGCGCGCTGCCCGAGCTCACCCTCCACGACGACATCGCCGCGATCCGGTCGGTCTCCCGCGACCTCACCGGGCGGGCCCCGATCCCCACCGCCGGCGGCGCCACCACCACCGCTGTCGAGGTGCAGCAGCGCTGGCTCGATCTCGCCGCGGGCACAGCCGACGAGACGGAACAGGGAGTGCTGGAGACCTGGCAGCGGGCCATCGATGCGGTGCGCACCGGAGACCGCTCCTGGGCCGCCACGCATCTGGACTGGGCGATCAAGGAGCGACTGTTCACCCAGGTCACCGAGCGCCGGGGCGTGGATCTCTCCGATCCGGCGATCGAACGCCTCGATCTCGCGTATCACGACATCGATCCCGGTCAGAGCATCTTTCGAAACCTCCAGCGTCGCGATCTCGCCCCGTCGACAGTGGCCGAGGAGCGCATCGAGGCCGCCCGGGAGACCGCCCCGACCACCACGCGCGCGCACCTGCGCGGACAGGTCGTCACCGCCGCTCAGCAGCACGGGGTCGACCATGTCGTGGACTGGACCACCCTGCGCCTGACCCGTCCCGGTGCCATGCCGGTGCAGGTGCTGGACCCCTTCGCGACCTCCCTGCCGGCGGTGGACGCCCTGCTGGAGGAGATCCGCAGTCTCGGCGAGTCCTCCCCGCCCCCGGTGCCGCCCGCCTGAACCCGAGGGCATGCACAGCCTGAGAATCCGCGCTCCCGCGCCCCGTACCCTGGTGCCCGTGCCCCGCTCGGGGGCTCCTGATCTGAAAGGTCCTCTGTGATCCGCCGTCGTACCCTGCTGACCACTGCTCTCGCCGCGACCGCCGCCATCGGCCTGGCCGCCTGCTCCGATGACGGCGAGGGGACCGGCGGAGCGTCCGACGGCGGAGGCTCCTCCGACGGCGGCGGTGGCGGCTCCGCGCTGTCCGCCGTCACCGTCAGCGAGGATCTCGGCGCGGAACCCACCGTCGAATTCACCGCGCCGCTCGAGATCGCCGAGGCCGATGCGACCGTGGTCGTGCCCGGGGACGGCGCTGCCGTCGCCGAGGGCGACACCATGATCTGGCGCCACCTCTACGTCGATGCGAGCACGGGGGAGACCCTGCAGTCCTGGTGGCAGGGTGCCCCGGCCGGCGGCGTGCAGGTCACCGTCGAGACGGTCGGCCAGGCAGCCTTCGACGTGTTCACGACCATGACCATCGGCTCCCGCTTCGTGATGGCCGGTTGGCAGCAGGACCAGTCCGGGCAGGCGCGCTCCCTGATCCAGGTGGCCGACGTGGACCGCATCGTCTCCCCGCTGCGCGCTGAGGGGGAGCCCGGGTCCCCGTCCGGCACCTTCCCCGCTGTGAGCCTCGGCGATAACGGTGCACCTGCCCTGGACGGCGCGCCCGAGGGTGAGGCGCCCACGGCGACGACCCGCGAGGAGCTCATCGTCGGCGCCGGCGACGCCACCCGCGAGGGTGACTACCTGACGATGCACTACACCGGGTGGAAGTGGTCCGACGGCTCGCAGTTCGACTCCTCGTGGGATCGCAGCGCGCCGTTCTCTTTCGCCCAGGGCGCCGGCGCGGTGATCCCCGGCTGGGACGAGAACCTGCTGGAGCTTCCCGTCGGCAGCCAGGTCATGCTGGTGGTCCCACCGGCGGAGGCCTACGGCGAGGACCCCGAGGCGCACGAGCTCGGCGGCGAGACCCTGATCTTCGTCGTGGACATCCTCGACGCCGCGCACTTGGCAGACTGACCCCTGTACCCGCCAGATTCATCCACCTCAGGAGGACCCATGGACCGCAGCAAGCCCGAGATCGAGCACCCTGAAGCGCCTGCCCCCACCGAGCTCGTCAGCAACGACGAGATCGTCGGTGAGGGCGACGAGGCCGGGCGCGGGGACGTCGTCGACGTGCACTACGTCGGCGTCTCCCACTCCACCGGGGAGCAGTTCGACGCCTCCTGGGACCGCGGCGAACCGCTGCGCTTCCAGCTCGGCGTCGGCCAGGTCATCTCCGGCTGGGACCAGGGCGTGCAGGGCATGAAGGTGGGCGGCCGCCGTCGCCTCGACATCCCCGCCTCGCTCGCCTACGGCGACATGGGCGCCCCGCCGGTCATCGCCCCGGGCGAGTCGCTCGTGTTCGTGTGCGACCTGGTGGCGGTGCACAAGCGCTGAGCACATCCGCCATCGGTGCGGCGGGGGAGCAGGGAGAGGGCCAGGAGAGCCTCTTCGAGGCCCCCGCCGTTCCTGTTCCCGACCCCGCACCGACGGACCCGGGCCGCGAACCGGCGGCCCGGGTCCGGGGGCTGCGCACCACCGCCGGCTTCGAGGTGGTCGATGAGCTCCCCGTGGCGAGCGTGCGCCTGGTCGGTGTGCTCCCGCACCTGGACCGGCCCTTCGAGTACGCCGTCACCCCGGCCACCTCCGCTGCCGGGCCCGGCATGCGCGTACGGGTGCGGTTCTCGGGCCGTGACACCGAAGGCATCGTCCTGGAGCGCCATGAGGCGCCCACCACCGACCGCGCCCTGGCCCCTCTGCATCGCCTCGTCTCCGAGGACGTGGTCGTCCCACCCGCCATGATGCGCGTGTGCGACGACGTCGCCGAGCGCTGCGCCGGCACCGTGGGGGATGTGCTGCGCCTCGCTCTCCCTCCGCGACACGCCCGCGCCGAGAAAGCGGACCGCGCCGCCGCGCAGAAGACAGAGACGACGATGGAGACGGAGCCCGAGGGATCCGACGCCCCCGAAGACCCCGGCGAGCTCCGGGCCGTTCCCCGACCCGGGGACCGTTATCCAGGGCTGGCAGCGCTGCTCTCCCGTGCCGGCAGCCCCACCGGGCCCGTCCCCCGCGCCGCCCTCACCCTCGACGCCGTCGACCCCTGGACGGCAGTCGTGGCCGACGCGATCGCCGATCTCGACGACGAGCAGGGCGCGCTGGTCATCGCCCCCGATCAGCGCGACGTCGCCCGCCTCAGCCAGGTCCTGACGCAGCAGGGCATCGACCACGAGATCCTTGCCGGCACCGAAGGCCCCGAGAAGCGCTACCGCACCTTCCGGCGCATCCTGCGCGGCGCCACCCGGGTCGTCCTGGGCAATCGCTCCGCTGCGTTCGCCCCGGTGCAGGACCTGGCGCTCGTGATCTGCTGGGACGAGGCCGACGATCTCCTCGGAGAGCCCCGCGCGCCGTACCCGCACGTGCGCACGGTGCTCCAATGCCGGTCCCGCGAGGAGCGCTGCGCACTGCTGTTCCTGTCCGCCAGCGAGTCCGTCCCCCTGCGGGCACTCGCCGACGCCGGTTACCTCGCCCGCCTGGAGCCGAGCCCCACCCCCGTGACGGCGGCACGACCGCGCATCGTCGCCATGGACCAGTACCTCCGCGATCGTGAGGGGCCCTCCGGCCGATCCCGACTCCCGCAGGAGGCCATGCGGGTGATCCGTCGCGGCCTCGAGCGAGGCCCCGTGCTGGTGCAGGTGCCGCGCTCCGGTTATGTGCCCGCGATCTCCTGCACCTTCTGCGGGACCCGCGCCCACTGCCCGCACTGCGCGGCTCCCCTGTCGATCACCGGCCGCAGCGGTCATCTGCACTGCCGGGTCTGCGGTCGACGTGAGGACGGCTACCGCTGCCCGGAGTGCGACCGCACCCAGGTGCGCGCCGTGGTCATCGGATCCACCCGCACGGCCGAGGAGCTCCACCGAGCCTTCCCCGGCAGTCCGTTGCGGGTCGCCGGGGGAGCGCACGGCGTCCTGGAGGACGGCGACGTCCCGGCCGATGCGATCGTCGTCGCCACACCCGGGGCCGAGCCCTGGCCCCCGGACCGCTTCGCAGCCGGCCTGCTGCTGGACGCCGATGCGATGCTCGGCCGCGCCGCCTTCGACGCCGATGTGGAGGCCATCCGTCGCTGGCGCAACGCCATCGCCCTGGTGCGCACCGCCGACGACGGCGGGGAGGTGCTCGTGGTCGGCACCGCGACCCTGCCCGCCATCCGCGATCTGGTCGCCCACCGCTCGCACGCCTTCCTCGACCGTGTCCTGGCGGACCGCCGCGAGCTGGATCTGCCTCCCTTCAGTCGGGTCGCGGAGATCGTGGGGGACAAGGAGGCCTGCGCGGCCTTCCTGGAGAGCACCGACCTGCCCGTCGGCACCGACGTGTTCGGACCCGTCGACCTCGAGGGCCCCGAGGCGGGCGGCCGTGCCCGGGCGGTGGTCCGTCTCGATCCGCGCCGCTCCCGGGAGCTGGCCGACGCGCTCCGCGCCGGCGTCGCCACCCGCTCGGCCCGCAAAGCTCGCGGGTCGCTGCGGGTGCGCCTGGATCCGCCCGACGTGTTCTGAGGATCGGACGGTCCGCGGAACCCGGCCCATCCCGTAGTGTGATCGCGCACACGACCACCACCGCGATGATGCGATGAAGGGGACGAGATGACACCCGACGCCTCGACGACGTCGAGCACTCCGACCGAGGAACGCCAGGATCTCTCCGACGGGGAACGGGCGCCCGCCGAGACCGGCAGGACGCTGCTCGTGCGCCGCCTGGGCCTGGCCCTCGGGCTCGTGGCGGCCCTGGTGGTCTACGCGATCATGCCCGGCGATGTCCCCCACGCGGCGAAGCTGACCGCCGCCACCGCAGTGCTCATGGCCGTGTGGTGGATGACCGAGGCGCTGCCCATCCCGGCGACAGCCCTGGTGCCCGTGATCGTGTTCCCGGTGCTGGGCACCGATGTGGGTTTCGACGACGTCGGCGGTTCCTACGGCAACAACATCGTCTTCCTGTTCATGGGCGGGTTCATGCTGGCCCTGGCGATGCAGCGATGGAACCTGCACAAGCGCATCGCCCTGGCCATCGTCGGGGCGATCGGCACCAGCCCGTCGATGCTCATCCTCGGCTTCATGATCGCCACGGGCTTCGTCTCGATGTGGGTCTCCAACACCGCGACAGCCGTGATGATGCTCCCCATCGGCGTGTCCGTGCTCCTGCTGGTCAACAAGCTGCGCCTCGAGGACGCCGCCGCGAAGGGGGAGGAGCCCGGCACAGGCGTCGACCCGGACCCGACCTCCGGCTCCGCCGTCTCCAAGGCCGTGCGGTCCAACTTCGGCATCGCCCTGATGCTCGGCATCGCCTACTCAGCCTCGATCGGCTCGCTCGCCACCATCATCGGCACCCCGCCCAACGCGCTGCTGGCCGCGCACATGAGCCAGGACTTCGGAATCACCATCGGGTTCGGGCGCTGGATGATCGTCGGTGCTCCGCTCGCGATCGTCTTCATGCTCATCGCGTGGCTGCTGCTGACCAAGGTGTGCTTCAAGCCCGAGATCACGGAGATCCCCGGCGGCGCCGAACTGATCCGCTCCGAGCGCAGGGCCCTGGGCAGGATCTCCTCCGGAGAGGTCCGGGTGCTCACGATCTTCGTCCTCGCCGCGCTCAGTTGGGTGTTCGTCCCGCTGGTGTGGGACCTGGTGCTCGGGGAGGAACCCCCGATCAGCGACGCCGGCATCGCGATGGTCATCGCGCTGCTGCTGTTCCTGCTGCCGGCCGGCGCCGCCCGCGGCGTGCGGCTGCTGGACTGGGACGCCGCGGTCAAGCTCCCGTGGGGCGTGCTGCTGCTGTTCGGGGGCGGCCTCGCCCTGAGCGCCCAGTTCAGCTCCTCGGGGCTGACTGAGTGGATCGGGCAGGTCACCGAGCAGGTCGGCGGTCTGCCCGTCGTTCTGATCGTGCTGATCACCGCGGCTGGTGTCCTCTTCCTCACCGAGCTCACCTCGAACACCGCGACCGCGGCGACATTCCTCCCGGTCGCGACTGCGGTCGCGACCGGGATCGGGATCGCGCCCATGCTGTTGGCCGTCCCCGTCGCCATCGCCGCGACCTGTGCCTTCATGCTTCCCGTGGCAACCCCGCCGAACGCGATCGCCTACGGCTCCGGGTACGTGCAGATCCCGCAGATGGCGAAGGCGGGGGTGTGGCTGAACCTCATCGGGATCGTGCTGATCACCGTGACCACCATGACACTCGCGGTGTGGGTCTTCGACCTCGTCTACTGACCGGCGCGGTCGTCCTGGCGCCCTCGCAGCACGCTGAGGCACAGCAGCGCCGCAAGCACGACACCGGCCCCGACGACGGCGACCGTCGCGGGCCATCCGCGGGCCTCGTAGACATGACCCGTCGCCCATCCCAGCGCGCTCGAGCCCGCGTAGTACGCGAAGTTGTACAGCCCGGTCGCCTGCGAGCGGGCGCCGTCGGCCCGGGCTCCTGCCCAGCCGCTCGCGATCGAGTGCGCACCGAAGAAGCCTGCCGTCATCACCAGCAGGCCCAGCAGCACCAGCGCGAGCGGCCCGGCGAGGGTGAGGAGCAGCCCCAGCAGCATCACCCCCATCGAGGTGAGCAGGACGGGCAGCCGACCGTGCCGCGCGGCGAAGCGACCGGCGAGCGGGGAGGAGACAGTGCCGCCGAGGTAGGCGAGGAACACCAGTCCGATCAGACCGGCGGGGAGCAGGTACGGCATCGTGCTGAGGTGGAACGAGAGGTAGTTGTAGATGGCGACGAATCCACCCATGAGCAGGAAGGCGCAGGCGAACAGCACCAGTTGGCCCGGATCCCTCAGGGTCACCAGCAGTCGTGCGGTGCGGGTGCCGTGTCCGCCGCCGCGCAGGTCCGGGAGGACGAACCGTCGCTCCGGGGGCGCCAGCAGCACGAAGGCGACGGCGGCTATCGCTGAGAGGATCGTCACCGCGGTCATCCCCACCCGCCAGGAGAGAACGTCCGCGATCGGGGTGGCGACGAGACGACCAAGCAGCCCACCCACCGTGGTGCCGGCCACGAACCAGCCGGCCGCGATCGCCCGGGCCTGCTCGTGGACCTCCTCGGACAGATAGGCCATCGCCAGTGCGGGGATGCCGCCGAGGGCCGCTCCCTCGAGGAAGCGCAGGCCCAGCATGAGCTCGAATGTCGGCGCCCAGGCGGCCACCAGGGCCAGCGCAGTCGCGGCGGCCACCGCGATGACCATGGCCCGCAGCCGGCCGATGCGGTCACCGACGAAGGACCAGGGGACCACGGCGAGCGCGAGACCGGCCGTGGCGGCAGAGACGGCCAGCGCGGCCTGTTCCGCGCCGATCCGGAGATCCGCGGCGATCAGTTGCAGCATCCCCTGCGGCGAGTACAGCTGGGCGAAGGTCGCCACGCCCGCGCACACCAGTGCGGCCAGCATCCGTCGATACGCCGGGCTCCCGGTCACATGGCCGGGAGACTGCTCGCCCGCCATCAGGCGGCAGGGTGGGACGACGGCATGGGTCCACTGTAGGCAACCTGGTCACCCCGTAGACTCGGGCATCATGCGTCTGCTCTTCGCCGGTACCCCCGAGGCCGCCCTCCCGTCCCTGCGCACCCTGCTCGACTCGCGTCACGAGGTCGTCGGGGTGCTGACTCGGGCCGATGCGCCCTCCGGTCGCGGCCGCAAGCTCCGCCCCAGCCCGGTCAAGGCCCTCGCCCTCGAGGCCGGGGTGCCGGTGCTGACTCCTGCGACCCTGCGTGACGCCGCCGTCCAGCAGCAGATCCGGGAGCTCGCGCCCGACGCCGCCCCCGTCGTCGCTTACGGCAACCTGGTTCCGCAGGCGGCGTTGGACATCCCCACCCATGGCTGGGTGAACCTGCACTTCTCGCTGCTGCCTGCCTGGCGCGGTGCGGCCCCGGCCCAGCGTGCCGTGCTCGCCGGGCAGCGTGAGACCGGCATGAGCGTGTTCCGCCTCGAGAAGGGCCTGGATACCGGCGACGTCATCACCACGGCCCGGACCACGATCGGTGAGCTGGAGACCTCCGGCGAGCTCCTGGACCGGATGGCCGTCAGCGGCGCGTCGGTGCTCCTGCAGGCGCTGGACGCCCTCGAGGACGGAACAGCGACCCTCACCCCGCAGGACGGCTCCCTCGCCACCCATGCCGCCAAGCTCAGCACCGCCGAGGCCCGCATCGAGTGGACTCTTCCCGCCGAGGAGGTCAGTGCCCATATCCGCGGCATGAGCCCGCAGCCGGGCGCGTGGACGTTCTTCGACGGTGCCCGCGCCAAGATCCTCGGTCTCGACGAGGCGCCCGAGCACCCACGGCTGCCGCCCGGGCGGATCGAGGCCACCAAGCGTCAGGTGCTCGTGGGCACCGGCACCGACGTCATAGCCCTGTCGACCCTCGCCCCGGCCGGGAAGCGGCCGATGCGGGCGGCGGACTGGGCCCGCGGTGCGGCCCTGGCCGCCGACGCCGCCTTCACGCAGGACGATCAGGATCAGATGAACGAGAAGGACGGAGTGCGGGCATGACCGAGAACCGACGCGGCAGCAGTGCAGGGCGCGATGCCAAGGGTCGCGAGCGCTCCGGCGCCCGCGGCGAGGGCGGCCCCCGCCGCGGCTATTCCTCCTCGCGCCCGTCCGAGCGCGGTCGCAGCTCCACCCCGTCCCGTCAGGTGGCCTACGAGGGTCTGCGCCTGGTGCGGGAGGATGATTCCTACGCGAACCTGGTGCTGCCGCGGCTGCTGCGTTCGTACCGGGTCTCCGGTCGGGACGCCGCCTTCACCACCGAGCTGTTCTACGGCTCGCTGCGTGCTCTGGGCCGTCTGGACGCGATCCTCGCCGCGTGCGTGGACCGACCGCTCGAGGAGGTCGACCCCGCCCTCGTGGACGTGCTGCGCCTGGGCGCCTATCAGCTGCTGGACATGACCGTCGCCCCGCACGCCGCGACCTCCGAGACCGTGGCCCTGGCCCGCTCCGAGGTGGGCGCGGGCGCCGCGAGCTTCGCCAACGCCGTCCTGCGACGGGTCGGTGGCAAGCCTCTGGACGAATGGATCGCCGAGGTCGCTCCCGACCGCGAGAAGGACTTCACCGGGCACCTCGCCGTCGTGCATTCGCACCCGCGGTGGGTGGTGCGCGCCCTGATCGACGCCCTCGGTGGCCACGGCCGCGACCGCGAGGAGATCGAGGAGCTGCTGGCCGCCCAGAATGCCGCCCCGGCGGTCTCGCTGGTCATGCGGCCCGGCCTCACCGATCTCGACGAGCTCATCGATCACGGGGCGAGCGAGGGGCACCTCAGCATGTTCGCCGCCTCCTGGCCCTCCGGCGATCCCGGCGCCATGGACCCCGTCAAGGAGGGACGCGTCGCGGTGCAGGACGAAGGCAGCCAGCTCGCGGCCCTCGCCCTCGCCCTCGGTGCCGACGACCTGGTCCGGGGCGAGGACGCGCACTGGCTCGATCTGTGCGCCGGCCCCGGTGGCAAGACCGCCCTGCTGGGCGGCCTGAGCGTCGGCCACGACGCGGATCTGCTCGCCATCGAGCTGCAGCCCCACCGCACCGAGCTGGTCGAACGCGCGATCGCCACCCTGCTGGACGCCGGCTGCGAGATCACCACCCGCACCGCCGACGGCACCGCGATCGGTGACGAGCTGCCCGGTCGGTTCTCCCGCGTCCTGGCCGATGTGCCCTGCTCGGGCCTGGGCGCTCTGCGCCGCCGGCCCGAGGCCCGCTGGCGCCGCACCCCCGGCGACATCGGTCAGCTCTCCAGCCTGCAGCGGGATCTGCTGCGCTCGGCGCTGGACGCCGCCGCGCCCGGGGGAGTGGTCGCCTACGTGACCTGCTCCCCGCACCTGGCCGAGACCCGCCTGGTCGTCGACGACGTACTCAGGCGCCGCGACGACATCGAGCAGCTCGATGCCCGCGATGCCGTGCGCGCCGGGATCCTGCCCGCGAAGCAGGCCGACGTCGAGCTCGGTGACGGACCCGCGGTGCAGCTGTGGCCGCACGTCCACGGCACCGATGCCATGTACATCTGCCTGCTGCGCAAGCAGGCGGCCCCCACCGTGGAAGGACCCCAGCACTGATGAACGCCGCGTACTCGACCGATGGCCAGTACATCCATCCCAGCATCCTCAACGCCGATTTCATGAGCATCGGCACGGAGCTCGACAAGATCTCCAGCGCGGACAGCGTCCACGTCGACGTCATGGACAACCACTTCGTGCCGAACCTGACCTTCGGCCCGGCCATGGTGGAGCAGATCGTCGAGCGCAGCACGATCCCGGTGGACGCGCATCTGATGATCGACGACGCCGATCGCCAGGCGCCGGTGTTCGCCGAGGCGGGCGCCTCCTCGGTGACCTTCCACCTCGAGGCCGCACGGGCTCCCATCAAGCTCGCGCGGGATCTGCGCCGCAAGAACACCGAGGTCGGCGTCGCACTGCGCCCCGCCACACCCGTCGAGCCGTTGCTCGATGTGATCGGCGAGTTCGACATGCTGCTGCTGATGACCGTCGAGCCGGGCTTCGGCGGGCAGAGCTTCCTGGACTCCATGCTCCCCAAGATCCGTCGCGCCCGCGCGGCGATCAGCGCATCGAACCTCGAGGTCTCGATCCAGGTCGACGGCGGGGTGAGCCGCGAGACGATCGAACGCTGCGCCGAGGCCGGTGCGAATGTATTCGTGGCGGGCTCCGCGATCTACCAGGCCCAGGACGCAGCACAGGAGATCTCTGCCCTGCGCGAACTGGCCCGCGCCCACAGCGCTCACTGACCAGCGCGCACGGCATGTTCCGACAGCCGCTGGGCGATCACAGGGCATCATGGAGTGCCAGGTCACAGCGGTTCGGGTCTACTCTTGACCTGTCACGACCAGTGACGTGCTCCGGGGTCGGTGAAAGTCCGAGCCGGCGGTGACAGTCCGCGACCCGCTACGGCGGTGGAGCCGGTGAAATTCCGGCACCGACAGTACAGCCTGGATGAGAGGCGCACGTCCTGCATGTCGTCAGGACGCCACCACGCGTCCCGACGTCCTGCCGGAACCCCTTTTCCCCCGGAGCCACTGCATCCGACGGAGAAAGGACCGACATGGACATCCTGCAGTGGCTCTTCGACGCGCGAATCACCTTCGCCGGCGGCCAGTTCCTCCTTCTGCGCGAGGTGCTGGGCAACGTCTTCGGACTGCTCAGCGCGCTGGGCGGCATGCGCCGCAAGATCTGGGCCTGGCCCATCGGCATCGTCGGCAACCTGCTGCTGCTGACGGTATTCCTGGGTTCGGTCTTCGGCAATCCCCAGGCCGTGGACCTCCTCGGCCAGGCCGGGCGTCAGATCATGTTCATCGCCACCAGCATCTACGGATGGGTGCGCTGGCGTCAGGCCCAGCACGAGGGCGGCACCGCTGTCGAACCCCGCTGGGCGTCCTGGGGCACACGCGCCCTGCTCGTCGTCCTCCTCGTGGGCGGCACCGCGGCGCTGACCCCGCTGTTCCGCGCCCTGGGCTCCTACGAGCCGGTCTGGGCCGACGCCTGGATCTTCGTCGGCAGCCTGCTGGCGACCTTCGGCATGGCCAAGGGCTGGGTCGAGTTCTGGCTGATCTGGGTGGCGGTCGACATCGTCGGCGTGCCGCTGCTGATCAGCGCCGGGTACTACGCCAGCGCCTTCATGTATGTGTTCTACGGCGCCTTCACCCTGATCGGGTTCTTCGTCTGGTGGCGGGTGCGCAGTCGGCACGATCACGACGAACGAGTCTCCGTGGAGACCGCGCACCTGGATCCGACAGTGCGCCGGGAGTGATCCGGCTCCCGGTGGGTGGTCCGGCGCGCGGACCGCTCACCGGGGCGCGTACCCTGGTGGCGTGAAGGATTTCGAAGCATTGTTCGTCGAGCTGACCGAGAAGGCCCGTACCCGTCCCGAGGGGTCGGGCACCGTCCGCGAACTCGATGCCGGCGTCCACCAGATCGGCAAGAAGATCGTGGAAGAGGCGGCGGAGGTGTGGATGGCCTGCGAGTACGAGTCGCAGGAGGACGCCGCCATGGAGATCAGCCAACTCCTCTATCACCTGCAGGTGATGATGGTCGCCAAGGGCATCAGCCTCGAGGACGTCTACCGGCAGCTCTGAGCCGCCGGCCCCTGCTTTCCCTGTTCATCGACTCCCGTGCCATGGGCCGCCGCGGCGGCCGAGGAGGAACCGTGCTGCGTATCGCAGTCCCCAACAAGGGCGCTCTGTCCGAGCCCGCCGCCGACCTGCTGCAGGAGGCCGGATATCGGCGCCGCGGCATGGCCAAGGAGCTCGTCGTGGTCGACGAGGAGAACGGTGTCGAGCTGTTCCACCTGCGCCCCCGGGACATCGCGGTGTACGTCGGCTCCGGCACGGTGGACGTCGGCATCACCGGTGAGGACATGCTGATCGATTCGCGCACCCCGGCGCAGGAGATCCTGCCTCTCGGCTTCGCACGATCGACCTTCCGCTTCGCCGCCCCGACCGGCAGCCACCAGGACGTGGCGAGCCTCGAGGGCACCCGCATCGCCACCAGCTACGAGAACCTGGTCGAGGACTACCTCTCCGAGCGCGGCGTGAGCGCCTCGGTGGTCCACCTCGATGGGGCGGTCGAGTCGTCGATCCGCCTGGGAGTGGCCGATGTGATCGCCGATGTCGTCGAGACCGGCACCACGCTGCGTCAGGCGGGCCTGGAGCCCTTCGGCGATCCGATCATGACCAGCCAGGCCGTCCTCTTCTCCCGCCCCGGCATGGTGCTCGACGACGCCGCGGCGCACATCCTCGAGGTTCTCGAGCGTCGTATCCGCGGCGTGCTCGTGGCCCGGGAGTACGTGATGCTCGACTACGACGTGCCCACCGCGCTGCTCGAGAAGGCCGTGGAGATCACGCCCGGTCTGCAGGCGCCGACGGTCTCGCCCCTGCATGGCCGGGAATGGTCCGCGGTCCGGGCCATGGTCGACCGACGCGCCGCCCACCGCATGATGGATGACCTGTACGACGCCGGCGCCCGGGCCATCCTGGTCACTGCCATCCAGGCCTGCCGCATCTGAGTGATCCCATGTCCTGGTCCGTGTCGGAGAAGCCAGCCGGGCAGGAGCGCCCCACGATCGTGCTGCGGCCGCGGATGGTGCGTGTCTTCGCGTACATCACCGGAGTGATCGTGCTCGGTGGGATGATCGGCGGCGCCCTCGTGATGCCGAGCTTCCAGCTCGGGGGCCGTCTCGGCCTGGTCGCGGTCGGAGTGCTGATCTTCCTCTTCTGCCACCTCGAGGCCTCCGTGCGCCTCGTCGCGCGCTCGCGGGTCCTCGAGGTGCGCAATGTGTTCCGTGCCCGCACCCTGGAGTGGGCGGAGATCGTGGACGTCAGCTTCCCGATGGGGGACCCCTGGGCCCATCTGGATCTGGCCGACGGTTCGACCCTCGCGGTCAATGCTCTCCAGCGCTACGACGGAAAGCGGGCCATCGCCGCCGCCCACCGGCTGCGAGCACTCGTGCAGGAACGCGGAGAGGCGCCGGGCACGGATCTCCCGGCGTTCTGACCTCGCGATCAGCCCTTGGGGATCAGTTTCGCCGCGCAGCGACCGGCGAACGCCGCGTACTGGAAGGCTTCCGGATCCTCCGCCAGGCTGCGCCCCATGGTCGAGAGTCGGACCGGCACATCCTCCAGCGCATCTCGCAGTCCCTTCCCATCGATCTCTGTCAGGACGTGCTCCGTGCCACGCGCCCGACCCGGTGCGATGATCGTGGATTCCACCTGTTCTCGCACCAACGCATGTAAAGAGTTGTAACGGCGGTCGGCGCGCGCGAGGACCGGCAGGTGCACAGGCGTCAGTGTCGCCTGGCCGTAGGTCGTCGACGAGTGATGGGACAGTCCTCGATGGCGGGTCCGCGGATCCGCGCTCGAGACGCGCAGGGTCGCCACGGGAGCCCCGCCGAGCACCGCCGCCGCATGCAGGGATTCGGCGGCCTGGAGGCCGGAGAAGCCCCAGCCGGTGCCGGTGCCGAGATTCCCCGGCCCCTGGATGACGATCGCGACATCGGCGCGGACGACGTGCTTCGCACCCAGCAGGGCCGAATGCACCGTCACCGCCTCGAGGTCACCGCCGAACGACTGCCCGGCGCTGATCACCGCGGCCAGCAGGCCCGCCTCTCGCAGGCGAGCAACGCTGCGGGAGTACGCGGCGGGAAGAGCGGCGCCATCGGTGTGCACATAGGCGATCCGTGCGCCGTGGCGCTGGGCACGGATGCCCGCGATGAGCGCCGGCAGGGAGGAGTGGAGATCCGCGACCACGACAGGCATTCCGGCCACGTCGCGCGCGTCACGGATCGTGTCGTAGTGCTCACCGTCGGGATCATCGATCGCATCGACCATGGTCTGCATCGGGGTGTAGCGGGCCTTGACCATGTGGCCGGTGACTTTCTGGGCCGCCGGCAGCTCGTCGAGGCGAGCGACCACCAGGCCATCGCCACCGGTGCCCAGCTCGCGGCGCAGGGCGTTGGTGTTCAGCAGTACCCGCTCTCCGCGCGATGGAGTCCCCGTGAGCTCGGGATACGCGATCGCCGTGATCGTCTCGGAGGTGTCGTCCAGCTCGACCAGAAGCCGTTCCACGCCCCGCCAGGACGACTTCTCCCCGGTGACAGTTCCCCGTTCCCATTGCAGCATGGGTCCAGCCTAGGGCTGCGGAGTCGATGAGGCGGCTACCCTGGCCAGGTGGCAACCAAGAGTGTGGAAAGAATGCTCAACGTCATCATGACGATCGGATCGCGCCGTCGCATAGACCGCGCGAAGCTCTTCGCCGTGATCCCCGACTACGCGCACGCGACCTCCGAGCAGGCCGCCGAGCGCATGTTCGAGCGCGACAAGGCCGCGATCCTCGAGCTCGGACTGCCGTTGGTCACCGATCGCGACGTGCTGGACGAGAACACCGTCTATTACCGGATCGATGCTGCGGAGGCCGGTGCCGTCCTCGACCTCACCACGGCGGAGTACACGGTGCTGCTGGCCGCGAGCCGCGCCTGGGACGATGCCGCGGCCGGGGGAGCGGCCCGTCGGGTGCGCTCCAAGCTGCTCAGCCTCGGCCATGACGCGGATCCGGACCTGCTGCGGCGCACCCCGCGCGGCGCCGTCGAGTCCCTGCCCGTGCTGTCCCCACTGCTCGAGGCTGTCACCTCGGCGCGATCGGTGCGCTTCACCTACCGGGGCACCCACGGCGCCGCTGCAGAGCGCTTCGTGGAGCCCTGGGTGGTGGGCGTCCACGACGGTCACTGGTACGTGCACGGCTGGGACCGCGACCGCGCAGCCCCGCGGCTCTTCCGCGCCTCCCGGATCGAGTCGTTCCCCACGGAGGGTCCGCCCGCGACGGCGTCCCGCCCCGAGCAGACCGACCTCGCGACCGTGCTCGCGGCCATGCACGACAGTGATGACCGCGACCGGGCCGTCGTCCGGGCCGCACCGTTCAAGGCCCTGGCTCTGCGCGACCGCTCCGGGGCGGCCATGGACGCGGAGCGCTTCACCCTGCCGGTGCTGCCGCGCCCCGCCGCACGCCGCCTGGCCCTTGCGAACATCCGCTGGCTCGAGCTGCTCGAGCCCTCCCCGTGGCGCACCGAACTCGCCGAGGTCCTCACCGCCATCGCCGCAGCACACAGCGGCGCCGCCGACACCGGCGCCGTGGCGGCCGCGACCGTGCGGCCGGAGCCGCGGATCCGCACCACGCCCACCGGCAACGACACACTCTCCCGGCTGATCTCCGAGGCGTCCTACGTGATGAGTCGCGGCGAGGTCGATCTCGCCGAGCTGTCCGCTGCACTCGGGGTCTCGGAGAAGCAGCTCATCACCGACCTGCAGGTGCTGTTCGTCTGCGGCGACATGGGGACCGGCTGGGAGGACCTGATCGAGGCGGAATGGGAACACGGCACCGTGCGCGTGCGCAACGCGGAGCCCCTGCGTCGAGCCCTGCGTCTGAGCGCCGTGGAGATCACCGCCCTGCTGGCCGGTCTCGCAGCACTCGAGCCCTCCGCGGGGGAGGCGGAGTCCATCGTCGCGAGCGCCCGGAGGAAGCTCTTGGCCGGCGCGACGAGCACCGATGCCTCCGCCGCGCAGCCGCCCACCCGCACCGAGCTCGCCGAGGCTGCCGCCGTGGACGAGATGGCCTCCCGCACCGCCGACCGCGCCGAGACCGTGCTCTCCGCGGTCCACCGCGCCCTGCAGACCGAGGCCGACGACGAGAACGCTCACCTGACGATCCGCTACTCCTCCACAGACCGTGCGGGCACGAGCGTGCGTCGGATCCGCCCGGTGCGGATCGAGACCGACGGGGCACGGTCCTACCTGCTCGCGCACTGCGAGCTCGCAGAGGCAGAACGGCGTTTCCGACTGGATCGGATCGTGGAACTGCTGCCGACCGGGACCGAGCAGGAGCGTGCGGAGGCCGGCGACGGCCCCCGCCTCGAGGGCCGCGAGGCCGGCGACGTCTGGCTGCGCCTGGACCCGCCGGGCCGCTGGGTCGCCGAATCCTTCGCCGCCGCAGAACTGCGCGATGGCCAGGACGGCGTGACCTTCGCACGCCTGGACCGCCCGGTCCGCGCCGCCCTCGTGGACGCCGTGCTGGAATCTTCCGGAGCGGTCGAGGTGGTCTCCCCGCGTGAGCTGAGAGACACGATCGTGACCGTGGCACAGGTCGCAGGCGTACGTCACACTCAGGCGTAGCCGGTATTCTTGATCTGCCCGCCGCACGGTGGGTCCAGCCGCTTGCCGAGCGGTCCGTCAAGCGCCCCGTCCGTTGTGGGATGATGTGCGCGCCCGTGCAAGATCGCGGCGCTGTTGAAAGGGTCTTCCATGAATCTGTTCCGCAACCCCTGGGCGATCGTCATCGTCGTGCTGATCGTCGTGCTGCTGTTCGGCGCGAACAAGCTCCCCGGTCTCGCTCGCAACATGGGGAAGTCCATGCGCATCTTCAAGTCCGAGGTCGAGGAGATGCGCGGCGACGAGAAGAAGGATGAGGACGACGAGGTCGACGAGCCTCGTGCCCGGTCCTCCCGCGATGAACGCGGCGACGACAGCCGCGCCCGCGATGACCGTCCCGCCCGTGATGATCGCGAGTACGATCCCCGCGACGACGTCGATCGCGAGCCCGTCCGTCCGCGCGAGGACGGCGACTCCTACCGTCGCGACTGAGCATCTCGTCGCTGGATGACGTCGTGGAGTCCGGGCGAGAGATCGCCCGGACCCAGAACGCTGGGAGGAAGCTGACCCGTGGCGAGTGATACGCAGGGACGCGAGCAGGCCAAGAGGGGCCGCTCGTCCAAGGACCCCGAAGGTCGCATGGCCCTCGGGGCGCACCTCGTCGAGCTGCGCAATCGTCTGATCATCAGCGCTGTCGCGGTGTTGCTCCTCTCGATCGTCGGCTGGCTCGCCTACGAGCAGGTCTTCGAGGCGCTCAAGCGTCCGTTCACCCTCGCGGCAAACCAGGGCCTGCCTGCATCCCTCAACTTCCGGGGCGTGGGAACCGGACTCAACGTTCGGCTGCAGATGTCCGCGTACGTCGGGCTGATCCTGTCCTCGCCGGTGATCATGCTGCAGATCTGGCTGTTCGTCATGCCGGGCCTGCACAAGGGGGAGCGCAAGTACGCGATCGGCTTCTTCGGTGCCGCGATCCCGCTGTTCTTCATCGGCTGCGCTTCCGGCTACTGGGCCGTGAACCAGCTGGTCCCGGTGCTGCTGAGCTTCACGCCCCAGACCGACCAGGTCGATCAGCTGATCGGGTACGACGAGTACCTGAACCTCCTGGTCAAAACCATGCTCGCCTTCGGCATCGCCTTCGTGATCCCGGTCGTCATGGTGCTGCTGAACTTCCTCGGCCTCGTCCGCGGCAAGACGATGCTCAAGGGCTGGCGCTGGATCATCTTCATCAGCGTGCTCTTCACCGCGATCATGGTGCCGACCCCCGAGCCGATCACGCTGCTGGCCATGTCCGGCGCGATGGCGAGCCTCTTCTTCTCCGCCATCGTCGTCGCCCTCATCCACGATCGTCGCCTGGGCGTGGATGGTGAGGACGCCGATCTCGACGACGACGAGGCCAGCCGGATCGACGATGAGGTCGAGTCGGTCGATGGCCCCTCCAGCCTCGATGAGGACGACGGCAGGTGAGCAGGCTGCGGGTGGGGCTGCTCTCGAACCCGACAGCAGCCCTCGGCACCGCGCACCGGGTGGGACGGCAGGTCGGCCATCTCCTGCGTCTGGCCGGCATCTCCGTGGTCGACATCTCCGGCCCGTCGGCGCGAGTCGCGCGGGCCCGGGCCGAAGAGGTCCGCGACACCCTGACCGCGCTCGTCGTGGTCGGCGGGGACGGCACCGTCTCGCTCGGAGCGGAGATCGTGGCAGGTACCCCTGTGCGCCTGGGCATCGTGCCTGCCGGGAGCGGCAACGACTTCGCGCGGGCCCTCGGTCTGCCCCTGAACGATCCTGAGGAATCCACCCGAGCCCTGCTGCATGCCCTGTCCCGCCCGGTGGTCGCGATCGACGCGATCGAGATCACTGCCGCCGCCGGGGGGAACGCGCCGCCGCACCGCTCGATCGCGCTCGGCAATGTCAATCTCGGCTTCGACGCACTGGTCAACGCGCGGGCCAATACCTCCCGTCGCGGGCCCACCTTCCGGTACACCACCGCCGTGCTGCGAGAGCTGCCCGCCTTCCACCCGTTGCCGTACTGGATCGAGGTGGACGGCGGGCAGCGCCAGGACCTCGACGCGACCCTGGTGACGCTCAGCAACTCAGGATTCTTCGGCGGCGGGATGAATATCGCCCCCCAGGCCCGTCTGGACGACGGATCCCTCGAGCTGATCACGCTCGAGAAGGTCGGCCGGGCAGAGCTCTTGCGCTTCTTCCCGCGGGTCTTCCGCGGCACCCACACCACCGTGGACGGATTCACCATCCGGCCCGTCCGCGAGGTGACGGTCGGTCTGCGCCACGGGCGGGCCGTGCGTTCCTACGCCGACGGCGAGGCCCGTTCCCTGCTTCCCCTGACCGCCCGCATACTGCCCGGAGCAGTGCGATTGCTCGCCGACCTCTCCGCCCCGAGCGACGACGCCGACAGCGCGTCCGAAGGAGCCCCGTGAGCTCACCCGCCGAGAAGTACGCCAGCTGGGCGGCCGAGCAGCAGCTCGCCGGATCCGAGCTCAGCGTCTTCGCCACCCGCTACGACTTCGCCCTGGACCACTTCCAGCTCACCGGGTGTCGCGTGCTCGAGAGCGGCAGCTCCGTCCTGGTCGCCGCCCCGACCGGCGCGGGCAAGACCGTCGTCGGCGAGTTCGCCGTCCACCTGGCTCTCTCCCAGGGCCGCAAGGTCTTCTACACCGCACCCATCAAGGCGCTGTCGAACCAGAAGTACGGCGAGCTGGTGGACTGGCTCGGAGGCGATCGGGTGGGCCTGCTCACCGGGGACACCTCGATCCACCCCGACGCCGACGTCGTGGTGATGACCACCGAGGTCCTGCGCAACATGCTGTATGCAGATTCCTCCCGGCTCGACGGTCTGGGCTTCGTGGTCATGGACGAAGTGCACTACCTCGCCGATCGGCTGCGCGGCCCGGTCTGGGAGGAGGTCATCATCCACCTCCATGCCTCGGTGCAGCTGGTGGCCCTCTCCGCGACCGTCTCCAACGCCGAGGAGTTCGGGGCCTGGCTGCAGGAGGTGCGCGGCTCCACGGAGATCGTCGTCTCCGAGACCCGCCCGGTCCCGCTCTGGCAGCACGTGATCATCGGCGATGAGCTCATGGATCTCTTCGTCGACGCGGATGGCGAAGCCGTCGTCTCCCATGGCCCCGGCGTCCGGGGGGATCGTCAGGTCAACCCCGAGATCGAACGCGTCACCTCGTTCTCGCTCCCGGTGGACGAGCGCTCCGGAGGGGGCAGGGGCCGCACTCCCGGCGGCCGCAAGGGGAACAGCGGCCGGCACCGGCCTCGCGGTTCCGGCCAGCACAAGCCGCCCCACAAGCGCAAGGGCGGTGGCCGCGGCGCGTACTCGGGCAGCGGATACTCCGGCGGAGCGGACCGCAGCGGCGCCTCCCGCAGCAGCGCCGCCCCAGGCGGCGGTGCCCCGCGCCCGATGCGTCGACCCGAGGTCATCGGCCTGCTCGACGACGCCGCTCTGCTGCCGGCGATCATGTTCATCTTCTCCCGGGCAGGCTGCGAGGGCGCGGTGCAGCAGTGCGCCCGCGCCCGTCTGCGTCTGACCGACGAGGCCGAACGTCGCGAGATCCGGGCCGTGCTCGACGCACGGCTCGAAGGCATCGGCATCGAGGACGAGGAGGTGCTGGGGATCCCCGCCTTCCGCCGCGCCGTGATGAACGGCTACGGCGCCCACCACGCCGGGATCCTCCCGGTGCTCAAGACAGTGGTCGAGGAGCTCTTCGCCCGCGGGCTCCTCAAGGCTGTCTTCGCCACCGAGACCCTGGCGCTCGGCATCAACATGCCTGCCCGCTCCGTGGTCCTGGAGAAGCTGGTCAAGTTCAACGGGGTCGACCATGCCGATCTCACGCCCGGGGAATACACCCAGCTGACAGGGCGTGCGGGCCGTCGGGGGATCGACACCGAAGGCCATGCGGTCGTCCTCGCCGGCCCCCGATTCGACGCCCATGCCGTGGGCTCCCTGGCGTCCCGTCGCACCTACCCGCTGCGCTCCGCCTTCCGGCCCACCCCGAACATGGCCGTGAATCTGCTGGACCGCTTCGACCTCTCCCGGGCGCGCGAGACCCTCGAGACGAGCTTCGCCCAGTTCCAGACCGACCGCTCCGTGGTGGGCCTGGCCCGGCGCGCGCGGGAGCTCGAGGACACCGCGGACTCGTACCGCGAGGCCGTCACCTGCGACCGTGGCGACCTGCTGGAATACGCCGGCATCCAGGAACGGATCTCCGACCGCGAGAAGTCACTGTCCCGTGCCCGTGCGGACGCGGACCGCGATCGCACCCGCACCGTGCTCGGCTCCCTGCAGCGCGGAGAGGTGATCGCCCTGCCGGGCGGGAAGCGTCGCGGATACGCCGTCGTCCTGGACGTGGATCGCTCCGTGCTCGGGGGCCCGCAGGTGGACCTGCTGGACACCGAGGGCCGTCGCCGCAGCCTGCGCCCCGGGGACGTCCCGTCACCGCCAGCGGTCATCGACGCACTCCGCCTCCCGCCGCAGGACTCTCTCGGCAGCGGCAAAGTCCGCAAGGACACCGCCGGGGCCCTGAGGCGACGACTGGCCGGCCACGATGACGACGCGCGCCGAGAGGTCCGGGCACGCGCCGAGCGCTCCGCATCCACCGCCGCGACCGATGAGGCTCTGCTGGAACTGCGCGCCGCGCTGCAGGCGCATCCCTGCGCCGACTGCCCGGAGCTGTCCTCCCACCTGCGCTGGGTGGGTCGCTGGCGCAAGGCCCGCCTGGACCTGGACGGCGTCCAGCGCCGGATCCAGGGACGCACCAGCTCCCTCGCCCGGCAGTTCGATCGCCTCGCCGATCTGCTGGTGGAACTGGGATACCTCGAGCGGGCCGGTGAGGAGCTGCATCCCACCAGCAGCGGGTTGCGTCTGCGCCGTCTGTTCAGCGATCGCGACCTGCTGATCGCCCAGTGCATCGAGCACGGTGCCTGGCAGGGGCTCGATGCCGCTGGCCTGGCCGCGGTCGTCTCGGCCGCCGTCCATGAGGCACGACGCGACGACCGCGCCCCGGAGGTCATCCCGGATCCCGCGGTCGACGCCGCCCTGGCGACCTCGACCCGTATCGCCGTCGAGCTGCAGTCCGCGCAGACCCGCCACGGGCTCGACCCGACACCTCCGCCGGATCCGACGAACGCCGCGATCGTGCACCGCTGGGCGCGGGGAGCGCACTTCGCCGAGGCCCTCGATGGCAGCGATCTGCCTCCCGGAGATTTCGTGCGCCACTGCCGACAGATCATCGACCTGCTGGACCAGCTCACCGCTGATGAGGTTCTCGGCCCCGTCGCCCGCGCTGCCGTCCGCGCCGTGCGCCGCGGGATCGTGGCCCAGGAGATCGACCGATGAGCGTTCTCCCAGGCGGGCGCGAGACCCTGGGACGCGTGACCGAGAACGACCGCACCGCCCAGCAGCCGGCCCAGCCCACCTCGCCCGTGCTCTACACCGGCATCGTGCTCTACAGCAATCAGGACCCTGAGGCGTCCGCGATGCTGGTCGCGGACGGTCTGATCGCCTGGACCGGCCCCGAGGACACCGCTCGCATGATCCATGGGGATGCCGAGATCGTCGACGCCACCGGGTGCCTGATCACCCCTGGATTCGTGGATGCGGCCGCCACTGCCGACGGCGCCGCGGCCGACCCCGCGCAGGATGCGGCCGCTGCCGCTCGCGGCATCGTGCTGCGTCTGCCCGGGCCCACCGGGGAGCGAGAGGGAGTCCAGGTGCTCGCACCTGTCACCGAGGACGCCGATTACCTCGATCTGCTCGCCGCGGGCACGCCGCTGGCCTTCGGCTCGGGCGGTCAGGACCCCGGCGCTGATCCCTGGGACTGGGTGCGCGGGGCGACCCGCCGACCCGCAGCCGACCAGCGCATCAGTGATCGCGCCGCCTTCCTCGCCGCCACCCGCGGAGGCCAGCGCGTGGCCGGGAGGCGCCATCCGGGTTCCCTGCAGACCGGGATCGAGGCGACGTTCGTGGTGTGGGAGCCCTGGGACCTCACCGTCCAGTCCCGCGCAGAACGCGTCGACTCCTGGTCCACCGATCCGCGGGCCCGCACCCCGTTGCTGCCCGATCTCGACCAGGGCACTCCGCGCGCACTGCGCACCGTGGTCGACGGGACGCCCGTCCACGATCGGCTCGGGCGGGGCCACGGATGACGGCGGCCACCCGGCGGCGTCGCGACGAGTTCGACCCCACCGCCTGGCCCCTCGCGCTGCTGTGCGGCCTCGCCGGCGGGTTCACCGCGCTCCTCGCCTTCCCGCCCTACGGGATGTGGATGCTGCTGCCGGTCTCCCTCGCGCTCCTTCTGGCCGGGCTGCTCGCGCGCAACGTCTGGGTGTCGATCCTGGTGTCGCTGGCCTGGGGCGCGGCGTTCTTCATCCCCCTGACCGCCTGGGCGAACACCTACGCCGGCACCCTGCCGTGGCTCGCGCTGGGCGTCTTCGAGGCGCTGTACATCGTCCTGTTCGGGCTGCTGGCGCGCACCGTGATGCTCCGCCGCGGCCTGTGCCCCACCTCGACGCTCGTGGTCTCGGCGCTCTGGGTCGGGGTCGAGACGCTGCGCAGCCACGCCCCCTGGGGTGGCCTGCCCTGGGGTGCGACCGCCTTCGCCCTGGAAGACTCTCCGCTGCTGAACCTCGGCCCGTGGATCGGGATGGCCGGGCTCGCCTTCGTCGTCGCGCTGCTGGGCCAGATGCTCCTGCACGGCGCGCTCTCGCTCCTGGGGCGTCGTCATCGCGGGCTCATCGGCTTCGCCGGCGTCTGGCCGCTCGCGGTCGCGGTCGCCGCGATCCTGGCTACGGTGGTCGTCCCCTCGCCGGTCAACCGCGCTCCCGCCGATCGCCCGACGATGACCGTCGCCGGCATCCAGGGCTCGATGGAGAAGATCGACCCGGCCGCGCTCACCATGCCGGAGGGCGTGTTCGACAACCATCTCGACGTCACCCGGTCCACGATCGAGCAGGCCAGCAGCGAGGGCCGGCAGCTGGATCTGATCGTCTGGCCCGAGGACTCCACCGGCTACGACCCGCGCCAGGATCCCTGGTTGGCCCAACAGCTGACCGCGGCGTCCACGGACGCTGATGCACCGATCCTCATCGGTACCCAGATTGCGGTGGGGGAGACCCAGCGACTGAACCAGTCGGTGCTGTACACCCCCGACGGATCCACCCCATACGTCTATTCGAAGCGGCACCCGGTGCCCTTCGGCGAGTTCATCCCGTTCCGGGGCTTCTTCGGCGCGCTCAGCGACAAGGTCGACCTGATCTCACGGGACATGATCCCCGGCGAGGACGTCGGGGTGATGGACATGAACTCACTCGGGCAGGGCGAGGACTCCGTCGGCGTGCTGATCTGCTTCGAGATCGCGTACGACAATCTCGTCGGCGACGTCGTCCGGGACGGCGCCGAGGTGATCGTGGTGCAGTCCAACAATGCGCTGTTCGGGGATTCCGACGAGGCCATCCAGCAGCTCGCGGAGGCGAGAGTCATGGCCGTCGTCTCGGGTCGCAGCGTCGTGCACGTCTCGACGGTCGGCCATTCGGCGATCTTCACTCCCGAGGGTCGCCGGCTCGACTTCGTCGACCACTGGGAGCAGGGCTCGGTCCTCGCCGAGGTGCCGCTGCGCACCGGGATCACCCCGGCTGTCGCCGCGGGACCGTGGATCCCACTCGGCATCTCCGCCGTCGGCCTGGCAGGATTCCTCGCCGCCCTGGCCAGCAGCCGGCGCGCGCTCACCCCGACCCCGCGCCGTCGGAAGACGGACTGATCATGCATCCCTCCATCGCCCCGCTCCCGCCGACCCTCGTCGTGATCCCCACCTACGACGAACGAGAGGCGCTCCCGGGCACGCTTGCCCGGGTGCGAACCGCCGTCCCTGCGGCGCATGTCCTGGTGGTCGACGATTCCTCGCCGGATGGCACCGGGCAGTGGGCAGAGGCGGTCGCCGCGCGCGATCAGAACGTCCATGTCCTGCACCGTGCGGGCAAAGAAGGACTCGGCCCCGCCTACCTGGCGGGATTCGCGTGGGGACTCGCCCGCGACTACGAGCAGCTGGTGGAGATGGACGCCGACGCCTCCCATCGCCCCGAGCAGCTGCCCTCGCTGCTGGAGGCCGTGCGCCGCGGCGCTGATCTCGCGATCGGTTCTCGCTGGGTGCCAGGAGGTCGTGTGCACGACTGGCCGGTGACGCGTCAGGTCCTCTCCCGCGGCGCCAACCTCTACGTGCGCGCGCTGATGGGGCTCGGGGTGCAGGATGCGACGGCGGGCTACCGGGTCTTCCGTGCTGCTCTGCTGCGTCGACTGATCACCGGTGACATCGCCTCGCAGGGGTACTGCTTCCAAGTCGACATGACTCGGCGGGCCCGCGACGAGGGTGCCGTGATCACCGAGGTACCGATCGATTTCGACGAGCGCACGGAAGGGGTCAGCAAGATGTCCCCGCGCATCGTGCGAGAAGCACTCGTGCTGGTGACGCTCTGGGGACTCTCACGCCGCACCCAGCAGCTTCTCGACCGGCTGCGTTAGTCTGGCGACCTTCGAGGGCCACAGGAAGGGATCTCGCATGAGCACAGCACCGGGCACCGACCCGCGCCCCACCCCGGGCACCTCCTCACCGAAACAGTCGCCGTCGCGATGGGGCACGCTGATCCCGCTCGCGATCGTCGTCCTCGGCCTCCTCGAGCTCGCGATCCTCGTGCTCATCGGCGTCAACACCAGTCTGTGGTGGTCGGTGCTGATCATCGTCGTGGGCTGGATCATCGCCGTCGCCCTGGTCGTCACCGCCGGACAGCAGTCCTTCGTGCGGCTGCGCTCCCTGGTCCATGCCATGCGCGGTCGCGGAGACATCAAGGACCACCTCTCGCGTCCCGCCTTCACGCTGATGTCGGCCGTGCTCTTCTTCTTCCCGGGTCTGCTCACCGATCTCCTCGGGCTCGTCCTGCTGCTGACCCCCGTGCAGCGCAAGTCCGTGCAGGCGATGGGGCTGGGCGATGGATCGGCCGGTGCCCGTCGGGTCCTCTACCGCCGTACGAACAGCGGAGTCATCGACGGAGAGATCATCCTGGAGGCCGAGAAGCCCTCGCACGAGGGCAGGACTCCTCCCACCCTGTCCCAGGATTGAGAACCGGCGGCACCTGCCGCACCGACGAGAACGCCCCCGCTCCGCCGATCGGCGGGACGGGGGCGTTCTCGTCGGTGGACGCGTCGGATCAGAGGTTACGACGCTGGTGCAGCTTGCCCGCGCGCAGCAGCGCGAGACGCTGGTCGAGAAGGACCTGGAGATCCTCCTCGCTGCGACGCTCCAGGAGCATGTCCCAGTGGGTGCGCACCGGCTTGCCGGGCTTCATCTCCGGTCGCTCGTGGTCGCGCAGCAGCGCGGACGCGCCGCAACGGCACTCCCACACGGCCGGGACATCGGCCTCCACCGAGAAGGGGAGCACGATGTGGTGGCCGTTGGGGCAGTCGTAGATGGACTCTTGACGGGGTGCGGCGAGGACGCCTTCGTCGGTCTCCATGGAGAGGGAGCCCAATCGGGTGCCTCGCAGGCTTCGGCTGCTCATACGGTTCTCGCTTCCTGCCAGGGGATAGAGGGCGGGCGGAATCCCGCCCGGTGAGGTCTATGAGATGGCAACGCTCGGGGGACCGGATTTGTTCCGGACTCTCACGCCTCCGCCGTGTGCGGGCCGCGACAGCGCGTGAGGTCTTCTCATGCGCCGTCGAGCAGCTCGGAGAGCAGATCGACGCGATTGGTGATGATACCATCTGCGCCCTTGACCAGGAGATTCTGCATGGTCAGGGGGCTGTCGACAGTCCACACGTGCACTTCGCAGCCTGCGCGGTGCGCCGCGGCGATGTTCGCGTCGGTGACGACCGGGTAGCCCTGGTAGCTCTCGGGGACCTGGAGGGCGCCGTAGGGGGCGAGGAGCCTGCGGATCGCGGCGTCGGGCGCCTCGACCGCGCGCGCCGCCAGGAAAGCGGCCATCACGCCGCGCGAGGCGCTGCGCACCGGCAGGATGCCGGTCGCCGCGTGCACCGTCCGGACCGTCTTGCGCACGACGGCGCCGTCGAAGCCTCCCACGCAGACACGGTCGGCGCTGCGGGTACGGGCGATCGCCGCGACAGCCGGCCCGATCGCGGAGGGCGCCTTGACATCGATGTTGACCGGGACGTCTCGGAACGTGTCCAGGACGTCCTCCAGCATCGCCAAGGGCTCATCGCCGGCCAGCCGCACCGACCCGGCCTCTGCGGCCGTCAGCTCGCCGATCCGCCGGCGATCGCCGGCGAGACGCCACAGGTCCTCGTCGTGCACGGCGAGAGCCAACCCGTCGACGGTGGCGTGGGTGTCCGTCTCCAGCATGTCCGCCCCGGCGGTGATGGCCGCCTCGAAGGCGCGCATCGTGTTCTCGGCTCCGTCGAGCGCGAGCCCGCGGTGGGCGATACGGCGCGGGCGCGGCCCCGGCAGGAATCGGGACGTGGGGGCCCCGCTGCGGTCAGTGGCCCTGGTGATCGATGAGGGCATCCTCTTCCTCCTCGTCCTGGCTGCGACGCCGGGAATGGGTTGCCCGGCGCGGTCGATGTGCGGTGGTGTCATGCGAAGCGCTGCGGCGCTCCTCGTCGTCCGGGTCGTGGTACGGGTCGTCGTCCGTGTCGAGGTCCTGGAGAGTACGACGGGTGCGATATATCCAGGCGACCGGGAAGAACAGCGCGAAGACCCACCACTGGAAAGCGTAGGACAGGTGCGGGCCGAGCGAGGTGTCCGGTTCCGGCAGCGCCGCCGGGCGCGGCGAGGCGGGATCCTCCTCGGCGAGATCACCGTACGCGCCGTCGACCAGGACGGAGTCGTCCTCGGGCAGCAGCTCAGCGATCTGCGGGGGGTTCACGGAGTGGACCTGACCGGGCGGGTTCTCCCGATCGAGCATCGGCTCGGCAGGACGCAGCCGTACGGTGATCGCCAACTCCCCCTCGGGGACCGGAGGCGGATCCGCGGGGGCCGAGGTCGTGCCCTGCGAACCCACCCAGCCGCGCACCACGAGCACCGTGGTGCCCTCGTCGGCTCGGAAGGGCACCAACTGCCAGAAGCCGACCTGGCCGGAGACCTGTCGGTTGCGCACGTACAGCACGCACTCCGGATCGGTGCAGTACCTGCCGTCCAGCGCGACCGGGGTCCAGTCGTCGGTGGCGGCGAGGGGTGCGTCGGGGGAGGGGAGCACCTCCGAGAGAGCGACCGGAGGGGCATCGTGGTTCGCGTCGATCACGGCCGCGGAGTCCCGCCTGTCCTCGAAACGTCCGAACTGCCAGAAGCCCAGTCCGACGCAGAGGGCGAAGGCCAGCGTCACCCCGAGCAGGCCCAGAAGCGAGTCGCGGCCGAGCAGGGCACTCCGACGAGACGAACCAGCGGTCATGGAAGAACCGGCGCGGACGCCACGGGTGCTGCTCCCGCCGTCGGGACGCCGTGCACGGACCCGGCGGAGCCGGAGAGCATGCCGGGGAGGTCCTCCACGGCGAAGTCCACCAGCAGCACGAACGTCACGGCGGTCAGCGCTGCCAGGACGAAGCCGAGCACGGTGACGGTGATCGTCATCCCCAGTCGCAGCCGCGGGCGGTTCTTGACCGGCTTGGCGGGCGGGAATCCGTAGTCCTCGTCCTCCAGGTGGTTCTGGGACCACATGCCGGGGTTGAGCACGGCGACCGGGTACGACTCCACCCGCTTGCGCGGGCGAGCACCGCTGGCGGGTACGCCCTCGGAGTCCTGCAGCGGCGCTTCACCGCGACCGATGGGCTCCTGCGGCAACCACAGCCGCCACCCCGCCGGAACCGGCCCCCAGGAGTACTGGGGGCGGAGATCCGCCGGCGGGATCCAGCCGTCGTGCGGTGGCTCCGGCCAGTTCGGTGGAGGATTGAAACGCGTGGTCACGCAGGAACGTCCCAGGTGTACACGTCGACGTAGTTGTCGTACTGGAGCGTCATGCCCGCGGCACGCTTGGGTGCGAAGAGCTTCGTGATCGTGTAACTCTCGCCCTTCGTGAACTCGTAGGACGAGTCGTAGTCGAGCCCTGAATCGGCGAGTGCGTAGGTCTCGGTCGCGTCCTCGACCGCGCCGCCGTACGGCGTCATGACCTCGAAGTAGAAGGAGGGGAAGTCCATCTGGCCCTCGGTGACCGTCATCTCCGCGGTCATGACCAGGTACTCGCCGTTCGGACTGGGCTCGACGGTGCCGCCGTACATGCTGGGCAGCTCCTCGGCAGGAACCCAGGCCATGTGGACGGCGACCGTGCCGGCACCGTTCTCGCCGATGACGTCCTTCGCCTCGGCGGACGGGTCGATGGTCGGCAGCGCGGTGGTCGGGTCGGGGGACTCGGCTCCTTCGGTAGCTTCCTCCTCCTGCGTCGTCTCCTCCTCGTCGGCCGACTCCTCCTGGGTGGTGGTCTGGCCTTCTCCACCGGCAGTCTCGTCGTTGCCGCCGAAGAGGAGGATGCCACCGATCACAGCGATGACCAGCGCCCCGACGAGGAACAGCACGATGCAGCCGACCCACCAGAATCGCGCGATCACGCCCTTCTTCGGGGCCTCGCCCGGGGCCGTGGTCGCGGTCCACCCGTTCGCGGAATCCTGGCCGTATCCCGGAGGGGCCGGGTAGTCGGACGCCGAACCCTGGCCGTACCCCGGAGCCGGAGACTGCTGGCCGTACCCCGGAGCCGGGGACGCCTGGCCATACCCCTGATCGCCGGCGCTCACGGCACCGTACCCCGCAGCGCCTGCGGCACCAGCACCAGCCGCAGCTCCGTATCCCGCGTCCGGCTGGGGCGCCTCGGCGCCCGCGCCGCCGTAGGGGTCGGACTGCACAGGCTCGACCGTCTCATAGGGAGCCTGCTCGTAGGGGGCCTGCTGCGCGAGCCCTGCCTCGAGATCAGGGCCCTGGTACTCGGCGGTCTCGGAGGACGTCCCCTCGGAGACGTCACCATCGGTCGCGGACTCGCCGCTGCTCTGCGCCGGCTCGTTCTGCTCATCGGTATCGGCCACATGTGTGGAATCGTCGGCCCGGCCCTCGGTCACGTCCTCACCGCCGGCGGTGACGGGAGCGGCAGCACCCATGGCGCCCTGCTCGTCCGTCCTGCCGACCCGGGTCGCGTCGTCGTCGGAGGGCTGCTGCGGATCGGTCGGGACGAGTCGGGTGCCATCATCCGCGTCAGGCTCCTGCGGAGCCGCAGATTCCTCAGGTGCGGTGCTCTCCGCCGCAGCGGGCGCGTCGCCCTCGATCCAGAAGTTCCATCCTTCGGGAGCGGGGCCCCATGACGAATCCGGCTGCCAGCCGGGAGGCGGGCTCCAGTTCGGGTCATCGATCGGCCAGTTCGGCGGAGGGTTGAAGCGGTATGCCATCTCAGTAGCACCTTCCCGAGGCTGAAGTTCGTGGACGGGCTTCCCCCAAGAATCCCGACACTGTCTCGCCCCGTATCGTAGAGCACGCAGGTCCGTTGTCCCCACAGTCCCACCAGCAAGGAGCTCAGATGTCCGACGCCACCCCCGAGCCGCGCAGTGTCCTGATCACCGGAGGGAATCGCGGGATCGGTCGCTCCATCGCCGAGGAGTTCCTCCGTCGCGGAGACAAGGTGTCCGTGACCAGCAGGTCCGGCCAGGGAGGGCCCGAGGGCGCGCTCACCGTCGCCGCCGACGTCACCGACGGGGACAGCCTCGATGCCGCGATCAGGACGGCCGAGGAGGCGCACGGACCGATCGACGTCCTGGTGGCCAACGCCGGCGTCACCGATGACCAGCTGCTGCTGCGGATGAGCGACGACTCCTTCGAGACCGTCCTGGACACGAACCTCACCGGGTCCTTCCGCACCATCAAGCGCGTCATCAAGTCCATGATGCGCAAGAAGAAGGGCCGCATCGTGCTGATCAGCTCGGTGGTCGGTCTCTACGGCTCCCCCGGACAGGTCAACTACGCGGCCTCGAAGTCCGGCCTCATCGGCATCGCCCGCGCCATCACCCGCGAGCTCGGCTCGCGCGGCATCACCGCGAACGTCGTCGCCCCGGGGTACATCGACACCGAGATGACGCAGTCGCTGTCCGAGGATCTGCAGGCGAGCTACCGCAAGGCGATCCCTGCCGGGCGTTTCGCCGATCCCGAGGAGGTCGCTCGGGTGGTGGCGTTCGTCGCCAGCGACGACGCGGCCTACATCTCCGGCGCCGTCATCCCCGTCGACGGCGGCCTGGGCATGGGACACTGATCCGGATCCTGGATCGACGAGACCATCCCCGAACGAAGGCGTGAACGCAGCCCCATGTCATCTTCCGACCCCGACAGTCGCCTCCTGCTCCTGATGCGTCACGGCAAGGCGGACAGCGGCTCCGGACAGCCGGACCATGAGCGCCACCTCGCCGAGCGAGGAATCACGCAGGCCCGCCTGGTGGGCGAGTACCTCGACTCCCAGTCGGTGCACCCGGCCCGGGTGCTCGTCTCCGACGCGCTGAGGACCACTCAGACCTGGGACGCGGTGTCCTCCGCGATGCCGGGCTTCGACGGCGTGGTCACGTTCCACGAGGACATCTACAGCGGGGGGATCGGTGAGCTGATCACGGCGCTGCGCGAGGTCCAGGACGAGCACGCGGTGGTCATGGTCATCGGCCACGAGCCGACCATGGCGTCCATGTTGGCGCTGCTCGGGGACGACGAGTCGGATCCGGGCTCGATCGCGCAGGCTCGCCTCGGCCTGCCCACCGGCGCCATGGGCGTCCTGTCCGGGGGATTGGCGCACTGGGCGGACCTCCACGAGGACTCCCTGACGCTGCACACGATCGTGCGCCCGTAGCGTCTCAGCGGGCGGCGGCCGCCTGCAGGTGCGGCCAAGCCTCCAGCAGCGAGTCCCCGTCGAGGATCACGTCGGCCACCTCGCGCAGCGCCGGCTTGGCGTGGAAGGCGATCCCGGTCCCGGCGGCCCGCAGCATCTCCCGGTCGTTAGCGCCGTCGCCCATGGCGACGATCCTCGCAGCGGGCACCTCGTAGGTCTGCGCCAGCTCGTCGAGGGTGCGACGCTTCGCCGCCCCGTCGATGATCGGACCGGAGACCTTCCCGGTGAAGCGGCCCTCGCGGATCTCGAAGCGGTTGGCGAGCACGTGGTCGATGCCGGACTGCGCGGCCAGCTCGTCGATCACCTCATGGAAACCGCCGGAGACCAGGGCGACGATCCATCCGTCGGCCTTCGCGCGGCGCACCAGCTCGAGCACCCCGGGCGTCGGTGCCAGCACGGTGCGCACCTGCGCGAGGACGGACTCCGGAAGCCCCTCGAGCAGGGCCACCCGCGCGCGCAGGGACTGCGCGAAGTCGAGCTCCCCGCGCATCGCGGAGGTGGTGATCTCCTCGACCTCCTCGCGCACCCCGGCATGGTCGGCGACGAGCTCGATGACCTCCTGCGTCAGGAACGTCGAGTCGACATCGGAGATCAGCAACCCGGCAACCTGTCGTGCTGACGCGGTCACGGTTCGATGACCGTGCCCTTGCCGATCACCGTGATGCCGGATTCGGTGACGATCCACCCGCGAGCACGGTCCGCATCAGCATCCAGGCCGATCTGGGTGCGCGGCGGCACCACGACGTTCTTGTCGATGATCGCCCGGTGGATCTGGCAGTGACGGCCGACGGAGACGCCGTCCATCACCACCGAGTCCGAGATGCTCGACCACGAGTTCATGCGCACTCCGGGAGAGATCACCGAGTTCGAGACCTGGGCCCCGGAGATGACGACGCCCGGAGAGATGAGGGAATCCACCGCGGTGCCCACGCGGCCCGGACCGGCGTGCACGAACTTCGCCGGCGGCTCATTGCGATGCCCGGTGAAGGTGGGCCAGTCGTAGTTGTACAGGTTGAACACCGGGTGGATCGCGATGAGGTCCATGTGGGCGTCGTAGAAGGCGTCCAGGGTGCCGACGTCCCGCCAGTAGTCGCGGTCGCGATCCGTGGAGCCCGGCACCACGTTGTGGATGAAGTCGTAGACGCCGGCGGCGCCCTGGTCCACGAAGTAGGGCACGATGTCGCCGCCCATGTCGTGGTTGCTGGAGTCGTCCTGCGCATCGCGGGTGACCGCCTCGACGAGGGCGTCGGTGGTGAAGACGTAGTTGCCCATCGAAGCGAGGATCGATCCGGGATCGTCGGCGAGCCCCTGGGTGGTGCTCGGCTTCTCGACGAAGGCCTTGATCGTGGTGGGGTCCGCAGAATCCGTCTCGATGACGCCGAACTGGTCGGACTGGTCGAGGGGCTGGCGGATCGCCGCGACCGTGCAGTCCTTGCCGGACTCGACGTGCGCATCGACCATCTGGGAGAAGTCCATGCGGTAGACGTTGTCGGCGCCGACGACGACCACGTAGTCAGGCTTCTCCTCGTGGATGAGGTTCATGGACTGGTAGATCGCGTCCGAGGAGCCGCGGAACCAGTGCTTGCCCATGCGCTGCTGCGCGGGCACGGGTGCGACGTAGTTGCCCAGCAGGGAGCTCATGCGCCAGGTCTGCGCGATGTGCTTGTCCAGCGAATGGGACTTGTACTGCGTCAGCACGACCACGCGCAGGAAGCCGGAGTTCACGATGTTCGACAGCGCGAAGTCGATGAGGCGGTAGATACCGCCGAACGGGACGGCCGGCTTGGCCCGGTCGAGGGTCAGCGGCATCAGCCGCTTCCCCTCACCGCCGGCGAGGACGATGGCGAGGACCTTTTTCGAGGGCATAATGCGAGGATAGACCAGACGTGGCACTGGTCACGCCGAGTTCGGCCCATGTGGACGCACCGGATGAGCCGTAGTTGAGAAGGAGTCGCACATGCGCGTGGATCTGCTCACCAAGGAGTACCCGCCGGAGGTCTACGGAGGGGCCGGAGTGCACGTCGCCGAGCTCACCCGCGTGCTCCGCCCCCACATCGATGTCCAGGTCCGGGCATTCGGCGCCGAGCGCGACGAGGAAAGAACCTCCTCCTACAGCACCCCGGCCGAGCTCGAGGGCACCAACGCCGCCCTCAGCACGATGGGTACAGATCTGCTGATCGCCGCGGACTGCGCCGGCGCGGACCTCGTCCATTCCCACACCTGGTACGCCAATTTCGCCGGCCATATGGCCTCGCTGCTGCACGGCATCCCGCATGTGCTGTCCGCGCACTCGCTCGAACCGCTGCGCCCCTGGAAGGCCGAGCAGCTCGGCGGTGGGTATCGGGTCAGCTCCTTCGCCGAGCGCACGGCGTATGAGGGCGCGGCCGGGGTCATCGCCGTCTCCGCCGGGATGCGCGCGGACATACTGCGGGCCTACCCCTCCGTCGACCCCACGAAGGTCCACGTGGTCCACAACGGGATCGACATCGAGCAGTGGTCCCCGAACCCCGAGACCTCTGCGCTGACCGCCCGCGGCATCGATCCGGAGGCGCCGACGATCGTCTTCGTCGGCCGCATCACCCGCCAGAAGGGTCTGCCGTACTTCCTGCGCGCCGTGCGCGATCTGCCCGCCGACTACCAGGTGGTGCTGTGCGCCGGCGCCCCGGACACCCCGGAGATCGCCCACGAGGTCGACACGCTGGTGGGCGAGCTCGCTGCGGAGCGCGGCAACGTGCACCTGATCACCGAGATGCTGCCGCGCCACGAGCTCACCCAGATCCTCAGTCACGCCACCACCTTCGTGTGCCCGAGCGTGTACGAGCCGCTGGGCATCGTGAACCTCGAGGCGATGGCCTGCGGCATCCCGGTGGTGGCCTCCGCGACCGGCGGGATCCCCGAGGTCGTCGCCGATGGGGAGACCGGCTACCTGGTGCAGCTCGAGCAGCTCACCGATGGCACCGGCACCCCCGTCGACCCGGACCGCTACGTCGCGGACCTCACCGCGGCCCTGGTGCGGATGGTCTCCGATCCTCAGCGGGCGAAGGAGATGGGTGAGGCCTCCCGGCGCCGGGCCGCGGAGCACTTCTCCTGGACCTCGATCGCGGAGCGCACCCTCGAGGTGTACCGCAGGGTGATCGCGCAGGGCACCTGAGCTCAGCCGGTCTCGGCGGAGACGATCCGTTCGACGGCCTCGACGAGGGCGCCGCGGGCGACGTCGTGCAGCTCGTCGAGCAGCCCGCGCCTCGTGAGCGCTTCGGCGAGGTGGATGGTGTGGCCATGGCCCTCGTCGATCTCGGAGCGCGTCAGCAGCACGGTGCGCGCCGCCAGGACCAGCAGGTGCGCAGAACTGGCCTCGACATGCCGGGGCAGAGCGGTCGAGATCCAGGTGGAGGGGATCCGGGCTGGCTCGACGGGCTCGTCGGGCACCAGGTCCAGGTCGATGCTGCCGTCGGCCGCGCGACGCAGCGCCCGCAGCAGCTCCTCGCGCGCGTGCCCGGAGCTCGCCGCCGGAGGCACGTGAGTACCGAGCGGGGCATCGAGCCTGATCCAGCTCACGGCGTTCACGCCGCCGCTGGGATGCTCGACCGGGGTGATGACCGGGATCAGCGTGTGGTCGGCGATCCCGGCCGCGGTGACCACGATCGCCTGCTCCGCCTCGAGCGCCGCCGGCAGGGCCGCAGGGGGCCCGACCATGCCGGCGATACGGCCGGGCCGGGGCAGGACCAGGCGGAGCTGGGCCAAGGGCAGCCGGCGCAGCGCCGTCATCCACGAGAAGAGATCCTCGCCCTCACCGCTGGGGCCACTGCGGCCGACGCCGAAGCTCATCTCGGCGGCGTCGTCGGGACCGAGATCTCCCCGCAGATAGGTCGATGCCCACAGCATCAGCACGGCGGCGCGGGGGAGCGCGACGAGGTCCCGGCCGGCAGCGGCCTCGCTCACGCCGCCTCCTCGTTCGCCGGCACGAACACGGCTCGTCGCTGAACAGGATCCACGGACTCCAGGCGCACGTCGACGACGGCCCCGATCGCGGCATCCATCGGCACCCACGCCGTGACGGGCGGATCGGTCAGCTGGACCTCGACGCGGGTCCCCTCCTTCGACTCCCGGCGTTCGATCACGGTCGCGGCGAAGGTCTCGCCCTCCCAGGCGGCCAGTGCCGCCGTCTCCACGAGTTCGACCGCGCGCCGCTCCAGGTCCCCAGCTCTGGCGCCGGTGGACGTCATGGCGTCGGGGATCTCCCCGAGAGCGGCCAGCAGCTCCGGATCGGGGCGCCTGCCCTCGACGTGCGCGTGGCACACCAGCAGCACGAAGCGATCCACGAGGCGGCGCAACGGCGCCGTCGTGTGGGCGTACGGCGCGGCGATCGCGGCCTGCTCCGGGTCGCTCGGCACCTCCTCCGGGCTCGTGAACGACGCATAGGAGGCACCGCGGAAGAGCGCGGTGGCGTGGTTGAGCAGAGCCAGATGGGCCGGCTCGTGCCAATCCAGGGAGCGCAGGAACTCGCCATAGGCCTGCCCGCTCGGCCAGGGGATCCCGAGCACCTCGGCCTGCCGGCGGAAACGGTCGATCGCACGGTCCTGCGCCGGGGGCATGGTGCGCAGGATCCCGGCGCCGTGCTGGAGCATGAGCTGGGCGGCCGCCATCCCCGTCATCAGCGAGATCTGCGCGTTGGCGTCCTCTATCGGGTTGGGTCGCCGCCAGGTCAGACGAATCAGGTCACCATCCTCGACGACCTCCTGCTCCGGAACATTCAGGCTCGCCCCGCCGCGGGCGCTCTCGTGAGCGGCTCGCAGCGCACCGATCTCCTGCAGCAGGAGCATCATCGGATGCGCCCCGCCGTTGTCGAGATCCTCCTGCACCTGGTCGTAGCCGAGCTTCTCGATCGATCGCACCAGGGAGCGCTCCAGGCCGATCTCGCGGATCTCACCGGTGGAATCGAGATCCAGGACCCACACGAAGGCTGGCGTGGACTGTTCCGGCAGCAGGGAGGCGACGCCCTCGGACAGCACCTCCGGGTGCAGGGGGATCCGACGGTCGGGGAGGTACAGGGTCTCGCCGCGACGTCGTGCCTCGTGGTCCAGACTGCTGCCCAGGTCCACGAACCAGGGCACGTCGGCGATCGCGTAGAGCACGCGGAAACCGTCGTCGGTGCGCTCGAGGTGCATGGCCTGGTCGAGGTCCGTGGAGCTGGCGGGGTCCAGCGTCACGAAGGGCACCGTGGTGAGATCCGTGCGTTCGGCGGCTGCGACCCCACGCGCCGCGGCCTGCTGCGCTGCGGTGAGGACCTCGGCGGGGAACTGCAGGGGCATGTCCTTCGCGTACGTCACCAGGAGGGCATCGATGCCCTCGCGGATCACGTCGGCCGCGACCGATCCTCGGGGGGCGTGCAGGGAGACGGGACGGTGTGGCACATCGACCTCCTGGAACGGCGGTTCGGGCGCGCTCAGTCTAAAGGGGATCGGATCTCAGCGGCCGACGACGACGGGGAGGTTACGGCTGAGCAAAGACTGCGGATTTCCTGAGTCCCAGCTCAATGCGCCCGATAGCGTGCTCGCAGCGATCGCCCGAGCACCTCTGACCTCACCGCCCCGAAGGATTCCACGATGCCGACCGCACCCAGGTCCCGCGCCCGCATGCTCCTTTCCCTGGCCACAGCACTCTGGCTGCTGGTCGCCGGTCAGGCCCTGGCTGACGTCCCCGAGGCACGCGAGTCCAGCGGGCTGCGGTTGAGCACCGTCTCGAGCGCACCGGACCTGGTGACAGGGGGAGATGCGCTGGTCGAGATCTCCTCCGGGCACAATGTCCCGCACGACCGGGTGGAGGTGACGCTCAACGGTGTCGATGTCACGGATGCCTTCGACGGGGATCAGGAGCGCGAGGTGCTCGTCGGTCTGGTCGAGGGCATGGTGATCGGTGAGAACCGGATCGAGGCATCGTTGCCGGGGCAGGCGCGCGGCGACGCGGAGCTCATCGTGGTCAACCATGCGGACGAGGGCCCGCTGCTGAGCGGACCCCATCAGCAGCCCTTCTACTGCCAGACCCAGGACTTCCTCATCCCGGGCCTGGAGGAATCGCTCGGCCAGCCGCTCGATGAGAACTGCTCGATCGATGACCGCGTCGACCACGTCTATTACACGAGCGCGGGGGAGTGGGCCGCGTTCCCCGAGGACGCCTCGGACTACCCCGCCGACCTCGCGCACACCACCACGTCCGACGGGATCGAGGTGCCTTTCATCGTCCGTATCGCGCACGGCACCGCGAATCGTGGGATCTTCCAGCACACCGCGCTCCACGATCCGCTGACCGAAGCGCCCGTGAGCCCGGTCGACAGTCCGGCCGGCTGGAACGGCAAGGTGGTCTACACCCTCGGCGGAGGATGCACCGGCGGCTGGTATCGCCAGGGCTCGGGCACCGGCGGGGTGCTCGATGCGAACCTGCTCGGCACGGGCTACGCGATGGTCTCCTCCTCGCTGAACGTCTTCGGGAACAACTGCAACGACCTTCTGACCTCCGAGACCGCGCAGATGACGAAGGAGGAGTTCCTCGAGACCTACGGCAGGGACACCTTCACCATCGGTTTCGGCGCCTCAGGTGGCGCGTACCAGGCGCATCAGGCGGCTGACAACTATCCCGGGCTCTTCGACGGCATCGTCGTCGGCGCGTCGTTCCCGGAGGTCGGCTTCGGCACGATCGACTTCATCACCGATGCTCGGCTGCTCCAGCACTACTTCGCCGGCGTCCCCGACATGGAGTGGACCGAGGAGCAGAAGCGGCAGGTGACCGGGTTCGAGACCCTCGCGACCATGGACAACGTCGCCGTCGGCGCCCGGCGCATCGATCCGCGGGCCTTCTGCCCGGGCGTGCTGCCGCAGGCCGAACGCTATGACCCCGACACCAACCCGGCCGGGGTGCGCTGCGACGTCTACGACCACACCAAGAACATCTACGGCACCGATCCGGAGACCGGCTTCGCGCTGCGACCGCTCGACAACGTCGGGATCCAGTACGGGCTGGGGGCTCTGGCGGACGGGACCATCAGCCCCGAGCAGTTCCTCGACCTCAACGAGAACATCGGCGGCTACGACCACGACGCGAACTTCCGTGCCGAACGATCCGTGGCGGATCTCCCGGCGGTCGAGGCGGCCTACCGGACGGGTCGTCTGACCGACGGCGGCCAGGGCATGGCGAGCACGCCGATCATCGACTACCGCGCCTACGTCGACGACAAGGAGAACGGAGACATCCACGTCCGGTACCACACCACGTCCATGCGCGAGCGGTTGCGGGAGGCCAACGGCTCCGCCGTGAACCACGTGAGCCTGCTCGAGGACCACCGCTACGGAGGGCTGAGCACGAACAGCCCGCTGCTCATGCACGGCATCGACCAGATGGATGCGTGGCTGTCCACGCTGGAGCTGTCGGACGATCCTTCACGGCGGCCCACGCTCGAGCAGATCGGTGCCGCTCGACCCGAGGCGCTCGTCGAGGGGTGCATGACCCGGGGGGAGGACCCGGAGTTCCTGCCCATGGAGCTGGATCGCGGTCCGGAGTCCGACTGCGAGCGGCTCTACCCCTCGGCGAGCTTTCCGCGCGAGGTGGCGGGGGAGTCGGTGAGAGCCGATGTCATCGCCTGCACCACGACGGACCCGGAGCGCTCGCAGTACCCGGTGGAGTTCACCGATGCGCAGTGGCAGCGGCTGCGGGAGTCGTTCCCGCAGGGCGTGTGCGACTACGCGGTGCCGGGTCGAGGTCAGGTCGATCACGCCGGAGCCTGGCAGCGGTTCTGAGGCGTCCCGGCACGGCGGGGCGGACGATAGGCTCGGCTCATGGCCGTTGCAGCAGCTTCCCTGACCGATGTCGTCGTCCGCCGCAGCGGGCGCAACATTCTCGATTCCGTGTCCCTCGAGATCTCCGAGGGCGAGCGGTGGGCGGTCCTGGGACCGAACGGCGCCGGCAAGTCGACCCTGATGCGCCTGCTGTCGGCTCGGATGCACCCCACCAGCGGAACCGTCGAGATCATCGGCGAGCAGCTCGGCAAGGTCGACATCTTCGAACTGCGCCCCATGATCGGGCTGGCCAGCCAGGAGCTCGCTGAGACCATCCCCGTGCAGGAGACCGCCGAGAACGTCGTGGTCACCGCCGGGTACGGCGTCATCGGGCGGTGGCGCGAGAACTATGACGAGCTCGACCTCGACCGGGCGCGCACCCTGCTCGCAGCCTTCGGCGTCGGGGATCTGTCCGGCCGCATGTTCGGCACCCTGTCCACCGGTGAGCGCAAGCGCGTGCTCGCCGCCCGCGCCCTCATGACCGACCCCGAGTTGCTGCTGCTCGACGAGCCCGCCGCCGGCCTGGACCTGGGCGGCCGCGAGTCGCTCGTGCGCACACTGGGCCGTCTCGCGAAGGACCCCGCGACCCCGGTGACCGTGCTGGTCACCCACCATGTCGAGGAGATCCCGCCGGGCTACACCCACGTGGCTCTGCTGCGCGAAGGGGGACTCGTCGCGGCAGGCCCGATCGCGGAGACGCTCACCTCGCAGAACCTCACCCGCACCTTCGGGCTGCCCCTGGTGGCAGAGCAGCGCGGGGGCCGCTACACGGCGCGTTCCCTCTCGCTGGACTGATCCCGAGGTGGCCGACTCACAGCTGCACCGGATCACCGAGCTCTCGGACCCGGCGCTGGACGACTACCTGCGTATGACCGATGTGCGCCTGCGAGCGCGGGTCGAGGTCGAGCGCGGCCTGTTCATGGCCGAGAGCTACGAGGTCATCTCCCGGGCGGTCGACGCCGGGATGGCGCCGCGCTCCTTCCTCATGGCCGAGAAGTGGAAGGAGAAGTTCGCGCCGCTGTACGAGCAGTTCCCCGACGTTCCCGTGTACGTCGGGGAAGGGGAGCTCATCGAGCAGCTCACCGGCTTCCACCTCCACCGCGGCGCGCTGGCCGCGATGCAGCGCCCGGCGCTTCCCGAGGTGGCGGAGGTGCTGCGCGATACTGGCGTGCACGAGGCGGGCGCGGGCTCGCCACGCCGGTCCCGCATCGCGATCCTCGAGGATCTGGTCGATCACACCAACGTGGGTGCGTGCTTCCGATCAGCCGCGGCCATGGGAGTGGATGCCGTGCTGGTGACTCCGCGCTGCGCCGACCCGCTCTATCGACGTGCGATCCGGGTGTCCATGGGCACGGTCTTCCAGGTCCCCTGGACACGCGTCGAGTCGTGGCCGGCCGGTATCGACCTGCTCAGGGACGCCGGCTACGTCGTGGCCGGCATGACGCTGGGGGAGGGAGCGATCGGTCTCGACGAGCTCGTCGCCGAGGACCATCAGCACCTGGCGCTGGTCTTCGGGACCGAAGGCCATGGCCTGACGCCAGGCGCTGATCGACGACTCGACAGGCGCGTGACCATCCCGATGATGCACGGCGTCGACTCGCTGAACGTGGCCGCGTCCTCAGCGGTCGCGTTCTACGCGACGAGGTGACCTCTCGGCCCCTCAGCTCGCAGCGACGATCAGGCACAGGGATGCGATCGCGAGAGTGAGGTAGACCCCCGGGAATCCGATGTTGTGGAACACGCGGGCGCGGACGTGCGCGGCGTTCGCGACCAGGAAGAAGCACACCAGGCCCGCTGCCGCGAGCACGGGGAGCACGGTGACGTCGGCGAACCAGAGGAGCAGTCCGGCACCGCCCGTTCCTTTGAGCACCGCCAGCGGTGGCAGCCACCGTTCCGGCACGCCGACCTCGGCCGAGTTGGCCAGGACGAATTCGGCTCGCGCCAGGTCTGCGATCGCGATGGCGATGTTCGCCGCTGCCGTGACGACCAGGACGATCGAGGTTGCCGTCTCCATCAGCGTCGGTCACCGCATCTGGGCCGCGAGGGAGAGCACATCGGGAGCCGGGGGGCCGGTGGCCGCTGCCCGCGCGACATATCGCGCGATCTCCGGATCATCTCGGGTCCCGGCTGCGGAGTCGTCGGCCTCCCAGCCGGCGACGTCGCTCAGCCGACGGCCCGCCTGAGCACCGGAGAAGGAGAACCCGAGGAGGACGAAAGCGGTTGTCAGTCCCATCGGCGCCGTCACCGGATATCGGCGGCGAGGGAGAACACGCCGGGCACCGGGGAGCCGAGGGCCGCCGCCCGCGCGGAGTACGTCGCGGCGTCCGGATCGTCCCGGGTCGCGGCTGCGGCGTCGGCGGTCTCCCAGCGTGCGACGTTGATGATTCGCCGACCGTCCTGACTGGCGAAGAGGGAGATCCCGATGAAGCCGGGGCGGTGACGGATCACCTGGTCCGCCCCTTCCTGCAGGACGTCCAGGAGATCATGCTGTCGCTCGGGATCCACGTCGAAGACGGTGATGAAGGCTGTCGGCTGCGTGTCCATGGTGAGGCTCCTCCGCTCGGGCGGCACTCTCTGCCGCGCTCTGAGGGCTCGACGAGGTGGACGGCGCAGATGTCAGGGCGGGTCCGCAGCACGGCATGCACCTGACATCCTGGCGGCGTGACTCGTCGGAAAGGTGTGCATCAGATGAGCGGAACGTCAGAACCTCTCGTCGAGGAGGCCGTGCGCCGGCATCTCCTCGGCGCCGCCTATCGCCTGCTGGGTTCGGTCACGGAGGCGGAGGACGCCGTGCAGGAGGGCTACTCACGGTGGTTCGGGCAATCCCCGGCGCAACGGTCCGCCATCGACAACCCGACGGCGTGGTTGACGACGGTGGTCGGTCGCATCTGCCTGGACGTGCTGAAGTCGGCTCGCGTGCACCGCGAGAGCTACGTCGGTCCATGACTCCCGGAACCGCTGCCGCAGCACGCTCACCGCGATGACGGGGCGGCCCTGCGGGCCGCGACCGCCGATCCGCTCGATCGCATCTCCTGGGACGAATCGGTGAGCATGGCTGTGCTCGTCGTGCTCGAGCGGCTCACCCCGGCGCAGCGTGTCTCGCTCGTGCTCCACGACGTGTTCGGCTTCAGCTTCGCCGAGCTCGCGGACATGACGGGCCGGAGCGCCGGCGCCTGTCGCGAGCTCGCCTCCCAGGCGCGGCGCAAGGTCCGTTCGGGCCGCAGGACGCAGGCGTCGCGCGACGACCTCGCCCGCGCCGTCGCCGCGTTCAAGGTCGCCTGGGAGACCGGCGACGTCTCCGTGCTCGTCGGTCAGCTCAGCACCGCGGCCGTCGCGACCATCGACGGCGGGGGCAGGGTCAGTGCCTCGCTCGAGCCCCTGAACGGTGCTGTGGACGTGGCCCGTTTCCTTCTCACGGTGCACGAGCGCCAGCCGGACCTCATCCTCCGCGAGTCCCTGGTCAACGCCGCACCGGGGGTGATCGCCGTCGACGGAGCCGGCACGGTGCTGGCAACGATCAGCCTCGCTCTCGACGATGTCGGCATCAGCCGGCTGTGGGTCGTGCGCAATCCGGAGAAGCTCGTGACGTGGAACCCCTCGCCGGACCTCGCTCTCAGCCGCGACGACGCGCCAGCAGGCTGACCGCGTTCGGCAGGCGACCGTCCCAGGCGGCGGCGCGGTCGCCATCCTCCGGCTTCCAGAACGGGTCGGGGTGCTCCGCCAGGTGCAGCAGCTCGAACCCTGCCCCGAGCACGGTCATCACCATCTGGGCGAGGGTGCGCTGATGCTCCGTCGCCCCGCGTGCCGGGAAGGTGTCGTTGACGTGGTGTGCTGCGAAGTAGCTGCGGTCCTCCCGCACTCGGGCCTCGTCGTGGTCCCAGGCCCACAGCGCCACCAGCGGATGCCCTTCGTAGACGAACAGGTGCCCGCCCGGCCGCAGCAGCCGGTGCATCTCCGCCGCCCAGGCGTCGAGATCCGCCATCCAGCTCAAGGCACCCTTGCCGGTGTAGACCAGATCCGCCGTCTGCGCCGGCTGCCCGGTGGCGGGCAGCTCGGCCACCTCGTAGCGACACGGCACCGCCAAGTCGTCCGCCCGCCGCTGGGCGGCCGCGACCGCCGTCGGGCTGTAGTCGAGGCCGAGCACCGAGCGTGCCCCGAGCCGGATCAGGGCATGGTCGTCGAGGCCGTGACCGCTCTGGGGATGCAGCACCTTTGCACCCTCGATCAGCGGGCGCAGCAGCTCTTCCTCGACCGGCAGCAACTGTGCGGAACGGGCCTGCTCGAGGTGCTCATCGTACTCGCGCACGTGCTTGGAAGAGGCCTCGTCCCATGCCCGGCGAGTGTCGTCATAGCTGCTCATCGCCCGAGGCTATCCCCGGCCTCGAGCCGGTACGAGCGAATATGCCGCCACAGTCTCGGCGTCGTCCGCCCGGAGACCGCCGGGCCGCTCCACAGCTCGACATGGTCGATCAGGTCCTCGACGGGAAGGCTCGCCAGCACCTCCCGCTCCGCCTCACGGAGCGCGGGGAGCGGATGGTCGTGCCCGACGGTCAGATGCGGGAGGACATCTTCGTGCGCAATCGCGCCGGCGTAGGGCGGGTATCCGGGGTAGGCGGCGGCGACCTGCGCGGTGAGCGTCCGGACCGGTTCAGGCTTCTCGAGCTGCACGAACAGGACCCGGTCACCGAACCAGGAGGTACGCCTGCCGACAAGCGAGAACGGCTGTTGCTGAGCGAACAGCTCTTCAAGGCGAAGATGGTCCCCTTCGCGGAGATCATCGGCGGGGACGAAGGGGTAGAGCACTGTGACATGCGCGGGGATCCCGTCGGCCGCAGCGCTGTCGAGCCATCGCCGATGCTCCTCCACGGCGCGCTCGGCGCCCGGGACCCGCAGCAGCAGCGCGGTCTCGTGATCCACATCCTTCGTCGCCTCCATGACGGAAGCCTATGGACAGACGCGTCCGTGGTCGCCGTCAGGTCGGGATCTCGACGGTGATGAGCTGGGGGAAGGTCAGCGCCGACCAGTACGACTCGGCGGCCCGACCCGACTCCACCCGGCCGATGTCCACGAGCCACGCCACCAGGACCATGCCGTGCGTGGCGATGAGCACGTCGTCCTTCGGATGATCCTGCACTGACCGGCTGAACCGTCTCGCCGCCTGGGCAGGCGTCTCCCAGCCGTGATGCCGGTCATCGAGCTCCCCGCGTATCCACGCCCCGCGCCTCTCGGAGGAGAACTCGTCGAAGGGTTCACCCGGTCTGTCCACCTCGCGGAATCCGGCGTCGCATGCCGGCGCCCTCCCGGCCGCGAGATGGGCTGTCTCGATTGCCTTCTGCTCTGTGCTGCTGAGCAGGACGACCTCCCCGGGCAGCTTCTGACCCATGGAGAGTGCGGCAGAGCGTCCGTCGGAGCTCAGGATCCACTGCGAAGCCGGAAGGTGCGGGTCCGGGATGGGCATGGCATGACGCAACAGATGTATCTGCCGTACCCGTCCCGGGACCCGCTCGGCGCCGTACGCCATGGTCAGAGCGTGATCTGCAGCTTCACGTCCGTCGGGCGACCCTCGAGGAAGCGCTCGAAGGCCTGGACGGAACTGTCGAAGGTGAACGTCTCCGAGACGAAGCGGGAGAGGTCGACGGCGTCGCTCGCGGCGAGGTCGATGGCCTTCTGGTAGACGTTCGCGTAGCGGAACACGGTCTCGAGCGAGATGCCGCGGCTCTGCGCCGTGGCGATGTCGAAGGGCACCGGATCCACCGGCATGCCCACCAGGACGATCCGCCCGCCGGGTGCCGGCAGTGACCAGAGGTTCTTGTAGGCGGGAGCGGCACCGGTGGCTTCGAAGACCACCTGCGGGCCCCAGCCGCCGGTCTCCGCGCGCACCCGTTCGCCGAGGTCTTCCGTCGTGGCGTCGACCGGGACGATGCCCTCGAGTCCGTCCAGCAGGGCGAGCTTCTCCGGCAGGACGTCGCTGATGTAGACCGTGCTGGCGCCGCCTGCGCGGGCCGCGAGAGCGGTCATGATGCCGATGGTGCCGGAGCCGACGACGGCAGCGACGTCTCCGGGCTTGATGCCCGCCTTGGTCGCGGCGAACATGCCCACGGAGAACGGCTCGATGAGAGCGCCCTCGGCGAAGCTCAGGCTCTCGGGGAGCTTGAAGGTGTACGACGCAGGGTGGATGACTTCGTCGGTCAAGCAGCCGTGAACCGGCGGGGTGGCCCAGAACTGCACACCCGGGTCGACGTTGTAGTTGCCTTCGCGCACGGCGCGGGAGGTGGGGTCCGGGACGCCGGGCTCCATGGCGACGCGGTCGCCGGGGGAGAGGTCGGTGACACCTTCGCCGACCTCGACGACGGTGCCGGCACCCTCGTGGCCGAGGATCATCGGTTCCTCGACGACGAACGGGCCGATCTTCCCGTCGGTCCAGTAGTGCACATCGGAGGCGCAGATCCCGACCGTGTGCATGGCGATGCGAACCTGACCGGGGCCGGGGGAGCTCACAGGCTCGACCTCCTCGATGGTCATCCGGTTCTTCTCCTGCAGCACCAGTGCGCGCATGGGCATCCCTTCCGAGGCAATGTGTTCGAGACCTCATGATCGCAGAGCCCTGGCTTGTCGTGGCAGGACGTTCGAGGTGTGATCGGGTCAGAAGGGCGGCGGGTCATCGGGATCGTAGGTCGGTGGTGGAGTCGGGCCCGTGCGCCTGGGGCGGCGGGTGCGCTGGGCTCGTCGCTCTTCGAGGCGTTGATACTCGTGTCGGCGCTGCTCGATGACCCGGTCGCGAGCGGGCCGTGCGGCGTCCCCCTCGGCCAGGCGCACGGCATCGTCGTGAGCGCGCAGATGCGTGGCCCAGGCCTTGTCCAGGACGGCCGCGAGCACGGGGGTCAGCAGGTCGTGATCATCGCGCGTGGCAGTGCGCAGTTCCCCATCGATCGTCCAGCGGGTGGTGGTGGGTTTTACGGTCGGTCGGCGCGGTGACCGCGGCAGCGGTGGTGCTTTCGCCGGAGGATGAGGGGGCGGTTCCCCGAACGTTGCCCGCTCCACCGGCTCCAGATCAGGCTCGGTGTCAGGGTTGTCGCGTTCGGGGTCGATGAGGCCCTCGGTCTTGATCTTGTGGTGCAGCCAGCACAGTCGATGCAGATTGAACAGGCTGGTCGGGCCGCCGCTCTCAGGATCCTCGTGGTTGAACTCCTCGATGTGGTCATCCTCCGCGGCCAGCACCGTGGCCCGGGTGCAGCCCGGCGCGGCGCAGACGGGGTGACGCAGCCGGAGCTGGAGCCGCATCTGCGCGCTCGGGGTATAGGTCTCCGCGGTCACGGGGAGGTAAGCGCCGGAGACGGGGTCGGTGAGGATCCTCTGCCAGGTCGGCTGGCTGGCGGCCAGTGCTCGAGCCTGCTCGGCAGGGATCGGGACCACTCCATCGATCATCCCCGGGGCCCGTGAATCGCCCAGCAGTGTCATCGCGGGCACCGTGACCAGCATCTTGTAGGCAGACGCCGGCTCAGGAACGGGGTCGATGTCGAGCATCGAGTGGGTGATCACCGCATACCGCAGCGCCGCCAGCGACATGGCCCGGCCCCGCTCCCGCAGCGACGCGTCGATGTCGAACGGAATCGGCCCCTCCTCGCTGTCGAGGGCATGACGTTGAGCTTTCTGGACGGCGTGAGCGGCGGCATCGAGGCGGTGGGCGAGGGCTTTGAGCTCCAGGGTCGGGCCTGTGATCGTCAGCGTCGCGATCCCCCGCTGCGGATCGGAGACCTCCAGATCCACGCGCCGCTCCGACTCCGGCACCACGGGGATCGTGCCCGCCGTGACCAAAGTGATCAGGGAGTTCAGGTGCCGGGCGAACTGGTCACGTGAGATCGACGCCAGATCCCAGCCGGCAACATGCTCGTCGACCACCCGTGCCTGATCGTCAGGCAGGGAACGGACCTTGCGCAGCAGGAGCTGGTGGAAGTCCTCGGGTAGGTCCGCGGTGCGGAGCGCGGCGAATGTGCCGGGCATGAGGACCACCGAGCGATGCGCATCCCGGACCAGACACTCTGCTCTATGCAGACTGACGCGTAGCCCTGTGGCGACTTTCAGAGCGGTGATGTCTGCGGCATCGATGCATCCATCAGCGTCGGGGTCGCGGGTGAGGAAAGAGGTCAGCAACTCCTGCTCCCGGGCATAGAGCAGGGTGCGCTCACGCATATTCTCGTGGATCGCCATCACCCGTCGCGCCTGTTCGCTGTCGGGTTCCTCCTCACAGGCCTCCACGATCCGCTCCGCTGTCAACGCTCGACGCGCCCGGACCGGCCACGGTGCGATCTCCGGCACCATCACAGAGTCGGGCGCGGCACTCGGATCGGACGCGGTGCGTGCTGTGTCTCTGCTCCCGGCACGCTCTCGAGCGCGATCCGTCACAGGACCAAATGCGCTCTCCGACACGCCCTCGGGCCCACCACGGGGCGCGTCGTCGGGGGCGTCGCTGCGAGGGTCGCCAGAGTCAGGCTGGCCCTCAGGCTGCGAACCCGGCTCGAAATCCTCGCCCACGACGACACCTCCTCCCACGTCTGCAATCAATGAAAACCACCAGCAGAAGCGCCAGCGACTTCATCTCATTTTATACGCTCGAGCATCTCCGCGAAAGACCTTCGCGTCAATGGGGTGAATTTGTGGATAACTACCCTGTGTGGAGGAAAGAACCCTGCTGGGCCTGATGTCCATCGAGAGCAGATGCCGCAAGCGCGGGAGCGGGGCAGTACGCGCCGAGAGTGGTGGAGGCGCGCGAGGGTGACGGCCGAAAGGCACGAAAAGCCTGGTGGGATGCCCAGCGGGCATGGGCAGGGTCGCAGCCCCTACCGTCTCACCTGACGTCAGGATCACGCACTGACGACCGGATCGATAACCCGACCACCCCGTCGACGACGCGGCAGTCGACAGATTCTTCCCGGCATGAAAACACCTCCCGCACCACCACCAACTGTACATTGTTGATAACTATCAACTGGGGAGGAAAGATGGCTTGCGGACATCTCGCCGCAGGAAAGGGAGGCGAGGGATGCACCCACCCCCTTCGGCCCGCCCGACACGGGATTGCAAGAACGCTCCGACGGCCACATCCCGGCTGTCCCACCCCTCCCGCAGACTCCGTACGTACGTTCGAACCTGCCACCTGCACAGCTTGACTCCCCCTTCATGGCCAGGCGTAGAGTTCGAACAGTTGTTCGAGTCGAATGGCGTGCGGTCGGTCAGGACGGAGGTGGATCAATGGGCATGAACCTGCAGATGGCGACGCGCGAGACGGTCCACACGGACCACCCGGACCGCGACGATCGCCTGGCCCGGGCCCGAGCCACCCTGGGAGCGGCCGAACGCAGCGCCGCCCGGTGGGGCGGCCGCATCGACCGCACCGCCCTGCGCACCGTGGGGGAGGGGGAGCATCAGGATCCGTCCGACGACGGGCTGGGAACACGGCTCTCCGTGCCGGGCCCGCTGTCCGAGCTGTTCCCCCGCGGCAGTCTGCGGGCGGGCAGCTCCGTCGCGATCGAGGGTGCCGCGAGCACCTCGGTGCTGCTGTCCCTCGCGGTCGCCGCCGCCGGTGAGGACTCCTGGTGCGCCCTCGCCGGTATGCCCGATCTGGGTCTGCGCTCCGCCCTCGACGCGGGCCTGGACCCCTGCCGGCTCGCGCACGCACCCACGCACGGCGAGCAGCGCCCCCAGGTGCTCTCCGCTCTGGCCGACGGGGTCGGGGTGCTCGTGCTCGGGCCCGATCTGGACCTGGCCCCCGCGCTGTGGCGCAGCCTGCTGGGTCGCGCCCGCACCGCCGACACCCTGGTCCTCGCCGCCACGCCACCCGGCCGGGCCGACATCACCCTGCGCTCCACGACTCGCAGCTGGGCCGGGCTCGGCGCAGGATCAGGGAGGCTGCGCACCCGCCGCCTCGCGGTCTCCGCGACGGGTCGCGGGATCGCGGGGAACCGGGAGGTCGAGGTACTGCTTCCGCAGGTCGGAGGAATGATCGCGTCATCCTCGTCGGCACGGGACGCTTCGTCCGAGGTGCGCCTCCTGCAGCCGGTGCGGAAGGCTGGATGATGAGCGTCGGCACCCCAGCCACCCGCACCGTCGCCGTCACCGTCCCGGACTGGCCCCTGCTGGCCGCGCTGGACCGGCATCAGCGACGCGAGACCGAGGACGCCGCGGTCGCGATCGACCCGGCCACCGACCCCGTGATCCTGCTCGACCAGCACCGCGTCACCCATGCCGGCGCCGCGGCCCGCGAGGCCGGGGCGCTGCCGGGGATGAAGCGTCGTGCCGCCCGCGCCGCCTGCCCGGAGGCACTCGTGCTGGAGGCCGACACCGAGAGCGAGTCCTCCCTGTTCGAGCTGGTCGCCGCTGCGGTGGACACCATCGCGGCGGGCGTGGACGTGCTGCGCCCCGGGGTGCTGCTGATGTCGGCCCGGGGGCCTGCCCGCCACCAGGGCAGCGAGGAGGCCCTGGCCGAGCGCCTCCTGGACGCCATCGCCGAGCTCACCGGCTGGGATGCCGCCGTCGGGATCGCCGATGGACCCTTCGCCGCGCTCCTGGCCTCCCCGCGCGGGCGGATCGTCCGCGCCGAGCGCAGCGCCGACTATCTCGCCCCGCACCCGATCACCGCCCTGCGCAGCGCGCCCGTCGGCCCCGGCTGGGGCCATCGCGGCCAGCCGTCCGCGACCCGCCCCGAACGTCGACTGGACCTCGCCGAGACGGTCGACCTGCTGCAGCGCCTGGGCATCACCACCCTGGGAGACCTGGCCGCGCTCCCGTCGGCCGCAGTCGCCGACCGCTTCGGGCCCGATGTCGCGACCCTGCATCTGCTGGCCCGCGGCGAGGAGCCCGCCCCGCCCGCGGCCCACCACCCCACCCAGCCGATCCAGGCCGAGACCACCCTGGAGACCCCGCTGGTGCGCACCGACCAGGCGGCCTTCATCGCCCGCCCGCTGGCCGAGGAGCTGCACACGATGCTCGTCGAGCGGGGGCTGGTGTGCACCCGGCTGCGGATCGTCGCCCGCACCGAAGGGGGTGAGGAGATGGAGCGCACCTGGCGGCACGACGGCGCGCTCACCGTGGCCGACGTCGTCGACCGCATCCGCTGGCAGTGCGACGGCTGGATCACCCGCTCCCGGCTCGGCGGCCCGGCGACCGGCGCGATCACCCGGATCGGCCTGCACCCGCTGCAGCTCGCGCCGGCGGGGGAGAGCGCCCCGGCCCTGTGGGGCAGCGCCGGGGAGGCCGCCCAGCGGGCCTCGCGCGCCTTCGCCCGCGCGCAGGGACTGGCGGGGGAGGACGCGGTTCAGGTCCCCGCCCTCGTCGGCGGCAGACTGCTCGCCGACGAGGTGGCGCTGGTGCCCTGGCGCAGCGAGAAGCCGGCCCGTCGTGAGGGTCCCTGGCCGGGCTCCCTGCCGCGGCCGGTGCCCGCCACCGTGTTCCGGGAGCTGCCGCCGATCACCCTTCAGGATGCCGACGGCCGCCCTGTCGTGGTCACCGCCCGCGGCCTGCTCAGCGCGCCGCCCGCCCGTCTCCTGGTCACCGCTCCCGGCAGAGCGGCCCTGCAGCGGGCGGGGCTGCGGGCCGGCTCTGCGTACCCGGTGCTCGTCCACGGTGCCCCCACCGTGATCGACGAACGCTGGTGGGCCCCCGGCGGCGCCCGCTCCGCCCGCATGCAGCTGGTGGTGCGCGGGGCGAGCGACGAGGAGACCGCCGTGCTCGCCCTGTCCCGCACCGGGAGCTGGGCGCTGGAGGGTCTGTATGACTAGACATATGACTGGACAGAAGGAGGCCGCCTGATGGCCAGCTGGTTCCTGGGCCCGCCCGCGTGGAAGGACCTCGAGGCGATCCTCTCGGACCGTCCCGCGGAGCTCGTGTCACCGCCGATCGTGGTCGAGCACACCGGCACACCCATCGACGATGCGTACCGGCCCGCCCGCACCGTCGACTACGCCGAGCTGCACGCCCACTCGCACTTCAGCTTCCTCGACGGCGCCTCGAGCCCCGAGGACATGATCGAGCAGGCCGCCCGGCTGGGCCTGGGGGCGATCACCCTGGTCGACCACGACGGCCTGCCCGGTGCAGTGCGCTTCGCCCGCGCCGCCGGAGAGCAGGGCGTGGCCACCGTGTTCGGCGCCGAGCTCACCCTCGGTCTCGAGCCCGGGGCCGACGCCGCCAGCGCCACCCCCGTGACCTCCGCTGCCCGCACCGGCATCCCCGATCCTGCGGGGGAGCACCTGCTGGTGCTGGTGCGCGATGAGACGGGCTACCGACAGCTCTCGGCGACGATCGCCCGCGCCCATCTCGACAGCGGGGAGAAGGCCGCCCCGCGCTACCGGCTCACGGAGCTCTCCCGCCTGGCCCGCGAGGGGCACTGGCAGATCCTCACCGGCTGCCGCAAGGGCGCCGTGACCCGCGCCGTCGCGCCGCACCTGGAGGCGGGGGACCTGGAGGCCGCCGCCCACGCCGCGGCAGACGCCATCACTCGGCTGCTGGACCTCTTCGGTGCCGGGAACGTCGCCGTCGAGCTGATCGCCGGCGGTGGGGGAGTCGCCGACGAGCTCCACGACGCCCTCGCCCAGGGGACCCGCCTGGTGCGGGAGGCCCACGGGCTCGACGCGATCTCCCTGCCTCTGGTGGCCACGACCAACGCCCACTACGCGCGACCGGCCGACAAGCGCCTGGCCGACACCCACGCCGCCCTGCGTGCGGGGGTGTCGCTCGCGGACGCCGACCCGTATCTGTCCTCCCGTCCCGCCCACCTGCGCAGCGGCGAGGAGATGGGACAGCTGCTGCCCCGCTACCCCCGCGCGATCTCGGCGGCGGCGCGGCTGGGTCAGGACTGCGCCCTGGACCTGCGGCTGCTGGCTCCGGACCTGCCGCCGTTCCCGGTGCCCGCCGGGCACGACGAGGCCAGCTGGCTGGTGGAGCTGGTGGAGATCGAGGGGCGCGAGCGCTACGGGCCACGACCCACGGCCGGCGTCCCCGAGCGGATCCCCGGGGCGTGGGCGCAGATCGACCATGAGCTGCAGGTCATCATCGACCTGCACTTCCCCGGCTACTTCCTCATCGTCCACGAGATCGTCGACTTCTGCGCCGGCGAGGGGATCCTCGCCCAGGGCCGCGGCTCGGCCGCCAACAGCGCGGTCTGCTACGCGCTGGGCATCACGGCGGTCGAGCCCGTCGGCCACGAGCTGCTGTTCGAACGGTTCCTGGCCCCGGAACGGGACGGCCCGCCGGACATCGACATCGATATCGCCTCCGACCGCCGGGAGGAGGTCATCCAGCACGTCTATACCCGCTACGGGCGGGAGAACGCCGCGCAGGTCGCCAACGTCATCACCTACCGGGCGAAGCTCGCGGTGCGCGACGCCGCTCGTGCGCTCGGCTACGACCCCGGTGCGCAGGACGCCTTCTCGAAGCGGATCGAGCGCTCCTTCTCCTCATTGGCCGAGGCTGAGATCCCCGAGGACGTGGTCGACCTCGCGCGGAAGCTGCGCGATGCCCCGCGGCATCTGGGCATCCACTCCGGCGGCATGGTGCTGTGCGACCGCCCGGTGATCGAGGTGTGCCCGGTGCAGTGGGCGGCGATGGCGGACCGCAGCGTGCTGCAGTGGGACAAGGAGGACTGCGCCGACGCCGGTCTGGTCAAGTTCGACCTCCTGGGCCTGGGGATGCTCACGGCGCTGGACCACGCGCTGCGCCTGGTCGCCGAGCACCACGGTCAGCACTTCGAGCTGCGCACCCTGCCGCAGGAGGATCCCGCGGTCTACGACATGCTGTGCGCCGGAGACAGCGTCGGCGTGTTCCAGGTGGAGTCGCGGGCGCAGATCTCCACCCTGCCGCGGTTGAAGCCCCGGGTGTTCTACGACCTGGTGGTGGAGGTCGCCCTGATCCGGCCCGGCCCCATCCAGGGCGGCTCCGTGCACCCGTACATCCGCCGCCGGAACAAGGAGGAGGAGATCACCTACCTCCACCCGCGGCTGGAGAAGTCCCTGGGCCGCACCCTGGGTATCCCGCTGTTCCAGGAGCAGCTGATGCAGATGGTGGTCGACGTCGCCGACTTCACCGCGGCGCAGGCCGACCAGCTGCGCCGCGCCATGGGCTCCAAGCGCTCCACCCAGAAGATGCTCGAGCTCTCCGACGCGCTGTTCGCGGGGATGGCCAACCACGGCATCACCGGCGAGGACGCCGACGCCGTCCACCGCAAGCTGCTGGCCTTCGCCAACTACGGCTTCCCCGAGTCCCACGCCTACTCCTTCGCGTACCTGGTGTACGCGAGCTCGTACCTGAAGTGCCACTACCCGGCGGCGTTCACCGCGGCGCTGCTGCGTTCCCAGCCGATGGGCTTCTACTCGCCGCAGTCGCTGGTCGCGGATGCTCGTCGGCACGGCGTGCTCACCCGCGGGCCCGACGTCCTGCTCAGCCGCGCCTGCACCGACCTGGAGACCGATGAGGAGCACGCCGGCTACCGGGTGGATCCGCCGCGCGAACAGGTGCAGGGGGAGGCGGCGGCGCACGGCCCGGCGATCCGACTGGGTCTGGACCAGGTGCGCTCGATCAGCACCGACACGGCGAAGGCCATCGTTGCCGAGCGGGAGCGCGGCGGGCCCTTCGCCTCCGTCCCGGACCTGGCGCGACGGGTGCAGCTGACGGCCCGGCAGCTGGAGGCGCTGGCCACCGCGGGGGCGCTGGACGCACTCGCCTCCTCGCGGCGGCAGGCGCTGTGGTCCGCGGGGGCCGCCGCGCAGGAATCCCCGGGCACCCTGCCGCACCTCGCGGTGGGAGCGCAGGCTCCCATGCTGCCGGGCATGAGCGAGGCCGAGCTCGCGACCGCCGATGCCTGGGCCACCGGCATCACCCTGGACGACCACCCCATGGTGCTGGTGCGCGAGGAGCTGGCGGCCGCCGGCGTGCTCTCCATCCAGGGAACCCGCGAGGCGGAGGACTCCAGCCGGATCCGGGTGGGCGGCGTGATCACCCACCGTCAGCGGCCGGCGACTGCCGGGAACGTCACCTTCCTCAGCCTCGAGGACGAGACCGGGATCCTCAACGTGGTGTGCTCACAGGGGTTCTGGGTCCGGCACCGGGCCCTGCTGCGCACCGCCCGCGCGATCGTGCTGCGCGGCATCGTGGAGAACCGCAGCGGAGCGGTGAACCTGGTCGCCGACGATGTCACGGTCCTGGACCTGCCCGCCGCGGGCAGGTCCAGGGACTTCCAGTGACTCAGGCGGTCGCTGCCGCCGCGCCGATCGGGACCCGCTCGGAACGATCCGCCCGGCGCGCCGAACGAGCCATCACCATCGTCACCACCACCGAGATCGCGCCCCAGGCGAGGATCGCCAGCAGCGTGCTCGAGGTCGACACCAGCGACCCGCCGAGCGCGGCGTGCACGAGTCCCTGAGTGACGATCGGCAGGGGCAGCAGCGCACTGATCGACTGCAGCAGCGGGGGAGCGGTCGCCAGCGGCACGATGCCCACCAGGGTGACCACCTGCACCACCATCACCACGATCGAGGCGATGCGGCCGATGCGGTCGCCCAGCACAGTCATCAGCGCCTGGTGCAGGGCAGCGAACATGACGGCCCCGGCGAAGGCCACCACGCCCACCGTCAGCGGCGAGACGGGGGAGATGCCGACGGCCGTGAGCACGGCGAGGACCGCGACGGTCTGCACCACCGCGATCAGCAGCGCGGGCGCCAGCGAACGCAGCACCACCCGTCCCATCGGCACGGCTCGGTCCAGCAGACGTCGGGACAGCGCCGGCAGCAGCAGGAAGCTCGCGAACGCGCCCAGCCAGAGCGCGAGCGCCGTGACGAAGGGGAACGTCGCGGTCGACGCGCCGCTGGCCTCGTTCTGCCGCTCCGTCTGGGTCGCGACCGGTTTCGCTGCCATCTCGGCCATGCGGGTGCGTTCGGACTCGGTGTAGCTCGGGACCCCCTCGGCGCCGTCGCGCAGACCGGTCGCGAGCTCGTCGCTGCCCTCGGCCAGCTCCGTCGTGCCGTCGGCCAGCTCGTCGGTGCCATCCGCCAGTTCGCTCGAGCCGTCGGCCAACTGATCGCTGCCGTCGGCGAGCTGATCGGCGCCGGTGCCCAGCTCCCGGGCACCGTCGGCCAGCTGATCGCTGCCGTCGGCGAGCATGCCGGCACCATCGGCGGAGGTACGAGTGCCGGTGGCCAGCTCGTCGAGTCCGGTGGCGAGCTCTCCCGCGCCGTCCGCACTGGCGCGCGCACCGATGGCGAGCTGATCGGAGCCCTCCACGAGCTGGTCGACGCCGTCGGAGTACTGCTGGAGGCCGTCGCGCAGCCCGGTGACGCCGGAGACCAGGCCGGTGGCGCCGTCGGCGCTGTCGCGGGCTCCGGTGGCCAGCTGATCGGCGGCGGGGAACAGACCCGGATTCTCGGCGCTGCCGTCCCCGGCGAACGCGGTCTCGAGACCGTGGGCGTAGGTGAGCATGCCCTCGGTGCCCTGGACCAGGCCGGGCTGCTCCTGCGTGCCGTTGATCCCGTCGGCGATCTGCTGGATGCCGGGAGCGAGACCAGGATTCTCGGCCGTGCCGTCACCGTTCAGACCGGTATCCAGACCGCGGGTCCCGGCGACGAGGCCAGGATTGCCCTCGGTGCCATCGCCGTCCAGGCCGGTCTCGACGCCCTGGGCGTAGGCGAGCATGCCTTCAGCCTGCGCGAGAGAGGCCTCCGCGCGGGCGAGCCGCTCCGGATCCTCCTGCGCCGTCCCCTGCGCGGCATCTCGCTCCGTGGTGGCATCGGTGACCATCTGCTCGGCCAAGGGGACCATGCCCGGGTTCTGGGCCGAGCCGTCACCCTCGAGCTCGCCGGCCAGCTGCTGCGCGCCGTCGGCCACGAGAGTCGCCCCCGGGGCGACCTGGCCCACGCCGTCGGCCGCGTGCTGCGCGCCCTCGCCGAGCTCGGCCGTGCCGTCGGCCACGCCCTGCGCCGTCGTCACCAGGCCCGGGTTCTCGGCGGAGCCGTCGCCGGAGACGGCAGCCCCGGTCTCGGAGATCCCTGCCGCGAACTCCTCGACGCCGGATGCGAGTTGATCGGCGCCCGCGACGAGTCCGGGATTCTCGCCGGTCCCGTCACCCTCGACTCCCTCCGCCAGCTGGTTCGCGCCGTCGAGGAGCCCCGGCTCCGTATCGGTGCCGCTCATACCGGTCTGCAGCTCGGACACGCCGGCGGCGAGGTCCTCGCTGCCGGTGGCGAGCTCGTCGAGGCCGGCTGCGAGATCGGTACCGCCGCCGGCCGCCCCGTCGGCGCCGGCGGCCAGGTCATCGAGGCCGGCGGCGAGGTCGCCGGTGCCGTCGGCCGTCTGGCGGGAACCGTCCGCGAGGCTCCAGACGCCGCCGGAGAAGTCCTGTGCGCCGTCGGCGGCCTGCTCGGTGCCATCGGCCAGTTCGCGCGTGCCGTCGGCGAGCTCCTCGGTGCCGTCCTCCAGCTCGGAGGTCCCGTCGGCGAGCTGATCGGCGCCGTCCGCGGAGTCGGCGAATCCCTCCTTGAGGTCATGGAAGCCGAGGTAGAGCCCGTCGAGGTACTGCTCGGCCATCTGCCCGCCCATGGTGGAGGCCGATGCCTCGGCCACGGCAGTGCCGACCAGCGCGTTGAGCTGTCCATCGGCGTCGTTGGTGGTGACTTCGAGGATCGCCGAGGTGGCCTCCGGGGTGCCGATGGTCGTGAGCTGGGAGGAGAAGTCCTCCGGGATCACCACGACCGCGGAGTAGGTGCCCTCCTTCAGACCCTGCTCGGCGTCGTCCTGCGAGGTCAGCTGCCAGTCGAAGCCGGTGGTCCCGGGGGCGTCCTGCCCCTCGACGGTGCCGGGCTGGGTGAGGGATCCGGCCAGGAGCCGCCCGAAGGGCACCGTCTGGCTCTCACCGTCCGCATCGGTGACCTCCGCCCCGGTATCGAGGTTCACGACGGCGGCCGGCACCGCATCGAGCCGGTCCACGCGCCCGCTGAGCGCCCACAGCCCCACGCCCGCCACCAGCAGCGGCAGCAGCAGGACCACGATCAGCGTGCGAGGGTGCTGGAGGCGGGTCATACGAGAGCTCCTTCGGAGACGGAGGCGGTGGTGCGCTGGACGGAGAGGGCCAGGAGGCGACGCGGGTCGCGCAGGGTGCTTCGGAGATGGGTTTCGGCGTCGGTGGCACCGCTCGCGCGCGAGCCGACGACCACCGTGGCGCCCTTCGCCAGCAGGGCGTCGAGCCGTTCGACCAGGGTGTCGTCGACGGTCGTGGCGCCGTGGGCGAGATCCTCAAGTCGTTCGACGACGATCACGGCCGTCGCGAGCTGACGGCCGGGGATCTCCCGCAGTCGGGCGGCGACGTCGGCCCCCGCAGGGATCCAGTGGGCTCGGCCCTGGATCGCGCCGAGATCGTCGGGGGCGAGACGATCATGGACGGCGAGCAGTCCGGAGGAGGGGGCGAGCCGTCCTGCGGCGAGCGCCAGGAAGGAAGCCCGGGAGGCGTCGTCGCTCGCCCGCACGACCAGCAGGGTGCCCGGTGCGACCGCGCCGGTCAGCGGGCCGATCTGGCCCTTCTCGCCGAGCAGCGGAGCGACCATGTCCTGGAGGCGCAGGGCATGGACGCCGTGCTGATCGGTCCAATGCCGGTGCGCGAGGACGGCGTGCAGGCCCTCGCCCTCCACGTCGACCTTCGGCAGCAGCCGATCCAGCCACGTCGGCAGCCACCACGCGTGGTTGCCCAGCAGTGCGAGCACGGCGGGCACCAGAGTCATACGGACCACGAAGGCGTCGACCAGCACGCCGACGGCCAGGCCGACGGCGATCGGCTGCAGCATGAACCAGCCGGTGGTCACGAAGCCTGCGAACACGGCGACCATGATCAGGGCGGCGGCGATGACCACCGGGGCGCTCGCGGTGAAGCCCTTCTCGATCGCGCCCTTCGCGTCTCCGGTATGGGTGAACTCCTCCCGCATGCGGGAGACCAGGAAGACCTCGTAGTCCATGGCCAGGCCGAACAGCACACCCATCACCATGATCGGCATGAAGGCGACGACCGGTCCGTTGACGGAGACGAACAGCGGCTCGTTGAACCAGCCGTACTCGAACACCATCGCCGTGACTCCGAAGGCGGCGGCCACCGAGAGCAGGTAGCCCAGTGATGCCTTGATCGGCACCCACACGGAGCGGAAGACCATCGCCAGCAGGATGAGGGAGAGCCCGACGACGAAGATCGCGAAGGGCACCAGGGCGGTGGAGAGCTTGTCGGTCACGTCGATGCCCACGGCCGTGGCGCCGGTGACGGTGACATCGGAGATGGAGTACTCGTCCTCCCAGTCCGCAGCGCTGCCCCGCAGCTCGTGCACGAGGTCCTTGGTGCTCTGAGCGGTGGGCCCGCCCTCGGGGATGACGATGACCACGGCCATGTCGGCGCCCCGGTTCGGGGTCGCCATCTGGATCTCCTTGACGTGGTCGAGCTCGGCGACATCGGCCTCGAGATCCTCGACCACGCCGAGCGGATCGGTGGTGTTGATGATGTCGGCGGTGACCAGCAGGGGACCGTTGTGCCCGGGGCCGAACTCGTCGGCCACCAGATCGTAGGTGTCCCGCGCCGGGGTGCCGGGCTGCTCGGTGCCCAGATCGGGCAGGGCCAGTTCGAGGTCCTTGATCGGGATCGCGAGGGCGCCGACGCCGATCACCACCAGCAGGATCGTCAGGGCGGGGACCTTGGTGACCAGCCGGATCCACCCGGTGCCGAAGGGGCGCCTGCGCGCACGGTCCGGGTCCTCGGCGGGCAGCGCGCCGTCGTTCTGCGCCATCAGGCGGCGGATCTTCCGGGGTCGCAGCCGTTCACCGAGGATGCCCATGAGCGCGGGCAGCATCGTCAGCGCCACCACCACCGACAGCGCGACGGTCGCGGCGGCGGCGACGCCCATGATGGTGAGGAAGGGGATGCCGGTGACGAACAGGCCCACGAGGGCCACGATCACGGTGAGGCCGGCGAAGATCACGGCGCTGCCGGAGGTCGCGAGGGCCCGGCCGATCGACTCGCGGACGTCCTCGCCGGCGGTCAGCTGATCGCGATGCCGGGACAGGATGAACAGGGCGTAGTCGATGCCGACGGCGAGTCCGAGCATGGCACCGAGGGCCGTGGTCACCGAGGGGATGTCGACGCCGGCGGCCAGCGCCATCACGGCGAGCATGGAGACGCCCACGCCGACGATGGCGGTGATGATCGGGATGACCGCGGGCACGAAGGAGCGGAAGACGATCGCGAGGATGAGCAGCGCGATGATGATGCCGATGACCTCGCCGGCCCCGAAGGGGATCTCGGAGCTCTGGAGGACCTGCCCGCCGATGTTCGCGTCCAGTGACGGGGTGTCGGCCGAGTCCACCAGCGCGGCGAGCTCGTCGACGGACTCGGCGGGGTAGGTCCCCTGCTGTCCGTCCATCTGGAACTGGCCGATGATCGCGGTGTCGTCATCGGTGCGGGTGCCGGGGGAGATCTCGTCGAAGGGGGAGGGTGCTGCGGCGACGCCCTCGACCTCGGCGATCTGCGCCATGAGGTCGTCGATCTCCGCCTGGTGCGCGTCGACCGCGGAGCCGTCCTTCGTCACGAGGACGACCTGGCCGGAGGTCCCGCCCATCTCCGGGAACCGGTTGGCGAGGTCGTCGATGCCGCGCTGCGCCTCGGTGCCGGGGATCTCGATGTCGGAGGAGAACTCCCCGCCGAGGCCCACCGCGAGGCCGCCGAGCCCCACCAGCAGGACGGTCCAGAGCGCGACGATCTTCCATCGCAGGGAAGCCATGAGGAGGCCGAGGCGGTACAAGGACGAGGACACGTGACCTCCAGGACGGGCGCGGCGCAGCTGCGCGCAGAGCATCGGGACGCCCGGCGGAGGGAAGTGATGCACTCCCGCATCCAAGACGCGCTTGCATTCGATACGGAAGTGTATCGATGACATACTGTGGAGTCACGCGCAGTCGGCGACTCGAGGGCGAGGAGCCGTGAGACCTTGCGCACCATTGCCACCGGACGCCACGAGGAGCCATGACCGATCTGTTCGAGCCGCTGCCCGATTCCGCGGGCACCCGGCGCAAGGAGAACACGCGCACCAAGCTCGTGCGTGCGTCGCTGGATGTCTTCGTGGAGAAGGGCATCGACGGTGCGACCGTCGACGATCTCGTCCGCGCCGCCGGCTTCACGAGAGGCGCCTTCTACTCGAACTTCTCCACCAAGGAGGAGGTCTTCGCCGCCCTGTTCGCCTCGGTGACCCAGGAGATGCTCGAGATCGCCAACGCCTCGGTCGACTCGGCGATCGCCTCGGCCCGGGCCGAGGGGAGCACCCCGTGCAGCTTCTCCGAGATCGACGATGCGAACCTCATGGTCGCCGTGTTCGAGGGGATCCGGCCCTTCGGTCGCCAGTGGTACCTGCTCTACTCCGACGCCATCGCCCGCTCGCTGCGGGATGCGACCATGCGCGCCGAGCTCGCCGTGCAGCGGGAGCGCCTTCGCGACGAGATCGGCAAACTGCTGACCGCGCGCATGGAGGAGAAGGGGGACCGCCCCCTGCTCCCTCCCGAGGACCTCGCACAGCTCCTGGTCGGGGTGTTCGTCGATCTCATGGTGCGCGAGCAGATGGACGGGCGTGACGTCACCGAGCTCGCCGCCACCACGATCCTGGGGACCCTGCGCGCCTTCGTCGAGCCCCGCGAGAGCTGAGACCGGCAGCGGACTGTCCGTTTCGTCGCGACACGCCGTAATCGACACCTGTGGGTGGGAAGGATATGGGTCCCATGCGTACCGTGGGCGCGGTGTGGCGTCCGTCGCACTGTGCTTCCCTCTTCCCCAGGAGACACGTATGGCTACCTACCGTCCCCGACATCTCGCCCCTCCTCCTGAACTCGATCCCACCGACGGCGCCTCTCGTCGTTCCGTCCTGCGCGGCGGCGTGTTCGGGGCCGCGGCGCTCGGCACCGGCACCACCGCCCTGATGGCCCCGGCCGCGAACGCCGCCGGTCTCTACGGCCAGGATGTCTCCGGCTGGCAGGGAGAGGTCGACTGGGCCTCACAGGCCGCCGCGGGATCTCGCTTCGCGTACGTCAAGTCCACCGAGGGCCGCTCGTACCGCAGCCCCGCCTTCAACCACCAGTACACCGGCGCCGGCAACGCCGGCCTGGTGCGCGGCGGCTACCATTTCGCCCGCCCCGACTCAGGTGGTCCCGAGGAGCAGGCGGACTTCTTCCTCAACAACGGCGGCGGCTGGTCCGACGACGGCATCACCCTGCCCGGCATGGTCGACTTCGAGGGATACTCCGGGCTCCCACGCGACTACGGCCTGAGCCAGCAGGAGATGCGCGAGTGGATCATGGGCTTCTCCAACCGCTACACGGAGAGCACCGGTCGCCGCCCTGTGCTCTACACGAATCTCCACTGGTGGAACGACGTGGTGGGGGACTGGACTCCGGTCAACTCGCCGCTGTTCCTGGCCTCCTACAGCACCGATCAGCCCACGACTCTGCCGGGCCGCTGGTGGGCTTGGGAGATGTGGCAGTACTCCGACTCCGGTCCCTTCGCCGGAGATTCGAACCTCTGGCACGGCAGTGAGAGCCAGTTCGAGAGCTTCGTCAACGATGCGGACTACCGTTCGATCGGAATCTGAGCATGTGAGGTTCTCCGCCGCACCCAGCGGGCCGGGCCGCCGTCATCGGACGGTGACCCGGCCCGCTGTGTAATCTGCCCCGGTGACCACACACCACAGTTCCCCCCAGTCCACCGCGCCCTCTCCGTCTGGAAGCCCGGCCGGCGCCGTCTACGCCGACCGGGGCAGCTCACACTTCGACATCCTTCTCGCCGCCATGGTCACCGTGGTCGTGCTGTCCGGCATCGGCGCTGCCAAGGGCGTCAGCTTCGGCACCGTCCCCGGCACCGGCTTCGAGATCCTCACCGATGGTGGTTTCTTCCTCTTCCCGCTCGCCTACGTCCTCGGCGACATCGTCACCGAGCTGTACGGGCCCCGCGCCGCCCGCCGCGCGATCCTCACCTCCTTCGCGGTGAGCATCCTGGCCTCGATCTGCTACCAGGTGATCATCGCTCTGCCGCCGTTCCCCGACGAGTACGGCCTCGCCAAGCAGGCCGCCCTCGAGCTGGCCCTCGGACCGGTCTGGATCGTGGTGCTCGCGGGGCTGGCCGGCTTCCTCGCCGGGCAGAGCCTGAACTCCTTCGTCGTCAGCCGTATGAAGCGGCGCTCGGGGGAGAAGGGCCTGATCGGGCGATTGTTCACCTCGAGCGGCCTCGGCGAGCTGGTGGACACGATCATCTTCTGCTCGATCGCCGCGACCGCGATCGGCATCACCACGCTCGAACAGTGGGCGCAGTACACCGCGCTCGGGTTCGTCTACAAGGTCGCGGTGCAGTACGCGATGATCCCGGTGACCTCCGCCGTCATCCGTTGGCTCAAGCGCACTGACCCGACCTACCAGGCCCGGTTGGCTCGCTGACGCGGGATCCGGTCCGCCGCCCTCGGCAATCCGGTGGATCCCGGGTCCACTGATCTGCGGATGTGCTGGGGACAGAACGTTCCGTAGCGTCGCTGGCATGACCACCGTCTCACCTCCCGGCGCCCACGCCACCACCCGCCTGCATGGACTGGACACGCTGCGCGCGGCCGCCCTGGGACTGGGTGTCGTGCTGCATGCGCTGATGCCGTTCATCCCGGACGAGCCCTGGCTGGTGTCCGACTCGAGTTCGAGCGAGGCAACCGCTATCGCCACCTACTGGGGACGCCTGTTCCGGATGGTGCTGTTCATGCTCCTGGCCGGGTACTTCGGCCGGATGATGCTGCAACGACGCGGGGCCAGCTCCTATCTGCGAGACCGGTCGTGGCGTATCGGACTCCCCGTGGCCGCCTTCTGGCCCGTCGCCGTGGCGCCCTTGGCGGTACTGGGCCTTCTGAATGCGGTCCTTCGAGGCGACGAGGCCGTGCGACTACCGGAGCCGAATGCGCCTGCCTGGGTGCCGGAACTGCTGCTGATCCTCACGCCCGGGCATCTGTGGTTCCTGGTCGTGCTGCTTCAGTGCGTCGTCATCGTCGTCGCGGCCCGGGCCCTGGCTCTGCGCGGGCTGGGCCAGGAGCGCAGCAACCGCATCGCGCAACGCCTCGGGCACGTGCTCACCTCACCGGCCGGCGTCGGGCTGGCGGCGCTGCCCTATCTGATCTGTCTGCTGCTGCAGGGGACTGCTGTGGGGCTCATCCACGAGCCCACCACGATCCTGCCCTCGGCATCGGCCCTGTCCGTCTACCTCGGCGCCTTCCTCGTCGGCTGGTTCCTGCACGCACTCCCCGGAGCGCTGCACCGGATCACTGCGCAATGGCCTGCCCAGCTCGCCGCTGCTGTGGCGCTCTCCGTGGCCGGGCATCTGCTCTTCGACGTCTCCGAGGTCCCACTGGTGGTGCACGCCGCGGTGATCGGCCTTGCGGGCTGGACCTGGACGTTCGGCCTGCTCGGGCTGTGCTTGCGCTTCTTGCACCGGGAGAACTCCATGCTCCGGTACCTGGCGGACGCGTCCTACTGGATCTACCTGCTGCACCTTCCCCTGGTGCTGGGCCTCGGGATCGCGATGGCCGACCTCGAGTGGCCCATCCTGGTCAAGGTGGGCGCGACCTGCGCGATCACTGTCGGGGTCCTGCTGCTGAGCTACGACCTGTTCGTGCGCAGCACCTGGCTGGGGAAGTGGCTCAACGGCCGGCGTCGGCCCCGAGCGATCCCGTGGCCGGTCCGCGATCGGCGGGCGGAAGACGCCACCGTCCACCCCGCAGGTTGACGGTTCCCGCCGAGAAGGGCCTGATCGAAGGCCGATGACACGACTCGTCCCAGATGCGGAATGCCCCTATCGTGAACGCTCACGAACTCCTTAGGATGTTCTGATCGAACCCGGGCGGTCCCTGATCGGCTCGAATCGATCCGTGCCCGCCCGAAAGGACCTCCGTGGCTCACGCCGCTCCCGATCCCCGACGCGAGGACGCTCGCGACGAACCCCTGACCTCCACCGGTTCCGTCCCCACGCAGACCGGCTCCATTCCCACGATCACCGGTGCCATCCCGGTGATGGAGGACCCCGCGGACCACGACACCGCGCACCTTCCCAGCGAGGACGAGCTGCGCCGCACCCGCGGCAAGGTCACAGCCATGGTGATCGTGGTGCTCACCACCCTGAGTTCCATCGGTCCGCTTGCGACCGACATGTACATCCCGGCCTTCCCGGAGGTCGCCTCGGACCTCGCGACGACCGCCTCGAGCATGCAGCTGACGATCACCGCCTTCTTCCTGGGCACCGCGAGCGGTCAGATCGTGGCCGGGCCGCTGTCCGACCGAATGGGGAGGCGAGCACCGCTGATCGTCGGCATCGTCCTGTGCCTGCTCGCCTCCGTGGGCTGCGCCCTCGCCCCGAACGTGCAATTCCTGCTGGTGCTGCGCATCATCCAGGGCATCGGCGGCGGCTTCGGAATGGTGCTGGGGCGCGCCGTGCTGATCGACATGACCGATGGCCCCGAGCTGTTTCGGATCATGAACATCATGCAGGGCGTCGGCGGCGTCGCCCCGATCGTGGCCCCGCTGCTGGGCGGCATCATCCTGGTCTTCGGGCAGTGGCGCGAGATCTTCCTGGTGATCGCCGCGATGTCGCTGATCTCGCTGATCGGCGTGCTCTTCCTGATCCCCGAGTCGCTCCCGGTCTCGAGGCGGCACGCCGGAGGGTTCCGCACCTTCCTGCGCAACTGCCGCACCTTGTTGCGCCGACGCATCTTCGTGGCGTACATGCTGGTCAACGCGTTCTCGGCCTTCGCGTTGATGGCGTACGTCTCCGCGTCGTCGTTCGTCGTGCAGGAGATGCTCGGCTTCACCTCCACCGAGTACTCGGTGAGCTTCGCGATCAACTCCTGCGGCATGATGGCGCTGTCGCTGCTCTCGGCCCGCCTGACCCGCACCATCCACCCCCGCAGGCTGATCCGAGTGGGGCTGATCGTGGTGACCTCGGCGAGCTTCGCCCTCCTGATCGGCAGCCTGTTCCTGGACACGCCCGCGTGGATCGTGCTGCCGGCGTTCTTCTTCACGGTGGCCCCGCAGGGCTTGATCTTCGGCAACGGCGGCGCCTTGGCCTCCAGCCAGGCGCGCGAGTTCGCGGGCACCGGCTCGGCGATGCTCGGCCTGGGCTTCTCGTTCTCCGCCTCCATCGCGGCGCCACTGGTGGGCATCGCGGGAACCCATTCCTCGCTGCCCATGGCGATCACGATGGTGGTGGGCTGTCTGATCTCGGGCTCCTTCTTCATCGCCGCCGGGCGGGGGAGCGGTGCCGACAACCCGCACACCGCAGCGGCCTGAGCGCGCCCGCGATGGTCGATATTGTGGTCGCCATGAACGATCGAGCGCGAGACCTGCTGCGGCAGCACGGCTGGGAACCGGGAGCCGTTCTCGGGTCCGGGATGGAGGGCACGGTTCTCGGCCTGTCGACGAAAGCGGTCGCCAAGGTGTGGCACGGGAGGTCGCGCTCGGACGTCCACGCCCTGCGCCGCTTCGGGACAGCGCTGGGTGCGGCCTCCCTTGCTGTCGGCGTCCCGCAGGTCCTCGAACTCCTGGAGGACGGCGACCTGCTCATCACGATCGAATGCCGGGTACCGGGGGAGCCGTTGCGCTCCGATGGCATTCCTGCTCCGCCCCTCGTAGACTCCGAGGACGTGCGCCTCCTGGGCGACGCTCTGGACGTTCTTGCCAGCGCGACAGTGTCACCGGACCTGGCCTCCCTACCGATACTGCCCGGTGACCGGCCGTTCGACCCGGCGAAGCCGTTCGCGGTCTCCCTGGCGGAGTTGGCACACAGGCGCTTTCAGGTCCGACCCGAGCTGCTGCGACGGGAGGTCGAGGACATCGACGCCCTGGTGTCCGCCGTCCTCGCACGGTTGCGGGCCCTGCGCGAGGTGCCCTCGAGCCTCATCCATGGCGATCTGATCCCGGCGAACGTCCAGGTCCGTGACGCAGAGGTCTCGGGAGTCCTCGACTTCGGGTTCATGACGACCCTCGGGGATCCGCAGTTCGATGCGGCGATCGCGGCCAGCGTGTTCGACATGTACGGGCCGCGGGCGCGCCGATCCGAGGATCTGCTGACACAGGCGTTCCTGACGCGATTCGGACACGATCTGGAGCGGTACAACCTGTATCGCGCGGCGTACGCCCTGATCACCCATGCCGTCTACAGCCCCGACGGCGCGGACGGACACTTCGCCTGGTGTGCGCAGATGCTCCGGCGACCGGAGGTGAGATCCGCCGTCCTCGATCCGGCGAACTCTTAGCGTAATTAAGGCAACGCAGCAAGATCCTGAAAAGTGTGTCGGGCCATGACGCGGCGCTCCGCTTGTGGTGAACTGACCCTAAAATGCCATCATCACCGTTGGTGCGCCTGTAACGTCTCGCAGATGGATGACGAGCGGAACCGTGAGCTGTACCGCCGCCTTGATGCAACCGCACGGGGCCAAGCAACGAACCTACTCGCCGAACTGCGGACTGGCTTCGCTGTGTTTGGTGACAGTCAAAAGCTACCCGGCTACTGCGTCTTGCTTTACCGAAACCGCGTCGAGCATCTCGATGACCTCTCCGACCCAGAGCGAATGGACTTCCTCCGAGACTTGGCGTTACTGGGTCAATCGGTACGCATCGCATGCGAAGCACATGACTCCGCATTCAGCCGCGTCAACTACGAAGTCCTCGGGAATAGTTGGCCACAGCTGCATGGCCACGTACACGCCCGCTACAAATGGGAACCAGACGAGTACAAGGGCGACCCGGTTTGGTGCTATCCAGATCGCACCGACCCACAACATCAAACTGACGGTCGACACGACTCCCTGCGGCAGGCCATCACTCACGCGCTCAGAACCGCCTCGGACGGCGCCTACGCGGACGGGCAGTGACGCGCTGAAACCGGCAGTCACTCATCGCCCGGGAGATGTGGACCTGCTTCGCCGGACCGGTGTGCGTCGCCAGGCCTTAGAGACCCCTTAAAGGGGGTCGCAGCGTAACCTGGATCCTTGCCTTTCCTTCGAGTCTTGAGCTGCGCTTGAGGCATAGGCACCCCAATCTCTCGTACCTCAGAAACTCAACTAGCACCGCACCTTGAGACGACGCAATGGGTATACACACTGGTGGAGCCCATTGCGTGTCGGTTGATCGTGGACGTGGATTGTGCTGCCGGCGTTCTTCTTCACCGTCGCACCCCAGGGCATCATGATCTTCGGCAACGGCGGCGCCATGGCCTCCAGTCAGGCGCGCGAGTTCGCTGGCACGGGCTCAGCGATGCTGGGTCTGGGCTTCTCGTTCTCCGCCTCGATCGCAGCGCCGCTGGTCGGCATTGCGGGAACCCATTCCTCGTTGCCGATGGCGATCGCCATGGTGGTGGGCTGCCTGATCTCCGGCTCCTTCTTCATCGCCGCCGGGCGGGGGAGCAGCGCCGAGAATCCGCACACCGCGGCGGCCTGAGCGCAGGCTCAGAATCACCCGCGGCGGGACTCGAGGAGTTCGAGCACACCCTGCGCGTCATCGGCGGCGAACCGGATCTCATGCACCGTCTGCACTCGCGCGCGCCGACCGGAGGTCAACGCCACGGGACAGGGCTGAGAGAGTTCGACGGCGAGGGAGCAGCCGTCCAACGTGGCGAGGCGGGCAACACTCGTATCGATTGCTGGAGCGGTGACGGATCCGTCGCGCACGATCGCGACGGTGCTAATGGCATCCCAGGGCAGGTCCGCCACGACGTGGGAGCCGTTGCGCAGGACGAGCGACGCAGCTGTGACGTAGTGCGGATGGTCCCAGCGGGACGCGACCACGCCGAGCAGGAGGAGCAGAGCGTAGATGCTCAGCAGCGTCAGCGCAGCAGAGAGCTCGGGCCAGGGGAGCACCACGTGCAGAGCTGTCACTTCGACCAGGGTGAGGACCCCGAAGGCCACAGGGATCGCCACCGTTCCATGGCGCGAGCGGACAGGCGTGGCGTGATGGGGGACCTGTGGAGGGCGACGCAGGGCGACCCGGCCAAGCGACACCAGAGCTCTCACCTCCGTGAGAATCACTCGACGAACCGGCTCCGGGGTCACCGCCCGAGCGATGTCCCGCCATCCGGCCACGATGCGCACGTTGTGACGGTACAAATGCGCGCTGACGCCAAGAACGGCGATCCACACGACATCGAGCTCGAACAGACCGATCACCAGAGCGAATTGCTGCCGCCCGGATGCTGCCGCGACAGCTCCTGTGGCGGCGAGAGTCACCGCGAGTGCCAGCGCAGCGCGAACACACGTCGCTTCGAGATTTCGCGCCGGTGACATGCGACGACCGTACAGCGGCGCCACGGCGAGTTTCGGTGCTTCGTCGGCCTCTCTCACCCCTTATGGCGTCACGCCGATAATGTACGTTATGTAAAGTAGAAGTGGAGCGACGCCAGGAAGCGGCTCTGCGAGCGCTCCCCTGAGGTCAGTACGCGGCGATGACGCCGTGGCCGTCGGCCCACGTGGCGAGCAGTCGCACCGTGCCGTCCAGGCCGCCGACCGTGCGGGCCACGGTGAACGGCTCACCGTCGAGCAGCTCATCGGCGGTCGGCAGATCTGCGCCCTCGTCGACCTCGAGGCTCAGCGTCACACTCTGCGGCCGGGTGTCGACCCGGTCGCCGCCCGCCGAGTAGATCTCGAGCTCGGCCTGCTCCTGCTCGCCGCAGATGGCACGCCGGAAGCAGTCCAGTGCCACCTCGTCGCCGAGCCCGTCGTAGACGAAGCGCTCCCCGAGCACCGAATGCTGCATCGTGCCGATGAAGTGCTCGCCGGCGTCGACGAGCGCGGCGGAGTGATAGGTCAGCGGAAGATGGAAGATCGTCTCACCGACGCGCACCAGATGGCATTCGATGCCGACCTCGCCCTCGGGATCATCGAAACGGTAGGCGCCGAGCACGGTCAGCTCCCCCGCCTCGCCCCACGAGCGCGCCTCGAGGAAGCTGCGCAGGATCTCGGACTTGGACGGGCTGAGCTCTGCCTGGTAGATCATCGCCATGGCGCCAACCTATCGCGGCTATCGCGGTGGTCGGTTCAGGCCGTGCCGGTCAGGCGGCGACCGGCGGGGCGATTCTCCCGTCGAACAGGTCGATGACGCGGTCTGCGCCGGCTGCCATGCGCGGATCGTGGGTCACCATGATCACTGCGGTGCCCTCGGCAGCGATGCTCTGCAGCAGCGTCAGCACCTCGTGGGCAGCACGGGAGTCCAGGGCTCCGGTGGGTTCGTCGGCGATCACGATCTCGGGATCGTTGATCAGGGCTCGGCAGATGCCCACCCGTTGCGCCTGGCCTCCCGAGACCTCCCCCGGGAAACGATCCGCGAGGCCGGCGACGTCCATCTGCTCCAGCAGCGCACGAGCTCGTGCCGCGATCTGGGCGCGGGGAACGCGCCGGGCCAGCCTCCCGGGAAGCACCACGTTCTCCAGCATCGTGAGGTCGCGCAGCAGTTCTGCCTGTTGGAACACGAAACCGATCGCACTCAGGCGGCGTGCGGCGAGCTGCTCCTGGGTCAGCACGGTGAGCTCCTCTCCCCCGAGCTCGATGCTGCCGGCGGTGGGGCGCGACATGCCGCTGAGGGTCTGCAGCAGCGTCGACTTGCCGCTGCCGGAGGGGCCTCTGACAGCGACCATCTCCCCCGCCTCGACCTTCAGATCGATCTCCTGGAGCAGCGCGGTGGTACCGATGTGCTGGCTGATCCCTCGGGCTTGCAGGACGACTGCGCTCATGATGGGCCTCTTCTCGCGGTGTGTCGGGTGGTGGCCAGGCTGGTCGCGACGGTCACGGCCACCCCGAGCAGGAGCGGCACGGCGACGGCCATGATCAGCGGTGCGCTGTGCAGGGTCAGCCTGCTGGTGCCCTGACCGAGGGTGGCCAGTCCTCCGGTCATGGCCTCGATCATCAGGTTCATGCCGCCTTGTCCCACCACCTGAGCCAGGAGCAGACCCACCGGCAGGGCCAGCAGCAGCACGGCGAGCATGCGCACGAGGTACGGGCCGCGCCGCAGGCCCCGCGGCATGCCGAGGGCGCGCTGGGTGGCGAGCTGGCGGGCATCCTCGGCCAGGAGCATGCGGGTCACCAGCAGCGAGATCAGTCCGGCGAGCATCGCAGCGACAGCGGCTGTGGCCACCGCTGCGCGCGTCATGCCGGTGGCCATCCCGCCCAGCAGCTGTTCCTGATACCTGCTGACATCGCCCACCGTGGTCTCCGGCAGCTCGGCAGCGAGCTCAGCGATCAGCGCCTCGCGATCGGCACCTGGCACGAGACGCGCGGTGAGGACGGACCACTGCACTTCCTCCTGCTCAGTGGGCAGCTGCGCCTTGGCGGTCAGCCCTCCCTGGGTGACGTCCTGGTAGGCACCGACGATGCGCAGCGGACGGGTCCCGGTGGTCGTCTGCACAGGCAGTGTGTCGCCCAGGGACATACCGGTCTCGGCCAGTGCGACCAGGCTCAGGGCGATCTCGTCCTCCGCCGTGGGCGCCCGGCCCTCCGCGTACTCGAGGGGAAGTGCCGTGTGGTCGCCGGACTCGATGGGGAGGCTGATCGGAGGACTGCCCTCGACCTCGACCAGATGGCGCGTGCTCACGCGTGCGGCATACGCCTCGATGCGGGAGTCCTCCGCGACGGCGGCGACGGCACGGTCGTGCACGGCGGTGTCGACCTCCCCGGCGAGCGGTACGTCGATGCGCACGTCGAACTGTCCGATCCCCATCGCTGTCACGATCCGCGGGGAGCTGAGCGTGGCGGCCACGCCGGCCGGGACCGCAGCCAGCACCGTGCACAGCGCGAAGACCGCCAACAGCATGAACGACGAGCCGGGCCGCCGCACGAGGGTGCGCAAACCCAGGAGGAGGGAGATCGGAAGGGAGGAGTCTTGCAGCCGGAAAAGGCTGGACGGGCTCCCTCCCCGCCGCGGCCCCGTGTGGCCCGACCCTTCTCCCCCGTCGCCGCGCAGCACCTCCACAGGGTCGATCCTGCGCAGTCGGCGCAGCATCAGGGCGACGCCGGTCAGGACGACGACCAGCAGCGCGCATGCCGCGGCCACCGGAGCCACCAGCACCGCGGCTCCACCGGTCGGACCCGAGTACGCGGTGAGATCCGCGGCGAGTGCGGACCCCAGAGGGATACCGCCCGCCAGTCCGATGATCGTCGCGGCCAGCGCCATCACGCCATAGCGCGCCAGGTATGCGCCGCGCAGATCCGCCCGGCGGATACCGAGGGCGCGCAGGACACCGATCTCACGACGTTCCCGTGCCAGGGCGGTCACCAGTGCCAGGCGTACGCAGACCAGCGCGATCACCAGGACCAGCAGAGCTGCGCCCAGCACGGCGGCGGCGACCAGACCGTCGCCCAGGATCGCGAACAGCACGAAGGCCTGGCGGTCGACCATCGGGCCGTTCTCGGGAAGATCCGACTGCTGATAGGCAGTGCGCACCGCGGAGACCTGCGTCTGCGGGTCCTGCAGCCAGAAGCTGATCAGATACTCGGTGCTCCCGGTGTGGTCGGCGACCGCGGCCAGGTCCTGCTCACTGACCAGCAGACGCTTGGAGCTGGCGAGCGGAGTGTTCATGAGCGAGTCCCGGATGAAACCGGCTACTTCGAACTCATGGGAGAACCCGTCAGGACCCGTGATGCTCACCGACGAACCGACCCTCAGACCGTCCTCGATCCGATACATGACCGGCAGCCAGATCATCCCGGGCCGCACATCGGTCACCGGCTGCCCCTCGAGATCCAGCATCAGGTCCCCGTCTGCGGATGGCACCGTGAGCGAGTTCTGCTGGATGCTGCTGTCCTGCCCGACGCCGTCGAAGGCGAGCTGAGAGCCGTCCAGTCCCAACAACTGCTGGGTCCGATGGGCGGTCACCTCCGGGCGCTCTTGCGCGAAAGCCCCCACAGCAGCGGCGTCGAGCTCCCCGGCGTGCATCTGCGCGAGATGCGGGGCGTCGGCCTGGTCGAGCAAAGTGGTGGAGGCACCGGCCAGTCGCGCCATCAGACCGGCCGAGGCGGCGGCGCACAGCACGGCGAGGGCGAGCAGGACGGTGAGGGTCGCGGTGACCGCGGCGTCGCGACGAAGACGGCGGATGGTGACGAGGCCCAGCATGAGCCGGTCCTTCCGTTGGTCCGCCCTGCTGGACGCTCGGCGGCTGCCGTCAGGCTAGGCGCGGCCCTCTCCCCGGGGAACAGCTCGCAGAGGGATCGACGGAGATTTACGGTGACCCCCCGCACGTCCCCGGGGGAATACCCGCGCATCGCATCGGAAGACGGCTGATTGCGCCGGACGCGATCGGCGTCAGAGGCCGAGCAGCCCGAGCAGCTCCCTCACATGACGGATGCGTTCGGCCCCGCCGGCTGCCAGGGGGACGCCACGGGTCTCCAGCAGCACGCCCCGGACCCGGACGGCGCCGGCCGCCTCGAGGTCGGTGGGCCGGTCGCCGACGGCGAGGCACTCCGCCGGGTCTCGGTCATGGCGCCTCAGCAGCTCCTGGATCATGGCCGGATCCGGCTTGCGCTCGAATCCGTCCGGCGCGCAGACCATGTCGTCGATCCGCAGTTCCAGGGCGTCCAGGAGGCATTGAGCGCTCGAACGTTCACGGTGCGTGGCGACGAGGTTCACTCCCCCGGCACGGCGAACCGCCTCGATGACCTCTCGGGCACCGTCCATCACTGCCGGGGGATGCTCACGCCAGTGCTGCTTCGTCGCCTCGTACGCCACGCGCAGCCGCCGCTCGGAGACGCCATGGCGCTCGGCGAGGGTGCTGATGGCATGCGTACTGGAGACTCTGGTCAGCTGGGCGACCTCGTGCAGCCGCGCCTCATCGCTGGCGGAGTCGATGGCGGACGCCAGGGCGCGGTCGACATCGGGGTACGTGTCGACCAGCGTCCCACCGAGGTCCCAGATCACTGCGCTCATGTCGCCATTGTGCCAGGGAACGGGCACGATTCGCGGACGCCGAGGGGCGGGTGTTCACTGGTCCCCGTGCCTCTGCTCGACCAGCTCCTCCAGCTCTCCGTGCTGACGGTGGTTCTCCTGATCGGTGCCTCATTCCTCGCCGGCTGGGTCGACGCCGTCGTGGGAGGGGGCGGACTGATCCAACTGCCGGCGCTGGTGACCTCGTTGCCTGCGGACACCTCGACCGCCACCGTGCTGGGCACCAACAAGCTCGCCTCCGCCGCCGGGACCGCGGTGTCCTCGTGGACCTACGTGCGTCGGGTGCTGCCGGTGGCCGCGACCACGATCCCGCTGGTCCTCTGTGCTCTGCTGGGCAGCGCGGTCGGCGCCGGGATGGCCTCGTCCATCCCCAAGGCGTGGCTCTCCCCCATCGTGCTCGGGGCGCTGATCGTCGTCGGGGTCTACACCCTGGTGCGACCGGCGATGGGACTGAAGCACGAGCCCCGGCACCGCGGGCGCGCGCAGGTGCTGCGCTCCGGGGGCATCGGCGGCGCGGTCGGCCTCTACGACGGGATCCTCGGGCCGGGCACCGGCAGCTTCTTCATCATTGCTCTGGTCGCGGTGCTCGGTTACGGCTTCCTCGAGGCGAGCGTGCACGCGAAGCTCGCGAACCTCACCACCAACATCGGTGCCCTGCTGGTGTTCGGCCTGCAGGGTGAGGTGTGGTGGCTGCTCGGGGCGATCATGGCCGTGACAAATGTGCTCGGCGGCTACCTCGGCGCGCGCCTGGCGATCCGGTTCGGCTCCGGCTTCGTGCGCATCGTGTTCCTGGTGGTGACCGGCGCCCTCGCGATCCGCCTTGCGATCGATACCGTGTCGCTGGTCACGTGAACCCGGTCGCCGCGCTGGAATAGTGCGGTGGGAGCGGTCGTTGAAGAATGAGTCACCCTCACCGCCTCGCCCGGCGGCCGATTGCCTGGAGGTCATCATGGATCCGACGACTCTGTTCAGCTACGAGCGCCACGTCGACTCGCGTTCTCTGCGCGGCCGCACGCTCCTGGTCACCCTCGGCGCATACACCGACGCCGGCAATGCGCAGGACCTCATCGACGACCACCTGCTCAACACCCTGCCCAGCCGTGTCGTCGGCCGCTTGGACATGGACCAGGTGTTCGACTACGCCGGGCGGCGACCCGAGGTCACCCTCCAGCTCGACCACTTCGACGACTACGAGAAGCCGGAGATCATCCTTCACGAGGTCACAGACCCCGATGGCGAGGTCTTCTTCCTGCTCACCGGCCCTGAGCCGTCCTTCCAGTGGGAGCGGGTGGCCAACGCGCTGCGGGTCGTCGTCGACCAGCTCGGCATCGAGCGCACCCTGTTGGTGCAGGGCTTCCCGGCGCCGGTCCCCCACACCCGCGAACTGCCGGTGACCCGCTTCGCGGGCGACCCCGACTCGATCGAAGTGCGTCGCACCATGCCGGGCACCTTCCGCATGCGCGCCCCCTTCACGGCGCTGCTCACGCTGCGCCTGGCCGATGCCGGCCATGACGTCGTCGGGCTGGTCGTGCACGTGCCGCAGTACCTCCACGAGATGTCCTATCCCGACGCTGCGATCGCACTGCTGAGCGCGATCGGCCAGGAGAAGGGCCCCCACGTCCCGATCGACGCCCTCGAGGCTCAGGCCGGTCCCGTCCGCGAGGCGGTCGCCGCCCAGATCGAGGCGCAGTCGCAGCTGGAGGAGATGGTCTCCGGGCTCGAGCAGCGCTACGACCGGATGCTCATCGCCGGCGCGGGCGCCGAGGTCCCCAGGGCGGACGACATCGCCGCCGAGGTCGAGGAGTACCTGGCTGGATTCACCGAGGAGACTTCTCCCGAGGGCAAGGACGACGAAGGAGCCCCCGGCTCCGAGAGCTGATCGCTCAGCGCAGGACGACCACGTCCCGCGGGGCCTCCGCAGGCAGCTCCGGATCCGCGATCGCGGTCACCTGGATCCCGGTCAGGGTCACATTCCCGGCGAGGGTGGTCATGAAGGCGGTGTCCGCGGCGTCCTGCCCGGTGGCGATGCGCGCCATCGACGCGCGCGGCGCCAGATGGGTGGAATCCACCGCCAACCAGGACCCGTCGACCAGCGCCTCCACCACCAGGTGGAAATCCATCGGGCTCAGACCCGGGGCATAGACCGAGGAGCAGCGGGCCGGCACCCCGCTCGCCCGCAGCAGCGTCGCGGTCAGGTGCGCGTAGTCACGGCACACACCCTGTCGGGACAGGTAAGTGGTGCGTGCGGAGTCGGTGATGGTGCTCGCCCCCGGCACGTAGTCGAGGTGATCGTGCACCCACCGGGCGACGGCGTCGACGGCCTCGGCCCCGGTGCGCTCGCCGACGATCTCCTCGGCGATCTTCATGAACTCGTCGACCTCGCAGTACCGGGAGGGCCGCAGGTGCAGCACGGCGTCCGCGTCGCTGGCGCCCGGGACCGGAGCCTCGGCCACGCCACGAGCGGTGTAGACGATCTCCACCGGACCCAGCGGGAGGCCCGTGATCAGGTGCAGCCGACTGCCGAAGCGGTCACGCGTCTCGGTGACCGGGTGCTCGTGGCCCCCGGCCAGCACCGTCAGCGATTCCTGTGCCACCGGGGCATCCGACACCGCGACCAGCAGGGCGATATCGGTACCGTCGGCGACCTCGGCCGTCATCCACGCGCGCACATGTCTCTCCACTCCCCCAGTGTGTGGCATCGACGTGCCCACCGGGGGCGGGACCCCTTTGCCGCCCGGTGATCGCCGACATAGGGTTGTGACTCAGTCGTCACCGAAGCCGAGGAACACTCCGTGCAGATCTCCGTCCAGCTCTACAGCGTCAGGGAAGCGTTCTCCGCGGATCCTGATGCCACTCTCCGTCGTCTGTCCGAGATCGGGTTCACGACGGTGGAGCCCTTCGGGCTGATGGAGAACGCCGAGACGCTGCGGGAGCTGCTGCCGCGTTACGGCCTCGCCGCGACATCGACCCATGCCTCGCTGCTGACCGCAGAGGATCCGAGCCGCATCTTCGCCACCGCAGCCGGTCTCGGGGTGCGCACCGTCATCGACCCGCACTGGGATCGTGCGCACTGGACCCGCGAGGACGACATCAAGGCCACTGCGGAGAGACTCAATGCTCTCGCCCCGATCGCCACCGAGAACGGCGTGCGGGTCGGCTACCACAACCACGACTTCGAGGCCCGACCGCTGTTCGAGGGGCGCTGCGGCTTGGAGGTTCTCGCGGACCACCTCGATCCGCGCGTCGTGCTCGAGCTCGACACCTTCTGGTCCGCCGTCGGCGGGACGGACCCGTCGGCCCTGCTCGGGGCTCTCGGCCAGCGCGTGCAGCTCGCCCACCTCAAGGACGGCCCGCTCCAGGGCGATGTGAAGGACCAGCTTCCGCTCGGGCAGGGAGAGATGGACGTGCCCGCCATCCTCGCGGCGGCTCCCTGGCTCGAGACCGGCGTCCTCGAGTTCGACGGCTACTCCGGGGACATCTTCGAGGCCGTCAGCCGCTCCCTCACCCAGTTGAACCAGTACCTCCAGGAGGACCAGGCATGACCCGCACCTCAGGGCCCGTCGGCGTCGGCATCATCGGTGCCGGCGTCATCGCCGCGCAGTATCTCGACCAGCTCACCACCTATCCGGATATCGAGGTGCGCGCGATCGGTGACCTGCGACCGGAGGCGGCCGCCACCCGCGCCGAGGAGTACGGCGTGCCGCGGCACGGGCCGGTGGACGTCGTGCTGGAGGATCCCGAGATCGAGATCGTCGTGAATCTGACGATTCCCGCGGCCCACTACGCGGTCTCCCGCAGCATCCTCGACGTCGGGAAGCACGTCTGGACCGAGAAGCCCCTGGTGACGACCCGAGCCGACGCGAGCTCACTGCTCGACGCCGCCCGCGAACAGGGTCTGCGCATCGGCGGCGCCCCGGACACCGTCCTCGGCGCCGGGGTCCAGACCGCCCTGCGCGCGCTGCGCGGCGGCGAGATCGGCGAGCCCCGCTCGGCGCTCGCCCAGTTCCGCTCCCCCGGTCCCGAGTCGTGGCACCCCAACCCGGATTTCCTGTTCCAGCTCGGAGCCGGGCCGCTCTACGACATGGGCCCGTACTACCTGAACAGCCTGGTCCTCGCCTACGGCCCCGTGGCCTCGGTCTCCGCAGTCGGCTCGCGATCGGTCACCACCCGGACCATCGGCTCCGGTCCGCGCGCCGGCCAGACCTTCGAGGTCGAGGTCCCCACTCGCGTGCAGGGACTGCTGCGCTTCGACGACGGCACGAGCGCCGCCGTCGAGTTCTCCTTCGACGACGCGCTCGGCCAGCCGCACGTGCTGGAGCTCTCCGGCGCGACGGGCACCCTCGCCCTGCCGGACCCCAACCAGTTCGCTGGGGAGACCAGCATCGCGGCGCGCGGCGAGGAGGTCTGGACCGAGCGTGAACCGGTCGGCGCCGTCGGCGGGCGCGGGCTCGGCACCCTCGAGATGGCGCGCGCCCTTCGTGCGGGCCGCCCCCACCGCCTCACCGGCGATCTCGCCGGCCACGTGCTGGACATCATGATCAGCCTCGACGAGGCCACCCGCGCTGACGGTTCCGTGCCCGTGGCCTCCACGGTCACAGCTCCCGAGCTGCTGCCCGAGGACTTCGACCCGCTGACCGCAACCCTGTGACCCTGGACCTCGTGAAGGAGACCCTGTTGCCCTCGACATCCCACCTCCCCGACGGCCGCCCGCTCGGCGTCGCCATGATCGGCTATTCGTTCATGGGACGCGCGCATTCCCAGGCCTGGCGCACCGTCGCCGCCGCCTTCGACGTGCCCGAGGTCGCGCGCCGCGTCATCGTCGGCCGTGACGAGGAGGCCGTCGCCGAGGCGGCCGAACGGCTCGACTGGGAGGAGCACGCCACCGATTGGCGCGAGGTCATCACCCGCGACGACATCGACATCGTCGACATCTGCACCCCCGGGTTCCTCCACGCCGAGATCGCGATCGCGGCGCTGGAGGCCGGCAAGCACGTCCTGTGCGAGAAGCCGCTGGCCAATGACACCGCCGAGGCGGAGGCCATGGTGGACGCCGCCCGCACCGCGACGGAGCGCGGCCAGATCGCGGCGCTCGGCTTCACCTACCGTCGGATCCCGGCCCTCGCGCTCGCCCGGCAGTTCGTGGCCGACGAGAAGCTCGGCACGATCCGGCAGGCCAAGGCCGCCTACCTCCAGGACTGGCTGGTCGACGAGGACGCCGGCATGTCCTGGCGGCTGCGCAAGGAGACCGCCGGCTCCGGCGCTCTCGGCGATATCGGCTCCCACGCGATCGACCAGATCCAGCACCTCACCGGCCAGCGGACCGCCGCCGTGCGCGGACGGCTCGCCACCCTGGTCCCGCAGCGGCCCGGGAAGGAGGGGCTCGAGGACGTCACCGTGGACGACGCCGCCTGGGCCACCCTCGAGCTCGACGGCGGCGCAGTCGCCTCCGTCGAGGTCTCCCGCATGGCGACCGGCGCCAAGAACCGCCTGACGGTCGAGCTCTACGGCACGAAAGGTGCCCTGCGGTTCGACCTCGAGAACCCCAATGAGCTCTGGTTCCTCGACGCCACCGCACCGATCGCCGAGCAGGGCTACACCCGGGTACTCGTCACCGAACCGGAGCACCCCTATCTCGCCGCCTGGTGGCCCCAGGGCCACGTGCTGGGATGGGAGAACGCCTTCACCAACCAGGCCCGTGACCTGCTGATCGCGATTCGGGACGGCGACACGGCCGATGCCCCCGGGTTCTCTCCAGATTTCGGGGACGGCCTCGCCCTGCAGCGCGTCCTGGACGCGGTCATCGCCTCCGATGCCGCCGATGGCGCCACCGTCACCCTCTGATCCGCCGCACCCCTCACCGCTGAAGGAGCATCATCACCATGGCTCATCCACACACCCTGTTCACCGGCCAGTGGGCCGATCTCACCCTTGACGAGGTCGCCGAGCTCGCGGCCGGCTGGGGCTACGACGGCCTCGAGATCGCCGTCTCCGGCGAGCACCTCGACGCGTCGCGCTGGGACGACGAGGCCTACGTGGCCGAGCGTCTCGGGATCCTCGACAAGCATGGTCTGAGCTGCTGGGCGATCTCGAACCACCTCAAGGGCCAGGCGATCTGCGACGACCCGATCGACTTCCGCCATGAGGCGATCGTCGGATCCGCAGTATGGGGCGATGGCGACCCCGAGGGCGTGCGCCGGCGCGCTGCGGAGGATATGAAGAACACGGCCCGCCTGGCGCAGAAGCTGGGGGTCAAGACCGTGATCGGCTTCACCGGATCCAAGATCTGGAAGTACGTGGCCATGTTCCCGCCGGTCCCCCAGGAGGTCATCGACGAGGGATACCAGGATTTCGCCGACCGCTGGAACCCGATCCTCGACGTCTTCGAGGAGTGCGGGGTCCGCTTCGCCCACGAGGTCCACCCCTCGGAGATCGCCTACGACTACTGGACCACGCAGCGCACGCTCGAGGCGATCGGCCACCGCGAATCCTTCGGCCTGAACTGGGACCCCTCGCACTTCATGTGGCAGGAGATCGACCCGGTCTCCTTCATCACCGACTTCGCCGACCGCATCTACCACGTGGACTGCAAGGACATCCGCGTCCGGATCACCGGCCGCAACACCCGGCTGGGCTCGCACCTGCCGTGGGGCGACCCCCGTCGCGGCTGGGACTTCGTCTCCTTCGGTCGCGGTGACGTGCCCTGGGACGCGGCCTTCCGTGCCCTGCGGTCGATCGACTACGACGGCCCGATCTCGATCGAGTGGGAGGACGCCGGCATGGACCGCCTGCACGGCGCGAAGGAGGCTCTCGAGCTGCTGCGGAGCCTCGACTACCCCATCTCCGAAGTGTCCTTCGACGCCGCTTTCAGCAACCAGGGGTGAGCGTGCGATGACGAGCACGCCGACCCCTGAACGCGAGGCGATCGCCGCGACCTTCGAGGACCTGGGACCGACGGCGCCGACGATCCTGCCGGGCTGGGACGCTCCGGAGCTGCTCGAGCACCTGCTGCTGCGCGAGCGCTACCCCCACCTCATGGTGGGCCCGAAGCTCCCCGGCCCCGTGGGTCGCCGCGCCGTCGGTGCCCTCGACGCTCTGCGCGCCACCGGGTGGGTGCGGCGCGTGGAGCTCCTGCGCGAGGGGCCCGGGCCCCTGTCACCGGTTCGGGCCATGGACACGCTCAGCGGGCAGGGCGAGCTGCTCATCCATCACGAGGACCTGCGGCGCGCCCAGGACGGCTGGGAGCCGCGACGACTGTCGCCAGACGCCTCGGTGCAGGCCTGGCGCGCCGTCTCGCTCCTGTCGCGGGTGAGCCTGCACGTGAACGCCGATGTCACGCTGGTCTCCCCGCTCGGTGGGCGGCGGCTGCCCTCGCGGCATTCCGCAGGGAGCCTGCGAGTCCACGGCGAGCCGCTCGAACTGCTGCTGTGGGCGAGCGGACGCGATGAAGTGGCCAGGGTACGGATCCACGGCGAGGAGGGCGCGCTGCAGGCCCTGCGCGAGGGCCGACGGCGGCTGTGAACCCGCGTCTCAACCGCGGTCGAACAGGAACAACCGCGGATGGTGCCCCTTCTGGAAGAAGCGGTGCTCCCCGAGCAGCCGCCATGTGCTCCCGGGCCGTTCCAGCACGCGGTGCATTCGCGTGATCTCATGGGTGAGCACGCCCAGGCGGGCATGCGGCGCGGCGAGTTCGGCGGCGCGGTCCAGCAGATCCGCGAGCAGCTGCTCATTGGACTCGTGCTCCCCGTGCAGGGTGCCCCAGGGCGGATTCGTGACGATCCGGGTGAAGCCCGGCTCGATCGCGGTGCTCAGCACGTCCCCGGTGATCCAGTCGACGCGACCCTTGCGCCGGGCGGCGCGCTGGTGCTGCTCGGCGGCATCGATCGCCGCCGGTTCCCGGTCGACTCCGACCGACCGAGCGGGGGCCACCTCGTGCAGCTGCTCGACGAGAAAGGTGCCGGAGCCGCAGGTCATGTCCAGCACAGTGTCCTTCGCGCTGACCTCGAGCTGATCGAGGACAGTGGCGGCGATGGTCGCGTTCACCGCGCCCGGGTAGTCGACGGTGCGCCAGGCCCGGGTCGACAGCGGTCGAGGTGTGGTGCGCAGCAGCATCTCCCAGGTGTGTGCGGGAGCGCCCCGGCGCACCCGCACCACGAGATCACCCTCCGCATCCACCTCGAGGCCGGCGTGCTGGGCCAGGGCCTCGGCAAGGCGTCGCATGTCCGGGGTCTCCGCCCCGGCCGCCTCGAGCCGCAGCCCCTGGAAGCGCTGACGCGGACGCTGCCGGTCCAGATCCTCGAGCAGGCCGGCGAAGCGCTGCTGCACCGACGTCTCGAGGAGCTCCCGGGGGCGACGGGCGACGACGGTGAGGGAGATGGAAGCGGCGACCACCCGACGCAGATCACGCACCGCGTCCAGGTCATCCGTGGTCAGGGACAGCTCCGTGGGTGTGACCTGACGCACCGTCCCGAGGCGACCGGCCTCGCGCAGTGCACTGGCCCCGCAGCCATCGAGCACCTCCAGCACGAGCTCATGCGTGATCTGCGACATCGTCTACCCCCTCTTCACCGGCTCCGAACACGATTCACGCAGGTTACAGGCCGTGGCGGTGCTGCTGATCAGGCTCAGGTCGGTAGACTTCCCTCGTGTTCATCGTGAGTGTGTGTTCCCTGAAGGGCGGCGTCGGCAAGACGTCCGTGACCCTGGGCCTGGCTTCTGCTGCCCTCCACCAGGGGGTGAATACGCTCGTCATCGATCTCGATCCACAGGGCGATTCGACGCTCGGGCTGCTGGGTGAGCCGGCCAGCACCGTCGACATCGCCGAGGTCCTCTCCTCCCCGCGCACGGAGACCATCGATCGGTCGATCCTCTCGGCGCCGTGGTCGGCAGACGCCACCTCGCACCTGGACGTGATCCCCGGCTCCAGCCGCTCCTCGCTCATGGACTCCCCCACGCCCAACCCCAAGGACGTGCGCCGGCTCCGCGATGCGCTGGACAAGCGTACCCACCAGTACGACCTGGTGCTCATCGACTGCCCGCCGTCGCTGAACGGACTCACGCAGATGGCCCTCGCCGCCTCGGACCGCGCCCTGGTGGTCGCCGAGCCCGGTTTCTTCGCGGTCACTGCGGCCGATCGCGCTCTGAAGCTCGCCACGGAGATGCATGAGGACGGCATTGCGCCACGTCTGCTCCCTCTGGGCCTGGTCGTGAACCGCTATCGACCGCGGTCCGTCGAGCATCAGTACCGGTTGGCCGAGCTGCGCGATCTCTTCGGGGATGCGGTGCTGGATCCCGTCATCGAGGAACGCGTGGGCCTGCAGCAGGCTCAAGGCGGTGCGGTCCCGCTGCACCGGTACGAAGGCGCCTCCGGCAAACGACTCACCGCTGACTTCGACGCCCTGCTCCAGACCGTCCTGGATTCGCGCCAGCACTCCTGATCGGGCCTGCCCCGAGGGCGCTCAAGAACCTGAGCACACACAGACACACAGAAACGGCGAGTCCCTTCCCGGGACTCGCCGTTGTCGTGCGTGCAGTGAGCTCGCGGCTCAGCCGGCCTGGCGGGAGCGCCGGCGAGCAGCCAGCTCGTCCTGCAGGGCAAGAGCCGCATCATCGGCGGGATTGACGCCGGGAAGCACGGCCAGCTCGTTCTCGACCTCGCGCCAGACCCGGCCGACGGCGATGCCGAACACGCCCTGCCCGCCCTGGACCAGGTCGAAGACATCCTCCGCAGACGTGCACTCGTAGACCGAGGCCCCGTCGCTCATCAGAGTGATGCCGGCGAGATCATCGCTGCCGCGCTCACGCAGGGCGGTCACGGCGATGCGGATCTGCTGCAGGGAGACGCCGGTGTCCAGAAGTCGCTTGACGACCTTGAGCACCAGGATATCGCGGAAGCCGTAGAGGCGCTGGCTGCCGGAGCCCGAGGCCGCTCGCACCCCAGGCTCGACCAGGCCGGTACGGGCCCAGTAATCGAGCTGGCGATAGGTGATTCCGGCGGCCTTGCACGCGGCAGGGCCCCGATAGCCGAGCTCGCCGGGGGTGTCCACGACATCGTCGAACAGGACACCCTGTGCGGGCTCTGCGGGCACAGTGGACTGCTCAGTGCGATCCTCACCGCGAGTGTCGTTCACAGCTACCTCCGGGTTCCGGCTCTCCGAGGGGGAAGGGTGAGAGCTCCCGTTCAGAGTAGCGCCTCCTACCCGTGGACCGACAGCAACTCGCCGACCGAAGGTCACGGATGGGTAGCGTTCGGGCTGCCGGACGCCGTGCGGCAGCCGTGGTTCAGGAGTCCCGCAGCTTCGTGCGGAGCACCGCGCTGTGCAGGGAAATCATCGATTCTCCCAGATCACGGGCGAAGTCCTCCGCCTCGCCGCGGGCCGCGGAGTCCCCGGTGCGCGAGCGCGGCCGGGCCACGGATCGGATCATGTGGGCCTCCCGCTCCGCCGAGGTGCGCAGCATGACCAGGTGGCGCGGATGCAGCCCCTGGTCGGCCAGGTCTCGCGCGGAGGTGACGATCTCCAGTTCTGCGGACCCGTAGAACAGCGGCCCTTCCGCGAGCATTCCGTACTGCTCGAGCTCGGTGAGGAACTCCTCGTCGACGGCGGCTCGGCGGGCCAGCCCGCGTCGGTCCAGGCGCACTGCCTGGATCGCGGAGGTCGGGCCGGGCCGGGAAGCGATCGAGGTGACCTCGGAATCGACGCCATGCTCGAGCAGGTGCTCCTTGATGACCTTGAGGGGCCAGAAGCGGTCCCGCTGCGCTCGCAGCACGAACAGCAGGCGGTCGACGTCCTCGCGCGTGTACTTGCGGTACCCCGCCGGGGTGCGTTCAGGAGCGATCAGGCCCTCGGACTCGAGGTAGTGCAGTTTGGAGTGCGCCAGATCGGGGAACTCGTCGCACAAGGTGGCGAGCACCTGCCCGATGCTCAGACGTGCGGCCCCGGACGAGCTCGGCCTGCGCGCAGCGGAGGCCGGCATCTGGTCAGACCGTCCCGTGGAAGGGATGGTAGGTCAGGCGGTACTTGCCGATCTGCACGTCCTGGCCGGGCTGCAGACGCACTTCGTCGACCCGGTCCTTGCCCACGTAGGTGCCGTTCAAGGAGCCCAGGTCGCGCACCAGGAAGTCGTCGCCGTCACGGACGAATGCCGCGTGCTTGCGCGAGACCGTCACGTCATCGAGGAAGATCTCGCTGTTGGGGTGCCGCCCTGCGATGGTGGTCTCGGAGTCGAGCAGGAAGCGTGCCCCGAGGTTGGGGCCCTTCCGCACGATCAGCAGAGCGCTGCGCGGAGGCAAGTTCTCGATCGCTCGGCGATCCTGGGACGAGAGGCCGGGCTCGGCGTCCTCGCCCGGATCGCTGGGCGAGATCGCACTCAGCTTCGACGTGTGATCGAGATTCTCGTCGTTCCACTCGGTGTTCCCGGACACTCCGCACCCCTTCCTGGCCAGCGGCGAACCCAGCTTCAAGCGCGAAGCCGATTCGACCTGTCCATCTTCGCACGATGACGGCGCCGGACGCGCCGTTCCACGCACCCCAGGTCAGGATTTGACGATCACTTGACCACTCGCGAGTGCTCCGGTTCAACGATCTCGACCGTCGCCTGAATCTGCACGTCTTCTTCGGTCGCGATCGCGAGCGTGCCGCCGTCGGCGGCGATGGAGTCCGCAGCCCCGCCGGGTATCCGCAGCGCGGGCTCCATCACCGTCGGGTCTCCGATCACCCGGAGCGTGTATGGAGCCGGCACGACGGTGCCGTCCACGAGGATCTGCCCGTCGGCCGCCGAGGTCACCGAGGTCGAGGCGACCACCCGCACGTCCCCGATCTGGATGACTTCGGCGCCGGCATTGCGAAGCTCCTGGACGACACCGAGCAGGGTCGAGGAGCGCACGCCGTCGCTCGGGTCGGCGATGGACACCACGATCCCGCGCCCATGGGCCGGGGCGGTGCCGGCGACGATCTCGAGGTTCGCGAGCCGCTCCTCGGCCGCGCTCTGGGCGGCGACGTCTCCCTCCCGGCCGGAGCGCAGAGCGTCGAGAGTGCGATCGAGTTCGGCATTCTCCACCTCCAGGCCGGCGGAGTGCCGGCCCGACTCGTCCAGCAGCCGCACCAGCTCCTGCTGGGAGGCGCCCTCAAGGGAGTCGTCGCTCTGGCGCAGCTGGGCGGCGAGAGCCAGTCCCAGGAGCACGCACAGCAGGCCCACGATCAGCTGCGACCAGGTGGCCCGTGGGCGCAGCGTGCCGGCCAGCCGCGACCAGACCCGCTTCTGCTGCGCCGGGGTCTCGGGGGTGCGGGTGCCGTCGCTCATGACCGGAACAGGAGGCGGCGGATCGCCGCCGCGTTGGAGAAGATGCGGATCCCGAGCACCACGATCACTGCGGTCGACAGCTGGGCGCCGACTCCCAGCTGATCACCGAGGAACACCAGGAATGCCGCGATCCCGACGTTGAACAGGAACGACGTGATGAACACATGGGCGTCGAAGGCACCGTCGAGACTCGCTCGCAGACCGCCTGCGAGAGTATCCAGCGCGGCGACCACGGCGATCGGGAGGTAGGGCTGCAGCACCGCGGGCACGTCGGGCTGGACCACGATTCCCAGGGCGACTCCCAGGACCAGGCCGATGATGGCGATCATTCGGATTCCTTCCGGGTCTCGTCCTCGGGGACGGGACCAGTTGCGGGCTCGGCGGTCGGCAGTGCCTCCGGGGCGCCCTCTCGCTCGGGCTCGAGCACCGAGGCCTCGCGCAAGGTACCGACCGCCCGGGCCGGAACCGTGAGTTCCTCCCCCGCGTCCCACGAGGTGCGGATGCCGAACCGGGCGGAGATCTCCGAGAGGTAGTCACCGGTCTCTCCGGCATCGACCGCGGAGCGCAGGGTCTCGGGATCACCGAGCGCGGTGATCCCATACGGAGGCGAGAGGGGGCGGAAGTCGACGAGCACCGCCGACCCGGCGGTGCGGATCGCGCTGCTCGTGCTCAGGCGCTGGCCGTTCACCGCGATCGCCTCGGCGCCCGCGGCCCACAGGCCGTTCACTGCGCGCTGCAGATCGCCGTCGGTGACCCGATTGACGGTGCCTTCGTCCACCCCCGGGCTGGAGGGCAGAGGGACGGAGTCATCCAGCGAGAGCACGACACCGGGACCGGACATGGCCACCCCGGCACCAGCGCTCTCATAGGCCGCCAACCGCTCGGAGGCACCGGAATCGGCCTTGTCCAGAACCTCTCCCTGGGCGTCACCGATCTCGCCCTCGAGGACCTCCTGACGGTTCTCGAGGTCGTCGATCTCCTCGCGGGAGTCGAGCACCTCCTGCTCCAGCAGGGCCCGGGGACTGTCCTCGGCGACGGCATCGGCCCGGAGATCCGCCACCGCGACGGCCACCGCAAAACCGAGCAGGATCGCGAGCACCAGGGTGATGCTGCGAGTGGCCCGGTTGTCCGGAGGTGCGGCTTCCGCGCGGGGGTCCTCATGCTCGCGCAGGGCGTCGACACCATAGGGGTCCGCGGTGAGGGCGCGCAGCAGCGACGTCGGCGAGTACGGAGTCTCGCCGTGGGGTGTCGACCGCTGAGGACCACGCATATCAGCAGACTAGCGCCGATATCAGGGCGAAGCGGTCAGACCCGCGGGACCTCGAGGTCGTACCGTGCACGTCCGGCGAAGTCGGTGCGGCCCGACTCCGGCGTACCGGGAGCGCGGGCGGGGAGTCCCGGCCCGTGGGCCCTCCGTCAGCGCCTCGCGCCAGCGTCGGAGCTCCTGCTCGTCCGTCATCGGCCTGCCCCCTCTCGCTCGTGCCCCACCGTGGCACGTGGTGCGCATCGCGAGCCGCCTCGTCAGTGCTGTCTCGGACCCCCAGAGCGGACCCCAGATCGTAGGGTGCCGCAGGTCACGCCGCTCTCGATTCGCTCCGGGAGCCACTGCGGGGTACTGTGTTCCTCGGCCCTCCGGTGACGGAGGGGTTCGGGCTGTGGCGCAGCTTGGTAGCGCACCTGACTGGGGGTCAGGGGGTCGCAGGTTCAAATCCTGTCAGCCCGACCGAAGAGCCCCGATGAGATCGATCGATCTCATCGGGGCTCTGTTGTTCTCACTTTCTCCTCCTGAAGTCCTCCTCTGCTGTCGATCTCGACCGTCACGGAACGCGCCGTCGACGCTGCCGCGCATCCTCCGACAGCGGCGCGGGCAGAGCTGAGGCGACGGTCGTTCCGGTGCGGGTACCTGCGGACGGTTGCCAATGAGACATGCCCGCGGGTGTCCTGGAGCACGTGCCGAGGTCCGTGACAGGCCGGATCCGGCGAGCCTCGCGCCCACCTGCCGAAGTCGAGCAAGTGCATGGATACATCCGTTCCCGTCGGTGACGCTCAGGGGTCAATGCGGAGGGGAACCCGGTCAGTGCCCGGGATCGCCGCGCGCATCCCTGCCTGCGACTCCGTACGCCACGACTCGGTGCTGACCTACGTGACGTCCACCGACGCGAAGCACCCTCCCTCGATGCGAGCCTGACGGCACGGGATCAGGCAATCGCCTCGACGTTCTTCACCTGTCGGCCCCGTGGAACACACCGTGGAAAAGGTCCACGAGAACGGAAACGGCATGCAGCTCGGCGTCTTGAGCTTCGGCGACATCGGTCGCGATGAATACGGAGCACCCCTGTCGGTCGCCACGATGCTCGACCAGACCCTCGAGCGCATCCGCCTGGCCGAGGAGGTGGGGCTGGGCTTCTACGGTCTCGGGGAACACCACATCGACACCTACGCGATCTCGAACCCCGGCACAGTGCTGGCCGCAGCCGCATCCGTGACGTCGACGATCACTCTCAGCACCGCGGTGACCGTGCTGAGCACGGAGGACCCGGTGCGCTTGTTCCAGCAGTTCACCACGCTCGATCAGCTCAGCCACGGTCGAGCCGAGCTGCTGGCAGGGCGCGGCTCTTTCACCGAGTCCTTCCCCCTGTTCGGTGCCGACCTTGGCGACTACGACGACCTCTATGAGGAGAAACTCGACCTGCTGCTCGCGCTCGACCGTTCTGACCCGGTCACCTGGTCGGGCCGATTCCGCTCCCCGCTCGAGGCTGCCCGCGTACTGCCTCGACCGTACGGCGAGCACCTGCGCATCTCGGTCGGTACCGGCGGCAACCTGGACTCGTCCGCTCGCGCCGGAATGCTCGGTCTGCCCATCGTGTACGCGATCATCGGCGGCGCGCCGGAGAGGTTCGCGCCCCTGGTCGACCTCTACCGGCGGGCGAACGTCGCCAGCGGTCACGACCCGCAGACGCAGCACGTGACCATGACCGGCGTCGGGATGATCGCGCAGAACTCGCAGAGCGCGAAGGACGGCTTCTACCCCTACTGGAACCGGATGATGGAGTACGGGGCCACGGCCCGTGGGTGGACCGTGCCCAGCAGGGCCGACTACGACCACTACACGGCCGGCGCCCGATCGCTCCTGGTCGGAAGCCCGGCCGAGATCGCTGAGCGCCTCATCACCATCGGAGCAGCGGTCGGCGCGGACCGGTATGGACTGCAGCTCGACTGGTCGGGGGTTCCGCACGCGATCGTCATGAACGCCATCGAGCTCCTCGGCACTGAGGTGCGGCCGCTCGTCGACGCTGCTCTGCCCGTGTGAGGACTGACATCATCGAGAAGCCCTGGCGAGAGTCCACCTCCCGCCAGGGCTTCTTCGTCCCCGGATGCGTCGTCCCGACCACCTACGTCGTGGCCGGCCCCACCCATACCTGCTGCGCGTTGACGAACTCGCGGATGCCGTGCGGGCCGAGCTCGCGGCCGTACCCGGAGCGCTTGATCCCTCCGGAGGGCAGCCGGGGATCCGTCTTGACGATGCCGTTGACGCTGACCTGGCCGGCCTCGATGCGACCGGCCATCTCCACGCCGCGCGCGGTCGTGGTCCAGATGCTCGCTCCCAGCCCGTACGGGGTGTCGTTGGCGATCGCCAGAGCGTCCTCGGCGTCGTCGGCCGCGATCACCACCGCCACCGGGCCGAAGGTCTCCTCCGTGCAGGCAGGCATCCCGGGAGTGACCCCGGTGAGCAGGGTGACCGGGTAGAAGTACCCGTCGCCCTCGGGCATCTGGCCGCCGAGCACGCAGGTGGCGCCGGCCTCGACGGATGTCTGCACCTGGCGGTGCAGGTTCTCCCGCAGCTCCTGACGGGCGATCGGGCCGACCTGCGTGGACTCCTCGCGCGGATCCCCCATCACCAGCCCTCCCAGCTGCTCGGTGAGCAGCTGGACGAACTCGTCATGGACGGACCGCTCGACGATCACGCGCTTCGCGGCGATGCAGGACTGGCCGGCATTGGTGACCCGCGACAGCGCCGAGATCTTCGCCGCCTGCTCCAGGTCCGCGTCGGCCAGGACCACGCAGGGGTCCGAGCCGCCGAGCTCGAGCACGGCGGGCTTGATCTCGGAGGCGGCGATGGAGGCGACCGCGGAGCCGGCGCGATCGGATCCGGTGAAGGAGACCGCTCGGATCCTCGGGTCCCGGATCATCTGCTCCACATCGGGGGTCGCGGCCTGTACGGCCTGGAAGAGCCCTGGCGGGGCCCCGACCGCGGTGAACGCGTCCTCGATCGCTGCGGCGCATCCGGGCACATGCGGGTCGTGCTTCATCACGCAGGTGTTGCCGGCCATGAGCGCCGGGGCGCAGAAGCGGAACGCGATCCAGAACGGCGCGTTCCAGGGCAGGATCCCGAGCACCGGGCCCAGTGGCAGGTACTGGACGTAGGAGGCGGTGGCATCGGCGGCGATGTGCTCGGTCGCCAGATAGTCCTCGGCATGCTGCGCGTAATGCTCCGCGGCCCAGGCGGCCTTGCCCACCTCCCCCCGCGCCTCGCTGATGGGTTTGCCCATCTCCTGCGTCATCAGCGGGGCGAGCTCCTCGGTGTGCTCGCGCAGATGGGCCGCGACGCGCTGCAGCACCTGGGCGCGCTCCGCCAGGGGGGTGTCCTTCCAGGAGACGTATGCGCTCTGGGCGCGGTCGATGATGGCGGTGATCTCCGCCGGAGTCGCGGCTGGCACCTCGCGCACGATGGTGCCCGTGGTCGGGTCGATAGCAGTCAGCATGGTCACGTGCTGCTCCTCTCAGAGGGTCGAGGTGATGGGAGCGACGACCGGGAACGCCCGGGCCGAGCTCTCGTGGACGGTGAAGTCCTCAGGCAGGGTGAAGAACGACGTGCAGCCGTCCTCGGTGATGCGGATGGTGTCGGAGATGCCCACTGTCTTGTTCCCGTCCACCCCCCACATCCAGGGGATGAGGTGGAAGGTCATGCCCTCCTCGAGGGGGCGGGGATCTCCGTCGTTCAGGGAGAGGATGTAGCCCTCGTCCCAGGACGGCGGGAAGGCGATCCCGATCGAATACCCGGCACGGGTGACCAGGCTCGCCCCGACGTCGTTGCTCTCGATGATGGAGCGGGTGAGCTGGTCGACCTCGGCCACGCTGACCCCGGGCTTCATGAAGCTCCGCAGCTCCGCGAGCGCATGCTTCATGAGCTCCTGCGCGGAGTGCATCGAGTCCGACAGCGCCCCGTTGACCACGGTGCGCATCATGGCCGTGTGGTACCTGCGATAGCAGCCGCCGACCTCGAGGAACACATGCTCCCCCGGGCGGATCATGCGGCCCTCCCAGGTGGAATGTCCGATCATCGAGCGGGGCCCGGAGGCGACGTACGGCATCACCGCCGGGAACTCCCCGCCGGCCCGGAACATCGCCGCCGAGATCGCGGCGGCCACATCGTTCTCGGTGGCCCCGGACATCGCTGCCCGCTGCCCCGCCGCCATCCCGGCCTCGCCGGCATAGGCGGCGAGCTGCATCACTGCGATCTCATCGGGAGATTTGCGAACTCGCCCCTCCTCGACGATCCCGAAGCAGTCCACCAGTCCCTCGCCGAAGGCATCGTGGAAACGATCCTGCTGATAGGCAGGGAAGTAGTAGCTGTTGCGCTCGTACCCCACCGCTGCGTCACCGAGGCGCAGATCTCGCAGGGTGCTGACCAGTTCGAGGATCGCGTCCCCGGTATCCGGGTACGCCCGGGAATGCTCCAACCAGGTGCGTGCGATGACGTTGGACTCCTCGAGCGCACGCGTGATCATCACCGCGTCCGAGGCGAGCGGGACGATCAGCGCCTGGAAGAACGAGTACCCGGTGGTCTGGAAGTCCGTGAGATACAGGAGGTTCTCGGGGTCGGTGATGATCACCGCGTCCAGTCCCCGCTCCACCATCCGCTCCCGCAGCTCCCGCAGCCGGCGCTCGTACTCCTCCGGGGAGAACGTCATATCGGACCGGCGCCGCATCAGACGCTGTCCATCGCAGCGTCGAGGGCCTGCTCGAGCAGGTCGAGCCCCTCGGCGAGCTCGTCCTCCGGGATCGTCAGCGGCGGGATCAGCTTGATGACCCGGCCCTCCGTCCCGCACGGGCCGATCAGCAGGCCACGCTCGAAGCACTCCTGCTGGACCCGCTTGGCGTAGGCTCCGTCCCCGGTGTCCAGCCCCTGCATCATTCCGCGACCACGCACCGTCCAGCCGCGGTCGGGATGGGCCGACGCGATCCGCTCCAGCCGTTCACGCATCACCTCCCCCTTGGCCAGGACCCCGGCGAGGAAGGCCTCGTCGGTGAAGTAGTCCAGCGCCACGGTGCCCGCGACGAAGGACAGGCCCTGCCCGCGGAAGGTGCCGGTGTGGGCACCCGGTGACCAGTGGTCGTCGACCTCGGGCTTGTTGAGGTTCATCGCGATCGGGGTGCCGAAGCCGCCGAGCCCCTTCGCGAGGGTGATGATGTCCGGATCCAGGTCCATCCCGTCGAAGGAGAAGTAGCTCCCGGTACGGCCGACAGCGGCCTGGATGTCGTCGATGATGAACAGCGCGCCGACCTCCCGCGCCAGATCCTGCACCTCGTGCAGCCATTCCCGGCTCGCGACGTTGACGCCGCCCTCGGCCTGGATCGGTTCGATCAGGAACGCCGCCGGGGCGGTCACGCCGCTGGAAGCATCACGCAGAGCGGCCGCGTACTCGGCGACCCCCGTGGCGCCGCCGGGGGCGGTCTCGAAAGGCAGGCGCACCACGTCCGTCAGCGGGACGCCGGCCCACTGCCGGAAGGCATGATTCGCGGTCGCGGCGAGGGAGCCCAGGGTCATGCCGTGGAAGCCGTGGCTGAACGCCACGATCTCCCGCCGTCCGGTGGCGCGACGGGCCAGCTTCAGTGCTGCCTCCACCGCGTTGGATCCGGTGGGGCCCATGAATTGCATGCGGTGGTTCATCCCGCGCGGCGCGAGCACGACCTCCTGGAACCGAGCGATGAAGTCTCGCTTCGTGGTGGTGTAGGTGTCCAGGCTGTGCGCGACCCCGTCCGCCTGCAGGAAGGCGATCAGCGCGTCCTTCATGCGGGGGTTGTTGTGCCCGAAATTCAACACACCGGCGCCCGCGAAGAAGTCGAGGTACGACTTCCCGTCCTCGTCGACCTGACGCGCGTTCGACGCCGAGGCGAAGACTGTGGGGTAATTGCGGCAGTAGCCGCGGATGATGGACTCGTGCTCTTCGAAAACGGTGGTGTCCACAGGAGACCTCTCTTCACGGGAGGAGGCGACCTCGATCTCCATGCCCGGCCCTCATAGCGAAGATCGCCCCATCTGGCAAGCATGGACCGGTGTGCTGACTTTCACCTGTCGCGTCGCACCCCGTCAAGCCCCACCTCGCGGCGTCGCCAGCCCTCCCATCCCGATGCAGGTCACCGAGCCGACCAGGCGGTAGGTCGTCACTGCTTGAGGGTCGGGAGCGGGGTATCCCAGCACAGGGCATCGGTGCGCAGCGCCTCGCGCACGCGCGCGGTGGCCGGATTGGACCCGGCACCCGGTCGCTGCACCAGGAAGAGTGTGTTCAACGGCCCGTCGCACGGATCATCGAGTGCGATCAGCCGCCCGGTGGCGAGATGCTCCATGCACAGGGAGCGCGGGACGACGCTGTAGCCGGCGCCGCGAGCGACGGCCGCGACGACGTCATGCAGGTTCGGCACCGTGAGTGCGGGCCCGATCGGCGGGTGCTGGCGGCCGAACACCGACCGCCAGTAGCGGCGCACGATCGGCATGTCGTCGGCGTAGCTGACCAGGGGCACATCGCGCAGGCCCTGGCACAGCTCCTGGTCACCCCGCTCCTCATGCAGCCAGTCGGCCCACCTCGGAGAGGCGACCAGCAGGTACTCCTCATCCGCGAGCGGGAATGACTCCAAGCTGCCCCCGCGGGGCCGGCGGGTCGTGATTACGAGGTCGTGCTGACCCTCGCGCAGCCCGTCGAGCAGTTGCTCGGTCACTCCCTCCTGGATGCGGACCTGAACACCATCGGCCACCAAGGGCGCGATCGCGGGCAGGACTCTCGTGCACATCAGTTCCGACGGCCCGGCGAGGTGCACGGGGGCGGGCCGCCCGCCCGCCGAGCAGCTCTCGTCGTCGATCGCTGCGAGAGAGTCCAGGGCCTCGGCGACCCGCACCGCAAGCCCCCGGGCGTAGGTCGTCGGTTCGACCCCGCGTGCGCGGCGCTCGAACAGCCGACGACCGGTGTGCTTCTCGAGAGCCCTGATCTGCGCGGTCACCGTGGGCTGCGACAGTCCGAGAGCCGGGGCCGCGGCGGTGAACGTCCCGGCACGGTAGACGGCCAGGAAGGTACGCAGCAGGTTGAGATCAGCGCCGGCGCTGCTGCGAGGGACGGGAGCGGCATCCGCCACCATCTCGCGGGAAGGAGTGCGAGTTGTGCTCATCGCCCGATAATACTCCGCCCTCCCATCGGCAACCTGATGATGCCGATCGGTCCTGCTATTGGTTCTCCGATATCTCTTCCGCGTAGATTCGGGGCATCGCACGACGCCGCAGCTCGAGAGGAAACACCCGCATGACGCACGCACTCTTCACCCCGATCACCTTGCGAGACCTCGAGGTCCGCAACCGGATCTGGGCGCCGCCGATGTGCCAGTACTCGGTCCACGACCGAGATGGCATCGCGACGTCCTGGCACCTCATGCACTACGGGTCCCTCGCCCGTGGCGGGGCCGGCGCGATCATCGTCGAGGCGACCGGGGTCGTCCCCGAAGGCCGCATCGCCCCGCAGGACCTGGGCCTATGGAACGACGCCCAGCGCGACGCACTCGCTCCGATCGTCGAGCTCGCCCACAGCCAGGGCGCCGCGATGGGCATCCAGCTCGCCCACGCCGGCCGCAAGGCTTCCACCCATCCGGAATGGGGCACCGGCGGCTCCGGCAGTCTCACCGCGGACGAAGGCGGCTGGGAGACCGCCGGCCCCTCCGCCCTCGCCTTCCCGGGGCTGGATGTGCCCCGAGCATTGGACGCTGCGGGGCTCGACGAAGTCGTCACCGCCTTCACCGACTCCGCACGCCGCGCGGTCGAGGCCGGTTTCGACCTGGTCGAGATTCATGGCGCCCACGGCTACCTGCTGCACGAGTTCCTCTCACCCCTGTCGAACCAGCGTGAGGACGAATACGGCGGTTCGCTCGAGAACCGCGCCCGGTTGCTGCTGCGCGTCGTGGACGCGGTCCGGGCCGAGATCGGCGACGCGATGCCGATGCTGGTGCGCCTGTCCGGAACCGACTGGCTCGAAGACGGTCTGACCGTTCAGGAAGTGGGGCAGGTCGGAGCGTGGCTGCGTGAGCACGGCGTCGATATGCTCGACATCTCCAGCGGAGGGAACTACACCCCTGCGCCGATCCCCGTCGGGCCCGGGTACCAGGTGCCGCTCGCGACTGCGGTCCGTACGGCAAGTGGCGTACCCACCGGCGCCGTGGGCATGATCGACGAGCCGTTCCAGGCTGAGCAGATCGTCGCGACCGGACTGGCAGACGTCGTGCTCGTCGGGCGCGAGTTGCTGCGCGACCCCAACTTCCCGCTGCGGGCCGCACGCGCCGTCCGGTACGCCGAGCCGCACATCCCGTCCCAGTACGCCCGCGCGCACCGCTGAGGCGGGCGCCGCAGGGCTCAGCCGGTGCCGGCGTCCTCCGTCGGCCCGTCGAACCACTCGATCCCCTCGACCGAGATCTCAGCGGTCATGTCCTCGAGGAACGCGGTCACGGTGCCGCGCTCCTCGAGGGTGAGGCGGCGCGCGGCGTGGACGCGGCGTGCCTGCTGAGCGCCGACGGTCCGCATGGCGACGGAACGGGTGGAGGGCTCGATGACGATCGCGAGCGCCCGGCGGTCCGAGGGGTGCTGCTCACGGTGGATATGCCCCCCGCTCTCGAGCCGATCCAGCAGCTTGGTGGTGGACGCGCTGGAGATCCCGAGATGCTGGGCGATGGCGCTCGGAGTGGCAAGGGTTCCGGTGTTCTCGCAGACGATGAGGAAGTGCAGGGCCCGCATATCGGTCTCGCCCAGCTTCATGTACCGCAGTGACGCCTCGGAGAGCTCCTTCTCCGCTGCCCGCAGGTGCACGAGGGCCGCCATCAGCTCGTCGATCGAAGCGATGTCCGCCGCACTCATTCCGGTTCGGTCCACCAGCTCGGAGTGCGGATCGCTGCCCGCGACGGTGTACACGGAGGGGAGGGCTCGAGGCTCCGCATCGTCGCGCTCGGGACTGGTCATAGGCTCAATGGTATCCCCGAAGTGCTTTACCTCCCAGGTATCTAGTTAGGCTAGCGAGGGATGCGATACTGCTCGCGGCCCACTCTGCTCCCGAAGGAACCGCCATGACCGCCTCGCCCTCGTCGTCGAATCCCACACACCGACGCTCCGCGCCACGCGTGCCACGACTGCTGCGGGCCCTGCTGCCTGCTGTCCTGATCCTGGTGTGGCTGGCTGCGGCAGGCATCGGCGGGCCCTATTTCGGACGGGTCGATGAGGTCTCCTCCAACGATCGCACCGCGTACCTCCCCGAGTCGGCGGAGGCCACGCAGGTGCAGGAGGTCGCCGCAGAGTTCACCGGATCCGAGGCGATCCCCGCGATCGTCGTGATCAGCTCCGACAGCGAGCTCACCGAGGACGAGCTGGCCGCGCTGACCGATGCCACCGAGGCGCTCGCCGGTCTCGAGGGTGTGGTCGAGGAGATCTCCCCGCCGATCCCCTCCGAGGACGGCCTGGCGGTCCAGGTGTTCGTTCCGGTCGACGCCGACGCGGACATCGGCGAGGTCGTCGGTCAGCTCGATGCCGAGCTCGCGAACGACCTGCCCCAGGGCCTGACCGCGTATGTCACCGGTCCCGCCGGGTTCTCCGCGGACCTCGGCGCGGCCTTCGCCGGCATCGACGGTCTCCTGCTGGGCGTGGCCCTCGCCGCGGTACTGGTCATCCTCGTCGTCGTCTACCGCTCCCTGCTGCTTCCCGTCATCGTGCTGTGCACGAGCATGTTCGCCCTGTGCGCGGCGCTGCTGGTGATCTGGCATCTCGCGGCAGCGGACCTTCTTCTGCTGAGCGGACAGACCCAGGGCATCCTGTTCATCCTGGTCATCGGCGCCGCCACGGACTACTCCCTGCTCTATGTAGCCCGATATCGGGACGAGCTGCGACACCGTGAGGGCAGGTGGCCTGCCACCGTCGCCGCACTGCGCGGCACCATCGAACCGGTGGCCGCCTCCGGCGGTACCGTCATCGCAGGACTGCTGTGCCTGCTGCTGTCCGACCTGAAGTCCAACAGCACCCTCGGACCTGTCGCCGCGATCGGGATCGTCTTCGCGATGCTCGCCGCCCTGACGTTCCTGCCCGCCCTTCTGTACGTAGCCGGGCGCGCCGCCTTCTGGCCGCGCCGCCCGCGGTTCGACCCCTCGGCCGGGGACGCCGCTTCCACCGTGGGCGATCACGGTGTGTGGGGGAAGGTCGCGGCAGTGGTCGCCCGTAGGCCCCGCCGGCTCTGGATTCTCACCGCGCTGATCCTCGCTGTGGGCTGCGTGGGCACTCTCCAGCTGAAGGCCGACGGCATCCCGCAATCCGACCTCGTGCTCGGCGCGTCCTCCGCCCGCGAGGGACAGGCCGAGCTCGGGGAGCACTTCCCGGCCGGCGCCGGCAGCCCCGTGCAGATCATCGTCGGCGAGGAGGGCCTGCAGGACGCGGCGGACGTGCTGCTCGCCGAGGACGGCATCGACTCTGTCGCGGTGACCGCCGCGGACTCCCCCAGCGGCTCGGCATCCGTGACGGCGGAGGGCATCGGGGCCCAGGGTCCTCCCGGGCCCCCGGCACCGGAACCGACAGTCGTCGACGGGGACGTGCTCGTCCAGGGCACCCTGACCGCCGCCCCCGACTCAGCTGCCGCCGAGCAGACTGTGCGCGAGCTGCGCGCCGCGCTGGATCAGGCGGAGGTCGAGGGGATCGTGGGGGGCGTGACCGCTACGTCGATCGACACCAATGACGCGAGCGCCCATGACCGGGCCCTGATCATCCCCGTGGTGCTCGTGGTCATCGCGCTGATCCTCATGGCGCTGCTGCGCTCGGTCCTGGCCCCGGTGCTCCTGATCGCGACCACGGTGCTGTCCTTCGGCACCGCGATCGGCGTCTCCGCCCTCGTGTTCACCTATCTCTTCGACTTCCCCGGCGCGGACCCGGCGGTGCCGCTGTACGGTTTCGTGTTCCTGGTCGCTCTCGGGATCGACTACAACATCTTCCTGATGACCCGCGTGCGTGAGGAATCCCGGCTCCACGGCACGCGGGAGGGCATCGTGCGAGGTCTGGCGGTCACCGGCGGGGTCATCACCTCGGCCGGACTGGTCCTCGCCGCGACGTTCGCAGCGCTCGCGGTCATCCCGATCCTGTTCCTCGCCCAGATCGCCTTCATCGTCGCCTTCGGTGTGCTGCTGGATACCTTCGTGGTGCGCACCCTCCTGGTGCCCGCTCTGGCGCTGGACCTCGGGAAGGTCATCTGGTGGCCCTCCAAGCTGTGGCGTGACGGGCAGAGGTGATGGCTCGCCCGTCACGTCTCAGGGTGACGAACGCCGTGATGTGAGCCCCATTCCAGGGCCCCGCGCTGCGGTCGCGAGCACCACTGCGAGGGCCACCCTCCTAGACTTCCCGACATGAGCAGTCCGATCGCCGCCCCGAGCGCCCCCGCACCAGCCGTCGAGTACGTCCTCACCTTCGTGTGCGAGGACCGACCCGGCATCGTCCACGCGGTCACCGGGGCGATCGTCGAGGTGGGTGGCAACATCACGGAGAGCCGCCAGTTCGAGAGCGGCAGCTCCCACCGCTTCTACATGCGCTTGCAGCTGTCCACCACCGCGACGGCTGACGAGGTCACCGCCGCACTGGCACCGGTCCTGGCACGCTTCGGCATCGAGCACCGACTCGATCTCGTGGGACGACCGCTGCGCACGCTGGTGCTCGGATCCCGGGCGAAGCACTGCGTGAACGATCTGCTGTTCCAGATCGATTCCGGGCACCTGCCGATCGAGGTGCCGCTGATCCTCGCCAACCACCCCACGCTCGAGCCGCTGGCCGACTTCCATCAGGTGCCCTTCGAGCACCTGCCCACGAAGACTGCCGGCGAGAAGGCCGCCTTCGAGGAGCGCGTGCGCGAGGCGATCGCCGAGCACGACATCGAGCTCGTGGTGCTGGCCCGCTACATGCAGATCCTCTCGCCGCAGTTGTGCGCGGAGCTCGCCGGGCGCTGCATCAACATCCACCATTCGTTCCTGCCGGGATTCATGGGCGCCAACCCCTACCGCCAGGCGCATGCCCGCGGCGTGAAGCAGATCGGCGCAACCGCCCACTTCGTCACCAGCGATCTGGACGAGGGCCCGATCATCGAACAGGACGTGATCCGGGTGGACCACACCCGCTCCCCGCAGGAACTGATGGCGATCGGTCAGGACGCCGAGGTGCGGACCCTGCGCCAGGCGGTCACCTGGTTCGCGCAGTCCCGGGTCCTGCTGGACGGCACGCGCACGATCATCTTCCGCTGAAGGCCCTGGCGGGTCGGACTCCGGGCGTCAGAAGACGGGGCGCCCCCCGGTGACGCCCAGCACGGTGCCCGAGACATAGCTCGCCTCGGCGGGGCTGGCCAGGAACACGAACGCCCCTGCGCATTCGGCGGGTTGACCGGCCCGCCCCAGCGGCGTGTTGCCACCGAACTCGACGTAGTCGTCGCTGACCCGGGTCGCCACGTTCAGCGGGGTCCAGATCGGCCCCGGAGCCACCGCATTGACGCGAATCCCCTGCGGGCCGAGGTCCGCGCCGAGGTTCACGGTGACGTTGTTGATCGCGGACTTGGTGGCCGCGTAGTCCATGAGCGGCACGGAGGGATCGTAGGACTGGATCGAGGAGCAGTTGATCACCGAGGAGCCCGGCCGCAAGTGCCCAGCGGCCTCCTGAGTGATCCAGAACAGCGCCTCGAGGTTCGTCGTCAGCGTGCGGTGCAGGCGCTGTGAATCGATGCCTGCCAGGCCCTTGGGCTCCGCCCGGCCCCACTGGAACGCCGCGTTGTTGACCAGGATATCGAGGCGGTCGAGCTCCTCGACGGTACGGGTGACCAAGGAACGCGCGGTCTGCTCCTCACGGATGTCGCCGGGGAGCAGGAGCGCCCGCCGGCCGGCGTCCTGGATCCACCGCCCGGTCTCCTCGGCGTCCTCCTGCTCCTCGGGGAGGTACGAGATCGCCACATCGGCACCCTCGCGGGCGAAGGCGATCGCGACCGCGCGCCCGATCCCGGAGTCTCCGCCTGTGATCAGCGCCGTCAGCCCGTCCAGACGTCCGTGGCCGACATAGCTGTGCTCACCGTGATCGGGAACAGGGCGCATGGGTGCGGTGAGGCCGGGAGGCTGTTGATCCTGGGCGGGGAACGATGGCTCCCCGTCACGTGTGGCCAGGTCGCGGGCACGCTGCGCGACGGGCGGTGACAGGGTGCTCTCGGCAGCGGCGGACTTCGTCATCGTGGCTCCTTCGTCGTCGGACGGCATCGTCGCCCACCGTAGCCCTCCCGCCTCCCGCCGTCTCCGAGACGCTCGGACCCTCAGACGAGGCCGAGCTCCCAGGCGGTGCGTACCGCCGCGGCCCGATCACCGACGCCGAGCTTCTCGTACACGTGCATCAGGTGGGTCTTCACGGTCGCCTCCCCGATCCCGAGCCGGGAAGCGACCGCCCGGTTCGTGCATCCGTCGGCCACCAGTCGCAGCACTTCGGCCTCGCGCGCACTGAGCTCCGCCCGGACGCCGCGCGCCCCCGTGAGCGCCGCGAGAGCGGCCGGAGCGAGCACTGAGCGGCCCCCGGCGAGATCATGCACGGCTCGGATCACATCGTCGCGGCGGGTGTCCTTGAGCAGGTAGCCGTCGGCGCCCGCCTCCAGCGCGCTGCGGATGTCCCGGTCCGTGTCGTAGGTGGTCAGCACCAGGATCCGCGGTGTCGTGCGGCCGTTCGCGCGCAGGGCGCGGATCGCCTCGGTGCCACTGGTGCCGGGCATCCTCAGGTCCATCAGAACTACGTCCGGGCCTGCGGCATCGATCACCGTGAGCGCCTCAGCACCCTCCTGGGCCGTGCCGACGACCTCGAGGCCGCTGTCGGCTCCGAGCATCGCGACCAGTCCGTCGCGGACCACCGGGTGGTCGTCGACGACGACGACGCGCACCGGGCTCATGTCGGCACCGCCGCGGTCACGGTGCATCCGCGCCCGGGAGCGGAACGCACCCCGAGGTCGCCGCCGGCACTCCGGGCCCGTTCGGTCATGTTCGCCAGGCCGTGTCCGCGCACAACGGTCACCGGGTCATAGCCGCCACCATCATCGGTGATCTGCAGGATCCGGTGCCGCTCGTTCCCGGAGAGGGTCACGGTCACCGTGCGGGCCCCGGAGTGCCGAGCCACGTTCGCGAGGGCCTCCTGGGCGATGCGTACCAGCACGTCGCCGTGGCGACCATCCCGAGGCGCCGTATCGGCGTCGAAGGTCGCCACCACACGGTGGGCCCGGGCCCAGCGTGCCACCAGGTCCGAGAGTGCATCGACCGCGTTCATGCCGTGCAGCTGGTGCGGGCCGAGCGCCTCGACCGCGCGGCGTGCCTCCAACAGGCAGTCCCGCGCCGCTTCCTCGGCGATCGTGATTCGCTGCCGCGACCCGGGATCGATGTCCGCTCCGACAGCCTCGAGCTGTCGGATCACGCCGACCAGGCCCTGGGCGACGGTGTCGTGGATCTCGCGGGACAGCCGTGCCCGTTCCTCGCCGGCCCCTGCGGTGCGCGCGCCGATCATCAGCTGCTCGTGCAGCTGATGATTCTCCCGATTCACCCGGTCCGCCTCCCGCTGAGCCCGCTCCCGCTGGTCGAGGATGCGCTCGCGCTCCCCCGCCACGAACATCATCGCCAGGGCCAGCAGGAGGTTGACGACGGCGAGCCCGACGAAGAACCACGGCTCCGCCAGCGCGACCTGGGGTCCCCCCACCTGGCCGACCGCGCACAGCAGCGCCGTGGTCATGACGGCGACATGCACCCATGCACCCCGCAGGAACCTCGGCGCATCGATATATCCGATGAACGCGTAGATGCAGGTCAGCGGATTCAGCAGGATACCGAACGCCACCAGTACCAGGTGCAGGCCATAGAGCAGCAGGAGGGGGCGTCCGCCGGGCCCGGCGCGGCGCAGGGTGATCTCGAGCAGGCCGCGCAGGAGCAGGAGCAGACCCGTCGGAAGCAACGCCCATCGCAGCTGCTCGTGGGCGAGCCACGGGCCGGCCGCGCTCCACCCCACCGTCCAGGCCACCAGCAGCAGAACAGGAGGGAGCCACACCTCCAGGATCGCGCCCAGAGGGCCCTGCCTCGTCGGCTCGCGCGCGTCGAGGGGATCGCTCTCGTGCTCGACCTGCGCCGGGGCAGGCGCAGGGAGTACCGCCATGGCGACCAGTGTTCCCCGAGACGCCCTCATGCACCAGGGCCGGGGCATCCACCGATCGGCGGATGCTGCCGTCCCCGATCGGGCGAGGTGAGCGCGCACCTGGGCCCCTAGCCTCGATGCCATGTCCCAGAACTCCTCCCCCGTGCCGTCGACCGCGTCCCCTCCGAGCGCTTCTCCTGCGCGCGGGTCGTCGGCCCGTCTCCATCACCTCGATGCGCTGCGTGGTGCAGCGCTCCTGCTCGGCGTGCTGCTGCACGCTCTCATGCCCTTCGCTCCCGGTGACTACTGGCTGGTCAACGACCGCCACGGGTCCTGGCCGGCGATCATCATCGTCTCCGTCATCCATCTGTTCCGGATGACACTGTTCATGCTGCTCGCCGGGTACTTCGGGCACATGGTGCTGCACCGCCGCGGAGCCGCGTCGTACCTCCGCGACCGCCTCACGCGGATCGGCCTACCCCTGGTGGCGTTCTGGCCGGGGCTGTTCGCGCTCATGATCGGCGCGATGATGCTCAATGGTGCGCTGCGGGACAGTGGACCGCCGACCGCGCCGGAGCTGGCCCAGGGCGCGCCGACGGGCTTCCTCGCGCTGCCGACGATGCACCTGTGGTTCCTGCTGCTGCTGCTGGAGATCGTGCTCGTCGTGGTCGCGATGCGGGCCGTCGCGATCCGGCTGCTGGGAGCGGAGCGGGCCGTCCGCGTGTCTCGCCGGATCGCCTCCGTGCTCGCCTCCCCGGCCGGCGTCGTCGTGGTCGCGGTGCCCTACGCCGCTGGACTGATGGTCCAGGAGGGCCCCGTCGCGTCCCTCACCGAGCCTTTGACCCTGGTGCCCGTGGCGGGAGCGAGCATCGCCTATGGCGGCGCGTTCCTGGCCGGCTGGTTCCTGCGGTCACACCCCGACGCGCTGGCTCGTGTGGAACAGCAGTGGAAGCTGCAGCTCGTGCTCGCCGCGGTGCTGACCGCACTGGGACTGCTCGCTCCACCGGCCACCCCGTCCCTCCTGCTCGCCTCCCTGACTGCGCTCGCCGGGTGGTCGTGGGTGTACGGGCTGCTGGGTCTGACCGGCCGTCTCGTACGTCGTGAGATCCCCTGGGTGCGATACCTGGCCGACGCCTCCTACTGGGTCTACCTCCTGCACTTCCCCCTGCTGCTGCTGGTCGCGGTGCCCGTGGCGGATCTCGGGGCGCCGATCCTGGTCAAGCTCGCCCTCGCACTCGTGATCGTGATGGCCGTCCTGCTGCTGAGCTACGACCTGATGGTGCGTTCCACCTGGATCGGGAAGTGGCTGAACGGGCATCGCCGCCCCCGAGCCATCGTCCTGCGAAAGCGAGCGGCGCACCCGGCAGACCGCGCCTGACCGCCGGACACCACCGCAACACCCCGCCGCCCCGCACCACCACCGGCGGCCATTGACCCACCGCAGAAATGCGTGATTCCCTGCCACATTCACGTCGAAAGTGGCAGGGAATCACGCATTATCGCCCGCACCCTCGGCCGCACGGCCGGGCCCGGCCGTCCGGCTGTGGGATGGGGCCCGTCCTGGTCAGCCCTTGACGCCTCCCGCGGCGGCGAAGCCCTTGCCCAGGGTGCGACCCAGGAAGAGGTACAGCGCCACCACCGGCAACGAGTAGAAGATCGAGAAGGCGGCGAGCTGTCCATAGGCGACCTGGCCGTACTGCGAGGAGAACGTGTACAGCGTCACCGCTGCAGGCAGGTTCTCCGGGCTGAGCAGCAGCATGAACGGGACGAAGAAGTTGCCCCACATGCTCACGAAGGTGAAGATCGTCGCTACGGCGAGGCCGGAGCGCATCAGGGGAATCACCACCGACCAGAGCGCTCGGAACACCCCGGCGCCCTCCGTCCAGGCGGATTCCTCGATCTCGATAGGCACGCCGTCCATGAAGCCCTTGGTCAGGAAGATCGCGTACGGCAGGGAGCTGGCACCGAGGAACAGGATCGCGCCGAACATCGAGTCGATCAGGTTGACCTGCACGAACAGCGAGTAGACAGGGATCATGATCGCGGTGATCGGCAGGCCGGTCGAGAAGATGATCGTCAGCAACAGCGGACGCTTCGCCTTGAACCGGAACCGGGACATCGGATAGGCGCACAGGATCGCCGTCACCATCGTCACCACCGTCGCGCCGCCGCACAGGATCAGCGAGTTCAGCAGCGGCCGGAACGTCGTCTCGGCGTTCCAGATGGCGGAGAAGTTGCCCAGGCTCCACGTGTCCGGCCAGGCCACGGACAGGGAGGCCTCGGTGTCGAAGGAGGCCAGGACGACCCACAGCAGCGGCACCAGGAAGGCCAGGCCGATGACGATCATCGTCACGGAGCTGGCGATCGAGGCGCCGCGGGCGCGAGATCTCTTCTTCGGTGCCTTGGGAACCAGCGGCCCCGTGCGACCGGTGTCGGTCGCCCCGGAGCCCTGGGGGCTGGTCTCGGTGGTCGCGCTCATCGCTTGTCCTCCTCGGGCAGCAGGCGCAGGTACACCAGCGAGGCGACGGCCCCGATCAGGAGCAGCAGCAGGGCCACGGCCGTGCCGTAGCCGAGCTGACCGTAGGAGAACGCCTGCTCGTACATGTACAGGGGCAGGGTCTGGCTCTGACGAGCCGGACCGCCGCCGGTCATGATGAAGATCAGTCCGAACACCGAGAGGGTCTGCAGGGTGGTCAGCATCAGGTTGGTCGCAATGGCCGGGCGCATCAGCGGCAGCGTCACGGACCGGAAGCGGCGCACGGGACCGGCACCATCGAGCGCCGCGGACTCGTACACGTCCCCGGGCACGGAGCTCAGGGCCGCCGAGTACACAAGCATGGAGAATGCCGTGCCGCGCCAGATGTTGGCGAACGAGACCGCAAGGATCGGGGCGGTGAACAGCATGTCCTGAGCCGGCAGCCCGATCGAGGTGAGGATCGTGTTCAGGCTGCCCTCTCCCGAGAAGAAGGTGTACAGCAGGTAGCCGGCCACCACCTCCGGCAGGATCCAGGCTGCGATGACGAGTGAGGTGACCAGGAACGAGATCACCCGGTTCGCACGCTCCATGAGCAGCGCCAGCATCATGCCCATGACGTTCTGACCGATCACTGCGGAGATGACCGTGAAGACCAACGTCAGCGCGACGGAGTTCCAGAAATCTGCATCGGTGAAAGCGTCGATGAAGTTGTCGAAGCCGACGAAGCTGGTGTCCTCGGCCCCGTCACCGCGGATCGCGCTGTCGGTGAATGCCAGGTACAGCGAGTAGAGGATCGGGCCCAGCATGAATCCGACCAGCAGGAACGCGGCCGGGACCATGGGCAGGGCCCGCGAGAGGGTCAGCCGGTCGCCGAGCTTGGAGTGCCGGCGCCGGGGCGCCGGGGCGTCCTGTGCGGGAGCAGGGGGTGCGGTGGTGGTCATGCGGTGGCCTCCTGCACGTTCTCCGGGCCGACGATGTCCGTGACGCTGGCGTCGTACGCGGCGGCGGCGTTCTCGGCACTGGTGCCGGTCATGACTGCCTCCATCGCTTCCTGGATCGCGGAGGAGACCTCCGGGTAGGCCGGCAGCGCCGGCCGGTAGTAGGCGGTCTCCAGGAGGGTCGTGAAGTAGTCGACGGCCGGCGAATAGGTGCGGTACTCCTCGACCTCGGAGACGTCGGCCCGCACCGTGATGTGGTTGTCCGCGATCGCGTAGTCCACGAGCGTCTCGGTGGAGACCAGCTTCTGCAGGAACTGGAAGGCCACGTCACGGTTGGTGGCGTACTCGGGGATCGAGAGTCCCCACCCACCGGCCAACGTGACCGTGCCGGTGCCGCCGCCATCCTGGGTGGGCATATCGGCGAGTCCGATCACGTCCGGCCATTCGGGCCAGGGTCTCGCCGCGGACTCGGTCCAGTTCTGCGAGATCCAGGAGCCGTCGATGAGGATCCCGAGCTTCCCCTCCGGCATCAGGGAGGTGTAGATCGTCTCGGAGATGTTGGGGTCCAGGTGCTGTCCGAGCGTAGCGGTCAGCTCCTCCTCGAAGAGCGTCTGCAGGAAGCCCAGGGAGTCCACGAAGCCGGGGCTGCCCAGGATCCACTTCTCGCTGTCGCGGTCGTAGAGGCCTGTGCCGTCTCCGGTCCCGTACATGAGCATCTCGAAACCCTGCATGGATGCCTTCTCCCCCTGCGGGGTGCCGGCGAACAGGAAGAAGGGGATCGCCTCGCTGTCGGAGTCGCGGATCGCGCGAGCCGCCTCGAGGATCTCCTCCCAGCTCCCGGGCTGCCAGTCCTCAGGCAGGCCTGCCTGGGCGAACACGTCCCGGTGGAACCACAGGGCGCGGGTGTCGGTGGTGATGGGGACGCCGTAGATCTCGCCGTCCTCGCTGGTGACGGCGTCCTTGGAGGCCTCCGCGATGTCGTCCCAGTGCTCCAGGCCCTCCACCAGGTCGGTGATCGGCTGCAGATAGCCTGCGCCGACATCCGAGAGCAGGATGAAGGAATCCTCGTACACCAGGTCGGGGCTGGTGCGCGGCGAGCTCATGAGCAGCTCGTTCTTGGTGAAGTAGTCATTCTCCGAGGCGACGATCGGGACCAGCTCGACCACCAGGTCCGGGTTCTCCTCGGAGAACTCCTGAGCGGCGGTGGTGATCCATTTCTGCTTGATCGTGCCGGAGCCGAACTGCTGGAAGGCGATCCGGATCAGGTTCGGGTCACGGCCGGAGCCGGAGCATCCGGCCAGGGCTGTCAGCGGCAGCACTGCGGCAGCGCCCGCGCTCAGGCGCAGGAAGCTGCGGCGGTCCGCCGGCAACAGGTGGAGCGGTCGTTCGGGCACGAAGACCTCCTCGTCATCGTTAGCGTCGGTCACGGTGGTAGACACTAGCCTCTGCGGCGCACGTCACAGACCACTGCGCTCGGCGCGCCGGGCACGGAACCGGTCGCTCAGGGGCGCGAACCGGCGCGGCCGACGCCCTGCTCCCGCTCCGCGTCCGCGTACCGCAAGCCCGACGGGACCTGCGCGAGCTCGAACCAGCGGGCTGCGCGCGACAGCAGACGGACGTCATGCCACGGGACGTCGAAGTCACGGTCGCGCCACAGGGTCAGCCCGACCTCGTCGCGGCGACCCCCGGCGACCAGGGTGAGGCGTCGCAGTCGCGAGAGCGGATGGGGGTCCGCGCGGCTCGCGGACGGGATCGCCACCACACCCCCGAGGTCGAGCGGCCAGACGGTCTCGCCCCAGTGCAGCTCGGCCTGCTCGGAGGTGCCGGCGATGACGGCGGGCGGACGCAGGTCCGCCGCGGCCACCGTGGTCGGGGCGATCGCGGTGCCCCGCTCGAGAACCTCCCGTTGCACCCATGCTCCGGGGAGCAGTACCCGGTCCTCGACGGTCACGTCGACCAGGAGGGACTGCGCGAAGGGCCGTAACGGGCGACTGAGGACGCCGGCCCGGACCATGTCCCGTCGGGGCGCGGCGATCACGCGCACCACGGCGAGATCGCCGGGATGGTCCGTGAGCGCGATCGTGACCTGGGTGCCGGGCAGCGGCTCGGACGCGTCGGCACTCCGTCGCTGCAGACCTGGGACACTCATGGACGGAACCGGGCCTCGGGCCGGTCCTCGAGGGCGATCTGCAGCTGTTCGCGGAAGCGCTCGTTCATCGGCGGCGGCTGGTCGAGCGGGAACCAGCGCGCCTCCGTGTTCTCCTCGTCGGCCGGATACGGCTCACCTCCGGTGTGCTCGCACAGGAAGCACAGATCGAGGTACTGCGCGCGGTCGCCGTTGGCGTGGGTGATGGGCGCGAGCGTGCGCACGTCGATCAGCCGCAGCGCCGTGCACTCCACCCCGGCCTCTTCGGCGACCTCGCGGATCGCAGCGGTCGCCGGCTGCTCCCCCGGGTCGATGATCCCGGTGACGGGCGTCCAGGCGCCGCTGTCGGCGCGACGCACGGCCAGCATGCGGGTGCGTTCGCGATCCAGCACCACCGCCGTGATGCCGGACATCCACAACAGATCGTGTCCGACACGCTCTCGCAGCGCGAGCACGAACTCCGGGGTCGCCATGGTCCTCCTCAGTGCCGGTGGTGCGGGGTTGTCGGTCAGACGCCGACGAGTGCCGGCATCATGACGGCGAGGGCACCCAGGATCAGCCCACCGATCACGAAGTAGGCGATGACGAAGAGGATGATCAGCCCGAGGATGACCCAGAAGGAGATCCATCCGATCTTGTTCATCCGCCGGGCGGAGTGCAGATCGGTGTCCATCGTCACCAGGGCGATGATCCCGAAGATCGCAGGGAGCGTCCCTCCGCACAGGAAACCGACCACGATCAGCAGGATCGCGCTGGTCTGCACCGATTCCCGATCCGGGGACGGCTGACCGGGCGCGCCGGGGTAGGACATCGGCGGTCCTGCGGGGGGAAGGCTCATGGCTTCTCCTGGTGGTGACTGCTCTCGGGCGGTCAGCGGGCCGTGGGCATCGGGCTCGAAGGAGGGGGAAGGAGGGGAATGTGGCGGACACCATCATGCCCTCGATGCCCTCGATCGCACTCCGTCGACACCCCGGGGGCTCACGCTCGGGGTGCCGGCTCCCGCGTCAGAGTCGTCGCTTCTCGCGGATGCGCACGCCGATCACGATCGGCGAGCCCGTGAAGTCGAAATCCTCTCGCAGACGACGTTCGATGAAGCGGCGGTAGCCGTGCTCGAGGAAACCGCTGGCGAAGATGACGAAGCGGGGCGGACGCGTGCGAGCCTGCGTCGCGAACAGGATGCGGGACTGCTTTCCGCCCCGCAGCGGGTGCGGGTGCGAGGCGACCAGGGTGCCCAGGAAGGCATTGAGGCGACCGGTGGGGATGCGCATGTCCCAGGAAGCCAGGGACGCTTCGAGGGCAGGGACCAGGCGATCGGCATGCCGGCCCGTCTGGGCGGAGATGTTCACCCGCGGCGCCCAGGCGACATGCGCGAGGTCTCGTTCGATCTCACGCTCGAGCTGCTTGTGACGCTCCTCGTCCAGCAGATCCCACTTGTTGAAGGCCAGCACCAGGGCGCGACCGGATTCGAGGACCATGTCGATGATCTTGAGGTCCTGGGTGGAGACGGGCTCGGAGGCCTCGAGGAGCACCACCGCCACCTCGGCCCGGTCCAGGGCCGCGCGGGTCCGCAGCGAAGCGTAGTAGTCCGCGCCCTGCGACTGCAGGACGCGGCGGCGGATGCCCGCCGTGTCCACGAAGGTCCAGTCCTTGCCGCCCAGGGATATCTTCTCGTCCACCGGGTCACGGGTGGTGCCGCCGACCTCGTCCACGACCACGCGCTGTTCCTTGGCGAGGCGGTTCAGCAGGGAGGACTTGCCGACGTTCGGGCGGCCCACCAGGGCGACCCGTCGCGGTCCGCGATCCACGGGGGCGCCGCGACCCTCCTCCGGAAGTTCCGCGAGAACGGCATCCAGCAGGTCACCGGAGCCTCGACCATGCAGCGCGGAGACAGGGTAGGGCTCGCCGAGCCCGAGATTCCACAAGGCTGCGGCTTCGAGCTCGCCGCGAGGATCGTCGACCTTGTTGGCGACCAGGACCACCGGGTTCTTCGCCTTGCGCAGCACTCTGAGCAGCTGCTCGTCCGTCGTGGTGATGCCGACGTTCGCATCGACGATGAACAGCACGACGTCGGCCAGGGTGATGGCGACCTCGGCCTGCTCGGCGACGCGGTACGCGATGCCCTGGACGCGGTCCTCCCAGCCGCCGGTGTCGACCAGCCAGAAGTCCTTGCCCGACCATTCGGCCTCGTAGAACACGCGGTCACGGGTCACGCCCGGGCGGTCCTCGACGACCGCCTCACGGCGGCCGAGGATACGGTTGACGAGCGTGGATTTGCCGACGTTGGGGCGTCCGACGACCGCCACGACAGGCAGGTTGCGCTGCGTGGTCGGGAGGGGGGTCTCGCCGTCCTCACCGACCAGGAGGGCCATGTCCTCCTCGTCCAGGGAATAGTCGGACAGTCCTGCCCGCAGCGCGGATTCGATGTCCTCGTCGCTGGGGCCGTCGGCGTTGGTCCTGGTGTCCGCCCGGTTCGGGACGGGGGGCGCGGGCGCGGGCTCCGGCGCCCCGTGCAGGGCGTCCTCCTGCTCGGATTCCGCGGCCGCCACCAGCATCAGTACGCGCTCGACGACGTCCTCGACCTCCAGGCCGGTGGTGTCGACCGGGTCGACGCCCTCGGCAGCGGTCAGGAAGTCCGAGACGGTGGAGTCGTCACGGTCCCGACGCAGCACCTGGTCTGCCATGCGGGCCCGGGTGTCCTCGGAGTCCTCGAGGTCGAGCTCGTCGGCGCGCCGACGCATGCGTTCCTCGTCGGAGGCGGTGAGCAGCACCCGCACGTGGGCGTCGGGGGCGACGACGGTGGTGATGTCGCGGCCTTCGGCGACGCAGAAGCCTCGCTGGTCGGCTGTGGCGAAGAGCAGCTCTCGCTGGCGGCGCTGCAGGATGGCGCGCACCAGCGTATTGGTGGCGACGGCGCTGACCTGCTGGGAGATCCGCTCGCTGCGGATCTGCGCAGTGATGTCGATGCCGCCGACGACGACGGTCGCTCCTGCGGGGTCGGTGCCGAGCTCCAGGTCGAGGGATTCGGCGACCGCGGCGACGGCCTCCCGATCCGTGAGATCGAGGTCCTGCTCGAGGCAGAGCCAGGTCACGGCCCGGTACATGGCGCCGGTGTCGAGCATCCCGCCGTCCAACGCGTCGGCGACGAGGCGGGAGACCGTGGACTTGCCGGAACCGGCCGGACCGTCGATCGCGATGGTGATGCCGGACCCGGATCCCGGGGTCGCGAGGGCGGAGGGGTCGTGCGGCGCGCTGGTGTGCATCCCAGAAGGATACGTGCCGCTCACGCCTCGACGACGGTCCAGCCGCGTTCCGTGAGCGATCTCGTGAGCAGGTCCTCACGGGTGGCGTCGATGGCGATGTGCGCCAGGCCCACCGCGCGGCCCAGTTCGTGCTCCAGTCGCAGGTCCTCGAGGTTGACCCCGATCTGTCCGATCTCGGTCAGCAGCCGGGCCAGCTCACCGGGCCGGTCCGGGACCAGCACGACGACGGTCGCGAAGGCGTCCGTGCCGCCGCCGTGCTTGCCGGGGATCCGGCGCACTCCGCGGTTGCCGTCCACGACCAGATTCGCGAGGGCGCGGCGGGACCCGATCGCGGGATCCGGGGAACCGCGCAGCGAGTCGAGTGCCTCGAGGACGTCGCTGAGACGTTCCTGCACCCCACCGAGCACGTCCCCGACGGCTGCGGCGTTGGCCCCGAGGATCTCGACCCACAGACGTGGATCGGAGTCGGCGATGCGGGTCGTATCGCGCAGGCCCTGCCCCGCGAGACCGAGGGCGGCTTCGGTGGGCTCCAGCAGGGTGCCGGCGACCAGGCTCGACATCACCTGCGGGACATGGGAGACGTGGGCGACCGCCGTGTCGTGCGCCGCGGCGTCCATCGTCACCGGCACGGAGCCGATCTCGGTGGCCAGGCCCTTCAGCGCCGTCACCGCCTCGGGGAGCGTGTCCGCATGCGGGACGACCACGAAGGGGCGGCCCTGGAACAGGTCGCCACGGGCGGCGACCACGCCGGAGACCTCCCGGCCGGCCATGGGATGGGCACCGATGTAGCGGGGCAGATCCGCGGGGCGGGCGTGCGTCCGCACACCTTCCAGCACAGTGGCCTTCACGCTCGCCACATCGGCCACGATCGCGCGCGGCCAGACCCGCAGCGCACGGGCGACGATCTGGGCGGCGACATCGGGCGGGGCGGCCACCAGGACCAGAGCGGGGTCCGGGTCCTCAGGGCCGGGCAGCGTGCCCACGCCGAGCTCGACAGCCAGCGCTGTCGTACCCGGGGAGACGTCCTCGACCTGCGCCGACTCCCCGGCGCGGGCCAGGGCCATGCCCAGCGAGCCGCCGATCAGGCCGGTGCCGATGATCCGCACGGGGAACGGCACGAGCGTCGTCACAAGCCGACCTCCGCCATCAGCGTGCCGAGCTCGCGCCCGGTCAGCTCACGGGTCTCGCCCTCGCCGAGATCTCCGAGCACCACGGGGCCGATGCGGGTGCGCATGAGAGCGGTCAGCTCGAACCCCTGGGAGGCGAACATGCGTCGCACGATGCGGTTGCGCCCTTCATGGAGAGTCACCTCGACGACGGCCTCGCGGCCGTCCTGGGCGAGCACGCGGGCCTTGTCGGCGCGGGCCGGCCCGTCGTCGAGCTCCACTCCCTCGCGCAGGATCTTCACCAGTCCGCGGGGCGGTCCGCCCGGTGCGTCGAAGCGGCACACATAGGTCTTGTCGACCTCGAAGCTGGGATGGGTCAGCCGGTGCGCGAGCTCCCCGTCATTGGTCAGGAGCAGCAGTCCCTCGGTCTCGAAGTCCAGTCGACCCACGTGGTAGAGCCGGTGCGAGTAGCGTGCGGCGAACTCGGTGAGGTCCCGTCGACCCTCAGGATCGCTCATGGCCGAGACCACGCGCCGCGGCTTGTTCAGCACCACGGTCACCTTCGCGTCGTCGAGCTGGAGGCGCCGGCCGTCCACATGGAGCACCTGGACCGCGGGGTCGACCCGCACGCCCTGTTCGCGCACGGTCACCCCGTCGACCATCACCCGTCCTGTCGAGATCAGCGTCTCGCAGGCACGGCGGGACCCGAAACCCGCACGGGCGAGCACCTTCTGGAGCCGCTCACCGTCGTCATGATGCAGGTCGGGGCCATAGCCGTCCTCGTCCGCAGGCTTCGGAAGGGGGGCACCCTCGCCATCGCGCAGGCGCACCTTCCGCGGAGCGGTGAAGGCACTGCGACGCCGTGGTCCCCGTCCCGGCGAGCCCTTGTCGGCGCCCATCAGGCTGCCGCGCCGCGGGAGATGAGCTCCCGGGCGAGCTGCCGATACGCGTCGGCGCCCTTGGTGGACGTCGCGAAGGAGATGATCGGTTCAGCGGCCACGGAGGCGTCGGGGAACTTCACCGTGCGGTTGATGGTGGAGTGGAAGACCTTGTCCGGGAATGCCTCCACCACGCGCTGGCACACCTCGCGGGCGTGCAGCGTGCGCGGATCGAACATGGTGATCAGGATGCCGTCCAGCTCCAGTCGCGGGTTGATGCGGTCCTGGACCTTCTCGATGGTCTCGACCAGCAGGGCCACACCGCGCAGGGCGAAGTACTCCGCTTCGAGCGGGATGATCACGCCGTGGCTCGCCGCCAGAGCGTTGACCGTGAGCAGGCCCAGGGAGGGCTGGCAGTCGATGATGATCACGTCGTAGTCGTCGGCCACGGGTCGCAGCACCCGTGCGAGCGCCATCTCCCGGGCGACCTCGTTGACCAGGGTGACCTCCGCGGCCGAGAGGTCGATGTTCGCCGGGAGCACGTCCAGATCCGGGGTGGAGGTGGAGCGGATGACCTCGCGCACGTCGTGACCGCGTTCCATCAGGAGGTTGTAGACCGTGACGTCGAGCTCGTACGGGTTCACGCCGGTGCCGGCGCTCAGCGCGCCCTGCGGGTCGAGGTCCACGAGCAGGACCTTGCGGCCCAGCTCTGCGAGGGCGGCGCCCAGGTTGATGACGCTGGTGGTCTTGCCCACGCCACCCTTCTGGTTCACCATCGAGATGATCCTGGCCGGTCCGTGACCGTCGAGCGGGGCTGGCTCCGGCAGCTCCGGCATCGGACGGCCGGTGGGGCCGAGGTCGATGTCCAGCTGTTGATTGGAGGTCGAGCTCACGTCGTTGTCCTGTCGTCGGCGTCGTGGTCTGGTGCGGGGGCGCGGGGAGGCGCCGAGGGATCGGTCCGGGACCGACCCCAGCCCGGGCAGAGACGGCTGGGCACAGCCGTCTGCGGCAGAGGGGCGACAACCCGATCGGAGGGAGCCGTGCGGTGTCGTCGTGCCGGGCAAGTCTAAGCCCCCCGCCGGGCCCGGGGGTGGGCACTGGCGTGCGTCTCTCGCAGAGAGTCCACCGTGACCTGCGTGTAGAGCTGGGTCGTGGTGACCGAGGCATGCCCCAGCAGCTCCTGCACGCTGCGCACATCCGCTCCCCCGTGCAGCAGGTGCGTCGCGTAGGAATGACGCAGGGTGTGGGGGCTGATCTGCTCCGGCAGCTCTGCGTCCGCCGCTGCCCGCTGGACCACCTGCCAGGCGGCCTGTCGGGTGAGCCGGGTGCCGCGTGAACCCAGGAACACGGCTGGGGTGCCCGAGCCGCGCGTGGCGAGCGTGGGGCGTCCGCGGGTGAGGTAAGCATCCACGGCCTCGAGCGCGTATCGGCCCACCGGCACGACCCGGTGCTTGTCCCCCTTGCCCCGCAGGATCGCCGAGCGCTGCGGGCGATCGACATCATCGAGATCCAGGCCCGTCGCCTCGGAGATCCGGGCGCCGATCCCGTAGAGCAGCTCGAGGAGGGCGCGGTCACGCAGGGCGCGCTCGGCGGCGTCCCGACCCGTTCCCGGTCGCCCGGCCGCCTCCAGCAATGCTTCGACCTGATCGATCGCGAGCGGATGCGGGAGCCGCCTGGGAAGGGAGGGAGTCGGGACCAGCCGAGTGGGATCACCCGTGGTGGAGACGCGCTCGGCATCGAGGAAGGCGTGCACGCCGCGCACGGCGGCCAGCGAGCGGGCCGCGGAGGCGGCGGACAGGGCAGTGCCGCCGTCGGCCCCGGTGCGCAGTGCCTGCAACCAGATCGCCAGCCGCTGCGGATCCACCGCGGCGGGATCGATCTCCTCGCGGGCGAGGTGGGCGAGGTAGCGCACCAGGTCGCGGCGGTAAGCGGCAAGGGTGTTCGCGGCCAGCCCGCGCTCGATGCGCAGGTGACTCAGGTACTGCTCGAGGATCCGACGGTCGCCGGGGCGCAGCGTCGGCTCCCCGGTGGGAGGCGGACCGCCGCGCTCGTTCACAGCTGGACGAAGGGATCGATCGCGAGAGCGACGAACAGCAGCGTGAGGTAGGTGATCGACCCGTGGAAGACGGTCATGGGGCCCAGCGCCTTGCCGGTGAGGCCCTTGCCCACGCGGACCGCGTACCGGATCACGAGCCAGGTGAACCAGGCTCCGACCGCGATGGCGCTGACGGCGTACACCCAACCGGTGTGGCCCAGCGGGATGATCGCCAGGCTGGAGGCGACCATCAGCACGGTGTGCATGATCATCTGCTTGGCGACGCTCATCCGCGTCGCGACGACGGGGAGCATGGGCACGCCGGCGTCCGCATAGTCCTGGCTGAACTTCTCGGCCAGCGGCCAGTAGTGCGGAGGGGTCCAGAAGAAGATCACCAGGAACAGCAGCACAGCCGTCCAGGAGACGGTGCCGGTCACGGCGGACCAGCCGATCAGCACCGGCATGCAGCCGGCGATCCCGCCCCACACGATGTTCTGGCTCGTGCGGCGCTTGAGGATCATCGTGTAGAAGACGACGTAGAGCAGGATGGCGCCGAGCGCGAGGGCGGCGGAGACCCAGTTGACCAGCAGGCCCAGCCAGAGCGAGGAGATGATCGACAGGGCGATGCCGAAGATCAGGGCTGCGCGCGCGGAGATCTCGCCGGTGACCAGGGGTCGGTTCTTGGTCCGCTTCATCTTCGCGTCGATGTCCCGGTCCAGGTACATGTTCAGCGTGTTGGCGCCGCCGGCGGCGAGATAGCCGCCGATCATGGTCGCGACGATCAACCACCAGGAGGGGAAGCCACCCGCCGCCAGGAACATGGTCGGGATCGTGGTGATGAGCAGCAGCTCGATGATGCGCGGTTTGGTCAGCGCCACGTACGCCCGGATCACGGACCCTGCGGTCCGTTCAGCCCGTCGCGGATTGCGGTCACCGCCCTGGCCCACGTCCCGGATCGAAGCTCCCTGGGTGGCGCTCACCGCCCACCATCCTTCCTCCTGAGCGCGACGCTGCCGCCGCGAGAACCACCCCAGTCTAGGCGGTCTCCCCCACCACCGCGGTCAGGTCGGAGGTGAGTCCCGGCACCGTGCGCGCTCGCCTCGGCGGCAACGGGCTGGACGGAAGCTGTACTCGGCCGCCGCCAGCATTAAGGTAGAGGTATCGCTTCGCGCACGATCTCCCCACGTCGAACGATGCACGTCGGGGTCCGTTCGCGGAAGCTGTCGATCCGAGCGGCCGCAGCGGCCGCACTCCGGCGAAAGGAAGCATTCGACGTGACCGATAAGTTCAAGGCCCCAGAGGGCTGGACCGAGCTCGACAAGCGCGCGGTGGACACCGCGCGCATCCTCGCCGCGGACGCCGTGGAGAAGGTCGGAAACGGCCACCCGGGCACCGCCGTGAGCCTGGCTCCCGCCGCGTACCTGCTCTACCAGGACGTCATGCGCCACGACCCCTCCGACCCCGACTGGCTCGGGCGCGACCGCTTCGTGCTGTCGGCCGGACACTCCAGCCTGACCCAGTACATCCAGCTCTTCCTCGGCGGCTTCGGCCTCGAGGTCGAGGACATCGAGGGCCTGCGCACCTGGGGTTCGAAGACCCCCGGCCATCCCGAGAACTTCCACACCAAGGGCGTGGAGGTCACCACCGGCCCCCTCGGCCAGGGCATCTCCTCCGCCGTCGGCATGGCCATGGCTCAGCGCCGCGAGCGCGGCCTGCTCGACCCCGAGGCCGCAGCGGGCACCAGCCCCTTCGACCACTTCACCTACGTGATCGCCTCGGACGGCGACCTCCAGGAAGGTGTCAGCAGCGAGTCCAGCTCGCTCGCCGGCACCCAGAAGCTGGGCAACCTCATCGTCCTGTGGGACGACAACGAGATCTCCATCGAGGGCGACACCTCGATCGCCTTCAGCGAGGACACCGCGGCCCGCTACGCGGCCTACGGCTGGGACGTCCGCACCGTTGATTGGCGCAACGGCGGCACTGCCGATTCCGTGTACGGCGAGGACGTGGCCGCACTGAAGGCCGAGATCCTCGAGGCGCAGAAGGTCACCGACAAGCCGACCTTCATCCAGCTGCGCACCGTCATCGGCTGGCCGATCCCCGAGCTCGCCGGCAGCCATGCCGTCCACGGCGCCAAGCTCGGAACCGACGCCGTCGCCGGCCTGAAGGAGGTCCTCGGTTTCGATCCGGAGCAGCAGTTCCAGGTCGACGAGGACGTCCTCGCCCACACCCGCGGCCTCGCCGAGCGCGCGGCCACCGCCAAGTCCGAGTGGGACCAGGGATACCAGGCCTGGCGTTCCGCGAACGCCGAGGCCGCAACGCTCCTGGACCGCCTCCAGGCGCGCGAGCTCCCCACCGGCTTCGCCGAGGCGTTCCCGACCTTCGAGGCCGACGAGAAGGGCATCGCGACCCGCGCCGCCTCCGGCAAGGTCCTGGAGTCCCTCGCCCCGGTGCTGCCCGAGCTGTGGGGCGGCTCCGCCGACCTCGCCGGCTCGAACAACACCACCATGAAGGGCGAGCCCTCCTTCCTGCCGAAGGAGTACAGCTCGGAGCAGTTCGCCGGGGACGAGTACGGTCGCACGCTGCACTTCGGCATCCGCGAGCACGCCATGGGGGCGATCCTCTCCGGCATCTCGCTGCACGGCCTGACGCGCCCCTACGGCGGCACGTTCTTCCAGTTCGCCGACTACATGCGCGGCGCCGTGCGCCTCGCCTCGCTGATGAAGGTCCCGGCCACCTACGTGTGGACCCACGACTCCGTCGGCCTCGGCGAGGACGGGCCCACCCACCAGCCGGTCGAGCACCTGGCCGCCTACCGGGCGATCCCGAATCTGTCGATCGTGCGCCCGGCCGACGCCAACGAGACCGCGCAGGCATGGAAGGTGCTCCTGGAGCGCGACAACGGTCCCGTCGGACTGATCCTCAGCCGCCAGGCGATGCCGACCTTCGACCGCACCGAGTACGCCGGTGCCGAGAATCTGGCCAAGGGCGGCTACGTGATGAAGGAGGCCTCGGCGCAGCCGGAGCTCATCCTCATCGCCACCGGCTCCGAGGTGCAGTACGCCGCGCAGGCGCAGAAGCAGCTCGAAGCGGAGGGCGTGCCAACCCGCCTGGTGTCCATGCCGTCGGTCGAATGGTTCGACGAGCAGGACGAGCAGTACAAGGAATCCGTGCTGCCCGCCTCCGTCACCGCCCGGGTCTCCGTCGAGGCGGGTATCGCCATGCCGTGGTACCGCTTCCTCGGCACCCACGGTCGTGCCGTGTCCCTGGAGCACTACGGTGCCTCGGCCGACGCCAAGACGCTGTTCCGCGAGTACGGCTTCACTCCGGACGCCGTGGTCGCCGCCGCGAAGGATTCCCTCGAGGCGTCCCGCGCCTGACCACCCGCGGGGCGGGGCCTGCTGGCCCCGCCCCGCTCCCCTTCTTGCCCGTGACCAGGCCCGATCGGGTTCCGTCCGCCACACGATGGAAGAAAACGACCCGGGCCCTCGTTGACCCGGACGACCGCAGTTCGACACAGGGCGCGCCGCGCCCGGAAGGAACGCATATGACTCAGAATCCCCGCACCCAGACCCTGTCCGACGCCGGTGTCTCGATCTGGCTCGACGACCTCTCCCGCCAGCGGATGTCCTCCGGGAACCTCCAGGAGCTCATCGATACCCGCAACGTGGTGGGCGTGACGACCAACCCCTCGATCTTCCAGGCCGCGATCTCCGGCCGCTCGGAGTACGACGAGGACATTGCGCGCCTGGCCGGTGAGGGCAAGGACGTCGATGCTGTCGTCGAGGTGCTCACCACCGACGACGTGCGCGACGCCGCGGACCTGTTCGCGGATCTCTACGCCTCCTCCCACGGCTTCGACGGCCGCGTCAGCATCGAGGTCGACCCGCGCCTGGCCCATGAGACCGAGAAGACCATCGAGCAGGCCAAGCACCTCCACGAGGTCGTCGGCCGCGAGAACGTCATGGTCAAGATCCCCGCCACCGAGGCGGGACTGCCGGCCATCACAGCGACCATCGCCGCGGGCATCAGCGTGAACGTCACCCTGATCTTCTCCGTCGCCCGGTACCTCGAGGTCATCGAGGCGTACCTGGACGGTCTCGAGCAGGCAGCCGCGGCTGGCCAGGACCTCGCCAAGATCCACTCCGTCGCCTCCTTCTTCGTCTCCCGCGTGGACGCCGAGATCGACAAGCGGCTGGAGGTCCTCGGAGGCGAGGCCGAGACCCTGCGCGGGAGCGCCGGCGTGGCCAACGCTCAGGCCGCCTTCGGCGAGTACCTGGAGGCCTTCGGTTCGGAGCGCTTCACGGCGCTCAGCGCACAGGGCGCGAACGTGCAGCGTCCGCTGTGGGCATCGACCGGCGTGAAGAACCCGGACTACCCGGACACGATGTATGTCGACAACCTGGTGGGCGATCCGAGCGTGAACACCATGCCCGAGAAGACCCTCGAGGCGACCGCGGAGCACTCGGAGCTCGCGGCATCGCTCTCCGCCGAGACCGCCACCTCGGCCGAGAGCGTCCTCGAGCGCGTCGCAGGCGCCGGCGTGGACCTTGCCGACGTCTTCGCCCTCCTCGAGCGTGAGGGCGTCGAGAAGTTCGAGAAGGCCTGGGAGGAGCTCCTCGCGACCGTGTCGTCCTCCATCGACGCCGCCCGCGTCTGAGTTCCCCGACGAGCACGGTCCCGCCCTCCGGGGCGGACCGTGCTCGCGCAAGTCCGTGTCCGAGAAAGGACGATCGTGACCGATACCAGCACTCCCCCGGCCGGAGCCGATGCAGAGGAACTCCTCAATCCGCTGCGCGATCCCCGCGACCGCAGGCTGCCCCTCATCGCCGGGCCAAGCTCCATGGTGATGTTCGGCGTGACCGGCGACCTCGCCCGCAAGAAGCTTCTGCCGGCGATCTACGACCTCACCCATCGCGGTCTGCTGCCCCCCAGTTTCGGACTGGTCGGCTTCGGCCGTCGTGACTGGTCCGACGACGATTTCGCCGACTACGTGCGCAAGTCCGTCTCCGAGCACTCGCGCACCGGATTCTCCGAGAGCGTCTTCGAGCAGCTGCGCGGTGGTCTCCGATTCGTCACCGGCACCTTCGACGACTCCGCAGCCTTCGAGAAGCTCACCGAGGTCGTCGGGGAGCTGGACCGCACCCGCGGCACCGGCGGCAACCACGCCTTCTACCTGTCGATCCCGCCGGACGCCTTCCCGAAGGTCCTCACCCAGCTCGCGAACTCGGGCCTGAACACGCCCCGGGACGGCTCCTGGCGCCGAGCGGTGATCGAGAAGCCCTTCGGCCACGACCTCGCGTCCGCGCGTGAGCTCAACGACGTGGTCGAGAAGGTCTTCCGTCCCGAGGACGTCTTCCGCATCGACCACTACCTGGGCAAGGAGACGGTGCAGAACATCCTGGCACTGCGCTTCGCCAACCAGCTGTACGAGCCGGTGTGGAACGCGGGGTACGTCGACCACGTGCAGATCACCATGGCCGAGGACATCGGCATCGGGTCCCGCGCCGGGTACTACGACGGCATCGGCACTGCCCGGGACGTCATCCAGAACCACCTGCTGCAGCTGCTCGCCCTGACCGCGATGGAGGAGCCGGTCTCCTTCCGCGCCTCGGATCTGCGCGCAGAGAAGGAGAAGGTGCTCTCCGCGATCGAGCTGCCCGAGGATCTCGGTGCGCACACCGCCCGCGGTCAGTACGTGGGCGGCTGGCAGGGCGGCGAGGAGGTCCGTCCCTATCTCGAGGAGGACGGGATCCCCGCCGACTCGACCACCGAGACCTTCGCCGCCATGCGGTTGGACATCGCGACCCGCCGCTGGGCGGGAGTGCCGTTCTATCTGCGCGCCGGCAAGCGCCTGGGTCGCCGCGTCACCGAGATCGCGCTGGTGTTCAAGCGTGCGCCGTTCCTGCCCTTCCGCTCCACCGATACCGCGGACCTCGGCCAGAACGCGATCGTCATCCGTGTCCAGCCGGACGAAGGCGTGACGATCCGCTTCGGCTCCAAGGTCCCCGGCACCCAGATGGAGGTGCGGGACGTGACGATGGACTTCGCCTACGGCATGAACTTCACCGAGGAGTCCCCCGAGGCGTACGAGCGACTGATCCTCGACATGCTGCTCGGAGATCCGCCGCTGTTCCCCCGGCAGAAGGAGGTCGAGCTCTCCTGGAAGATCCTGGATCCCATCACCGACTATTGGGCGCAGAACCTGAAGCCGGCACCGTACCGCCCCGGTACCTGGGGCCCCGACACCGCCCACGAGATGCTCGCCCGTGACGGACGTACCTGGAGGCGACCATGATCACCACCCTGACCGACACCACCGCCTCGGCCATCGACAAGAAGATGATCGAGATGCGGGAGACCTTCGGCGCCAACACCATCGGTCGCGTGCTGACCCTGATCATCATCGCCACCGGTGATATCGAGGAGCCCCTCGAGGCCGCTGTCAGCGCGAGCCATGAGCATCCCGCACGGGTGCTCGTGGTCGATGCGGAGCCGGGTGCCGAGGAATCCGGGCTGGATGCCGAGATCCGGGTGGGCCGCGACGCGGGCGCCGGCGAGATCGTCATCCTGCGGGCCCGCGGCGAGATCATGGCTTCGCTGGACACGCTGGTCATGGCGCTGCTCCTGCCGGACGCCCCGATCGTGACCTGGTGGCCGGAGAGCGCACCGTCGTCCCCGATCCATGACGTGCTGGGGTCCATGTCCCAGCGCCGCATCACCGATGCGGCCGCCTGCTCCGGCCCGATCGCCACCCTCAAGCGGCTGCGTCGCGGCTACTCCAACGGCGACTCCGACCTCGCCTGGTCACGCCTGACCCGGTGGCGGGGACTGGTTGCGAGCGCCTACGAGGTGCCGCCGGTCACTGCCCCGAAGCAGGTCCAGGTCTCCGGATCGGCCGAGAACCCCTCGGTGGCGCTCATGGCCGCATGGCTCTCGCACAGCCTCGGAGTCGACGCCGAGATCGTCGAACCCACGGGCGAGGCCTCGGACATCGCGGGCGTCCATGGGGTCCGGCTGATCCGCGAGGACGGCACCATCGACCTCACCCGGGTCAGCGACGACGCCATCGTCCTGACGCTCCCGGGCGATGACTCCGGCCAGCACGTCACGATGCCGCGCCGCTCCCTGAACGAGCTCCTCGCCGAGGAGCTGCGACGGCTGGATCCCGACGAGGTCTACGGCGAAGTCCTCGCCAGCGCCTTCAGCGGGATCGACGACTTCGGGACCTACGCCAGCGGGAAGCCCGTGGCGACCGACCAGGTGCTCCCCGATGCCGACGCGGTGGCGCTCGCAGCCGCCGAGACCGCCGCGTCCCAGCTCGCCGCCGCTCTTGCACAGCGCTCCGCCGCCCACCTCGTGGTCACCGGTGGCACGGTCGGCACGAAGACGGCGCAGGCTCTGCCCGAGGCCCTGGCTGCGGCAGGCGTGGACACCGCGCGCCTGCACATCTGGTGGGGCGACGAGCGCTTCGTGGATCGGGAGTCGAGCGACCGCAATGAGGTCGGCGTGCGCGCCTCGCTGCTCGAGCCCCTCCAGGAAGCAGGCATGCCCGCCCGGAACATCCATGTCGTGCCCTCTCCGGCTGACGGCATGTCCCTGGACGAGGCAGCGGCCTGGTACGGGCAGCAGCTCGACATCGCCGGTGGCGACGAGCCCTTCCGGACCCGAGGGCGCGCGTTCTTCGACGTGCTGATGCTGGGCGTCGGTCCCGACGGGCATGTGGCCTCGCTCTTCCCGGAGCACCGGGATCAGCGTCAGGTCGGTGCCAGCGCGGTGGCCGTGACCAACTCGCCCAAGCCCCCGGCGGAGCGGATCTCGCTGACCTGGCCGGTCCTGAACTCGGCGCGCCACGTCGCGCTGCTGGTCGCGGGCGCGGAGAAGGCCGAGGCCGTCGCCGCGGCCCATGGGGACATCGACCCCTGGCCGGTGCCGGCTTCCGCTGTGCGCGGCCTGGAGTCGACCACCTGGTTCCTGGATACCGATGCGGCGTCGCAGCTGAGCCGCTGAACCACCGGACCGGCCGTCGGGGATCTTCGCTCCTCGGCGGCCGGTCCTCGTCCGTCCGGCGCAGCGGCGCCGGCGCTCGGAGCAACCCTCGCTGAACAGAGGGAAGGGCCGGTCACCATGTTGGTGACCGGCCCTTCCCGAAGGTTTCAGGGGTGAGCGCTCAGAGGAAGCGCTCCAGGACGCCGAGGCCGACGCAGCTTGCGCCCCACAGCACGGCGACCGTCACGGTCAACCGGTTCAAGTTGCGCTCGGCCACGCCGGACGCACTCGCCGAGGAGGAGACACCGCCGCCGAACATATCGGACAGGCCGCCACCACGTCCCTTGTGCAGGAGCACGAGCATGATGGCCAGCAGGCTGAACACGGCCAGCAGAATCTGAAGGATGAGCTTCAGGAGGGGCAGATCCACGAGGGCAGGCACCTTCCACGGAGACGGACGGACCGATCCAGCATACGCCACGGGCCGGGCCCCTCAGGGCACCGGCCCGCGTGGCACGGCTCTCGCTCAGCAGTGCAGACCTGCAGAGCTCCTGCTGCTCAGCCCTGGTAGCCCGCGATCTTGGCGAACTCCTCGGCCTTGAGCGAGGCTCCGCCGACGAGGGCGCCGTCGACATCGGCCTTGCCCATCAGCTCGACGACGTTGGAGGACTTCACGCTGCCGCCGTACAGAACCCGCACGGCGTCGGCGACGACGTCGCCGTGGAGCTCGCGCAGCGCCTCGCGGATGGCCTGGCAGACCTCCTGCGCGTCATCCGCGCCGGCGACCTCACCGGTTCCGATGGCCCAGACGGGCTCATAGGCGATGACGACCTGCTTCGCCTGCTCGGCGTCCAGGCCCTCCAGGCCGCCCGTGAGCTGAGCCAGGGTGTAGGCGACGTGGTTGCCGGCCTGACGCTCCTCGAGGGGCTCGCCGACGCACAGGATCGGGGTCAAGCCCGCGGCGAAGGCGGCCTTCACCTTGGCGTTCGTGACCTGCTCGTCCTCGCCGTGGTATTGGCGGCGCTCGGAGTGGCCCACCGCGACGTACGTCGCGCCGAGAGCCTTCAGCATGGAGCCGGAGACCTCACCGGTGTAGGCACCGGACTCATGGGCGGAGATGTCCTGCGCGCCGTAGGCGATCGGCAGCTTGCCGGCGTCGACGGCGAACTGGACGGTGCGCAGATCGACGAACGGAGGCAGCACGACGGTCTCGACCGCGTCCGTGTCGAAGCCCTTCAGCTGGTCGCCCAGCTCCTCGACGAGGGCCAGGCCCTGCTTCCAGTCGAGGTTCATCTTCCAGTTGCCCGCCATCAGCGGGGTACGGGTGCTCACTTGGTGCCCTCCTCGAGGATTGAAATGCCCGGCAGTTCCTTGCCCTCGATGAGTTCGAGGCTCGCGCCACCGCCGGTGGAGATGTGCGAGAAGAGTGATTCGTCGAATCCGAGAGTGCGGACCGCGGCAGCGGAGTCGCCACCGCCGACCACGGTGTAGCCGTCGGCCGTGGAGAGGACCTCGGCGACGGACGTGGTGCCCTTCGCGAAGGCCTCGAACTCGAACACGCCCATGGGGCCGTTCCAGAACACGGTCGCCGCATCAGCGATCTTCTCACCGAACAGCTTCGCGGTCTCCGGTCCGATGTCCATGCCTTCCTGGTCGGCCGGCATGGCGTCGGCCGCGACCACGGTCGCCGTGGCATCCGCGGAGAACTCCGCGGCCACGACCGTGTCGACCGGAAGGACCAGCTCCACGCCGTCCCTCTCGGCTCGCTCCATGTACTCGCGCACGACGTCGAGCTTGCTCTCGTCCAGCAGGGAGTCGCCGACCTCGTAGCCCTTCGCCTTCTGGAAGGTGTAGGCCATGCCGCCGCCGATGAGGATGCGGTCCGCCTTGCCCAGCAGGGCGTCGATGACGCCGAGCTTGTCGGCGATCTTGGCGCCGCCGAGCGCGACGACGAAGGGGCGGGCCGGATCATCCGTGACCTTGCGCAGGGACTCGACCTCGCGCAGCACGAGCTCGCCGGCGGCCGAGGGCAGCAGGCTCGCCAGCTCGTAGACGGACGCCTGCTTGCGGTGGACGACCCCGAAGCCGTCGGAGACGAAGGCGTCACCGAGCGCGGCGAGGGCCTGTGCGAAGACGAGGCGCTCCCCGTCCTGCTTGGCGGTCTCGCCCGGGTTGAAGCGGAGGTTCTCCAGGACGGCGACCTGGCCGTCCTGCAGGCCCGCGACGACCGTGCGCGCGGACTCGCCGATGGTGTCGGTCGAGAAGGCGACCTCCTGGCCGAGCAGCTCGCCGAGACGGCCGACGACCGGCTTCAGGGAGTACTTGTCCTCCGGGGCACCCTTGGGGCGGCCGAGGTGGGAGACGATGACGACCCGTGCGCCCGCGTCGACGAGGCGGGTCAGGGTGGGCAGGGCCGCGCGGATGCGGCCGTCATCGGTGATGGTGGTGCCGTCCAGCGGGACGTTGAGGTCTGCTCGGACGATCACGCGCTTGCCGCGCAGTTCTCCGAGCGAGTCGATGGTTTTCAGCACTGTGGTGGTTCCTTCGTGTCGTGGCCGTGACGGCGCGTAGCGCACGTCAGGGGGCAGGGACGAACGGAGCCCGCCGGCAGCCGACCTTGCGGGGCGGCGACCGGCGGGCTCCGTGGCGATCGTGGTCGTCAGAGCGACGAACCGGTGATCAGAGGGACTTGCCCACGAGCTGCGAGAGCTCGACGAGGCGGTTCGAGAAGCCCCACTCGTTGTCGTACCAGGAGAAGATCTTCACCAGGTTGCCGTTGACCTTGGTCAACTGCGCGTCGAAGATCGCCGAGTGCGGGTCGCCCTCGATGTCCTTGGACACGATGGGATCCTCGGTGTAGCGCAGAACGCCCTTGAGGGGACCCTCGGCAGCCTTCTTCACCGCGGAGTTGACCTCTTCGGCGGTGACCTCGCGGGAGGCCTCGAAGGTGAGGTCGGTGATCGAGCCGGTGGGAACCGGCACGCGCAGCGAGTAGCCGTCGAGCTTGCCCTTGAGCTCCGGGAGCACCAGCGCCACGGCCTTGGCCGCACCGGTGGTGGTCGGGATGATGTTCAGCGCGGCCGCACGGGCACGACGCGGGTCGCTGTGGGGACCATCCTGCAGCACCTGGTCGGAGGTGTAGGCGTGGATGGTCGTCATCAGGCCCTTGACGATCCCGAACTCATCGTTCAGCACCTTGGCCACGGGCGCGAGGCTGTTGGTGGTGCAGGACGCGTTGGAGACGATGTGGTGCTTCTCCGGGTCGTAGTCGCCCTCGTTCACGCCGATGACGAAGGTCGCGTCCTCGTTCTTCGCCGGAGCGGAGATGATGACCTTCTTGGCGCCGGCCTCGAGGTGGGCCTTGGCCTTCTCGGCATCCGTGAAGATACCGGTGGACTCGATGACGACGTCCGCGCCGATCGTGCCCCACGGGATGTTCTTGGGATCGCGCTCGGCGAACGCCTTGAACGTGATGTCGCCGACGGTGATCGAGTCCTCGTCGAAGGAGACCTCGTAGGGCAGCACGCCACCGATCGAGTCGTACTTGATGAGATTCGCGAGCGTGGCGTTATCGGTGAGGTCGTTGACCCCGACGATCTGGATGTCAGCCTTCTGCTCGAGCGCGGCGCGCAGGTAGTTGCGCCCAATACGACCGAATCCGTTGATTCCGACCTTAATGGTCACGGTTCCTCCTAGATTCACAGGGGATCTGCGAAATATGGACAGTGGCGCGCACGCCCTCGTACGCTCGGACGGCGCCGGCTGTGACCGACGACCGAGACGATCCTATCAATGCCGCGGACCACTCCAGCAGGACGTTCACGGCGCGGGATCAGGTGAGGGCGGCAGTTGCTCCTCATCCACCCCTTCGTCCGTGCCTGGCAGGCCCAGATCCGCCGCGCGTTTGTCGGCCATCGCCAGCAGCCGCCGGATGCGTCCTGCCACGGCGTCCTTGGTCAGCGGAGGATCCGCGAGGCGCCCGAGCTCCTCGAGGCTCGCCTGCCGGTGCTCCAATCGCAGCTGACCCGCCACCTGCAGATGCTCGGGGACCTCATCAGCAAGGATCTCCAGCGCCCGCTGCACCCGCTGACCGGCCGCGACCGCGGCCCGCGCCGAACGACGCAGGTTCGCATCATCGAAGTTCGCCAAGCGGTGCGCAGTCGCCTTCACCTCGCGTCTGGTGCGACGGTCCTCCCACGTCAGCACCGTCTGATGCGCCCCCATGCGGGTCAGCAGCGCCGAGATCGCATCCCCGTCACGCAGCACCACCCGATCTGCGCCACGAGCCTCACGGGCCTTGGAGGCCACCCCGAGACGCCGCGCGGCGCCGACCATCGCCAGTGCCACCTCCGGTCCCGGGCAGGACAGCTCCAGGGCTGCGGAGCGCCCCGGTTCGGTGAGGCTGCCGCGGGCGAGGAATGCCCCACGCCAGGCGGCCTCGGCGTCGACTGCGGCTCCGCCGACGACGAACGGCGGCATGCCCCGGACGGGGCGGCCGCGTGCGTCGAGCAGACCCGTCTGCCGGGCGAGCATCCCGCCTTCGCGGTCCACCCGCACGACATACCGGGTGGTCCGGCGGATCCCGGAGGGAGCGAGCACCGCGAAATCGGCCCGATGGCCGTACATATCACCGATGATCGCGTGCAGTCGGCGGGCCACGGCTGCGGAGTCCAGCTCGGCCTCGACCACGACCCGTCCGGCGACCAGGTGCAGTCCGCCCGCGAAGCGCAGCATCGCGGCCGCCTCCGCCTTGCGGGCCGAGGGCCGAGTCACCTGGAGGTGGCTCAACTCCTCCTTGGCATCACCTGTCAGCGCCATGCAGGTCCTCCTCGTCATCTGGGGCGTCGGCCGTCGACGCACCGTGCTTCGTCCCCGGTGCCGGATCGTCCCGGGGGCCCGGGCCCGGCTCGACGTCGCCGTAGGCGTCGTCGAAGAGATCACGGTACGCGGCGGCCAGGCGCACCGGATCATGATGCGGTCTCCCGTCGCCCACACTGACCTGTCGCAGCAGGGTGCGGATCCCACGCGCCTCGGCCGCCTGGGAGAGCACGAGAGCGTCGTCGAGGGTGGTGGGATCGGCGACCAGTGCATCGAAGCGGCAGTCGCCGGCCTGCTCCAGCAGCACGTCCAGCATGTCCAGGCTCGTCATGCCTTCAGCCTCCTGCGACCCCACCGACAGGTTCGTGGTGATGCAGCGCCGTGCAGGGCTGGTACGGATCGCCTCGGCGATCTCCGGGATCATCAGGTGCGGCAGCACCGAGGTGTACCAGGAGCCGGGGCCCACGATGATCCAGTCGGCGCGGCCGATCGCCTCGATCACGGCGTCGGGCACCCGTGGACGCGGCGGGTCCAGGCGCACCTGCTCGACGCGACCCTCCGCCGTCGCGACCTGCCACTGCCCGGCGACGGTGCGCAGCTGACCGTCCGCGCCGCGCACGTCGGCCTCGATGTCGAGGGGTTCCAGGGCCATCGGCAGCACGCGACCGCGCGCACCGAGCAGCTCGGCCATCTGGTCCAGTCCTTCGATGGGGTCATCGAGGATCTGCCACAGCGACACGATCAGGAGGTTTCCGAGCGCGTGACCGTCGAGCTCCCCCTCCGTCTCGAAGCGGTGCTGGATCACATCACCCCAGATGGAGCCCCAGTCCGAGTCCTCGCACAGCGCAGCCAGAGCCATGCGCAGGTCGCCCGGTGGCAGCACCGGCATCTCGGTGCGGATCCGACCGGAGGAGCCGCCGTTGTCGGCGACGGTGACGATCGCCGTGAGGTCGTCGGCCAGCAGGCGCAGTGCACGCAGGTTCGCCGCCAGGCCGTGACCGCCGCCGAGGGCGACCACCCGCAGCGGGCGCTGAGGGTCGCCGCGGCGACCCCGCCGAGCGCTGCTGGAACGGTCGGCGGTGCGCAGACGGTGGCCTCCGGAGCGGGGCGCGATGCTGCTCATTCCCGCCCCAGATCGCGGTGACGGATCCGCACGGCGTTGCCGGAGCTGCGCAGCCTGTCGCCGATCCGCTCCGCCACGGCGACCGAGCGGTGCTTGCCGCCGGTGCAGCCGATCGCCAGCGTGGTGAAATGCTTGTTCTCCGCGCTGTACCCGCGCAGCACCGGGATGATCATCTCGAGGTACTTGTCGACGAACTCCGCGGCGTTGGCGTCCCCCAGGACGAACTCGGCGACCTCCCGGTCGGTGCCGCGCTTCGGCTTCAGCTCGGGCACCCAGTACGGATTGGGGATGAATCGCACGTCACTGACGTGGTCCGCCTCGAGCGGGATGCCGTACTTGAACCCGAAGGACAGCATGGTCACCGTCAGTCTCTGCTCCTCGCTGGTGCCGAAGACGGTGCGCATCTTCATCGTCAGCTGGTGCACGTTCAGCGGTGAGGTGTCGATGACCAGATCAGCCATGGGGCGGTACGGGGCGAGCATCTCGCGCTCACGGCGAATTCCCTCGAGAACACCCTCCTCCCCCTGCAGCGGGTGGGGGCGGCGCACGGAGTCGAAGCGGCGCACCAGGGTGGATTCGTCAGCGGTGAGGAACAGCAGGCGCAGGCGAAGATCCGCGCGGCGCAGCTGCGCCACCACGTCGAAGAGCTCGGAGAAGAACGGCCCGGACCGTGGATCGACCACGACGGCGAACCGGTTCTCACGGCCCACCGCCGAGGCACGCAGCTCGTACAGGGTGCCGATCAGCTGCGGGGCGATGTTGTAGACGACATACCACCCCATGTCCTCGAGGGCGTGGGCCGCGGTCTCGCGGCCGGCGCCGGCGAGGCCGGTGATGATGACGACGTCGCCGGTCGTGTCGGAGCTGGGCGCCAGCGGGGACTCGTCGTGCACGAGGGGCTCCTTCCAGGGTCGGGGCTGCGGCCGTGACCGGTTCAGCGGTCGAGGATCTCGCCGGTGGCCATGTCCACCGCGACGTCGAGCGAGTCCTCGCCCGCGGCGTCGTCCGTTGCGGTGTCGGTGTCCGTCGCCTGGTCGGATCGTAGCGCGACCAGGATCTGCGCGGCCAATGCAGGCCCGATCCCGTCGACCTCCTGGAGCTCCTCGTCGCTCGCCTCACGAATCGCGGAGACCGTCACGAAGCGGTCCAGCAGCGAGCGTCTGCGCGCCGGCCCGAGGCCCGCGATGCCGTCCAGGGCACTGGCCTGCATCGCGCGCCCGCGCTTGGAACGGTGGTAGGTGATCGCGAAGCGATGCGCCTCGTCGCGCAGACGCTGCACGAGGAACAGTGCCTCGCTGGTGCGGGGCAGGATCACCGGGTACTCGTCGCCGGGCAGCCAGATCTCCTCGAGGCGCTTGGCGATGCCCGCCAGGGCGATGTCGGTGATGCCGAGATCGTCGAAGGCACGCTGGGCGGCGGCGACCTGTGGGGCACCGCCGTCGACCAGGATCAGCGAGGGCGGGTACGCGAAGCGGCGGGACTCCTCCTCGGTCTTCTCCGGTGGGTTCAGATGGTGCTTGAGGCGACGCGAGATGACGTCGTACATGGAGGCGGTGTCGTCGCGGGCGGCCTCGCCGGTCACCGAGTAGCGGCGGTATTCGCTCTTCTTGGGCAGCCCGTCCTCGAAGACGACCTGGGAGCCGACGACGTTGGTGCCGTGCGAATGGGAGATATCGAAGCACTCGATGCGCAGCGGCGGTTCGGACAGCTCGAGGGCGCCGCCGAGGTCCTCGAGGGCCTTGGTGCGAGCGGTGAGATCCCCGGTGCGCTTGAGCCGGTGCAGCCGCAGCGCCTCGATGGCGTTCTCCGTCACGGTCCCGAGCAGGTCCTTCTTCTCACCGCGCTGCGGGATGCGCAGGTCCACCGGCTTCCCGATGAGCTCCAGCACCTGGTCGCGATTGGTGGGCTGGACCGGGATCAGCACCTCCTTGGGCGCCTCACCCTCGGTGTACAGCGTGGTCAGGGCCCGCTCGACGAGGTCGGGTGCGGTCGAGGTGTCGAGGATCTCTGCGGTCCACCCGCGCTGCCCCCGGATCCGGCCGCCGCGCACATGGAAGACCTGCACCGAGGCCTCGAGCTCGTCCTGGGCGAGAGCGATGAGATCCGCGTCGGTGGCGTCGGAGAGCACCACCGAGTTCTTCTCCATGACCTTCTTCAGAGCGGCGAGGTCGTCGCGCAGCCCGGCGGCGGTCTCATAGTCCATGGCCACCGCGGCGTCACGCATCTGCTTCTCGATGCGGCGGGTGTAGGTCGCCGTGTTCCCGGCCATGAAGTCGGCGAACTGATCGGCGAGCCGGCGATGCTCGTCCACCGAGATGTCGCCGACGCAGGGCGCGGCGCACTTCCCGATGAAGCCGAGCAGGCAGGGCCGTCCGGAGCGCTCCGCCCGCCGGTACACGCCCGCAGTGCAGGAGCGGATGGGGAAGACACGCAGCATCAGATCGAGGGTCTCGCGGATCGCCCACACCTGGGCGTACGGCCCGAAGGTGCGGTCTCCTTTGGCGCGCGGCCGACGGGTGATGTGCACCCGCGGCACCTTCTCCCCCATCGTCAGCACCAGGTACGGGTAGGACTTGTCGTCGCGGAACTTGACGTTGAACCGCGGGTCGAACTCCTTGATCCACGTGTATTCGAGGGTGAGCGCCTCCACCTCGGTGCCCACCACGGTCCATTCCACGCTCGCGGCGGTGGTGACCATGCGCCGAGTGCGCTCGTGCAGCACCGCAAGGTCCTGGAAGTAGTTGGACAGGCGCTGGCGGAGGTTCTTCGCCTTGCCGACATAGATGACACGGCCGTGCTCGTCCCGGAACCGGTACACCCCCGGCCTGGTCGGGATGGTCCCGGCCGCAGGACGGTAGGTTGCAGGATCTGCCATGGTCAGCGCCTCCCGGTGTGGCCCGATCGTCCGGACTCCAGCAGCGGGGCCAGGAAGTTCCCGGTATAGGACCTCGTGACCTTCGCGACCTGCTCCGGGGTGCCGGAGGCGACGATCTCACCGCCCCCGGCGCCGCCCTCGGGGCCGAGGTCGATGACATGGTCGGCGGTCTTGATGACGTCGAGGTTGTGCTCGATGACGATCACGGTGTTGCCCTTGTCGACCAGCCCGCCGAGCACCTCGAGCAGTTTGCGCACGTCCTCGAAGTGCAGTCCCGTGGTGGGCTCGTCGAGCACGTAGATGCTGCGCCCGTTGGAGCGCTTGTGCAGCTCGGAGGAGAGCTTCACCCGCTGCGCCTCGCCACCGGACAGGGTGGTCGCGGACTGGCCGAGCCTCACGTATCCGAGCCCGACATCGACCAGGGTCTGCATCTGACGGCGGATCGGGGGGACCGCGTCGAAGAACTCCAGGGCGTCCGCGATCGACATGCTCAGCACCTCGGCGACGTTCTTGTCCTTGAACTTCACCTCGAGGGTCTCGCGGTTGTACCGCTGCCCGTGGCACACCTCGCACTGGACGTACACGTCGGGCAGGAAGTTCATCTCGATCTTCAAGGTGCCGTCGCCGGAGCAGGCCTCGCAGCGCCCGCCCTTGACGTTGAAGGAGAAACGACCGGCGGTGTACCCGCGGATCTTCGCCTCGTTGGTCTGCGCGAACAGGGTGCGCACACGGTCCCAGACCCCGGTGTACGTGGCCGGGTTGGAGCGGGGGGTGCGCCCGATGGGCGACTGGTCGACGTGGACGACCTTGTCGAGGTGCTCGAGCCCGGTGACCCGCTTATGACGACCGGGCACGATGCGGGCGCGATTGAGCTCCTTGGCGAGCACCGCGTACAGGATGTCGTTGACCAGGGAGGATTTGCCGGAACCGGAGACCCCGGTGATAGCCGTCAGCACACCGAGCGGGAAGCTGGCGTCCTGACCCTTGAGGTTGTTGGCGCGAGGGCCGACGACCTTGACCATGCGCTGCTTGTCGATCGGACGACGGGTCAGAGGCAGCGGGATCTCGAGATCACCGGAGAGGTAACGGCCGGTGAGGCTCTCCTGATTCTTCTTGAGGTCCTCGATGCTGCCGGAGTGGACCACGCGACCGCCGTGCTCGCCGGCCAGGGGTCCGATGTCCACGATCCAGTCGGCGGCGTTGAGGGTGTCCTCGTCGTGCTCGACCACGATGAGGGTGTTGCCGAGATCCCGCAGGCGGTTCAGAGTCCCGATGAGGCGCTCGTTGTCACGCTGGTGCAGGCCGATCGACGGCTCATCGAGCACGTACAGCACGCCGACCAGGCCGGAGCCGATCTGGGTGGCCAGGCGGATGCGCTGGGCCTCACCTCCGGACAGGGTGGCTGCGGCGCGGGCGAGGCTGAGGTAATCCAGCCCCACGTCCAGCAGGAAGCCGAGTCGGGCGCGGATCTCCCGCAGCACCTCGTCGGCGATCGCGGCCTCGCGCACACCGAGCACCAGGCCCTGGTGGAACTCGAGGGCGTCACGCAGCGACATCTCGCAGACCTCGGCGATGGAGCGACCGCCCACGGTGACGGCGAGCACCTCCGGACGCAGCCGGGCCCCCTGACAGGCGGGGCAGGGCACCTCGCGCATGAACTGCTCGTAGCGCTCCTTGGCCCAGTCCGACTCGGTGTCGGAGTGGCGGCGCTCGAGGAAGTGCATGATGCCCTCGAAGCCGGTGGAGTAGGTGCGCTCGCGCCCGAAACGGTTGCGGTACTTCACATGGACCTTGAAGTCCTTGCCGTGCAGGAGCGACTCCCGGGCCCGCTCGGGCAGGGCGCGCCACGGGACGTCCATCGAGAAGCTGAGCTCCTCGGCGAGCGCGGCCATCACTTCCTGGTGGTGGTCCGAGGACCCCATCGCCCACGGGGCGATGGCGCCCTGGGCCAGGCTCAGGTCGTCATCGGGGATCACGAGCTCGGGATCCACCTCGAGGCGCATGCCGAGGCCGGTGCACTCGGGGCAGGCACCATAGGGGGCGTTGAAGGAGAAGGTGCGCGGCTCGATGTCATCGATCGCCAGGGGGTGGTCATTGGGGCACGCGCGCTTCTCGGAGAAGCGGCGGGTGCGCTCCTCGGCGTCTTCCTCCAGGTCCACGAAATCGACCAGCACGGTGCCCTCGGCCAGGCGCAGAGCGGTCTCGACGGAGTCGGTGAGGCGACGTCGCGAATCCGGTTTGGCGGCCAGGCGGTCGATGACGACCTCGATGGTGTGCTTGAACTTCTTGTCGAGCGTGATCTCCTCGTCCAGACGGCGGGTCTTCCCGTCGATCCGGGCACGGGCGTAGCCCTGCGAGCGCAGGGAGCTGAGCAGATCGACATGCTCGCCCTTGCGGCCCTGCACGACGGGTGCCAGCAGCTGGAAGCGGGTGCCCTCGCTCTGCTCGAGCAGCGTGTCGACGATCTGTTCGGCCGAGGAGGAGCTGACCGGCTCGCCGCAGATCGGGCAATGCTGCACACCGGTGCGGGAGAACAGCAGGCGCAGGTAGTCGTAGATCTCGGTGATCGTGCCGACCGTCGAGCGCGGGTTGCGGTTGGTCGACTTCTGATCGATCGACACCGCTGGGGAGAGCCCCTCGATGAGATCGACCGAGGGCTTGTCCATCTGTCCCAGGAACTGCCGGGCATAGGCCGACAGCGATTCCACGTACCGGCGCTGGCCTTCGGCGAAGATGGTGTCGAACGCCAGGGAGCTCTTCCCGGATCCGGAGAGCCCGGAGAACACCACCAGTTTGTTCCTGGGGATGTCGATGTCGATGTTCTTGAGGTTGTGCTCGCGCGCACCGCGGACGACGAGAGAATCAGTCACCGGGTCATCCTACGAGCGGGACACGACGTTCGAACAGCTGTTCGTCGGAGACGAACGCGACATACTGGTGCCATGGTTGATTCTGAATACACAGGACATGTCGAACCCCATGGTCACAGCTCCGTGCGCCGCTTCCCCGGGCTGGAGATCCGCAAAGCGTCCGTGGGTCCGATGGACAACAACGCCTATCTGCTGACCTGTCGGTCGACGGGATCGCAGCTCTTGATCGACGCCGCCGCCGAGCCTGATCGGCTCCTGCGCCTGGTCGCGGAGGGCACGAGGAGCACCGGTGCCGAAGAGGCGCAGCTGGATCTCCTGGTCACCACCCACAGTCACCACGACCATGTCGGCGCGCTCACCGAGGTGGCCGTGGCCACCGGTGCCCGGACCGCCGCAGGCGCCGCGGACATCGCGGCGATCGAGGCCCCGATCGACGTGCCGCTGACACACGGTGACGTGCTGGAGTTCGGCGAGCAGCAGGTGCAGATCATCGCCCTGCGCGGTCACACCCCGGGCTCCGTCGCCGTGCTGTGGCACGACGCCGCGCAGGCCGAGGGCGGCGGCCCCCACCTCTTCACCGGCGATTCCCTGTTCCCCGGTGGCGTGGGCAATACGGACCAGGATCCGGCGCGCTTCGCCCAGCTGCTCGACGATGTCGAGCAGCGTGTGTTCGACGTGCTGCCGGACTCGACCTGGGTGTATCCGGGACATGGCGACGACACCACGCTCGGTGCCCAGCGGGCCTCGCTCCCGCTGTGGCACGAGCGGGGCTGGTGACGAGCAGCACGCACCCCGCCTGGTGTGTCGTCGGCCGGGGCGCGGAGGGTCGCACCGCACTCGTCGACCTCGACGCGCGCGGCGAGCGCCTGAGCTCGCTCGAGGTCGGGCCCGCGGAGCTCGCCTCCGTCGTGTCCCGTCGTGAGGCCGAAGCCCGCCCCCGCTGGGTGTGGAGCGACACCCCGACCTGGTACGCGCGGTTGCTCGCCGCGGGAGTCACCGTCTCCCGCTGCCATGATCTGCGCCTGATCCACGCGATCCTGCGCCACTCCCAGCTGGTGCGCGATGGGGGTGCGATCCGCGACGCCTGGGACACCCCGATCGACCAGCCACCGGAGGATCGCAGCGCAGGAGCGACACTCTTCGACCTCGATGCCTCCTCGGCGCGGACTGGCGGCGTCCCCCACGACATCGAGGCGGCGCTGGCGGAGCTCGCGCACCATCGCGTCGCCATCGACGGGGCCGAGGACCGGGGACGGCTGCGTCTGCTGGTCGCTGCGGAATCCGCGGGGGCACTGATCGCGGCCGAGCTGCACGCCGCAGGGATCCCCTGGGACGTCGCCGAGCACGACCGGATCCTCGCCGCCTCTCTGGGCCCGCGGCCCTCCCCCGGGCAGACTCCCCCGCAGATGGCGCAGACTGCCGCCGAGGTGCGCACGGCCCTCGGGGACCCGCAGCTGAGCATCGACTCCCCACCGCGGCTGCTGCGGGCCCTGCACCGGGCGGAGATCGACGTCGAATCCACCTCGCAGTGGGAGCTGGCCTCGTACGATCATCCGGCGATCGAACCGCTGCTGCGCTACAAGAAGCAGTCCCGCCTGCTCACGGCGAACGGATGGGCATGGATCGACGAGTGGGTCCACGAGGGACGGTATCGACCCGTCTACGTTCCCGGCGGTGTGGTCACCGGTCGCTGGGCCTCCAGCGGCGGCGGCGCGCTGCAGATCCCCCGCCAGTTGCGCCCGGCTCTGCGCGCCGACGACGGCTGGCGACTGGTGAGCGCCGATGTCGCCCAGCTGGAACCGCGGGTGCTCGCCGCGATGTCCGGCGACCGTGCGATGGCCACGGCCGGGGCCGGCAAGGACCTCTATTCCGGGATCGTCGATGCCGGGATCGTGGCGACGCGGCAGGAGGCGAAGGTGGGAGTGCTCGGGGCGCTGTACGGCGGGACCACCGGCGACAGCGGACGCGTCGTGCCGCGACTGCGACAGAACTTCCCGGACGCCATGCGTCTGGTGGACGGCGCCGCCGCGACCGGCGAGCGCGGCGGGACCGTCTCGACCTGGCTGGGCCGCTCCTCCCCCGCTCCCGAGGCGGCCTGGACGCAGAACCAGACCAGCGCCAACCTCCCCGACGCGGTGCCCGGTGAGCAGGAGCGGGCCCGGCGCTCCGCTCGGGACCGTGGACGTTTCACCCGGAACTTCGTCGTGCAGGGCACAGCCGCGGAGTGGGCGCTGTCGTGGCTCGCCGCGCTGCGGCTCGCGCTCGCGGGTTTCGATCCGGTGCCCGGGACGGACGCCGCACACGCCTCCGGGCCGGTGTTCGCCCGCCGCGCGCATCTCGCCTTCTTCCTGCACGACGAGGTGATCGTGCACGCGCCCGCCGCCCAGGCCGATGCCGCGGCCGACGCGATCCGGGCCGCCGCCGAGGCTGCCGGCAGCCTGCTGTTCCCCGGAAGCCCTGTGGACTTCCCGCTGGACCTCACGATCACCGAGCGCTCGCCTGCCAAGTGAGGCCCCTCCTGGCAGGCCTCACCTGCCTTGCCCCGTCACGCTCCTCTTTCCGTGTTTCTGCCCGGGCGGCTCCGCGGCCCCTCCCCTGACGGTCCCCTCCTCCCGGGCTTCCTTCTCCCCCTCTCTACGGAGCCCCTTCTGCAGAGACTCTTCCTCCACAGTCCGCCCTCGTCCACAAAACGCGGGCCGTTCTCTCGGAGTCGGATCTCGGCAGGTTGACTGGAGCGGAGTCCAGAGCACCTGCTGGTTGGAGACTGCCATGACCCTCATCCCGCTGACACCGGGCCCCGACGCGCCCGAGCCGCGCCGCTCCCGCCTCGATCGACCGGAGGCCGAGGCGCTCGGCGAGCGCATCCAGCAGCAGGCAGCCGTGATCGCCGAGGCCACCTGCGAGCTGCTGCTGTCGGTCGCAGACTTCGACGCCCGCGGTGGAGTCGGGTGGTACGTCGGTCTGAAGTCGACGGCCCACTGGCTTTCCTGGGCCTGCTCGATGACATCGGGCACCGCTCGAGAGCATGTGCGGGTGGCGCGGGCCCTGCCGGAGATGCCCCTGACCGTGGCGGAGTTCCGCGCCGGGCGCCTGTCCTACTCGAAGGTCCGGGAGATCTCCCGAGTCGCAGACCGGGTCGAGGAGTCCATGCTGGTGGAGATGGCCCGGGCGATGACCGCCGCACAGCTGGCGCGGACCATCTCCTCGTTCCGCGCCGTCGAGGGCAGCCGTCTTGCCCAGGATGCCGTGCGCCAGGCACGCTGGCAGACCCGGGAGGATGGGCTGGTCGAGATCCGGGCGGTGCTCCCGGCAGAGATCGGCGCCGAGGTGATCACTGCGCTGGACCTCGCCCTGGACCGCGACGGACACGACCCCGAAAGGGTCGACCCCGACGCGCCCTGCGCCGCCGCCGTTACTGACACCGATGATCCGACTGCGCAGAGGGCCGCCGCCTCCACCACGCCGACCCTCGAGCAGCGCAAGGCCGACGCCCTGCACAGCCTCGCCCGGACGTTCCTCCACGCCGAACCGGACGACCGATCCGGCGAGGACCGCCATCTGGTCATCGTCCAGGTCAGCGCCGAGACGCTCACCGGAAACGTTCCCGCGGGAACGCCGGAACCCCTACCCACCGCTGACGAGTCGATGGGAACGCCGACGTCCTCCCCCACCGCTGACGTTCCTGCGGGCACGTCCTCACGCTGCGGGGTCGTCGGCCAAGGACCGTTGGAACCCCGCACAGCCGAACGTCTGGCCTGCTCCGGGAAAGTCGCGCTGATGATCACCGACGCTGGCGGGGAGGTGCTCCATCTGGGCCGGACCAGCCGACTCGCCTCCCGAGGCCAGCGCCGCGCCCTGCGACTGCGCGACACCGTCTGCAACTTCCCCGGCTGCCACCAGAGCCGCCATCTCGACGCCCACCACACGACCCCCTGGTCGCAGGGCGGTGCAACGGACATCGAGGGCCTGGCACTGCTGTGCCGTCGCCACCACGTGATGGTCCACGAGGGCGGCCTCCACCTCGTCCCGGATCCCGCCCGGTTCACGCCTCTCCAGCCACGATTTCAGGTGGTGGACGAGGCCGGCCGACTCGTCCAGGCACGCTGGCCGGCCATGCTCGAAGCCCTGTCCGTGCGCGCCGCTCCCCCGGCCCGTCTCGAGGCGGACGTCGATGCCGACCCCGAGCGGATCGCGGCGACCACCGGAGGGTTCGGCTTTCGTCTCGCGGACTGCGTCGACGTCCTCTGCTCGAACGTGGTGAAGTCCGCCGCCTGATCGCGCGGTCGCGTGATGTCAGCGCATTGATCGGCGGCCGGATCATCTAGCTCATCGGAAGCATCGGCGAGCGGAGACGCGATCGCCAGAGTGCGGCCGATCAACGCCCGGAGTGCGTTCCGTGCTCCGTCTCGTCCGTATCGAGCGCGGCAAACGCCGCCGTGAGGACTCCTGTCCCCAGTCCCATGACCAGTCGCGGCGCCGGGACTCCCCGGGAGCGCAGAGCATCCTCCACACGGTGATCTATCCAGATCCCGGCGACGCCCGCTCCCGCGACGAGGGCCCCGAGGCCGAGGGACAGTCCGAGCCGCCAGCTCGTCGATATCGGCGCCTCGACCTCGTCTGCGGTTCCCGCAGGTTCGTCCGCGACGACCGTCCCCGTCACCGGCGCGGTCTCCTGAGCCGACTCCGCAGGCTCCGTCGTCAGCGAGTCGGCGTCGGTATCGCCGCGGTGTCGCGGATCACGTGCCCCCTGAGCGACGTGGGTGACGATCGCGGTCAGCGTCGCGGGGGCGACGACATAGCCGATCTGTAGCGGACGCGGCAGCCGGTGCAGCGGGATGGTGCCCAATGCCGCAGCGGCCACGGTCCCCACGGCGAGGGGGAGGATCTGGTCTCGTCGCAGTGCGCACATAGTTCGGGTGGCTCCTGTGGTCGGTTCCGGAGGACGGCGCTGTCGCGCGCAGCCATCGGTCAGGAGATCGACGGTATCGAAGCGGACGCGCTGGCGACCCCGACGATCGGCCGAATCCTCACGACGACCGCAGGGGTGCCACCGGCGAACAGCGATAAATGCGGAAAAGATAAATGCGGAAAAGGAGACCCGCAAGGCACAAGGCAGGGCTCGAGGCGCCGGGTAGCTGCGCGGTAGGAGCCTGCTGTCGCGCTCACAGCTCGCGGACGTAGACCTGCATCTGCACGGGCTCTCCGTGCTCGTTCGTGCTGGGAACCTCGTGCGAGACGGAGAATCCTGCCTTCTCGGCAACCCGGACCGAGGCGACGTTGTCGGTCTCGCAGCGGATCACGGCGCGCTCCCCCGCCTGCTGCGCGCCCAGCTGGGCGCAGAGCAGCCCAACAGCACGCGCGGTGATCCCGAGCCCGCGCATCCACGGGGCGAGGGTGTAGGCGATGTTCACGTCCCCGGGGCCGATGCCGTCCTGCGGATCGGCGTCGTGGTCGATGGAGCCCACGCAGTGCCCGTCGACGCGGATGGTGAACGCCCGCTTGGTGCTGCCGGTGGCCGCGCGTGTCTCCAGGTGCCGCACGTACCTGCGGGTGCCCTCGACCGTGCTGCGGCCCCCGGTGAGCCAGCGGACCGTTTCCTCGTCCTCCGCCGCGACCATGGCCTCGGCATCCTCGACCTGCAGGGGCCGCACAGTGATCTCCACGCCGCGATTGTGCGCCACCGGGGTCGAGAACGTCCATCGAATACCGATCGTGCCGGGTACCGGGTACCGCAGGATAGACACATGCGCCTCTGGTCCCTGCATCCCCGCCACCTCGATCGTCCGGGCCTCACCGGCTGCTGGCGGGAGTCGCTGCTCGCCCAGGCCGTGCTGGCCGGTCGAACGCAGGGATATCGTGCGCACCCTCAGCTCGAACGCTTCCGCGCCCAGGAAGATCCCCTCGTCACCATCGGGACCTACCTCGAGACCGTCGCGCAGGAAGCCACTGAGCGGGGATACCGCTTCGACCGAGCCCGCATCGACCGCAGGCCAACAGTCGCTCCGCCGCAGGAGCCTGGAAAGTACGCCGTCGTCGGACGCATCCCCGTCACTGAGGGACAGCTCGCTCTGGAGTGGGAGCATCTGCTGCTCAAGCTGTCCCGTCGAGACCCGGAGCGCTGGGAGCGGGAATCCGCCCTCCCCGGTCCTGAGCTGCATCCTCTGTTCGTGGCAGTTCCGGGAGAGGTCGAGCCCTGGGAGCGCGCCGGGAGGTGAAGGAACTCGCATGATCGCGGCGCACTGCTCCGGCTCGAGACGCAGCACATAGCCAGTCGTGATCCTGCTCCCGATACGGGCCCAGGAACCGGCCCCGGTTCCACGCCATCGCGGCCGTCCCGGCAGGCCATGGGGAGTCCTCCCCATCGGTTTCGCGCCCGGATCCGCATAGTCTCCCGGCACACGCCGCACACACTCAATGGGGGGCCATGACAACCGAAATGACGACCACCACCGGGCGGGGACGGCGCGCTTCCAGGACGAGACGCTCGGTGCTTCTCCTCCTGCCGGTGACAGTGATGGTGGCCGGATGCGGGCGGGTGGACGTCGCTCCCCCTTCGCCGACGGTCACTCTCACAGTCATCTCCGCCCCATGGACCGGCTGGAGCAAGGAACAGCCCGAGCCGGAGCCGTCCGAGGAGAGCGTCACGAAGGGTTCCACATTCACTCGAGACAGCCAGGGCGATGAGATCACCTTCACGGTGAAGGCCGTGGACGACGACGAAGTCACGCTGAGCACGAGCGAACCGATGTCCCCGCGCTCCGAGGACGGCGGGATTGACCTCTCCACCGACCAGACGAAGTTCTCCGTCGTCAAGGGCGAGACCTTGAAGATCACGACCCCGACCATGGACAGTGGGACGACATTCGAGATCACGTACGAGGACTGAAAAGTCAGTACCCCATCCGTCACCTCTGCTCGGCGAAGATCGCGGCGAACCTGCCGTCATGGGCGAGCAGATCCTCGTAGGTCCCCTGCTCGACGACCCGTCCCTCACCGAAGACGTAGATCCGGTCCATCTCCTTGAGGGTCCACGCCCGGTGCGAGACGACGACGGTGATCCTGCCGTGCTTCGTGCGCTGCAGCTCGTGGAAGATCTCCTGCTCCGCCTCCGCGTCGATCGCCGACGTCGGCTCATCCAGCACCCAGATCGGAGCGTTGCGGAGGTAGGTGCGCGCCAGGGCGAGGCGCTGCCACTGGCCCCCGGAGATGCCGACCCCGCCCCACTGCTCGCCGAGCTGCTGATCCAGACCTTCCGGCATCGCTGCGACCATTCCTGCCGCATGGGCCGAGTGCAGAGCATCCCAGACTTCAGCGTCCGTCACGTCCTCGCGGGGAGATCCCAGGCGCACGGCGTCGCGCACTGTCAGCTCGAAGCGACCGAACTCCTGGGTCAGCAACCCGAACCGCGCGAGCCAGGCCGCTTCCCCGAGGTCGGTGCGGTTCTCCCCATCGAGCAGGACCTCGCCGTCCTGCGGCGTGACGAGACCGAGCAGGGCATTGACCGTGGTGGTCTTCCCCGCACCGTTCACACCGACCAGCGCCACGACGTCGCCGAGCCTCGCTTCGATGCTCACGTCCGTGATGGCGTCCTGGTCCCGGCCGCCGTAGCGGTGCGTGAGGTGCTCTGCGCGAAGATGCTGGACTACAGGAGCCGGCGGATGCCTCCGGCTCGGCCGAGCCGCAGACAGGAACCGTTGGAGCCCTCGTGCGAGGGGAAGGTTCTCGATCGCGAGCCCGGCGCTCAGCCCGGCGCCGGCGGAGGCGGTCATCGCTGCCATCACCCCGTAGATGCCTGCGACAGCCGGCGACTCGAACTGCGCACCGATCACCACGGCGAGGATCGCCCCGCCGAGAAGGACCGCCGAGACGATCCCGCTGGCGGCGTTCCCCAGCACTTGGGGCCGAAGGGCCTTGGCCATGATGGAATCGACGATCCGCCAGCGCGCCGCGACCATCTCCCCCACCCGCTCCGAGGTTCCCAGCCCGGCGAGCTCCGTCGCCGAGCGTTGGCGCACGATGAGCTCGCGCAGGTATCGCTCCTTGTCGTAGTGCGGGCTGACCTCCTCCCACTGTCGTTCCCAGACCCGCGAGAGGTACCGGGAGTAGACCAGCGGCGGGATGAGGGAGAACAGGGTGAGCACACCGGCGACGGCACTGAACGAGAACACGGCGACGATCACGCCGACCGAGGACAGCAGTGCCATCACGGCCGTCATGTACTGACTGAAGGACCAGGCGATGCCTTCGCCGATGGCTCGGGAGTGCCGCTCCACCTGCGCCGCGATCGAGGAGTTGACCAGCTCGTCCGGCGCGATCCTCGACGCTTCGCGGACCAGCGACGAGTTCAGCTCGGCCTGCAGCCTCTGCGCAGCTCGATGCTGGAAGTCACCGCAGATCGAGGACACCGACGGGGTCAACCCGACGAGCAGGATCATGGCGAGGAGGAGACCGGCGAGGTCGCGAAGCCGGTCCGTGTCACCGAGGGCGAGGATCAGTTCTGCGATGAGGAGGACCTGCAGTGCTGGGACCGCCGCGAGCGCCAGGGCGATGACCGAAGTCCAGGTGACGATGCCGGGAGCGGCGAGAAAAGCGCGCCGCGAGATCCATGCGATGGTCCGCAAGGTCCCTCCTCTGTCGACGACGACGGTTCCGGCGCGCGTCACCCCGCAACCTCTCCGACTCTCTCACGGTCTCAGAGCACGCGCCCGGAATTCTCCGCTGTCGCGCAGGGAGCTCCCAGCTGCTAGCGTCGAAGCATCGACCTACCTGATCCGCAGGGGAGTCCGCGCCGTTCGGCGCGCCCGACCCCACGGAGACAGTGATGACCGATTCCCTGCGAACGTCTCGACCCCTCAGCATCTGGGACATGGTCGACGGACCGATGCCGCACGGCATCCTGGGTGTGGGCGATCCCGACGTCCATCTCATCGACGGCACCCCGACGATGTTCCTCGGCGGCTTCTCGACCTCGTTCCGCAATCGTCTGTACGTGGCGACCCTCCCGTCGCACGCCGATCCGGCCGGTGACTCCTGGCTCGTGGCGACCGATGCGCGGGGCCGCGCCCTCCCTCTGGCCGCGGACCCGCCGCGCGGCGCGTGGGACGGCGCCGGGATGCACACTCCCTCGTTCGTACCGGCCACCGCTGACCAGCCGGCACGCATCTACTACACGGGCAGGAGATCGACGAAGCAGTACGGCCCGAAAAGCGAATATGCCATCGGGGTTCTTGAGCATCGCGACGGTCAGTGGCACCGGCGAGAGGAACCGCTGGTGCGTGGCGATGCACTCCGGCGCAGTGTGCTCGAGCCGCTCGTCGTGCATGACGGGGATCGCTATCTGATGTGGTTCCAGGCGAATCCCTACGAGATCGGTCCCGGCGACCTGCCCGATTACGAGATTCGCGTCGTCGAGAGCGCCGATGGGCTGATGTGGAGCGACCCCCGCGTCTTCACGACCTCGAGCGACGGCTTCTTCGACAACGCGATCACCCGAGTGCCGGGCGGATGGCTCATGGTTCTCGCCCGCGGCGCGGACATCCACGGTTCAGGAGGAATGCCGCCGCAGGGTCTATGGATCAGCACCGCGACGGTGCTCAGTGCGGATCCCGAGGAGTGGTCGACACCTCGGCATGTTCTTCGCACCGACGAATCAGGCACGCCGGAGAGCCTGGCACGCGGCACCTACGGACCGGGAATTCTGCACACCGCCGACCCCGATCGCGTGGTCCTCTACGCCACCGGGGTCCGGGACACGCCCCGCTGGCCGCGCTTGATCACCCGACGTGTGCTCCGCGGGCAAGCACCCGTCGTCCCGTCACCGTTCTATCTCTCGGTCACGGCGGTCGAGCTGCACGGCGGGGCCACGCCCGGCTCGCCCGGCGGATCTCCGTTCACGACGAGCGCTGGATAGCCCGCAGCTCCTTCTTGAGCTCCTGGACCTCATCACGCAAGCGGGCTGCTGCCTCGAACTGGAGGGTTTCGGCGGCCTGGTGCATCTGCGCCGTCATCTCGTCGATCATGCCGGTCAGAGAACCGACCGGGTCGTCGCCGAGGTCGACGGTGCGGTTGTTGACCGCATCGACCGTGTTCGCGCGCGCCCGGTCGCGGGCCACTCGGTCCTTGCCGGAACGGTAGTCGGTCGACATCAGGGTGTCGGTGTCGATGTCCTCGCGAGCCAGCATGTCGGTGACGTCGGCGATGCGCTTGCGCAACGGCGTCGGGTCGATGCCGTACTTCGTGTTGTAGGCGACCTGCTTCTCGCGACGACGGTTGGTCTCGTCGATCGCGGACTGCATCGAGTCGGTGATCCGATCGGCATACATGTGCACCTCGCCGGAGACGTTGCGCGCGGCGCGGCCGATGGTCTGGATGAGGGAGGTGCGCGAGCGCAGGAAGCCCTCCTTGTCGGCGTCGAGGATCGCCACCAGGGACACCTCGGGAAGATCCAGACCCTCGCGCAGCAGATTGATGCCCACCAGCACGTCGAACTCGCCCTGGCGCAGGGAGCGCAGCAGCTCGATCCGGCGCAGGGTGTCGACGTCGGAGTGCAGGTACTGGACCCTGACCCCGTTCTCCAGCAGGAAGTCCGTGAGGTCCTCGGCCATGCGCTTGGTCAGCGTGGTCACCAGCACTCGCTCGTCGCGCTGGACCCGCTTCTCGATCTCCTCGCGCAGGTCGTCGATCTGCCCCTTGATGGGTTTGACGATCACCTCGGGGTCCACCAGACCCGTCGGCCGGATGATCTGCTCGACCACGCCGTTCCCCTTGCCCAGCTCGTAGGCGGCGGGGGTCGCGGAGAGGTAGACGGTCTGACCGGTGCGCTCGGTGAACTCCGAGAAGGTCAGCGGGCGGTTGTCCAGGGCGCTGGGCAGGCGGAACCCGAAGTCCACCAGCGTGCGCTTGCGGGAGCGGTCCCCCTCGAACATCGCGCCGATCTGCGGGACCGTCACATGGGACTCGTCGATGACCAGCAGGAAGTCCTCGGGGAAGTAGTCCATGAGGGTGTTCGGCGCCGTGCCGGAGTCGCGCCCGTCCAAGTGGCGGGAGTAGTTCTCCACGCCGTTGGTGGAACCCATCTGGCGCAGCATCTCCAGGTCATGGGTGGTGCGCATCCGCAGCCGCTGCGCCTCGAGCAGCTTGTTCTGCGCCTCGAGCTCCTCGAGGCGCTCTCGGAGTTCGATCTCGATGGTGCCGATGGCGCGCGAGAGACGTTCGGGACCGGCGACGTAGTGGGAGGCGGGGAAGATGTGGATGTGATCCTCCTGGCGGATCACCTCTCCCGTCATCGGGTGCAGGGTGTAGATCGCATCGACCTGGTCGCCGAAGAACTCGATGCGGATCGCGAGCTCCTCGTACATCGGGATGATCTCGACGGTGTCACCGCGCACGCGGAACGTGCCGCGTTCGAAGGCGATGTCGTTGCGGTCGTACTGCATGTCCACGAAGCGCTGCAGCAGCTCGTCACGATCGAGCTGCTGGTCGCGGGAGATCTGCACCATCCGGTCGACGTATTCCTGCGGGGTGCCCAGGCCGTAGATGCAGGACACCGAGGACACCACGACCACATCGCGGCGCGTGAGCAGGGAGTTGGTCGCGCTGTGCCGCAGCCGCTCGACCTCGGCGTTGACCGAGGAATCCTTCTCGATGAAGGTGTCCGACTGGGGGACGTACGCCTCCGGCTGGTAATAGTCGTAGTACGAGACGAAGTACTCCACGGCGTTGTGCGGCAGCAGATCACGGAACTCGCTCGCCAGCTGCGCGGCGAGGGTCTTGTTGTGCGCCATGACCAGGGTGGGTCGCTGCACCTGCTCGATCAGCCAGGCGGTGGTCGCCGACTTGCCGGTGCCGGTGGCGCCCAGCAGCACCACGTCCTGCTCACCGTCGTTGATGCGACGGGTGAGATCGGCGATGGCGGTCGGCTGGTCACCCGAGGGGGTGTACTCGGAGACGACTTCGAAGGGATGTTCGGCGCGGACCAGATCGGTGACAGGACGCATGGGTCGAGCCTACGGCCCGGGGCCGACAGTCGGATGGGCTCAGGCGTGCAGGGCTCGTGACAGTGCCCTCAGAGCGCGCTTCTCGAGGACCGCTCGCGACGAGGTGTTCAGCACCAGGCGGTCCGCGCGGCGGATTCTCTCCACGTCCGTGACCTGGACTGCCATGATCGACTCGACGTAGTCGCGATCCTTGCCGCGATCCCGCTGGACTCGCTCGATGCGGTCCGCCCGGCGCGCGAGGACCGCGACGACCGCCTGGTAGTCACCGTCCTTGTCCTGCTCCAGCAGCAGCGGGCTGTCGTGGATCACCAGGCGCTCCCCCGCGGCGACGGCGTCAGCTTCCTCGTGAGAGACCGCTTGCGCGACCCTGCTCAGCACGATCTGCTCGAGATCGGTGCGGGCGGCGGCGTCGGCGAAGACGAGTGCGGCGAGGGCCGCGCGGTCGATGGTGCCGCTCGGTGCCCGGTAGGTCTCGCCGAAGCGGGCGACGGCCTCCTCGATCCCCTCGCCAGGGGTGTCGAGCACGGCGCGGGAGTGGGCGTCCAGATCGATCACCCGGTGCCCTGCCTCACGCCAGATCGCAGCGACCGTCGATTTTCCCGACCCGATGCCCCCGGTCAGCCCGAGCCGCAGCAGAGAAGGGCAGAGGGTGGGGCTCGAGCTCATGGCCCGATCGTACGTGGGCAGGAGTGCGTTGCGGCCACCGATCGAGGGCGGCTCCGTTCTCCGTTCTCCGGCTCGCCCGACAGCTGGCCGGACCGTGGGCACGCTTCCCGCTGGTGTGACCCGTCCGATCACCTCTCCGGCCCCGCGGGCGGCTACCGTCGAGGCGTGAACCCCCTCGAGCTGCTCGTGACCAACGACTTCCTGCGTGTGCTGGACCTGATCGGGGTCTTCGTCATGGGTCTCGCTGCAGGAGCCCTCGCCGCCCGGTTGAACTTCGACGCCGTGGGCTTCGCGATCATCGGGATCGTGGCCGGCCTGGGCGGGGGCCTCGTGCGCGATCTGATCCTCGACTACGGCACGCCGGCCGCCTTCGACGGGCCGTGGTACCTGACCTGCGCTCTGGCCGGTTCGCTCTTGGCCTTCCTGATACCCACCGACGGCCCGTGGTGGCGGCGCCTGGTCACGGTGCTGGACATCGCCGCGATGGCGCTGTGGGCGGCGACCGGCACCGCCAAATCCTTCGGCTACGGGCTCGAGCCGCTGCCCGCGATCCTGCTGGGCGTCACCAGCGCAGTCGGCGGAGGGGCGATCCGCGACGTGCTGGTGGGGCGCATCCCCGTCATCTTCGGGGGCGGACCGCTGTATGCGACCGGTGCACTGGTCACCGCGATCGGGACCTGGATCGTCGTCGCGCTCGGCATCCCGTCTCCCTTCGTGCTGGTCGCGGTCGCGCTCGGGGCTCTGCTGGCCGGGCTCGCCGCCTGGCGGCGCTGGTCGCTGCCCGCCCATGGTGAGTGGCAGGTGACGATGTCCGCCTCACAGGTGAAGGCCCTGGTGCGTCGCACCCGACGCTCGGAGCGTGAACGGGTGGCCCTGGAGACGGGCACGATCCCGGTGGTCGATGCCACCACCGACGATCTCGCCGACGACGTCAGCTTCCTGGACGCGGACGCCGGTGACTACGCGGAGCGCACCTTCGCCGAGCAGGACGAGCCCGACATCGACGCCCCTCGGTCCGGCGGCGCGGAGACCGACAGGTCATGGCGTCAGGACGGGGCCAGTCCGGAGGGTGACGATCCCGGGGACCGGCCCGGTTCCTGACAGGAACGGCGTGTGGTGGTGCTCGACCACGGCTGCGCGACTCGTCCGTGATCACGAGGCGCTGCCCACCCCCGACGGCCGGGAGCGACCCGGCCCGGACTCAGGGGCGCAGGAGCTCCAGCATCCGTGAAACCTCCGTGGCCTCGACCTGCCCGGGGGCCGAGGTCTTCCCGACCGAGGCGAACGTGGCGGCGCTGCCGAAGGTCTCCGCGGCCACCCGGCTGACCACGCCCAGCGATCCCATGCTGATCGCGATATGCGGGCCCTTCCCCTCCGCCGCGACGGTGAGGCTGGCCGACATCAGCGCCAGGACGTCGCGCGCCGAGCTCGGGGTCACGGCGACCTTCGGGACATCGGCTCCCAGGCGGCGCTGGGCCCGGAGCAGCTCGACCAGCTCCTCCTCGCTCGGGGTCGAGGTGAAGTCATGGAAGGAGCCGACGACGACCACGCCGTTGCGATGCGCCGTGGCCATCACCCGCGCGACGATCTCCGGGGTGCGCGAGGTCTCGATGTCGATCAGGTCGATGGGCGATTGCGAGCCGGCCCGTCGCGTCGCGATCAGGGCCTCCAGCAGGACGGCGAGGTCCGAGTCCCGAATCTGACGGGCGCCGCCCTCGGCGGAGGTGCGCACTGTGGCCAGCAGCGCCCGGTCCGGTCCGAGCTGTGCCCGCAGCGCGGGCAAGGAGGCGAGGACGAGCTCGCGATGCGCTTCGGGATCCTCGACGTCGGGGCGGAAATGATCGATCCGCCACTCGATGATGCGAGCCGACGTCGCGGCGGCGGCACTGGCCTGGGCCAGCACTGCCTCCTGATCGTCGCCCATGATCGGCACGATGATCTCGGGGCGCGCCCGGCCCAGTTCGATGCCGCGGACCGTCGCGGTGATGGGCATGCTCTCCGTCGTCATGGCGGCCTCAGGCCGTGATCGCGGCGTAGGCGGACAGGAGCAGCGCAGGATCGGGGCCCTCGAGACGGGAGACCGTGCCGATCCGGTCGAGCACCACGAATCGCAGCAGGCCCGCGCGGGTCTTCTTGTCGCGTTTCATGGCGTCCTCCAGCTTCGGCCACTGTCGGTCGCGGTAGGTGGTGGGCAGGCCCAGGGAGAGGAGGATGCTGCGGTGACGGTCGACGTCGGCCTCGGAGAGCTTCCCGGCCAGATGGGACAGCTCCGCGGCGAACATCATGCCGACGGACACGGCGGCTCCGTGACGCCACTGGTAGCGCTCGTTGCGTTCGATCGCGTGACCGAGGGTGTGGCCGTAGTTGAGGATCTCGCGATTGCCCTGTTCTGTGAGATCGCCGGAGACGACGTCCGCCTTGATGCGGATCTTGCGCTCGACGACCTCGCGAAAGGCGTCGCTGGCGACGTCGAGCACGGCCTGCGGATCCGCCTCGATGATCTCGAGGATCCGCTCATCGGCGATGAATCCGCCCTTGACGACCTCGGCGAGGCCGGCGGCGACGTCATGGGCGCCGAGCCCCGCGAGGACATCGAGATCAGCCAGCACGGCGATCGGCGGATGGAAGGCGCCGACGAGGTTCTTGCCCTCGGACGTGTTGATGCCCGTCTTCCCGCCCACGGCGGCATCGACCATGGCGGCGACCGTGGTCGGGACCTGCAGCACGTCGATGCCCCGCAGCCAGGACGCGGCGACGAAGCCGGCCAGGTCGGTGGCGGCCCCGCCCCCGAGGGCGATGATCAGGTCTCCGCGGCCGATCTCGGCCTGCCCGCACACGCCCCAGAGGAACCCGGCGACCTGGGCGGTCTTGGCCTCTTCGCCGTCGGGGATCTCCGCGGCGAAGGCATCGCGCCCGGTGCCCGAGACCGAGGCGCGAACCTCTTCGGCGACCTCGCGGAGGCTGGGCTGGTGGACGATGACCACGCGCCGCACGCGCTCCGGGATCAGCCCGGGCACGTCGGCGAGGATCCCGCGGCCGACGTGCACGTCGTAGCCGCCGGTCGGGGTGGTCACGGGAATCACGGTCGTGGTCATACGTTCTCCTCCTCGGGGCCGACCAGCAGGTCCTGCCCCATGATGTCGGTGATGACGCGCGCGACGGAGGCGGCGCTGCCGCGGCCGGCGTCGACGCTCCAGCGTGCCAGGTCGCGGTAGATCGGGTACCGCTGCGCGGCGAGCTCGCGCCAGCGGATCATCGGGTCCTGGTCCCCGGCGAGCATCGGGCGGCCACGGCCCCGGCCGAGCCGACTGGCGACCACCGCCTCGTCGATCTCGAGCAGCACGATCGGCCCGCCGCGCAAGCGCTCCCGGGAATGCGCCTGGGTGACGGCTCCCCCGCCCAGGGAGAGCACACCGCGGGTCGAGACCAGGGCGTGCGCGAGCACGGCGGCCTCGAGCTCCCGGAACCCGTTCTCGCCCTCGGTCTCGAAGATGGCCGGGATGGAGCGGCCGGCCTCGGCGACGATCATCGCGTCGAGGTCGTCGAAGTGCACGTCCAGACGTGCCGCGAGCTCACGCCCGACGCTGGTCTTCCCGGCCCCCATGGGGCCGAGCAGGATGACGGCAGGCCCGCTCACGTGGCGGCGTCCGCGCCACCGCCCACGATGCGGGACTGCAGCTCGAGGGTGCCGGCGAGGTGGGCCCGGATCTCGTCGACGCTGTCGCCACCGGTCTTCTCCAGCAGGGCGTCGACGAGGGTCAGGGCGACCACGGCCTCCGCGATGACCGCGGCGGGAGCGACCGCGCAGGTGTCGGAGCGCTGATGGTTGGCGGTGGTCTGCTCGCCGGTGCGCACATCGATGGTGCGCAGGGCGCGCGGAACGGTCGAGATCGGCTTCAAGGCACCGCGCACTCGCAGCACCTGACCGTTGGTCATGCCGCCCTCGAGTCCGCCGGCGCGGTTGCTGGCGCGCGGGACCGCGGCGGCGGCGTCGTCCTGGCCCGCAGAGAGGATCTCGTCGTGGGCGTCGGAGCCGCGGCGTGCGGCCGTCGCGAAGCCGTCACCGATCTCCACGCCCTTCATCGCCTGGATGGACATGATCGCCTGCGCGAGCCGGCCGTCGAGCTTCCGGTCCCACTGGGTGTGGGAGCCCAGTCCGACGGGGAGATCGTAGGCGAGCACCTCGACGACCCCGCCCAGGGTGTCGCCGTCCGCCTTCGCGGCGTCGACCTCGGCGACCATCGCCGAGGACGTCGCGGGGTGGAAGCAGCGCAAGGGATCAGCGTCCAGAGCGGCGTCGTCGTCCGGCGTCGGCAGGGGGGCGTCCTCGGGTACGCGCACGGAGCCGACGCCGAGGGTGTGGGAGACCAGTCGGATCCCGGCGGCCTGCTCCAGGATGGCTGCCGCCACGCGGCCGGCGACCACGCGGGCCGCGGTCTCGCGCGCGCTCGCACGCTCGAGGATCGGGCGGGCCTCCTCGAAGCCGTACTTCAGCATTCCGGACAGGTCGGCGTGGCCGGGCCGGGGGCGGGTCAGGGGCCGGTTGCGGGCGATCTCCCGCTCGTCACCGGTGCCGGCGTCGACGACGAGGTCCTCGCGCTGCACCGGATCGGCGCTCATGACCTTCTCCCATTTGGGCCATTCGGAGTTCGCGATCTCGATCGCGAGCGGGGAGCCGAGAGTACGACCATGACGGAGCCCGGAGTGGATGCTCACCACGTCCTGCTCGAACTTCTGGCGGCTTCCGCGGCCGTGGCCGAGACGTCGGCGGGCCAGCGTGGCCTTCAGATCGTCACTGGTCAGCTCGACTCCGGCAGGGACGCCGTCGAGCAGGGAGATGAGGGAAGGGCCGTGTGACTCCCCGGCCGTGAACCAGCGCAACATGTGCACGATTCTCTCATGAGGCGCCTGACCGCAGAGAATGCGTCCGCGCTCTCAGTCCTCTCCGAGCTCGACGGACTCGATCGGTGTGAGCTGCTCGACCAGGGGCACGACATCGGCGATGCCGTCCAGGACCGCGGTGGGCCGGTACGGGTACTGCGGGATCTCCTCCTCGCGGGTCGAACCGGACAGCACCAGCACCGAGCGCATGCCTGCCTCCAGACCGGACTTCACATCGGTGTCCATGCGGTCACCGATCATCACGGACGTCTCCGAGTGCGCGCCGAGACGATTCAGCGCCGTGCGCATCATCAGGGGGTTCGGCTTGCCGATGTAGTACGGGCGGATACCCGTGGCGGCGGTGATCATCGCGGCGACGGAGCCGGTGGCCGGCGTCGGTCCCTCGGCGCTGGGGCCCGTGACGTCGGGGTTGGTGGCGATGAACTTCGCGCCCGCGGAGATCAGACGGATGGCGCGGGTGATCGATTCGAAGGAATAGGTGCGCGTCTCCCCCAGCACGACGAACTCGACGTCGGCGTCCGCCAGGATGAACCCCTCCTCGTGCATCGCGCTGGTGAGCCCGGCCTCGCCGATCACGTACGCGGCCGCACCGGGCGCCTGCTCCGCGAGGAAGCGGGCCGTGGCCAGCGCACTGGTCCAGATCGCCTGCTCGGGGATGTCGATGCCGCTGCGGGACAGTCGCGCTCGCAGATCGCGCGGCGTGAAGATCGAGTTGTTGGTGAGCACCAGGAAGGGTCGACCGAAGCGCTGCAGGGCTGCGATGAAATCGGCTGCGCCGGGCAGTGCGGACTGCTCATGGACGAGGACACCGTCCATGTCGGTGAGCCAGGTGTGGATCGGATGGGCATCGAGCGTGGTGGTCATGTCACCAGTGTGCACCGCCGACGGGCTTGCTGCAGGCGGGTTCACCGGCGGTGCGCACGCACCTGTGCGGGTCAGGCGCTCCGAATGTGCCCGGCGCGCTCGCCCCGACAGACGGGAACGGCCCGGCCCCCTCGCGGGGACCGGGCCGTTCCGCAGAACGATCCGAGGATCAGTTGCCGGTGAGCTTGGCGCGCAGGGCCGCCAGGGCCTCGTCGGAGGCCAGGGTGCCCTCGTCCGTGGTGGCCGACTGGTAGGAGGACTGCGACGACGCGGGAGCGGCATCGGCGGCTGCGGGCGTCGACGTGGAGGTCTCGGTCGCCGGAGCGTTCGCGGACTCCTCGTCAGCCTTGATGGCCTCGATGACCTGCGCCTTGTGGGCGTTCCAGCGCTCGTAGGCGGCCGCGTACTGGCCTTCCCACACCTCGCGCTGGGCGTCGTAGCCCTCGAGCCACTCGTTGGTCTCCGGGTCGAAGCCCTCGGGGTACTTGTACTCGCCGTTCTCGTCGTACTCCGCGGCCATGCCGTACAGAGCCGGGTCGAACGTGGTGTCGTCGCCCTCGGGGTCGACACCCTCGTTGGCCTGCTTGAGCGAGAGCGAGATGCGGCGACGCTCGAGATCGATGTCGATGACCTTGACGAAGACGTCCTGGTCGACCGTGACGACCTGCTCGGGCAGATCCACGTGACGCTGAGCCAGCTCGGAGATGTGCACCAGGCCCTCGATGCCGTCCTCGACGCGCACGAACGCACCGAACGGAACCAGCTTGGTGACCTTGCCCGGGACGACCTCGCCGATGGCGTGGGTGCGGGCGAAGAGCTGCCACGGATCTTCCTGGGTGGCCTTCAGCGACAGCGAGACGCGCTCGCGGTCCATGTCGACGTCGAGCACCTCGACGCTGACCTTCTGACCGACCTCGACGACCTCGGACGGGTGATCGATGTGCTTCCAGGACAGCTCGGAGACGTGCACCAGGCCGTCGACACCGCCGAGATCGACGAAGGCGCCGAAGTTGACGATGGAGGACACGGCACCCTCGCGGACCTGACCCTTCTGCAGGGTCTGCAGGAAGTCGGAGCGGACCGCGGACTGGGTCTCCTCGAGGTAGGCACGGCGCGACAGGACCACGTTGTTGCGGTTCTTGTCGAGCTCGATGATCTTCGCCTCGATCTCCTGGCCGACGTAGGGCTGCAGGTCGCGGACGCGACGCATCTCGACGAGAGAGGCGGGGAGGAAGCCGCGCAGGCCGATGTCGACGATGAGGCCGCCCTTGACGACCTCGATGACGCGGCCCGTGACGACGCCCTCGTCTTCCTTGATCTGCTCGATCGTGCCCCAGGCGCGCTCGTACTGCGCACGCTTCTTGGACAGGATCAGACGGCCTTCCTTGTCCTCCTTCTGGAGAACCAGGGCCTCGATCTCGTCGCCGACCTCGACGACCTCACCGGGGTCGACGTCGTGCTTGATGGACAGCTCGCGCGAGGGGATGACGCCCTCGGTCTTGTAGCCGATGTCCAGGAGGACCTCATCGTGATCGACCTTCACCACAGTGCCTTCGACGATGTCACCATCGTTGAAGTACTTGATGGTCGCATCGATGGCTGCCATGAGTTCGTCGGCGCCGCCGATGTCGTTGATGGCGATCTGGGGGGTCGTGGTGTCGGTCATGTAGGTAGGAACTCCGTCGGGACAGGAATGAGTAGGAATGATGGGCATGCAGCGCCCGCAAGGGGCGCATCGATGCGCGACGGAACCGACAGGCGGGACAGCTCGCGCACAGACCTTCTGAACCTTACCAGCACTGCCTGCGATGCGCGAGGGACGAGCGCGCGTCTCCGCGACGCACCGGTGTGAGGTCCGTCCCCCATCTCTCCGGCGCGAGAGACCCGCTCCCGGGTCCCCTCCCCGCCCGGACCTGCGGGGACGAGGACGCTCGGGAACCTCAGTGCGCCGCGTCGCGCCAGGTGCGGCCGACGCCGACCCCGACCTCGAGCGGGACCGAGAGCTCGTAGGCGCCGTCCATGCCCTCGACCACGATCCTGCGCGCCGCCTCGAGCTCCCCGGGCGCGACCTCGACCACGAGCTCGTCGTGGACCTGCAGCAGCATCCGGGACTCGAGGCCCTCCTCGCGCATGCGTCGCTCGACCGCCAGCATCGCGAGCTTGATGATGTCGGCGGCACTGCCCTGGATCGGGGAGTTCAGGGCGACGCGCTCGGCGTTCTCGCGGCGCAGCCGGTTGTCGGACGTCAGGTCCGGCAGGTAGCGGCGACGGCCGAGGATCGTCGCGGTGTACCCGGTGGATCGAGCCGTCTCGACGCTCTCGTGCAGGTAGTCCCGCACCCCGCCGAACCGCTCGAAGTACCCGTCGCGCAGGGCGGTCGCCTCCGCCCGGGAGATGCGCAGCTGGCGCGAGAGCCCGAAGGCGGAGAGGCCGTAGGCGAGGCCGTAGCTGACGGCCTTGGTCTTGGAGCGCATAGCCGGATCGACGGCGTCCGGGGACACTCCGAACACTCGGGAGGCGACGAAGTTGTGGAGGTCCTCGCCCGAACGGAAGGCCTCGATGAGACCGGCGTCCTCGGACAGGTGCGCCATGATGCGCATCTCGATCTGGGAGTAGTCGGCCGTCAGCAGAGTCTCGTACCCGTCCCCGGCGACGAATACGTCGCGGATGCGCTGACCCTCGGAGGTGCGCACCGGGATGTTCTGCAGGTTCGGCTCGGTCGAGGCGAGGCGTCCCGTGGCCGCGGCGGTCTGCTGGAACGTGGTGTGCACGCGGGAGGCGCTGTCGTGGACCTTGTCCAGCCCGACCACGTAGCCGGTCAGCTTGCTCATCTCGCGGAAGCGCAGCAGCCACGACAGGAACTCGTGCCCCGAGGATCCCGGGTCGAGCTTCTCCTGGAGGTCCGTGAGGGACTCGGCATCCGTCGAGTGACCGGAGGAGATCTTCCGTGTGGTCGGAAGGGCGAGGGTCTCGAAGAGAACCACCTGGAGCTGCTTGGGCGAGGCGAGGTTGACCTCCTCGCCCACGATCGCCCCGGCCTCCCGCTTGGCCTGGGCGACGAAGCCCTCGAACTCGTCCCGCAGGACCTGCAGCGCCGCCTGATCGATCGCGATGCCCCGCTCGTGCATGGTCTCCAGCACAGCCTGCAACGGCCGTTCGAGATCCTCGATGATGCCGGAGGCCCAGGGCTCGGCCCCCTGCTGGTGCGTCAGCTCGGCGGCGACCGGGTGCAGGGCCGCGGCGGCCTGGGCCAGACGGGACCCGGCGAGGGACACATGGCCGGCGCGCACCTCCGGAGTCTCCTTCTTCAGGGTCGAGTCGGCGGGCTTTCGCGGGCGCGGCTCGAACCGTGCACCTCCCAGCTCGGCGCCGAGCGCCTCCGCATCATAGGTGCGCGCGCCAGGGCGCAGGACGAACGCCTCCAGGGACAGATCCCGGGCCTTTGATCCCAGCTCATAGCCGTTCTGGTGCATCCAGGAGCGCACTGCGGGCACGTCGGTCGCCAGCAGCTCGACGGTGCTCCCGAGTGCGTCGGCCAGCACGGAGGAGGTCTCGGAGTCGAGCTGCTCGAGGCGCACCGCGGCGAGGGCGTGCGGGGTCGCGAGGCCCAGCATCGGCCCGCCCCGCACATCGTCAGCGACGGTCAGGGCCAAGGGGCCGGCCGATTCCCCCAGCAGCTCACGCAGGCTCGGCGCGCCATCGATCTCGGGCACCTCGGCGGCCGGCTCCCGTTCGGTGTCCGCCGCCGCGCCGTCGTCCTCGCCGAACAGGACCGCGGGGAGGTCCCGCCGGATGGTGTCGCCGAAGGCGAGCTCGTCGAAGACCACGGCGGTGCGCTCCCGGTCCCCACCACCCAGGGTGTAGTGAGCGGGATCGGTGGGCAGTTCGAGGTCCAGGACAGCGGCATTCATGAGCCGGTTGCGTTCGACGTCCTCGAGGTGGTCCCGCAGTGACTGACCCGCCTTGCCCTGGATCTCGCCGGCGTGGGCGATGACGCCGGGCAGGTCGCCGTACTGCACGATCCATTTGGCCGCCGTCTTCGGGCCGACGCCCGGGACGCCGGGAAGATTGTCCGCCGCTTCACCGACGAGCGCCGCGAGGTCCGAATAGCGCTCGGGCGGGATGCCGTACTTCTCCTCGACCGCCGCCGGGGTCATCCGGCGCATCTCGGTGACGCCCTTGATCGGTTGCAGCAGGGTCACCTTCTCCTCCACCAGCTGGATGGCATCCCGATCGCTGGTGACGATCAGCGCCTCGCCGCCCTCGCGTGCTGCCCGGGTGGCGAGGGTCGCGATGATGTCGTCGGCCTCGTAGTCCTGGACCGTCAGCCAGCGCACCCCGAGTGCGTCGAGCACCTGCATGATCAGGTCGATCTGGCCCACGAACTCGGGCGGGGTCACGTCACGACCGCCCTTGTACTGGTCGTAGATGCGGTCGCGGAAGGTGCCGCCGGGCAGGTCGAAGGCCACGGCGACGTGGGTCGGCTGCTCCGAGGCGACGACGTTGATGATCATCCGCGCGAAGCCGTACACGGCGTTCGTGGCCTGTCCTCGACCGTCGCTGAACCCGTCGGCGGGCAGCGCGAAGAACGCGCGGAACGCCATGGCGTGCCCGTCGATGAGGAGGATCCGCTGGTCACCGGTGTCGCTCGCACTCATGAGGAGAAGTCTCGCACGTCGGCCCGACATGCGTTCCCGCCCGTGCACGCTGCGTACCCTGTGGCACCCTCGGAGCATGACGGACACGACCGACCTGCCACATGCTTCCGCTGCTCCCCTGTCCGGTGAGCAGCTGCGCGCCCTTGTCGACCCCATGATCCGCGGCACGCTCGTGGAGCGCTGCGGGATGGAGCTGCAGAGCCTCCACGCGGGTGGCGGCACCATGACCATGCCGGTTGCCGGGAACACGCAGCCTGCGGGACTGCTGCACGGAGGTGCCACGATCGCTCTCGCCGAGTCGGTCGCCTCGTTCGCAGCCATCCTGCGCGCCCGTGAGGTCCATGGCGACGGCGCGCAGGCAGTGGGCACGTCCGTCTCGGCGCTGCACCACCGCTCTGCACGCGATGGGATCGTGACCGCCACCTGCACGGTCCGTCATGCCGGGCGGCAGGTCGCGAGTTATCTCGTGGACGTCCATGACTCCGGAGGAATCCTGCTGAGCACCATCACCGTCCAGACCATGCTGCTACCACCGCGCTGAGAGGCGACCGTCAGGATCCGGCGTCGAAGTCCTCGCTGGTGCCGCGCTGGATCTCCTGGGCATCGCTCCAGGTGAAGGTCCGTATGGCGCCCGTGCGGGCATCCTTCGCGGCGCCCAGCTCGAGAGCGCCCATGCGGCCGGTGAACCTGATCGTGGCGCGCTCATCGGCGCTCAGACCCGCGCGCAGGATCGAACGGCAGTCGCCGAAATCCGTGCACTCCTGGGTGCCCGTGAGGATCTTCCCGATCGAGGCGGAGATGTCGACACCCTCCGCCGACAGCGCGTCCTGCGCCGCCAAGCACGCGAGAATCACAGCGTCGTAGCCCTGCTGCGAGTACGCATACCCGGTGCGCTGCAGGTCCGGGTCCACATTGAGCATCATGTTGACATGGTCGACCTGCAGATCGGTCCCGGGAACATATCCAGTGGCCGAGGACAAGCACTCCGGGAGCAGTTCCGCGTCCACGTAGTCCACACTCGCTGCGGGACCCAGTCGCGTCGGGACCACCACCGTGGGCCGCTCGTCCTCATCGAGGGTGGCGGCGTAGAGCGCGGAGAGGAAGGGCCCGGCTTCGGGCCCGCCATTGACCACCAGCAGGGCCGGCGGGGTCTTCAGGACCTTCGCGACGACAGCATCGAGCTCCCCGATCTCCCCGAAGCCGTAGAAGTGCTCGGCGACGACCTGGCCGCCGGCGGGTTCAAGGATCTGGGTGAGCTCGTGCAGGAGGCTGTGGCCCTGAGCAGTGTCCTCGGAGACGAACGCCACCGTGCCCGGTGCTCCGCTCTTGCTGCCGGAGCCCGCCCACGCGGCCTCGGCGTACAGGGAGGCGATCGCCAGGTCGTTGGGCGCGAGGCGGATGAGCATATTGGAGGTGAGCACGTCGGGTGCACGCACGCTCATCCCGGAGGTGAACACGTCGATCACCGCCATGCCTGCCTCCACGAAGGCCGGCATCGCCGCGATCAGCGAGTCCTCGTCGATCGAGGTGATCACCGTGGTGACGCCGGACTCCGCCATGGCGGCGATCACCGCTGTCAGGTCCTCGCCGGCCTCAGCCATCACGTGCCGTTCGGCCATCTCCACCTCGTGCCCGAACAGGCCCTCCCACCGCGCATTGACGGCGATCAGCGCCTCATGGAGGGCAATGCTGATCGCCGACTCGAAGGGTGCGCAGCGGCCGTAGGACGCGCCGATCGACCCCATCACGAGCGGGGCGTCCGGTTCCGTGAGGTCTCCACCCGTCGGCGCTGCAGGAGGAGTCGTCCCGCGACCGCCGCGCCCTGTGGTGCATGCCGTCAGGGCGCCGACGCCGAGGACTCCCACCCCGAATCCGCGCACCAGCGTGCGTCGTGAGATCGACATCGGCCCAGCGCATCCCCTCTCGCTCCGGCGCGCCCCCGGCGCCGGCTCAGCACGTCATTCCTTGCCCGGGCCACCCAGCTGATCCACGACGGCGTCGGCGACCTCGCGCATCGTCAGGCGACGGTCCATGGACGTCTTCTGGATCCAGCGGAAGGCCTCCGGCTCCGACAGTCCCATGTTGGTCTGCAGCAGGCCCTTGGCGCGGTCCACGCGCTTACGGGTCTCGAACCGCTCGCCGAGGTCCTGGATCTCGGCCTCGAGCTGCGTGATCTGCGTGTAGCGGGAGATCGCGATCTCGATCGCGGGCAGCAGATCCGCCGGGGTGAAGGGCTTGACGACGTACGCCATGGCGCCGGCATCCCGGGCACGATCGACGAGCTCGGCCTGGGAGAAGGCGGTGAGCATGACCACGGGGGCCAGGTTCTCCTCGCCGATGCGCTCGGCGGCGGTGACGCCGTCGACCTGCGGCATCTTCACGTCCATCACGACCACACTCGGTCGCAGCTCGCGTGCCTTGGTCACGGCGCTCTCGCCGTCTCCGACCGCGGCGAGCACCTCGAAGCCGGCCTCGGTGAGTGTTTCCACGATGTCCATGCGGATGAGGCTCTCGTCCTCGGCCACCACCGCCGTGCGGCGCGGACGGCCCTCGTCCTGGGCCGTGAGGTCCTGCGCGTCGTCGGCCTGCGCATCGTCGGGAAGGGGTGCGGTGTCGTCAGTCATGTTGCCCTGTGTCTCGGGTAGTGCCTGGTGCGAAGGTGGCCTGCACCCGCGCGGTCAAGGCTGGTGGTCATCAGAGGTATCCTAGTCCAGCCCTCCCCCGAGGGGGCGAGCCGGGTTGGCGGAATGGTAGACGCGGCGCACTCAAAATGCGCTGTCCGTGAGGGCGTGCGGGTTCGAGTCCCGCACCCGGTACTGGATCGGGGTCCTGCGTGCATGCGTGCACACAGGTCCGAGCACGAGACGGCGCCCGCCGGCCATCCGGCCGCGGGCGCCGTTCTCCTGTGGCGGCCTGCTCAGCTCTCGGGGCCCGCCGCGATGCGGTCGGCCTCCATACGAGCGGACTCGGTGCCGTCGAGGTCACCGATGCGGTGCACCCGCAGCGTGTTGGTCGATCCGTGGACGCCGGGAGGTGAACCGGCCGCGATCACGACCAGATCGTTCTTCTGCAGGCCCTTGTGCTCGCGCAGCAGCGAGTCGGCCACGGCGACCATCGCGTCGGAATCCTTCTGCATGGGCACCAGGTGCGCCTCGATGCCCCAGGTCAGCGACAGCTGGCGGGCGACCTCCGGGTAGGGGGTCATCGCCAGCAGAGGGATGGTGGGACGCAGCCGGGACAGGCGCCGCGCCGTGTCACCGGACTCGGTGAAGGTCACCAGATACTGCGCGGAGAGCTGATCGCCGATCTCGGCGGACGCGCGGGTGATCGCGCCACCGCGGGTGTGCGGGATGGTGCCGAGGGGGAGGATGCGGTCCGCACCGTTCTCCTCGGTGTTGATGATGATGCGGGCCATGGTGCGGACCGCCTCGAAGGGGTACGCGCCGACACTGGTCTCGCCGGAGAGCATGACTGCATCGGCGCCGTCCAGGATGGCGTTCGCGCAGTCCGAGGCCTCGGCCCGGGTGGGACGGGGGCTCGTGATCATGGACTCGAGCACCTGAGTGGCGACGATCACCGGCTTGGCGTTGCGGCGAGCCAGCTCGATGGCGCGCTTCTGCACCAGCGGGACCTGCTCGAGCGGCAGCTCGACGCCCAGGTCGCCGCGCGCGACCATGATGCCGTCGAACGCACCCACGATGGAGCGCAGGGCGCGGACGGCCTGCGGCTTCTCGATCTTGGCGATGACGGGGACGCGGCGTCCCTCCTCCTGCATGATCCGCAGGACCTCGTCCATGTCGTGCGCGTCGCGCACGAAGGACAGCGCGATCATGTCGGCACCGAGGCCCAGGCCCCAGCGGAGGTCCGCGATGTCCTTCTCGCTCATGGCCGGGATGGAGACGGCGACGCCGGGGAGGTTGATGCCCTTGTTGTTCGAGACGGGGCCGGGGACCTCGACGATGGTGGTCACGTCCGTCTCGCTGACGTCGGTGACGCGGATGGAGACCTTGCCGTCGTCGATCAGGAGGACGTCGCCGGGGCGGCAGTCACCCGGGAGGCCCTTGAACGTGGTCGAGACGCGCTCCTTCGACCCGATGATGTCCTCGGTGGTGATCGTGAAGGAGTCGCCGACCTCGAGCTGGTGAGGTCCGCTCTCGAACTTGCCGAGGCGGATCTTGGGACCCTGCAGGTCGACCAGGATGGCGACATTGCGGCCGAGGTCCTCGGCCGCCTTGCGGATGTTCGCGTAGACCTGCTCATGATCGTCGTAGGTGCCGTGGCTGAGGTTCATCCTCGCCACGTTCATCCCGGCGTCGATCAGGATCCGGATCTGCTCGTAGGTGCTGGTCGCCGGACCGAGTGTGCAGACGATCTTCGCTTTGCGCATGTCAACCCATCTGTAGTTCTGGTAAGGGCCGCGGCCCGCCGGCAGGCACCACAGACAGCGCCGCCGGACGGGCCGCAGCATCGCGTGGTCGCCCCTAGTGTTTCACACCGTGACGGGCTTCTCGCCGGGGCTCACGGGGGCGGGGAGGGATGTGCTGCCCATGAGATGGCGATCCACCGCCGCCGCGCAGGCGCGACCCTCCGCGATCGCCCACACGATCAGGCTCTGGCCTCGTGCGCAGTCTCCCGCCGTGAACACACCGGGGGCGGTCGTGGACCAGTTCTCGTCGTGCACGATGTTCCCGCGCGAGGTGAGGTCCGCTCCGAGCGCGGCCGGCAGCCCGTCCTCCTGGGTTCCCGTGAATCCCATCGCGAGGAGCACCAGGGTGGCGGGCAGCACGGTCTCGGTGCCCGGAGTGGGTTCCCGCTTCCCGTCGCGGAACTGGGTCCGGGCCACCTTCAGCCCGGTCACCGCGCCGTGCTCGTCGACCTCGAAACCGGTCGTCGAAGCCAGGTAGGAACGTCCGCCGCCCTCCTCGTGAGCGGTGGAGACCTCGAACAGCACGGGATGCGTGGGCCAGGGCTGGCTCTCGTCGCGCTCGGCGGGCGGCTGCGTGCCGATGGCGAGCGTGGTCACCGAGCGCGCCCCTTGACGCAGGGCGGTGCCGAGGCAGTCCGCGCCGGTGTCGCCACCGCCGATGATCACGACGTCCTTGCCCTGCGCGGAGATCTGGTCCCCGATCCAGTCTCCCTCCACGAGGCGGTTCGCCTGGGTCAGGTACTCCATCGCGGGGTGGATCCCGCTCGCATCCCGACCCGGGACCGGAAGCTCTCGGGGGGCGCTGGCCCCGGTGGCGAGCACCACCGCGTCGAAGCGGGAACGCAGCTCCTGGATCGTCAGCGCGTCCTCGCCGTCCCCGCCGACCTCGACGCCGCTGCGGAACTTGGTGCCTTCGGCGCGCATCTGCTGCAGACGCCGATCGATATGACGCTTCTCGAGCTTGAACTCCGGGATGCCGTAGCGCAGCAGACCGCCGAGACGGTCATCGCGTTCGAGGACCACCACGAAGTGGCCGGCACGGGTGAGCTGCTGGGCGGCCGCCAGCCCGGCCGGTCCGGAACCGACCACGGCCACTGCCCGGCCGGTCTGACGGGAGGCCTCGACGGGCTCGACCCAGCCGTCCTCGAAGGCGCGATCGATGATGGAGACCTCGACGTTCTTGATGGTCACCGGGGGCTGGTTGATGCCCAGCACGCAGCTGGACTCGCACGGCGCCGGGCAGGCACGGCCGGTGAACTCCGGGAAGTTGTTGGTCGCGTGCAGACGCTCGCTCGCCTCCCGCCAGTCATCGCGGTAGACCAGGTCGTTCCATTCCGGGATCAGGTTGCCCAGCGGGCACCCCTGATGACAGAACGGGATGCCGCAGTTCATGCAGCGTCCGGCCTGGCGGGAGACGACATCCAGCGTCCCCTTCTCCCGCGCCTCGTACACCTCGCGCCAGTCCATCAGGCGCAACGGCACCGGCCTGCGTGCGGGAAGCTCGCGGTCGCGGTATCTCAGGAATCCACGAGGATCAGCCATGAGTGTTCTCCATGATCTCGTTCCAGACGTCGTTCGAATCGGGGTCGATCCCCTGGGCCAGGGCGTCCTCGCGGATCCCGGTGATGCGCAGGAAGGCGCGGGGCGCGATCTCGGTGATCCGAGCCAGCAGCTCGGTGGGGTCGGCCAGCAGAGCGGCCGCCCGGTCCGACCCGGTGCGGCGCGCGTGCTCGGAGATCGCCTCGAGCACGAATCCGCGGTGGTCCTCGCGCACCGGAGTGATCTCGAAGGTCGCGGCGTCCTGGGGATTCAGCATCGCGCGGTCGAGGTCGAGGACGAACAGGGTGCCGCCGCTCATGCCGGCGCCCAGGTTGCGACCGGTGGGGCCCAGGATGAGCACCACGCCACCGGTCATGTACTCCGCACCGTGATCCCCGATCCCCTCGGCGACCAGGGTGGCCCCGGAGTTGCGCACCCCGAACCGCTCCCCCGCCGATCCGGCGAGGAGAAGCCGTCCGCTGGTGGCCCCGTAGGCGCAGGTGTTGCCCGCGATCGGGGCGGAGGTCACGGAGGGCTCCGTGCCGGCGCCGTGCCCGACGGCGATCACGCCGCCGGAGAGTCCCTTGCCGACGTAGTCGTTGGCATCGCCCGTCAGGTGCATGCTCACCCCCTGCGGGAGGAACGCCCCGAAGGACTGCCCACCGGTGCCCTCGAGGTCCAGCACGATGGAGTCCTCCGGCAGGCCGGTCCCGCCGGTGCGACGGGTGACCTCGTGTCCCAGCAGCGTGCCTGTGCTGCGCTGGACATTGCGGATGGTGTCTGTGATCCGCACCGACGGCTGTCCGCCGTCGATCACTTCGGCCGCCTGCTCGATCCAGGGATGGTCCGCGGCCCGCTCCAGCTGGTGATCCTGACCGCGACGTCGCCGCGGGAAGTCACCCTCGTGGACGACGGGGGCCGCGAGAACCGCCTCGAGATCGAGTCCCTCGCGCTTGGCGGCGCCGAGCACGGACCCGGCGCGCGCGTCCTGGCGCAGGGACAGCAGGTCGCTTCGGCCGACGGCCTCGTCCAGGGAGCGCAGTCCGAGCGCCGCGAGATGCTCGCGCACCTGCTCCGCGACGAACTGGAAGAAGGTCACCACGTGGTCCGCGCTGCCGGTGAAGCGCGACCGCAGTTCCGGGTTCTGCGTGGCGACGCCCACCGGACAGGTGTCCAGATGGCACACGCGCATCATCACGCAGCCGGAGACGACCAGCGGGGCGGAGGCGAAGCCGTACTCCTCGGCACCCAGCAGGGCGGCGATGACGACGTCGCGCCCGGTCTTCATCTGCCCGTCGACCTGCACCGTGATGCGGTCGCGCAGCCCGTTCAGCAGCAGGGTCTGCTGCGTCTCGGCCAGACCCAGCTCCCAGGGGGTGCCGGCGTGCTTGAGGGAGTTCAGCGGGCTGGCGCCGGTGCCCCCGTCGTGGCCGGAGATCAGCACCACATCCGCATGGGACTTGGAGACGCCCGCCGCGACAGTGCCGACCCCGAAGCGGGAGACCAGCTTGACGTGGACACGCGCCGCGGGGTTCGCGCTCTTCGCGTCGTGGATCAGCTGTGCGAGGTCCTCGATCGAATAGATGTCGTGGTGCGGCGGCGGCGAGATCAGGCCGATGCCCGGGGTCGAGTGCCGGGTGCGCGCGATCCACGGGTACACCTTCTCCGGGGGCAGCTGCCCGCCCTCGCCGGGCTTGGCACCCTGGGCGATCTTGATCTGGATGTCCCGCGCGAACGTGAGGTACTCGCTGGTGACCCCGAAGCGCCCGGAGGCGATCTGCTTGATCGCACTGCGCCGCTCGGGGTCGCGCAGGCGCTCGGGATCCTCGCCGCCCTCGCCGCTGTTGGACATCCCGCCCAGCCGGTTCATGGCGATCGCGAGGGTCTCGTGAGCCTCCTGCGAGATCGAGCCGTAGCTCATCGCACCGGTCATGAACCGGCGCGTGATCGCTGCGACCGGCTCGACCTCCTCAAGCGGGATCGGGTCGAGCTCTCCGGTGCGCAGCCTCATCAGGCCACGGATCGTCATCAGCCGCTCGTGCTGGTCGTCGACCTCGTCGGTATAGCGCCGGAACTCGTCGTACTGCCGGTTGCGGGTCGAATGCTGCAGGCGGAAGACGGCCTCGGGGGTGAACAGATGCGGCTCGCCTTCGCGACGCCACTGGTACTCCCCGCCGACGGGCAGGTTCCGGTGCGCGGGCCGGTCGCCGTCGATCGGGTAGGCCAGGGCGTGGCGAGCAGCGTTCTCCTGCGCGATGACGTCCAGGGAGATGCCGCCGATGCGGCTGACGGTGCCGGGGAACCACGTGTCCACGAGTCCCTGCGAGAGCCCGACCGCCTCGAAGATCTGTGCACCACGGTAGGACGCGACGGTGGCGATACCCATCTTCGACATGATCTTCAGGACCCCCTTGCCGAGGGCCGTATTGAGATTCCGCACCGCCTGCTCGGGCTCGATGTCGCTGAGGACGCCGCGGCGCACGAGCTCCTCGACGCTCTCCATGGCCAGGTACGGGTTGATCGCACTCGCGCCGTAGCCGATCAGCAGGGCCGCGTGGTGGACCTCCCGGACGTCACCTGCCTCCACGATGAGCCCGGCCGCCGTGCGCCGGCCGGTGCGCACCAGGTGGTGCTGGACGGCGCTGGTCAGCAGGAGGGACGGGATCGGGGCGAGCACCTGGTTGGCATCCCGGTCCGAGAGCACCAGGAACGTGGCCCCGTCGTCGATCGCGGCCACCGCCTCCTCGCAGATCTCGTGCAGGCGGGCCTCGAGGGCGGCGGTGCCGCCGCCGACCGGGTAGAGGCCGCGCAGGACCACGGTGTGCAGATCGGCGGTGCCGGGGTGCGCATCGACCGCCACGATCGTCGCCAGTTGGTCGTTGTCGAGGATCGGGAAGTCCAGGGCGAGCTGGCGGGCGTGCTGCGCCGTCGCATCCAGCAGGTTCCTGGAGTGGCCGATGGTCCCTCGCAGGGAGGTCACGATCTCCTCGCGCAGCGAGTCCAGCGGAGGATTCGTCACTTGCGCGAACATCTGCGTGAAGTAGTCGAACAGCAACCGCGGCCGCTCCGAGAGCACGGCGATCGGGGTGTCCGTCCCCATCGCGCCGAGCGGCTCCGCGCCTTTCGCGGCCATCGGTGCCAGCAGCACCCGCAGCTCCTCCTCGGTGTACCCGAACGTCTGCTGGCGCCGCACCACGGAGGATCTGGAGTGGATGATGTGCTCGCGTACGGGGAGATCCGCGAGGTTCACCTTCTGCTCGCGCACCCAGGTGCCGTACGGGTGCTCGGTGGCGATGGCCTGCTTGAGCTCCCGACTGGGCACGATCTCCCGGGAGGCGAGGTCCACCAGGAAGATCTCCCCCGGCGCCACCCGCCCGGTGCGCACGATCGAACTGCGGGGGACGTCGATCAGCCCGGTCTCGGAGCCGAGCACCACGAGGTCCTCGTCGGTGACCCAGTAGCGCAGCGGTCGCAGGCCGTTGCGATCCAGGCGGGCGCCGACCTGCGTGCCGTCGGTGAAGACCACCGACGCGGGCCCGTCCCACGGTTCCTGCAGCGACGCGTGGAACTCGTAGAACGCCCGCAGGTCCGGATCCATCGACTCGTCGTTCTCCCAGGGTTCCGGGATGAGCATCATGAGGGCATGCGGGAGGGAGCGGCCCGAGAGGTGCAGCAGTTCGAGCACCTCGTCCAGGCCTGCCGAGTCCGACGCGCCGGGGGTGTTCACCGGCAGCAGCCGCTCGAAATCCTCGCCGAAGGCATCGGTGCGCATGCTGCCCTCAGCGGCGCGCAGGCGATTGCGGTTGCCGATGACGGTATTGATCTCCCCGTTGTGGGCGAGTGACCGGAACGGGTGCGCGAGGGGCCAGGCGGGGAACGTGTTCGTGGAGAACCGGGAATGCACGATCGCCAGCTCCGAGGCGAAGCGAGGATCCTGCAGGTCAGGATAGAACTCGTCGAGCTGGGCCGGCGTGAGCATGCCCTTGTAGACCATCACGCGGGTCGACAGCGAGGGGAAGTAGGCGCCGGTGGTGTGCTCGACGCGGCGACGCACCGCGAAGGCCGCGCGCTCGAGCTCGATCCCGCTGCGCTCGCCGGCGCCGTCGGCGAGGAAGATCTGGACGAAATCGGGGCGGACCGCCTCGGCGGACGGGCCGACGAGCCCCTCGGTGATGGGCACCTGGCGCTGGCCGAGGACGCGCAGGCCCTCGTCCGAGGCGATCACGTCGAGGGCGTCCATCGCCTCGCGTCGGCCCGACTCGTCCCGCGGGAGGAACGCGATGCCCGCGGCATAGGAGCCCAGCGGCGGCAGATCCAGGCCGCTGACTTCGCGCAGGAAGGCATCGGGCAGTTGCACCATGATGCCGGTGCCGTCACCGGTGTCCTCCTCCGCACCGACCGCACCGCGGTGCTCGAGGTTGCGCAGCGCCGTGAGGGCATGCTCGACGATGTCGTGGCCGGCGCGACCACGGAGGGTGGCGATCATCGCCACGCCGCAGGAGTCGACCTCGCTGGCCGGGTGGTAGAGGCCCTGGGGGCTCGGGAAACGGGTGAAACGGGAATCAAGAGGACGCATGAGCGTGAAGCCCTTTCAGGCGGGCGGCCGGTGGCGGGGGCGTCGGATTTCGACGACTTCCCGGTCCCGGGCACGGGTTCCCGTCCTGGCGATCTGCGTCGCGCGGGTTCCAGAGCGCCCTAAGGGCCGGGTGAGGGGTCCTCACCCGTGGAAGGAGGAGTCCCGGACTTCTCGACCTCGTCCTCGTCCGGGCCGTTGCCCGCGGTCTGCGCGAACAGCTCGAAGGAGCCGTCCGCGGCGACGACCTCTCCCCCGCGCTGGCGCTTGCGGTGGCTGAGATACACGAACACGCCGATGCCCACGAGGGCCATGACGATCGCGACCAGGGTGTGGATGCGCAGCGGTCCCACCATCAGCACGGGCTCGCTGCGGATCGCATCGATCCAGGCGCGTCCGGTCGAGTAGATCGCGACATAGGCCCAGAAGATGCGGCCTCCGCCCCAGGCGAAGCGCCGGCTCAGAAGCAGCAGGCCCGCCAGGCCGGCGAGGTTCCACAGCTGCTCGTAGAGGAACGTGGGGTGATACGTGCCGGGGATGCAGCCACCGATGGTCTGCCCGTTGGTCACGCAGGTGACCTTCCAGGCCCACCAGGTGTCCAGCGCCGGGCCGTACAGCTCCTGGTTGAACCAGTTCCCGAAGCGGCCGAGGATCTGGGCCGCCATGATCGTCGGGCCGATGGTGTCGGCCAGGGCGATGAACGACACCTTCTTCACCCGGGCCATGATCCACACCGCGAGGGCGCCGCCGGCGACGCCGCCGTAGATCGCGAGACCGCCCTGCCAGATGTAGAACACGGCCATCGGGTCGCCCCCCGCGCCGAAGAAGGGCTCAGGGGAGGTCAGGACGTGCCAGATGCGCGAACCCACGATGCCGGCGATGATCGCGACGAAGACGATGTCGAACAGGTCGTCTCCGCTGCCGCCGCGCCGTTCCCAGCGCTTCGTGGCCCACCACAGGGCCAGGCCGATGCCGGCCAGGATGCTGATGGCGTAGAAGTGCACCGTGAGCGGCCCCAGGGACACCGAGGAGATGGACGGGCTGGGGATCATGTCCGGGCTCCTCACTGCTGGTGCCGCTCATCGCGGCGTGCTGGTCGTTCCGAGACCATGGCGGCGGCGACGATCCGATCGTCGCGTCCCCTGGTCACTGCAAAGCGTTCGTCACTGCCGGGTTCGAGAGCGCTCGACGCCTGCACGCAGATCGTCGGTCACGGTGGCCAGAGCAGTGCGGGCCGCCGGGGCGTCACCCTCATGATCCAGGAGCGCACGCACGAAGGCCGAACCCACGATCACTCCATCAGCGTACGCCCCCACCTGCGAGGCCTGTTCACCGTTCGAGACGCCGAGACCGACGCAGACGTTCTCGGCACCGGCCTCCCGGGTGCGCGCGACCAGGCCCTCGGTGGCCGCAGACACGCTGGCCCTGGTCCCGGTGACACCCATGGTGCTCGCCGCGTAGACGAAACCGCGTGTGTGGGACACCACATGGGCAAGTCGATCCGGCGGCGAGCTGGGCGCGACGAGGAAGACGCGGTCCACGCCATGCTCCTCGCTCGCGGCGATCCAGTCGGCGCCCTCGTCGGGGATCAGGTCAGGGGTGATCACGCCGGCGCCACCGGCTGCCGCGAGGTCGCGCGCAAAGGCATTCGGGCCATACGCGAGCACCGGATTCCAGTAGGACATCACGAGGATCGCGGCGCCGCGGCCGGAGAGTGCTTCGACGGCCTCGAGCACATGACGGGTGCGGACGCCGCCGCGCAGCGCTGCAGAAGCAGCCTTCTGGATGACCGGGCCGTCCATCACCGGATCGGAGTACGGCAGACCCAGCTCGATCATGTCGGCGCCGTGGTCGATCAGGACGCGCGCGGCCTCGATCGAGCCGGCCAGGTCCGGGTAGCCGACGGGCAGATAGCCGATCAGGGCGGCGCGGTTCTCGGCGCGGGCGACGTCCAGGGCGTCCGCCGCGCGCAACCGGTGGGTGTCGAGGGCGGTCATCGCGTCTCCTTCCCGTTCTTCTCGGACGTGCTGGCGGTGCTGTCGGACGTGGAGCGAGCCCGGGCGCGCAGAGCCTCGAGATCGGCGCGACCGGAGTCCTCCCCGACCAGCCCGAACCAGCGCGAGGCGGTGTCCACGTCCTTGTCCCCGCGGCCCGAGAGGCTCACCAGGATCACCGCGTCCTCACCGAGCTCGCGGCCCAGCTCGAGCGCTCCGGCCAGGGCGTGCGCGGACTCGATCGCGGGCATGATGCCCTCGGTCATCGACAGCAGGGCGAAAGCCTCCATGGCGGGGCCGTCGTCGACCGCTCGGTACTCGGCGCGGCCGATGTCGGCGAGCCAGGCGTGCTCGGGCCCGACGCTGGGATAGTCCAGGCCCGCGGAGATCGAGTGCGAGGCGATGGTCTGGCCGTCCTCGTCCTGCATCACGAAGCTATGGGATCCGTGCAGGACCCCCGGCGTGCCGCCGCCGATGGTCGCGCTGTGGAGGCCGGAGGAGATGCCCTCGCCGCCGGCCTCGCAGCCGACCAATCGCACGAGCGGGTCGACGTCGTCGAGGAAGGCGTGGAAGATGCCCATCGCGTTGGATCCGCCGCCGACGCAGGCCACCACGACGTCCGGAAGCCGCCCCACCAGGTCGAGGGTCTGCGCCCGGGCCTCCTCGCCGATGATCCGATGGAAGTCGCGCACCATGACCGGGAAGGGATGGGGGCCGGCGACGGTGCCCAGCAGATAGTGGGTGGTCTCGACGTTGGCGACCCAGTCGCGGAACGCTTCGTTGATGGCGTCCTTCAGGGTGCGCGAACCCTGCGTCACCGCGATCACGTCGGCCCCGAGCAGGCGCATGCGCGCGACGTTCAGAGCCTGGCGCTCGGTGTCCTCCTCGCCCATGTAGATCGTGCAGTCCAGCCCGAACAGCGCGGCCGCGGTGGCGGTCGCGACCCCATGCTGACCGGCTCCGGTCTCGGCGATCACGCGGGACTTGCCCATGCGCTTGGTCAGCAGCACCTGGCCGAGCACGTTGTTGATCTTGTGGCTGCCGGTGTGGTTGAGGTCCTCCCGCTTGAGCAGGATGCGGGCGCCGCCGGCGAGCTGCGAGAAGCGCGGGGCCTCGGAGAGCAGTGACGGACGGCCGGTGTACTCGCGGGCCAGCCGCTGCAGCTCGGCGATGAACTCGGGGTCCAGCACGGCCTTCTCGTAGGTCTCGCGCAGCTCGTCGAGCGCCGGCACCAGGGCCTCGGGGAGAAAACGGCCGCCGAAGTCCCCGAAGTAGGGGCCGGCCTCGGAACGCAGCTCACCGAACGGGCGTGCGAGATCGGTGACGACAGGTCGGGGATCGGGGGTGCTCATGCCTGAGCTCCTTCCGGGGCGGGGCGGCCACGGCGGGCCACCTGGCGGAACGCGGCGACCGCGCTGGCCGGATCACCGGAGGTGACCAGGGCTTCGCCGACGAGGACGGCGTCGGCCCCCGCGGCGGCGTACGCCTCGACGTCGACGACGGAGGCGACTGCGGATTCCCCGATCGCGAGCGGCCCGGCGGGGATCTGTCGCAGGAGGTGCGCCGCCCGGTCGAGATCCACGTCGAGGGTCTTGAGGTTGCGGGCGTTGACCCCGATGATGTCTGCCTGCAGCGCGAGGGCGCGCTCGACCTCATCGTCGGTATGGGTCTCGACCACTGCCTGCATGCCGAGCTCGGCGGTCAGCTCGTACAGCTCGCGCAGCAGCGGGTCCTCGAGCGCGGCGACGATCAGCAGCACCAGGTCGGCGCCGTGGGCGCGGGCCTCGAACACCTGGTACGGCTCGACCACGAAATCCTTGCGCAGCACCGGCACCGGGACCCGGGTGCGCACCGCGTCCAGATCGGCCAGGGAGCCGCGAAAACGGCGCTGCTCGGTCAGGACGCTGATCGCGCTGGCCCCGTGCGCGGCATAGATCTCGGCGAGCTCGGCCGGGACGGGGATGTCCGCGAGGGCGCCCTTCGACGGGCTGGCTCGCTTCACCTCGGCGATCAGCCCCATGGTGGTGCCGTCGCCGAGGAGGGCTGCGCGGGCGTCCAGCGCCGGTGCGGCCTGCTGGGCGAGCTCCCGGATCGCAGCGGCGGAGGTCTGGGCCCGACGGGCGTCGAGGTCTTCGCGCACGCCGGCGATGATCTCGTCGAGCACGGTTCCGGTGGTGGTCACGGATGCCTCCTGCAGTGGTCGGGGATGGCGGCTCAGGCGCCGACGAGGGAGATCGGGGCGAGGAACCAGAAGGCTGACAGGTTGCGCAGCACGGTGAAGACTGCGATGACGGCGACCAGGACGTACGCGACCCGTTGCGAGGGCAGCAGGTTCGTCGGCCACCCCCGCGCTCGGCGCACGGTCCATACCGCGAACCCGGCGACCGTCAGCGGCAGTGCCGCGGCGATCAGGACGTTGCTGCGCAGCGCGAGGAGCAGATCACCGGCGAGCAGGGCGTGCACGGAGCGGATCGCTCCGCATCCCGGGCAGTGCAATCCCGTCAGGTGGTAGACCACGCAGAGCGGGATATCGGTCCGGAAGGGGTCGAACACCAGTTGGACGATCAGCGCGACCGCGACGCCGCCGACGGCGAGGCCGACGGGCAGCACCACCCTGCGCAGTCCGCGGGCGGGGGCCTCCTGCGCGCGAATGCCGCGCTGGTCCCGCACCGCGGAAGTCACCGGGCTTCTGCTCCTACGCTCCGGCGGCGCGGCTGGCCCAGTCCGGCCATCGAGAGGGCAATGCCGACGACGATGGCCAGAGCGATCACGCCGGCGCCGATCCAGACGAGCAGCGTCATCGGCAGCACCATGCCCAGGCCGATCAGGAGGGAGCCGAGGACCACGCCGTAGTTGAGCGTGTACGCGGCCACGGTCTTGCCCTCGTTGTGGGGCGGGGGCGGCGGCACGGCATAGGTCTTGGTCATGGTCCTTCTCCAGTCAGGGTCCCGGTCCAGGCCATTGTGCCATGTCATCGGGGCGGGGGCGGCGAGGAGTCCGGCTGTCGGTCCGGGTGCCGAATCCCGGGTGACCACGGTCACCGCACCCGAGGTGGGCCCGCCAGGAACGTGCCGGGGCGAGTTGCTGGAGCAGGATCTGCCGGGCCGACGGCGCACGGCGCCCGAGCTCACGGGCGGCGCGGATCCGGGGTGGTCCCGGGCTCCGGCGGGCCGTCATCGCCGGTGCTGGAACCCCCGTTGTCGATGCTGGGGTCCTCGCCACGGGTGAGTGCGTCCCAGGCCGCTGCGGGATCGCGAGCAGGGTCCGAGGGGGCGGCGACAGCCGCGCTGCGATACCGGGTGCCCACAGGCCAGGAGCGGCCCGCGACGAGCACGATCACCCCGACCGCTGCGACCGCGGCCGCGGGGATCAGGGCGAGCAGCGGCCAGGGCGTGGCGACCGCATCCACCTCGGAGCCGAGCACACCGGTGGCCGTGGTGACGGCGGATCCCGCAGCTCCGATCGGATCCAGCGCCGCGGCGATGGCGGACCACGCCGCCGACAAACCCGCCGCGATGAGCACCGGCCCGGTCACGTAGCGCACCCAGGTCGAGGACAGCGAGCTGGCCAGGGCGGCGGCTATCGCGACCACGGCCAGCGCGAGCACGGCCGGGGCGGCCTCCGACCCGGTGACCGCCACAGACTGCGAGGTCCCGGTGAGGTCGGGTGCTGTCGCCTCTGCCCAGGTGGTGCGCGTGGCGCCGATGAGCAGCGCGGACGCTGCGGTGCCGGCGAGCACGGTCACTCGACGGCTCGGCATCCGGCGTCCGGAGCGAGGCCGGCCCTCGGCGATGCGTGAATCGTCCCTCGCTGCATCGCCCTCGGGTCGGCGGGGCCCGTCGGCGCTGCGCGGGGAGGTCGAGGATGCGCCGCTCATGCGGGACGCAGCGTATCGGCCGAGGCGACGGCGCGCAGAGCCGCGGCCGCCTTCGACTGGGTCTCCCGGTACTCCATGGTGGCGTCCGAATCGGCCACCACTCCCCCGCCGGCCTGGACATGAGCGGTGCCGTCCTTGAGGACAGCGGTGCGGATCGCGATCGCCATGTCCATGTCCCCCGCGAAGTCGATGTACCCGACGGTGCCGCCGTACACGCCGCGGCGCACCGGCTCGAGGTGGTCGATGATCCGCATGGCCGAGGGCTTCGGGGCCCCCGAGAGGGTTCCCGCCGGGAACGTGGAGCGCAGCGCGTCGTACGCCAGAGCGTCCTCGCGGATGTGCCCGGTGACGGTCGAGACGATGTGCTGGATGTGGGAGAAGCGCTCGATGTGCATGAAGTCCCGCACCACCACGGTGCCGGGGTCGCAGAACTTCTGCAGGTCGTTGCGCGCGAGATCCACCAGCATCAGATGCTCCGAGCGCTCCTTGGGATCGGCCAGCAGCTCCTGGGCGAGGCGCTCATCCTCCTCCGGAGTGGCGCCCCGGGGACGGGAACCGGCGATCGGGTGGGTGGTCGCGGTGGTCCCGCGCACGGTCACGAGGGACTCGGGGCTCGCGCCGACCACATCGATGGGCTCCCCGGCCGCGTCGACGGTGCGCAGCAGATACATGTACGGGCTGGGGTTCATGCGCCGCAGCACCCGGTACACGTCCAGGGGGTGCGCCGCGACCGGCAGGGAGAACCGCTGCGAAGGCACGACCTGGAAGATCTCTCCCTCGACGATGTCCTGCACCGCCTCCTGCACGGCCCGCTCGTAGTCGAGCTGGGCGGTGCGGGACTTGGGTTCGAGATCGCGAACCGTCTCATAGACCATCGCGCCGCTGCGCAGTGGGGTGCGCAGACGCTCGCGCATCGCCTCCAGCCGGGCGAGGGCGTCGTCGTAGGCGACGTCGACGCCCTCATCGGTGGCGTTGAGGTTCAGTGCATTGGCGACCAGCACCACGGTCGAGTCGTGGGCGTCGTGGACCACGACGTCCTGGGCGAGCAGCATCGACAGGTCCGGCAGGCCCACTTCGTCCGGTGGAGCCGCGGCGAGCTTCTCCCAATGCCGCACCGCGTCGTACGCGATGAAACCGACCATGCCGCCGGAGAAGGGCGGCAGGTGCGGCTGACGCGCAGCACGGAAAGCGCTGGTGACCTCGCGCAGTGCCTCGACGGGGCTGCCGTCGGTCGGTACGCCGGCCGGGACGTCGCCGAGCCAGCAGGCTCGGCCCTCCTGTTCGGTCAGGACGGCGCGGGCCCGGGTGCCGATGATCGACCAGCGCGAGGCCTCGCCCTCTCCTGCTGATTCGAGGAGGAAGGTGCCGCGGCCGTCGCCTCCGGCGGTGAGCCGGCGATACAGGGACACGGGGGTGTCCTCGTCGGCGAGCAGGCGCACACTCACCGGCACCACTCGTTGGCGGGCGGCGAGGGCGCGGAACGTCTCCCGGTCGGGCTGGACGATACCGAGCGTGACGCCCTCGCGGCCGGCGACGAGCTCCGGATAGGCCTCGCTGCGGCTCTCGCTGTCGGGACGATGTGGATCGGTCATGCGGTGCGCTCCGTGGGATCCAGGACGACGGCTCCCAGGTCGCCGCCGTCGAAGCAGGTGTCGGTGCCGCGGTGGCAGGCCGCGCCGACCTGGTCCACCTGCACGAGCAGGGTGTCGGCGTCGCAGTCGATCGACACCGCGCGGACCCACTGGACGTGGCCGCTGGTGTCGCCCTTGCGCCAGTACTCGCCCCGGGAGCGGGACCAGTAGGTGGCCCGCCCCGTGGTCAGGGTGCGATTCAGCGCCTCGTCGTCCATCCAGCCGACCATCAGCACGCGGTGGTCGGTGGCGTCCTGGACGACGGCGGTGATCAGGCCGGCATCGTCCCGCTTCAGGCGTGCGGCGAACTCCGGGTCGAGGCCGGTCGCCGGGGCGGAGGAGGTCAGGCTCGGGGATCCGTCGGGCGTGGTCACAGGGCGCGCTCCAGTTCCGCCGCGCGGTCGGTGCGCTCCCAGGTGAACTCCGGCAGCTCGCGGCCGAAGTGGCCGTGCACGGACGTCAGCGAGTAGATGGGCCGCAGCAGGTCCAGGGCGTCGATCAGGGCGGCAGGGCGCAGGTCGAAGACCTTCCGCACGGCGGCGGCGATCTGGTGGGCCGGCCGGTGGGCGGTCCCGAAGGTCTCCACGTACAGGCCCACGGGCTCCGCCACACCGATCGCGTAGGCGACCTGGACCTCGCACCGATCCGCAAGGCCCGCGGCGACGATGTTCTTGGCGACCCAGCGCATCGCATAGGCGCCGGAACGATCCACCTTCGACGGATCCTTGCCGGAGAAGGCGCCGCCGCCGTGCCGGGCCATGCCGCCGTAGGTGTCCACGATGATCTTGCGGCCGGTCAGGCCGGCGTCGCCCTTGGGGCCGCCGAGCACGAAACGACCGGAGGGGTTGATGTGGGTCCTCACCCCCGAGACGTCCAGGCCCAGTGCCGCGAGGTCCTCGAGGACCGGGGCGATGACGACCTTGGAGATGGCCGGCGCGAGCTGGCTGTCGAGATCGACCTCCTCGCTGTGCTGGGTGGAGACGACCACGGCCTCGACACTGCGCGCCACGCCGTCCTCGTCATAGCCGATGGAGACCTGGGTCTTGCCGTCGGGCCGGAGGTACGGCAGCACACCGTCCCGGCGCGCGGTCGAGAGATTGCGGGTGAGGCGATGGGCGGCGTGGATCGGCAGCGGCATCAGCTCGGGGGTGTCGTGGCAGGCGTAACCGAACATGAGTCCCTGATCGCCGGCGCCGAGGCGGGCGAACGCCTCTGCCCCCGCGTCGCCGCGGGTCTCGACGGAGTTGTCGACGCCCTGGGCGATGTCCGGGGACTGCGCACCGATCGAGACCTCGATACCGCACGAATCCGCGTCGAAACCCTTCTCGGAGGAGTCGTAGCCGATGTCGCGGATCACATCACGCACGATGGTGGCGACGTCGCTGTATCCCGTGGTGCGAACCTCACCGGCGACATGAACGAGGCCCGTGGTCACCATGGTCTCCACGGCGACGCGGGCGTCTCGATCCTGGGACAGCAGGTCATCGAGGATCGCGTCGGAGATCTGGTCGCAGATCTTGTCGGGGTGCCCTTCGGTGACCGACTCTGACGTGAAGGTGCGCAGCTCGCTGGAGGTCATGCGGACCAGGGTACGTGCGGCAGCCGATCGACGAGTTCGTCGAGCACTGCGTGGGCGACGGTGGTCTTGCTCCCGGCCGCTTCCGCGACCTCCTGCCCGTCGCCGTCCAGGATGCGCACGGCGTTGTCCGAGGCACCGAACACGCCATTGGTGATGTCGTTGAAGACCAGCAGATCCGCTCCCTTGCGGCGGGCCTTCGCCCGGGCGAGCTCCAGGGCGGAGCTGCCATGACCACCGGTCTCGGCCGCGAAGCCCACGATCGCGGGGCGGTCGGAGCTTCCACGGTCCAGCACGCTGTGACGCAGGATGTCCTCGGTCCTGCGCAGGTCGATCGACGGGACGGAGTCGTCGTCGCCGTCGTCCTTCTTGATCTTCTCGTCCGCGCGCGCTGCCGCGGTGAAGTCCGCCACAGCAGCGGCCATGACCAGCGCATCGACGTCACGCCGGTGCTCGGCGATGCTCGCAGCGAGCTCCGCGGCGCTGCCCACGTCGAACCGCTGCGCGCCCGGAGGAGTCTCGAGGTCGACGTTGGCCGCCGCCAAGCGCACGCGCGCTCCCCGGACCAGGGCGGCGTGAGCAAGTGCCCAGCCCTGGCGGCCGGAGGAATGATTGGCGAGGAACCGGACCGGATCGAGGTCCTCCCGGGTACCGCCGGCGCTGACGAGCAGTTCGTACCCGGCCAGATCCTGCAGGACCGCGCCGTTCGCGTCCCGAGGAGCGGCGATCACGGAGCGCGCGGCGTCGAGAAGGGCGTCAGGTTCGGGGAGCCGTCCGGCCCCGGAATCCGGGCCCGTCAGGCGGCCCACTGCGGGTTCGAGCACCGTGACACCGCGTTCGCGCAGCACACGCACGTTCTCGACCGTGGAAGGGTGCTCCCACATCTCGGTGTGCATCGCCGGCGCCACCACCACGGGCGCTCGGGTCACGAGCAGGGACGCCGTCAACAGATCGTCCGCGCGACCAGCTCGCATCCGGGCGAGGAGATCCGCGGTCGCCGGGGCGATCACCACGAGATCGGCCTCCTGGCCCCGTCGGACGTGCGCCACCTGATCGACGTCCTCGAACACGGAGGTGAGCACGCGGTGGTGGCTGAGCGCCTCCCAGGTTGCTGCTCCCACGAAGTTCAGGGACGAGGCCGTGGGCAGGACGTGGACGTCGGCCCCTTCACCGACAAGACCGCGCACCAGGTGCGCGGTCTTGTAGGCGGCGATCCCGCCACCGACACCGACCAGGACGCGGGCACCCTCGAGGGTGCGCTGCACAGTACTCATCGGATCTCCCGGTGGGGGGACCGGATCAGAAGCCGAACTCGGAGGTCTGGACCTCAGGGGCGTCGTCACCGAGCTTGAGCGGCGCCGGAGCATTCGGATCGGGCTCGTTCTGGGCGGCGAACTCGGCCTCGTCGACCTCGCGAACCGTCAGCAGCCCCTCGTCGATCTCGCGCAGCGCGATCGACAGCGTCTTCTCCTGGTTGTCGACGTCCACCAGCGGGCCGACGAACTCGAGCAGGCCCTCGGAGAGCTGCGAGTAGTAGGCGTTGATCTGACGGGCGCGCTGGGACGAGTAGAGCACCAGCGCGTACTTGGAGTCGACGGTCTCGAGGAGACGGTCGATCGGGGGGTTCGTGATGCCTTCGGGCTGGGCGACTGTTCCGGCCACGGATGTCCCTTCGAGAGTTTCGGCGTGCGACGCTCCAGGATACTCCCTGAACCCCGGAAGGGGCGAGGGACCCGGCGCACAGGTCAGGTGAGGTCGCGCACGCCCAGCAGGGCGGCCAGCTCCGCGGTCGCTCGCGGCACCTCGTCGTTGACGATGGTGACGTCGAACTCGCTCTCGGCCGCCAGCTCCCGCGCCGCCGTCTCCAGACGGCGCTCACGCTCCTCGGCGGATTCGGTGCCGCGCCCGACGAGGCGCTCGACCAATGAGTCCCAGCTCGGCGGGGCGAGGAAGACGAAGCGCGCCTCCGGCACGGTGTGGCGGATCTGCCGGGCACCGGCCAGGTCGATCTCCAGCAGCACGGGATGGCCTGCCGCGACGGCCTCGACGACCGGCCCGCGCGGCGTGCCGTAGCGATGGCGACCGTGGACCACGGCCCACTCCAGCATCTGCTCGTTCTCCACCAGGCGGGTGAACTCGTCATCGCTCACGAAGCGGTAGTGGAGTCCATCGACCTCGCCGGGGCGGGGAGGTCTGGTGGTGGCCGAGACGGACAGCCAGATCTGCGGGTACAGCTCACGGATCTTGGCGGAGACCGTGCCCTTGCCGACCGCTGTGGGACCGGCCAGGACAGTCACCGGGGCCGGTGCCGATTCGGCACCGGCCCCGTGTGGAACGGTCACTCGGAGAAGTGGGCGACGAGCTTCTCCGCCTGATGGGAGCCGAGGCCCCGGATCTTGCGGGAGGGGGAGATGCCGATCTCCTCCATGATCTGCTGCGCCTTGACTTTGCCGACGCCCGGGAGGGCCTCGAGCAGGGCGGCGACCCGAAGTCGGCCGACGATCTCGTTGGTCTCGGCCTCGACCAGGACCTTCTTGATCTCCTCGCCGCGTCGGCCGGCGCTGTCCTTGAGTCGACCCTTGATGGCCGCACGCTCGCGACGAGCCTCGGCGGCCTTCTTCAGGGCGTCGGCCCGCTGCTCAGGGGTGAGGGGAGGGAGAGCCACTGTTCTTACCTCTTGTTCTCTTGCTGGTGACGAGCGGGATCCGGGAGGACCTCGCGTGTGGGAAGAGCGTAACCCCAATATCGTGGCGAAGCGCACTTCTGACACGCACAATCCCAGGTCCGGTGCAGATTGGGGCCCCACCGGAGGCCTCCGGTGGGGCCCGGGTGCCTGCTTTCGCAGGGTCCCCGGACCCCGTTGACCCGGCCCCGGGAAGCTCAGGAGTACTGCGCCCTCAGGCTCTGGACATGGGCCCGCAGAGCCTGCGGATCCGGCCCCGCCGAGAGCACTCCACGAGAGAGTGACACCAGTACGTGACCTGCACTTTCACCGAAGACGTCCGAGATCTGCGCAGGTCCCGCGCCCTGGGCACCGAAGCCCGGTGAGAGCAGCGGCACGGACGGAGCGGCGCGGTCCAGGCCGAGCCGTCGGTACGCATCGCCGACGGTCGCACCGACGACCAGTCCGACGCTCCCCCACTCCCCCGGGCGACCTGCGCCGATCTCCTCGGCGTGTCGTGCGATCTCCTGCGCCACCGGCGTGTTCGCGCCGGTGAGCGCATGCTGGATCTGCGGTCCGTCAGGATTCGAGGTCAGTGCCAGGAGGAACAGGCCCTTTCCGTGCGTCAGCGCCAGCTCTGCGGCAGGATCCAGCGATCCGGTGCCGAGGAACGGGCTGACGGTGATGGCGTCGGCCTCGAGCGGGGCGCCCGGACGCAGGTGCGCCTGGGCATAGGCCGACATCGTGGAGCCGATGTCGCCCCGCTTCACGTCGAGGATGCTGAGCACGCCCTGGGCCCGCGCAGCGGCGAGGAGATCCTCCAGGACAGCGACCCCCCGCGACCCGTGCCGCTCGAAGAAGGCCGATTGCGGCTTGATCGCGGCGACCTGGCCGTCTACCGCGTCGAGGACGGTCCGTGAGAACTCCGCGAGCCCTGCCGGGCTGTCCGGCAGGCCCCACGCCTCCAGCAGGGAGGCGTGGGGATCGACGCCCACGACGATCCGGCCCTGCTCGGCCACTGCCTGCTGAAGCCGCGCCCCGAAGGGTGCCCCTGCGAGGTCCCTGCCTGGGCTCATGCCCGGGCCCGCGCGGCGCGGTCCTCGACGAGGCGTCGCGTGTGTGCCTGCAGGCTGCCCACCTCGAAGGGTTCCACCGGACGCGCCTCGATGGCCTGCACCGCCGCCTGGAACTCCTGCAGGGTGGTGATCATCGGGACGTCCATGCTGGTCGCGGCGGCGCGGATCGCGTAGCCGTCCACTCGGGCGTTCGAACCGGACGGCGTGTTCAGCACGAGCGCGATCTCGCTGGACTCGAGGAGCTCGATGACGCTCGCCCCCTCCCCGGGCTCCGAGGCCTTGCGCAGCACGGTGCAGGGGATGCCCGAGCGGCGCAGGACCCGGCCGGTGCCCGCGGTGGTCAGGATGTCGAAGCCGAGTGCGGCGAGTCGTGCGACCGGCAGGGCCAGGGAGCGCTTGTCACGATCGGCGACCGAGACGAAGACGGTGCCCGCGGTCGGCAGGCCCTGTCCGGAGATCGCCAGCTGGGACTTGGCGAAGGCGAGCGGGAAGGTCGCGTCCAGGCCCATCACCTCGCCGGTGGAGCGCATCTCCGGACCGAGCACGGAGTCGACCGCGCGACCCTCGCGGGTGCGGAAGCGCTTGAACGGGAGCACGGCCTCCTTGACGGCGATCGGCGCGTCGTCCGGGAGGTCCGCGCCGTCCCCCACGGACGGCAGCACACCGGCCGTGCGCAGCTGCGCGATCGTCTCGCCGGCCATCACCCGGGCCGCCGCCTGGGCCAGCGGCACCCCGGTGGCCTTGGCGACGAACGGGACCGTGCGCGAGGCACGCGGGTTCGCCTCCAGGACGTACAGGATGCCCTGGGAGAGGGCGTACTGGACATTGAGCAGCCCGCGCACGCCCACCCCCTCGGCGATCCCGAGGGTCGAGGTGCGGATCCGGTCCATGACCGCGTCGGAGAGGGTGACCGGCGGGAGCGTGCACGCGGAGTCGCCGGAGTGGATGCCGGCCTCCTCGATGTGCTCCATGACGCCGCCGAGGTAGAGGTCCTCCCCGTCGTACAGGGCGTCCACGTCGATCTCGATGGCAGTGTCCAGGAAGCGGTCGATGAGGATCGGCGCCTCGGCGCGGCCCCCGTCGGGGAGGTTCCGGCTCACGTAGTCGACCAGACCCTCCTGGTCGTAGACGATCTCCATACCGCGCCCGCCGAGCACATAGCTGGGCCGCACCAGCACCGGGTAGCCGACGTTCGCGGCGACCTCGGTCGCGTCCGAGAGGCCCCAGGCGGTGCCGTAGGGCGGTGCGGGCAGGTCGGCGTCGGCCAGGACGGCCCCGAAGTGACCGCGGTCCTCGGCGAGGTCGATGGCCGAGGGGCTGGTGCCGATGATCGGCAGTCCCGCCTCCTCGAGGCGACGTGCGAGGGACAGCGGTGTCTGACCGCCGAGTTGCACGATCACGCCGACCACCGGACCGGCGGCCTTCTCGGCCTCGTACACCTCGACGACGTCCTCGAAGGTGAGTGGCTCGAAGTAGAGACGGTCGGCGATGTCGTAGTCGGTCGAGACCGTCTCGGGGTTGCAGTTGACCATGACGGTCTCGTAGCCCCCGCCCGGAAGGCTCCGGTCGCCGAGCGCGAGCGCGGCGTGGACGCACGAGTAGTCGAACTCGATGCCCTGGCCGATGCGGTTGGGGCCCGAGCCGAGGATCAGGATCGCCGGCCGCTCACGGGGTTCGACCTCCGTCTCCTGGTCGTAGGTCGAGTAGTGGTACGGGGTCCGGGAGGCGAACTCCGCCGCACAGGTGTCGACCGTCTTGAACACGGGGTTTATCCCGAGTGCTTCGCGCACCCCCTTGACCACGTCGCCGTGCTGGCCGCGGAGCAGGCCGATCTGGTCGTCGGAGAGCCCGTGGCGCTTGGCCAGGCGCAGCAGCTGCGCATCCAGCACCTCGGTGGTACGGATCTCTGCGGCGAGCTCGGCGACCAGCAGCATCTGATCGAGGAACCAGCGATCTATCCAGGTGGCCTCCACCAGACGATCCAGGGTCTCGGTGGGGTCCACGATGCCTTCGGCGGCGGCCCACAGGATCCGGGAGATGGTCACCAGGCGGGTATCGGTCGGAGTGCGGACCGCATCCATCAGCTCGGTGACCTCTGCGACCGACGGGGGGTTTCCCTCGTAGGTCGGGACCGCTCCCTTCGCGTCGAGGGAGCGCTGCGCCTTGCCGAGGGCCTCGGTGAAGTTGCGGCCCATGGCCATCGCCTCACCGACGCTCTTCATGGTGGTGGTGAGCGTGGGATCCGCGGCGGGGAACTTCTCGAAGGCGAAGCGCGGGACCTTGACCACCACGTAGTCCAGAGCAGGCTCGAAGCTCGCCGGAGTGGTGCCGGTGATGTCGTTGCGGATCTCGTCGAGGGTGTAGCCGATCGCCAGGCGCGCCGCGATCTTTGCGATGGGGAAGCCGGTGGCCTTGGAGGCCAGGGCCGAGGACCGCGAGACGCGCGGATTCATCTCGATGACGACTATGCGGCCGGTCTCGGGATGCGTCGCGAACTGCACGTTGCAGCCGCCGGTGTCGACCCCGACCTCGCGGATGATGGCGATGCCGAGATCGCGCAGCTTCTGCATCTCGACGTCGGTGAGGGTGAGGGCCGGGGCCACCGTGACCGAGTCACCGGTGTGCACGCCGACCGCGTCGACGTTCTCGATCGAGCAGATGACCACGCAGTTGTCGGCGCGGTCCCGCATGAGCTCGAGCTCGAACTCCTTCCATCCGAGGATGGACTCCTCCAGGAGCACCTCCGTGGTCGGCGAGTAGTGCAGCCCGTCGCCGCCGATGCGGCGCAGGTCCGCCTCGTCGTACGCCATGCCGGAGCCGAGGCCGCCCATAGTGAAGCTGGGGCGGACCACCATCGGGTAGCCCAGCTCCTCGGCGCCGGCCAGCAGATCCTCCACGGTGTGGCAGATCTTCGAGCGGGCGGACTCGCCGCCCACGCGCTCGACGACCTCCTTGAAGAGGCTGCGGTCCTCGGCCTTGTTGATCGCGTCGAGGCTGGCGCCGATCATCTCGACGCCGAATTCCTCGAGCGTGCCGTTCTCGGCGAGGGCGATGGCGGCGTTCAGCGCGGTCTGCCCGCCGAGAGTGGGCAGGAGCGCATCGGGGCGCTCGGCGGCGATGATCGACCGGATGATGTCGGGGTCGATCGGCTCGATGTAGGTGGCATCGGCGATGTCCGGATCGGTCATGATCGTCGCCGGATTCGAGTTCACGAGGATGACCCGCAGGCCCTCCTCGCGCAGCACCCGGCAGGCCTGGGTGCCGGAGTAGTCGAACTCCGCGGCCTGGCCGATGACGATCGGGCCGGAGCCGATGACGAGGACGGAGGAGATGTCGGGACGACGGGGCATCAGGACTCCTTCTGAGCGGACTGATCGGACGCAGTGGACGCAGAGGACTCCGGGGACGCATCGTCGCCGCTGCGACGGGCCACCACGAGATCTGCCAGACGATCGAAGAGGTAGGAGGCGTCGTGCGGGCCGCCGGCCGCCTCCGGGTGGTACTGGACGGAGTAGACGGGGCGGTCGAGGCAGCGGATGCCCTCGACCACGTTGTCGTTCAGGCCGACATGGGAGACCACCACGCGGCCGTAGCGGCCACCGTCGTGCGGGGCGAGGTGCTCGCCCTCCAGCGGGATGTCGACGGCGAAGCCGTGATTGTGGGCGGTGATCTCGACCTTGCCGGTATCGCGGTCCAGCACGGGCTGGTTGATACCGCGGTGTCCGAACTTCAGCTTGTAGGTGTCGAAACCGAGCGCGCGCCCCAGCAGCTGGTTGCCGAAGCAGATTCCGAAGAAGGGCAGCCCTGCGTCCAGGACGCCGCGCAGCAGTTCCACCTGGGGATCGGCGGCGGCGGGATCACCGGGGCCGTTGGAGAAGAACACCGCGTCCGGGGCGGTGGCCAGGAGATCCTCGAGGGAGCTGGTGGCCGGCAGCAGGTGCACGCGCAGCCCGCGGGCGAGCATGCTCCGCGGCGAGGCGCCCTTGATGCCGAGGTCGACGGCGGCGACCGTGCCGATCACCTCACCCTCCGGCTCGAGGACGACGGGCTGGGCGATCGTCACCTCCTCGACGAAGCTGGAACCGCTCATCGCGGGCTGCTCCCGGACCTGGGCGAGCAGAGCGGACTCCTCGGACTGCAGGGCATCTCCGGAGAAGATGCCACCGCGCAGGGAGCCGGTCTCCCGCAGGATGCGGGTGAGCATCCGGGTGTCGATGTCGCAGATGCCCACGATGTCGCTGCTGATGAGCAGGTCGTCCAAGGACTGCTCGGCACGCCAGTTGGAGGAGATCCGGCTGGCATCGCGCACGGCGTAGCCGCGCACCCAGATGCGGCGGGATTCCATGTCCGTGGCATTGGCACCGGTGTTGCCGATGTGGGGCGCCGTCTGCACGACGATCTGACCGGCGTAGGAGGGGTCCGAGAGGGTCTCCTGGTAGCCGGTCATCCCGGTCGTGAAGACGACCTCGCCGAGACGGGCACCGCGGGCGCCGTAGGCGGAGCCGCGCAGGATGGTGCCGTCCTCGAGGATCAGCAGTGCCCGCTCGCGGCGTGCGGCGCGAGGGGATGTGGGGGCAGACGTGGCCTGAGGCGAAGCCGAGGCAGTCATGGGTGCTCCTTCCGGGAGAGCAGCAGGTCATGGTCCTCGCGCCGGGCGAGGCGCAGACCGGTATCGAGGAGCTGGTCGCCGAGGCGCCAGCGGAGGATGAGGATCCCGTCGCCGCCGATGAACTTGCCGGCGATGCCGGGGCCGGCGGTGACCTCGTCGACGGAATCAGCGGGGATGGTGAGTGCCTGGACGCCCTCGCGGACGATGTGCCAGGTGCCGGCGGAGCCGACGGCGACCTGGGCGGCGGAACGCTGGCCGAGGGAGTGGGCGACGACGCGTTCGAGGGGCTGCTGGGCGAGCACGGTGCTCACGTAGATCGCCTCGAGCGGACCGATCGCCGACTCCTCGCCGAGCTCGTCGAGACTCGCCGAGGACGGTGCGGGCAGACACTCCTGGGAGCGGCCTCGTCGTCGCCATCCCCACGCCATGAGGATCAGGACCAGCACGAAGAGGGCGACCAGTGCGAGGACCGGGCCGAGCTCGTCCATCAGTGCTCCACCACGGCGCCGTCGCGCACCGTCGGGCGACCCGCGAGGACGGTGAGCCGGTTCGTCCCCGGCAGCTCGAGTCCCGCGAAGGGCGAGTTGCGACTGCGGGAAGCGTGCTCGCCAGGGTCGGTGACCCGCTGCGGACGCGGGTCCCACACCAGCACGTGGGCGGGAGCACCGGGCTCGAGCGGGTGTCCCTGATCCTCGTCGCGCCCGATCTCAGCAGGCTTCTGAGACATCACGCGGGCGACGTCCCGCCAGCTCAGGCGACCGTCCTCGACCATGGTCCGCTGGACGAGGGACAGAGCCGTCTCGAGCCCCGTCATACCCATCGCCGCCTGGTCCCATTCGCGGTCCTTGGCATCGCGCGGATGCGGGGCGTGGTCGGTGGCGACGATGTCGATGGTCCCGTCGGCGAGTCCCTCGCGGACCGCCTCGACGTCCTCGGCGGTGCGCAGGGGCGGGTTCACCTTGAACACGGCGTCGAACTGGCGCACGTTCTCGTCGGTCAGCAGCAGATGGTGCGGGGTGACCTCGGCTGTCACGGCGACGCCGCGCTGCTTGGCCCAGCGCACGATGTCGACGCTGCCGGCGGTGGACAGGTGGCACACATGCAGACGGGAGCCGACGTGCTGGGCCAGCAGCACGTCGCGGGCGATGATCGACTCCTCCGCGACCGCGGGCCAGCCGGCCAGGCCGAGCTCGGCGGAGACGACGCCCTCGTGCATCTGGGCGCCCTCGGTCAGGCGCGGGTCCTGTGCGTGCTGGGCGATGACACCGTCGAAGGACTTGACGTACTCCAGGGCCCGGCGCATGAGCACCGGGTCGTGCACGCATTTCCCGTCATCGCTGAACACCCGGACCTTGGCGCGCGAGTTGGCCATGGCGTCGAGCTCGGCGAGCCGCTCCCCCGCCAGGCCCACCGTGACCGCGCCGACGGGGCGCACCGCGCACCAGCCGGCGCTGTCGCCGCTTCGCGCGACCTGCTCGACCACTCCGGCGGTGTCGGCGACCGGAGTGGTGTTCGCCATCGCGTGCACGGCGGTGAACCCTCCGCGCGCCGCGGCGCGGGTCCCGGATTCGACGGTCTCGGCCTCCTCGCCGCCGGGCTCGCGCAGGTGGGTGTGGAGGTCGACGAGGCCGGGCAGCACGATGCAGCCGCTCGCGTCGATGATCTCGGCGCCTTCGGGGGCGTGGAGGTCGGCGCCGATCGCCTCGATCGTTCCGTCGACCAGGAGCACGTCGCGGACGTCCTCGCCGTAGGGGCGACCGCCGCGGATCAGCAGTGGCGAGATCGGGGAGGCCGCGGGGTTCGCGGAGGATGCAGCGGTCTCAGTTCTCACGGGGCGCCTCCCAGGCGTCGGTGGCGAGCAGGTGGTAGAGCACGGCCATGCGCACGAACACGCCGGAGGCGACCTGTTCGACGATGACGCTGCGCGGCGAGTCGGCGACATCTCCCGCGATCTCGAAGCCGCGGATCATCGGCCCGGGGTGCAGCACGATCGAGTGGGCCGGCAGCGAGGCGGCCCGGACGGTGGTCAGCCCGTAGCGGCGGGAGTACTCCCCCTCGGTCGGGAAGAAGCCTCCGCCGACCATGCGTTCGCGCTGGACCCGCAGCATCATGACGGCGTCGGGGCCGGTCGCGAGAGCCTCGTCGAGGTCGTAGAGGATCTCGCAGGGCCAGGCCGAGACTCCGACCGGGACCAGGGCGGGCGGGGCCACCAGGGTGACCCGCGCGCCGAGCAGGGTCAGCAGCAGAACGTTCGAGCGGGCGACCCGGGAATGCAGCACGTCGCCGACGATGACCACGTGAATCCCGTCCAGACCCCCGGTGCGGTCCCCCGGCCGCAGATGACGTCGCAGGGTGAAGGCGTCCAGCATGGCCTGGGTGGGATGTTCATGGGCGCCGTCTCCGGCATTGACGATCGGCTGGTCGATCCATCCGGAGTGGGCCAGCAGGTGCGCGGCGCCGGAGGACCCGGAGCGCACCACGACCGCATCGGCGCCCATCGCCTGCAGCGTGAGCGCGGTGTCCTTGAGGGACTCGCCCTTGGAGACGCTCGAACCCTTCGCCGAGAAGTTGATGACGTCGGCCGAGAGTCGCTTGGCGGCGGCCTCGAAGCTGATCCGGGTGCGGGTGGAGTCCTCGAAGAAGAGGTTCACCACGGTCGCACCGACCAGGGTGGGCAGCTTGCGGATCGAGCGCGATTGCGTCTCGGCCATGTGCTCGGCGGTGGCGAGCACGGCGATCGCCTCGGCGCGGTCGAGGTCGGCGATGGAGATGAAGTGCCTCACGCCCGCACCTCCCCCGCGGCTGCCGGTCCAGGACCCGGTCGCACGATGTCGACTGCGTCCGTGCCATCGGTCTCGGTGAGCTGGACGTGCACCCGTTCGCTGCGCGAGGTGGGGAGGTTCTTGCCGACGTGATCGGCACGGATCGGCAGCTGCCGATGCCCCCGGTCCACGAGCACGGCCAGGCGGACCGCCGCGGGGCGGCCGATGGCTCCGAGCGCATCCAGGGCGGCCCGGATGGTGCGGCCGGAGTAGAGGACGTCGTCCACCAGCACCACGGTGCGGCCGTCGATGCCGTCCCGGGGGATCCGGGTGGGGCTCGGGGCACGGGTGGGGTTGTGGCGCAGGTCGTCGCGGTACATCGTGATGTCCAGGGAGCCGGCGAGCTGGTCGAGCGGGCGGTCATCCCCCTCGGCTCGTGCGATCTGCTCCGCGAGGCGCTCGGCCAGCGGGACGCCACGGTGCGGGATGCCCAGCAGCACGAGGTCGTCGGCGCCGTGCCCGCTCTCGAGGATCTCGTGGGCGATACGGGTCAGGGCTCGGCGGATCTGGTCCGCGCCGAGCACTCGGGAACGTTCCGCAGCGGAGGATTCCTCGCCGTCGGACGCAGCCGGGGGTTGTTCGTCGTGCATGGTGATCTCCCTTCGGCGCCTCTCTGGACGCGTCGTTAAAGGGTGTGGATGCTCGTGCGAGCTGGCGAGAGTCTAGACGGCCCGAGGCCCGCGGCGGCGCAGCGACCGCCCTTCGGACGGGCCGACGCCCTCGGGCCCATCAGCTCGGTGGGATCTCCTGCTCCGAGCAGTGGCCCTCAGGAGAGGCCGCGGATGTCGACCAGTCGCTGCAGGAGCCCGTTCACGAAGCGGGGGGAATCGTCGGTCGAGAGAACCTCGGCGATCTTGATGTACTCACCGATGATCGCGCCACGACCGGTGTCGTCCCCTCCGTACAGCACCTCGGCGCTGCCCAGTCGGAGAAGAGCGCGGTCCACCGCCGGCATGCGGTGCAGCGGCCAGTCGCGGGAGTGGGTGGCCAGGTCCTCGTCGATGTCCTCGGCGTGGGGCGCATAGAGCTCGACCAGCTCGCGCGCGGTCTGCGGCAGTGGACTCTGGGCCGCTGTCCTGCGCAGGCGTTCGTCGAGCACGTCGAGCACGTCCAGCTGCTTGGCGTCGGCCTCGAACAGGACGTCGAGGGCGCGGATGCGATCGCGCGAACGCCGGTGGAGGCGCTCGGTGGCCGCGGGCACGGTCCGCTCGAACTCGACGTCCGCCCCCTCACGGGTGGGGTGGGGAAGGCCGGTGCCCCGAGGGGCGGGGGTCTGGGTCACTTCACGCGCTCGAGGTAATCGCCGCTGCGGGTGTCGACCTTGACGTCGTCGCCCTGGTTCAGGAACAGCGGGACCTGGATCTCACGACCGGTGACCAGGCGAGCCGGCTTGGTGCCGCCGCTGGAGCGGTCGCCCTGCAGGCCCGGCTCGGTGAACTCGATGCTCAGGACCACGGAGGGCGGGAGCTCGACGAAGAGCGCATTGCCCTCGTGGAACGCCACCACGACATCCTGTCCCTCGATCATGAAGTCCTTGGACTCGCCGACGATCTCCGCGGTGAGGTTGGTCTGCTCCCAGTTCGACGTGTCCATGAACACGTACATGTCGCCGTCGAGGTAGGAGAACTGCATGTCGCGGCGGTCCACGGTCGCCGTCTCGACCTTGAGGCCGGCATTGAAGGTCTTGTCGACGCCCTTGCCGGACAGGACGTTCTTGAGCTTGGTGCGCACGAAGGCCGGGCCCTTGCCGGGCTTGACGTGCTGGAAATCCACCACGCTCCACAGCTGGTTGTCCAGCACGAGGACCATCCCGTTCTTCAGATCGTTCGTCGTCGCCATGAGTCTCCTCGGTAGTCGTCGGGGCGCACCAAGGATAGCGTGCAGGCACTGCTGGTCCGCGGGTGTCGGCGTGACTCAGCGGGGTGACGTGAGGTCGATCATGCTCAGCAGACGCGTGGCGAGCGGGTGAGCGGCACTCTCCTCCCGCCAACCGCTCGTGGTCACGGCCCGCGAGACCGTCTGCTGGGTCACGCCGAGGCGCTGGGCGAGCTGCGCCTGCGTCGCCCCGGGGTCGTCCCGAAGAGCGCGGACGGCGCGCCACTGGCCACGATTTCGCGTGCGGACCATCCAGCCGATGAGGCGCAGCACGGCCTCGGCATCCTCCGCAGTGTCCCGGTGACGGGAGTCCGCGGCGCGCACGACGATCGGCACGCTCGAGGTGGTGCGGGCCGAGGCCACCGCTGCCGCAGCGGCCGACGCCGCGGGGCCCGAGATCGCCCGGACAGTCTCGGGCAGTGGCCTGTCGACCGCCCCGATGCCGAGCCCGATCGCCCAGTCCCCTGCCTCGCGGGCGCGCAGCAGCGCGTCCAGCGCGGTCTCGGCGCGAGAGACGAGGGCGAGCACCTCGGGGCCGGCGGTGCGCTCGGCGGGCAGGGCACAGGTCACCGCGCCGAGGGCCTCCAGAAGTGCTGGGACCTGGTCATCGGTATCGCGGGTGCGACGCGGGCTCGCCGCGGAGAAAGACAGGACGAACATTCGGCCTCACCACCTCGCGGCGGAATCCGGAATCGGTCCGACGCGTCGACTTCGCAGCAATCAGTCGAAAGCCGCTGTGCGCGAGAGTACAGCGGAAAAACCTTGACGCACGGTACGGCGCGCCCATGGCACTCCGGCCCGGCTATGTCTCACGCCAGTTCGACGAGCTCCTGGTATTCGGCGTTCCAGTGGTCCTCGACGGCGTCGGGCATCATCAGCACCCGCTCGGGGGACAGCGAGGAGACGGCTCCGCCGTCGTGGGAGACCAGCACGACGGCACCCTCGAAGGCGGCGAGGGCCCCGAGGATCTCCGCGCGGCTGGCGGGGTCGAGGTTGTTCGTCGGCTCGTCCAGGAGCAGTACGTTCGCACTGGAGACCACGAGGGCTGCGAGCGCGAGACGGGTCTTCTCGCCACCGGAGAGCACCTTGGTGGGCTTGTGCACGTCGTCCCCGGTGAACAGGAAGGAGCCCAGGATCTTGCGGGCCTCGACCTCGGGCAGCTCGTAGGCAGCGGTCATCATGTTCTCGAGCACCGTGCGCTCGAGGTCCAGGGTCTCGTGCTCCTGCGCGTAGTACCCGACCCGCAGGCCGTGACCGGGCAGGATCCCGCCGGTATCCGGTTTATCGACGCCGGCGAGGATCCGCAGCAACGTGGTCTTGCCGGCGCCGTTCAGGCCCAGGATGACCACGCGCGAGCCGCGGTCGATCGCGAGATCGACGCCGGCGAAGATCTCGAGGCTGCCGTAGGACTTCGAGAGGTCCTCGGCCATCAACGGGGTCTTGCCGCAGGGTGCGGGCTTGGGGAAGCGCAATGAGGCGACCCGGTCGGTCTGCCGCTCCCCCTCGACGCCGTCGAGCATCCGCTCGGCGCGCTTGAGCATGTTCTGCGCGGCAACGGCCTTGGTGGCCTTCGCGCGCATCTTCTCGGCCTGGGCGGTGAGGGCGGTCGCCTTCTTCTCCGCGTTCTGGCGCTCGCGCTTGCGTCGCTTCTCGTCGTCCTCGCGCTGGCGCTGGTACAGTTTCCAGCCCATGTTGTACATGTCGATCACGGAGCGGTTCGCGTCGAGATAGAAGACCTTGTTCACGACGGTCTCGACGATCTCCACGTCGTGGCTGATGATGATCAGCCCTCCCCGGTAGGCCAGCAGGTACTCACGCAGCCACGTGACCGAGTCGGCGTCGAGGTGGTTGGTGGGCTCGTCCAGGATCATGGTGGAGGCCTGGGAGAACAGGATGCGGGAGAGCTCCACGCGGCGTCGCTGCCCTCCGGAGAGGGTGCCCAGATCCTGCTCGAGGAGGCGGTTGGGCAGGCCGAGGTTGGCGGCCATCCGCTTGGCCTCGGCCTCGGCGGCGTAGCCTCCGACGGCGTCGAGCTCGGCCGACAGACGGGGGTAGCGGTTCATCGCCTTCTCGCGCTTGGCCTCGGACAGGCTCATGTCCCCCATCTCCTCCTCGGCACGACGCAGCTTGCGCATCAGGTCGTCGAGGCCGCGGGCGGAGAGGATGCGCGTGATCACCGATTCGGAGTCGTCGCCGCTATGGGTGTCCTGCGGCAGATAGCCGAGCTCGCCGGCCACCTCCACCGACCCTTCCGAGGGCGCCAGAGTTCCGGAGAGGACCTTGGTCAAGGTGGTCTTGCCGGCGCCGTTGCGTCCCACCAGGCCCACCCGGTCCCCGTCGGTGAGCTGGAAGGAGACGTCGCTCATGAGGAGCCGGGCACCGACGCGGATGGCGAGGTCGTGCACGGTGATCACGGGATCATTCTCCTGGGGTGTGAGGAATCGGGCGGGCGCCCGCGAACGAGGTCGACCGTCGGCCGGTCGAACCGGTTCGGGGCCGGATCGAGTCTAGGGCCGTGAGCTCCGTCCGGCCCCTGAATATCGGTGCACGGTGCCGTGTTCCACAGTCGGTTCCGCGGTTCTCCGGCTCCCTCACAGGTCCGTCACCTTTTCGGTCCGTCTCGCGGGGCATTCGGTGCCATGCTGGTCGCGAGCGGCCGCATGCGGCGGCCAGGCGACGACGCAAGGAGGCTTCGGCATGCGCATCGGAGTGCCGCGGGAGATCAAGAACAACGAGAACCGGGTGGGATTGACCGCCGCCGGGGTCCATGAGCTCGCCGTCCGCGGCCACGAGGTCGTGGTCGAGACCGGAGCGGGCCTCGGTGCCCGCATCACCGACGACGACTACCGGGCCGCGGGAGGGATCATCCTCGCCACGGCCGACGAGGTCTGGGAACAGGCCGAGATGATCGTCAAGGTCAAGGAGCCGCTGGACGTCGAGTTCGGCAGGATGCGCCGCGGTCAGGTGCTGCTGACCTACCTCCACCTCGCAGCGGACCAGGCCCTCACGCAGGCCCTGCTGTCCTCCGGGGTGACCTCGATCGCCTACGAGACCGTGCAGCTGCCGGATCGCACGCTGCCGCTGCTGGCCCCGATGAGCATGATCGCCGGGCGGCTGGCGACCCAGGTCGCGGCCTACCACCTGATGTCACCGCTCGGCGGAGCCGGCATGCTGATGGGTGGGGTGCCCGGCACCGACGAGGCCGACGTGCTGATCATCGGCGGCGGCGTGGTCGGTGAGCAGGCGGCCATGATGGCCCACGGGCTGCATGCGGACGTCACGGTCATGGATCTGAACGTCTCCCGTCTGGGACAGATCGCGACCATGCACCACGGGGGCATCCTCACCCGGTACTCCACCACCCTCGACCTCGCCGAGAAGATCCGCGAGGCCGACGTGGTGATCGGCTCGGTGCTGATTCCCGGCAAGAAGGCCCCCAAGCTCGTGACCGACGAGATGGTCGCGACGATGAAGCCGGGATCCGTGCTGGTGGACGTCGCGATCGACCAGGGCGGATGCTTCGAGAACTCCCACCCCACCACGCACGACGATCCGACCTTCGCCGTGCATGACACGGTGTTCTACTGCGTCGCGAACATGCCCGGCTCGGTCCCCGTCACGGCGACCTCAGCACTGACCAATGCGACCCTGCCCTACGCGCTGAAGATCGCCAACGGCGGATGGCGCGAGGCGCTGCGGGCCGACGATGCGCTCGCGAAGGGACTGCACACCCACGACGGGGTCCTGACCCACGCGGGCACGGGCGAGGCGCACGGCCTCGAGGTCACCCCCGCGCAGCAGATCATCGGCTAGGGCCCCGCAACGACCGAGGCGGGTCACCGCAGAGGGCGACGACGCGCAGAAGACGTCGCCACGAAGGACAGGACCCCGGGATCTCTCCCGGGGCCCTGTTCGTTCCGCGCTCGGCGCGGACGCTGATCAGTGGGTGATCAGAGATTGAAGCCGATCGCGCGCAGCTGCTCGCGACCGTCCTCGGTGATCTTCTCCATGCCCCACGGCGGCATCCACACCCAGTTGTTATCCCACCGATGCCCACTCAATGACTCGAGAACGGGGGCGTGACCTGCAGCTTCTCTGCGACACGCTCACCAGGCTGGCGCAAATTACGCACAAAACTACGCACAATTTCACTGCAATTTCAGCGATGTGCCGGGGCAATATCTCGGTGACCTTGTGGCACCGCGATGGCCACCGCTCACGACCTGACGATGGAGACGGAACATCGGCCGAATCAGCGCACTGCTTGCAGACCCTCGAGGGTGCCTCCAGATCGGGGTCCATCTGTGTCGTCGCGCCGCCTCTCGGCTTCGACTAAGAGACCCTTCGGCTCTGTTGTGGTCGCTTCGGACCGGCCGCACTGGAGCCTGGCCCTAGGAGCCACTCCATGACGAGAACCGTCCGCGACCGCTTCAGCGTCGTGGCCCATCAGGCACCATGACGGCAAGCCACACATCTCAGGGCAACGCGGTTCCGCCCAGTCAGGTCGACGACTTGAAAGCCCTATGACACAGATCGCGTCTTCTTCATCGAACAGACGCATATGGTCAACTCATGGACTGGAGCACCGTGGCCATTTCGGCCCTCATCAGCGCAATCATCAGCACTGGATTCGGTCTGGCGGTCGTCTCGCAGTCCACAGTGCTCCAAATGCGCGCGCAAGCTCGCGAGGAAGCGGTCAGGGAGTTGAGTGCCGTTGCGCGAGACCTCCAGCGTCAGCTTCTACGGCACCAGGACTCGGATAGCCCCAAGGGACTTCGGTCCGAGGAGACGATGGCCATGGACGATCTCTCCGACGCCCATCGAGTCATTGCAGCCTCCTCGGGTCTGGGCCGTAGGCGTCAGCGCCAGGCCATGCTGCTCGCGCGTCGACTGTTCGGAGACTGGATCGTCGAACGTGCACGGCTAATGCCTGACGACTCGTCAGATGCCGCGGTCATCTCCTGGTTCGGTGGTGCGATCAAAGAATCCAATACTCAGCCAGCTCGGTCCGGCTCCTGGCACAATGCTTTGGCTGCACCTTCGACGTCACAGAGGGTGTTCGAAGCGCTCGAGGACCTTCAGGAGCTGGAGGGGAAGAGCTGATCGACCAGACGATCGTATGCCCCTCCAACTCGGCCAAGCCGAACCAGCAGCGCGGGACGCGGGCAAGCCCAGTATGACAAGATGATCAGCGAACACCCCGGATGACCCCTCGTTCCACGGAGCGATGTCGCCGGGGTTCTCCTCTGCCCGGGTGCTTCGGAGGGGCTGAACGGAGGCAGGTCAAGTCCCTGGAAGTGGTGTAGCGGTCCTTCGATGAGAGGGGTCAGGCGGTAAGGGCGGGAAGGGCTTCGGTGGTCACCTCGTTCGCGGGGTTGGTGGTGAGCGTGAGACGGCAGCGGGCGAGGACGTCGAGGCCGAGGTAGCGGCGTCCTTCGGCCCATTCATCGGTCTGTTCTG